>CAZCVE010000010.1:0-159535 GCA_964502175.1 uncultured Sandaracinaceae bacterium
TCCCGCGCGGGCGGGGCGCGACGGACCCCGGCGGGTCGCACCACCGCGGCGCGGGCGACGACCCGCGGGGCCACGACCCGCGGAGCGACGGTTCGACGCACGACGGGGGCCCGCGCCACGGCGCGTCGCCCGGCCACGCGCCGCGGGACCACGCGGCCGATCGTGCGTGCCGAGCCGGGCGCGGGGTCGCTCTCGATCGGGAGCCCGAACCGCGGGAGGCTCGTCCGCGGCGTCGTGCTCGAAGAGACGACCCACCTCGCCGTGAAGAGCTCGTCCCGCGGGCAGCACTTCGGGACGGCGGAGCTGGTGACCTTGTTGGCGCGGGTGGCGGGGAACGTGGCCGAGCGGTCGCCCGGCGGTCGCCTCCACGTCGGTGATCTCTCGCGCGACGGGGGAGGACGCTTCGGCCCGCACCGCTCGCACCGCAGCGGTCGCGACGCGGACGTGGGGCTCTACATGCTCGACGCGACGGGCACCCCCATCCTCACCGATCGCTTCTACGACGTCCGTCGCGACGGCACGGCGCGCCAAGATCCGACCGTTCGCCTCGACGATGGGCGCACGTGGGAGCTCGTGGAAGCGCTGGTGACCGAGACGCAGACGCCCGTGCAGTTCATCTTCCTCGCGGCGCACATCGAGCAACGCCTGCTCGCCGAAGGCCGACGGCGGGGCGCGAGCGAAGAGCTGCTCGCGCGCGTCGACGCCGTGATCGACGCCGAGCGACAGCACACGAACCACATGCACGTGCGCATCTACTGCCCGATCGACGACGTGCCGCGCTGTGACGAAGACCCACCGTTTCATCCGTGGGTCGATCGGAGCGCGGCGCGCGAGGCGGCTGCCATCGCCCACGCTGCGGACGCGCGCCGTCGGGCCGCGGTGGCCCGCACGGCACGACGACGTCGCGCGCGCGCGACCCGCACGGCGGGTGTGTCTGCGACGGCGCAGAGCGCGCCTGCGCCCGCCGCCGCCGGACGTGCTTCGGCGGGCTCGAGCACCGCTGGCGCGCCGTGAGCGACGCGCATAAGGTCGCGCGCCCATCATGTCCGCAGCCAAGACCTCGTCGCGTCCTCGCACGCTGATCGTCACCCCGACGTACAACGAGAAGGACAACCTCGAGCACTTCGTCACGAGCGTGCTCCGCGTCGTCCCCGACGTGGACGTCCTCATCGTCGACGACAACTCGCCCGACGGAACCGGCGCGATCGCCGACGCTCTCGCGGGCGCCGATCCGCGCATCCGCGTGATGCACCGGGCGGGAAAGCTCGGCCTCGGCACCGCGTACGTGCAGGCGTTCGAGAAGGGCCTCGCCGAGGGCTACGAGCTCTTCTTCGAGATGGACGCGGACATGAGCCACGACCCGCTCCACCTGCCCGCATTCTTCGAGGCGTTCGCGAAGGGCGCGGACCTCGTGATCGGGTCGCGCAACATTCCCGGCGGTGGCGTCGTGGGCTGGGGCCCTGGTCGCCACTTCTTGTCGAAGGGCGGCAGCCTCTACTCACGCACGATCCTCGGCCTGCCGATCCGTGATCTCACGAGCGGCTACAAGGCGTTCCGCGCCGAGGTGCTGCGCACGATCGAGCTCGGCACGCTGCGCTCCGAGGGCTACTCGTTCCAGATCGAGACGACCTATCGCGCCGCCCAGCGAGGCTTTCGCGTGAGCGAGGTGCCGATCACCTTCGTGGATAGAAAGGCCGGCCAGAGCAAGATGAGCCGCAAGATCTTCCTCGAGGCGATCGGGATGGTCTGGAAGCTCCGCCTCGGGACCTGACTACAGCTCGAGACGCCGCTCGATGGTCGCGGCGCGTCGCAGCTCTTCGACGAAGGCGCGCTCCTGCCGGGTCATCGCGTCCTGGAGCATCTGCCGGTAGATGTCCATGCGGACGTCCTCGTAGCGCGGCAGCGCGCCGGAGGCGGTGTCTCGCTCGCGCAGATAGAAGATGAAGAAGCCGCTCGCGCCGCGGATCGGCGGTGAGACCTGGTCGACGTCGAGCGAGGCGAGCCCGCTCTCGAGCTGCGGCTCGAGGTCGCCCTCGGACAGCCAGCCGAGCTCACCACCTCCGTAGTCGTCGACGGCCTCCTCGAAGGTCTCGAGGTCTTCGATGCTGGCGTGGGCCTCTTCGGCGCGGTGCGCCAGGGCGGCGACCTCGGTGGCGGACGCCCCGTCCGGCACGGCGATCAGCACGAACGCGGCGTTGTAGCGGCTGCGTCGGCGCGCCTGCGCGACGAGCTCGTCGAAGCGGCGCCGCACGTCTTCTTCGGTGATGTTCACGCGGCCGCGCACGCGCTGGTTCAGCACCTTGTAGCGGAGGAGCTGCTGCCGGATGTCGCGGCGGTACTCGTCCTCGGTGAAGCCCTGCTCGCGCACGAGGTTCCAGAACTGATCGACGGGCAAGCGCGTCTGCGAGCGCACGTTGTTGATCGCGTTCTCGACGTCGCTCGCGGAGACCACGATCGACTCGGCCGAGGCGGCCTGCACGATGAGGTGCTCGTCGATGAGGTGGGTGAGCTCTTCGTCGTAGACGCCGCGGATCGCCGCGAGGCGATCGGCCTCGCTGCGCGCGGACGAGAGGGCGGCTGGCAGGCGCGGCGCGGCCTTGGTGCGCAGCTCCGACAGGAAGATCGCGTCGTCGTTCACCACGGCCACCACGCGCTCGATCACGTCGCCGCGGACTGGCGTCGGGGCGACGCCGCCGGCCCAGACAGCGAGGGCGAGCGCAGCGATCACGGACGAGACCACGAGCTCGGTCGCGCGAGGCGCGCGACGAACGCGCGCGACTTGGAGACGCGCCACCATCAGCGCATGTCCGTCGGAGAGCCCGCCGGTCCACCGCCGGGAGTCGGCGTGCCGCTCGGCACCACCGGTCGCGACGGCGTGGGCGTGCCACCGGTCGCGGGCGGCGGCGTGGGCGGGGGCACGAGCGCGGCGTCGTTCAGCGTCGCGGGGAAGTTGCCCTCGGGGATGTCGATGTGGACCTGCTCGAGGAGCGAGAGATCTTCGTGCACGTCGGCCTCGCCACGCAGGCGAGTCACCAGGTCTTCGACGGCCTGCTCGCGGCGCTCGCGCCAGAGGCGATGACGGATCGGACGTGACGCCTCTTCGAGCGTGCGGTGGAGCGGCGCCCGACGGCCCGTGATCTTCACGATGTGGAAGCCGAGGCTCGAGCGCACGAGCTCGGGGTGGACCGTGCCGATGGTGTCCATCGAGAACGCGACCTCGGCGACCTCGGCGGGCACCTCGGGCTCGTCGGCCTGTCGCTCGGCGGGCCGCGAGAAGAAGCCGATGTCGCCGAAGCGATCGCGCGTCGCCGGGTCCGTGTTGTGGACCTCCGCGAGCTGCCGGAACATGCGCATGTCGCTGGGGCTCGCGATCAGCTGCCTCAGCACGCGCTGCGCCGTCGCCTGGTTCGTGAAGAGGATCTGGCTCGCGCGGACCTGCTCGGGCTTGTTGAACTCGTCCGCGTGCGCGTCGTAGTAGGCCTGCACGTCGGCGTCGCTCACGTCCGAGAGCTGGATGCGATCCTCGAACTCCTGCTTGAGGAAGCGGCGGATGAGCACCTGCTTGCGCGTGCGCTGCACCTCGGGGAGGTCGTCATAGCCGCGGCGGTCGGCCTCCTGCGCGAAGAGCTCGAAGCGCACCATCTGATCGAGGAGCTCGCGGCGGCGCTCCGGGGAGTTGTAGCGAGCGCGGAGGAACGGACCCTTCGACGCGATCGACTCCGCGAACTCTCCGACACTGATCTCGCGATCACCGATCTTGGCGAGGACCTGCGCGGCCTCTTCTTCGGTGAGGCCGTGCGTGCGCGGGCCTTCTTCGCCCTCGCCGGTCGGGTCTTGGCCTCGGGGCTCTTCATCGCCGCCGGAGCACGCGACGGCGATGCCGGCGATCATCGACAACACGACGAGGATCAGGACGCGCTGCTGCATGGTCGGGCGCTGAGCTAGCACGGGCTCCCCGGCATTGCGAGAGGGTCGAACCGGCGCCCTCGCCGACGTGCGGCCCCAGACGAAACGGAGCCCTTCGACCCGATGCGACGGCGCTCGGATGAAGGGCTCCCAAGTGAACGCCCAGGTGGGCAAGGGCCCACGCGAGCTGGGCAGGTGAAGCGTCTTCGCGGTCGGACCGCGCCAGAACCGCCGAGCGGCGGATCAGTTGATGCGCGAGACCTTCTCGGCGAGCGGACCGCGGGGTCCGTCCTTCAGCGCGAACTCGACGGCTTCGCCCTCACGCAGCGTGCGGAACCCGTCGCCGCCGATCTGCGAGTAGTGGACGAACACGTCCGGACCGTCTTCCTGCTTGATGAAGCCCCAACCCTTGGCGTTGTTGAACCACTTCACGGTCCCTGACTTCATCTCACTCAGCTTCAGCTCTTCGGACATCACAGCCTCCCCCGCCCGGAACGGAAGCGAACGAGAAGAGCCCCGCGCGCCGCCGAACCTGGGACAGAACCGCGAGAGTTGAGCGGCCGTCGCCATCGGTCAAGGGGGGCCCCGAGCGACCCACGGATCACGCGCGAGGCGCGCGTGATGGGGCTCAGCGGACTCGGCGCAACGGACGACCGCGGCGCTTGGTGGCCTTGGCCTCGGGGCGCGCGATCTCGAGCGACACGCCTGCGCGCGCCAGCGCTCGCGTGATCACGGCGCGCGGAGCGGACTCCTCGAGCACGAGCACGGGCGCGTCGGGGTGTGGGGCGACGAGCCATCGCGCGATCTCGGGCGCGCTGCGGAGCTCGGTGGCGAGCGTCGCGTCGGGCAGGGTGATCACCCACGACGCGCGCTGCGCGATCGCGCTCGCGCGTGGCCGCACGCAGCGCTCGGCGACGCTCGCGAGATCCGGGTGGCCCGTGCGCTCGAGCGTCGCGAGCCACCGATCGCGCACGTCGAGCGGCACGCGCAGGGGATCGATCGTGAGCGCGAGCGCGTCGTCGTCGGCGACGGCGTCGACGGTGCCGGCGAGCACCGTGAGCAGATCGATCGAGGCGTCGGGCCCGAGTCGCGCGCGATCCGTCGAGCTCCACACGAGCGGAGGCGCATCGCCCGGCGCAGCCAGACGCGCAGGGCCGAGGGCGCGCGCGCTCGCTCGCAGCGAGCCATCGGGCGCGACGTCGACGAGGCCCAGCGCGGGCAACGACACCTCGAGGAGGCGATCGATCGCGATACGCAGCTCGGCGATCCAGCCGTGATCGCGCCTGAGCCTGCCGCGGGCGAACGCCGCCGTGACGCCATCGAAGCGGAGGTCGCTCTCGATCGCAGCGCGCACGGTCTCGGGCGCCGCGAAGCGACCCCACGGCAGCGACGCGAGCGCGTCCATCGCGCACGCCCGGAGGACGACCGTCGGCGTCTCGAGCGCAGTGCCCGCCGTGACGCGTGGGGTCTCGAGGATCTCGTCCCACGCATGACCCGAGCGCCACGTCTCCAAGAGCGCGTCTTCGTAGCTGCCGAGCGTGTGACCGCGGAGCGGTGTCGCGTCGACGAGCGTCACGAGGAGGAGCGTCTGATCGAAGGACGCCGCGGAGCGTCGCGCCGCGCGCGCGATCGCGCCGCGCCCTGGCAGTCGGCCCGGCGTGGCGGACTCGAGCCACGCGGCCAGAGCGCGCGGCGCGCGCGTGGACGTGAGCGTCGCGCGCTGCGGCTCGTCTTCGCGGCGGGTGGCGTGATCGATCGCCGCGGCGCGACGCACCTCGAGGGTCGCGCGGCGCTCGCGCCCGACGCGCGCGGCGACCTCTTCGGGCATCACGAGTCGACCGTCGCCCGACGGAAGCACGAGCGCGTTCGCCACCAAGAGGAACGCTGCCCCGCGACGCGGGATGCGCGCGCCGCTCCAGCGCGCCGTCTCTCGACAGAGATCGAGGTACTCGTCGAGTCCCACCTCGCCGCCGCGCGCTTCGATGGCAGACAGCGCGAGGAGGCCGATGTGATCTTGTTCGGCGATCAGCCGGTCGAGCTCGGCGGGTGACTCGAGGCGGAGCAGGGCGCCCTCGAGCGCGAGAGGCCAGAGGATGCTCGTGCGGCGACCGTGCAGCGTGAGGATCACGTCGTCCCGCGTCTCGGGGTCGAGCGCAGCGAGTAGCCCGCGCGCCGCGTGACGACTCTCGGCGCGCGGGGTCGCGAGCTGCAGGCGATACGCCGCCGGGACCACCAACGCATCGAGCTCGCGCATCGGGTCGCCCGGCGAGAGCGCGAGGCCTGGCTCGACCAGCGCGAGCGCCCCGCCTCCGAGATCACGCCGTGCGCGCCAGCCCGGTCGCGCGACGAGGGCCTCCAGCGCTTCGCGCGCGGCGCTGCCGAGCCCCTCGACCTGAGCGCGTGGGATCGGCGCCAGCGCGCGCGCCGCCTGCTCGTGTCGATCGAGCTGCTTGGCCGGATCGATCTCGACACCGCGACGCGCGAGGAGGCGCGCCAGCGTGGCCTCGGGCTGCGCAGCGAGGAGGCCACGGAGGCTCAGTGGGTGCACGCGCACGCCCGCAGCGCTTCGACTCGTGATCTCGAGGGAGGGCATGACCGACCGCGCGTGGTAGCAAACCTCAGCCGCGATGCCCGTCACGTCCTCCTCGGATGGTCCGCCCTCGGCGGAGAGCTCGATCTGGGATCGCCCGTGGAGCGAGGTCGAGCACGTGGTCCTCGACCTCGAGACGACCGGCAACGACGCGGAGACGGCGCGCGTCTGCGAGATCGCGTGGGAGCGCCGCGACGCGCGCGGCGCGAGCCTCGAGCGCTTCGAGAGCCTCGTGCGGTCGGAGGTGCCCGTCGGTCAGTCGCAGGCGATTCATGGCATCGACGACGCGATGCTCCTCGCGGCGCCCACCCTCACGGAGCTCGCGCCGCGCGTCGCGGCGGCGCTCGCAGGCGCGATCCTCGTCGGTCATCGCATCTCGTACGACCTCGGCTTCCTCGCCGCAGCGGCCGCGCGTGGTGAGATCGCGCCTCCGGCGCCTCACGCGCTCGACACCAAGAAGCTCGCGCAGCGCGTCACGCACGGCGTCGCGACGTCCCTCGCGGCGCTGGCGGAGCTCTATGCGCTGCCGCGTCCCAACCACCGCGCGGCGGCGGACGTGGCCGCCACGGTGGGCCTCTTCGATCGCCTCGTCGCCGAGGTGCGTCCGAGCGCGGGACGCGATCTCTGGGTCGCGCAGGCCATCGATGGGCCTGCGATGATCCGCGCGGACGTGCGCGCGGTGATCACGACTGCCCTCTCGCTCGGACGCGTCGTGCGCGTTCGCTACCGCGTGCCCGGCCGCGCGCCGATCGACGCAGAGCTCGAGCCGTGGGCGCTGGTCGGTGCGCACGTCGAGGGCATGCTCGTGACGCGCGGTCGTCGCGTGCTGCGCGGCGACCGCATCCTCTACGCGGAGCTCGCGGAGCGAACGTTCGAGCCGCCCACGCGCTGGACGAGCTCGCTCAACGTCGAGCCGCAGCCGCGCCAGGCGGGCCCTCGCTAGGCTCGCTCGCGTCGTACGCGCAGCGGAAGCCCACGTGGGCGAAGCGATCCGTACGAGCTGCGCGCTGCCGCGCGTCGATGCGGTAGCCATGACAGACGTCCGGATCGCAGAGGTGCGAGCCGCCGCGCAGCGCGACGTCGCCTTCGGAGGTCTCGTCCGCGTCGAACGCCGAGCGCGTCCAGTGCCAGACGTTGCCGACGATGTCGTGCAGCCCGAGCGGGCTCGGCGGAAACGCGTCGACGGGCGACGTGAACAAGTGCCCGTCGCGCAGCGTGTTCGCGCTCGGGAACACGCCCTCCCACGTGTTCGCGCGCGCGCGCGCGTCCGGATACGCGTCCTCGCCCCACGGGTACGCCGTGCGGTCGTCGCGCGCGTTGCGCGCTGCGTGCTCCCACTCGCGCTCCGTCGGCACGCGCCCATCGGCCCACGCGCAGAACGCTTCTGCGTCTGCGAGCGAGACCTGTGTGACCGGGTGATCGCTCGCCGCCGCGTCTCCGCTCGGACCTCGCGGCATGCGAAACGTCGCGCCTTGCTCGACGCTCCATCGTCCGCTCGCGAGATCGAGGACCTGCCCATCGCCGTCGCGCTCCGCCGCCGTGACGTGCCCCGTCGCGTCGACGAACTGCTCGAACCGCGCGTGCGTGACGAGCGTTCGATCCATCTCGAACGCCGCGATGTGGTCAGTGCCGAGCCGCCCCGCGGGCACGAGGACGCGATCGCCGCCCGTCATCGTCGACGTGGGTGCGGGCTCGAGCGGGCCTCGAGCCGATGCTGGATCACACGCGACGAGGAGCGTGAAGAGAAGGGCGCTTCCGTAGCTCGCGTCGCCTGCGCGCTCGCTCGCTGACGGCATCCAGCGCTACCAGCCGCCGAGGTCCATCACGTCTTCGGCGCTGTCTTCTTCGAGCCAGCCCGCGCGGGCGAGATCGATCGCCTCCGTGAGCGGGAGCGCGACGTAGATCTCGCGCATCACGTCGGAGCGCAGCGGCACCATGCGCTCGCGGACGTCGCGTCGACCGAGCAGCACGTTCACGCCGCGCACGAGGCCTCGCACCGTCACCATCGCCGAGGGCGAGGCGCCCGCGTCGAGATCGCGGATGTCGATGTCGCCCGTGTCCATCGTCTCTTCGAAGTCGTCGAGCAGCGCGACGAAGTCGTCGCCGGCGCGCAGCACGAGCGTGGAGTCCGCCCCCGCGCCGATGCGCTCCAGGGCGATCGGTCCGATCTCGGGCGCGAGCGCCGCGAGGCGATCGAGCAGCGTGCTCGCCGTCACGATCTCGCTCTCGTGATGGATGAAGAAGCGGTCGACCTGACGTCGTGAGCGCGAGATGCCTTCGTTGCCTGCGGCCGTGTAGTGCGCCTCGAGCACGTCCATGCGGAACTGCGCGGAGCCCTCGCGCTTGCCGAGATCGCGCGCGCAGCGCAGCGATCGCTTCAGCTCTTCGCCTGCGAGCTCGGGCAAGAGCCCGACGTTTCGGAGCGCTTGCAGGAAAGCGACGTCCTTGTCGTGCGGCGGCGCTTCACCACTCGCGAGTACGGCCGAGGAGGGCGGAGGGATCGTCATGCGCGAGCCGCGATCCTGCCGCGCGAGCGCGAGCAGTGGAAGATGGAAACTCGTTCAGCGCGCGGGTCGCGACGCGCTGCGTCAACGCCCTCGGTCGACGCGCTACGAGCCGCGTCGTGGCGGAGGCGGGGGCGGCTTCGGAGGCACGCTCGCGCCGGTGCGTGACGGGGGCGGCGGCGGCAGTGACGAGCGAGTCGAGGTCGGCTGCGGCTCGTCGGCGTCCTCGAGCGCGTCGAGCTCCTCGAGGTCGTCGCTCTGCTTCACCAGCGCGTCGAGAGAGCTCAGCGAGATCGGCTCGTCGTCCGCCACGACCGCGAGCGCGCGCGGCTTCGCGACGGGCTCGAGCTCGCTGATGTCCAGCTCACCCGTCTCGGGACGAGGCTCGAGATCCTCCACGTCGAGCTCGCCCGTGCCTTCGCGAGGAGCGTCGTCGTCTTCGAGCGCGGCGACGAGCGGCGCGCTCCGCTCGGCGGCTCGAAGCGGCTCATCGAGCTCGTCGCCTGGGGCGTCGGCGACCTCGTCCGACACGTCCATCACGTCGGCGACGTCGGCGTCGGAAACGTCCGCGTCCGACACGTCCGAGATGTCGTCGACCACGGCGCCGGCTGAATCGCCGACTGATTCGAACACGCCGATCGGTGCGTCGAGCGGGTCGAGCGCGAGGGTCTCGTCCGCCACGTCGTCTCGCACGACGTCGGGAGCGCGGGTCACGAGGGCGATGGGCTCGACCTCGATCGCGTCGTCGTCGTCTTCGATCGCCGTGCCGCTGACTTCGTCGATCGCTTCGGCCGAGGCCTCTGCGATCGCGGCATCGATCCCCGCTTGATCATCGTCCAACGCGTCGAGCGCATCGCCACGGTGCGCGTCGGCTTCGTCTGCGGACGGCGCGTCGTCCGCCACATCGGCCATCGCCGCGTCGATCGCAGCGTCGTCGCCCGCGGCGTCCACGTCGATCTCACCGCTCGCGTCCTCGGCGTCGTCCGCCGCCTCGAGCGGCTCCTCGATGCTGTCGGCGTCGTCGATCGGCGGCGGCGGCGGCGGCGGCGCGCCATCGTCCTCGAGCATGACGCCCGAGCCGCCCTGCTTCAGGCGCGCGATGGACTCGAGCGCCTCGGCATCCTCGGGCGAGAGCTTCTTCACGCGCTCCCACGCTTCGAGAGCCTCCCATCGGTTGCGGAGGTTGCGCTCCCACGTGAACGCGACCTCGCGACGCAGCGCGATCTGCGTGGGCGGATCCTTCAGCGCGCGGACGTCGTTCTCGAGCGCCATCAGGAGGTCGTCGTACTTGCGGGCCCGCCTGAGCGTCGCGCGGAGCTGCGTGCGCACCTCGACGTCGCTCGGCGCGAGCTGCCGCAGTCGCACCCAGCACTCGGCCGCGAGCTCGAGCTTGCCCGCGCGGTCGAGCACGCGCGCCCGGCGCCTGAGGAGGATCGCCGCGGTCTTGCCGTCGAGCGCGTCCTCGACGAGCTTCGCGAGCTGCTTGTCGAGCGCGTCGAGCTTCTTGCGCTCCGCCGCGAGCGACTCGAGCGCGTCGAGCGCGGGCTCGTCGAACGGCGCGAGCGTCACCGCGCGCAAGAGCGCGCCGTACGCGCCTTCGTCGTCGCGCGGCGCCTCGCGGAGCAAGCGCGAGGCGCGCACGAGCAGCGCCGCCGCGCCGCGCGGATCGGCCTCCATGTCCTCGGCCAGCGCGCCGTACACGTCGACCAGCGCCCGCTCGAGCTCCGCGCTCACGTCCTTCGCGCGTGACTCGACGACCGTGAACAGCGTCGGCGTGCGCACGGCCAGCGCCACGGCCAGCGCGAGGTAGGTGATGGCGCGCTCGCGGTCTTGGAGGTGGATCTCCGCGACGCGGGCGGAGGTCACGAGCTCGGTCACGCGCGCGTCGTCGTCAGGCGCGTCTTTCTTGCGACGGTCGTAGACGACGAGCAGCTCTTCGGCGCGACCGAGGCGCGGCGCGAGATCTTCGACGAGCGTCATCACGCGCGTGTCGAACGGCGCGAGCGACGCGGCGCGGAGCAAGCGATCGAGCGCGTTGCCGAGCTCGTTCGGATCGCGACGGAGCAGCTCCGCCTGCCGGAGGAGGAGCTCGACCTTGCGATCCTTCTGCTCGGCCTCGTTGCCGGCGACCCTGCGGAGCAGCGTGTCGTAGACCTGCTGCAGTCGCGGGAATTGTCGCGACACCAGCGCGAGGCGATCGGCCTCGTCGAGCACGCGTGTGTCGCCGAGATCGACCGCGAGCGCCTTCAGCACGAGCTCGAGCGCGCGCGCCGGATCGGCGACGACCTCGTCCGCGACGCTCGCCGCGTCGAGCCAGCGGCGCTTCTGCTCGGGCGCTTCTTCGGCCTCCGTCGCGAGGTCCGAGAAGAACGACACGAGCGCGTCGCCCTGCTGCGCAGCGGTCGCGTAGCCACGGAGATCCTGCTGGGCGTCGTCGTCGCCGTCGCGGACGCGCGCCTCGAGTCGCGTGCGCGCGCCCTCGAAGTCACCGAGCTCACGGTACGAGATGGCCGCCGCGCGGCGCACGTGACCGCTGACCTGAGCGGGCTCGCCCTCGAGCTCGGCGAGCGCATCGAGCGCGGTCACGAGCTCCCTCGCGCGGCCTTGCTCTTCGAGCACCGGCAGGAGCAGGCGCAGCGGCTCGTCTTCGAACGGGCTCGCCTCGTGCCACTGCTGGAGCGCTGCCGTCGCGCGCGCGGGGTCGCGCACGTCGCCGAGGTAGAGGCGACCGAGGCGCTCGGCGATCGGCGCACGGAGCGCGGGGTCGTCGACCACGGCGAGGGTGCGCTCGAGGGTGTCGGCGAGGAGGGGCTGATCGCCGCTCTCCTCGGCGAGATCTCCGAGCCGACCGAGCGAAGGGAGGTGCGTGGGATCGAGCTCGCGCACGACGTGCGACAGCACCTCGATCGCGTCTTCTTTTCGACCGAGCGCGTCCGCCAAGAGATCCGCGCGACGCGCGAGTCGATCGCGTCGCTCGACACCGCTCTCGGCGATGTCGGCGATACGGACCAGCAGACGCTCGGCCTCGTCGAAGTCGCCGCGGTGCTCCGCGCGCTGCTCGAGGAACACGAGCGCCTCGCGGTCTTCTCCCGCCTCGAGCACCTTCTGGTAGGCCTCGGCGGCGCCCTCGTCGTTCTGCACGCGCTCCGAGAGCACGCGCGCGATGCGTCGGTAGAGCGCCGCGCGGGCGGGCGCGTCTTCCTCCACGTGGGCGCGCTCGTTGAGCAGCGTGACGATGTCGCGGTAGCGCTCGGTTCGCTCGTAGACGCTCGTCAGCGCATCGATGACGCGCTCGTCCTTCGGATCGAGATCGAACGCGCGGTGATAGACCTCCGCGGCGCGCGCGAGATCGTTCAGCGAGTGCTCGGCCACCTCGCCCATGCGCACGAGCACCGCGAGGCGCGCGGAGCCCTGCTCGAGGTCGGCCCGGTACGAGAGCGTGCGCATGAGCCGCTCCCAGTCACCGATGCGGCGATCGAGCGCCTCGAGTCGGTCGAGCGCCTCCACGTCGCGCGTCGCGTCGTCGAGCACGCGCGTCCACGCCTCGACGGCCTCGCTCCACCGCGAGTCGAGCGGCGCCTCGGGATCCTCTTCTGCGCGCTGGTGCGCGAGGCGATCGAGCGTGCGAGCGAGCGCGCGGTGAGCCTCGGCGCGGTCGGGTCCGATCGGCGCCTGACGTGCGCGCTCGCGCATCGGCGCCACGGCCTGCGCGAGGGCGTTCGCGGCGAGCAGGCCCGAGATCCAGCCGTCGCGCGCTTCTGCATCGTGCGGTGACGCGTCGAGCGCTGCGCGCCATGCGAGCGCGGCCTCGGCGCCGTCGTTGCGCTTCTCGCCGTGGATGCGCGCGAGGCGCTTGTACGCCTCGAGCTTCGCCGCCTCGTCGCTCGCGCTGACGGCATCGCGCTCCACCGCTTGCGCGAGGTCGTCCCAGCGCTCGAGCTGCTCGAGCAAGCGAGACAGCGCGCCGCGCGCCTCGCGATCGGCGACGTCCAGCGTGACCACCTGCTTCCACGCCTGCACCGCGCCGTCGGCGTCGTTCAGGCGTCGCTCGCAGATCTGCGCGACCTCGCGGAAGCGCTGCTTTCGCGCGTCGACGCTCAGGCCCGGCACACGACCCGCGGCGTAGAGGAGCTCCCGCAGCTCCTGCCACTCGCCCTTGCGGCGATGACGGTCCTCGAGGAACGCGGTGGCCTCGGGATCCGCTCCGTCGGCCGCGAGGATGTCGCGCGCGAGCTGCGCGGCCGCGTCTTCGTCGCCGCGCTGGAGCGAGGCCTCCATCGACGCGCGCAGGTGCTGCACGCGCATCGACACGGGGAGCGCCGCGCCCGCGCGCTGCACGAGGCGCATCGCGTCTTCGTCGCGGCCCATGCGCCGGTAGAGATCGACGAGCTGCTCGACGGTCTCGGGGTCGCCTTCTTCGGCGGTCCACTCGAGGCACGTGATCGCGTAGTCGACCTGACCGGCATCGAGGTAGGCGCGCGCCAGCTTCTTGCGGCGCTCCTTCGCGAGCGGGCTCTCGGGAGCGCGCGCGAGGAAGGCGACCCAGCGGCCCGGCAAGATCTCGAAGTGGCCGACGCGCTCGGCGATGCGCTCGAGCAGCGTGAGCGCGCCGTCGTGATCGGGCGTCGTGTCGAGCGCGCGCTCGAGGAGCGGCACCGCCTCGGTGGGCGGCAGCTTCTGCGCGAGCTGGAAGAGGACATCCGTGGCGCGACGGCGGTCGGACTCCGCGATCTGCGGATCGGGCTGGCGCTCCGCGCGCTGGAGGTAGAGCGTCGCGAGGTCTTCGAGGAGCTCCTCGTGCGCGGGCGCGTGCGTGAGCGCGCGCTTGAGGGCGACGACGGCGCCCTCCGGATCGCTCAGCGTCTCGGCGCGCAGGTGCGCGAGCTCGCGGAGGAGGGCGACCTTGCGCTCGTCTTCGGGCTCGGCCTTCGCCTCGAGCTCGAGCAGCGCCGCCACGGCCTTGTGGTTGCCGGCCTGTCGGTAGATCTCTCTCGCCGCATAGATGGCGGGCACGAGCGTCGCGTCGAGCTCGAACGCCTTGCGGTAGTGGACGATCGCGCGATCCGCGCGGTGGAAGGTGTGCTCCCACAGCTCGCCGAGGCGCTGGTGGATCTGCGCGATGGCGCGAGGGTCACCGCCCGCGGCCGAGAGGCCTTCCGCGCGTCGCTCGTAGATGGTGGCGAGGCGCTGGGCGTCGCCCGCTTGCTCGTAGATCGCGAGCAGGCGCGCGAACGCGTCGTCGTGCGCGGGGTGTCGCTCGAGCGCGCGCTCGTACATGGCCGCGCCGCGCGCTGCGTCACCGAGCGCGCCCCATGCGAGCTCTGCGCCGTCGAAGAAGGCCTGCGCCGCCGAGGCATTGTCGCGGCTTCGTCCCGCGAAACCTTCGAGGAGGTTCACGAGCGAGGCGTAGTCGCCGAGGCGCTGGTAGTGCGCGCGCAGCGCACCGTAGGCCGCCCCATCTTCGGGATTGCGGCGCAAGCGCGCGATCAGCTCGTCTGCGGTCGGATCCATGAGGCGTGAACTCGGGGCCCGAAGGGTAGGGCAACGCGATTCGTCGCGAAAGAGGGACGACGCTACCACGGTGACCTCGCGTCCCGCGGGAAAGTGGCCTCGTCGCAGCGTGCGACATGGCCCGTTCCGTGAGGACTCTCGCGCGTGGTTCGGCGCTAGGGTCGAGCCGTGACCTCGCCTCTCGATCCGAGCACGTACGGGCCTCTCGATCTCTTCCGCGTGGAGCGCGACCGCGCGCGGGCCGCGCAGGAGCCGTGGGAGGCCGCGACCGCCGCGCTCGCGACGCTCGACGAATCTGGTGCACCGCGTGTTCGCTTCGTGTTGGTGAAGGACGCCGACGCGCGCGGCCTCCGCTTCTTCACGAACCGCGAGAGCGACAAGGGCCGCGAGCTCGCGCGTGATCCGCGCGCGTCGCTCGCGTTCCACTTCGTCACGACGGGCGTGCAGCTGCGCTTCGAGGGCACGGTCGAGCAGCTCCCGGACGCCGACAGCGACGCGTACTTCGACGCGCGCCCGCGGATCAGCCAGCTCGGCGCCTGGGCCTCGCGACAGAGCCGCCCGCTCGCTTCACGTGCGGCGCTCGAGGCGCAGCTGCACGAAGTGGAGGCCCGCTTCGAAGGTGCGCCCGTTCCGCGCCCACCGCACTGGGGCGGCTACGTCCTCGTGCCTTCGCGCGCCGAGCACTGGGTCGAGGGCGCCTACCGACTTCACGACCGCGTCCGCTTCGACCGCGACGGCGACGGCTGGACGGCGACGCGCCTCAACCCCTGAGGCCTGCTTCGCGATCACTCGCGAAGCGTCAGTCCTCCCAATGGAAGAGCGCGTCGAACTCGCGCAGTGGTCCATTCGCGAGCAGCGTGGGCACGACGACCGTCGTCGGCAGGCACGCGCCGAGGTCGGCGCGGCTCAGGCACAGGAATCCACGGTCGGAGAGCCAGGGCTCGGCATCGGCACGCAGCGCCGAGATGGCTGGCGCGGTCAGCGCATCGACTCCTTCGAACTGGGGCATGGACGACGACCTCGCTCCTGCGTCGCTCCATCCCTTGTGGCTCTCGAGGAAACACACGACGGGGCCGAGGCGCGAGAACAGCACCGTGAGGCCAGTGAACGCCTCCCAGCCATCGCCGCTCTCGCGCCGGAACGAAGGGTCTGGTCGGAAGAACCAAGCGTCCACGAACGACGCAGACCCCGAGCCGTAGTGATCGAATTCTGCGCGGACCTGCGCGCGCAGGTGCTCCGCGAGCGCTGCGACGGTGTCGCGAAGGAGCGCGTCGACGGCCTTCTCGTCGTTGGGACGCCACGGCGCGGTGCGAGGAACACGGTGCCGCGCGAACACGGCCTCCACGATCGACTCGAGCGCGTCGGTGTCCGTCACACCGTCGAGCGTATCCGAGTGAGCACGCACGAAGCGTCGTCGTGACGCGGGACGGGCTCCGCGAACGCCGCGAGCGTCTCTGCCTCGCACAGCGCCGCCACGCCGACGAGATCGAGCATTCCGTCCGACACCACGATCAGCCGATCGGCACGCGCGACGAACCGCTCGCCGCGCACGCGCCTCGATCCCAAGCGCCGCCGATCCTGTCGCTCGGCCAGCTCGATCCATCCATCGGACGTCCGCGCGAACGCCCGCGAGTCGCCAACGCTCACGCCATCGACGTCGAACAGCTCCGAGCCTCGTCGCTCGATCGAGGCCGTGACGAGCGTCGTCTCGCCGCCCAGTCGCGCGACCTCGTCGTCGAGGAGACGAAGCGCGTCCTCGTCCATCACGCGGCTGAGCGCGCGGTCGCACGCGAGAGAAGCAGCGCGATCACCATGCGCCATGCCTCCCGCACCATCCGCGAGCGCGACGATCACGCGATCGCGGAGCTTGCCTGCGCCGATGCGATCTTGATCGCGACGACACGGAACGCGGAGCAGCTCGATGTGAAGTCCATCGAGCTCGAGTCGTTCGTGGCGAGGTGGGGACACGCCGGCGAGACGACGCGTCAGCCCGCGACGATTCCCCCAAACCGCGAGGCGTCGCACCGTCACCAAGGCTGCCCGAAGCCTCGAACGTGTCGTCATGACGATGCCCGAGGCTTCCGGAAGCTCTCGAATGTGTGGTCATGACCATGCCGGAGGCTTCCTTGAGCCTCGCACCTGGTCCGCGGACCGCTTCGGAGGCTTCCGCAAGCTCTCGGATGTGTGGTCATGACCATGTCGGAGGCTTCCGGGAGCCTCGAACCTATGGTCACGACGATAGGTGAAGGCTCCCGGAAGCCTCCCGATCGGTCGCGCGACCATCGAGGAGGCAGCCGGAGGCTCTCATCGCGACGGGTCGCATCGTGGCAACGGATGGCGGACTGATCGAGATGAACCCCACTGGACGGGGCGCGCAGACGGGGGCCTCCGCTCCGCATGACGACTCCGCGCCGACGCTGCGCTCCGACCCCCGTCCGCGCGCCCCTCGACGTGTCGAGCGCGACGCCTTCGCAGTCCCTTGGCATCCTCTCTCGATGCACGTCAGCATCGACGCTGTTCAGAAGAATCGACGCGAGCCATTCGACGCGGGCGAAGAGCCCGACGTGTCGGAGGAAGAGCGCGCCATCCTCGACAAGCGCCTCGACGATCTCGCGAAGCGTCCCGGAGCTTCGGTGCCTTGGGAATCGCCCGACGGGTCGCTCCTCTCGATCAATCGCGCGTCAGTGATGCGAGTGTGTCTTCGAGCAGCATCGGCCCCGTGACGAGACCCACGCCGAGCGCTTCTTCACGGCGCGCGTCCCAGTCGACGATCAGGAAGGGTCGATCGAACGTGTGACGAGCGAGCCCGCCTACCCGCATGGCTTCGGAGTGCGCGGCGTCGCGCCAATCGATCGCGACGACGCCGTGAGGCGCGAGCACTCGCTCGATGCGCGGCAGACAGAGGAGGCCTTCGCGGCTGCCCCACTCGTCGTTGCGATGGGCTCGGTCGACGGCGTCTCGGAGTCGATCGCGGCTGCTGACGAGAAACAGTGTTTCGACGAGCGACTCGTCGTCGGACGGGGCGAACAACACGACGCGGCGCTCAGCGTCGTGTCGAGCCAGCGAGTAGAGCGCCAGCTCCGGAACTGCTCGTAGTCCGAAGTGCGGCCACACCTGCATCTCGAGACCGCGAACCCATCGCCGCGTGTCTTGGTCGATCAGGAATGCGATTCCCGCATCGCGCGGCACGAGGCCGAGTGGTGCGAAGGCCGTCTCGACGCGCCACGGCGGCAGGCCGTCACGACGTTCGAGCCACACGCCTCGAAGGCGTTCGGGATCATGCGCGAGAGCACCCACGGCCAAGGCCGTCGATGCGCGCGGGTCGTCGAGCGCTCGCAGCGATGCGGCCAGGTCGGCATCGTGCGCAAACCTCGTCCGCAGGAAGCGATCACGAACCAACTCGCCGCGCCACCCGAGCTCCGGCGCGCTCACCGCGTCCAGCACCGTCCTCATCGGCGCGCGACCCGTGTCGAGCAACGCGAACACTGCCCACTCTGCACGGACCCGATCCGTGAGAGCGGTCGAGAGGTAGGGCACCGCGCGGTCTCCGAGGAGCGTGGGCAGCTGGTCTATGGACCCCTGCCGAAGCGTGCGTTCGATGGATAGCGGGTGTGTGGGTGCCGCTGGAGATCTCTCGTAGTGATCGAGCGCCCGCTGAAGGAGCTCGCAGCTGTCTCTATCGAGAAGGTTGCCGTGACGGGCGAGCGCGAGGACGGCGGCGTCTGCGTCATGCGGCGCCCAGACGCGAAAACCGATCTGGTTCGTCTTCGCGTAAGGGGCCGGCAGGCGACGCAGCACCTCCAACGCCGCCTCGCGGGTCATCGAGGGGCGCAGGCGCTCCTCGTCGTCCGCCCATCGGAAGAGCTGTCGTGACGGAGCGATGATCGAGGCATGGTCGATGGCACGCGCGAGCAGCGCAGGGTCGGCGATGAATGGGTCTCCCACACAGCGAGCCTACACGGCCGTCGAGCATCGGTGAGGCCGAGCGCCATCGCGGAAGCGCGCGTAGCGCAGGCTCTTCTCGTGCGGCCGTCGCGACGCTGAGGTACGCGCCGACACGCCGCATCCGTGAGGCACGGCCGCGTCGCGTCTGGGTCTGCCTCCTCTCCGACGCGGACCGTGTGGCTCGCGCCGCGAGGAGGCACGCGGGAAGCCTCGGCCTCCTCGCGTCTCCTGCCGCGCGCCATCCCCCTGGTCCTCATCGTGTCCCGTGTCGTCTTGCATCCGCGCCGCGAGACGACGACCCTCCGCGCGCCATGAGCGAGAAGTCCGACGAGACCAAGGGTCACTCCACCGCAGCGCAATCGACGTGGGGTGGTCGGTTCGAAGAGCAGCTCAACGCCGTCGCTGCGCGCGTGAACACCAGCGTCGACGTCGACAAGCGCCTGGGCGAGGACGACGTGCGCGGCTCGATCGCGCACGTGCGGATGCTCGCCAAGACCGGCATCGTCTCCGCCGACGACGCGGCCAAGATCGAGGCTGGCCTGAGGCAGATCGGCGACGAGATCGCCGCCGGGTCGATGGAGTGGAAGGCGTCGCTCGAGGACGTGCACATGAACATCGAGACGCTGCTCACCCAGCGCATCGGTGAGGTCGGTGGGCGCCTCCACACCGCGCGCTCGCGCAACGATCAGGTCTCGACGGACATGCGCCTCTGGACGCGCGCCGCGCTCGAGCGCGTGACCAAGAAGACCGAGGCGCTCATGGCCGTGCTCATGGTGCGCGCCGAGCGGTCGATCGACGTCGTGATGCCGGGCTACACGCACCTCCAGCGCGCGCAGCCGGTGCGCCTCGCGCATCACCTGCTCGCGTGGTGCGAGATGCTCGAGCGTGATCGAGGTCGCTTCGTCGACGCGCGCGCGCGGCTCAACGAGTCGCCGCTCGGCGCGGCGGCGCTCGCGGGAACGACGTTCCCGATCGATCGCGAGATGACCGCGAAGGAGCTCGGCTTCGATCGCCCGATGCGCAACTCGCTCGACGCGTCGGCCGATCGCGACTTCCTCCTCGAGGCGCTCTCCGCGCTGTCGATCCAGGCCGTGCACCTCTCGCGCATCGGCGAAGAGCTCGTGCTCTGGAGCGCGCAGGAATTCGGCTTCGTCGTGATGACCGACGCGTTCACGACCGGCAGCTCGATCATGCCGCAGAAGAAGAACCCCGACATGGCCGAGCTCGTGCGCGGCAAGGCGGGGAGGGTGATCGGCGACCTCGTCTCGCTGCTCGTGCTGATGAAGGGCCTGCCGCTCGCCTACAACCGCGACATGCAGGAAGACAAGCGCCCGGCGTTCGACGCGTTCGACACGATCGAGGACTGTCTCGATGTCTTCGCGGGCGCGATCGCGACGGCGCGCTTCGACGCGACGCGCATGCGCAAGGCGCTGCGCGAGGGCTTCGTCGAGGCGACCGAGATCGCCGACTGGCTCGCCGCGCACGGCGTGCCCTTCCGCGAGGCGCACCACGTCGCGGGGCGTCTCGTGAAGCGCTGCGTGGACGCAGGAAAGACGCTGCCCGAGCTCACGCTCGAAGAGCTGAAGCAGGAGCACCCGAGCTTCGACGACTCGATCTTCCGCGCGCTCGAGCCGGAGGTCGCGGTCGAGCGTCGCGACGTGATCGGCGGGCCCGCGAAGAAGCGCATCGCCGATGCCCTCGCCTCGCTCGAGACACGCCTCGGTTCGTACGGCGTCGATGCCCGCGCGGTCGCCGCCGAGCGTGGAGCCCGCTGATGGATCGCGGCAGCCGCACCGACGTCCCGCCGAGCGCGTGGATCACCGAGCGTGAGGGCGCGCTCGTCGCCGAAGGCGTCTCCTTCGAGGCGCTCGCGAGCGCACACGGGACGCCGCTCCACGTCGTGTCGGCGTCGGCGATCCGCGAGGCGTACCGATCGATCGACCTGGCGCTCGAGGGCCTGCCGCACTTGGTTTGCTATGCGATGAAGGCCAACGGCAACCCTGCGATCGTCCGCCTGCTCGCGGGCCTCGGGGCGGGCATCGACGCGGTGAGCGGCGGCGAGGTGCACTGGGCGAAGAAGTGCGGCGTCCCCGTCGATCGCATCGTGATGAGCGGCGTGGGCAAGACCGACGATGAGCTCGCGCTCGCGATCGAGTCGGACATCCGATCGATCCACGTCGAGAGCGACTCGGAGCTCGACGTGATCGAGGCGCTCGCGAGGGCCCGCGGCACGCGCGTGCGCGTGGGCCTGCGCATCAACCCGAACGTCGATCCCAAGACGCACCCGTACATCGCGACGGGCATCCACGGCACCAAGTTCGGGCTCGAGCTCGACGTCGCGCGTGAGCTCGCCGCGCGCATCCTGACGAGCGAGCACCTCGCGCTCGAGGCCGTCACGTCGCACATCGGCAGCCAGCTCGGCGATCTCGACGCGCTCACGGAGAGCGTGGAGATCACGAGCCGCTTCTTCGCGGCGTGTCGCAGCGCGGGCCACGCGGTCCGCATGCTCGACGTGGGCGGCGGCTGGCCGATCGCCTATGGCGACGAAGACGCTGCGTTTCCGAGCTACGCGCGGATCGGTGAGTCGATCCGCGCGGGCCTCTCTCGCGCGGGCATGCTCGTCGATCGCGCGCTCGCGGACGGAGTGCTCCTCACGATCGAGCCGGGCCGTGCGCTCGTCGGCGACGCTGCGGCGCTGCTCACGCGCGTCGTCCACGTGAAGGCTCAGGGCGACAAGCGCTTCGTCGTCTGCGACGCGGCGATGACCGAGCTCATCCGTCCTGCGCTCTATGGCGCCTATCACGCGATCGTTCCCGTGCGTGATCCGTCACGCGCCGCGACAGGCAAGGCCGAGATCGTCGGCCCGGTCTGCGAGAGCGGTGACTTCTTCGCCGAGGCGCGGCCCTTCGCGGAGGTGACGCGCGGCGACCTCGTCCTGCTCCGAGGCACCGGGGCCTACGGGGCGGCGATGTCGAGCGAGTACAACGCGCGGCCTCGAGCAGCCGAGGTGATGGTCGACGGCGATGCCGTGCAGGTGATCCGCGCACGCGGCACCTACGACGGCCTCCACCGAATCGGCTGAAGCTCACGGGCTCTCACCGAGCGAAGTGACCCGTCGTTCTGCCGCGCGAACAGCGCGTTGCTACACGGCGATGGACCACGGTGGAACAGAGGCTCTCCCGAGCTGCTGATCCGCTGGACGAACAGTTCGCCCACCGCCCACACCGCGCCGTCGTGCTCCAGGAGGGCCGCGGGCCACGCGCCGGCTCGCATCGCGCCAGAAAAACGGACGCGTGTGGCGACGCGGAGGTCGGTCGTCGTTGGCTCCAGCCAGAGGAGCCTCGTCGGTGAGCACACCCAGTCGTGAGCCGGATACGAAGGGACGTGTCCCGCCGATCGACGTCGTGCTCGTGAGCGTGGCCGGTCGCGCGATCCGACCATCCTGCGCCTCCCGAAAGCGCGGCGATGTCCTCGGGTCGCAGAGGCGCCGGCTCGGCGTCGGGCGTGGTCATGCCATCACACCGTGAATCCTCGGCACGGCTGGTCGTGAGACACGCTGCGAGGAGCGGAGCCGTCGCGCCCGGGATCCAGCGGATGCTGCCGAGGAGATCTCGTCGGGGCCGTCCCATGAACCGGGCGGAGCAAGCGGTAGGCCTGGGCGAGCGTCCCGCCCCTCGACTGCGCTACGGTGGACGGATGCGTATCGCGTTCGGCGTCGTCTCGATCCTCGGTCTGCTCCACGTCGCGTCGAGCGCGTCCGCGCAGATCTTCCAGCCCGGCTCGCAGCCCGTGGGATCTCCACACGCCGATGCGCTGACGACGCGGATCCAGACGTCGGGTGGCTGCGCGCGATGTCACTCGGGCTACGCGCCCGACGGTGACTACGAGCCGTTCGACTCGTGGCGAGGCTCGATGATGGCGAACGCGGCGCGCGACATGGTCGCCCGCGCTGCGCTGTCGATCGCCGAGGCCGACGAGCCCGACGCCGCCGACTTCTGCGTGCGCTGTCACTCGCCGTTCACTTGGTACAACGGCGGCAGCTCGCGGCCCGAGTACGACATCCCGACGATGACGCCGCGCTTCCCGCCAGACGACGAGACCGCGCTCTCGTCAGACCTCGACGGCGTCGCGTGCATGAGCTGTCACCGCTCCGAGGACCCCGGCCCCGATCAGATCGCGAACACGCAGCTCGTGCTCCACGACGGTCAGCTCCGCTACGGCCCCTACGACTACACGGACGGCACCGATCCGCGACACGAGACCGGCGTCTCGACGTTCCTCGCGGAGGGCCGCTTCTGCGGGCAGTGCCACGACATCCACAACCCGCTGCACGACGGCTACACGATGGATGACACCGGTCGCGCGATGCCGACGGGTCGGCCGTTCGCGATCGAGCGCACCTACACGGAGTGGGCGAACAGTGTCTTCGCGGAGGCGGGGCCAGAGCAGCAGAGCTGCCAGGACTGCCACATGCCCGAGGTCGATCGTCCCGTGCTCGCGGCGGGTGAGCTGGACGTGCTGCGTCCGGAGATGAGCCGACACGATCTCGTCGGCGGCAGCGTGTGGCAGCCGCTCGCGATCCTCGCTGCGATGCCGGGCACGTTCCCCGCAGATCTCGCCACGGAGTACCGCGCGTCGTCCGATCGCGCGCGGGTCATGCTGGAGAGCGCGGCGAGCCTCGAGGTGATGGCGTCGTCGCTCTCGGGCGCGAGCGCCACGGCGACGATCCGCGTGACCAACGAGAGCGGTCACAAGCTGCCGACGGGCTATCCCGAAGGACGCCGCATGTGGCTCGAGGTCGAGGTGCTCGACGGCACGGATCGCGTGATCGCGTCGAGCGCGCGCTACGACGACGCGACGGACGCGCTCATCGAGGACGCGCAAGCGCGCATCTACGACGTCGAGCTCGGCGTGCGTCAGCCCGACGGCATGGTCGCGTCGAGCTTCCACTTCGTGATGAACGACACGCTGATGCACGACACGCGCATCCCGCCCGAGGGCTTCGATGCGCCGGCCGACACGGACTCGCACCCGCTCGGGCGCGACTACGCGAACGGCGACGGAACATTCCGTCACTGGGACGAGCCCAGCTACACGTTCGAGGGTCTCTGCGGCTCGGGCACGCTGCGACTCCGTGCGCGGCTCCGCTACCAGTCGAACAGCATCGAGTACATGGAGTTCCTGCGCGACAACGCGCCCGACAGCCCGCTCCCCGAGCTCGCAGGCCGCAGCTGGGGCGACGTCGCGTTCGACGCGTGGCGCACGCACGGCGGTGACGTACCGATCGACATGGAGACCGTCGAGATCGATCTCGGTGCCTCGCCGGGCGCGTGCCCCGAGCCCGACGCGGCGATGAACGAGGATGCTGCGGTCGTCGCCGTCGACGCCGCGGTTGATCCCTCGATCGATGCAGGCAGCGCGGCGATCGACGCGGGCACGAGCACGGGAGGCGGCACGTGCGGGTGCCGCGTGGGCGCCAGCGCCGAAGGCGGGACGAGCGAGCGCGCCGCGTTGCTGTCGATGCTCTGCGTGCTCGGGGTCGTGTCGGCTCGTCGTCGCGCGCGCCGCTGCTGAAAACGGTGGACGTTCCGTCATCTTCGACGACGCGGACGTGATCGGCGTGCTCGAGTCTGCTGGTCAGTCAGCAGACTCGGGAGTGTCGCTGCACGCGCGCCACGACGCGCGCGAGCTCGGCGAGGAGGAAGTCCTCGTGCTCGCGGTCCGCGTCAGCCCATGCGCGAGACGAAGCGGTCGAAGAGGTAGCCCGCGTCGTGCGGGCCGGCGCTCGCCTCCGGGTGGTACTGCACCGAGAACGATCCGCTCGCCTCGTGCTCGAGGCCCATGCACGTGCCGTCGTTGAGGTGGACGTGCGTCATGACGCACTTGCCGCCGAGGCTCGCGACGTCGACCGCGAAGCCGTGGTTCTGCGTGGTGATCTCGATCTTGCCGGTCGAGAGATCCTTCACCGGATGGTTCAGCCCTCGGTGGCCGAACTTCATCTTGTAGGTCGTGCCGCCGAGCGCGAGCGCGAGCATCTGGTGGCCGAGGCAGATGCCGAACAGCGGCTTCTTGCCGACGAGCCCCTTGATGGCCTCGATGCCGTGCGTGACGGCCGCCGGATCGCCGGGTCCGTTCGACAGGAACACGCCGTCGGGGTTCTGCGCGAGCACGTCGTCCGCGGTCGCCGTGCTCGGCAGCACCGTCACGCGGCAGCCGCGCTCGACGAGGTGTCGCAGGATGTTCTGCTTGATGCCGTAGTCGATCGCGACGACGTGATGCTTCGCGGGGGCGCTCGTCGCCTCGACGCCGGGGCCCGTCCAGAGCCGGTCGCCCCACGTGTACGCGGCCTTCGTCGACACGCGACCCGTGAGGTCTTGTCCAGCCATCGACGGCGCCTTCGCGGCCTTCTCCGTCAGCACCTCGATGGCCTCGGTCCCGATCGCGGCCATCTGCGATCCGTGATCGCGCAGGTGCCGCGTGAGCTCGCGCGTGTCGAGCCCGGCGATCGCGACGATGCCGTGCGCCTTCAGGTACGCGTCGAGCGAGCGCTCCGCGCGCCAGTTGCTCACGATCGGGCTGAGCTCGTGCATCACGAAGCCCGCGAGCCACGGACGGCCTGCCTCTTCGTCTTCTTCGTTCGCGCCGGTGTTGCCGATCTGCGGCGCGGTCATCGTGACGATCTGCCCGCAGTACGACGGGTCGGTGATGACCTCTTGGTAGCCGGTCATGCCCGTCGTGAAGACGGCTTCGCCGATCGTCGTGCCGCTCGCGCCGACCGCGATGCCCTCGAAGACGGTGCCGTCCGCGAGGACGAGGTGTGCCTTCTGTCGTTGCGTCATCGTGCGTTCTCCTGTCGCGCGAACACCGCCTCGCCGTGGACGATCGTGCCCCCGACGATGGTGAGGGTGCATGCGCCGACGAGCTCTTTGCCGAGCCACGGTGAGTTCAGCTGCTTGCTGAGGATCGTCTCTCGCGAGACCGTCCATCGCAGCGAAGGATCGAGGATCGCGATGTCCGCGGGCTCGCCGATCTTGAGGGTGCCGCCCGGCAACCGACCCACGCGCGCCGCGGCCGTGCTCATCACCTCGATGAAGCGCAGCGGGCTCAGCACACCGTCGCGCACGAGCCCGAGCAAGAGCGGGATCGTCGTCTCGAGGCCGATCATGCCGGGCGAGGCCGCGGAGAGCTCGCAGTCCTTCTCGAGCGAGCTGTGCGGCGCGTGATCGGTCGCGATGCAGTCGATCGTTCCGTCGCGCAGCGCCTGCCGCATCGCCTCGATGTCTTCGTCCTCGCGGAGCGGCGGCGTGACCTTGCAGAACGTGCGGTAGCCGATGAGCTCGCGATCCGTGAGCAAGAGGTGGTGAGGCGTGACCTCGGCGGTGACCGCGAGCCCGCGCGACTTCGCCTCGCGCACGAGGCGCGCAGCGCCGAGCGTCGAGATGTGCGCGACGTGGTAGCGCGCGCCGATCCGCTCGTTGAGGATGATGTCGCGCGCGACGATGACGTCCTCGCCCTCGCGCGGCCAGCCGCGCAGACCGAGCGACGTGGACACCGCGCCCTCGTGCATCTGCGCGCCGGCGGTGAGGTGGTGATCTTCGCAGTGCTGCGAGACGAGCAGGTCGAACGTCTTGGCGTACTCGAGCGCGCGCCGCATCACGGCCGCGTTCATCACGCACACGCCATCGTCGCTCACGCCGATCGCGCCCGCGTCGCGCATGTCGGCCATCTCGGTGAGCGTCTCGCCCTTGCTGCCCATCGTGATCGCGCCGAACGGATGCAGGCGCGCGCCGCCCGCTTCCTTCGCGCGTGCGCGCATCTGCTCGGTGATCGCGCGGTTGTCGTTCACCGGGCGCGTGTTCGGCATCGGGCACACGGCCACGTAGCCGCCCGCGGCCGCAGCACGAAGGCCGGACGCGATGTCCTCCTTGTACTCCTGGCCCGGCTCGCGCAGGTGCACGTGGAGATCGATGAACCCCGGAACGACCCAGCGGCCCGACGCATCGATGCGCCGGACCGCTTCGTTCTTCGGATACCGATCGCCGGCACCACGCCCGACCTCGGAGATCCGTCCGTCCTCGATGACGACGTCGGCCTCTTCATCGAGGCCACGCGAGGGATCGAGGACACGGCCCTTCTCGAGGATCAGCATCGCGGCGCGTGGGTAACGGAGCGCATGGTGCGCGTCAAGCGTCTCACCCGCCGCGAGCCCACACGGCACCGAGCCGACATCGAGCTCAGCCGACGTCGGCGAGCGACTCGTCGTCCATCGACTCGTCGTCGGCCGAGTCCGGTGCGTCGATGAGGCCGACCGACGACTTGTCGGGGACGCGCTTCGGGTTGAGACGACCCTCGCGGATGTCACCGGCCTTCGTCTTCATCGCCTGGACCTTGCGGCACACCGACGCGAAGTCCTTGCTGCGCACGGCCATGGCCGGCGTCCCACCACGCAGGAGCGTCGTGAGGATGAAGTCGAGGACCTGGATTTCGCCTTCGGAGAACGAGTTCGAGATACGCATGAGCCGCGATCTAACAGAGCCCTCGTCGCACGACAACGGATGACGTGCGATGTGTGGTCACGGATTGTCACTCCACGGACAAGATCGTCGCTCAAGTGCCCCAGATCACGGCGGGATCACGGGATCGTTCGTTCGATCAGATACCTCGCGATGCCCCACCATCCGTGGGTTTTTTGAGTCGCTCGCCAGATCGCGCGCGCGCGCTGCGATCGCGATCGCGCGCGATCGAAAGCGTGCCAACCACCCTCCGCGTGTAGAGTCCGCGCGTGTCTCGCGGCGTACTCCTTCTCTCCGCGCTGCTCGTCGTGTGCATCGCGATCGCCACCGCGCTCTCGGTGATCCTGACGCGCATCGCGGCGCTCGAGTCGCGCGAGCTCGAGCAGCGCGGTGACGTCGTCGCGCTGCCGACGATCGTCGATCACACCGAAGGCGTGGAGCTCGTCTCGGCGTCGATCGAGCGAGGCGAAGACGCGGTGTTCGAGCTGTGCTCGGGCGACGCGATGTCGTCCGACTGGGGCGACGCTGTGCGCGTCGAGATCCGAGTCGGCGACGAGCTCGCCGTCGACACCGTCCTCGACGCAGAGACGCGGGCGCGTGCGCGAACGAACGCGTCCGGCGCGTGCCTCGAGATCGGTCGCGGCACGCTCGAGGAGGCCGGCCTCTACCGCATGGTGATCCGCACGTCGGCGGCGCCGCCCGACACGCGCGTGCGCGCGCGCATCCTCGCGCGTCGCGCGCTCGGGCCCACGGAGCGGAACGCGGTGCTCTCGGTGCTCGGCCTCGCGCTCTTGCTCGTGGTGGTGCTCGCCACGCGATCGCCCGAGCTTCCGAAGGGGGCGCGAGGGCCTCGCTGGGCGCGCGTGCTCCGCGTGCGTGCCCGACGCGCAGCGCGACGACACCCGCTCGCGAGCTCTCTCGCGCTCGTCGCGCTGGGGACGTTGCTCGTCGTCCTCGCAGGCATCGCCACGCCGTACGTGCTGCCCGGCGGTTCGACGTACGGCCTCGTCGCGGGTCTCTCGCTCGCGCTCGTCGAGGTGCTGCTCGCTTGGCTGCTCCTCGGCGCGAGCACCACGAGGCTCGCGCTCGTGCGTCCGCGCGCCCTCTGGATGACGGTGCTCTTCTTCGCGCTCGCGCCGATCGTCGGCCTCGTCATGCGCACCTTCGCGATCTGGGCGCTGTCGAACGTGGAGGCCACGGGCGAAGCGCCCATCGAGGCCTTCGTGTCGTGGCCCAGCGGTCTCTTGTCGTTCGGCGCGCTGGCCGTGATCGCGCCGATCGCCGAGGAGGTCTTCTTCCGCGGCTTCGTCTTCGGCGCGATCGACGACGGCCGCTGGGGCGCACGTCGCGCGCTGGCGTTCACCTTCGCGTGGGGGCTCTTCGCGCTCGCGCACCTCCAGCAGGCGTGGGGCAACTGGGGCGGTCTGCTCGCCGTCACGGCCGCGGGGTTCGTGTTCACGCTCCTCCGCATGGTGTCGGGCTCGACGCTCGTCCCCGCGCTCGCGCACCTCATCTACAACGCGCTGCTGTCGATCTCCGCGCTCACCGCGGCGGGTGTCCTCACGGGCGTGCTCTGATGGAGCCCGCGCTCCCCGCGTGGGGCCACCAGTGGCTCGAGATCGCGAAGCTCCTGGCGGTGGCGGGCTACTTCGCCGGCACGATCGGAGCGTTCCTCCCCGAGCGCCTCGAAGATCGGCAGCGCGCCGCCTACGCGCTCGCAGGTCCTGGCTTCGGACTCACGTGGTTCGTGGGCTTCATCCTCGCGTGGGCGCGGAGCGTGTCGGCGCTCTCGATCTGGATCGTGCTCTCGATGGCGCTCTCGATCGTCTCGATCAACGTCGTCCTCTACGCCACCGCGAAGGACGGACGACGAAGCGGGACGACCGCGCTCCTCGCGATCGTCCCGCTCATGGTCTGCGTCGTCCTGATGGTGCTCAGGCCCTGACGTCGCTCGTCAGACGCGGTCCGCGGCCGTGACGCGTACCACCTCGTCGACGGTCGTGATGCCCATGCGGACCTTCTGGAGGCCGGCCATGCGCAGCGACACGACGCCCTGGCGGATCATCTCGGACTTGAGCTCCGCGGCGGTGCAGCCCTGGATGACGAGCTCCTTGAGCTTGTCCGTGAACGGCATGACCTCGTAGAGCGCGACGCGGCCGCGGTAGCCGGTGCCGTTGCACTCCTTGCAGCCCGCGCCCTTCATCACGCGCACGGTGGCGATCTCGCGCGGATCGAAGCCGGCCGAGAGCAGCACCTCTTCCTCGAGCCGCGTCTCCTGCTTGCACGGCTCGCAGATCTTGCGCGCGAGGCGCTGCGCGAGGACGAGGTTGACCGAGGCCGTCACGAGGAACGGCTCGACGCCCATGTTGAGGAGACGCGAGACCGTGCTCGGTGCGTCGTTCGTGTGCAGCGTGGAGAGCACCAAGTGGCCCGTGAGGGCGGCCTTGACGGCGATCTCGGCGGTCTCGAAGTCGCGGATCTCGCCGACCATGATGATGTCGGGATCCTGACGAAGGAACGAGCGCAGCGCGGCCGCGAAGTTCAGGCCGATGTCGTCGTGCATCTGGCACTGGTTGATGCCCATCAGGTTGTATTCGACGGGATCTTCGGCCGTGGAGATGTTCGTGTCGGGCTGGTTGAGCTCGGACAGGCCGGAGTAGAGCGTCGTCGTCTTGCCGGAGCCCGTGGGGCCCGTGACGAGCACCATGCCGTAGGGCTGGCTGATGGCCCACTTGAAGTCCTCGAGCGGCTTCTGATCGAAGCCGAGCTTGGTCATGTCGAGCTGCAGGTTCGACTTGTCGAGGAGACGCATGACGATCTTCTCGCCCCAGATCGTCGGGAGCGTGGAGACGCGGAAGTCCATCTCCTTGCCCTTGCCGAGCTTGAGCTTGATGCGGCCGTCCTGCGGCAGGCGTCGCTCGGCGATGTCGAGCGAGCTCATGATCTTGAAGCGTGATGCGATGGCGGCGCGCAGCTTGAGCGGCGGGTTCATCTCTTCGACCAGCACGCCGTCGATGCGGTAGCGGACGCGGAGCTTCTTCTCGTAAGGCTCGATGTGGATGTCGGACGCGCGCTTCTTGATCGCGTTGAGCAGGATGGCGTTGCAGAGGCGGATGACCGGTGCGTCCTCGGACGCCTTCTCGAGATCGCCGAGGTTGAGGTCCTCGTCTTCGCCGGCGAAGTCGATGTCGCCTTCTTCGAAGCCCTCCATGATCTGGTCGTAGGAGACGTCCGGCGTCTGCGCGGCGGACTTCTCGAGCGCGCGCAGGATCTGGGCCTCCGATGCGACGACCGGCTCGACGTTGTAGCCAGTCAGGAACTTGATGTCGTCGATCGCGTGGAGGTTCGACGGGTCGGCCATCGCGACGATGATCGAGTTGCCCGTGCGCGAGACCGGGATGACCTTGTGCCGCTCGCAGACCTCCTGCGAGATGAGCTTCCGGACGTCGTCCTCGATGTCGTACTCGTCGAGGTTGATCGACTGGACGCGGTACTGCTGGCTGAGGAACTCGGTGATCTCCTGATCGGAGATGAACCCGAGCCGTGCGAGCTGATAGCCGAGCGAGGTGTTGCCCTTGCGCGACTCCTCTTGTGCCGTGCGCAACTGCGTGAGGCTGATGAGCTTCTCTCGGACCAGGAGCTCGCCGATGCGGTTACCCATTGCTTCGTCTCCAGAACGCAGGCGTTGAATCTCGTGGCAGAAGGGCGCGAACATCGCGCCGCGTGCACGAACCTTCGGAACACGGGCCCTCGGCGGGCAGCCTGCGAGGCGCCCATCGTCGGCAGAAACCCGCCCCCGCGTCAATCGAGCCGGTGCGGCCGGAGCGGGTCTACCGATGAGCTTCTTTCGCGACCTGTTCGACGGCCGCGTGAGGCGGGCCCGCGCCGCCGAAGCGGAGGGCCGACACCGCGACGCAGCCTCGCTCTACGCGGCCATGGGAGAGATGGTCGACGCTGGTCGCTGTCTCGCGCACGTCGGGGACAGGGCCACCGATCACGAGGAGCGGCTGGCCGCGTGGCTCGACGCGCTGGCGGTGTTTCCCACCATCGCCACGGACGAGCGCAAGGCGGTCGAGATCAAGATCGGGCGCGCGATCCTCGAGGAGGCGAAGGTCCGCGGCGTCGCCACGCCCGAAGAACGCAGACGCGTCGCCGACGCGGCCGATCGACTGGAGCGCTCGAGCAAGTACGCGGAGGCGGCCGACGCGTTCGAGCTCCTCGGTCAGAAGAACGACGCCGCGCGCTGCCTCGAGCTCGGCGGCGAGGTCGACCGCCTCGAGACGCTGCTCGCCGAGTCCAACGCGGTGGACGCGCGCGAGGCCCGCATCCGCCGTCTGGTGTCCGAGCACGAGCTCGCGCTGGCGCTGGGTGATCGCCGCGCCGCGCGCGCGAGCCTGCGCGAGGTGGTCTCGCTCGCGCCCGACGACGCGGGCATGCGCCAGCTCCTCCGGCGCGTGGAAGAGAGGTGGATCTCGGCGCCGGTCACGCTCGTGGTCGGAGGCAAGCGCGTCGCGTTCTCGCAGCGCGTGCCCGCGCTGATCGGGCGCAGCGACGCGGACGTGGTGGTGCGGGGCACGTCGGTGTCGCGTCGACACGCGGAGATCGCCCAAGAATCAGGGCGATTCGTGATCCGCGATCTCGGCAGTCGGAACGGCACGCTGGTCTCGGGAATGCCCCTCGCGGGCCAGCTCCCGATCGAGGGCACGCTCGAGCTCGGCCTGGGCGACGATGTCACCGTGACGCTTCGACCGGCGGGGCAGGGCATCGAGCTCGAGGTGCAGAAGGGCCTCGATCGCGGGCTCCTCCACGTGATCGGCGCGAGCGCGGGCGATGGCGCGTGCGTGCTGCCGATCCCGGGAGTGAGCGCGACCATCGAGCTCGATCGGGAAGGCGCCGCGGTGACGCCATTCCCAGGAGAGGCGGCGGAGCTCATCCCCGAGGGCGCGATGTCGGGGCGTCGCGTGCAGGGGCGCATCGATCTGCTCCGCGGCGATGTGCTCGTCATCGCCGAGGTGCGCATCGAGGTCGCGACGTGAGCGTGTGGGATCGCGTGCGGGGTTGGTTCGGAGGCGAGGAGCCCGACGCGGCGCCACCCTCGTCCGTCGACGCGAAGGTGCCGGCGAACGCGCCCGCAGCGGCGGGAGCGAAGCCCGCAGGTGAAGCGGTCGAGGTCGACGATGGAGTGACGCGCGCGCCGGTCGATGCCGCGCAGGTCCTCGCCGCCGCGACCGAGGACGCGCCCGCGATCGAGAGCTACGAGAAGGTCGTTGCACAGCTCGGTGAGGCCCGCGCGATCGCCGAGGCGCGACGCGCGCTGGCGGTCGCGAGCCTGCCGGCGCTGCGCGTTCGGGTCGCCCGGACCCTCGACGCGCGCGGTGACGACGACGGCGTCGAGGCCGTGCTCTCGCGCATGCCGGAGGGGCCCGAGATCGCGGAGGCGCTCGTGCTCGAGGCCTGGGCCCGACGCGCCGACGTGGCCGAGCGTCGCAACGAGCCCGACGCGGCGCGCGTGCTCTGGGAGCGCGTGCTCGCGCGCGACGTGAGCTACCCGCGGGCTCGCGAGCGCGTGACCCACCTTCGCGGCGGATCGCTGCGCCGCTCGGGCGACGCGGGCGCCACCGTCATGGCGGAGGGCGCCCTGACGCGAGGCCGCTACCGCGTCGTGCGCGAGCTCGGTCGCGGCGGCGCGGGCACCGTGTTCCTCGCGCGGGACGTCACCCTCGAACGCGACGTCGCGCTCAAGGTCTATCACCGGCGTGGTCGCGCCGATCGCGAGCGTCTGCTGCACGAGGCCAAGGTCCCCGCGACGCTCGAGCACCCCGGCATCGTTCGCGTGCTCGACGCGGACCTCGAGCTCTTCGCGATCGCGATGGAGCTCACCGACGGGTCCGTGAAAGACGCGTCACGACCTGGCGATCTCGGCATCGAGCGTGTGCTCGGGTGGGCGCGCTCGCTGACCTCGACGCTCTCGTGGCTCCACGCGCGCGGTCTCGTGCACCGGGACCTCAAGCCGTCGAACCTGCTGCTGCGGCGTGATCGCGTCGTGCTCACGGACTTTGGTCTCGCCGCGCCCGTGGGAGTGACGCTGGCCGTCGCGACGGTGGGCGGAGGCGAGGGCACCGCGGGCTACATGCCGCCCGAGCAGCGACGCGGCGACCCAGCGTCGTTCGCGATGGACGTGTACGCGCTCGGCGTGACGCTCGAGGAGATGCTCGCGTGGTCGGGCTCGACGCCGCGTCCTTCGTCGGTCGCGCCGCTGCTCGCGGCGATGCGCTCGGCCGACGCCGCGTCGCGCCCTTCGCTCGATGACGTGAGGCGCGTGATCGAGCAGTCTGCGTGAGCGAGCCGCGGCGCTCGCGCGTGGCCTTCGTGGACTGGCTGCGCCTGCTCGCGGCGCTCCAGATGATCACGGGACACACGCTCGATGCCGTGCTCGAGGGCAGCGCGCGATCGAGCGAGCTCTTCGCGACGTGGACCCCGATCCGCGGGCTCACCGCGCCAGCGTTCTTGCTCGCGAGCGGCATCTCGTTCGGCCTCGCGACGCGGCTCGACGACGTGGAGGCGTATGCCGCGATCCGCGCGCGTCCCGGCGCGCGGCGTCGGCGCGTGATCCGGTGCGGGTGGCTCGTGGTGTTGGGGACGCTGCTCCACGCGCTCGACGCGCCGTGGGTGATCGACGTCCTCCAGTGCGTGGGCGTGACGCTGCTCGCGCTCGACCTCCTCGTGACGCTCGTCCCGCGGCCGTCGACGCTCGTCGCGATCGTGAGCGCGCTCTCGCTGGGGGTGCTCGCCTCCGCGCTGCCGATCGATGCGGCGATCGACGAACGCGATCACGCGGGCCTCGCGCGGTGGGTCTTCGCGTGGATCGACGCCGACGGCGGATCCCTCTTTCCGTTGATTCCGTGGGCGTTCTACGTGCTCGCGGGCCTGATCGTGGGCCGCGTCGCGATCCCCGAAGGGCCGCGCACGGACGGCGGTGTGATCGTGGCGCGTCTCGTCGCGCTCACGATCGTCGCGTGGGTCGCGGCTTGGACCTGCGACGCGTGGCGCGCGCCGTCGAGCGAGGACTGGGCGTCGCATCCGGCCGTGCTGTTCGGCCGCACGGGCGTCGTGCTCGGTCTCGCCTCGGTGCTCGCGGCGGTGGGGCTGCGGTGGGAGCTGCCCGCGTGGGGAACGACGCTCGCGGGCGAGACGCTCGCGCTCTACGTGTTCCATCTGCTCGTCCTCTACGCAGAAGGGATCGGCCCGGGTCGCGCGTGGGCCCATGCGCTGCCGTGGCCCGCCGCGAGTGCGCTCGCGGTCGTCATGGTCCTCGCGAGCGCGGCGGTCGCGCTCGGATGGGCGCGCGTGTGGCCGCCGATCGAGGGTCGCTGGCTGCCGTGGCTGCGCGGTTCGCGCTTGCGGTCTGCGCAGACACCGGCGAAGACAGACGCATGAGCACGACGGCGCAGGGCAGACTCCGAGGCGGCATGTGGGGCTTGCTCGTCGGCGACGCGCTCGGCGTTCCTTACGAGTTCCACCAACCAGACGCGCTGCCGCCCGTCATCGAGATGACGCCGCCGGAGGACTTCGCCCGCGCGCACCGCGGCACGCCACCGGGCACGTACTCGGACGACGGAGCGCAGGCGCTCTGTCTGCTGGCCACGCTGATCGAGCGCGAGGGCTTCGACGCCGAAGACTTCGGGCGCCGACTCGTGAACTGGTACTCGCACGGCTACATGGCGGTCGACTACCGCGTGTTCGACGTGGGCGTGCAGACGGGCGTCGCGATCCGTCGTCTCCTCGAAGAGGTGCCAGCGCTCGAGGCGGGTCCGAGCGACGAGCGCCGCAACGGCAACGGCTCGCTCATGCGCGCGCTGCCGCTCGCGCTCTTCCACCGAGGCACCGACGCCGAGCTCGCGCGCGACGCGGATCTCCAGTCGCGCGTCACGCACGGTCACGCGCGGAGCCGTGTGTCGTGCGCGCTTTATTGCCTGTGGGCGCGGCGCTTCATGCGCGACGAGCCGTGGGGCGATCCAGTCGCACCATGGCGCGATGCCGTGGCGTCGCTGCGCACGATCCTCCCGGAGGAGGGTGAAGAGCGCCAGGCGCTCGAACTCCACGTCCGTCCGGACGAGCCCGCCGAAGGTCGCGGCGGCGGCTACGTGATCGACGCGATCCGCAGCGCGCGCATGATCATCGAGCGCCACGCGTGCTTCGAAGACGCGGTGATCGAAGCGGTGCGTCTCGGCGACGACACCGACACGACCGCGTGTCTCGTCGGCGGCATCGCAGGGATCCGAGAGGGACACGGCGCGATCCCGACGCGCTGGCTCGAGGCGATGCGCGGCCGTGACCAAGCGGAGCCGCTGATCGAGTGGCTGGTGAAGCTCCGCGGCTGAGCACGATTCGTATAGGATCGATGCCCATGACCGACGACGGGATGGCGCGGCTGATCGGCGTGGTGCTCCTCGTTCCGGGCCTCGGCCTGCTCGGGTTCGGCGCGTGGTCCGTGTACGAGATGATGGAGGTGGGCGTGTACTCGTTCCGCGTCCTCCTGTGCTGCGGCCTGATCGGCGGCGGCCTCACCGTCGTCGGCTTCGGCAAGCTCCTCGGCGGCAGCGACGAGAACGAGTGAGCGATGCGTTCGCGGCGATCGCCGATCTGGACGACGAAACGCTTCGCGCGTTGCTCGCGGGAGCCGATCCGCAGGCTCGTCTCCACGCAGCCTGGGCGCTCGGCCTGAGGTCGAGCGTCGGGGGCACAGCCGCGGCGCGAGCGCTGCTGACGCGCGAGCCCCACGCTGGCGTCCGTCGACACCTCGCCGTGATGCTGGGTGGCGACCTCGATGCGCTCTCGGCGCTCCTCGATCTCGATCCGAGCGAGCGCGTTCGTTCGACCGCGCTGCGCCTGCTCGTTCAGTCGTGGCCGCGTGATCGACGACCAGCGTTGGGCGAACGCGTGATCCGAGTCCTCGCGCGCGAGACCGACGAAGACGTCCTGCTCGTTGCGATCGAGCTCGCCAGTGACCTCGATGACGTGATCACCGTCGACCGCGCGGCCCCCTTCCTCGCAAGCGCCCAAGCGCGTGTTCGCGCCGGCGCGATCGATGCGCTCCTGAAGCACCGCGACCCGCGCGGCGCACGTTGCGTGGCGGATGCGTCGTTCTCGTGGCCCGACGAGGTCAGGCAGAGGACATGGCAACGATTCCTTCCTTCACATCGCGACGCGCTCGTCTCGTCCGCACGCGCTCGAGATCTCGACGCCGAGCGCTGGGTCGAGCTGATCCGGATGGCCTTCGACGACGGCGAGATGGAGCACGCCGACATCGCCTGGCTCTCGGACCATGGTCGAGCGTTGGACGAAGAGGTGCTGCGAATCAGCCGCGCCGCGTCTCTTCCGCAGGCGCTCTTGATCGCCCACGCGAGCGAGCTGAGCGGGAATCGTGAGGAGCTCGAGTGGCGGGCGTGGCGTTGCCTCTACCTCTTGGCAGCGCAGGGCCACGACGGCCTGCGTATCGAGCCGGCGCTCGCCGCACCTCTCGCTGAGATCAGCGGTGCGTTGGAACGACGCTGGCAGGCTGACGCCGAGCACCTCGTGCTCGATCTGGAGTTGGATGTCGCATGGTTGCGCGAGGGGCTCGTGCGGCTCGCCGCAGTCACGGGATGAGATCGCGTCGAACCCACGGATGGGTCATCCTCGCGCGATGTTCGCCACGCTCGCCCTCGTCGCGACGCTCGTCGTCGCCGTGCTGCACGTTCTCTTCATGGTCCTCGAGACCTTCCTCTGGACCACCCCGCGGGGTCGCAAGATCTTCGGGCAGACGGTCGAAGGCGCCGAGCAGACCAAGGTCCTCGCGGGGAACCAGGGTGTCTACAACGGCGCGCTCGCGGCGCTGCTCGCGTGGGCCGCGCTGACGGGTGAGACGCATGCCGCGATGGCCGGCCTCGTGTTCGTGATCGTCGTCGGCATCTACGGCGCGGCGACCGCGAAGGGGTCGATCCTCTTCATCCAGGCCGTGCCTGCGGCGATCGCCCTCGCGCTGTGGTTCCTCGCGTGAGGGGTTCGTGCGCCGTCACGACCCATGAGAGCATGAGCCGATGACGAAGGAGCGAGACCTCTTCCGCGCGATCGTGATCGGTGGGCTCGCCCTCACGGGCGCAGGTGGCGCTGGCTGCGCGTGCGACGCGCCCGCGACCGTCGACGCTGCCGTGGCATCCGACTCGGCCGTGGCCGACGCGCACGTCGTCGAGGCGACAGACGCGGCTTCGGAAGACGCGGGCTCGGTCGACGCCGCGATGGAAGACGCCGGCATGGTCCTCATCATCTGAGTCGCGGGTGCGGATCGAATCGTTGGACCGCGAGCGCCGCGAGGAGCTCGGGCGCATCTGGGCCGAGCGCGCTCGATCGGAGCTCGGTGCGGGCTCGGGCTTCGCGCAGGTGCTCGTCGGGCTCTACGGCGTGGGCGCGAATCCCGAGGTGATCCAGCTGTGCGCGGAGGCGGCGTCTCAAGAGGTGGCGCACGCAGAGAGCTGTCGCGCCCTCGCCGAGCGCTACCTCGGCGCGACGGTCGCGATGCCGCGCCCCAAGCGCGTCTCGATGCCGCAGCATCGCGGTTCGGACGACTCGCTCCGCGCTCACCTCCACGTGATCGGCCTCTCGTGCGTGAACGAGACGGTCGCTGCGGACTTCGTCGCGCGCTGCCTCGACGAGAGCGAGGTGGACGTGCTGCACGAAGCCTCGAGCCGGCACCTGCGCGACGAGATCGGGCACGCGCGCGTGGGCTGGGCGCACCTCGGATCGGGGGCGATCGATGCAGCCGACCGCGCGCGCCTCGAGGTGCACCTGCCGCGCGTCGTGGTCGCGAACGTGTCGATCTGGCGGCTGAGGCTCGCGCTGCTCCCCGAGCGTGCACCGTCGGGTCACGGCTATCCGCCGCGCGAGGTGCTGTGGAAGAGCGCGGTGACCGCCTTCGAGCAGCTCGTGATCGCCGGGCTCGCCGAGGCGGGCTTCGACGCGACGCGATCACGTCGCGCCCTGGCGCGAGCCCTCCGGTGAACGTGCTCGCGATCAGGTGAGCGGTCGCGCGTTCGACTCGGGCTCCGGATCGGGCGATGGCGCGCGCATCGCGCCGATCACGAGGAGCGCGACGCCCACGCCGATGAGGATGTCGGCGACGTTGAACACCGGGTAGTCGAAGCTCCACGGCTCGTACTGCACGTGCAGGAAGTCGACGACGTAACCGAGCCGCAGCCGATCGATCATGTTGCCGAGCGCGCCCGCCGCCACGAGCGGCACGCCCCACACGAAGAGCTGCGAGCCGTGCCCACGCGCCAGCGCGACGAAGAGCGCGACGACGGCGAGGATCGCCATGCACGCGAGGAACACGCGCCGCGCGGGGGCAGGGAACTGTTGCGCGAGACCAAACGCAGCGGAGCAGTTCTCGGCGTAGTCGAGCGACAAGACCTCACCCGCGATGGGCGTGGGCGCGTGCGCGATGCGCTGCGGTCGTCGCGGGCCGCCGCCGTCGTCGCACAGCGCAGGCGCAGCGCCGAGCCGCGCGTCCGAGAGCGCCGACCTCGCCCACTCCTTGGTAGTGACGTCGATCGAGAGCACGGCGAGCGCGACCAGCGCGCACGCGATCACGAGACGCGGCGACCGAGGAACCGGCGGTGCCGGCGGCGTGGTCTCGTGATCGGAGTCGTCGGCCGTCGTGAGCGTCATCCCGCCCGCTCCAGCACGTCGCACGCCAGCTGATGTCGCACGAGAACACTCGAAAACTCGGCAGATCCATGCGGCCCGCGCTGACAACGTGGCAGGCCGACGGGACGAGACGATGTCATCGCGTCCAACCCCGCGTGCCGCCGCGAGGAAGCCGGGCGGCCGCGTCGGCGTATGCTCGGGCCCGATGGAGATCGCCTCACTCGTCATCGTCGCCGTCGCGGTCGTCGTCGTGCTCGTCGTGCTCGGCCGTGCGAACGAGATCTTCTGCATCTCGGTGCGCGGCGGAAAGCTGCTCGTCATCCGCGGCGCGGTGCCGACGAGCCTGCTGCACGGGATCGCCGACGTCGTGCAGCGTGATCGCGTGAAGGACGCGACCGTGCGCGCCGTGAAGGCCGACGGCCACGCGCGCCTCATCGCCAGCGGCGTGTCGGATGGAACGGCGCAGCGTCTGCGCAACGTGTTCGGTAGCCATCCGCTGCAGAAGCTGCGCGCCGCGCCGGGTCCCAAGGTGCGCAACGTGGGTCAGGTGCTCGGCGTCGCGTGGCTCGCGTGGATGCTCCTCGGTCAGCGCGGCCCCGACGCGTGAACCTGCTCGCGATCGCCTGTGGTTCAGGCCGCGTTGAGCTTCTCCGCGGCCTTCTCGCCGCTCGCGATCGCATCGGGGATGCCGACGCCGAAGAGCGAGTTGCCGGCGATGGCGAGGTTCGGGATCGCGTCGAGCACGCCCGCGACCGCGTCACGTCGCGCGAGGTGGTCGGGTCCCTGCACCGGCATCGCACGCGCGTAGCGCACCGCCTTCTGGAAGACCGGTGTCGCCGTGATGCCCATCAGATCGGAGAGCTCACGACGCGCCTCGATCGCGAGGAGCGCGTCGTCGCGTCGTGAGCATGCGTCCTCGCCGCCCGCGAACACCCGGATCAACGCCACGTCCGAGGGCGCGCGGCCCGGCCACTTCTCGCTCGACCACGTCGACGCGAGGATGCGGCGCCGCTCCACGTGAGGGACCACGAACCCATACGCGTCGAGCGCGTGCGGCACGTCGTCTCGCTTCCACGCGAATGTGATCGTCGCAGCGGAGCCGTGTGGGATCTCGTCCAGGGCGTGGGAGACGTCGCGATCGATCTCCGCGAGCAAGCGCGCGCAGCGAGGGGCCGACAGCGCGAGCACGACGGCGTCGAACCGCTCCGAGCGTCCTTCCTGGTCGAGCACCTCGTAGCCGCCGCCCTGCCGAGTCAGCGCGCACGCGCCGCGACCGAGCTCCAGGCTCGCGCCGACACGCACCGCGAGCGCGTCCGTGAGCACCTGCATGCCGCCATCGAAGGAGAAGAAGAGGCCGTAGCGCGCGCCCGAGCCTTCTTCGCTCTTCTTCTTGTGCGCGGCGACGAGGCCCCGCGTCACGCTGCCTTGGGCAGACTCCATGTCGAGGAATCGGGGCGTCGTCGCGAGCATGCCCAGCACCTCGGGGTCGGCGCCGTAGATACCGGAGGCGAGGGGCTGCGCGAGGCGCTCGAGCACCTCCCAACCGAAGCGGCGGCGCACGAACGACGCGAGCGCCTCGTCCTCTCCCTCCGCGCGTACGCGTGCCGGCGTCGCGAGCTCGAGCGCGGCGCGAGCTTTTCCGTCGAGCGAGAGGACGTCGCTTCGAGCGAGCCCCAGCAGATCGCCCGGCCCGATCAGCGACCAACCTTCGGGGATGCGCGTGAGCGCACCGCGCGAGACGACGTACGCGCCTCGTCGATCGCTGCGCGTGCGGACCACGCGGTCGCCCAGCCCGAGACGCTCGACGAGCGCCATTCCAGCGGGCTTGTCGCGCAGGATCGACTCGGGTCCGAGATCGATCACGAGCTTCGCACCAGCCGCACCAGACAGACCACCGCTCGGAAGCCCGAGGGCGCTCGTCGGGACGTCTTCCGTGGCGATCCACCCACCCGCGCGCTCGCTCGCCTCCCAGACCACCACGTGCGTCGAGGGTGCGAGATCTTGGAGTCGCGCGGCGCACGCGAGGCCGCTCAGGCCTCCACCGATCACCAGCACGCGGCGCGCAGCGGTCATTCGGGCGTGACGGTAGCCTCTTCTGCGTCCTCTTGCCCCGGTCGCTTCGGCACCGGCACGCGGTCGCCGTCGCGCACCGCCACGACCTCGCCGTCGAACTCGGCGCGCGCCTCTTCGACGAACGGCTTGGTCGAGCCGTAGCGCTGCGAGAAATGCGTGAGCACGAGCCGACGCGCGCCAGCCTCGCGCGCCACGATGCCGGCCTGTCGCGCCGTCATGTGCCCGTGCGCGCGCGCCTCGCGCTCTTCGGAGGAGAGGTACGTCGACTCGCAGACGAGGAGGTCCACACCCTTGGCCAGCTCGAAGCAGTTGTCCGTGAGGCGCGTGTCCATGATCAGCGCGAACGACTGTCCCTTCTTGTAGAGGCTCACGTCGTCGAGCAGGACGGTCTGCTCGCCGACCACGAGCTGCCCGTTGCGCATGAGGTCCTTGATCATCGGACCACGCACACCGGCGGCCTCGAGCTTCTCGGGCAACATCGTGCGTCCGTCGTGCTCTTCGAGCCGGTAGCCGTACGTCTCGACGCCGTGATCGAGGCGCAGCGCGCGCAGCTGGAGCTTCTTGTCCTTGGCGATCACGCCTTCGCCGCGGATCGGCTTCGGCGCGACGCGGGCGACGTCGTGATAGATGGAGGCGTGCCGCAGACGCTCGTAGAAGAGCTGTCCCGACGCTGGGTAGTGGATCTCGATCTCGTGAGGCACGCGGTCGAGGCTGATGCGCTGGTGGAGGCCCGCGAGGCCGAGGCAGTGATCGCCGTGGAAGTGCGTCACGAGGATCCGCGTCACCTGCGTCACGGTGACCTCGGCGTAGATCATCTGCCGCTGCGTGCCTTCGCCCGGGTCGAACAGCAGGCCTTCGTCGTCCCACCGCAGCAGGTAGCCGTTGTGGTTGCGGAAGCGGGTCGGGACCTGGCTCGAGGTACCGAGGACGATGAGCTCACGGGCCGACATGAAGGGGCCAACGGGTAACGGACGGAGGGGTGCACGGCAAGGGATCGTGAGCACATCACGCAACGGCGGTTCGAGGTTGCCGAGGAGAGCGACATGACTCGCCGCTCCCGTCGCCAACGACGCCGTCGCAGAAACTCCCTGACGCCCACCCCGCACGACGCGGTGTTCAAGCTCGTCTTCTCCGACCCCGAGGAGGCGAGCTCGCTTCTACGGCGCGTGCTGCCGCCCGACATCGCCGCGGCTTGCCGCTGGAGCACGCTGCGCTTGGTCGCGGGACACACGGTCGCCCGGTCCCTCGTCGAGCGGCGGACCGACCTGACATTCAGCGTCGAGATCGCGGGGACGCGGGTCGAGCTCGTGGTCGTCTTCGAGCACCAGAGCTCCCCCGATGCGTGGATGCCGCTGCGTGGGCTTCGCTATCTCCTCGGAGAGTGGGAACGGTATCAGCGCGCGCATCCCTCTGCCCGGCTTCCCCCCGCGCTCGTCGTCGTTCTCTCGCATGCGGAGGGCGGGTGGCCCCACTCGCCAGAGCTCGCGAGCCTCATCGACTTCGGCGGGCAGAGGGCAGCGCTCGGGCGCTTCGTTCCTTCGTTCGAGCTGGCAGTGTTCGACGTCACACGCGTCACGGCGCACCACCTCGCCAACCTCGCCGCCAGCTCGCTCGTGCGCGGGCTGCTGCTGCTCTATCGCGATGCGCGCCGCATGAAGGTCGCCGACATCCTTCGCGACCATGCGCACATCTTCGATGCGGTCGCGCGTGGTGCCCGGCTCGAAGCCGTCGAGGGGCTGCTGCGCTACGCTCTCTCGCAGGCCGACTCGGCCGAGCACCGGGAGATCCTGGACGTCGTGACGACGTTGGGCGAGCTGGAAGGAGAGCGGAACATGCGATCGGTGGCAGACAAGTTGTTCGAGGACGGCTTCGCGCGCGGCATCGAGAAGGGCATCGAGAAGGGCATCGAGAAGGGCATCGAGAAGGGGCGCGTGGACGGCCAGCGCGACCTCTTGCGTCGTCTCGTCGAGAGGCGCTTCGGGACGCTGCCCGACCACCTCGAGGCGCGGCTCTTGGTCGCGAACGGGGCCGATCTGGAGCGCTGGATCGAACGCGTCCTCGTAGCCACGGCGGCGGACGACGTCTTCGGCGACGCGTAGCAGGTCCTCGACTTCGCTTCGTAGCCGCCTACGCGCGGATCTTGGTGTTGCTGGGATCGTAGAGCGGTCGCAGCGACAGCTTCGCGGGTGCGCGGCGGTTGCCGACCTCGACCTCCCAGTGACCGGCATCGAGCCACGCTTGGTCGATCGGACGATCCGCCTCGATCATCGCGAGCCCCACGGCACCGCCGAGCGTGAAGCCGTACGACGCCGCGCGGACGTAGCCCACGCGCACGCCGTTTCGCCAGACGACCTCCGCGTGGAAGAGCAGCGGTTCGGGATCCGTGAGCTGCACCTGGACGAGGCGCTTCTTCAGCGGGCCCTTCGCCTTCTGCGCGAGCACGGCCTCGCGACCGACGAAGCCACCGGGCTTGTCGAGGGCGACGGCGAAGCCCAAGCCCGCCTCGAGCACCGAGTCGGTGTTGTCGATGTCGTGGCCGTAGTCGCGGTAGCCCTTCTCCATGCGGCAGCTCGCGAGCGCCTTGAGGCCTGCGTGAACGAGACCGTGCGAGGCGCCCGCCGCGACGAGGCGATCGTAGACGTGCACGGCCTGCTCCGTCGGCACGTAGAGCTCGTAGCCGAGCTCGCCGAGGTACGTGATGCGCAGACAGAGCGCGCGCGCGAACCCGATGTCGATCTCGCGCGCAGTCCGGAACGCGAACGCGTCGTTCGAGAGGTCTGCGCTCGTGATCGACTGCAAGAGCGCGCGTGAGCGCGGGCCCTGGACGTTGATCTGCGCGAGGCCGCTCGTGACGTCGGTGACGAACGCGTGCCCACCATCGTCCTCGAACAGCCGACGCATGCGCGTCTCCACGTGACGGTGCGCCGTGTCCGACGCGACGACGAGGAAGCGCTCCTCGTCGAGCCGCGTGACCGTGAGATCCGCCTCCAACGTGCCCTGTTCGTTCAGCCACTGCGTGTACGTGACGACGCCGTCCTTCTCGTTCACCGCGTTGCCCGAGAGCCGATCGAGGAGGCGCCCCGCGTCGCGTCCCTGCACCTCGAACTTCGCCATGAAGGACATGTCCATCACGACCACGCCTTCGCGCACCGCGCGGTGCTCGGCCTCCCACTGGGCCCAGAAAGGAGGGCGACCCCAGCCGAGCGCTCCGACCTCCGGCTTCACTCCGACGGGCGCGTACCAGTCCGCGCCCTCCCAGCCGCTGACGTCCTTGAAGCACGCGCGCTGCGACGCGAGCCGATCGTGCAGCGGCGAGCGCTTGCAGTCGCGCGCCGTCGCCATCGAGCGGAACGGATAGTGACACTGGTAGACGAGACCGAGCGACTCGACCGTGCGCGTGCGTCGGTACTCCGGGTTCGCTTGGTAGCGATGGAGTCGGTCGATGTGCATGCCCGTCACGTCCACGTCGGGCTGTCCCGTCGTGATCCAATGCGCCATCACGCGCCCGAGGCCGCCGCCCGTGAGGATGCCGATCGAGTTCAGGCCGGCGCACACGAAGTAGTTCCTCACCTCGGGCGCCTCGCCCACGACGGGCTTCAGATCGGGCGTGAAGCTCTCCGGACCGCAGAAGAACTTCTTCACGCCGACCTTCTCGGAGATCGGCACGCGCGACATCGCGCGCTCGAGGTAGGGCCCCATGCGATCCCAGTCGGGGTTGATCTCGCCGAACGAGAAGTCGCTCGGAACGCCGTCGATCTTCCACGGCGCGCAGACCGGCTCGAAGAGCCCGATCATCAAGCCGCCGCCCTCTTCCCGGTAGTAGCCGTGGCAGCCTGGATCCTCGATCACGGGCCAGTGCGGTGAGAGCTCGGGGATGCGCTCGGTGATGAGGTAGTAGTGCTCGGCGGCCTGGTTCGGGATCGTGATGCCCAGCTCTGCACCGAGCTGTCGCGCCCACATGCCGGTGCAGTTGACGATCACGTCGCACGCGATCTCGCCGAAGGGCGTGCGCACGCCGCGCACCTTGCGACGCGCCTTGCTGCCCTCGGTGAGGACCTCGAGCACGGGTACGTTCTCGATCACGCGCGCGCCCGCCTTCTTCGCACCCGCCGCCAGCGCCATCGTGACGTCGACGGGGTTCACCCGGCCGTCTTCCTTCACGTAGAAGCCCGCGCGCACGTCGTCGACCTTCGCGAGCGGGAAGAGCTCCTTCACCTCGCGCGGCGAGATCTCGTGGACGTCGACGCCGCAGTGACGGTTGAACGCCGAGACGCGCCGATACTCCTCGAGTCGACCGTCGTCCGACGCGAGCTCGATGAAGCCGTTGAGCAGGAGCCCCGTCGCCTGTCCCGTCTCGGCCTCGAGGCGGCCGTAGAGATCGCGCGTGTACTTCCGCATCTCGGTGGACGTCTCGCTCGTCGAGCCGAACGCGACCATCAGCCCGGCCGCGTGCCACGTGGTGCCCGACGTGATCTTGTCGCGCTCGAGCAGCACCGTGTCGGTCCAGCCGAGGTGCGCGAGGTGATAGGCGACCGAGCAGCCGATGACGCCACCGCCGATCACGACGACGCGCGCATGGCGGGGAAGGGGCGAAGAGGGCGGGGCAGCGAGCATGGGCGCGCGGTATAGCCGACCGCGCCGAACACGCTGGATGGGCTTCGTTCGCGCCGATTTGCCCCGGTGGGCACCCGTGATAGAAGGCCGGCCCCCGATTCGTGGGGGCGGTGCGCACCCGCGCATCGAAACCCCGCACACATCCTCGCGCACACGGTTCCCTTCGTGTGCGCAGACGGACCGACTCGGTGCCTCCCTCGGAGGTCGTCGGCCGCGGATGTGGAGGAACAACCGGAGACCCACATGACCGACACGCAGACGACCGACTTCGCCGAAGAGCTCCTCCCCCTCAGCCTGCGCAGCCTGATCGACGCGGGTGTCCACTTCGGACACCAGACGCGCCGCTGGAACCCGAAGATGCGCCCGTACATCTTCGGCGCGCGCAACGGCATCCACATCATCGATCTCGACCAGACGGCCGTGCTCTTCAAGCGCGCGTACGACTTCTTGGTGGAGGCGGTGGGTCGCGGCGGCCACGTGCTCTTCGTCGGCACGAAGCGCCAGGCGGTGGACGTGGTCCGCGACGAGGCGACGCGCGCGGGTCAGTTCTTCGTCACCGGCCGCTGGCTCGGCGGCACGCTCACGAACTTCCGCACGATCAAGACGGCGATCGAGCGCCTCCGGGAGCTCGACCGCATGTTCGAGGACCGCTCCGCGGAGAACCTCCTCAAGAAGGAGCAGATGAAGCTCCGTCGCGAGCAGGAGCGCCTCGAGAAGTTCATCGGCGGCATCAAGATGATGAACGCGCTCCCGTCGGCGGTCTTCGTGATCGATCCGCACCACGAGCACATCGCGATCAGCGAGGCGGGCAAGCTCGGCATCCCGATCGTCGCGATCACGGACACGAACTGCGATCCCGAGCTCATCAACCACGTCATCCCCGGCAACGACGACGCGATCCGCTCGATCAAGCTCTTCACGGGCAAGATCGCCGACGCGTGCATCGAGGGCCAGCAGAAGCGCCGCGCGATGCAGCAGGGTGGCGGCGAGGTTCGCTCGATGCAGAGCGGCGACTCGCGCGTCGAGGTCGAGTTCCAGCGCAACCGTCGTCCGGGCGGCCCCGGCGCCGGTCGTCGTGGTGGCCCCGGTGACCGTGGCGGCCCGCGTGGCGGCGGTGATCGCGCGCCGAGCGGCGGCGAGGGCACCCAGTCCTGACAGCGAGGTCGGCGAGCCTGGCCCTGCGTCAGCAGCTCACGCCCGCCGAGTCTCGATTCCAACATTGGAGAGAACGATGTCCGTCCAAGTCACTGCCACCCAGGTGAAGTCGCTCCGTGATCGCACGGGCGCGGGTATGAACGACTGCCGTCAGGCGCTGATCGAGGCCGAGGCCAACGAAGAGAAGGCCGTCGAGATCATCCAGAAGAAGGGCCTCGCGAAGGCCGCGAAGAAGGCGGGAGCGATCGCCGCGGAAGGCCGCGTGCAGTCGTACATCCACCCGAACAACCGCATCGGCGTGCTCATCGAGATCAACTGCCAGACGGACTTCACCGCGAAGAACGAGGAGTTCGTCGCGTTCTGCAACGACGTCGGCATGCACATCGCGGCCTCGACGCCGCTCTACGTGCGTCGCGACGAGGTGTCCGAGGCGGACGTCGTGAAGCAGCGCGAGATCTTCAAGGGTCAGCTCGAAGAGGAAGCCAAGACGACGGGCAAGAGCCGTCCCGAGGCGGCCGTCGCGAAGATCCTCGAGGGCAAGATCGACAAGTGGTTCTCGGAGGTCTGCCTCAACGAGCAGGAGCTCGTGACGCGCGACGACAAGAAGACCATCGGCGCGGTCTCGGACGAGCTCACGGCGCGCATCGGCGAGAAGATCGGCGTGCGCCGCTTCGTCCGCTTCGAGCTCGGCGAGGGCATCGAGAAGAAGTCGGTGGACTTCGCCGCAGAGGTCGCCGAGCAGCTCAAGTCGAGCTGAACGAGCGGTCGACTGTCGCGCGATCCGCGCGACGTGAGGAGCCTGCGATCACGAGGTCGCGGGCTCTTCGCATTTGGTCCGCGCGTCGCGCGTCGCTGCGCCGTGCGTCGCTGCGCCGTGCATCGAAGATCGGTCGCTCTCCGAGGACCACACCGCGCGTGCGCGCTGTATAGTGCCGCCCCCCTAGTGCGTCGGTTCGGAACTTCGATCCGGGTTGTCGTTCTGCCCGGAGCGAACTTCCGGACCGACGTACTAGAAGAACCCGGAACGAAGTTCCGGGCAGAAGTACGAGGAGGCTGGATGAGTGGGCTCAAGTTCAAGCGCGTGATGTTGAAGCTCTCTGGAGAGGCGCTGGCCGGCTCGGACGGCGGCTTCGGCATCGACCCGGCCACTCTCGTCGTGCTCGCGACGGAAGTGGCCGAGGCGCACGCGCTCGGCGCGGAGTGCGCCGTCGTCATCGGCGGCGGCAACATCTTCCGCGGCCTCAAGGGCTCGGGGCAGGGCATGGACCGCTCCACCGCGGACTACATGGGCATGCTCGCGACGGTCATCAACGGCCTCGCGCTGCAGGACACGCTCGAGCGCCTCAAGGTGCCCACGCGCGTGCTCTCCGCGCTCGACATCCGACAGGTCGCCGAGCCCTACATCCGTCGCCGCGCGGTGCGTCATCTCGAGAAGGGTCGCGTCGTGATCTTCGCGGCCGGCACCGGCAATCCGTTCTTCTCGACGGACACCGCGGCGGCGCTGCGCTCGATGGAGATCGGGGCCGAGCTCCTCTGCAAGGCGACGAAGGTCGAGGGCGTCTACGACAAGGATCCGGCCAAGCACGACGATGCCGTGATGTACCGACGCCTCTCGTTCGATCGCTGCCTCTCCGAGCGCATCGGCGTGATGGACTCGACGGCGATCACGCTGTGTCGCGAGAACAAGCTGCCGATCCGCGTCTTCGCACTACTCAAGCGCGGCAACATCAAGCGCGTCCTCCTCGGCGAGGACGTGGGTACCCTCGTCAATGACGACGGCGCGTGAGCGTCTTCGTCGCCGCGCTTCTCGCGGGTGACGGTTGCAAGTAGAGTCCCCGGTCCCTTTCCCGGAGCGAGTCATGATCGAGGAGACCCTTCAAGAACTGCACAACTCCATCGCCAAGGCGCACGACGCCTTGCGTCGCGAGCTGTCACGCCTGCGCACGGGCCGCGCGTCGTCCGACCTCCTCGACTCGATCCGCGTCGACTACTACGGCACGCCGACGCCGGTCGCGCAGATGGCGAGCGTCTCGATCCCCGAGCCGCGCTTGCTCGTGATCAAGCCGTGGGAGAAGGGCCAGATCAAGGCGATCGAGTCCGCGATCCAGCAGTCGTCCCTCGGCATCACGCCGCAGAACGACGGCGTGGTGATCCGCCTCCCGATGCCGCCCCTCACGGAGCAGCGCCGCAAGGATCTCGCGAAGGCGGCGAAGGGCCACGGCGAGGACGCGAAGATCACCATCCGCAAGGGACGTCACGAGTGCCGCGACATGCTCGCGGAGATCGTGAACGACGGCACCGCGAGCGAAGACGAGGTCGATCGCGCGACGAAGAAGATGGAAGAGATCGTCCAAGAGGGGACGGCGAAGGTCGACGAGATCATCGCGACGAAGGAGAAGGACATCATGACGATCTGACGCGCGGCTCTCTCCCGAGAGCGTGTCGATCGCGAAAGGCCCGCCTCCGTGAGGAGCGCGGGCCTTCGTCGTCCGTCTCTCCGTGATAGGCCGATCAGGCCTTCGTCGGCAGGAGCGAAGGGCGCGCGGGGCTCGTGCGGTGGCTCGCCTCGTGGACGCGATCGACGAGCGCGCGGACGTCGTCGGGCTTCGCACCCGGCATCACGCCGTGGCCGAGGTTGAAGATGTGGCCGCGGCGACCCGCGACGTCTTCGAGCAACAGCTCCGCACGCTCGAGCATCTCCGAGCGCGACGAGAGGAGCAGCACCGGATCGAGGTTGCCCTGCACGGCGATGGGCCCGTCCTCCTCGAGGATGTTCCACGTCTCGATGAGATCGCACCGGTGATCGATGCCGATCACGTGGCCGCCCGCGCGGCGCATGTGAGGCAGGAGAGCCGGGTTGCCCGTGCCGAAGTGGATCACGGGCACTCGGTCACCGAGCGCCGCGAAGATGCGCTTCATGTGCGGCTGCACGTAGCGCACGTAGTCGGACGGCCCGAGCGCGCCGACCCAGCTGTCGAAGAGCTGCAGGCACTCGGCGCCCGCGTCGATCTGCGCCTGGAGGTAGCGGATGAGCGCGTCGGAGATCTTGCGCATGAGCGCGTTCCACGCGCCCGCGTCCGAGAACATCAGCGACTTGGTGTGGGCGAACTCGCGCGAGCTGCCGCCTTCGATCATGTACGAGGCGAGCGTGAAGGGCGCGCCCGCGAACCCGATGAGCGGCACGCGACCGCCGAGATCCTTCTTCGTCGCCTTGATCGCCTCCATCACATACGAGAGCGAGCCCAGCGGATCGATCTCGCTCGCGACGCGATCCACGTCCTTGGCGGTGCGCACTGGCTGCGCGATGCGCGGGCCGTCGTCCTTTGTGAACTCGAAGCCCACGCCGAGCGGCTCGAGCACGACGAGGATGTCGGAGAACACGATCGCTGCGTCGACGTTGAGCTGCTCGACCGCACGCACCGCCACCTCGCTGCAGAGCGACGGCGAGCGACAGAGCTCCATGAAGCCGACCTTCTCTCGGATCGCGCGGTATTCGGGCTGGTAGCGACCGGCCTGCCGCATGATCCAGATCGGCGTGTACGACGTGGGCTCGCGGCGGCAGGCATCGAGGAAGACGGACATCGCGCGGAGCCTATCAAACCTGTCGCGCGAGCGATCGCCGTCGGCCGCGCATGCCCGACATCGCGAGCGCGAGGAGCATCGGGGCGACGACGAGCTCACCGCGTCGCTCGGCGCGCGCGCCGACGCGACAACCGCAGTGCGTGGCGAGCCGGATGTCGCCAGCGTCGGGCCCAGCGCTCGCGTCGACCACTGCGCTCGCATCGACCACGGCACTCGCGTCTGGCCGCGCGACGGCGGCGTCTGCACGCGGTCCTGCGTCGGGCGCGACGGCCGCGTCGCTGCGTCCTGCGTCGGGCGTGCAGTCCTCGGCGCAGGCCTCGAGCGCGTCGCACACGCCGTCGCCGCACACGCCGCAGAGGCGCTCGCTCTCGTGGCCCCTCGCGCAGAGCGCGGTGATCGCGGGGATGACGGAGCTGATGAGCTCGGTGCGCGATGTGTCCTCGCCGATCACGGCGAGACGGTTGCAGTCACCGTCACGTACGAGCGCCTCGACGGGGCCGTTCGTCAGATCGCCGAGCACGCGCAGCTCCGCGTCGTAGACGCCGGAGCCCGAGTTCCCCGGCTGCGCGTCGAGCCTCGCGTAGAAGCGTGACGCGCTGATCGCGCCGTTGACGATCCCGTTCTCGACGACCTTCATCGGGAGTCCGAACGGATAGCCCGCGAGCGACACGGGCTCGCCGGTGATCACCGGGGTCGTGCGGACCTCCATCGGAGGACCGGGGGCTGGGCGATCCAGGCGCACGATCGCGTAGTCGTTGGCCGCCGTGTACTCGGTCACGACGACCTCCGCGCACGAGAACACGTCGTCCGTGGTGCGCGCGTGGATCTCTCCTTCGGAGTCGTAGTACCAGCCGAACACGAAGCGCTGATCGGCGCAGTCCCAGCCATCCACGCAGTGACCCGCGGTGAGCACGAGGTCGTCGTCGATCAGCGTCGCAGAGCAGCTCGGTGCGGTCGGCTGATCGAAGTGGGCTTCGTCCGCGCACAGCTCGCGTGACGGGCCGAGGCGGTTGACGTCGAAGGTCACCTCGCCTGTCGCTTCGTCGACGTTCACGCGATCCGCGCGGATCATGCCGGGGACGGCGCGTACGACGGCCTCGCGCAGCGCCTCGTTCGTGACCTCGTAGACCTCGATGCGGTCGTCGGTGCCGAAGATCACCGGCGCGATCTGCGAAGACGCGTCCGGCGCGCAACCCCCGACTCCGAAGAGAGTCGCGAGCAGCACGCCGGGAGCGAGCGTCGAGCGGGAAGCTGTCCGGGACGCGGAGGCCACGCGATCAGAAGACGAACGCGATGCGGGTCTGGAGCGTCCACATGATCGGGTCCGTGAGGCGACCCCAAGAGTTCATGGTGATGTCCGCACCGCGCGATGCGTCGAACGCTCCGAGCGCGTCACCGACGCCCATCACACCGAATTCGTTGCTCCAGCGCATCTCGTCGTGCGGGCCCCAGCTGAGCTTGAGGGCGAAGTCCGCCTCCCAGCCGATGAAGCAGTTCGACGACACGAGCGCCGGACACGTCGCGCCCGATCCGCCCGCCGGGCGATTGAGCGGTCCGTTGAGCTGGTCCGCGAAGGCGACGACGAGCTGACCGATGAGCTCGAGGCCGCCGTTCTGCCCGAGGGGCCGCACGCGAACCTGTGGCGCGAGGTACGCCGAGTTCCACACGCCACCGTTCGACCAGACCGCGGACGAGAAGTTGTACGCGTTGGCCGTGCGGACGTTGAGCACGACGGGGTAGAGGAGGAGGCCGATCTGGTAGTTCGGGTTGTTGGGACGCTGCGTGAAGATCGTGTTGCCGATCAGCGACGCGCCCGATTGGCCGGTCGAGAAGCCCGACTCGATCGTCGCGGCCCACAGCGGATCCTCGACGCCGACGCGCACGGTGCCGCCCCAGATGTTCGCGCCGAGGCGGCGCTCGGTGTTGCCGTAGGGCGTGATCGTTCCTTCGGGCGTCGTGTCGCGGAAGGGCTCGCAGCCCTCGGGGGTGTCGCAGAAGTCGCCGGTGAGGCTGACGGCGTTCGACGTGCCCTGGATCGTGTAGAGCTCGCCTTCGCTGTAGAGCAAGGGCGCGCGACGACCGAACGCAGACCAGCGAAGGCGATAGAAGACATCGCCGATCCAGATGTCGGACCGCGTGTAGGCCTGCCCGCGGTGGACCATGACGAGACCCGCGATGAGCTCGTCGCGCGCGTTGACGCCCGCGTTGAAGTCGGGGTCGACCCACGCGAGGATCAGCGTCGTCTGCCAGACGTCGTCGTTGCCCGCGAGCGCGACGGTGTCGTTGTAGCCGGACCCTGACACGAAGCCGTAGGGGACGACCGAGCGGGGCGCGGCAGTGCCGCCGTAGCCGCGGGTGTCTTCGGCGAGCCAGTCGTACGCGAGGCCGAGGACGAGCGGAGTCGTGGTCTGTCCGTCGGGCCCGCGGGACTCGGCGATGTGCGTTCCGCCGAGCGTGTTCACGATGCTGAGGGGACGCGTCAGGAAGACGACGCGATCGAACGTCGTTCCGGAGAGGGCATCGCCGAAGTCGTTGCGGAACGAGGTGTCGGGCGCGGCACCGTACGCGCCGGTGCCGCCGTCGTTGAAGAGGAGGCCGAGACCGCCCTGAGATCCCTGACGGCCGATGCGGATCTGGCCGATGGGCGTCATGAACTCGAGCCAGAGGCGGCGCAGGTAGATGGGCGGCACGTCCTGGCCCCAGCTGAAGCCGGACTGGAGGCTCGTGGTGGACGGGTCGTTCGCGAAGATGGGCGTCGAGCCGAGGCGGTTGTTGTCGCCGAACACGACGTTGTCGAGCATGTCGATCTGCGCGCGCAGGGCGGCGACCGGCTGGAATCGGTTCGAGCCGAAGACGACCGAGGGCTCGAGGCGCAGGCGCATGTAGCCGAACGCGGTGTCGGTGGCGCCATCGCGCGTCACCGCGAGGCGCGGGTTGGGGTTCGTGATCGGCATCGAGTCCCACACGCCGATGCGCGCACGGTAGTAGCCGTGCAGCAGCACGTTGATCGGGACGTCGGTGCTGGGCGCGCCGTCGCCGCCGCTCGCTGAGGGGCCGGGCGGAGGCGGAGGTGGCGGAGGAGGGGGCGGCGGCGGAGGCGGAGGGGGAGGCGGGGGCGGTGGAGGCGGCGGCTCGTCCACCGGCGTCACGGTGTCGCCTTCGCCCGGCGTGACGTCGTCGCTCCCCGCGTCTTCGTCGACGACGGGCGGCTCCATCGGAGCGGTCATCCCGCTCGGAGCGGCTTCCTGCGCACGCGCGCCGCTCGCGCTCGCCAGCGTCACACCCGACAGCGCGAGAAGCGCCAGCATCGACACGACCAGACGGCTCATCGTTCCTCCACTCGATCGCATGGATCGCGTTCGTTCTCGCGATCCGAACTCTCGTTGCGTCGAGTGCACGCGCTCACGCTCGGGGCCCACGCTCCGAAGCGCTCGACGCGCGCTGTCTCGACTGCCTCCGTCGTCGCGCGCCCGTGTTCGCCCACGGCCATGCGACCGCGCGATGAGAGCACGCCATGTCACAAATTCAAAGCAGTTCGTGTCGAAACGAAGAGAGGGACCGCGTGGGCCCCTCTCGATTTCGGCACATCGTCCGTGTGCTGTCTGCGCCGATGCAGCGCGTCATCGCACCACGTCAGATCGCCGTGCTCACTCGTCGTTGTAGCGAGCGCACACGTGGCCCGCTTCGTAGTCCGAGCGGAGCGGCTGGACGTTGATGATCGTCACGCCGTCCGCGAGCGTGCGCACGCCCTCGCAGCCGAGGAGCACCGGCGCAGTGTCGCCGGCCCGAAGCCCCCAGGTCTCGACGCGGATGAGCTCGGCGGAGACGGGGATGTTCATGGCCGCGTAGAGGCCCTCGTAGTTCGTGTAGAGCTGCTCGTTGCTCGGGTTCGAGTCGTCGCCGATGCGACGGAAATAGCGGTAGTGGGGCCCGAGGGAGGAGGCCTCGCCCGCGTCGAGGATCTCGGTGCCGTCGTTGTTGAACGCCCGCACGAACGCTCCGCCTACGTCGGTTCCGTCGCAGTCCTGGACGCGGCCAGCGAGGATCGTCGTTCCGGGCTCGCGCTCGAGCCCGAGCGAGAGCGGGATGAGGTCGATCGTGGAGAACGCGACCGCGTTGCCTTCGATCTCACCGCCTGCAGTCGGCGGGATCTCGTTGTACTGGACGGAATCCGTGTACCGGGTGGCGGCGGTGCCGCCCATGCTGTTCTCGAACACGCGGTACGCGTACCAGCCGCCTCCGTTGACCGTGATGCCCGCGGCAGTGCCGTCCGTGCCGGTGGTGAACTCCTGGCAGAGGGGGGCAGTGCAGGTGTCGCGGATCTCGTTGTCGGCGAAGAACTGCACACGGGTGTTTCGTGCGACCTGGCCGTCTTGACCGAACACGGCGAGGCGGAAGTCGACCATCGTGGCCGTTCCCTGCTCGGGCGCGGTCTGCGAGGCGCGGCACGCGAAGTCCGCGGGGCTCGCGCCGGTCGCACCGGTCGTCGCCTCGACGCACCCGCCGTTCGCCTCGGGGATCGGGCAGGCGTAGCCCCCGCCAGCGTCCTCGCCGGACATGGTGAAGGCGTCGGTGCCCGTCGTGCCGGCGTCGTTGCCTGCGGGGCTGCCACAACCGCTCGCCATGCTGGCGAGCCCGATCGCCGCGAGCCTCAGAGCCTTCGAAGTCAGGTTCGTCCCAAGCATGTCGCACTCCTCATTCCGCGCGGCGCTCGCATGCGCCGTCACCGGCTTGGGCTTGTACTCGGCAGGGCGGGGCGAGGTAAAGGCCCGTCGCGCGCGGCATGCGTGGGCTCACGTCGCGTCGTCGAGCATCTCGTCGATCTCTGCGCCGAGGAGGACACGGAGGCCGCGGGCCAGCGTCGTGGCGCGCACACGCGCGAGCAGTCGGATCTCGCCTTCGAGCACCTCGATCGCGAGGGTGCGCGAGACCTCTTCCAGCCCCACCGCTCGTCCGAGATCGGAGTCCGAGAGCGAGGCGATGAGCGTGCGGAAGTTCTCGTCGGCGCCAGGAGGGAACTCGCCGAAGAGCCGGACGCGAAGCTCGATGGCGCCCGGATCGTCGGGGCCGGCAGCCGACGCGGCGAGCGAGCTGTCCTCGAGGCGAGCGAGCAGGAGACCAATGCCCGCGGGCGGGAGCTCGGGGCGACCGTGAAGCACGAAGAGCAGCGCCGCGTCCGCTTCGTCGGCGATGAGGGAACGAGCGCGTGTGCGCGGCGCAGGATCGCTCGACAGCGCTTCCTCGCGGGTGTGCACGAGCAGACCCGCGAGATCGGGAGGTCCGTCGACGAGGCCGATCTCGTGGGCCCCGAGCGCGATGAGCTCGAAGCGGCGCATGAGGTAGATGCCCGCGCGACGCGTGAGCGGACGGTCGGCGCTCGACTCGAGCGGCGCCATGCGGTGTCCGATCTCTCCCACCACCACGTTCGCGTGGAACGTGCCACGCGCGACCACGATGGATCCCGCGCCGTCGTAGGTGGCTCGCGCGAGGACCTCGAGCTCACGGGCGTCGACGCCGTGGCGATCGCGGAACGCGTCGAGGCGAGTGGACGGCACGATCGCCTCCGCGACGCGCATCGTGGCGTCCTGCGCGAGGAGCTCGCGAGGCCGAATGCGGAGCAGGCTCGAGTAGCCGTCGGGGATCGTGTCGTCGAGATCCAGGACCCGCGGAGGCGCGGAGGGCGGGGGGCCGCCGCAACCCACGAGCCACGGCGCGAGCGCTGCCACGCCGACGCATACGAGCAGCGTCAGGCATCGAGAACGAAGAGCCGCGAGACCGCTTCGAGCGGTGCGTCGCGGCCCTTCGTCGAGAGCGACCTCTAGAGGTCGCCCCGATCCCGCTGGTCTCAGGCCTTGGCGCGCGGGCGCTTGTCCGTGAGCGCCTTCTCTTCGGGCGAGTCCGCGACCGTGGCCTGCGGTCCGCGTCGGATGCTGTGCTTCTCGAGGATCTGCGCCTCCACCCACGTCAGCATCTCCGGGTGTTGCTCGAGATAGATGCGCGCGTTGTCGCGGCCCTGTCCGATGCGCTCACCCTGGCAGGAGTACCACGCGCCTGCCTTCTCGATGACGCCCATCTCCGCGCCGAGATCGAGCACGTCGCCGCTCTTGCTGATGCCCTTGCCGAACATGATGTCGAACTCGCACTCGACGAACGGCGGCGCGAGCTTGTTCTTCACGACCTTCACGCGCGTGCGGTTGCCTACGGCCTGCTCGCCCTGCTTGATCGTGCCGACCCTGCGGATGTCGAGGCGCTGCGACGCGTAGAACTTCAGCGCGTTGCCGCCCGTGGTGGTCTCGGGCGAGCCGAACATGACGCCGATCTTCATGCGGATCTGGTTGATGAAGAAGAGCGTGGTGTTCGACTTGTGGACCGTCGCCGTGAGCTTGCGGAGCGCCTGGCTCATGAGGCGCGCCTGGAGGCCCGGCTGCTGGTCACCCATCTCGCCTTCGATCTCGGCGCGCGGAACGAGCGCCGCCACCGAGTCGATGACGATGAGATCCACCGCGCCGGAGCGGACGAGCGTGTCGGCGATCTCGAGCGCCTGCTCGCCGTGATCCGGCTGCGAGACGAGGAGGTCTTCGGTGTTCACGCCCAGCTTGCGTGCGTACGAGACGTCGAGCGCGTGCTCCGCGTCGATGAAGGCCGCGACGCCACCGAGGCGCTGCGTCTCCGCGATCGCGTGGAGCGTCAGCGTGGTCTTGCCGCTCGACTCCGGGCCGTAGACTTCGATGATGCGCCCGCGCGGGAAGCCGCCGACGCCGAGCGCGATGTCGAGCGCGACGGAGCCCGTCGGGATGACGGCGATCTCCTTCTGGGCCTGCGCCATCTCGCCGAGGCGCATGATCGCGCCCTTGCCGAAGTTCTTCTCGATGGTGCCGAGGGCTGCGCTCAGGGCGCGGTCGCGGTTCGAATCACGTTCACTCATGATGTCTCCTTCTGCTTTGCCGCTCGTGGGCTCCGGTGAGCGACGCGAAGTCGCACGAAGAGGTCCCTCGCAGCCCCCCTCTAGGTCATCCTGGTGGCTGCGAGGTGCCCACTGATATCCCGTTCAGTGCCGCCCGTCCAGACCTTTGTTTCGTTGGTCTCTCGGGAGGCGCCGTTGGGTCACGAGGGCTGGACGCACAGGCTCGACACGGACTGACAGAGCGCGACGAGTGACTCGACGATCAGCGGGCGAGGGCCGCGTCCGCCAGCCAGCGCAGGGCACCGTAGGCGGCGAGCATCCGGATGCGATCGCGGCTTCCACCGAGCTTGAGGTGACGGGTCTCGGTCTTTCCGGTGCGACGCGCGAGGCCCAGCCAGACGGTGCCGACCGGCTTCTCGTCGGTTCCACCGCCGGGGCCCGCGATGCCCGTGATCGAGATCGACAGGTGCGCGCTCGAGATCCGCAGCGCGCCTTCCGCCATCTCCGCGGCGACCTCGGAGCTCACCGCGCCGTACGCGCGGATGAGCTCCGCGTGCACGCCGAGCAGCTGGATCTTCGACGCGTTCGAGTACGTGACTGCGTCGAGGAGCACGTACTCGGAGCTGCCCGGCACAGAGGTGAGCAGCTGTCCCACCAGGCCGCCCGTGCACGACTCGGCGAGCGCGATCGTGAGGCTGCGATCGCGCAGCACGCGGCCGACGTAGCCGGGGAAGGAGTCGTCGGCTTCGCCATAGACGATCGCGCCGAGTCGCTCGCGCACCTTCGCCGCGGCGCGCTCTGCGACAGCCTCGGCCTGCGAGCCGTCGGCCGCGCGGGCGAGGACCTTCACCTCCACCTCGGGGAAGCTCGCCCGGTAGCCGATCGTGAGGCCGGGCATCTCCGCTTCGAGGCCCGCGAGCTTCTCGCCGACGGCAGACTCGCCCTCGCCGAACGTGCGCAGGTGGATCTGATGCGTGGTGCGCGTCGCGCGCGGCGCGAGCGCTGGCTCGACTTGCTCCTCGAACATGCGCTCCATCTCACGCGGAACGCCTGGCAAGAAGAAGCAGCGCGCGCTGCCGAGGTCGACCGCGAACCCGGGCGCCGTGCCGTCGGAGTTCGGAAGCATGACGGCCGTCTCTGGCAGCATCGCTTGCTTCTCGTTGCTCGGTCCCATGGGCCGTCCGAGCAGCGCGAAGCGCCGACGGATCGCCTCGAGCGCGCTCTCGTGCAGAGCGAGCGGACGATCGATCGCGCGGGCCACGGCCAACGCGGTGAGGTCGTCCGTGGTCGGACCGAGGCCTCCCGTCGACACCACGAACGCGTGCCGCGCCGAGAGATCGCGCAGCGTCTGCACGACCCGATCGAGCTCGTCGGGCACGATCACGTGCTCGGTGGGTTCGAGCCCGAGCGCGATCAACCGCCGCGCGAGCCAGCTGGAATTGGTGTTCACCAGCTCCCCACGGCTGAGCTCGGTCCCGATCGCCAAGAGTGCGACGGTCATCGAGTCACTCTCTCACAATCGTCTGGACCCCGAAACCGCCTCGGACGTCTGACGACGGTCGTGGTAGGTGCTGGACGTTCATCGAACGGGCCCGAGGATTCGATGGCCCGCCACGGGCCTTCACGAAGCGAGGAGCGAGCATGAATCGATGGTGGAAGACGACGCTCACTGCATCCGCTGCGCTGGCCTGCGCGGTCGGGCTGCGAAGCGGTGAGCCCGGCCACGCGCGCGCTCAAGACGCGAGCATCGGCGCGCCCGTGACCCCACGTGTCGCGCGCGGTCGCGCGACCGCTCCGGCGGTGTCCCCGCTGGCCGGCCTCGAGATCCGTCGTGAGCGACTCGCGAGCGGTCTTCGCGTGGTGCTGAACCCAGACCGCAGCGTTCCCACGGTCGGCATCGCCGTCTACTACGACGTCGGCTCGCGCAACGAGGTGCGCGGTCGCTCGGGCTTCGCTCACTTGTTCGAGCACATGATGTTCCAGGGCTCGGCGAACGTCGGCAAGGGCGAGCACTTCGTGATCATCACGCAGCGCGGCGGCTCGATGAACGGCACGACGAGCGACGACCGGACCAACTACTACGAGACGCTCCCGTCGAACGAGCTCGAGCTCGGTCTCTGGCTCGAAGCGGATCGCATGCGCTCGCTCGCGGTGACCGAAGAGAACTTCGAGAACCAGCGCGAGATCGTCATGGACGAGCGCCGACAGAGCTACGAGAACCAGCCGTACGCGCTCTCGTTCCTCCGCGCGAACGAGCTGTCGTACGGCGACTACTGGCCCTACGCGCACTCGACGATCGGCGACATGCAGGATCTCGTGAACGCGCCGCTGACCGCCGTGCAGGAGTTCTGGACGCACTACTACGCGCCGAACAACGCCGTCGTCTCGATCTCCGGCGACTTCGACGCCGACGAGGCGATGGCGCTCGTGCACCGTCACTTCGACGACATCCAGCCGCGCCCCGTGCCGCCGTACGCACCGCCGGAGATCCAGCCGCAGACGGCCGAGCGCCGCGACGCGATGGTGGATCCGCTCGCGGATCTGCCCGCCTTCCACGTGAACTGGCACATCCCCGCGGCGCGCGAGGCCGACCACTACGCGCTCGAGATGCTCGCGCTCATCCTCGGACACGGCCACAGCTCTCGCCTCTACCGAGACCTCGTGCACGAGCGTCAGCTCGTCAGCGAGATCAGCGCGGGCACCGACGATCGACGCGGCCCCGATCTGTTCTCGGTCTTCGGCCTGGTCGCTGAAGGGCACACGCCCGCAGAGGTCGAGCCGCTCGTGTTCGCGCAGCTCGAGCGCGCGGGTCGCGAGGGCGTGACCGAGCGCGAGCTCACCCGCGTGCGCAACCAGGTGCGATCGTTCTTCCTCTTCTCCCTCCAGGCGAACCTCGATCGCGCGCGTCAGCTCGCCGAGTTCGAGATGTACTGGGGCGACGCGAACCTCATCCGCGGTGAGCTCGATCGCTACCTCGCGGTCACTCGCGCCGACGTGCAGCGCGTCGCGGCGCGCTACTTCGCCGAGACGAACCGCTCGGTGCTCGACGTCATGCCCGCGGAGGCCTCGACGCCTGCCGCGGCGCCCCAGGGAGGTGCGCAGTGAGCGCGCGACTCAGTCTCCTCTTCGTCGTGTTCGCGATGATCGCCACCGCGTGTGGCGGCCCGAGCGCAAACACCGACACCACCGATCAGACCGCGAGCACCGGCGGTGAGGTCACGCCGGAGCCGACGCCCGAGGTCGAGCCAGCACCGCCTCGTCAGCCGCCGCCTGCATCGGCCGCTCCGCGCGACGTGCACCTGCCGCCGCCCACGCGCGTGGCGCTCCGCAACGGCCTCGAGCTCAACACCGTGGCCGGGGATCGACTGCCGGTCGTCTACGTGCGGCTCGTGATCAAGAGCGGTCTCGCTCGCGATCCCGCGAACCTCCCCGGTCTCGCCGGGTTCCTCTCCGACATGCTCGAGCAGGGCACGACGAGCCGCGACAGCGCCGAGATCGCCGACGCGATCGAGCACATCGGCGCGAGCCTGGACGTGGTCGCCGAGGCCGACTCCATCGCGCTCCAGATCCGCGGCACCTCCGATCAGCTCGACGCGATGCTCGCGATCCTCGCGGACCTCGCGATGCACCCGGCCTTCGCCGACGACGAGATCCAGCGCCTCCGCACCCGCGAGCAGGACCGCCTCCAGATCGCGTACTCGGATCCGTCGATGCTCGCCCGACGCGAATTCTTCCGGCTCGCGTACGGCGCGCACCCCTACTCGCACGTCGATCTCTCGGCCGAGTCTCTCGCGCGGATCACGCGCGCCGACCTCGTCGCGTGGCACCGCGCGAACTTCGTCCCGAGCAACGCGTTCGTGGTGGTCGTCGGCGCGGTCACCGCCGATCAGTCGCGTCGGTCGGTGGAGCGCGCGTTCCGCGCGTGGCGTGGCGCCGCTGTGCCGGCGCTGACGTATCCCGAGATCCCGGCGCGCACCGGCCGCGAGATCCTGCTCGTGCATCGTCCCGGATCGGTGCAGAGCCTCATCGCGATCGGCAACCTGACGATCCCGCGCGCGCACGCAGACTTCATCGCGCTCGATGTCGCGAACCAGATCCTCGGCGGCTCCGCGGCCTCGCGCCTCTTCATGGACCTGCGCGAGCGCCGCAGCCTCACGTACGGCGCGTACAGCGGCGTCGACGAGATGCGCGGTGTCTCACCGTTCCGCGCTCGCGCCGCGGTCCCCAACCAGCGCACTGCGCCGGCGATGGACGCGTTCATGGAGCACCTCCAGCGCATCATCCACGAGGAGGCGCCTGCGCAAGAGGTGCTCGACGCCGAGCGCTACCTGAGCGACTCGTTCCCGCTCCAGATCGACACGTACGGCCGCATCGCCTGGATGGTCGCGTACCTGCGGCTGTTCGAGCTGCCGGACGACTACTGGGACACGTACCGTTCGCAGATCCGCGCGGTCACGCCCGCGCAGGCGCTCACGGCCGCGCAGGCGCACATCCACCCCGATCAGAGCGTCGTGGTCGTCGTCGGCGACGCGAACGTGGTCGCCGAGCCGCTCGCGCGCTGGGGCACCGTCACGATGGTCTCGACCGACGGCGAGCCCTTGACGATGGACGCAGTGCGCGCCGCTGCGCGCGATTGAGCGGAGGCGCGGACGCCCAGTCCGACGCCACCGGCCGCACCTCCAGCGAGAACAGCACCTCACCCGACGGTCCACGGATCTGTTCCGTGTGGATGGGTGAGGTGCTCATCGAGGCCGTGACCCACGCGGGCGGTTCGGGCGGCAGACCCGCGCGGCGTCGGTCGCGGTCCGTCATCAGCTCCTTCAGGCGGGCGCGCCAGGCGGCGTCGATGCGTGGCGACACGTGTCCCGTCTTTCCGAGGAACACGACGAACGAGCTGAGGTGGAGCATGAACGCGAAGAGACACTCCGGGTCGGGCTCGCGGATCGCCTGATAACCGAGCTCGAGCTTCCAAGGGTCGCAGTGCGCCCACGTCGTCTCGTCCGCGAGGTCGATGAGCACCTCGATGCCGAGAAAGATCGCCGTGTGGCCATCGAAGGGCTGACCCGTGGTGGTCAGGAAATCGGCCTCCATCTCGCCGAGCAGATCGCAGCTGAGATCGACGAAGGCCTGGTGACGCGGATCGGGGTTCGCGAGGACGGGACGTTCGAATGCCATGAGGCACCTCCGCCGCCCTTGTCGACGCGAGCTCTGCCCGGTTGCGTGGATTCTTCGATCGACGGATCGAGAGGAATGTCGGCCCGTATCCGCGACGTCTCGTGGGTCCGGGCCGACGTCGTTCGTGCGTGTTAAACGGCCCGCGCTCTCCGCGCATCGGAGAGCTGGAGGCAGCATATGTGTGGCATCGTCGGACACGTCGGAACCGAGCAGGCAGCACCCATCCTCATCGATGGCCTCCGTCGCCTCGAGTACCGCGGTTACGACTCGGCGGGCGTGGCCGTTCACGCCGACGGCGGCGAGCTCAAGGTCGTGCGCGCCATCGGCAAGCTCAAGAACCTCGAGGCGCAGCTCACCGCGACGCCGATCGCCGGCTCGGTCGGCATCGGTCACACGCGGTGGGCCACGCACGGTCGGCCGTCGGAGGTGAACGCGCACCCGCACGTCGCGGGTCCGATCGTCGTCGTCCACAACGGCATCATCGAGAACCACCTCGCGCTGCGCGCGCGGCTCGAGGAGCGTGGCGCCAAGATCGCGAGCGACACCGACACCGAGCTCGTGGCGCACCTCGTTCACTTCAAGGTGAAGGACGGCCTCGATCTCGAGACGGCCGTTCGCGCGTCGCTGCGCGAGCTCCACGGCGCGTACGCCATCGCCGTGCTCTCGAAGAACGAGCCCGATCGCATCGTCGTCGCGAAGTCGTCGAGCCCGCTCGTGCTCGGCCTGGGCGATGGAGTGACGTACTGCGGCTCGGACATCCCCGCGCTCCTTCCGTACACGCGCCGCATGGTGTTCATGGAAGACGGCGACATGGCCGTGCTCACGCGCCAGGGCGCAGCGGTCACCCGCATCGACACGGGAGAGAAGGTCGAGCGCGCCGAGAAGCACATCGACTGGTCGGCGGTGATGGCCGAGAAGGCCGGCTTCAAGCACTTCATGCTCAAGGAGATCCACGAGCAGCCGCGCGCGATCGAAGACACGCTGCGCGGGCGCCTGGATCGCGAAAACGCCGACGTGCACGGGCACGAGATCGGGCTCACCGAAGACGACGCGAAGGGCATCCAGCGCGTCTACCTGCTCGCGTGCGGCACGAGCCACCACGCCGCGATGGTCGGCCGCTACTACCTCGAGCAGATCGCGAAGATCCCCACCACCGTCGAGCTCGCGAGCGAGTTCCGCGGACGCGATCCGATCGTGGGCCCTGGTGATCTCGTCATCGCGGTGAGTCAGTCCGGCGAGACGATCGACACGCTGATGGCGGCGCGCGAGGCCAAGGAGAAGGGCGCGAAGATCCTCGCGATCGCGAACGTGATCGGCAGCGCGATCCCGCGCCTCTCGCACGCGGCGTTCTACACGCACGCGGGCCCCGAGATCGGCGTCGCGTCGACGAAGTGCTTCTCCACGCAGCTCGCCAACCTCTTGATGCTGTCGATCTGGCTCGGTCGTCGACGGGGGACGCTCGACGCGAACGGCGCGCGCGACCTCGTCGAGGGCCTCGCGAAGCTCCCGGTGCAGATGCGCGACGTGGTGATCGGCACACGGCAGTTGGTGGCCAACCTCGCCAAGCGCTACCGCGACGCGCGCGACGTGCTCTTCCTCGGACGTGGTCTCTCGTTCCCGATCGCGCTCGAAGGTGCCCTGAAGCTGAAGGAGATCAGCTACGTGCACGCCGAGGGCTACGCGGCCGGCGAGATGAAGCACGGCCCGATCGCGCTCATCGACTCGCAGGTCCCCGTGATCGTGCTGATGCCCAAGGATCGCTGGTACGAGAAGACCTTGTCGAACCTGCAGGAGGCGATGGCGCGCGAGGGTCAGGTGATCGGCATCTCGAGCGAAGGCGACGAGGCCGCCCACAAGATCACGCAGGACGTGATCGAGATCCCCGTGGTGCTCGAGCCGCTGACGCCCTTCCTCACCGTGCTGCCGCTCCAGCTCTACTCGTATTACGTCGCCGACTTCAAGGGCACGGACGTGGACCAGCCCCGCAACCTCGCCAAGACGGTGACCGTGGAGTGAACGACGACGCCCTCGAGCGCGTTCGCGAGACCACGCGCGAGACCGAGCGCGAGGCGCACGCGGGCCGAGCTCCAGCCCCGGCGCGGGAGGCCCGCGTCGTGGTGGTCGTCCCCGCGTCGAACGAAGCGAGCCGCATTGGCAGGGTGTTGAGCACGATGCCCGCGCGCGTCGCGAGCATCGTGCTCGTCGACGACGGAAGCGCTGACGACACGGTCGCTCGCGCCGAGCGGGTGGGCGACGCGCGTCTGCTCGTCCTTCGCCATCCACGTCGTCGCGGCGTGGGCGCAGCGATCGAGAGCGGCTACCGACGCGCGTTCGACGATGGCGCAGACGTGGTCGTCGTCATGGCGGGCGACGCACAGATGGATCCGAGCGATCTCGACGCGCTGATCGCGCCGGTCCTCGCGGGCGAGGCTGGCTACGCGAAGGGCAATCGCCTCGATCACCCGAGCGCGTCGCGCGAGATGCCGCCCGTGAGGCGGCTCGCCGGTGCGGTGCTCTCACGGCTCACGTCGCTCGCGATCGGCGCCCGCGTGCGCGACTCGCAGTGCGGCTACACGGCGATCGATCGCGCGAGCTGGGAGCACCTCGCTCGCGCGCCGCTGTGGGCGACGTACGGCTACCCGAACGACGTCCTCGTGCGGCTCTCTCGCGCTGGTGTGATCGTGCGTGATGTCCGCGTGCGACCCGTCTACCTAGGCAAGCGCGGCGGCATGGGCGCGCGGCACGCGCTGCTCCTCGTGCCGTACGTGATCGCTCGAGCGCTCGTGCGCGGGGACTGAGCGTGCACATCGGCGTTCCCACCACGTCGTATCCGCGGTTCGCGGGTGACCCCGCGGGCACCTTCGTGCGGTCGCTGTGTCTCGAGCTCGTGCGACGCGGGCACACGTGCGAGGTCATCGCCCCGGACGACCCCCTGTGGGCACCGGAGCGCGACGTGGGGATCACCGTCCGTCACGTCGAAGCTCGCGTGTCTGGGGCACCTCCCGCCTTCTACGGTGCTGGTGTGCCCGACAACGTGCGGCGTGATCCACGTGCGGCGCTCGGCGCGCTGGCGTTCGGTCCGCGCCTCGTGCGTGAGGTGCGTGAGCGCTCGCGCGCTTGGGACGCCGCGCTGACGCACTGGGCGCTTCCTTCTGCGATCGCGACGGGCCTCGCGTTCGGCGCACGACGACACGTGGCCGTCTGGCACTCGGCCGACGTTCGGCTCGCGCGCGCGCTGTTCGGTCGTGGCGCGTGGCGCGTGATGCGTCGCGCTGCTGCCGAGCACGCGTTCGTCGCCGAGCACCTGCGAGCGCGGCTCGGGGCAGCGCGCGACCTCCACGCTCACGTCGTCCCGATGGGTGTCGACCTCCCGACGCGAGATGTGGAGCGCGGGTCTCGAGGACGCCCGCTGCGGGCGCTCGTGCTCGCGCGCCTCGTGCCCATCAAGCGCGTGGAGCTCGCGATCGAGGCGTGCGCGGACGCCGACGTCGAGCTCGTGATCGCAGGCGATGGCCCAGAGCGCGCGCGACTCGAGGTGCTCGCGCGACGGCGCGGAGGCGCGGTGCGCTTCGTCGGCGTCGTCGACGAGGCTCAGCGCATGTCGCTCTTCACCGAAGCGGACGTCCTCTTCGCCACGAGTGCCCACGACCCCGACGGCGCGACGGAGGGCTATCCCGTGGCGCCGCGCGAAGCGCTCGCGCATGGCGTGGTCGTGATCGCGACGCGCGACCCCGTCCACGAGGAGCTCGCTCGACGCTGCGGATCGCCCGTGATTCTGGCTGATCCACGCGCCCTCGCCTCCGAGCTCGAGGATCTCGGCCGCGATCCCGCGCGGCTCGCGGGCCTCTCGCGCAGAGCGTCGCGGAGCGTGATCGCGGACGGCTGGGCCGCGGTCGGCGAGCGCATCGAGGCGATGCTGACGGGCGAGGCGCGACGCGTCCGCCGCGATCGATCAGATCTCGACGCGACGCGCACCGGGATGCGGTGAGAGCAGGAGCGAGCGCGGATCGATCAGCGTCGGATGTCGCAGGCGCTCGAGATCGAGCCGCTGCCAGTTGCCGAGCCCATCGAGCCAGAGCGCGCGCTCGATGCGTCCGGTGTCCGCCCCCTCGAGCACGACGCGAAGGACGACGCGCTCGAGGCCGAGCCACGCCGCGCGAGGCAAGAGCTCCACGCTCGCCAGCCTCGCATCGCGGGCGATCACGCGCTCGCTGAACAGAAGCGCGGGATCGTCGCCCGCGAGGAGCGCGGCGTAGCGGGCGAGCACGGTCTCCCCTCGCTGGACGATCACGCGAGGCGGCGTCGCGGCTCCGTCGAACGCTTCGATCTGGCCCGGCGTGATCGCGACCTCTGCGTCGTCGAGCGTGAGGCGCGCTCCTCCGGCGGTCAGCTGCAGCGTGCCTCGCTCGGTCGTCGTCCGCGCGTACGCGTGCTCGTGGCGGACGAGCGTGATCGGCCCCGCGGCGCTCGGATGCGCGCGCAGGAAGGTCGCAGCCGTCGCGAGGATCGTCGGCTCGGCCCCGGCGGGAGCAGGCTCTTGGGCGACGACCCCCGCAGCCAAGAAGGCCCACGCACCGAGGGCTCCGAGGGCCCAGGCCAGGCGGGTAGGGGACCGGTTGATCGTCCCCGCGGGCGTCCTGTAGCATTCCCGGGTCATCTCTGAATTAGTGCTTGGCTCGAGTCGTTTCACTCATCGACGGAGGTCCCATGGCGCGCGTGAACGATAAGGAGATCGGCCGGTTGGAGCGTAGGCACCAGAAGCTCAAAGACAGGGTGTCCCAGTACGAAGCGCGACTGTACCTGACCGCGACCGAGCAGAAGGCGCTCGCGGACATGAAGAAGGAGAAGCTCGCCACCAAGGACGCGATGTCGTCCCTGCGAGCTTCGTAGACCGCTCGCAGTCGGATCGAAGCGAACGCTCAAAGACGAAGAGGGCGCCCCGGACATCCTGGGCGCCCTCTGCATTTCGTGCCGCTCGTCTCGCTCAGTCCGCGGCAGCGGCTGCCGGCGCACGGTGGGTCATGTGCTCGGTCGGCGTCAGCTCGGTGAGGGTGCGGTTCATCAGCTCGCGCTGCTCGCGACGGAGCCCGACGCCGTCGCCGCCGCTGACCTCACGCGCGAGCGCGAGGTGGTAGAGGGCGTCGTCGCGACGGCCGAGCCGGAACTCCGTCATGCCGCGAACGTAGAGGTAGCGAGCGCGATCTCCGAGGTCCATGCGGCCCAGGTTGTCGTCGCCCACCACGTCGAGCCACGCGAGCGCCGCGTCGGGCCGAGCCTCGTCGTAGGCGAGCTCCGCCTGTCGGATCTCCTGCGTCCAGGTCGTGCAGCCCGTGAGCGCGATCAGAGCCAGCGAGGCCGCGAGCCCGAGGCCTCGGTGGAGCGAAGAAGGGTGAAGACGCATCGGCCGCGAGCATACGACGAGGAATGCTGCGCTCGCGACCCCCGTTGTCACCACGAGCCGAAAGAGCACAGCGAGCCAAAAGAAAAAGGCGGCTGGTTAGAGCCGCCTTCTCCTCCCCGCTTCAGCGCGGGCTGACCAAGACGAGACACCCACTCGAGTCGAACCAGACGAGAACGCAGGCGTCGAACGAAGAGAACGAGACGAAGCGATCACCGGAGAACGAACAGGAATCGACGGTCAGAACCAGACGAAGCGAACGAGACGAAGCGAACGAGACGAAGCGAACGAGACGAAGCGAACCAGACGAAGCGAACGAGACGAAGGCAGCGAACCCAACGAAAGAGCGAGCGAAGCGAAGCGACGAGGGAACGCGAAGCGAAAGAAGCCAACGAAGCGAAAGGGGAACCGGTAGGCTCAGGGGCAGCCGGGGTGAGGTCGATCAAGCAAAAGGTTCAAGCGAAGCAGTGAAGGAAGAAGCGAAGCGAGCGGTGAGGCGGAGTTGAGAGGCCAGTCCCACCGGAGCACGTGACCCCTTCTCGGGTCGACGAACGAAGTCGATGAATCGCTGGACCAGACGTCGACACTCCGATCGAGCCACACACAGTCAGGGCTCGGTCGGGGGGTCGAGGTCGTCCCGGACCTCGCCGAAGCGAGACGGGGACCACAAGCAGGCAGGCGAAGAGAGGGGCAGGGTCGAAGAAGAGGAAGAGACCGAAGCTCACTCGTTCAGTGCCAAGGCATTTCCTGGGTCTGCAGCGACCGTGCCGAGCGCGTTGTCCCTCAGTTTCTGCGTGTTTCTTCGACCCCCACCCCCGTCCGCCATGACATCCGTGTCAGGGACCGGTCGCCTGACTCACCAAAGAGACCACCAGCCGGGGGCTCAGGCGGAGAACCAGCGACCGTCTCGGCACACGAAGCGGGTCGTCCCTGCGAGTACGGGCGTGGTCTCCGGATGGAGCGTGTCGCCGGGCAGCGCGAGGACCCAGCCGTCGTCCGGAGCATGGAAAGCAGGGCGAACCAGCGGGGGGGTGGTGCTGCGCGCCGCGGCCAGGGCTTCGCTGGCGAGAGCGAACGGCGCCAGCAGCTCCAGGGTGCGGAGCGTGGGGGGTGGCAAATCGATTGCGGCCCTGAGGTGGAGCGCGATCGCGTCGCTCGGTGCGAGCCAGCGCGAGGCGATCGTCTCGTGCTCCTCGATGCTCGCCCGCTCGGAGTCCGCGCGCGAGACCGCGCAGAGGAAGAAGCGAGCGTCGAACCGCTTCCGCTCGACCGCGGGGGTCACCCAGCGCGAGAGCGGCGCGAGCCGATCGAGCGCGAGCTGAGCTTCGAGGGCGTCGAGCACGTCCGCGAACGGGATGCCCGCGTTGAGGCGAACGCGCTGCGCGGCGATCTCGGTCGCCCCGCGAGGCGTGGTCCCGAGGAGGATGCCCGCCTCCTCGAAGGTCTCCCGGGCAGCGGCGACGAAGAGCGCGCGCGCGGTGGTCGCGTCGATCGTCTCCGTCGGGCCGAGGGTCACCAGCAGCTGCGCGTCGTCGCCTGATCGCGTGTGGGCGCGGACCTCGTCGCTGGCGTCGAGAGGGTCGAGCTTGCCGCCGGGGAAGACGTAGGCGCCGCCCATGAAGGCCGTGGCTCGGTGGCGCTGGACGAGCAGCACCTCGAGCCCCGAGTCGCCATCGCGGAGCAGGATGACCGTCGACGCGGGCAGCGGCGTCGGACCGTCGCGGAGCGGATCGATGTCGAGCACGTGTCTACCTCCGTTGGCTCTGGACCCAGTGGCCGATGCGCTCGACGGCCTCGACGGTCGGCTCGCAGTGTCGCCGCAGAAACGTCTCGTCCACCGGCTGCTCCTTCGGGATCACGCTGACGGCGGCGAGCGCGCGCGAGCCATCGAAGTCCACGTACGCGAGGCGCGCGGTGAGCTCGTCGCGGGGGCGGCCGAACGCCACGCCGGGCACGAGCGCGACGCGCGCTTCGTTCGCGAGGCGCGCGGTGAGCGCTGCGCTTCCGTCGATCGAGGCGCGGCCTCCGAGGGCGGGACCGAAGTCGGCGAAGACGTGAAAGCCGCCTGTCGGCTGTGCGCAGCGGAGCCCGTAGGACTGGAGGCGGCGCGCGGTGAAGCGTCCGAGCGCGCTGAGGACGCGGCGCACCTGGAAGAGGTAGCGCTCGATGTCTTCGCCGCCCTCGAACGCGACGACGGCCGCGCGCTGGATCGGCATCGACGTCGACGAGAACGTCTCGCTCGCCACCGCCACCATCGCCGACAGGATCGGCCGCAGCTGATCGGGGAACACGAGGCATCCCAGGCGCCAGCCGCCCGCGCCGACCCACTTCGAGAGGCCCGTCGAGACGATGGTGCCCTCCGGGTAGTAGCGCGCGACGGAGGTGTGCTGGCCCTTGTGATGCAGCTCTCCGTACACCTCGTCCGAGAGCACGAGCAGCTCGTGGCGCTGCGCGATCTGACCGAGCTCGCGGAGCTCGTCGGCGCGGTACGTGAGGCCGGTCGGGTTCGACGGATAGTTCAGCACCAAGAGGCGTGGGCGACGGGGCTCGCTCGCCAACGCCTGCTCGAGCATCGCGGGCCGCAGGAGGAAGCCGTCCTCCGCGCTCGCGGGCACCGGCACCACGCGCCGTCCGATCAGCGTCGCTTGCGGCACCGACGATCCCCACGCGGGCGTGGGCACGACGAGATCACCGGCGAACACGAGCTGGAGGAGGAACAAGAGCTCCTTCGATCCGGGGCCGATCACGACGTCGTCCGCGGTGCGATCGATGCCGAGGCGCCCCTCGACGTACTTCGCGATCGCCTTGCGGAGCGGTGCGTAGCCCTGGATCGGCGCGTAGTCCTTCGCGCTCGCGGCATCGCGCAGCGCGGCCACCATCCGCTCGGGCACGGGGAAGGGTGACTGTCCGAGCGTGAGCTTCGAGACGAGCTCGCCCGACGCGCGCTGCGCGTCGACGCGCTCCGAGAGCGCCAGCGCCGACGACGGTGCGAGTCCCGCGGCGCGCGGGTCGAGGTGCTCGGTCAGCTTCATCGTCGCGCTCTCTACGCGTTCGGACCGAACGCGACCACGAGGTAGCCGCCCGAGCTCTCGTCGTGCGTGATCTCGAGCAAGCCGCGACGGCCCGTGTCTTCGATGAGCTGGTTGAACGTGCGGTAGCCGTGGAAGCGCTCGGAGAACTCGGGTCGCTTGCGCTTGAGCGTCTGCTTCACGAGCGCGCCGTGGAGCGCTCCGTCGCGGTCCTGGAACAGCGCCTCCACCACGTCGAGGACCAGCTCGATCGCCTCGCGCTGACGCTCCTCGGTCGTCTTCGCGTCGACGGGTCCGCTCGGCGGGGCGGCCTGTCCTGTCGCGGCGCTGGGCGGGAGCGCGATCGAGCCGCTCGCGGGGCCGTTCGTCGAGGCGGCGCTCGCCGTGCCCGCGCCTGCGTTGCCGCTGGGCGTGGGGCTCGCTGTTCCGTTCGGCGGCTGGGGCGCCTGCGCGAGAGGGCCAGTGGTGCGCTCGGGCCGCGAACGGTCGCCCCGAGAACCGTCGCCGCGAGGCCCGTCGCCCCGCGAACCGTCGGCCCGCGGCCCGTCACCCCGCGTCGTGTCCGATCGCGATCCTTCGCTGCGGCCCTCGGCGCGTCCGTCCGGGCGCGCGCCCTCTTGGTTGCGTTGGTCGGCCTTCGCGCGGCGGGAGGCGACCTCCTTGCGCTGCGCTTCGCGACGCTCGCGCACGAGGTCGTCGTAGTAGATGAACTCGTCGCAGTTGTCGATGAGCAGGTCGCTCGTCGAGCTCTTCACGCCGAGGCCGATCACGCGCTTGTTGTTCTCGCGCAGCTTCGACACGAGCGGCGAGAAGTCGCTGTCGCCGGAGACGATCACGAACACGTCGACGTGCTTCTTCACGTAGCAGAGGTCGAGCGCGTCCACGACGAGGCGGATGTCGGCGCTGTTCTTCCCCGAGTAGCTCACGTGCGGGATCTCGATCAGCTCGAACGCGGCTTCGTGCATCTGCCGCTTGTGCTGCTTGTACCGATCCCAATCGGCGTAAGCCTTCTTCACGACGATCTTGCCCTTGTCGAGCAAGCGCTCGAGCACGAGGCGGATGTCGAGCTCGTCGTAGCTGGCCTTCTGCGCGCCGATCGCGACGTTCTCGAAGTCGCAGAAGATGGCCATGTTCGGGGCGTCTTCGAGACGCGAGAAAGGATCCGTCAACGTTCGACCTCGGGGCGGCATCGTACCATCGCGCGCGGCCGGGTCGCTCGAGGTTTGGGGTCAAGGCGACGTGACGACCGGAGACGTGACGACCTGCGCGACGCCCGGTGGAGCGGGCGCTTCGGGCTCCATGTCGTCGACGAGCCAGCTGAGATCGCGCGGGATGACGGCGCGCCTCCGCACGAGGATGGGCGCGGCGATCGGGAACGCGCTGGGGAGGTGAGCGCGATCGCGCGCGCCGAAGTAGCGACGCTCGGCGTCGTGCGCCCGGCCGTAGAGATCGTCGGGTGTGGTCGCGCAGCCACCGGGCATCGAGGCGTCGATCGCGAGACGGATCGCGTGCGCGTCGACGCCGCGCTCTCTCTCCGGGTTCGAGCACGCGACGAGCGCGGCCGTGTGGCCCACGGATCCGTCGGCGAACGAGGCGAGGTAGGCGCTGAGCTCCGCGCGCACGAGCGCGGGTGTGCCGGGAGAACATCCGGGACAGCGCAGCTCTCGGCTCGGGCCATCGGCGACGTGACGGATCTCGTGCGATGCGATCGCGCGCGCCGCGAACGCGGCGAGCGCCTCGAGCGCGTCTTCGAGCCGCGGGGTCTCGGCGAGACGCTCCGAGGCACCGACGATCTGCGCTGCTTCGCCGAGCGTGACGTCCGGGCAGCGGCTCCCTCGGCTCTGCTCGATGGCGAGCGCGAGCATCGAGTAGCTGCGCCGCGAGAGGCCGCGGTAGGGGAGGTCGTAGACGCGGAACTCCGAGCCGCACGCGTGACGCGACTCGATCGACGCGGCGGCCTCGAGCAGCGCTTGTTGGTCTTCGGAGGTCTCCACGAGGATCGCGAACAGCGCGGGATCGATCGATCGCGCGGCCTCCTCGCGCATGCCAGGCAACGGTCCGCGTTCTTCTTCGGGGCGCCGCTCGTCGAGCGCGGGGATCAGCGCCGGCCAGAGGTGACGCGTGGCGAAGTGGAGGATGCGATCGGCCACGAGCATGGCGCCGTCGGCCTCGCGCGTCGTGTGTCCGAGCCACGGCTCGACGAAGCCCAGGCCGTCGATGCGATCGAGGTAGCGCGCGCGGTGTCCCTCGACCGTCTGCGCCTCTTCGAGCACGTGGTAGCTGCGCGTCGCCAGCCGGGGCCGCTCGCCGCGCATGTAGAGCGTGGCCTCGATGCGGTATGGCTGATCGAGCATCTCGAGGCGCCGGTTGTGCGCCCACAGCAGGTAGTCGATGCGCCGCGCGTGGTGGATCGGATCGATCGTCGCGAGCAGGTGGAGCTCGCGCCAGATCTCGACGAGGTTGGGGTCGGCCTCGAGCGCGTCGCGAAGGCGTCGAAATCCGTACTCGGCGCGTCGGTGTCCGGCTGGCGTGTCGGCGCGTCCGATGGCGACGATGTACTCGGGGAGGATCGTGCGGTGCACGGCGTCGAAGTCGATCGTCGCGATGGCCTCGCGGCTCACGCGGTGGAGCGGCACGTAGATCGGGTTGCCGAAGAGGTCGATCTCGCGGCGGAGGAACGAGCCCACCGCGCTCGCGTGCCTCACGCCGCCGAAGGTCACCGTCAGCAGCGCCGCGAGCACCAGGCCCCACCGACGGAGCATGCGTCGACGCTCGAACGCCCCGGCGTCCAGCTCTTCGATCGTCTCTGCGGTGCGTGCCGGGTCGGTCACCAGCCTCCGTGCTCCTCCGCCGTCTCGTGACGTCGGACCGGGTCCGACAACGCGAGGCGGCTCGGGTTCCCAAGCATCACGGATCAGGCGGCGACGCGCACGCCCCTCGCCGGGGTGGGCTACCGTGGGCCGCATGACCGCCCCCAACCCGCTCGATCCCGCTCGATCCGACGCCCGCCCCGCGCTCTTCGGCGGTGAAGGCACCGTTCGCGTGTGGGACCTCGGCGGCCGCGTCGGCGCCCTCTCGGCCGTGCTGTGGTGCGAGCTCGAGCCGGGCGGTCGGGTCGGCAAGCACGTGCAGTCGCACGACGACGAGGTGGTCATCGTCATCGAAGGCGAGGCGGTGATCTTCGTCCAGGGCAAGGCGCACGCCTGCGCGAAGGGGAGCGCCGTGCCGCTCGCCCTCGGACAGACGCTCGAGATCGACAACGCGTCGCCCACCGAGCTGGTGCGCTACCTGATCGTGAAGGCGAAGCGCTGAGCGTCGCCCCCGGGGGACCAGCTCAGCCGGGTGACCAGCGCGCGACGTGATCCTTCGTGCTCGGTCGCGGCATCGCAGGCGGCTCGCTCGCTGGCGTGCCGACGTAGAGGAAGCCGACGATGTGATCCTCGGCGCGGAGGCCGAGGCCTTCCTTCACGGTGGGGTCGTAGGCGGAGCCGCCGGTGCGCCACATGGCGCCGAAGCCCTCGGCCTGGAGGCCGATCAGGATCGCGTGCGCGACGCAGCCCGCGGTCAGCATCTGCTCGATCTCCGGCACCTTGGGGCTCGGCTTGGGAGTGCACGCGACGGCGAGGATCATCGGTGAGCGCAGCGCCTTTTTCTTCGTCGACTCGAGGCCTGCGGCGTCGATCGAAGGATTCTCTCGCTGCGCGGACCCTGCCATCAGCGCGCCGAGCGCGTGTCGCGCTTCGCCTTCGATCACGAGCACGCGGAACGCGCGGAGGTTGCCGTGATCGGGCGCGCGGAGCGCGGCAGTGAGCACGCGATCGAGCACGTCGCTCGGGGGCGCGGGCTCGGTGAGCTTGCCGACGGAGCGCCGCTCCGAGAGGAGCGAGAGTGCATCGAGCTTCTGCGTCATGACGGCTCCCGGCGGTGGATGGGGTTCTTGGGCTCCGCGTTGCCGCGGCCGATCTCGTCGCCGTCGCGCATCGCGCGCGCGGCCTCCTCGGACCACGTCGTGTAGTCGCCCGAGACGATGTGCTCGCGCGCGGCGCGCGTGAGGTCGAGATAGAAGTGCAGGTTGTGCTGCGTCACGAGGCGCGCACCGAGCATCTCGTCGGCGCGCACGAGGTGGTGGAGGTAGGCGCGCGTGAAGCGCGCGCACACGGGACACGCGCAGCGCGCGTCGAGCGGCGCTTCGTCCACGCGGTGACGCGCCTGCTTGAGGTTCACGCGACCGCTCCACGTCAGCGCTTGGCCGTTTCGTGCGTTGCGCGTGGGGAGCACGCAGTCGAACAGATCGATGCCCGCGCCGATGCCGCGCAAGAGGTCGTACGGCGTGCCCACGCCCATGAGGTAGCGCGGCCGGTCGGTGGGCATCCGGTGCGCCACCGCGTCGAGCGCTCGGTACATCTCCGGGATCGGCTCGCCGACGGAGAACCCGCCCATCGCGACGCCGTCGAAGCCGCGTCCGTCGACCTCCATGCCCGCGATGTCCTCGAGGTGGCGCAGCCGACGGTCCACGTCCGTCCCGCCCTGCACGATGCCGAAGCGCGCTTGGCCATCGCGCCACGGCGACGCGAGGCATCGACGTGCCCACGCGGTGGTGCGCGACATCGCGCGCTCGATCACGTCCGCGGGTCCACCGCCGGGCGGGCACTCGTCGAACGCCATGGCGACGTCCGAGCCGAGCAGCGTCTGGATGCGCATCGACTCTTCGGGCGTGAGGCGCAGCGCGCTTCCGTCGAGGTGCGAGCGGAACGACACGCCTTCGTCGTCGATGGTGCGCAGATCCGCGAGCGAGAAGACCTGGAAGCCGCCCGAGTCGGTGAGGTGCGCGTGCTTCCACCCCATGAACTTCTGCACGCCGCCGAGCTCCGCGATGCGCTCGGGGCCGGGCCGCAGCCACAGGTGGTAGGTGTTCGCGAGGATGATGCGCGCGCCGGTCGCCTCGACCTCGTCGGGCGTCTGCGACTTCACCGTGGCGAGCGTGCCCACCGGCATGAACACGGGCGTCTCGATCACCGCGCGCGGCGTGGTGAAGCGTCCCGCCCGCGCGTTCCCATCGCGCGCGAGCTCTTCGAAACCGAACCCGGGACTCCGCTGCATTCAGGCTCCTCGGTCGCTCGCGCGCCGAAGCAGCATCGCGTCGCCATAGCTGAAGAATCGATACCGCTCGCGCACGCACTCTCGGTAGGCGCGGCGCACCTCTTCGGTGCCGCCCATCGCCATCACGAGCGCGAGCAAGGTCGAGCGAGGGAGATGGAAGTTCGTGAAGAGCGCGTCGACGACGCGCATCGCGTACGGAGGTCGGATGAAGATCTGCGTGCGGCCGGGGCCGGAGCGAACGGAGCCGCTCTCGTCCGACGCGGCCTCGAGCGTGCGGCAGACGGTGGTGCCCACGGCGACGATCGGCCGACGCTCGGCGCGCGCGCGCGCGATCGCGACGCTCGTCTCTTCGGGCACGTCGTAGCGCTCGGCGTGCATCGGGTGCTCGTCGAGATCCTCGACGCGCAGCGGCGCGAACGTGCCTGGTCCGACGTGCAGCGTGACCCGCGCGATCGCGTGTCCCGCGCGTCCCATCGCCTCGAGCAAGCGCGGCGTGAAGTGAAGACCCGCGGTCGGCGCGGCGACCGAGCCCTCCGCGTTCGCGAAGATGGTCTGGTAGCGGCTGAGGTCGTCCTGGCTCGGATCGCGCCGGATGTAGGGCGGCAGCGGCACCTGTCCCGCGCGCGCGATCGCCTCGCGCACGCTGAGACCCTCGCGCGGCTCGAGCTCGAGCTCGATCTCCCCGTGCTCGCGGAGCGCGCGCACCACGGCGTCGAGCGGCGCGCCGTCGATCGTGAGCTTCATGCCGGGGCGCAGGCTCTTCACGCCGCGCGCGAGCGCGCTCCAGAGGCGGTCGTGCGTACCGTCGAGCGGCTCGACGAGCAGCATCTCGACCTTGCCCTGCGTGGCCTTGCGGGCGTGGAGGCGCGCGGGGATGACGCGCGTGTCGTTCACGACGAAGAGCGACGGTCTCATCTCGCCCGGGAGGTCGAGCACGCGCCCGTGACGCGCGAGACCTCGTCCCGTGTCGAGCACGGCCATGCGCGCGCCGTCGCGCTCCGTCGGCGGGGTCTGCGCGATCAGCTCGGGCGGCAGGTCGTAGTCGAGCTCGCTGGCGTGCACGTCGGGCCTCGGAGGAGCCGCCTTCTTAGGGGTCGAGCTCGCTCACGGCAACCCCGGCCCCCGCGGCGGATCGGGCCGCGGCGCCACGCCCACGTGCACGAGCTCGGAGACGTCGGTGGTGGCCCACAGCGTTCCGTCGCTCGCGATCATCGGAAAGCCGTGGCTGATCCCGCCGAGCTCGACGCGCTCGAGGAGCTCGCCGCTCGGAGAGATCACGCCGAGCCGACCGCGCCGATCGAACGCGAGCGTCTGGTGCGACGCGTCGATCGCGACGGGGCCGTGGAACGGCGCGTCGGTCGACACCGTCCAGCGCGTGCTGCCGTCGGGATCGATCGCCACGACGCCGAGCGTCGGGATGGCGACGCGGTACGAGCCGTCGTCGTCGCGCGCGAGCATCGAGCTCTGATCGATCACGCGACCTCCGATCGGCAGCCGCTGGCGCACGTGGCGGCCGTGCTCGACCTGCGCGATGTGGCCGCCTGCGAGGACGAGGTGCACCGTGCCGTCCGGCGTGACGACGGGCGGCGCGGAGATCCGATCGCCGACGTCGGCCGTCCAGAGGAGCTGTCCCGAGAGATCGAACACGCAGAGCCGATCGATCGCGCCGACGATGATCCGGTCGGGCGGCAAGAACGCGGGTGCGTGCGTCACGCCGATGCTGCCGACGGCGGTCGAGGTCACGAAGATGCGCGCGAGATCGCTGTCGACGCGCGTCAGCGTGCGGTCGGACGTGGTGAACACGACGCTGCCGTCGGGGAGGATGAGCGGGCTCGGACGAGGTGCACCCGAGAGGCGTGCCTCGGCGCGGATCTCGAGGTCTCGGTCGACGAGCACGAGGCGGAAATCACGCGTGGCGACGAGGAGCTCGCCCGAAGGCATGACCACGGGACGGACGTCGATCGGGCCGAGCGCGAGGGTGCGTACCGTGCCCTCGCGGACGCGCACGAGCAGACCCTCCGACGTGCCGACGGCGATGTAGCTGCCCCACTCGACGGGGGGCGTGGGGTTGCGGCGCGGCGTGGGGATCCGCTCCACCACCACGTGTCGATCACCCGCCAAGGTGCGAGCGATGCGGCCGTCGCGGAGCGGGCCTCCGAGATCCATCGCGGTCGGTGATGCTGCGTCGCCGCGCAGCGTGACGAGGCGGCCGCCCTCTGCGTGATCGGCGTGCGCCGCGGGACCCACCGAGAGCGCGCCGGAAAGACTCGCGAGGCCCAGCGCGGTCCACGCTGCGAACGTCGACGTCGAGCGCGTCATGGAGCGTCCGCGGTGTCGTCGCCCGCGGGCTCGGCGCTGCGACCGCTCGGACCGAGCCGCAGCGTGTACGCGCTCGTCGCGTCTCCGCGCTGCGCGCCGCCAGGCGACGCCGACACGCGGACGCACACGCGACGATCGGACTCGGCGCCGGGGATCTCGAGGGTCTCGCCTTCTCCGATCGCGTGCTCGTTCGCGGTCGCCTCACGACCCTCCACGATCGACTCGAGGACGAGGTCGAGGCGCTCCATCGCGCCGAGCTCCGCGCGAAGCGGATCGTGCGTCGCGGCCAAGCAGAACGTGTCGACGTCGCCGCTCCACCCGATGAACCCGCGCCGCTCGATCGCGCCGTTGGCCAGCGTGATCGGCTCCGCTTGGCTCGAGCCGTCGTTCCACTCGTGCTCGTCGTTCGGCCCGCGCGGCGTGGTGCGCCACGAGATCGCGTACGTGTCGCTCACGTTCTCGACGGGGTAGCGGCCCGACACGCGGACTTCGTGCACACGCGCGAGGTAGAGCCCCGGCTCCAGCGGGAGGTTCGGCGCGGCCTCGGGGCCGCCGAGCGGCATCGTGTCGAGCACGACCATCGGATCGGAGCGACCCGCCGCGAACACGTCCACGGCGAGATCGACGTTCGGCAGCTCGGAGACGCGCAGCGAGACCGACTCCGCGCCCTCGGGCACCTCGAACGTGTAGACGTCCACGTCGCCGTGCGTCTCGTCGATCCGCTGCCCGAGGTGACCCTCGAGCGGCGCCTCCGCGTGGAGCAGGTTCCCCTGCGCCGGGTCATCGTTCGGCTCGGACTCCACGGTCACACGCTCGGCCTCGGTCACGGGTCGGTGCACCCACGCGTAGTACGCGCCGACGCTGCCCACGCCGCCGACCAGCACGGCCGTGCCCCACATCGCGACGCTCTGCGCGCGCAGCCGTCGCTCGTATCGCTCGACCTCGTCGCGCGTCGCGGCGACGACCTGCTTGTTCGCGCCGCGCCGCGCAGCCGGCAGCGGCTGCGTCAGCTCGAACGCGGACACCGCGCCGGGCTCGGGCACGAGCGAGCGCCTCGGCGCGACGTCGACCTCGTCTGGGTGCGCGCGGAGATACGCCTCGAGATCCTCGCGCAGCTCCTTCATCGAGCCGTAGCGCTCGGCCGGATCCTTGGCCATCGCGCGGAGCACGATGCGGTCGACCTCGCGCGGGAGATCGCGACGCGGCGATCGTTGCGTGGGCGGCACCGGGTCGTCGGTGATGTGCTTGGTGAGCACGCCCACCGGCGAGCTCGCCCAGAACGGAGGCACACCGACCACGGCTTTGTAGAGCACGCAGCCCATCGAGTAGATGTCGGCGCGGTGGTCCGGTCTCTCTCCGCGGATCTGCTCGGGCGCCATGTAGTACGGCGTGCCCACCAAGAGCCCTTGTCGCGTGATGCTGGCGCCGCCGAGGTCCGTGTTCTCGCGCAGCTTCGCGAGGCCGAAGTCGAGCACCTTCGCGAAGTCGGGCGTCGAGCGGTCGTGGAGGACGCGGATGTTCTCTGGCTTGAGGTCGCGGTGCACGATGCCGCGGTCGTGCGCCTGCTGCGCCGAGGCGCAGACCTGCGCCGCGACGTGCGCGATGCGGCCGAACGAGATCGTGCCTTCGACGTGGAGGATGAGGCCGAGGTCCTCGCCGCCGAGCAGCTCCATCACGAGGAACGTCATGCCCTCGGACTGACCGAAGTCGAAGATCTGAACGGTGTTCGGGTGATCGAGCTTCGACACCGTCTCGGCTTCGCGGCGAAACCGGCGCACCACCTCGCGGTCGCGCGCGAGATCACCGTGGAGCAGCTTCATCGCCATCGCCTTGCCGATGCGCGTGTGCTCGATGCGGTAGACGACGCCCATGCCGCCGCGACCGATCACTTCTTCGATGAGGTAGCGATCCGCGAGCGTGCGGCCGACGAGCGGATCCGCATTCGTGGGGCGGTCGACCACGCGCTCGAGCGACGGGCTCATGAAGCGATGACCGCACGCCGCGCAGAACCTCGCGTTCGTCTCGGCCACCGGCCGCTCGCACGCGGGACACGCGAGCGGCGGTCCTTCTCCGCTCCACGCCGACGGGTCGCTCTCTGCGGGCACAGCCGCGGAGCCGGGGAGCGATCCCGCAGGCTCGAGCGGCTCGGCCGTCCCGGTCACGACGCCGGCACCACGAAGGTCGCGTCGATGCGCGGCACCGTGCGCGTCTCGTCGCTCTCGGCGCGGAACTGCTGCGTGCCGCCCGACACGCCGACCACTCGAACCACCGCGCCTGGCTCGATCGGATCCGCGGGCGCGTACGTGACCCAGAGCGGGCAGCGATCGGCGCGAGTGCAGCCGCGCACGAGCATCTGGAGGACGCCGCGGCCGTCTTGCACGTCGGCGTTGTAGACCTGTCCATCGAGGGCCACGAGTCGTCCGCGCGCTGCGTCTGGCTGCTCGGCGAGCTGCGTGTAGCCGAGGCTGCGATCCACGAGCACCTCGCTCGCCGCGCGTCGGAGATCGGGCACGCGGCGGACACCGACGACGACCTCGCGCGGCGCGCTTCCGGGCCGGCGCGAGACGACGTGCAGGATCGCGCGACCGTCCGCGGCCGCGTCCGGCAGCGGGATCTCGAGAGAGAACGTGCCGTCCGCAGCGACGGGAGCGTCACGACCTTCGATCGTCACGCGCGTCGTGTTCTGCCCCTCGGCCACGGCGGCCGTTCGTCCTGCGACGGTCACGCTCGCGCGATCTGTGACGGCCCCGTCGAGCGGCTGGCGAAGCTCGAGCGCAGCGATCGGGATGCGCGTGCTCAGCGTGCCGCTCGCCGGCTGTCCTCCCGGGGGCGTGACGACGTACGCGGCGTTGTGCGCGAGCGCGCCATCCGCACCCGGCGTCAGCGACGCGATGGGCACCTCGGTGCGCCCGCGTCCCTGCGCATCGAGCGGCATCGCCGCGCCCGCGAGCGTCACCGTGGATCCGGGCACGGCCTCGACGACGACGGCCATCGCGGCAGGCGTGCTCTCGAGACCCGCGAGGTCTGCGCGCACGCGGTACTCGACGGTGAGCGTGATCGGCACGTTGGTGGTGGTGTTGCCCGAGACGATCTCGATGTTCAGCGGGTTGTCGCCGATGCGGAGCGCGTCGGCCGACAGCGGGAGCTCGGCCGCGCCCGACACCACGGGGCGCTCCGCGCCGGCGTAGCGCACGCGCGTTCCCTCGGTCGCGCCGGGGATCTGGATGCGCACGACCTCGCCCGCGGGCGTCTGCACGACGCTCGCCGTGACGTCCGGTCCGCGGCCGTAGAAGTGGTAGTAGCCGAACAGCGCGAGGGCTCCGCTCGCGACGAGGATCGCGCTCGCCAAGACGGCGATGAGGCAGCCCGTGTTGCGCCGCCGCGGCGACGGCATGCCCGCGATCGACATCTCACCGGTGTCGACGTTGCCGTAGGCGTTGCCTGGCGTGCCACCCAGCGTCACCGCGCCCGGCGCGATCGGCGACTGCGGCGCGACGTCGCCCCCACCGAGCGCGACCCCGCCAGGCGCCACGCCGGGGGCAGGCGCGGCCACTCCGAGCATGGTGCGATGTGACGGGCCGAGCTTCTTCGCCGCGGCTGCGCCTGGCGCTCCAGGCGTGGAGACGTTCATCGCGGGCTGAGGGGCCGGCGCCGCGGCCTGAGGGCTCGGCGCCGAAACCTGAGGACTCGGCGCGGAAACCTGAGGACTCGCGACGGAAGCGACCTGCGGTGCGGCGTGGTGGAATGGCTGGGCCGGCGGCTGGGCGTGCGCGGCCGGCTGGGCCGGTGGCAGCGGCTGCGCGTGCAGCGGTGGGGCCGCAGGCTGCGCCGGAGCGATCGGCGCCGCGGCGGTCATGGGCTGGGGCGCGATCGCTGCGGCGACCTGCGGAGCTGGCGCGGAGACCTGAGGGACCGGCGCGGAGATCTGAGGCGCCGCGTGCTGCGGCTGGAGCGGTGCTCCCACGACCGGAGAGCCCACCGGCGCTCCGCCCATCGGCCCGAAGCCCGAGAGGCCGAGCATGGTCTTCTGTTGTGGCCGCGCGGGCTCAGCGCTCGGCGCCGCCGGACTCGGTGCCGCCGGACTCGGAGGAAGAATGTGCGCGGGCTTGGCGGCGAGCAGATCGCTCGGATGCGCACGCGTCGTCGGCTCGTCGTCGGTGAACCCGCCGTGCGAGAAGCCTCCGTGCGACGCAGCCGCGGGCGCGGACGGAGACACGCCGGCGGGGGCCGGAGGTGCGCCCATCGAGATGCCCATGACCGTTCGCTGAGGAACGCGCGCCCCGCCCGTGGAGACCTTGGGGTCCTTCGGTTTGTCGCCCGGCAGCGGCCCCTGCGCTTGCGGCGGGATCGCGTGGCTCGCACTCGAGCTCTCGCCCGACGCGCGCATCATCATCGTGCGCAGCTTGGAGTCCGCGGGCTCGACGCCCGTCGACAGGATCCCGGACGTCGGCGCAGCGGCGAACGGCGACGGCGTGGGCTTCTGCGGGACGGCGACGTTCGACGGGAGCGGCGCCTGCGCGATCGGAGCCTGCGCGATCGGAGCCTGCGCGACCGGAGCCTGCGCGACCGGAGCCTGCGCGATCGGAGCCTGCGCAGCAGGCGCTCCGCCGACTTGCGCTCCGCAGCGACCACAGAAGCGCGAGTCGGCCGAGTTCGCAGTTCCACACGCAGGACAGAACATCGCAGCCGTCATCCGGGTCGCAGCCTACCAGGGACGTCCGTCCTCACGCAGGAACAATGGCAGGCGCTCGTCAGCTCGCCGCTCACATCCCGATGACGTCTTGCCAGGGCAACACGTTGGGGCTCAGGGGGTCTTGGCAGAGGCGACGCGCCGTGTTGCACGTGCCGCCCGTCGGGGCGCACGCGGTGTCGTCGGTGCAGGTCGCGCCCGTTCGACCGAACGCGAAGAGCGAGAGCACGTCGCCGTTGTCGATCGTGCGCGCCACGTCGACAGGCGCCGTCGCCGGGACCGGGAACGGCAGCGTGATGGGGCCGAGCGCGAGGGTCAGCGCGGCGCAGTCGGGCGGTCCGGGCACCGTGACGTGGACGAAGAACGCGCCTGGCGTCCCCGACAGCGCAGGCACGTCGATGAAGGGAGTCGCCTCGGCGTACGCGATGCCGTTGATGTCGCTCATCAGCGGGAGCACGCGCGTGGAGGGCGCCGCGCCCGGGTTGGCCGCATCGACGTAGTCGGGGTCGAAGCAGATGTGAATGGGGGCGGGAAGGTTCGGCACCGTCTGCACGACGCGGACGCGCGCGCCCGACGCGGCAGGCGTCGCGTCGTCGGCGAAGAGCACCGCGGACGGCTCGGGACAGTCGCGAACGCCGCAGTCGATGCCCGAGTCGGGGACCACGCCCATGGCGACGAGCGTCGTGAGCGGCGCGGCGGTCGCGGTGACCACGGTGCCGACGACGATCGGCTCGATCGTTCCCACGGCGGGACACGCTGCGGCCAGCGCCGCGAACGGAAGATCCGCTCGGTCGTAGAGACGAACGACGATGGCGTAGCCCTCCGCCGCGAACGTCGGAAAGGGGATGTAGGGCGAGATGCCGGGGTAGGGCAGCGTGCCGTCGAGCCCGCGCGCGGGATCGACCGTGCCGATCATGTGACCCGTCGTCTCCGGCACCCCGGTGCCCGGGATCGTCGAGAGACAGATCGTGAGGTTCGGGCCCGCGACGATCATGTTCGCGAGGCGCAGGCGCAGACCTCCGGTCGGCGTGGGGAGCGGATCGCTCGCCGGATCCTCGACGAAGCCTGGGCGAGCGTCGTAGTTCGCGTTCGCGTCGGGCCCCGTCGTCGTCGCGCTGCACGAGCCGAGCGCGAGCGCGACCAGCGGTACCACCACGAGGGCTCCGCCCGCCCGCCCCTTCGAGGCGTGAGGTGAAGGCGAGCGCAGCGGATCGGCGTTGTCGAAGGTCCCCGTTCTGTTCACGCGATTCTCCTGGCTTCGTCCGCGCCGGCGGCCTCGAGGCGCTCGAGGACCGCAGGCGACGACACGACCAGCCTCAGAAGATGCACTCACCCGTACGGCGGTTGCAACTCCTGGCACCGAGCATGGTGCAGAACGAGTCGCCGCCGATGGTGTTGCAGCGCGGCGCACAGACGCCGATCGCCGTGTAACAGACGTTGTCGTCGCCGGTCTCGCAGTCGGGGCTCGCCGTGCAGGTGCAGACGAACTCGTCGGCGAAGCCGTTGGCGTTGTCGTCGAGCCCGTTGCAGCACTCGCCGAGCATCGGACCGATGGGGCCCTGGCAGCCCGGGTCGGAGCAGTCGATCGGGCCGTCGCAGTTGTCGTCCTCGCCGTTCGTGCACTCCTCGAACGTGCCTTCGCTCGGACCACACGCCGCGCACTCGGGGCGCATGCGGCAGACGGGCGCGGCGCAGTCGCGGAGGCCATCGCAGTCGTCGTCGCGGCCGTTGCCGCAGATCTCGGTCATGCCCGTGGGCACGCAGCACTCGGGGGCGCTGTTGCAGCTGAAGTCCGCGCAGTCGACCTGCCCGTTGCAGTCGTTGTCGAAGCCGTCGAAGCAGACCTCGGGGCCGCTCGGGAAGCAGCACGCGGGCGTCGAGGCGCACTGCGTGTCGCTGCAGTCCGGGAGACCGTCGCAGTCGTCGTCGAAGCCGTTGTTGCAGAGCGCGCCGACCTCGGGGGCCGTCGCGACGCAGCAGCGCGGATCGAAGCTGCAGTCGGAGTCCGCGCAGTCCGTGCGGCTGTCGCAGTCTTCGTCTGCGCCGTTGGCGCAGTTGAGCTCGTTGAACGCGCACGAGCAGTTCGGGTCGAACTGACAGTCGGTGTCGTCGCAGTCGATGAGGCCGTCGCAGTCCTCGTCGAACGCGGTGTTGCACTGCTCGAACGGCAAGCAGATGCGGCAGAGCGGGTTGCCTCGGCAGTCCGTGTCGGCGCAGTCGGTCTGGCCGTCGAGGTCGTTGTCGATGCCGTCGCGGCAGAGCTCCACGGGCCCGAGACAGCCCGGGTTCGTCGCGCAGTCCGGGTCCGCGCAGTTCACGAGGAGATCGCAGTCGTCGTCGGTGCTCGTCCCGCAGATCTCGAACGGCAGGCACACGGTGCACGACGGATTGCCGACGCAGTCCGAGTCGTCGCAGTCGAACAGGCCGTCGCAGTCGTTGTCCGTGCCGTCGCGGCAGATCTCGCTGACCGTGCACATCACGCACGAGGGATTGCGCGTGCAGTCCGAGTCCATGCAGTCGAGGCGGCCGTCGCAGTCGTTGTCGCGGCCGTCGCGGCAGCTCTCCGCGGTGCACGACATGCAGGCCGGGTCGAAGCCGCAGCTGAAGGTGTCCGAGCAGTCCGTCCGGCCGTTGCAGTCGTTGTCGCGGCCGTCGTTGCAGATCTCGGGCTCGCAGACGCGACAGCTCGGGTCGAGCGCGCAGTCGGTGTCGCGGCAGTCGGCGAGGCGGTCGCAGTCGTTGTCGACGCCGTCGAAGCACACCTCGGGGCGGGACACGCAGCCCATGCAACGCGGATCCGAGGAGCAGTCGGTGTCACCGCAGTCCGGCGTCGAGTCGCAGTCGTTGTCCACGCCGTCGCTACAGACCTCGCGGATGGGCACGCAGACGCCGCACGACGGCGCCGCCGCGCAGTCGGTGTCGTCGCAGTCCGCGATGCCGTCGCAGTCGTTGTCGAAGCGGTCGGTGCACACCTCGGGCTGGCAGAAGCCGCAGTCCGGCGTCGCGCGGCAGTCCGTGTCCGAGCAGTCGGTCATGCCGTCGCAGTCGTTGTCCGTGAAGTCGAAGCAGATCTCGCGGCCGGTCGCCATGCAGCAGACGGGGAGCGTGTTGCAGTTCGAGTCGGAGCAGTCGACACGACCGTCGCAGTCGTTGTCGTCCATGTCGGTGCAGATCTCGGTCGTCGGCGTGCAGCACGCGGGGAGGCTGTCGCAGTCGGGGTCGGCGCAGTCGGTCTGGCCGTCGCAGTCCTCGTCCATCATGTCGTTGCAGAAGCGCTCGACGACCTCGCACATCGCACAGCGCGGCTCGCTCGCGCACTCGGTGTCGCGGCAGTCGCCGCGGCCGTCGCAGTCGTCGTCGACGCCGTTGAAGCACGCGCCGCGCTCGCTGGTGGTGCACATCGGGCAGCCCGCCGATCCGCGGCAGTCGCTGTCGTCGCAGTCGATCGGTCCGTCGCAGTCTTCGTCCATGCCGTCGCCGCAGCGGATCTCGCCCGGCAAGCAGATGTCGCAGCGCGGGTCGTCGAAGCAGTCCGAGTCCGCGCAGTCGAGGAAGCGATCGCAGTCCTCGTCGACTCGGTCGGCGCAGCGCGTCTCGCGTGGCTCGCAGATCACGCACGACGGATCCGAGAAGCAGCTCGTCTCTTCGCAGTCGAGGAGATCGTCGCAGTCGTTGTCGATGCCGTCCGTGCAGCTCGTCTCGGTCATCTCGCAGATCGGACAGCCGGGCGTGCCCGAGCAGTCGCGATCCGCGCAGTCGACCAGGCGGTCGCAGTCGTTGTCCGCGCGATCGCCGCAGACCTCGGGCACGCAGCCCAGGCACTCGGGGCGCATCGCGCACGCCGCGTCGCGACAGTCCGCCTGACCGTTGCAGTCGTTGTCGGCGTCGTCGTTGCAGATCTCCGGCACGCCCGGACGGATCGAGGGGTTCGAGTCGTTGCAGTCGCCGCCGCCGCAGGGCTGGGCGACCACACCGTCGCGATCGGCGTCGCGAGGCGCGAACACGCACATGCGCGAGGCGTCGTCACAGGCATCCGTCGTGCAGTCCATTCCGTCTTCGCAGAACACGGGCATCGCGCCGACGCAGCCGCGCGCGCTGCAGACCTCGGCGCCGTTGCAGAAGCGGCCGTCGTTGCAGCGCGAGTCGAGCGGCGTCGTCGTGCACGTGCGCGAGCGCTCGTCGCACTCGTCGAAGGTGCAGTCGACTCCGTCGCTGCACGCCGGAGCGGTGCCGCCCTGACAGCGGTTGTCGAGGCACTGCTCTTCGCCGTTGCAGAACACACCATCGGTGCACTCGGCGGCCGTCATGCACGGACGGAACGTGCAGCCGCCCGTGGTCGGATCGCAGATCCCGCCCGGACAACGCGAGCTGTCGGGGATCGACTCGCACGCGCGCGCCGCCTCGCTGCAGCGATCGCTCGTGCACTCGATGCCGTCGTCGCAGGTGCGCGGTGAGCCAGGCAGACAGACGCCTCCGCGGCACGTCTCTTCGCCGTCGCAGAAGACGCCGTTCGTGCACTCGTCGTCCGCGAGGCACCGACCGCCGCCGTCGATGGGGCCCACGTCGATCGGCCCGACGTCCCGCACGGACGCGTCGACGTTGACGGGCGCCCCGTCCGAGAACGTGTCGAGGTAGGTGCGGCCGCAGCCAGCGAGGGCGCCCGCGGCGAGCGCCGCGAGCACGATCGCGAAGAAGCGAGTGGCGAAGAAGCGAGTCCGGCTTTGTCTGCGCATGAAGGTCGGCTCCGAGCGGTGGGGCGACAGAAAGAAGGAGAGAACGACCGCCAGGCCGACAGTGGCACCGCCGCCCGCGATCCGTTCAGCCAAAGAAGAGCACAGTCGGAATAGGCCGGCGAGCCTCGCCGTTCGCGGCGGCACCGTGGCTCCGATTGGCGCAACGGGGCCCCGCGGTCGGCGTCTCGCAAGGGATGTTCCGTGGGCCGTTTTTCTTCGAAGAAGGGTGCTCCGACCGTTCTTGACTCCCTCAGTCGCGCGGGTATCGTCCGCGCCCTCTCGGCCGGCCGCTCGCGAGAGACGAGAACGTTCTTGGTTGGATCTGCGTGTCGCGAGCGACGCGCATCGCTGTTGTCCGGGGCCGATGTGCCGCGGATGTGGAGAGAGTCGAATGAGCGACGTCATGATTGCCGCCCGTGGCTTGACCAAGCGCTACGGGCCGCACCGCGCCCTCGACAACGCCTCGTTCGAGGTGAAGAAGGGCGAGATCGTCGGCTTCCTGGGCCCGAACGGGGCGGGCAAGTCGACCACGATGAAGATCCTCACCTGCTACATCGCTCCGAGCGAGGGCACGGCGTCGATCAAGGGCTCGGACATCTGGGACGATCCGGTCGGCGCGCGCGCGGCGATCGGCTACCTCCCGGAGAGCACGCCGCTCTATGGCGAGATGCTCGTCGCCGAGTACCTCGAGTTCATGGGCGAGATGCGCGGGCTCCAGAAGGAGTCGCTCCGCAAGGCGATCCGCAAGGTCGTCGAGGAGTGCAACCTCGCGAGCTTCTACGCGCAGGAGATCCGCACGCTCTCGAAGGGCCAGAAGCAGCGCGTGGGCTTGGCGCAGGCGCTGATCCACGAGCCGCCGATCCTCATCCTCGACGAGCCGATGAGCGGCCTCGACCCGAACCAGGCCGTCGAGATCCGCGACCTCATCCGCACGCTCGGCAAGGAGCGCACGGTCATCCTCTCCACGCACAACCTCGCGGAGGTCCAGGTCACCTGCCAGCGCGTGCTCATCGTGAGCAAGGGCCGCATCGTGGCCGACGACACGCCGCAGGCGCTGACGTCGCGTGGCCGCAACCGCTACACGGTCGTCGTGAAGAAGCCCGAGAAGGGCTACCGCGACGCCTCGGCGCGCGATGCGTTCGCGAAGATCAAGGGCATCGACTCGGTCCGCGTCCTCGAAGGCGAGGAGGGCGAGGTGAAGCTCGAGATCATGCCGACGGGCCGAGACGACCTCCGCGCTGAGCTCTTCAAGGCCGCCGTGGATGGAAACCTCACCCTCCTCGAGCTGCGCCAGCACGCGCAGAACCTCGAGCAGATCTTCCGCGACCTCACGCTCACGGCGTCGGAAGCCGCGGACGACGACGAGGACGAGGAAGAAGAAGACGAGAAGCCCGTCGCGAAGGCGTCCGCCAAGGACGACGACGAAGACGAGGACGACGAGAAGTCGAGCGACGCGAAGTCGGACGACGAGAAGGAGAAGGAGTGATGCGCAACACGCTCACCATCGCGTCGCGGCAGTTCCGTAGCTACTTCAACGGCCCCGTCGCCTACATCGTCATCTGCCTGGTCATGATCGTGATCGGCATCTTCTTCTGGCCCGCGTTCTTCCTGTCGGGGCGCGCGTCGGTCCGCCAGATGTTCACGCTCATCGCGTACTGCATGGCCTTCGCGGGGCCGGCGCTCACGATGGGCCTCCTCGCCGAGGAGAAGCGCAGCGGCACGCTCGAGCTCTTGATCACGATGCCCGTCCGCGAGGCCGAGGTCATCGTCGGCAAGTTCCTCGCGGCGCTCGGCCTGTGGGTCGTGCTCCTCGCCTGCACGCTGCCCGTGCCGTTCAGCGTGTCGACGCTGGGCAACCTCGACTGGGGCCCGGTGTGGTCGGGCTACCTCGGCATCTTCCTGATGGGCGGCTCGGTCCTCGCGATCGGCCTGTCGTTCTCGAGCTTCACGGACAACCAGCTCGTCGCGTTCTTCCTGAGCTGCTTCGTGTCGTTCGTCCTCGTCCTCGTCATCGGCTGGGTGCTGCCGTTCCTCGGCGGCTCGGTCGCCGACATCGCCGACTTCATCTCGTTCTCCTCGCACATCGAGGCACTCGCGCGCGGCGTCATCGACAGCCGCGACGTCATCTACTTCCTCTCGATCACGGGGTTCGCGCTGATGGTCGCGTTCCGTGCTCTCGAGAGCCGGCGCTGGAGCTGAGACGCCATGGCAACCCAATCCAAGAACGAAAACGCGCGTCCGGTGGCCTCGAAGGCGGGACGTCAGGAGGCCGAGTCGCTCGGCTTCCTCGCGATCGCCGCGGGCGTGATCATCGCCCTGAACGTGCTCGGCATGTTCTTCTTCTTCCGCGCCGACACCACGTCGAACCGTGCCTTCTCGCTCTCCGAGGGATCGCGCCGCGTGGTGCGCTCGCTCGACGAGACGCTCACGGTCACCGCGTACTTCTCGGCGGACCTGCCGCCCCCGTTCAACAGCACCGAGCGCTACGTCAGGGACATCCTCTCGGAGTACCAGGCGGCGGGCGGCTCGAACGTCGACATCCGCTTCGTCAGCCCGGACTCGGAGGACGAGCGCGAAGAGGCCACCGATCGCGGCGTCCAGCTGGTCCAGCACCAGAACATCGAGGACAACGCGGTGAGCGTCGTCGAGGGCTACCGCGGGCTCGTGTTCGAGTACCTCGGCGAGCGCCAGACCATCCCGGTGATCCAGCCCGACACGCAGGGCCTCGAGTACGAGATCACGATGGCGATCAAGCGCCTCACGGGAGAGCGCGTCGCCATCGGCATCCTCTCGGGCCACGAAGGTCCGACGACGGCCCAGGGCCTCTCGACGCTGCAGCGCATGCTGCCGCTCTACGACATCCGTGAGGTCAACGCGGCCGAGGAGATCGACGACGAGATCCGCGCGCTCCTCATCGTGGATCCCCAGAGCGAGATCACCGAGACCGAGCTCCGCCGCATCAACCAGTTCGTGATGAACGGTGGCTCGCTCGGCGTGTTCGGCGGCTCGATGAAGGTCGACGTGTCGCAGGCGCCGAGCCTCGCGGCGACTCCGACGGGCGCGAACCTCAACCGCCTCCTCGGGAACTGGGGCGTCGAGGTCGGCGAGAACATCGTCGCCGACGCGCAGTGTGGTCGTGTGCCCCTGCGCACGCCGTTCGGCGCCATCCCCGTCGCGTTCCCGCCCGCGCCGATCGTCACGTTCACCGAAGAGCAGGCGCAGCACCCGGTGCTGTTCCGGCTCAACGCCACGCCGCTCTTCTTCGCGTCGTCGATCGAGACGACCGACGTGTTCCGCGAGCACGACGGCGTGACCCTGATGCGCAGCTCGGAGGGACAGAACTCGTGGCTGCTCACGGGCGCGAGCGTCGACCTGAGCATCCGCGAGCCGCGCGAGTGGCGCTCGACGATGGGCGGAGAGTCGGGCCCGCACACGATCGCAGTGGCGCTCGAGTCGCGCCTCCCGAGCGCGTTCCCCGAGGCCGGCGACTCCGGCATCGACGCGCCCTCGCAGTCGCAGACGTCGGACGAAGACGACGAAGACGCCGTCCGCATCCTCGTCGTCGGAACGGCCACGCCGATCCGTGACGAGTTCCTCCCGCAGGGCGAGCAGGTCCCCGCCTCGGAGCTCGCTGGCGCGATGGCGTTCGCGCTCAACGCGGTGGACTGGCTCGCGCAGGACTCGGACCTCATCGCCATCCGCGCGAAGACCATCGAGGAGGCTCCGCTCGCGGTGCCGCAGTCGATCCGCGACACGACCGAGGAGTGGCTCGAGACGCGCGAGACCGGCGACGAAGAGGCCACCGACGAGGCTGCCGAGCGTCGTACCGCGGCGCTCGACGCGGAGAGCGCGCGCAAGCGCTGGTACCAGTGGGGCATCGGAGTGGGCGTGCCGCTCTTCGTGGTGCTCCTCGGCGTCGGTCGCTGGCAGATGCGCAAGAGCGCCCGCGCCAACCTCAAGCCCTGAACCCCTCGTTCCTCAGCGAACGTTTCGGAGCGAAACATGGACTGGCAGAAGAATCGCTTGATGATCGGCCTCGTCGCGCTGCTCGTGATCGGCGGCGGCGCGATCTGGGCGGTGCGCACGCGAACCGGCGACTCGCCGGTGACGACCTCGGGTGCAGCGAGCATCGAGGGCTTCCCGGCGGCGATCGAGCGCGACGACATCTCGTCGATCGAGATCACGCGTCCGGACGAGAGCCCGGTGCGCCTCGAGCGCGGCGAAGACGGCTGGCGTGTCGCAGCGCCGGTCGAGGCCCGCGCGGATCAGACCTCGGTCGACAGCGCGCTCGACAAGATCCACGAGCTGGCGCTCGAGAGCATCGCCGCGCGCAACGCGTCGCACCACGAGGAGCTCGAGGTCGACGCGGCCCACGGCATCCACGTCGTGGCGCGCAACGGCGACGAGGTGCTCGCGGACCTGTGGATCGGTCTCTCGCGCAGCGGCAACACCGCGGTGCGCGTGGAGGGGCAAGACGCCGTCGGCATGGTCGATGGCTCGATCCGCTTCGCGTTCAGCCGCGACCTCAAGGACTGGCGTGATCGCTCGATCCTCGATCTCGAGGCCGATGAGGTCCGCGAGGTGGCGTGGGCCGGCCCGAACGGGACCTTCCACTTCACGCGGCCCATGGAGGCCGCTGCGCCGCCGGCGGTCGAGCCGGATGTCGACGCGGGAGAGATCGCGCCGGGCGAGCCCGTGCCGGGCGAGTGGACCATCGCGGACGTCTCCTACGTTCCCGCGCCGGAAGCCACGGAAGAGGACGCGGGCGTGCCCGCCGCGGCCCCCGTCGCGCAGACCACCATCGCGAGCTTCCAGGCGAGCAAGGTCCGCACGATGGTCTCGACGCTCGCGCGACTTCGCGCGGCGGACTTCGGCGCGGCCGACGTGACGTCGGCGGGCGCAGGCTTCACCGACGCTTCGCCGCGCGTGACGCTGACGATGGCCGACGGTCAGGTCGCCGTGCTCCGCCTCGGCGGCGCCGTCCCCGAGGCAGCGGACCAGTTCTATGCGATGCACGAGGGCGACGACACGGTGTTCGTGGTGTCTCGCTATCACTCGGTGCGCATCAACCCGACCGTCGCGGAGTTCGAGGCGTCGGCCGCGCCGCCGCCGTCTGCTCCGCCCGAAGGCGGGATGCCCGAGATGAACCTCGAGGGCCTCGGTGGTCCCGGTGGCGGTCAGCTTCCGCCGGAAATCATGCGCCAGATCCAGCAGCAGATGCAGCAGCAGGGGATGCAGGGCGCACACCCGTGAGCTCTGCCCTCGCCCGCGGGCGGGAACGATGACGAGCACGCCGAGCCGCACCACGCAGCTCGGCGTTTTCGTTTCGCGGTGGTAGGGAGCCCGATGACCGCCGATCGAATTCTCCTCGCGGCTTCCGGTGTGTTCGGCTTTCTCGGTGTCGCCCTGGGCGCGTTCGGTGCGCATGGCTTGCGCGCGCGGCTCGAGGCGCTCCCCGACTTCACGCGACGCATGGAGTGGTGGGAGACGGCAGCGCGCTACCACCTGATCCACGCGCTCGCGCTCGGCCTCGTCGCCGTGCTCGCGATGCGTGGCGTGACGACCTCGCACAAGGTCGCGGGCGGAGCGTTCACGGTCGGCATCCTGCTCTTCTCGGGCTCGCTCTACGCGATGACGCTCACCGGCGTGCGCACGCTCGGAGCGGTCACGCCGCTCGGTGGGCTCGCGTTCCTCGTCGGGTGGGGATGCATCGTGTGGAGCGCGCTGCGCTGAGCTCTGGGGGGCGCGCTGACTCGGCGCGCACCAGCGAACGCGACGAGGTTCAGGGCGACGGCGGCGCGGCGGCGCCGTTGCGCAGGCGCCACGCGACGGGGATCGCGACCATCGCGCCGAGCGCGAACACGAGCGTCGCGCGCACCAACCCGAGCCACGCCGCGAGGCACGCAAGCGAGGCGATGCCGAACGCCGCGGCGAACACGTGACGCGGGAGGCGAGCGCGCGGAGGCTCAGGCGTGGCGGGGGAGGGCGCGCCCGTCGCCATCGCACCAGGAGGGCTCGGTGCCTGCGCCTCGAGGTCGAACGCGAGCGGGGCCTCGTCTGGCTCGAACTCGCTCGAGACGACCCGAAGATCTCCGCGCACCTGCGTGGAGACGGTGGTGACATCGGGCGCCTCGTCGCCTGCCTCGCTCGAGAGCGGCGTGTCGAGCTCGCTCGCGATCGCGGCGATGTCGTCGGCATCGGCCGCGAGAGCGAGGGCGCGCTGGATCTTGTGGATGCGCGTCGCGTGCTGCTGTCGGACGAACGCGCCCACCTCGTGGTCCGACGCGAGCGTGCCGAGCTGATCGAGGCGCTCGGCGAACGCGGCGCACGTGGGAAGGCGACGCGCGCGGTCGCGGGTCATCGCGTGGGCGACCAGCTCCGAGACCTCCGCGGGCACGTCCGGTCGCAGCGAGGCGACGCTGGGCACGCTCTTCTGCGCGACGTTCATCGCGATCGCGAGCGGGTTGTCGGCGTCGAAGGGTCGCACGCCGGTCAGCAGCTCGTACGCGACGACGCCGAGGGCGAAGACGTCGACGCGGCGGTCCACGCCGTCACCCACGAGCTGCTCGGGCGCGAAGTAGGCCAGCTTTCCCTTCGTCTCTCCGGTGCGCGTCTCGGTGAGGCGATGGGCCGCGTGCGCGATGCCGAAGTCTGCGATGCGCGCGCGACCGTCGACGCCGACGAGGATGTTGTGGGGCGAGACGTCGCGGTGCACGAGCGCCATGGGCTCGCCGCGCACGTCGCGCGCCTCGTGTGCGTCGTGAAGCCCGCGGGCGGACTGCGCGAGGATTCGCAACGCGACGGGGATCGGCAGGTCGTACGGACGACGATCCTCGAAGCGCTTCTCGATCGTGCGGCGCGCGACGCCGACGACGAGCTCCATCACGAGAAAGACCGTGCCTCCTTCGCGTACGAGGTCGTGCGTCTGCGCGACGTGAGGGCTCGTGATCGCCGAGGAGAGCGTCGCCTCGTCCATCAGCATGTCGAGGAAGCGAGGCTGTGCGGCGAGCGACGGCAACGGCACCTTCAGCGCGACGGGCTTGCGGAAGCGCCCCTCACCAATGGCGCGGGCCGCGTAGACCGTGGCCATCCCGCCGCTCGCGAGCGTGAACAGGATCTCGTATCGGCCGAGGCGCGTGCCGGCAGCGAGCATGGACCGCCCGACGATACCAGAGGGCGTGCGCAGCCCAGCGACCTCTTGCGTGGCGAGCCTCGCCGTTGTCTCTTCTGCCGCATGAAGCGAACGACGCTCGCGACGCTCGGCACGATCGGCACGCTCACGCTGGCCGCGTGCGGCGGTACGCAAGAGACCACGACGACCACCGCGGAGACCGTGGTGAGTGAAGAGCACGTGCCCGTGGGCAGCGAGCTCCAGCGGCTCAACGCGCGGGCGCGCGAAGGCGCGCGCACCGAGACACTGTTCGGCGTCGAGGTCGCCGATCCGTTCTTCGCGCTCGAGAACGACGCGCCCATCACGCAGGAGTGGATCGAATGGCAGTCCGCGCGGACGCGCACCGCGCTCGAAGGTTGGTCACGGCCCGCCATGACCGAGCGGCTCGGGCAGGTGCTCCGCATCGGCGTGATCACCGGCGCGAGCACGTACGGCCCCAACGTGTTCTTCAGCCGACGCGAGGGTGATCGCGAGCAGCCCGCGCTCTACGTGCGGCCGCTCGCGCCGCGTCGCGGACAGCCCGCCGAGGATCGCGTGCTCGTCGATCCGCTCACGCTCGGTGAGCGCGCAGCGCTCGACTGGTACGTCGCGTCGCCCACGGGGCGCTACCTCGCGTACGGCATCTCGAACAACGGTGACGAGCGCTCGACGCTGCACGTGCTCGAGGTCGCGACGGGCCGTGTGCTCGACGATGCGATCGAGCACTGCAAGTGGTCCGACGTCGCGTGGCTCCACTCGGAGGATGGCTTCTACTTCCGCCGCTACCCGCGTCCGGGTGAGCCCGACTACGACGCGTCGCAGCCAGACGCCTACCACGCGCGCCTCTTCTTCCATCGTCTCGGCACCGACCCCGAGACCGATCCGCTCGTCTACGCGCCGAGCGATCCCACGTACTTTCCGAGCGCTTCGGTGTCGGACGACGATCGCTACGTCGTCGTGAACCTGTCGCGCGGGTGGTCGCAGGGCGACGTCTACCTCTTCGATCGCGGCGCGCGCGCGGCCCAGCGCGTGACGGCCCCCGATGCCACGCACGCGCTCGTGCCGGTGCGCGAAGGGCAAGAGCAGCTCTACGACGCGCGCGTGCACGCAGGTCAGCTCTATCTGTTCACGAACGAGGGCGCGCCGCGCTACCGCATCTTGCGCGCCTCGGCGGCAGCGCTCGCGACGCCCGCGTCGACGACGCCTCCTCCCGCCGATCCCTTCACCGTGCTCGTGCCCGAGAGCGACGCGACGCTCGATGGCTTCGCGATCCTCGGCAGCCGCATCGCTCTCCACGAGCTCGTCGACGTGCGCTCGCGCGTTCGCCTCGTGCGCATGGATGGTCGACCGATCAGCGAGGTCACGCTCCCCGCGCGCGGCGAGGTGTCGAGCTTCAGCGGTGATCCCGAGACCGGGAACCTCGTCGTCGGGTTCTCGAGCTTCGTGAACGCGCCGACGTTGTTCTCGCTCGGCGCGCGCGCGACCACGCTCGCTCCGATCACGTCGGTGACCTCGCCCGTCGATCTCTCGCAGTACGAGATCACGACCGCGCGCGTCGCATCACGCGACGGAACCGAGGTGCCCGTCACGCTCGTGCACCGCCGCGGACAGACGCCGGACGGCACGGCGAACGTGCTGCTCTACGGCTACGGCGGCTTCAACATCTCGCTCCTCCCCGCGTTCGCGCGACACCCGCTCTACTGGCTCGAGCGCGGCGGCGTGTACGCCGTGGCGAACCTCCGCGGCGGCGGCGAGTTCGGCGAGGAGTGGCACCGCGCGGGCAACCTCGGGAACAAGGAGCACGTCTTCGAGGACATGGAGGCCGTGATCCGCTGGCTCGGGAGCGAGGGTGGCTGGTCGCGCCCCGAGCACATCGCGATCACCGGCGGCTCGAACGGCGGCCTCTTGATGGGCGCGATGATCACGCGCGCGCCGGACACGTTCCGCGCGGCGGCGACGTACGTCGGCCTCTACGACATGGTCCGCTACCACCACTTCCCGCCGGCCGAGATCTGGGCGACCGAGTACGGCAGCGCGGACGACGAAGCGCAGTTCCGCTGGCTGCATGCGTACTCGCCGTACCACCGCGTGCGCGACGGGCAGGTCATGCCGCAGGTCCTCGTCGAGACCGCCGATCACGACACGCGCGTGTACTGGGGCCACTCCACCAAGTTCGCCGCGCGGCTCCAGGAGGCCACGGGCGCTGCGGATCCGAGCGTGTGGTTCTATCGAGAGCAGCAGGTCGGTCATGGGGCGGGCACGCCCGTGTCGGTGCTCGTCGATCGGTACGTCCGGATGTATTCGTTCCTCGAGCACGCGCTCGAGGTCGCGCCGCCCGCGGTTGACGCACCGAGCGAATGACGCGCCGCGGCGCGGATCGCGTGAGATCCGTGGGGGGTATCGCTGCGACGGCGAGCGTGTATCATCGGCCCGCCGCTGCGGATGGTGACGCTGTGATGAGCACGCGGGGTTCAAAGGACGAACAGACGCTGCGCCTCGGCATTCGTGCCGAGGTGCTCACGCCCCGTGAGGGGCTGGAGCGCAACCGTGCGCGGCTCATCGCGGTCGTCGGCGACAACGTGGGACACGCGTTCTCGCTCGAGGAGTCGTGCGTCATCGGACGGGGCGATGTCGCGATCCGCATCTCGAGCGACGACGTCTCGCGGAGGCACGCGGAGGTCTTCCGCGAGGGCGGCCAGCACTTCGTGCGCGACCTCGGGTCGATGAACGGGACGCTCGTGAACGGCGTCGCGATCGAGGGCCGCACCGCGCTGGCCGAGGGCGACAAGGTGCAAGTGGGCACCACCATCCTCCGCTTCGCGCTCTTCGACGACGTGGACGAGCGCTTCCAGGCGCGCATGTACGAGTCGGCGCTGCGCGATCCGCTCACCCGCACGTTCAACCGCAAGTACCTGGACGAGCGCCTCGACAGCGAGTTCGCGTACTCGCTGAGGCACGACACGCCTCTCACGCTGCTCCTCTTCGACATCGATCACTTCAAGAGCGTGAACGACAGCTGGGGACACCTCGCGGGCGACGCCGTGCTCGCGCAGCTCGCCGATCACGTGCTCCGCGTGATCCGCGCCGAGGACGTGCTCGCGCGCTTCGGCGGCGAGGAGTTCGCGATCCTCTCGCGCGGCATCGACCGCGAGGGCGCGAGGCAGTTCGCCGAGCGCTTGCGCTCGTCGGTGGAGCGCGGCGTGTTCGTCTACAGCTCACGCATCGCGACGCGCCCGGCGAGCGAGACGCCCGGTGCGCACGACACGAACCGGCTCACGGTCGACGACCTCGCGACCGCGCAACGCATCCCGCTGACGATCAGCATCGGCGCGGCGACCATGCCCGATCCCGAGATCGGCCAGCCGCTCCAGCTCCTCGAGCGAGCCGACGACGCGCTCTACCGAGCGAAGGCCGACGGCCGCAACCGTGTGCGCGTTCACAATTTGGTCTGAGGGTCCGCGCGGACCCTCCCCACGCGGTGGGGCCCCTCCCGCTCCACGCGCCGCAGCGCGTGCTGGCGCGCGGGGCCCCACCCCCGCTTGCTCGCCACGCGCGACCCTCGGCGTGCTCGTCCGCGTTCGCGTGCCAAGAACCGCAGGCCGATGGTGGCGAGGCCCTTGAGCTGGAGGCCGAGCGCGTCGCCGTTCATCGAGGGGCACACGTCGGTGACGCCCATGCACATCACCGACGGATCGCGCTGGCGCGTCATGTTCAGCACGTCGAGCCCGAAGCCGGCGCCGATGGTGAGCCAGTTCACGAGGTAGATGTCGAGACCGAGGCCTGCCTGGAACGCCCAGCCGTAGGTCGTCGTCTCGCGCGCGGTGCCCGTCTGGTAGTTCGCGTCGCCTTGCCAGCCGTAGCCGAAGCCCACGCGCACCCACGGCTCGATGATCGGCACGGGCAAGCGCAGCGTCAGCTCGCCGCCGACGGTGCCGATCTGAAAGCCCTCGTAGCCGGCGAAGCTCGCGCGCGCGCCGACCGCGAGCCACCAGATGCGGAAGCCCACGGCGGCCGCGATGGCGGGGCCGGTGCCGTAGACCTCGTTGAACACCTCGGCGCCCATCGCCACGTCGGCGAAGTTCTGGTTCTGGAACTGGACGAGGTTGACGTTCGAGATGCCGCCCTGGACCTCGAACCAGATGAAGTCGAGGTCGCGTCCGTCGCCTTCCTCTTCTTCTTCCTCCTCCACCGGACGCGCGGGTGCGGCGCCTGCGCCCGTCGTCGGCTGCGTCACGGGATCGATCACGGGATCGGTGGACGTGTCGTGATGCGCGGTCGGCGCGGCGCCCGAGTGCGTCGCCGTCGACGAGCTCGTGTGGGCCGCGTGGTGCTCGGTGGCAACGCCCGTGCTTTCAGTGCCCGCCGTGCCCGTGGTCCCCGCCGTGCTCGGGTCCGCGGTCTCGGCGTCGCTCGTCGAGCTCCCCGCGTCTTGCGCCAGCGCGACCGACGGCGCCGTCAGCGCGAAGGTCAGCGTCACGAGCCGAAGCGTGTGGGCCGCGCTCACGCGTCACCGCCGTCGCGCGACGTGAGCTGCGCGAGCACGCCGTCGCCGTCGTCCACGATCACCTCGCCGGGGATGCGGTAGGCGCCGTCGAGCCACGCGCCGAGGTCGACGAGCTTGCAGCGCTTGGAGCAGAACGGGAACGTGTCGGGCTCGCCCTCGGCACGTTGCGGCGCCGCCGAGAGGGCGCGCTTGCAGATCGGACACGACGCCTGCGTCTTCATCGGCCGAGGATAGCGCGGCTCGCGCGAACGCTCACACGCCGCCGTGAGCGCCTCACCAGCGAACGTCTTGATCCTCGACGACGCCCATCGCGTGCGCGATGCGGAGCGTCTCGTCGCCTCGCCGGATCGTCCCGCGAAACGAGCCGATCGGCTGGACGAAGCGCGAGCGCACCAGGCCGAGGTCGAGCGCCTCGTCGTGCACCGCGCGCGGCGTGAACGTCAGATCGCACTCGCCCGCGGCGGTGCGGACGCGCCACGGTGCGAGGTGGCGCGCGCGATCGCCGAACGACTCGCCAGCGCGCGCAGCCGGAGGCAGCTCGAAGCGGCCCTCGCTCAGCGCGTGCAGTCCGTCGCTGCCGAAGAGCGCGCACTCGGGCGCGCCCACGAAGCCCTCGACGAGGTTGAGCGCGATCGGCTCCCCGCTCTCGGTCGCGCCCATCAGGAACGCCCAGTTCCAGCGGGTCTCGCGCGCGAGGAGACCGACCGTGAAGTCGAAGCCGCCGAGGCCGCCGTCGAGGTCCACGCGCTCGCCGGCGACGAGCGCCGCGCCGCGCACGTGCGCGAGCGCCTGCTTCTCGGTCACGTCGATCACGCCTCCGCGCACCGGCGCGATCGCGGTGAGCGGCGGCGCGGCCTTCGTCAGATCGAGCGAGGCGCGCAGCTCGAGACCCGGAAGCGTCGCGTGCAGCGTGAGCACGCGCTCGCCGCGACGCTCGCGGATGTCCACGCGCGCTCCGGGGCCGCGGAGCTTGGCGTCGATGCGATGCACCGCGTCCTGACGCACGCGCGAGACGCGCGGCACGCCGGGGATCGAACGCACGTCGGCCACGAGGCCGCGCTCTTCGTGGAACGCGAAGCCGAACGCCGTCTGCGCGTAGCCGAGATCGACGACGACGACCGAGAACATCCACGGCGCGCGCACGATGGTCGCGTAGACCCAGCGCTTCTCGCGCAGCACGCGGGAGAAGCGCCCGGCAGACCCACGCAGCGCCGCGAGGTCCACGTCGTCGACGGTGCCGCGGTAGGTGCCGTGACGCGCGCGTCCGCTGCGCGGATCGACCACGCTCGACGGCGCGGGGAGCTCGATCGCGCTCGAGCGCGCGGCCTCGGTCGTCGTGCTCATTCTTCGTCCTTCTCGAGCTCCGCGAGGATGTCCTCGACGTCGCGCGAGATCTCGGAGCTCTTGTCGGCGAGCGCGCTCGCTCGCGTGAGCATGCGTCGCGCTTCCTGGCGCAGGCCGAGCGTCTTCAGCAGGCGGCCTGCCTCGCGGTGGTAGAAGGCGTGGTTCTCGCGGTCGGCGCCGCGCGTCAGCGTGGTGAAGAGGTCGGCGGCCCGCGCGAGGTTTCCGTGCTTCTCGTGGAGCTGCGCGAGCGGAACGACCACCCCCGGCGGGATGTCGAGGTTCGAGCGGCTCACGAAGAAGCGCACGATCCGCTCGAGCGTCTCCACGGCCTCGGTCTGGCGGCTCGCGTCGCGGAGGGCGAGCGCGAGCTCGAGCTCGACCGGCCAGTTCGGCTGGCCCTCTTCGAGCAGTCCGAGGGCCGCCTCGAGGATCGTCACGGCCGGCTCGGCCTCGCCGCGCATGCGGAGGAACGCTCCGAGGTTCACGAGCGGGCGAGGGTCGTCGGGCATCGCGTCGACGGCGCGCTGGAGCTCGCCGATCGCCCTCTCGTCGTCGCCGTCGCGGTCTGCGAGCTGCGCGAGGAACACGTACGCATGGACCCGCGCCTCGCTGCGATCGTCGTCGGGTACCCGATCGAGGAAGAGCGCGAGCGCGCGGATGCTGCCTGCCTCGTCTCCGGTGCGCGAGCGAGCGCGCGCGAGCTCGACGAAGAGATACACGCCATCGGCCTCGTGGTCGCGCGCGAGCGCTTCGAGCACGGGGTGCGCCTTCGCGGCGTCGCCCGCGTCCATGGCCAAGAGCGCCTCGCGGAGCGGCTCGCCGTACTCGTCGTACTCCTCGATCTGCGCGTCGGGCCAGTTGCCGGCGAGCATCGCCCAGCGCTCGTCCTCCGTCGCGGCGACCTCGACGCGCGCTGCCTTGCGCGCGTCGCGCGCCTCGGCGCCATCGAGCATGCGCGCGGCGCGCTTTCGCACGGCGTCGGTGCGCGCGAGCTCCGCCGCCGAGGCGAGCTCACCGCGGGCGAGCTCGAACTCTCCGTCCGCGAAGAGGCGCTGTGCCTCCGCGATGCGCGCCTCGGCGAGACCGTCCGAGCACACGATCACACGCGCGGCCGCGTGCTCCCTCGTGCTGGCGCTCGCGTCGCGCCGGTCCTTGAGCTTGTCGTACGCGAGCCGCGCCTCGAACCAGTTCGACGCGTCGAAGAGTCGATCGGCTTCCGCCCGATCCTCGGCCTCGGTGGTGGTCCCGAAGAGCCGCTTGAAGAACGACATCAGCCAGCCTTCTTCGCGACACGCTGCGCCGCCGCCGTCTTGATGGCCGCGGGGATGCCGCGGCTCTTCGAGAGCATGCGGAGGTCGGCCATCTGCAGGTGCGAGAGGTACTTCATCGCGATCGCGAGGGGGGTCTTGGGGTTGAACATCAGGCTCTTCTTGATCTCGTAGTTGCCGCCCCACTCACGCTTGTTCCCGATGTAGCGCAGCACCTCTTCCGAGACCTGTCGGCTGTTCGCGATGCCGTTCGCCTCGGCCTCCGTCATCTGCGGCGAAGAGACTGCGGCCATCGCGACGATCTTGTTCGAGTCGCGCACGAGCATGCCTCGGGCAGCCGAGTTGCCGATGAGCGTCATGCGGAGCTTCTCGGCGAAGTTCATCTGCGCGATCGTGAACGCGAGGGGCTTGTACTTCTCGCGGATCTCTTCGGTGCCTTCGACCGCGTCCTGCTCGACCGCGTCCTCGTCGTCGTCGGCGGCGAGGGCATCGTTGAACATCGCGTCGCTCGGCAGCGGCTCGTCGCTCGGCTCGGGGATGAGCTGTCCCGCGATCGCCTGCGCGTGCGCCTCGAACGTGGGCACACCATCGACGGTGACGCCGTTGCGCACGGCGAGATCGATCAGGCGATCGATCGTCGACATGCGCGTGTGCTTGTTCTTGTACAGCGCCTCGATGATCTGCGGCGCCGCGAGGATGCGCTGCTCGTCGAGGGCCACGCGCTCGGCCACGTGCTCGGAGCATCGCCGCGCGATCTGCACCACGGTGTCGTGCGCGGTCGCTGCGTTGCCGAGGATGCGCTCGAGCTGCTCGTCGTTCGAGCGGACGACGTCGGAGAGGGCGTGGAGAAAGGCGGGGTGGAGCGCCGCGTCGCACGCAGCGTCGAGGACGGTCGGCGGAACACCCGCGAGCGTCGCGCGCGCCGCGTCTGCGATCGCAGCGCTCGCGTCGGCGGCCAGCTGGAGGAGGACGGCGACGAGGTCGCCGCCCTTCGCGGGCACGAGGCCCTTCGCCGCCATCTGCCGCGCGCGCTCGGGCGCGTCTGGGCTGCAGAAGCGGCGGATGCTCTCGGGGAGATCTTCGGCGGAGAGGGGGAGCGCGACCTGGATCGTCATGCGAGCCGGAGATGGTAGCCCAAGGTCGCGCGTGCTTGCGCGGGGGTCGTCACGGGCGTCGCGTGCTACATGTGCCGAGTCCTCGAGCGGCGTGGACCGGAATCTCTCCGGCCGCGACCGATGCGCTCCCTGGCTCCGAGGGCGAACCCATGACCAAGAAGCATCCGGCCGACCCCGGCCGCGCTCCCACCTCTTCCGCGCCCCTCTCTCCGACCGCGGCGCGAGTCCCCAAGGTGACCGTCCCGATGCTCCGCGCGATGAAGCGCGCAGGAGATCGCATCACCGTCGCGACGGCGTACGACGCGACGTTCGCGCGCATGCTCGACGAGAGCGGCGTCGACGTCCTCCTCGTCGGTGACTCGCTCGGCATGGTCGTGCAGGGGCTCGACACGACGCTCCCCGTCACGCTCGACGAGATGCTCTACCACACGCGCGCCGTCGCCCGCGGGCTCGCGCGGGCTCACGCCCAGGCGCTCGCGTCGGGTGGTAGCGCGGGGCGTGCGCTGATCGTCGGCGACATGCCGTTCATGAGCTACCAGGTCGACGAAGCGAGCGCGCTCCGGAACGCGGGCCGCTTTCTCGCCGAGGCCGGCGCGCACGCGGTGAAGCTCGAGGGCGGTGTGTCGATGGCGCGGACGATCACCCGCATCGTCGAGGCTGGCATCCCGGTCATGGGCCACGTGGGCCTCACGCCGCAGAGCGTTCACGCGATGGGCGGATTCCGCGTGCAAGGCAAGACCGAAGAAGACGCCGAGCGCGTGCTCCGCGACGCGAAGGCCGTCGAAGAAGCTGGCGCGTTCGCCGTGGTCCTCGAGGGCATCCCCGAGGCGCTCGCCGCGCGGATCACGCGCGAGCTCGACGTGCCGACCATCGGCATCGGCGCAGGTGTGGGCTGCGATGGTCAGGTGCTCGTGAGCTACGACCTCCTCGGCCTCACGCCAGACCTCAAGCCGAAGTTCGTGAAGCGCTTCGCCGAGCTCTACCGCGACGGCGTCGACGCGAGCCGTCGCTACGTCGACGAGGTGAAGGCGGGCACGTTCCCGGCGAAGGAGCACACGTTCGGCGCGATCGCGGGCGGGGCCTCCGCGCCCACGGCTCCGAGCGGCGGCTACGGACCGCGCGAGGCCTGAGCGATGGACATCCTCCACGAGCCCGCGCGCATGCGCGAGGCGTGTGAGCGCGCGCGTCGAGACGGCGAGCGCGTCGCCGTCGTGCCGACGATGGGCGCGCTCCACGCCGGCCACCTCGCGCTCGTCGACGAAGCGCGTCGCCACGGCGCGACGAAGGTCGTGGTCACGATCTTCGTCAATCCCCTGCAATTCGGCCCGAACGAGGACTTCGGCCGCTACCCACGCACGCTCCCCGAGGACTCCGCGCTCTGCGAGGCGCGCGGCGTCGACTGGGTGTTCGCGCCCGCGCGCGAGTCGATGTACCCGGAGGGGTTCTCGAGCCAGGTCCGCGTGAGCGGCGTGACCGACGTGCTCGAGGGTGTGTTCCGCCCGGGCCACTTCGACGGTGTGACGACGGTCGTCGCGAAGCTCTTCGGCATCGTCGGCCCTTCGATCGCCGTGTTCGGCCGCAAGGACTACCAGCAGTGGTGCGTGCTGCGTCGCATGGTGTCGGACCTCGACATGCCGATCGAGATGCGGGGCATGCCGACCGTGCGCGAGGCAGACGGCCTCGCCCTCAGCTCGCGCAACCGGTACCTCTCGGCGGACGAGCGCGTGCGCGCGCTCGCGATCTCACGCGGCTTGCGCGCCGCGTGCGACGCGTTCGATCGCGGCGAGCGCGACGGGGGGGCGCTCGAGCGGATCGCGCGCGCGCCCGTCGAAGCGAGCTTCGACTCGATCGACTACGTGTCGATCGCAGACGCCGACAGCCTCGCGCCCGTCGGCAGCGTCGAGGGTCGCGCGGTGATCGCCGTCGCGGCGCGCATCGGCAAGACGCGCCTCATCGACAACGTCGTGCTCGGCGAAGATCGCATCCCGCCGCCGGCCTGAGTCACCGCGCGTGCACGCGCACGACGCCGCTCGACGGAGCCGCGTCGAGCGCGCGCCGCGCGGCGTCGCGCGCGAGGCCCATCGCGCGCTTGCCCGCCGCCAGATCGTTCGGGCCTGCGCGCGGCAGATCCTCGATCACCAGCGAGGTGAGGCCCGCGCGTGAGGGCAGCGCCATGTCGGCCTGCGTGCGCCACGGCGAGCGCGACGAGAGGTGATGGAAGAGGACGCGCTCATCGCGCGGAACGCCCGCGATCCCAGGCCGATCGAGGATGCCGCCGTCGAGGAGCCAGCGGCCCTCGCGCGCGACGGGACGGAAGAGGCCGGGCACGGCGCACGACGCTGCGATCGCCGACGCGAGCTCGCCGTCGCGCACCACGTGCGTGCTCCGCGTGCGCACGTCGAACGTCGAGACCGAGAGCGGGATGCGGCACGCGTCGAACGTGACGACCGGCAGGAGCGAGCGCAGTCGCGCATGGAACAGCTCACCGCGGAGGAGTCCGCCCTGGAGCAGGCCGCCGACGATCACGCTGCGTCGGCGCGGGCCCCACCGCGCGCTCGGATCCCAGAACTGCTCGCGCTCGAGCGCGGCGAGCTCGAGCAACAGCTCGGCCGCAGGCAGGCCCGCGGCGTGGGCTCCCGCGACGAGCGCGCCCGCGCTCGATCCCGAGGCGGCCGTGGGAAGGAGGCCCTCCTCGACCAGCACCGAGAGGAGCCCCGCGTGGGCGAAGAATCCGAAGAAGCCCGACGACATGGCGAGCGTGAACGGGGCCTCGGCGAGCCACGCGCGCAGCGACCGCGCGCGAGAGGGAGACGGCGAGAGCTCGAGCATCACGGCGACCTTACGACGCGCGGGAACGAAGGCGAGGGCGCGGGGTGTTGTCCGCCGTCAGCGCACCTCGCCCTGTTTCTTGGGGTGGTGAGCAGACGCGGGTTACACGCAACGGAGCGCCATGGACTCGCACCGCCCACGCCACACGAAACGTCTCCGCGGTCTCCACCACGCGGGGCTCTTGTCCGTGTGCACGGCGCTCATGGGCCTGACGTGCCACGCCGAGGCGAACCCGCCCGATCCGACCACCCTCGAGGTCCCCGTCGCGCCCGCCGCGATGGACGCGCCCGACGCGGCCGTAGGGGCACCGAACGAAGACGTCTTGGCGCTGCGTCGTGCGGCGCTCGTCGAGGGCAGCGCGTCCGTGGTCGCGCGCGCCGACACGTTGGCCGCCGAAGCGCGTGCGTCGCGCGATCGGGGTCACGGAGATCGATCGGAGGACGCGGCGCTGTTCGAGTGGGTCGCGGCCAGCCTCGACGAGAACGCGACCACGGCGCGCGCTCGCTTCGAGCGCATCGCGCAAGGGTCGAGCGCTCTCTCGGGGTGGGCGTCGATCGAGGCCGCGCACCGCGCGCTCGAGAGCGATCCTGCGCACGCTCGGGCGCTGCTCGCCCCGCGGCTCGCTGAGCCGAGCGACTCGCGATGGCCGGGTCTGGGTGAGGCGCGCGCGCTCGATGCGCTCGCCGTCGCTGCGCTCGCTCTGTCTCCGTCGGCCACCTCTGCATCCGCCACGTCCGCGTCGCCTGCTGCAGACACGCCGCCGACGCCGACCCGTGCGCCGACGCGCGATGCAGCGGAGGCTGCGCTGCGGGCGGCGGCGCGGGAGGACCTCTCGCTGACGCTCGATCGAAGCCTCGCGCGTGCGCTGGCCGATCTGCTCGCCGCGAGCGACGGAGACGCCGGTCGTCGCGAGTCCATCGGCCTCTACCTCGATCTCCTCGCGGGTGCGCCGCGTGCTCGCGCCTCGCGCGGGGCAGACGCTGCGCTCGACGCCGTGCTCGATCGTTTTCCGGAAGAAGAGCGCGCGGATCTGCGACGACCGAGCCTCGTCCAGGCGCGCGTGAACGCCAGCTATCTCGAGAGCACGCAGCAGCACCGCGCCGCCTCGGACGCGTACGTGGCCGTCGCGTCGCGTCTCGATCCGGGATCGACCGAGCGTTGCGCAGCGCTTCTCGACGCGGGTCGTGCGCTCCACCGCGGGCGCGTGAACGCGACGGCGATCGAGCGGCTCGACGCCATGATCGGCGAGTGCGGACCGGCGCTCGAACGCGCCGCCGCAGAAGGTGCCGGCGAGCGCGACATCGAGCAGCGTCGCGACGCGCTCGCGTGGGCGCATTATGCCCTCGGCCGCGCTGCGATCTCGTCGCGCGAGGTGCCGCGCGCGATCCTCCACCTGGAGGCGATCGACGTGATCGCTCCGGGACATCGCCTCGTCGACGATGGGCTCGTCTTCGCCGCCCGCGCTCGGCTCGAGCGCGGTGAGGGCGAGCGCGCACACGAAGCCTTTGCGCGCGCGATCGCGGCCGGCGGGGACATGCGCGGCGAAGCGCGCTTCCAGCTCGCGTGGGATCTGCGCGAGACGGGGCACCGCGACGAAGCGCTCGCCGAGCTCGATCGCAGCCTCGCGGAGGGCACGGGCGAGGCGGCGGAGGGCATCGTCGGTCGCGCGGCGTACTGGCGCGCGCGGATCCTCTCGGAGCTCGGTCGCGGCGACGACGCGCGGGATGCGCTCGAGTCGATCGTGCGGGCGCGTCCGCTCACGTACTACGCGCAGCTCGCGCTCGCGCGCCTCGGAGAGATCGACACGACCCGTCGCGACGCGGTGCGCACGGCGGTGCTCGCGCAGCGCGCGCCGCTCGGCTCTGTCGCCGTCAGTCCGGGCACACTCGGCACGGGCACACTCTCCAGCTCGAGCGCCGTGCGCGCCGTGGCGTCGCGCCTCACCAACGACGCGGAGCGCGCGACGTTCACGCGGGCGCAGGCCCTGCTCGCCGTCGACGAGCTCTCGCGGGCCGAGCGAGAGCTCGCCACGATCGGCCTCACCTCGAGCGGTGATCTCGCGACGGTCTCGACGCTCACCGCGCTCCTCACGCAGTCGGGCCACGCACACCGCGCGACGAGCCTCGCGCGACAGCGTCTGTCGTCGGTGCTCGTGTCGCCCAGCGACGCCGAGGCGCTGGCGCTCTTCCGTACCGCGTATCCGCCGGCCTACGCCGGCCTCATCGAAGACGCCGCGGGGCTCGAGGACGTCGACCCGTCGCTCGTCCGCGCGGTCGCCCGTGAGGAGTCGAGCTTCGACCCGGACGCGGTGTCAGTCGCTCACGCCTACGGCTTGCTCCAGCTGATCCGCCCCACGGCGCAGCGCTACGCGCGGCCGCTCGGTCTCGAGAGCGATCCGGCGGCGCTCTGCACGCCGTCGGTCAACGTGCGCATCGGCGCGCGCTACATGGGCGCGCTGCGTCGCCGGTACGAGGGCCACGCGGCGTTCATCCCGGCCGCGTACAACGCGGGCGAGGGCAACGTCGATCGCTGGCTGCGCGAGCGCCCGGAGCAACCCTTCGACGCGTGGGTCGAGGAGATCCCGTTCGGCGAGACGCGCGGCTACACGCGCCGCGTGCTGCAGAGCTGGATCGTCTATGCCTTCCTCGATCGGGGCGAGCTCCCCGAGCTTCCGTCGACCCTGCCTCGTCGAGGTTGATCCGGCGTCGCGGGTGATCCGCTGTCGCGCGTGATCCGCGTCGAGGTCGTTCGGGGTGTGGTCAGCGGCGGCGATCCTCGGCCTCGGCCTCTTCCTTCGCCTCGGCCTTGCGACGCGCGTCGTCTGCCCACCGCGCGTGGTGCTTCTCGATCGCCTCGCGCTCGCGCCTCGTGCCTGCGAGCACCTCGCGCGCCGACTCGACCGCGCGCTCGCAGGCGCGCTCGTGTCGTTCGGCCTGCGCCAGCGCTGCGTCGAGCGGGGTGAGCTCATCGCGTCGGCGGGCGCGCCACGCGCGGAGCTGAGTCGCATCGGATGCACGCACTGCGTCCAGCGGTCGCGCGCTCTCGCGCGCGAGGAGCGCCTTCGTCTCGTCCTCGTGCGAAGTGCGCCTGGTGCGCGCCTGAGTCGTCAGCGTCGCGGCGTCGTCACACGCGCGCACGGCGTCTGCGAGCGCGCGGCGCGCCGACTCTTCTTCGTCGGCGCGCAGCGTCCTCAGCGCTTCGAGCGGATACGCCGCCATCGGCGCCTCACTCGAGCGTGTCGTCGCGGAGCGCGGACCAGCGCGTGGGGAGCGACGTCGTGCGCGAGCCGTCGGTGGACTCCCAGCGCGCGTCGGCCTCGGCGTCGAGCGTGTCCGCGCGGAGGTCGTCGTCCGTGTCGCCCGCCGCGAGCGTCGCGTCGAGACGAATCACGCTGCTCGACGCGTCGAGCTCCGCGGCCGCGATGCGCATGCGATCGACGAGGAGCTCGGCCGCTGCGCTGCACCCCGTGCGCGCGCAGCGCGCGTCGCACGACATGAGCAAGGCCTCGCTCGCGAGGAACGTGACGAGCGTGCCGCACGAAGAGCCGTCGCGGAGCACGGCCGCGAGACCGTCGGGACTGTGAGCGCGTGAGCGCGCTTCGAACGCCGCGACCCAGAGCGATCCAGCGCCGCCCCGCACCTCGAGCCCTGCGATCTCCACCGCATCGCGACCCGCGAGCGGCACCAGGCGCGACACGCTCGCGTCGAGCATCTCGTCGAGGTGATCGGCGCCGACGTGGACCTCGAACGGCGAGACGAGGATCGTCCCGCCCGGCCTCACGGTGCCGACGAGCTCGAGACCCGCGAAGCCTGCGTCGACCTCGTCGGCGATGGACCCGAGCGTGTCGGCGAGGTCGGTACCGCTCTCGCGGAGCGTCTCGGCCAGCCGCTCGTCGAGCGCTGCGTCGCGCGCCCGCGCGAGGATGTCGGCGTCCGGCAGGCTCTCGGCTTCGAGCGTCGCGTGGAGCCCGTCGAGGAAGAGCTTGGCGCCGCCGTCTCCGAGCAGCGTCTCGAACGCTCGCTCGCGCGCGCCCGCTGCGATCCCGCCGGCCTCGAGCGTCCACGTGACGCCGAAGGTCCCACCGGCGTCGAGCGGCAGATCACGCACCGTGACCGATGCGCGAGCGGGAGCGGTGGCGGCGACACGAACGCCCTCGACGCAGCCGCGCGCGACGGTGTGACCCGAGGCGGTCTGACCGCGCGCGACGATGGTCCACGACGCCGCGGTCGAGAGCGAGGGGAAGGTCGTCGTCGCGAGCTCGGTCGCGAGCCGGCGCTCGTCGCCGCTCGGCGTGGTCAGCACGTCGGCGCAGGGCACGTCGGCGACCGCGCGCACGAAGTACGAGTCGACGCCGCGGCTGACCTCGGGCTCGAGCAGCACGACGAGCTCACCGAACTCGGTGCCGACCGACACGTCGATCGTGACCGGCGCGGCGCCGCTGCTCGTCGCGCGCACCTGGAACGTCGTGGGCTGCGGGCCCGCGACGAGGACCACGGACGCGATGCCCAGCGCGTCGGTCGTGCTGTCGAGCTGCCTCAGCGTGCTCGACCGGGGCGTGCCATCGAGCGCGAACGACACGACGCTCCCGCTCACCGGCCCGCGCCGGTCGTCCGAGAGCTGGAAGCGGAGCGTGCGCTCGGCGAGCGGTGCGAGCGTCAGGCTCGACTCGCCGTCGACCGTCAGCACGCGAGGCGGCGCGGTGGGCGCGTCGCCCGGTGCGCCCGCGTCTGCGCCCGCGTCCTCGACGCCGGAGAGGCCACAACCCGCAGGGAATCCGGCGATCGCGAGCATCGTCGCGAGCAAGGTCGCCGCACGGCGGAGGATCGGAGAGCCAGCGTTGCCCATCGATCCGGGACGGACCCGATCAAGCATAAGAGCCCAGAGGATAGCCAATGCCGGCGATCTGCGCGAGCCCACGCTGCGAGAGGCCGTGCTACGTGGGGCCGTGCGCTACGCGCTGGGCATCGGCTTTCGCTATCTCCTCTCGAAGAAGACGAAGTCCGTCTCGGTCATCACCTCGATCGCGGTGAGCGGCGTGGCGCTCGGCGTCGCAGCGCTCTTGTCCGTGATGGCGATCACCGCCGGCTTCCAGGACGAGTTCCGCGACAAGGTCCTCGGCGTGAACGCGCACGTGCTCGTGATGAAGTACGGCGACTTCGAGGAATACCGAGACGTCGTCGCGCGGGCGCGCGAGATGCCCGAGGTCGCCGGCGCCGGACCGTTCCTCATCCAGCCGATGATGCTGTCGAACGGTGACCGCATCTCGGGTGTGCTGCTCAAGGGCGTCGATCCGGAGCTCATGCCCACCGTGCTCGATCTTCCCGAGCAGATGGTCGAAGGCAGCCTCGACGGTCTGCGCGTGCCTGGCGCCGCGCCGCCGACGCGCCCCGAGGAGCGCGAGCGTCGCGAAGGGAGCGGAGAGGATCTCGACGCGTACCTGCGAGGTGTGGATCTCGCGTGGCGCGCGGGCCAGACCGCTGCCGCAGGCGCGCTGCCGGGGAGCGAGCCCGAGACGAACGTTCCCGAAGCGCCGCCCGAGACCGACGCTGTCCCTCCCAGCGAGGACGAGCCGTTCGACGACGCGCCGATCGAGCTGCCGAGCGTGGTGGTGCCCACGCCCGAACAGGCGCAGGCGGCGCTCGCGGCCGGTGGTGATGACCTCGGTGGCGGCGGGGGAACGCCCGACGAGGTCTCTGCCGAAGAGGTCGTGCCCACCGAGTCCTTGCCTGGCGTGGTCGTCGGTCGCTCGCTCGCGCTCGAGCTCGACATCTCGGTCGGTGATCGCGTGCGCATCGTCTCGCCGCTCGCGGGCTTCTCGAGCTCGCTGTTCGGCTCGGGCACGCCGGGCGCGCCCCGCTCGCGCGAGCTGCGCGTCATCGGCATCTTCGAGGCGGGCTTCGACGAGTACGACACCGAGCTCGTCTACGCGGACCTCTACGAGGCCGAGCAATTCTTCGATCACGGCGATGCCGTCGATGGCGTGGAGATTCGTCTCCACGATCCCGAGCAGGCTCCGATGATCGCGCGTCGGCTCGAGCAGGACCTCGGCGGCGGCGCGTACCACACGATGGATTGGGAAGAGCTCAACCACAATCTCTTCACCGCGCTCGAGATCCAGAAGGTGATGCTCAGCCTCGTGATCGCGAGCATCGTGTTCGTCGCGGCGTTCACGGTCATCGCCACGCTCATCATGATCGTGCTCGAGCGGAAGCGAGAGATCGCGATCCTCAAGGCGATGGGCGCAGCCGACGCGCACGTGCTCTTCGTGTTCCTCGCGCAAGGCATGACGATCGGTCTCGTCGGGACCGTGCTCGGCCTCGCGCTCGGCGGCGGCGTGTGCCTCTACCTCGATCGCATCCGCTTCCCGCTCGACCCGCACGTCTACCTGATCGATCACCTGCCCGTGCGCCTGAGCCCCGACGAGGTCGGCTGGACGATGCTCATCGCCGTCTTCATCTGCCTGCTCGCGACCCTCGTGCCCAGCTGGTGGGCCGCGCGCATGGTGCCGGCCGACGGAGTCCGCCAGGAGTAGCGGCGCGCGGCGCGCTTCCTTCGAGGTGCCCGCCCGGTGTACACGGCTCGACGTGATGTCGAGAGCACGCGTCGCGCGTTGGGTGGCCCTCGTTCCAATCGTCCTCCTCACGTGCCTCGCGGCATCGTGCGGCGGCCCGCGCGAGACCGCGCTCGATCGCGTGCGCCGCACGGGCGTCCTGCGATGGGGCGGGGACGTGCAGGGCGGCGAGCCGTACGTCTTCGAGGATCCGTCCGAGCCGGGACGCCTCATCGGCTTCGAGGTCGAGGTCGCCGACGCCGTGGCGCGCGAGATGGGCGTGCGCGCCGAGTTCGTGCAGAACGACTGGTCGAACCTCGTGCCGTCGCTCGAGCGCGGCTCGTTCGACATCGCGATGAACGGCCTCGAGGTGACGCCCGCGCGCGCCGACACGGTGGTGTTCACGCGCCCCTACTTCGTCTTCAGCGCGCAGCTCGTCACGCGCCGCGACGACGACACGGCCACGAGCCTCGACTCGCTCGAAGGGCACCGCGTCGGCACCCTCGCGAGCTCGCTCTCCTGGGACATCCTGCGCGAGCGGCCCGTCGAGGTCGTGGCCTACGAAGGCACGGAGGAGCCCTACGCGGATCTGCGCGCCGGGCGCCTCGATGGCGTGCTCCTCGACGACATCATCGCGACTCGCTACGGCCTCGTGCACTCCGACCTGCACCTCACCGAGGACGTGGCCGACGGCTACTACTCGGTCGCCTGTCGTCAGCACGAAGAGGCGCTCTGCGCCGAGATCGATCACGCGCTCGCGGCGATCGCAGAGAGCGGCGAGCTGCGCCGCATCCTCGCGCGCTGGGAGATCGACAACGATCGTCAGACGCGCCTCGCGAGCTGGAGCGACGAGGACACGCGCGCGATGTTGCTCGTGCGCCAGCACGCCACCTTCACGTGGCATCACGTGCGCCTCTTCATCGAGGGCGCCGCGGTGACGCTCGTCGTGTCGGCGCTCGCGATGACGCTCGCGGTGGCGTTCGGCCTCCTGCTCGCGCTCTCGCGCATGTACGGGCCTCGCCCGCTCGCGCTCGTGGCGACCACGTACGTGGAGCTGTTCCGTGGCACGCCCGTGCTCCTCCAGCTGCACGTCCTCTACTTCGGCATCATGCCGGTCGTCCGTGCGGGCCTGGGGTGGGACGCCGCGACCGAGTACGACGCGTTCTTCGCCGCCGTGCTCGGGCTCGGCCTCAACTACGCCGCCTACGAAGCCGAGATCTACCGCGCCGGCATCCAGGCGATCCCGCCGGGGCAGATGGAGGCCGCCACCGTGCTCGGCATGAGCACGTCGCTCGCGCTGCGCCGCATCATCGTGCCGCAGGCGTTCCGCATCGCGCTCCCCGGCGTGACGAACGACTTCATCGCGCTCCTCAAGGACAGCTCGCTCGTCTCGGTGATCACCGTGGTCGAGCTCACGAAGCGCATGACGATCACCGCGATCGACGTGCGCAGCTACCTCCTCCCCGGCCTCCTCTGCGCGGGCCTCTACCTGGCGCTCAGCTATCCGCTGTCGCTCTTGTCGCGCCGCCTCGAGGCGCAGCTCGCACGGGAGTCGTCATGAGCGAACTGAAGGAAGTCGCGCCCGCCGCCGAGCCCGTCATCACGGTGCAGAAGCTGGTCAAGAAGTACGGCGACCGCACGGTGCTGAAGGGCGTGTCGTTCGACATCACGCCCGGTCAGGTCGTCGCGCTCGTGGGCCCCTCGGGCGGCGGCAAGAGCACCGCGCTCCGCTGCATGACGGGCCTCGAGGCGTTCCACGAAGGCGCCATTCGTGTGGGTCGCGCCAAGCTCACGCCGGGGCCGCTGGCCTCGCACAAGACCGAGCTCACGCGCCTGCGGCTCGAGTCGGGGCTCGTGTTCCAGACCTGGCACCTCTTTCCGCACATGACCGCGCTCGAGAACATCATGGAAGCGCCCGTGCACGTGAAGGGCGTCTCGCCGGAGAAGGCGCGGAACCAAGCGAAGCTGCTCCTCGACAAGGTCGGTCTCGCGCACCGCGAGGGCGCGCTGCCGCGCAACATGTCCGGCGGCGAGCAGCAGCGCTGCGCGATCGCCCGCGCGCTCGCGATGGAGCCCAAGGTGCTCTTCATGGACGAGCCGACCTCGGCGCTCGATCCGCAGCGCGTCGGTGATCTCGTCGAGCTCCTCGAGCACCTCACGGAGAGCGAGAAGCTCACGTTCGTGATCGTCACGCACGAGATGAAGTTCGCGCAGAAGCTCGCGGACCGAGCGCTCGTCCTCTACGAGGGCCACGTCATCGAAGACGGTCCGCCCGACGACGTGCTCGCGTCGCCGAAGGATCCGCGCACCCGCACGTTCCTCGGCATGGACGAGAGCTGAGAGATTCGTTTCTCGGGATCGAATCGCCGTACGGGGTTTGGGGGCAGCGCCCCCATCTCGCGGCGCCTGCGCCGCGGACAACTGAGCGTCAGCGCGAGGCGCCGAGCGAGAACGCGTAGCGCTCTCCCTCGTCGAACGTCTCGAAGAAGCGGTGGCGCACGCCTGCGGCGAAGCAGAGCGTGCTGCCCATCATCCGCACCGGGGAGGCGGTGACGATCGCGATCACCGCGATGTCTCTCGCCTTGAAGTCGCGCAGCATCGCGGTGGCCGCGGCGGGAAGGGTGACCGCGTCGAAGCCGGTCACGCCGCGCGTGTCGACGAGCCACGCGCCCTCTCGCTGCGCGCCGAGGAGCTTCGTGATCTCGGCGTGCATCTGCTCGATCTCGGTGCCCGTGACGTGCCCGAACATCTTGCTGAAGAGCACCGAGGAGCTGCGCCGCTCCGTGCTGGTGCCCACGTCGATCCGCGGGTTCGTCGGCGAGCTGCCTCGGCGGCTGAGCCTCGATTGCATGCGTCGAGCGAGTGTACGCAGGCACGCGCCGACACCTCAATGGGGCGAGCCGGATCGCCCGGCCGACAGCGCGCGGGCGATCGACGTCGCCACGCGCACGTTCTCCGACACCAGGGCGACGTTCGCGACGAGCGTTCGCCCCACGGTCTCCTCGCGCAGCGTCGCGAGGAGGTGCGGCGTGAGCTTCTTGCCGCGGATGTCTTTGCGGCGCGCGTCCTCGATCGCCGTCGCGATGAGCCCGTCGATCTCTGCGGAGGGAAGGGCGCTCTCGATCGGCGGCGGCACGGCCACCAGCGCGCCGCCCGCGAGGCCGAGTCCCCACTTCGCTCGGAGGATGGCGGCGACCTCGTCGGCGCTCTCGACGCGGTGGTCGAGCGCGAGCCCGCTCTCTCTCGCGAAGAACGCAGGGAGCTCGTTCGTCTGCCATCCGAGCACCGGCACGCCGAGCGTCTCGAGCAGCTCGAGCGTGCGCGGCAGATCGAGGATGGACTTCGCCCCTGCGCAGACCACACAGACGCTCTCGCGCGCGAGCTCCGACAAGTCTGCGGACACGTCCATGGTGGCCTCGAAGCCTCGGTGTACGCCGCCGATGCCGCCCGTCGCGAAGACCTCGATGCCCGCGCGCGCCGCGCCGATCATCGTCGCCGAGACGGTGGTCGCGCCCAGGCCTCGACGCGCGATCACGATCGGGAGATCGCGCCGCGACACCTTCGCCACGTCCGACTCGGTCGCGAGGCGCACGATCTCGCCGTCGCTCGCGCCCACGACGAGCGCGCCGTCGATCACGGCGATGGTGGCGGGCACCGCGCCGTGATCGCGCACGATCGACTCCAAGCGTCGCCCGAGCGCGAGGTTGTCGGGGCGCGGGAGGCCGTGCGAGAGGATGGTCGACTCGAGCGCGACGACGGCCCGGCCTTCGGCGATCGCGTCGCGCACCTCGTCGGCGATGCGGACGCTCATGGCTCGATGCTCGTGCGGATCGCGTGGAGCCGCTCGGCCTCGAGGCGCAGCTCGTCGTGTCGCGCGGGGATCGCGATCGTCGTCCCGGGCGCGAGCGTGGCCACGACCTCTCGCCTCCGATCGAGCAGCCGACCGCTCCCCTCGAGCACGGTGAGCGCGTGCAGACACTCGCCGTGGAAGAACGGGGCCGCGCCCGTGCCCGCGACGCGGACGATGCGCAGCCACTCGGAGGCGAGGGGCTCCATCGCGTCACCGCTCGGCACCGGGTTCGGTGACGTGGGCTGACCCGCGAGCAGCTCGAACGCGAGATCGGCGTCGAGGTCGGGCGCGCCGTGCCTCCGGAACGAGCGCGTGAGCAGATCGGCGCCGCTCGCGTCCCAGTCGGTCACGCGCAGCGCTTCCTCGACGTGGAGCGCCCGCGGCTCGCCGCTCGGATCGAGCGCGCCGCGCGCGTCGTAGCGACGATCCCAGTCCCAGTAGCGGTAGGTCACGCCGCGCTTGCCGCGCGCCACGTACTGCGGCTCGACCAGCGTCACACCCGGCCCGATCGCGTGCGGCGTGCCTGCGTCGACGATGAACGAATCGCCCGCGCGCACGCTCACGCGCTGGAGCAGCTCGGTGAGCGAACCGTCGGAGCGCGAGAGGGCGCGTCGCACGTCGCTCGCGCCGACGCCCTCGCGCCAGCCGAACGCGATCCACGCGTCGGGCTCGGCGCGCACCACGTACCAGGCCTCGGGCTTGCCGCTCTCGCCCGGCGCCAGGTGCGCGTCTTCGTCGCGCGGGTGGATCTGCAAAGAGAGCGCCGCGTCCGTGTCGAGCAGCTTCACCAAGAGGCCTGCGGCGCGATCGGCGAACGGGCCGAGCCAGTCGTCGCGACGCCGCTCGATCAGCTCCGCGAGCGACTCACCCGACGCCGTGCGCGACGGAAGCTCGGGGCCGAGCGACAGCTCCCACGACTCGCCGATGTGCGCGTCGCCTTCGTTCGCGATGCGCTTCGCGAAGTGCTTCACGAGGCGCGTGCCGCCCCACGGAGTGCGGGCAGCGGACGTGTAGACGTCGCCCGAGAGGAGCACTGGCCGAGGCAGCGCGAGCATGGACGCGCGTATCTATCAGGCCGCGCGTCGCGTTGCAGCGTGGTGCCGCGCGTCCTCGTGTGCGCCGGAAACTTGGTGGGTGTGCGCGCTCCTCCGTACAAACGGCATCGGAGGTGTCGCGATGATCGGTTCCAAGGGCACGAACGAAGGCAGCGTCGGCAGCGCGGATCGCCGCATTCACAAGGTCTTCGTGACTCGCAACACCGAGTACCACCTCCGCCGCGGTGTCTGCGTCGCGGTCAAGGATCGCACGAGCGGCGAGTGGCTCCGCGCGCACCTCGCGCTCGCGCAGAAGATCCACGGCGGCCTCCGCTTCACGCGCGCGGGCGGCATCCACGCGAACGCCGGGGTGCCGAGCGTCGGCGAGTCGCTGTTCTTCCATGCGTCGGGTCGCGACCTCGTGACGAGCCCCGTGCTCTCCGTCGAGCGACCGCAGCGTCAGATCGTCGCGCAGTACCCGCGCGAAGGCGCGCGCGACCGTCAGTGAGGCGCTCGTGAGCTCGATCGGCGCTCGTGCTACCTCCACCTCGATGAACGACCCGACGAGACGCGCTTCCACGCTGGCCGCGAGCGCGCTCGTGGTGGGCGCTGCGCTCGGGGCGTGCGGCGCGCGAGCGAGCGCGCAGTCGCAGGATCTCGGGCTACCCGACCTCGCGGCGATGCACGCCGCTTGTCACGCCGCGGACGATGCGGGCGAGCACGATCGGCTCTACTCGATCGTCCTCGACTCACCGACGACGCTCGTTCCGCGCGAAGGCGACGTGGAGGGCGAGGTGCTCTACACGATCCCCGACGCGCGCAGCCTCCGCGCGTTCGGTGGGAGCGTGCAGATCGTTCCCTCGCACCTCGAGACGATCGCGTTCGTGGCGAACGCCGAGCGTGCGCGCACGCTCGAGGTGGCGCGCGCGCGAGGTGCCCGTGTTCGGCTCGGGTTCTTCCTCGGCTTCGACGAGCCCGAGCGCCGCTCGTGTCTCGTGCGCGCGAGCCAGGCGGTGACGGCCGTGCGCGCAGACGTGGCGTTCATCGAGCTGCTCGACGCCGAGGGCGGCGTCATCGCGCGTGAGGATCACGATCGACTGCGGGCCTGGAGCGACGACCCGGATCGCAACGCGGCGAGCGAGCCCGAAGCGACGATGGGCGCGCCCACCACGAGCTCGGGTCCGGTCGCCGAGCCGTGGACGCGCGCGCTCCGAGCGCCTGCGATCTCGCGACAGCTGCTCGCCTGCCACGTCGCTGGCGTCACGCGGGGCGCGGCGCGCGAGGCGATGTTGATCGTCCGTCTGCGCGTCGAGGCGCGCACGGGCCGCGTCGAAGAGGCCGTGGTCGAGGTGGGCAACGTCGGCGACGAAGAAGAGAACGCATGCCTCGTGCGCGCGGTGCGCGGCACCGAGCTGCCGGGTCTCTCGAACGCGACCGGATCGGTCGACGTGCGCGTCCCCGTTCGCCTACGCGTCCCGTAGCCGTCCTCGACAGTTCGCGTTGGTCCGTGGCAGCTTGCGTTCGATGGCCTTCATCCGACGACTCCGCGTGCACGGCCTGGTGGGCCGAGGGCCGCTCGTCATCGACCTTCCCTCGGGCGACACGCCCCGACACCTGATGGTCACGGGGCCCAACGGTTCGGGGAAGACCACGCTTCTGGAAGGTATTGCGGAGCACATCGGCGCCGTCCGCCGCGGGGCCCCTCCGCGGAGCCGACTTCATCTGCAAATGCACGTCGAGCTCGATGGCGAGCAACACCTCCGTCCGATGTATTTCCCCGTGCGGCGCGACGCCGAGTTGACGAACGTGAGCTCGCCCACGAACGAGCAGCCGGCTCTCGTCAGTGGCGCGATGTCGACGCCGACGTTGTTGCAGTTCCTGGTGAACAAGAAGACCGAGCAGGCGTTCGCCGCGGCAGAAGGCGACCAGGCGGCGGTCCATCGCATCGAGGAGTATTTCGCCGATGTCCTCACCAAGCTGAGAGACTTGTTCGGGGAGCCCGAACTCGAGTGGTCGTTCGACAGAAAGACGTATCGATTCACCCTGCGACATGGTTCCGGCTTCGAGCACGACCTCACGCGGCTCGCTGACGGTCATGCCGCGGCCCTGGCCATCCTCGGGGACCTTCTGCTCCGCGAGGAGGCGACATCGGGAGCGAGGCCGACCACGATCGCGGTGATCGACGAGATCGAGGCGCACCTCCACGTCGGACTGCAGGAGCGGATCCTGCCCCTCCTCTCGGCTTTTTTTCCGACGACACAGTTCGTGATCGCCACGCACAGCCCGGCTGTGATCAGCAGCGTTCCCAACGCCTTCGTGGTCGACCTCGGCAGCGGCAAACAGTTCAAGAGCGAGGAGCTCCAGGGTGTTCCGTACGGCACACTCATGACCTCGTACTTCGGGATCCAAGACGAGTTCGATCTCGACTCCTCCCAGAAGCTCGCTCGCCTCAAAGAGCTCGCGCGGATTGGCGCGGAACGCGGCGAGATCGATGCGCTGGCGGACGAGCTCCGACGACGCTCGTCCACGCTGGCGCTTCGTGTCTGGGAGATCCTCGATGGGCCGGAGCCACAGGGCGCGCGGCCGTGATCGACATCGTGCGCTCCCGCGCGCCCGCTCGAATTCGTGAGCACGGGAAGTGGTCGTCCGAGTGCGTCGAGGCGCTTCAGCGAGACTTCCATGGCAAGTGCTACCTCTGCGAAGCGGTGGTGCAGTCGAGCTTCCACGTCGATCACCGCGTGCCGAAGGCGGAAGACCCGGCTCAGGACGAGCGCTGGGAGAACCTCTTTCCGGCCTGCGAAATCTGCAACACCCGTCGCCCGAAGAAGTCGCCGGTTGGCGGATGGCTCAAGCCGGGCGACGGCGTGGAGCGACGGATCGATCAGTGGATCGACGAGGATTGCGATCCTGCCTTTCGTGCGGCGAATGGCGATGTCGCAGCAGAGAACACCGCCGCCGAGCTTCGCAGTCTCCACGACGGCAGCAGGGCACCCAAGATCGCCGACCGAGTCAGTGCGATTCGGAAGCAACTGATCGTCGTGCGACGCGCTGTGGCAGCGCTCGAAGACGCCCCGGCGGCGGAGCGTGGTCGGTGCGAGGTCGCCGTTCGGAAGCTCGTCAGTCGCAAGGCTCCGTACACGATGTTGGTTCGCGCAGAGTTCAGCGAACTGGCCGCGTACTTCGACTGACTCGAGTCAGCCCGGCGCCATCACGCAGACGTTGCCGAGGCACGTGAGGCCCATGTCGGGGCAGCAGTCGGCGTCGGTCGAGCACGTCTCGCTCTCACGACGACAGCGGTCGGGCGGCGGGGGAGAGCACACCGACGGGCCGCCGCCTGCGGGCGGTCGACACTCGCCGCCGCAGCACTCGCTGCCCACGCTGCACTCTTCGCCGTCGGGGCGACACGCGCGCGGTGCCCAGTACGCGGCGATGTTGCGCGAGGTCGTGGCCTGGCCTGGGAGCCAGTAGCCGACGGCGCTCGGATCCGCGTCCGTGCCGAGCGCGTCCTTGCGGATCGCAGCGACCCAGATCTGCTGGTACGCGCGGCCTCGCGTGCCCACCTCGGTGTTGCCGTAGTCGCGTCGGCTCAAGAAGCTCAGCCAGAAGTAGCCGCCCTGATCGAACGGCGAGAAGCGCGCTTGGAACGAGTCGACGCTCGTCGCACCACCCGACGCGCGATCGAGCCGCACGACGTGCGTGCCGTCCGAGCTCATCGCGTAGAGCGCGGACTGACCCGTCTCGCTGCGGCCATCGGGCCCGTGCGCGAACACGATGTTGCGCGAGTCGGGCGTCCAGGTCGGGTAGCTGTCGCACGTGCCGCCAGGCGTCGCGCCCGAGAGATCGCTCGCGACGTGGACCGTGGTGGGGGAGCCCACGGCGTCGGGTCCGGTCACGGGCATCACGGCGATGTTGCCGAGCGTGAAGGAGCCGCCCCAGCCGTTGATGTCGGTCACGTACGCGATGGAGCGACCGTCGGGTGACCACGCGGGGTGCGTCATCGCGCTCGGCAGCGGCTCGGGTGTCGACACCGACACGAACGCGCCGCTGAACGGATCCATGAAGCGCATGTCGCCCTGTCCCTCTTCGTAGCTCACGACGACGCGCGACTCGTCGGGGCTCCACGACGAGAACCACCATGTCGTGCTCGGCGGCGTGATGCTCGTCGGCCAGACGGTCGGCGCCGGCGCAGCGGTCAGATCAGTCGTGAGATCGAAGACACCGCCGATGTTGTTCCCGCCGCCGAGGCGACCCGTCATGTAGCGACCGCTCGGCGACACGGCGTGACATCCGACGCAGTTGTTGCCGTCGAGCGCGACGGGCGGCGACGGAAGGAAATTCGTGCGCGTCGCGGTGCCATCGTCGATGCGGATGATGCGGCCCGCGACGATGTCCCAGTAGTAGACGCTGCCCGTGAGCGCTGCGCGCGCGAACGTGATGGTCACGGGCGCGCCTGCGATCACCGTGCTGCTCGCGGCCTCCCATCGATCGACGCGCAGGCTGGCCGCTTCATCCGGATCCGTCTGCGCGAGCGCGCGCCACGCGACCGCGTCCGCGAGCCAGTGACGCAGACCGTCGTGCGCGACGTACGCGTCGACGGCGACGTCCGACTTCTCCATGCGCACCCGGTAGAGATCGCCCGCGTCGCCCCGGAGCCACTGCAGATCGGCGGGGTACACGTTCTGCGGCATGACGGCGCCTTCGAGCGGATAGACGAGCTGCGTCGTGCGCGTGTCGTCGGTCACGGCGGTCGCGCCGAAGCGGTCGACGACGTCGGCCGGAAGATCACCGACACGCACGGTGCGGTGTAGCGTCACGCGCACGGTGGTGGTCGCGGTGAGGCCCATCGCGCTCACCGTGATCGTCGAGCGACCGCCGATGGTCCCGTTCGCCGTGAAGTCTCCCGAGGCGACGTCGAGCTCTCCGATCTCGCGCGTGTCGATCTCGAACACGGGGCCCATCGCGGCCCGCTCGGTGCCGTCGCTCAGCGTGACGATCGCCTCGAAGTGCTGCATCGGCGTCGCGCCGTCTTCGGAGACGAGCGTCGGATCCGCGGGCTCGAGTCGGAGAGACGTCGGCACCGGGAGCACCGCGTCGATCATCTCGAACGGCGCGTCGAGCGCGCTCGGGCCGCCATCGGTGCGCGCCACGCAGGCCCCATCGACACACACCTGACCCGTGCGGCAGTCGCCCGAGGTCTCGCATCCGGTGGTCGGCGGCGGCGCGCCGCAATCACATCCGAGCGCGAGCGTGGCGAGGACGGCGAGCGAAGAGACCAAGGCGAGGGAAGCGGTGCGCATGAAGCCAGGATGCAGCACGCCTTCGGTCGGGCGGGAGAGGGATTTCCCTCATACACCCCGGATTCCAAGGAAAAAGGCCGCGTGGTAGAGACGCTCGATCGGGTCGGTCCCCACCTTTGCCCTTGTTCGGAGGCCTCATGACTGCTCGCGATGTGAGCGACGGGTCCGCAGTGCGACCCTCGACTCCTCTCTCTCGTCCGCGTCCCGCACACGTGATCGGCTGCGTGCTGGCCCTCGCCGCCGTCCAAGCGTGCACGACGAACCCACCCAACCGCATGCGCGACTCTGGCCCCGGCGGAGGGCCCGACGTGTGGACCCTCGTCGACCCGAACTGCGATCCGAGCGCTGACGCAGACGGCGACGGCGTCGCCGACTGGGTCGAAGGCAGCTCGACGAGCCGCGACACCGACGGCGACGGCACGCCGGACTACCTCGACGCCGACGCCGACAACGACGGCATCCCCGACACCACCGAGGGCGGCGGCGGCAACCCGTGCGCGCCGCGCAACGCCGACATCGATGGCACGCCCGACTACATCGATCTCGACAGCGACAACGACGGTCTCTCGGACTCCGAAGAGGTCGCCGCTGGCACCGATCCGACGAGCATCGACAGCGACGACGACGGCGTCACCGATCTCGGTGAGGTCCGCGGCACCATGACGGACCCGACCGATCCGGGCTCGACGATCCCCGAAGGCGACTTCTTCGTCGTGCTCCCGTACCTCGGCGCGCACGAGAACCGCGAGCTCGAGTTCGGCACCGACATCAGCGTCGCGGACGTGTACTTCCTCATCGACACGACGGGCTCGATGGGTGGCCCCATCGCGAACGTGCAGTCGTCCTTGACGATGATCGCGTCCGACCTCTCGAGCCGCATCCGCTCGGTGCAGATGGGCGTCGGCGAGCACAGGGACTTCCCGTTCTGCGCCGACTTCCTCGGCGACTGCTATGGCAACACCGGCGACGCGGCCTACGTGAACCATCAGGTGATCACCGACAGCGTGCCGGACGTGCAAGCGGGCCTCGCGCGTCTGTCGGCGGGCGGCGGCGGAGACGGGCCGGAGTCACAGGTGCAGGCGCTCTTCCATGTCGCCTCGGGGCTGGCTGGTTCCTACACGCACTCCACGGGCAGCTGGGCGATCGACATGCAGCGCTGCGAGATCTTCCCGGACGAGACGCGTCGCCGCATCGGCTACCCATGCTTCCGTGCCGGCGCGCTGCCGATCGTCGTGCTCGTGAGCGACGTCGCTTGGCACAACGGGCCGTCGTCCTCCAACGCCTATGCCGGGATCACACCGGCGCCGTACGGGTTCGATCGTGCGGTCTCCGAGATGAACCGCATCGGCGCGCGCTTCATCGGCGTCGCGGTCGGCGGCGGTGGACGCAGCGAGATGGAGGCGATGGCGCGCGCGACCGGCTCGGTCGACGGCGGCGGCATGCCGCTCGTCTACGACTCGAGCGGCGGCACCGTGTCGTCGTCGATCATCGACGGCATCGGCACGCTGATCGGCGGCACGCCGCAGGACGTGAACACGCGCACGGAGAACGTCGCGGGCAACCCCGACGGCACGGACGCGACCGGCTTCATCAAGATGATCGTGCCGCAGACCGGCTGTAACCCCTCGAGCGGCGTGTGCGGTCCGAGCCCGGGCAACACGTACGATCACCAGGACGAGACGACCTTCTACGAGGTCATCCCCGGCACGCGCGTGAGCTTCGACGTCGACTTCTACAACGACTTCGTTCCGCCCCCCGCGACGGCGCAGATCTACCGCGCGCTGATCGTCGTCATCGGCAACAACGTGGCCGAGCTCGACTCGCGCCAGGTCTTCATCGTCGTGCCGCCCGATGGGGTTGATATCCCCATCTGACGGATCTTCTCCTCTGGGCGCGACGCCTTCGGCTTACGCGAAAGGGGCTGCTCGCCCCTTTCCCAGTTCGCTGCGCGAACCGGGCCCCATTCCCTCGGGGATTCACTCGTCGCTGCGCTCCTCACTCACCCGGGCAGAGCCGGATGTGCTGGGTGCGCGTAGCGCGTGCGGGCCCTCGCCTAGCTCGGCCCGCCGATGCCTACCACCGTCGCGCCAGCTCAGGGGTTGGGCGCTGGCAACGAGAAGCACACCAAGGCGCCCGGACCGTCGGGCGCCTCCACCCACACCTTGCCGCCGTGCGCCTCGACGATGCGCTTCACGAGCGCGAGGCCGATGCCCGATCCGCGCACGCTCGAGTTCGGGCGACGGAGCCGGAAGAAGCGATCGAACACGCGCTTGTGGTGCTCGCTCGGGATGCCCGCGCCGTGGTCGCGCACGCGCACGTAGAGGTGCCGCCGTCCCATCTCGAGGTGGATCTCGATCGGCGGCTCGCCGTACTTCACCGCGTTGTCGAGCAGGTTCATCAACACGAGCAACATTCCCTGATCGTCGTAGCGGACGCGCGGCAGGTTCTCTTCGGCCACCACGCGGAGCTCGAGGCCCTGCTCGTGGCGTGATCGAAACGCGTCGGTGGCGCGCGCGATCACGTCCATGATCTCGCCCTCGCGGAACTCGTAGATCTCCTTGCCGCGCTCGATCGCGGAGAAGTCGAGGAGGTTCTCGATGAGGCCCGTGAGGCGCTCGGACTCGCGCAGGATCGTCTCGAGGTACTGCTTGCGCTTGTCCTCGCGCACGCGGTCCGTGAGCAGCAGCTCCGAGAACATCCGCACCACCGAGAGCGGCGTCTTGAGCTCGTGGCTCACGTTCGCGAGCAGCTCGCTGCGGAGCTCGTTCAGGCGTCGCTCCTTCACCTGCGCGTAGATGAGGAAGGCGACGCCGAGGAGCACGATGACGAGCGAGAGCGAGATCAGCGCCGACTCGCTGTAGTCGCGCGACGCGCGCTGGGCGCGCAGCGTGGGCGCTTGCTTCGGAGCGACCTGGAGGCGCCAGCCGTAGAACGTGGACGGGAAGTTCCTGCCCACGAGGTAGTCGCCCGCGCCCGTGAGCGGCTCGCCGAAGACGCGTCGGTTGTCCTCGTCGACGACGTTGTACTGACGCTTGCCCGACTCGTTCCCGAAGATCGAAGGGAACACGTCACGGAGGAAATAGCCGGTGTCGTGGTGGGCCACGACGTAGACGCGTCGGCCTTCGTGCCGGAGCGCGCGGTACGAGAGCAGGTAGCTCTGCGCGGCGTAGCTGCGGTGGAGGTGCCTCAACTGTCCGAGCGGCGCTTGCTCGAGCACGAGGTCCGGCAGGATTCGCTCTTCGAAGAGCCGGCTGAACTCTTCGCTCTCGTCGGCCGAGCAGCGACACGAGTACGAGGTGACGTTGCCGGTGTCGTCGAGCACCACGAGCGCGCGCACGCTGGGCGACACGCGCGGCGCGAGCTCCGGCCACTCACGCTCCACGCGCGACGGATCGGAGAGATCGACCAGATGGAACACGGCCTCGTCGGCGGTGATCACCATCTGCTCGAGGCGATCGATCTTCTCGTCGACGAGCGAGAGCGTGCTCTCGAAGATCGACTCCTCGGTGGTCTCCGCGAACTGCTGCGCTGCCTCGATCGAGTAGAAGCCGAGGACACCCGCGGCGATGAGCATCGTCGGGATGAGAAGGAAGTAGAGGAGGCGCGAGCTCCAGTTCACCGGCCCGCAGGGTATCAGCGCATCAGTCTTCGGGCGTGCTCACGCAGGCGCGAGCTTCGCTCGTTTCGTCCCCCACGGTGAAGAGCGAGATCGTGTCGAGGCCCTCGATCGAGAGCTGGTACTTGCCCTGCTCGAGCGGGGGGATCGTGCAGACGGTCGTCGCGTCCGAGCACTCCTCTTCGCAGTCGACGTCGCAGCGCGAGGTGACGAGCGTCGGAGACACGTGCACCGAGGTGGCGGTGCGCTCGACGCGGCACGGGCCCCACAGCGATCCGCACGGAAGACAGAACGTGCGCACGTCGACGGCGATGGGCTCACCCGCGCGCGCGACGGGCGGGTGACAGAGCTCGTCGGCCTCGAGCGCGACCGTCGTCGCGAGATCCCAGCCGCACGCGGAGGGATCGACCGGCGGCCTCACGCAGTGATCGACGGGACCGATCGCAGGCGTGGCGTCGGACACGAAGAGCCCGAGCGACGGCGCGCCGTTCACGAGCACGCGGTAGTTGCCTTCGTCCATGGGAGGCAGCGCGCACGTGCCCTCGACGTAGGGGAAGCAGCCGTCACAGAGGAGGTCCGCGCACATGCGCGTGTCGAGCGAGATCTCGTTCCCGCGCACCGTCGCAGAGCACACGATGGCCTCGCCGCAGAAGCACGAGCGTCCATCGCCGAAGCGCACGGGCAGCGCATACGGCACGCCGACGGGGACGAAGCCGGTGCCGGTGTCGGTGCACACGACCTCGAGCGGCCGCGGGCTGCAGAACGGATCGAACGCAGCGTCCGGGCTCACGAACGGCGCATCGACACCGACGCGCGCAGCATCATCGCGCAAGATCGAACCGTCGGTCGAACGGACACCCCCGTCACTCCCGTCGACCCGGCCGCGCACGTGCGTCGCGTAGCAACCCGTGAGCAGCGCGAGAGCGAACACGACGACGAGCCAGCGCATCACCGAGAGGATGCCACTCGAACGCGTGAACGATCACCGTCGACAGAAGAGGACCGACGCATCGCTCGCCGTCGCGTTGCGCCTCGGGGCGGGCGAGTCATCGACCCGAGCCTGCGGGCGTTGCGTGTGATTTCGTGGGTGACGCGACGAGAGAAATTTCCGCGTGTTCCAAGGGTCTGAGGTTCGCAGAAGGTTTTAGAATCCTCTGGCGACAGGTGGACCTTGGATTCGACGATTTCAGAATCGTCCGGTCCAAGTTGGAGCTTGGACTCGCCGATTTCAGAATCGCCCGAGCCAAGTCGGAGCTTGGATTCGCCGGTTTCAGAATCGTCCCAGCCAAGTCGGAGCTTGGACTCGACGACTTCAAGACCGTCCCGGCCAAGGGGATCGAGTGCGCGGCGAGCGCGTAGGTCGTCCGAGTCAGACGATGCCCTTGATCGTCGCGTGTCGCTTCGCGGCGGCGTCCATGTAGTACGCGCGAATGCCAGCGAAGGCGGGGGTAAGGAAGGCCAGGCCATCGTCGTGGGGGTCCATCCAGATGTCCGGGTAGACCCGATGCCTCGCCATGGCGGACGGGGCGTGGCGTCTGAAATCTCGGGACGGTCCTGCGCAATTGACGTGTTGCGGATGGGGCATCGAGCGGCTGGCAGCCCAACACGGCGACGAAAGGTTGCACGTGGTAGTTCTACGTCGCGACCATGGTCCGCACGTTTGCGCTCACTTCGTTCGTGCTCGGGCTCGCGGGATGCGCGCCAGACGAGCGCATGCCGCTGTCGGAGTGCGAATTCGGCCTCTACTGGGCTGATTGCGGTGGCAATGGCGAAGCCGTGCTCGGGTGCGATCGAGAGACAGGCGACTGTCGCTGGTTCGAGGGTGGGGAGACGGCGCGTGGATACGCGGTCTCCGACTGCACGCCCTCTGGGTCGTGCTGCGACGGTAGTTGGCCCTTCTCCGACTATGAGCCTGGTGAGCGGTCGATCCGTCGCAACCTGGATGCGCAGATGTCGCTGCTTCGCTGGGAGGTCGTTTCCCGGGAGGCCACGAACGACGTCACCGTCGCGCCGGATCTCGAAGGCGGCACCTCGGTGGGCGTCATCCGATGCGGGGCCGACGGATTTCCCGGCTGCGACACCGGTGGCGGCTGGGTGGAGCGCGTCGGCGTCGCCGTCGTTCTGACGGCCGGCGGTCCGTGGGGCCCTAGCGGTGGGTGGCACCGGATGGAGATGGTGCCCTCCGAGTCGGCGGACGGTTGGACGGTTCGCCTCTACGGGTTCGGCGCGATGTTCGACGAGGGGCAAAACATCCCTCTCGCATGTGGTTACTTCACGACGGGCCTGCTGGTGCCCCTGTCCGGCGTGCTGCACGTGAACACGCTCGACACGTCCGACCTCGAGGCGTTCCACGGTCGACTCGAGGCGACGACGGACACCGGCGCCGAGTTCACGATGGAGTTCTGAACAGCGATCCCTCGATCGAGGCCAGAGGTCGAAGTTGGGGCGTGGGATCGATGCGATCAGAATCCTCGGTCCCAAGCCGGAGCTCGACGACTCGCTTCGAGTGGTCTCGAGCATCGCCGGGGCGGGCTGCTCGTGGCGAGGTGTGGCGCGGTCAGACGATGCGCTTGATCATCGCGTGTCGCTTCGCGGCGGCGTCCATGTAGTACGCGCGAAGGCTCGCGAAGGCGGGTGTGAGGAAGGCCAGGCCATCGTCGTGGGGGTCCATCCAGATGTCCGGGTAGATCCGATGCCTCGCCATGGCGGATCGGTCGTAGCGTCGGCGAAGTTGGTCGGACGTCATCGATGCGAGCGCGCCGGCGGCTGCAGAGACGCGGTCAGGCGTCAGGTAGCGGGCCGGGCCGTAGCCCATGTCCGGACCGAGCTCCGTGCCACCGAGGACGACGTCGGCGAGCGCCGACTCACCGGCCCACGGATCGCCCGTGAGGAGGTAGTGGACGCCGTGCCACGCCTTCTCCACGTCGAGCACCTCTCCGTCGTCCGCGCTCGCCTCGAAGAGAGGCTCGATGCGCGTGGTGTCCGCGAAGAGCCACTTGAGGATCGTGGGCGAGACGCGTAGGAACTGGCCCGTCATCGACATGGCAGGGGCCCGTCAGGGGTGTGTGCGGTGCACGGCCGCGAGGCCTCGCAGGATTTGGTGGGCCATGCGGGCTTGGTAGTCGTCGGCGAAGGACGCGAGGTCCGGCGCGGCCGAGGTCTCTCGCATCGCGCTGCGTGCGATCTCGAGCGCGCGCTCTCGGCCGCTCGCTTCGAGGTGGCCCTCGAGCATCGCCTCGCTGAGCACGGGCTGCTCTTGGCCGAGGCGTCGCGCGGTCTCCTCGTCGAGCTGCTCGACGCGCACGTCGGGCTCGATGCCTCGCGCCTGGATCGTGCGGCCGCTCGGCGTGAAGTAGCGCGCGACGGTGAGCTTGAGCGCGCTGCCATCGGGCAGCTCGATCACGTTCTGCACGCTGCCCTTGCCCCACGTCGTGGTGCCGACGATCACGGCGCGGTGATGATCCTGGAGCGCGCCCGCGACGATCTCCGACGCGCTCGCGCTGTAGTAGTCGACGAGCACGACGACGGGCCAGTCGGGGCGCGTGCCCGCGCGCTCGGCGCTCGCCTCGCTCAGCACGACGCCGTCGCGGCCGCGCGTCGACACGATCACGCCGCTCTCGAGGAACTCGTCCGAGATGCGCACGGCCTCGTCGAGCAGGCCTCCGGGGTTGCCGCGCAGATCGAGCAACACGCCCGTCACGCCGCCCGCGCTCGCGGTGCTCGCGACCGCCGCGTCGAGCGCGCGCCGCACCTCGTCGGTGGCCGTCTCCTGGAACGAGCGGATGCGGATGTAGACGCTGCGATCGGGGAGCACGCGCGTCTCCACCGCCTCGACGTGGATGATCTCGCGCGTGATCGTGAGCTGGATCGCGTCCTCGGTGCCCTCGCGCCGGATGCGCACCGCCACTGGCGTGCCGGGCTCGCCGCGCATGATGCGCACGGCCTCGGACAAGCGCAGGTCGCGCGCGCTGCGATCGCCGAGCACGAGGAACCGATCGCCCGCGCGCACGCCCGCGCGCTCCGCGGGACCACCGGGCAGCACGCCGTGGACCATGAGCCAGCCGTCGCGCACGTCGATCTCGACGCCGATGCCCGCGAACGCGCCCGTCGTGTCGTCCTCGAGGATCGCGTACTCGACGGGATCGAGGAACGCAGAGTGCGGATCGAGCGTCTCGACCATGCCGCGGATCGCGCCGTACACGAGCCGATCCTGATCGGGCGGCTCGACGTGCCCGCCTTCGATCTGGCTGAGCGCGCGCGCGAAGATCGAGAGGTTCGCGAACGGGCTCGCCTCGGTCTCCGTCGCGGACGCGTGGCTCGGCGTGAGGCACCACGTGGCGGCGAAGCTCCCGCCCGCGGCGGCGATCGCGATCAAGAGCGTGCGTGCGAGAGAGCGAAGACGTTCGGGCTGCATTGACGGGCCTCCGGGGCGCACGGTACTACGCCCGCTCGTCATCAGGCCTCGCCTCGGGAGCGCGCGCATGTCGGACCCTCGCAAGATCAGCGTCTACTTCCCCGGCCCGATGATCCGGGAGCTCCGTCGCGAGTCGATCCGGCTCGAGCGTACGGTGTCGTGGCTGGTCCAGCGCTGCGTTCGCATCGGCCTCGAGGAGCTCAAGAAGATGCCCTCGATCAACGATCCCGACTCGGTCGATCTCAGCGACGACGGGCTCGATGATCTCGACGAGGACACCAAGACGGGCGAGTCCAAGGTCGGCACCTCGTCGCCGTCGGCGACGTCATCGGGTGGCCGCGCCGCCAAGGGCTGACGCCTCGGAGTCGATCGAGCTCATGCAGTACGACCAGAGCGGCTTCGCCCCTGCGGCCGATGGAACGCGCCTCTTCTGGGGCCTCGCGGGTCCGCATGCGGCAGACGCCGATCGCACGCGCCCGGTCATCGCGCTGAACGACGGCATCGGCTGCGATGGCTTCGCGTGGAAGTACCTCCAGCCGCACCTCGCGCAGCAGCACCGTGTGCTCCACTGGCACTACCGCGGCCACGGTCGCAGCGGCCTCCCGAACGATCCCGCGCGCATCGACGTTCCTGCGCACGCGCGTGATCTCATCTCGATGCTCGACCGCCACGAGATCGAGCGGGCCGTCCTGGTGGGGCACTCGATGGGAACGCAGGTCGCGCTCGAGGCGTACCGGCTCGCGCCCGATCGCGTCGACGCGCTGATGCTCGTGTGCGGCAGCTACGGACGCGTGACCGCGACGTTCCACGGCTCGGACATGCTCAAGCAGGTGCTGCCCGGCCTGCTCGAGGTCGTCGAGAAGAACCGCGGCCTCGCGCGCGCCTTGTGGGGCCGCATCCCCGCGAAGATGGCGTACCAGATCGCCAAGCTCTCGGGCGAGGTCGACGTGCAGGCGCTGCGCGAAGAAGACTTCGTCTGGTACGTCGAGCACGTCTCCACGCTCGAGCCGGCGCTCTTCCTCTCGATGCTCAAGCTCGCAGGCGAGCACACGGCCGAGGATCTCTTGTCGACGATCGACGTGCCCACGCTCATCGTCGCTGCGGAGAAGGACACGTTCACGCCGCCCGAGCTCGCCAAGCACATGGCCGAGGCGATCCCCGACGCGGAGCTGCTCTTCCTCGAAGGCGCGAGCCACGCCGCGCCGGTGGAGCGACAAGACGTGATCGCGGAGCGCATGGACCGCTTCCTCGCCTCCCGTGTGGCCGCCACGCGCGCTGCGACGCGCCAAACAGCGGAGTGAGCTGGGCGATCGGGTCCGACGACCGAAGACTCGTGTCGAGATGAGGGTCGTGTTCTGGAACTTGATGCGGCAGTCCCTCGCGGACCGAGTTGCCGCGCTCGCGAACGAGCACGGCGCAGACATCGTCGCAGTCTCCGAGATGGACAGCGACGATGTGACGCTGGCGGCGGCCTTGAACGCAGCCGGGTTCACGCGGCGCGTGACGGCCGCTCCAGCGGCAACGACCGTCTTCAGTCGGCTACCAGCGGGTTCGAAGTGCTTCGTTCGAAGCGAAGCTGAGCGCTCCACCGCGTTCGAGGTGCAGACCCCCGGTCGCTTGCCAGTCCTCGTCGTGACGTGCCACCTGCGCAGCAGGCTGTTCGCGCAGAACGCTCACCTTGACGCGTACTCGAGCGCCAGACGCCTCGCGCACTTCGTCGAGGACGTTGAGCGCAGGCGGAAGCACTCTCGGACCGTGCTGATCGGCGACCTGAACTTCGACCCGTTCGATACGGCCGCCGTTGCGATCGATGCCCTCCACGGGGTGCCGTCGCGAGCCGTCGCCGCGCGAGAGAAGCGCGAGATCGCGGGGCCGTGCTCATCCGTTCTTCTACAACCCGTGCTGGAGCTTGCTGGGCGACGGAACACCCGGCCCGCCCGGCACCTACTACTACGAGACGACCTCCGTCGACACGCGCTACTGGCACTTCTTCGATCAAGTTCTCGTCCGGCCCTCGCTCATGAACCAACTGGGGCCCGGAAGCGTTCGTGTGGTCACGAGGATCGGCAACGAGTCGCTCCTCGATGCGCGGGGTCGACCTGACGCGCGACGCGGGTCCGATCATCTGCCAATATTTCTCGAGCTGGACGTTCCGCGAGACGAGGGTGAGCAATGACCAATCTCTGGGGCGACCTGCCCGACCCGAAACTAGTTCGAACGCCCCTGACGATCTTGAGGGATGCTGCCGCGGAGATCGGTGAACGGACGTCGAACCGCGTGTTGGGGGACATCCGCGTGTCATCGTTCACCGACCCCATGGATCGCGTCTCACGAGTTCACGAGCTGTGGATCGTGGCGCCCAAACTCGACCACTACGACGTCAAGATCGTAGAGGTCCGCATCCGCGAAGACAGCGGAATGTCCTATCCGGTGTTCGTCTCGTTGCCAGGTGCGAAGGAGATCGAATGCCGCGACGAAGGCGCCTACGTGAGCGTCCTTCAGCAGGCGCTGGGCTCGGAGCGATCGCGTAACGCCGTGGCGACGCTCCTCCGCGAGATCCAAGTCTTGGGCCTGGACCACTGACGGCCCCGGCCGGCTCAATCGGCGCACTCGGGCCACGAGCCGGGCCAGTCGCGGCAGAACTGGCAGTACGTCGCCGGCATCGAGCTCGTCGCGCACTCCTCGCAGATCGCGTCGTCGCAGCACTCGGCGCCCTCGCACACCACGCGCTCGGGCATCGCGGCGCCGGTCGCGAGCTGCTCGGCCCAGTCCACGAGCGAGACGCCGCGGACCGTGCGCTCTTGGAAGATCGGGTAGATGCCCGCGCAGTGCACGGAGCCGCCGGGGACGTACGACGTGAAGTTGGTCGTCGCCGCCCGGATGCTGTCGTGGCTCGCGCGCATCTCGCCGGGCCAGTTGGCCGCGGTGCCGCCCATCGCCGTGTAGAAGAAGACCTGGTCCTGGTCGTAGTTCGTGTTCGTCTGCGCCAAGCGCATGGCCGGGAAGCGCTGCCCGATCCGGATGTAGAGGTCGGCGAGGCTGAGATCCGTGAGCGCGACGTCGAGGCCCGGCACGAACGACGGCAGGTTCGGCTGCGCGTTCCAGTTGGGCAGCGAGTCGTTGAGGAAGCTGTTCGTGATCACGCCCGCGCCCGAGTCCGCGAGCACCGAGATCTGCGCGCCGCTATAGTGGTTCGCGATGTACGCCGAGTGGAGCACGGCGCCGTACGCGCCGGCGCTGCAGCCAGACACGAAGACGTTCGAGGGGTTCGTGAAGCGCGCGTACGTCCAGTTCAGCGCGGCCGTCGCGTTCACGAAGCCGCGGTGCTCGATCGTCATCGGCTCGGCCTCGCCGTACGTGGTGGCCGTGTTGCCCCAGTGGATGTCGCCCGTGCAGTAGGGCACGTGCACGATCGTCCAGTCGCGGAAGGGATTTCCCGGATCGTCGCTGAGGTAGCCGCCTTGCCCGTTGGCCGCGATCCACGCGGTGAACTGATCGAGCGTGCCCACGTCGTCCGAGAAGAGATCGAGCGCGCCTGCGGCGCCGCACGTCACCTCGTCCCAGCACGCGCCGCCGCCCTGGAAGTCGATCATCACGCGATCGCTGCGGCCGCCGCGCACGAAGAAGCGGTAGTCCGTGCCGCGCGAGCAGACCGTGTCGCCCTCGGGCTCGATCGCGGCCCACGTGCCCGCGGGCGGCGGGTTCGGCAGGCCGTCGGTGGGCGGCGCGGGCGCGTTGTCGCAGGCTGCCAGCGCCAGAGGAAGGGCGAGCGGGAGCGAGACGGCGAGGGCGAGCGAGGCCTTCAGGGGCGAGACCTTCTGGGGCGAGGCCTTCTTGGGCGATGTGAGCATCGGGCGAGCATACGCGCCGGGCGGTCCGACAGATCGCTCCGAGCGCGGGAGGCGCCTGTCACGTTGTTCGCGCGCGCTCGCCGTGCTTTCGTTCGCGGGCATGACGGCGCACGACGACGGCGCGGCGCTCGCGACGGACGCGTCGCCGAGCCCGCCCGAAGAAGGACGACGCGACGAGGCCGCGAGCGCCTTCGTTCCGCCGACGTTCGACGTCGTCTACGAGGCGCACGTCGACTACCTGTGGCGCGCGGCGCGCGGCATGGGCGTGTCGCCGTCGCAGATCGACGACGTGCTCCAGGACCTCTTCCTCGTCGTGCACCGTCGGCTGCCGGAGTTCGAGGGTCGCGCGTCGGTGCGCACGTGGCTCACGCGGATCCTCGTGCGCGTCGTGTCCGAGCATCGGCGACGCTTTCGGCGCAAGGAGAGCGGACACGACGAGCTCGTCGAGGACTCGCTCGACACGCAGCAGCCCACGCCCGCCGACGAGGCCGCGCGCAACCAAGCGGTGGCGCTGCTCTCGGAGATCCTCGGCACGATGGACGAAGATCAGCGCGTGGTCTTCGTGCTCGCGGAGATCGAGCAGCTGCCCGTGCCCGAGATCGCGGCGTCGCTCGAGGTGAACGTGAACACCGTCTACTCGCGCCTGCGCCTGGCGCGAAAAGACTACGAGAAGCAGCTCGCGCGCCTCCGCGCGAAGGACGACTGGAGGCAGCGATGAGCGATCGCCCGACGGACACGGACGAGCCGATCGATCGATCGCTGATCGACGCGGCCAAGCCGGCGCTCGGCCCGAGCGACGCGCAGCGCTCGCGCCTCAAGCGCGCGGTGATCGCGGCGGCGGTCGGCTCGGCGGCGGCAGGGACCGCGGCGGTGGCGAGCGGCACGGGCGTGAGCGCGACGAGCGCAGCCGGGCTCGGCGTCGGCACCAAGATCGCGCTGACGGTCTTCGCGGTCGCGGCGCTCGGCGGCGGCGCGTGGTGGGTGACGGCGACGACGGACACAGTGCCCGTGACGACGACGACCGAGCCAGTCATCGAGCCCGTGATCGAGCCCGTCGTGGAGCCGGTGATCGAGCCGGTCATCGAGCCCGTGATCGAACCCGTGATCGAGCCCGTGATCGAGCCCGAGGCGGACCCCGTGATCGAGCCCGCAGTCGAGCCCGTCGTGGACCCGGATCCTCGCCCTCAGGTCGAGCGTGAGATGGCCGACATCGAGCGCGAGACCGAGATCCTCCGTGAAGCGCACTCGGCGTCGCGTCGCGGTGACGCGCAGGCCGCGCTCGCGCTGCTCGACGATCACGCGCGTCGTTTTCCGCGGGGTGATCTCGCGATGGAGCGTCGCGGCCTGCGCATCCTCGCGCTGTGCGATCTCGGCGACGTGGCCGCCGCGCGACGCGACGCGGTCACGTTCCTCGCGAGCCATCCGCCTGCGGGCCTCGCGGAGCGCGTGCAGCGCTCCTGCGCAGGGCAGGGCGGGGAGTGAGAGCGCGCGTCAGGTGCCACAGCGGAGCGCAGCGGAGCTCAGCTGCCACAGCGGAGCGCAGCGGAGCTCAGCTGCCACAGCGGAGCGGCGTGCCCGTGATGCCGATCGCGACGTCGTCGAGGTAGATCGTCATGCGATCGCTCGTCGAGTCGAAGTACGTGAGGCCCGCGTCGATCACGCGGAACCCTCCGCCCGCGAACATCACGCGGTCGCTCGACATGATCACGCGGCTCGGGCCGACGTAGAGCTCGATCAGGCCGGGGTCCCCCTGCAGCACGTGCACGGCGACGCAGGTCCACGTGTCGTCGGGGATCGTCGAGCCCGCGTTGAACGTGCCCGTCGAGGAGTTGTACGTGCCGACGGTGATGCGTGAGGTGGGCGTCTCGTCGCTGAGCACGACGCTGACGTTGTCGTAGTTGGGCGGAGCGTCGTCACCGACGTGCAGCATCGCGCCATCGCGCTGATCACCCGACGACGCGCGCGGACGCACGAGCACCCACGCGCGCATCCAGATCTCGGCGGGCGCCACCATCGGCAGGGTCTTGCCGACGCTCTGCGTGTCGTCTTCCGAGAGACCCTCGAAGCGACCGGACGCGCTGCCGCGGAACGGGAGCACGGTGGTGCGCGACGGCGCGCCGTCCGAGTAGCCCCAAGGAGGCACGCGCGTGGTGACCGCGCTCTCGAAGTCGTCGCAGAGCCACGTCCCCGTGGGGCACGGATCGAAGCCGGCGTCGGGCGTCGAGGGGACGAACGCGTCGACGAGGCGCGCGTCGTTCGCCCACGCGTCAGCGGCCCACGCGTCGTTCGCCCACGCGTCGCCAGCCCACGCGTCGCCAGCCCATGCATCAACAGTCCACGCGTCGAAGGCGCGCGCGTCGCCCGTCCACGCGTCAGGGGCCCACGCGTCCGGGCTCGCGGCATCGATCGGGCCGGCGTCGAGGCCTGGCGCGTCGACCATGGCGGCGTCGATCTCGATCATCGGCGCGTCCATCACCATCGCGTCGATGGCCGCGTCGCGATCGCCGCCGTCGATGTCCGTGAGTCCCGTGTCGGCGCCGTCGGCCACGCACGTGTTCGAGGCCGTCTCGCAGGTGAAGCCGGTGGCGCAGGGGCACTGGCGGCCCGTGTGATCGAGGGGCGAGAAGCAGCCCGACGCGATCGCGCCGACGACGCCGACGCCCACGAGGAGCGCGTCACTCGAACGCATAGAACCCGCCTTGGTCGTCCATCGACGTGCCGCCCATCGTCGCGCTGCCCATCGACTCTCCAGCCATCGACTCTCCAGCCATCGACTCTCCGCCTGCGCGGCCGGCGCGCAGGAGCGGAGTGCGCAGCGTCTGATCGCGATCCGGCAGGAAGCTCAGCTCGACGGTGCGGCGCCCCGCGAGGGCGATCTCGGCGTGGAGCGCAGCGTCACCGCGAGGCAGGTCGAGCACGAGCGGCGTCGTGCCTCGCGCGATCGTGTCGATCGTGACGAGCGCGCCCGGCGGGTCGCTCTCGAAGGTGACCGACACGCGCTCTGGCGCGACGACGACGGGCTGCGCGACCTCGGCCGGCTGCGGAGTCGTGGTCGTCGTCGGCAGGGGAGTGGTCGCGGTGATCGGCGCGGCGGTGGGCGCGCCACCGCTCGCCGCGAACCATCCGATGCCGAGCGCGGCGATCACGAGGAGGGCGAGCGCGGAGCCCGCGATGGCGAAGCGCTTCGTGGACGACGCGGCCGGCGGAGGTCCCGACTCGACGATCGATCCCTGTGCGACGCCAGGAGCGGGCGTGCCTGCCGTGACGGTGCGGACCTTGGACGGCGTGCCCTCGACGTCGGGCACGAGACCGTCCGTGAGCGACACGAGGCCGCTCGTGGCCCCGCGCGACCGACGGATGAGCTCGGTGCGCTCGGCCGACTCGCGCACGAAGGCATCGCGCGCGAGCTTCGCGAGCTCTTCTTTCGGATCGTCGATCTTGGCTTCGCGCATCGCCGCGAGGAGGCCACGCCGCAGCTCGAGCATGTCCGGCACGCGCGCGTCGACGTCCTTCTCGAGCGCGCGCGCGACGAGCACGTCGAGGGCGGCCGGCACGTCCGCCGCGACGCTCGACAGGAGCGGCGCCGCGTCGTTCGCGACCGCGCGCATCGTCGCCATCTGCGTCTCGCGCGCGAAGAGGCGCTTCTTCGCGATGAGCTCCCAGAGCACGACGCCGAGCGCGAAGACGTCGGTGCGGCGATCGACGGGGCGCTGCTCGACCTGCTCGGGCGACATGTACGCGAACTTGCCCTTGAGCTCGCCGGTCGACGTGTGGCTCACGTGGTCGGCGGACTTCGCGATGCCGAAGTCGATCACCTTCACGCCGCCGTCCGAGGTGATGAAGAGGTTGTGTGGGGAGACGTCGCGGTGGACGAGCCCGAGCGCGCGGCCGTCGTCGTCGGTCTGCTCGTTGGCGGCGTGGAGACCGAGCGCGGCCTCGCTCACGATGTAGGCCGCCATCGCCCACGAGAGGCGCTCGCCGCGCGTGGACAAGCTCTTCACGAGCTGACGGAGCGTGTCGCCCTCGAGGTACTCCATCACGAGGTAGAGCTCGCCCACGTCGGAGACGAGCTCGAAGATGCGGACGACGTTCGGGTGACGGATGCGCGCGACGGTGCGCGCCTCGTCCTCGAACATCACCCGGAACTTCTGGTCCTCGGCGAGGTGCGGGAGCATGCGCTTGAGGACGACGACGTTCTCGAAGCCCGCGGGGCCGACGAGGCGCGCGAGGTACGTCGTGGCCATGCCACCGCTGGCGAGCTTGCCGACGATGAGGTGCTTGCCAACGCGGTCGGGTATTCTGCCCGCGGATGCGTCCGCTGCGCTCACGAAGGCCATGGTATCGGATCACGCCCGCGCGGACAGCCTTTGTGCGCGGCCTGATCGCGGCGAGCGTGCTCGGGGTGGTCTCGCTCGGGGCGACCACCCTCTCTGCGACGTCGGTCGCCGAGGCCCAGCGACGTCGTCCCGCGGACCCGCCTGCCGACGCCGCCGCGGCGCGTGTTCACTCTCGCGCGATCGCGCTCTTCGAGCAGAGCGTGGAGGCCTACCGCGCGGGCCGATTCGCGGACGCGGCCACCATGCTGCGCGAGGCGTACGGTCTCGAGCCCGCGCCCGTGCTGCTCTACAACCTCGCGCGCGCGCTCGACGCGGACGGGCAGCTCGTCGAGGCCCGCGACGCCTACGCGCGCTACCTCGTGGCCGAGCCCAACGCCGATCAGAGCGCGACGTGCGCGCGACGCATCGAGGTGCTCGACGCGCAGATCGCGGCGGCCGAGCGCGCCGTGCAGCCCACGATCACGCCGACGCCCGAGCCCGTCGTCACGCCCGATCCCGTGGTCGTACCGACGGACGGCGGCGGTGATGCGGTGGGCGCGTGGGTGGTGCTCGGCGTGGGTGGCGCGGCCGTGGTGGCAGGCGCGGTGCTCGTCGGTGTCGCGGTCTCGCGGCATGACGCGGCCGTGGTCGAGCCGGTGTCGATGACGGCGGCAGGGATCGACGCGGAGGCGTACCTCTTGCGCGACGTGGGCATCGCGACGCTCGTCGTGGGCGGCGTCGCCGCAGCGGTGGGCGTGACGTGGGGCGTCGTCGCGTCGGGCAGTGGGTCGAGCAGCGACGCTCCCGCGGCCAGCGTCTCGATCGGCCCGGGCGGCGTCTCCGTGCGCGGCACCTTCTGAGCGATCACTCCTCGGCGAACGGGCTCACGTAGTCGCCCGTGCGCTCGAAGATCACGACGGGGCAGTGATCGAAGCAGACCGCGAGCTGCTCTTCGCCGGTCTCGTCCCACCGAAGCGGCCCGAGGTGAGGCGTGCGATCGAAGCGCGCGACCTCCGTGTAGCCGAGCTGTCCTGTGAAGAGCGCTCGGTAGAAGAGCGCGTGCCCGGGAGACTCTGCGACCGCAGCGTCGGTGCGCGCGCGGCTCGACATCCACTGGCTGATCACCAGGTAGCGCGCGTGTCGGAGGAGGCGCGTCGTGTGCGGCGGGATCAGCGCGCCGAGCTCGTCGCCCCCGAACAGGCGACGCACCTCGATGTCGGGCATCTCGTGCGCGAGCGCGCCCATGGGCTCGTCGGGCGCACCGAGCGGCGCGGTGTAGGGGCGGTCGCCCTCGGCGACGACGATGTCGCCGTCTGCGGCGTGGCTGGCGATCCAGCGCGAGGCGAGCGTGCGCGGATCCTCCTCGGTGAACATCAGCGTCCATGCGAGGCCGCGCGCGAGAGTGACTCCGAGCACGATCGCGAGCAGGGCGAGGCCGACGCGTCGCCAGGGGACGCGCGCCGAGGCCGTCACGCGTGGGCTCATGACGAGGCGCGCCAGGAGCGCGGACGCAGAGAGCAGGATCGGCGGCGCGAGCGGCAGCGCGTAGCGGATCGTGATCACCGTCCAGCCCGAGACGAGCGCGAACGAGGGAACGAGCAGACCCCACGCGATCACCCGCGTACGACGCTCACCCGCGAAGAGGCCGACCAGTCCCGCGACGACCGTGGGGACGCCGAGGATGTACGGAAGGAGTGACGTGAAGAACGCGAGGCCGCGCACGTCGTCGAGGTACGCGAAGCGCCAGTCGTAGTAGCGGAAGTCGCTCTCGTAGAGCGTGCCGAGCATGAACGCGCCCGAGGTCGGCCCGCCGCCTCCCGTGAAGTACGAAGGGCCACGCATCACCGCCCACGGGCAGAACACCGCGTAGGTGACGAGCGAGGCGAGCACCGCGATCCACGTCCATCGCGAGAAGCAGGCGCGCGCGAGCGCTCCGGTGCCCGGGACGTCTGGGCCGTGCTCGCGCCGCGCGAAGAGCGCCCAGGGCACGAGCAGCGCGACGAGCGCGCCGGTCATCTTCGTCGCGAGGATCAGGCCGATCGCAATGCCCGCGTACGAAGCGCGCGACGACGAAGGTCGATCGAGCAGCAGCGTGGCCGCGTCGAGGCCCATGACCTCGAAGAGGAGGAGCAGGCCGTCGGGCGTGTAGAAGTGAGAGACCTGCACGAGCCCGGGCGCGAGCGCTGCGAGCCACGCGACGATGGCGGCGGCCTCGGGACCAGCGAGGCGCTTGGTCGCGCGCGCGAGCACCATCACGGTGCCCACGCCGACCCACGCCGAGACGATGCGCATCGCGTGGATCCAGCCGTTCATCGTGATCGGCGTGCGCGCGGGATCGTCGAGCAGCGTCAGGTAGGCCCAGCCGTCGGAGACCTCGTGCGCGGCCTCGGAGACGCCCGCCGTGCCGGAGATCAGCCACTTGGTCGCGAGCGCGAGCTCGTAGACGAGCGGCCCGTACGTCGTGACCGTGGGCTCGAACGACCCGCGCACGAACCCGTGCCACTCCGCGTGCGCGGCGACCCACATGACGAAGCCCAGCTCGTCGACGTGGTAGCGCATCGGCAGGCCCCACCCCGCGGTGCCCACGCGCGCGATGGCCGCGACGACGAGCGCGAGCACGACGAGCACGAGAGACCGCCGCTCTCGATCGCGAGGCAGCGCCGCCAGCCACGTCCGGAGGGCGTCGAGCACGCGGCCGTTGATAGCACCGACGGGCGAAGGCCGTGGTCTCGACGCGATCCGGCGCTCGCCCGCGGCGCGCAGGGCTCGCGGCGGGAATGCAATGAAGCAGGACCGTCCCGGTATTCAGTAGGCTTCGACGCGGATCGGCATCGGGCGGTAGCGGTTGCTGCCGACCACGGTGAACGTGAAGGGCGTGGGGGCCGGCCGTGCGCGGAACGTGTAGGTCACGTTCGCCTCCGTGCTGAGGTAGGTGCGGTCTTCGATCACCAGGGTCGTGCGGAGGCTCTGGGGCGACGACGTGAACAGGCGCACCACGCGGCCGGCGGGGAGGGTGCAGCCGAGCCGGACGATCTCGCCGACGGCGATCGGTCGCTCGAACGGGGCGGCGCACACGTCGATCGTGCCGTCCGGCAGGGTGGGCGGCGGCGGCTCGGAAGGCGGGGGCTCCGAGGGCGGAGGTCCGGTCGGCGGCGGCTCCGCCGGCGGCGCAGGCGCGGTCCCACCGGTGTCGGCGATCGCTCGCTCGATGAGCGCGCGGTGCGCGTCGACGCGCGTGTAGATGCCGCTGCCGCCTTCGCACGTGCTGGCCGTGCCGCGCGAGACGATCCCGATCACGCGACCCGCGGCGTCGAAGAGCGGTCCGCCCGAGTCGCCGTAACAAGGCAGCGCGCGCTGGGTGACGATCTCCATCGTGCCGAGGCGACCGATCGTGCTCGCGCCGCGGTACTTCCGGCCCGCGGGCAGGCCGCGGCTGCCGCCGCTCGTCTGGCCGTAGCCGATGCCGACGATCGGATCTCCCACGCGCGGCGCCACGAACGAGACCTGGTACGGCGAGAGCGATCCCGCGCTCGTGAGGAGCAAGAGCGCGATGTCGTTGCCCTCGAAGCGGCTCGCGCGGGCCGTGCGGACCTCCGTCACGCGCGCGTAGACGCTCGAGCCGTCCGCGCGAGGACCGGTGCCGATCGAGAACTGGCTCGCGGGGCCGACGCCTCCGCCCGAGTCCACGCAGTGGAGCGCGGTGAGCACGACGCGGGGCGCGATCAGCGAGCCGGTGCAGATGAAGCCGCCCCGCTGCATGAGGTACACGGTCTGCGGATCCCCGTCGTGTGGCGCGCCTCCGATGATCGGCTCGGCGCTCTCGCCGAAGTCGTCGTCGTAGCCGCCGGTCGCGCAGGCCGAGCCCGCGCCGACGAGGAACACGAGGAAGAGCGCGGCGAACACGCGCCACGCGAGCAGGTTCGATCGGGTCATGCGCCTCTGGTGTCGCGGGCAGCGCCGAACCAATCACGGCGCGATCGAGAAACACGGACGCGGCGCCCCGACGCTCGCTTGCGGGTTGGGGGCCGAGTCGATACCTTTCGGCCGCTTTCCGGCCCAATTCGCGCCACCGCGCGGACGGTCAACTCCTCGCGCCCGCGGGCGCGCAACCAAGTGCCGAGGTTCCGTGCCCAACGTGGTCGTCGCGTCGCTCGTCGAGTTCTTCACGCTGAAGGAAGCCGCCAAGCAGGCCGCTCGCCTCGACGATGCGGGTCGCAAGCGCGTGCTCGAGCGCGCCAGCCTCGCGAAGCAGCGCGCAGACGCCGCCGAGTCGCTCTGGGCCGCGGGTCATCCAGCCGAGGCGATTCGTCTCCTCGTCGACGCGTTCGGAAAGACCCGCGAGGCCACCGAGGCGTGGCTCGACGCGACGGCGGCGCGGACGCCGGCGGAGCGAGTGGCCCCCACTGAGCCCACATCGAGCTCGGCGACTGCCGCCGATACGAAGGCAGGATCCGAGTCGGGCACTGGATCCGATTCGGACGCCGGGTCCGAGTTGAAGGCTGGATCCGAGTCCAACCCTGGATCCGAGTCGGGCACTGGATCCGATTCGGACGCCGGGTCCGAGTTGAAGGCTGGATCCGAGTCCAACCCTGGATCCGAGTCGGGCACTGGATCCGATTCGGACGCCGGGTCCGAGTTGAAGGCTGGATCCGAGTCCAACCCTGGATCCGAGTCGGGCACTGGATCCGAGTCGGGCACTGGATCCGCATCGGGCACTGGATCCGAGTTGGGCACTGGATCCGATTCGGACGCCGGGTCCGAGTTGAAGGCTGGATCCGAGTCCAACCCTGGATCCGAGTCGGGCACTGGATCCGAGTCGGGCACTGGATCCGATTCGGACGCCGGGTCCGAGTCGGGCACTGGGTCCGAGTCCAACCCTGGATCTGTGTCGAAGACGGGGGGTGCCGCCCAGCCGCTGAGCGCGGCTGAGGTGAAGGCTTCGCAGGCGGGTCTCATGGGATCGACGGTCGCTCGCTTCCTCACGCAGCGCTCGGCCTCGCGCAGCCACGTGGAGCGCGTCTCCGCGCTCGAGAACGAGCTCGGCGCCGCCGCGCTGCCGCAGCTCGACAGCGACGTGCAGCCCTCGCACGGCGATCTCTTCGATCGCGTCACGGACGCGCGCGGCCTCCTCGCCCGCGGGCTCGCGGACGTGACCCTCATGCCGCGCGAGCTCGCGTTCCGACGCGCGGGACGCATCACCACCGTGGTCGCGCTCAGCCTCGTCACGATCGTGGGCAGCTACCTCGCCACGCGCACGCCCGAAGGCGTGCACGCGCGCGCCTCCGCGCACTTCAACGAGATGCCCGACTTCGAGCCCAACCGCGTGCTCGACGGGAATACCGAGACCTCGTGGCTCCTTCCAGATCGCACGGCCGGCTGGGTCGAGGTCACGATCAACCCCGCGCGCAACGTCTCGCGCGTCCGCGTGCTCAACACGCACAACGTGCCGTACAACGACCGCGGCACGCTCCAGTACCGCATCCAGGTCTTCGCCCACGGCAACGAGGCGCAGAGCATCGATGGCGCGTTCGAGTTCAGCGCTGCGCCCGCGTGGGTCACCCACGACCTCGGATCGATCCAGGGCGTGGATCGCGTGCGGTTCGAGGTGCGGAGCTGGCACCAGCACGGCGGCGGTCTCGCGGAGATCGCGATCGAGTGATCGAGCGTCGTTCACCGCACGTGCGGGCGAAGTTCGCGTGACGCTGTGGCTGGACCCGAACGAGGGAGGCGCGACGTGAGCGGCGCGCCCGCGCCTCGAGACGTCGCGCGACGCGTGCTCCCGCCGTGGCTCCGCGCGCTCGCGTCGCGCTGGCTGTGGCTCGCGTCGATCGCGTGCCCCGCGGCCGCGACGTGGGGCGCGATCGATGGCCTCGTCGCGCTCGGTCGCGGCGGTGCGCTCTCGCTCGCGGCGAGCCTCGTGGCGGTCCTTCACCTCGCGGCGCTCTACGCGCCGACGGGCGTGCTCGTCGCGCTCGCGATCACGCTGCTCTCTGCGTGGCTCGAGCGCGTGCCCACGTGGGCGCGCAACCGGAGGTACCTCAGGGCTCCCCGCGCATTGTTCGAGCCTGCGCCCGCCGAGACCGCCGCGCTGCTCACGGAGGTCGGCCTCTGGGGCGCGCTCTTCGGCGGCGTGGCCACGCTCGCGATGGACTTCCGATCGCGCTTCGTGCGGCAAGATCTCGCGGCGCTCCTCCTCGCGGGCGTGGTGTTGGGCGTCGTGGTGCTGCTGCCCGGCCTGCGCGTGATCGTCCGCGGCCTCCTCGTGCGGCTCTTGCCGTCGCGCAACGCGATCGCCGCGCCGGGCACGTGGCACCTCGTGTTCGCGGGCGTGATCGCGGTGCTCGTGTTCCGCGCGCGCGACTCGAGCCTCTGGTTCGTCTACCGGCCGCTCGACGTCGCGTGGGCGCCGATCGGTCTCGGCCTCTTGGCGCTCGCGGGCCTCGTGCTCGGCGAGTCGCTCGCTAGGTCCCTCCGCGCGCGCGTCGCGATCCTGCTCGCCACGGTCGCGGCGCTGTTCGTCTCGGCGATCACGTACGGCACGCCGCAGCCCGCGCGCGTGGCGGTCGAGTCGAGCTCCATCCTCGGTGCGCGCCTCGTCGCGTTCTACGCGCGCTTCGCCGACGGCGACGGCGACGGCTTCACGTGGGCGTTCGGCGGCGACGACTGCGACGACGCCAACCCGAGCGTGCACCCGGGCGCCGCCGACCCCGAAGGTGATGGCGTCGACAGCGACTGCTTCGCGGGCGACGGCGCGCCCGATGTCGCCCCGCGCGGCGACGGCGCGATGGCGACGCTCCCCACGCGCGGCAGGCCGTTCAACGTGCTGCTGATCTCCGTCGACACGCTCCACCGCGATCACCTCGGGGTGAACGGCTACGAGCGCGACACCTCCCCGCGCATCGACGAGTTCGCCGAGACGGCGGTGCAGTTCAGCGAGGTGATGCCGCAGTCGTCGCGCTCGGTGCTGTCGATCCCCTCGATGCTCACGGGCAGCTACCCGAGCGAGATCGCGCGCGGCGATCAGTACTTCTGGCCCGAGATCCTCCCGGAGAACACGACGTTCGCCGAGGTGCTGCGCGCGCACGGCTACCGCACGGAGGCCTACGTCGGCACCAACTACTTCGCGCGCCTCCACGGCTTCTACCAAGGCTTCGAGACCGTCGAAGAGAGCAGTCTCTTGAGGAGCCCGCGCGCCGAGCCGATCGATCAGACGATCGCAGCGCTCGAGCGCCTGCGCAGCGACCCGCGCCCGTTCCTCGTGTGGACGCACCTCATGAACGTGCACGAGCCCTACCTCGGCGACGGCCTGCCCTCGCGGTACGGCACCGACACGGTAGCGGCGTACGACACCGAGATCTCGCTCGCGGACGAGCAGGTCGGCCGCCTGCTCGAGGCGATCGATCGGCTCGATCTGGCCGAGGACACGGCCGTGATCCTCGCGTCGGATCACGGCGAGGCGTTCGGCGCGCACGACAGCGTCTACTTCCACGCGAGCACGCTCTACGAAGATCAGCTCGCCTCGATGCTCTTCGTGCGCGTGCCCGGGATGAGCCACGGCGGCGCGACCGTCGAGAGCCCCGTGGCGCTGCTCGACGTGATGCCGACGATCCTCAACCTCGCGAACGCGATGGCGCCCGCGCCCGTCGCGGGGCGCAGTCTCCTCCGCTGCCTCGACGGCTGCGACGACGCGCGCCCGATCTTCGCGGAGCTCATCCCCGACGGGCCGTTCCCGAACAACGTGCGCAAGGTCCGGCAGGGCGCTCGCTCGGTCATCTGGGACGTCCGCCGCAACACGTTCCAGGCCTTCGAGCTCGCGACGGATCCGCACGAGCTGACGAACGTGATCGAGTCGGCGCCCGCCGAGGAGCTTCGTGATCTCCTGCGCGCGTGGGTCGCGCACAGCGCGCGCGACGAGAACCGCGGCGACGACGCGTACGTCGAGCAGTTCCGCGTGCCGTCGGTGCAGCCGGGCGCGAGCCCCGTGGGCCTGCGCTATCCCGGCCGCCTCGAGATCGAGGCGTGCGAGACGCCGACGGAGATCCTTCACCCGGGTGACGCGTTCCGCGTGGTGTGCTTCCTCCGGTGCCTCGACGAGATGGACGACGATCTCAAGGTCGTCGTGTGGTTCACGGGGCCGAGCGAGCCGCCCACCGACTTCCACGGCATCCACATCCCGCTCAACGGCCGCTACCACACCGATCAGTGGCGCGAGGGCGAGCTGCTCCGTGACGTGGTCGGCGTGGTCGTGCCGCCCGACATCACGAGTCCGTCGCGGTGGGACATCCACATCGCGATCGACACGATCGACGGCGTCCGTCAGCAAGCAGAGCAGGGCACGAGGCCCGTGCTCTCCGCGCGCATCGGCTCGCTGACGATCGGCGAGTGAACGCGCGCCAGCCGAGTCCCCTCTCGGCGCGTGTTGTTCGTGCGTGGGGGCACACCTCCGCTACTCTCCGGCGGCCTTTCGTCCCGATGTCGAGCACCCCGATCACCGCGCGCCGCGACGCGCCGCTCTGGCTCGCGCGCGCCGTCTCTCTCGCCGTCTCGGTGATCCTCGTCGTCCCGATCTGGCGCGGCGGCTGGTTGCTCCAGGGCGACCACGCGCCTCACATCGCCGAGGCGATCGATCTCGCGCAGCACGCGAGCGGCTGGAGCGATCTCGCGTACGGCGGCTTCCCGCTCGGCGTCCTCCACTCGCCGCTCTGGTACGGCCTGCTCGCGCTCGTCGTGCGCTTCGGCGTGCCCGCGTGGATCGCGTACTGCGGGTTCGTGACGCTCACCGAGGTGGTGCTCGGCCTCGTCGCGCTCGAGGTGGGCCGCAGGCGCGCGCCCGTGGCGATGGCCCTCGGCGTCGGCGTGCTCGTCCAGACGCAGAGCCTGCTCGTGACCGGCCCGAGCGGCGTGCTCTCCGGCATGTGGACGTTCGGGCTCGCGATCGCGATGTTCCTCGTGCTCGTCGATCGGCTGCACGAGACCTTCGACGCGCGCATCGGCGCGCAGATCGCGGCGCTCGTCGGCGGCATCGGCCTCACGCACACGTTCGCGATCCACGCCGTGGTCGCGCTCGTCGGCGTGCGCTGCTTGAGCCTCTTGGTGCTCGGTCGCGACGAGCGACGCGCCATCGTCGGCATCGCGCTCGCCTCGATCGTCGGCGCGCTCGCGAGCGCTGCGTACTGGGTGGCCGCGACGCTCTCGATCGACACGCACGACATCCAGCCCGTGGTGTCGCTCGGGTGGCCGAACTTCCAGATCTTCTTTCGTCCGTGGCTCGAGGACGCGTTCGATCCGTGGGTGGTCCTCCGCTACCGCACGCCGGAGCTGCCGGATCTGCTCCTCCTGCTCGTGTCGGCGTTCTCGTTCTTGCGCCTCTCGCGGCTCGACACGCGTCAGCGCGCGATGTTCGCCACCACCGTCGGCACGATGGTCGTCGTGTTGTTCGTCGTCGCGCACATCGCGACCATGCGCGACCGCCACCTCTTCGGTCCGATCCCCTGGCGGATCATGGTGGTCACGCGATCGCTCCTCTTGTTCGTCGCCCTCGCGTCGCTGCCGCGCCTCCGCCTCGAGGGCGCGCGCGCGCTCGTCGCCACCGCGGTCGTCGGGCTCCTCTGCTTGTCGTGGGCCAGCGAGCGTGGCCGCGTGCTCGCCATCGAGGCGGCGAGCTCCGACGACCCGACGTACCACGAGGTGCACGGCGTCTTCCGCGAGGTCGCGCGCCTGTCGCCGCAGATCCACGGCCGCGTCTACGTGCAGAACACGCACGGGATCGCGGGACCCCCGCTCGGCAGCGGCCACCCGCTCGCGCTCTTGCCCGCGCGCTCCGGCGTGCGCGCGGTGGGCAGCTACTACTCGCTCGTCCCGTTCCCGACCGACATGTGGCTCACGAGCTTCGTCGGTCCGATGGTCGGCCAGAACCCGAGCGACCTCACGCGACCGCTCGTCGAGGAGCGCCTCGACGACCTCGGCGCCGAGGTCGTCGTGCTCGTCGATCCCACGGTCGCGAACACCGTCCGCCACTGGCCGGGCTACTCGATGCTCGGCACCGTCGGTCGCTTCACGATTCTTCGTCGACCGCGGCCGGGGCTCGCGCGCAGCGACGACGCGAACTGCGACATCACGCGCGCCGAGCTCGGCGACGGCCGCTTCGATCTCGACGTGAGCGGCTCGCGACGCGAGCACGACGTCATGATCGCGATCGCGTACGCGCAGCGGTGGGAGCTCGAATCGGCGCCGCCCGGCGCGTACCTCGCGCGCCGTCGAAATGGGCTGATGCGCGTGCACCTGCCCGCCGGTGATCACCACGTGGTGCTCGCGTACCGCGCGCCGCGGTGGCCTCTCGCCGTCACGATCGTGGGATGGATCGCCATCGCGTCGTGGGCGTTCGTCACGCGGCGACGGATCGTCCGCGCGTCGCGTTGAGGCGTCACGAGCGCCTGCTGCGAGCGTAGAGAGAGCGCGCGCTGCGGACCGAAATCCTCGTCGTGCGTCGAGGCTCGCGCGCTTGCCGCAAAAAGACTCGACCGTTAGAGTCGTTTTTCTCTAGCAATCGCGTCGAATCGCGCGCTACGCACGGGCCAGCGCGCAGTTGGGTGCATCAGCTCGCGGCACCTTCTCCCCGAGCGCCGAGGTCGAACATGGCCGACGAAGACGACAAGACCACCGAAGTCACCGATCAGGATCTCTCGTTCGGAGACGAGCTCCCGGTCCTGCCGATCCGCAACGCAGTTCTCTTTCCCGGCGCCGTCGCGCCGTTCGACGTGGGTCGTGAGAAGTCGGTGGCCCTCGTGGAGGACCTCGACAACCTCGGCTCGCCCGTCATCGCGATCTTCGCGCAGCGCGATCCGAACGTGGACGATCCGGGCGGCCCGGACCTCTTCCCCGTCGGCGTCGCAGCGCGCGTGCTCAAGGCGCTCAAGCACTCGAGCGGCAACTACTCGCTCATCCTCCAGGGCCTCGTGCGCGTGCGCCTCGAGGGCGTCAGCGGCAACGACCCGTACCTCAAGGCGCGCATCTCGCGCCTCGACGTGCCGAAGGCCGAGGACGTGGAGACCGAGGCGCTCGCGATGAGCCTCCGCGACATCGCGAAGCAGGTCATCCAGATGATGCCCGAGCTCCCGCGCGAGGCCGGCTCGCTCGTCGACTCGATGCAGGAGCCCGGCGCCCTCGCGGACCTCGTGGCGGCGAACCTCGACGCGCCGGTCGACGAGAAGGCCCAGCTGCTCGAGACGATCGACGTGAAGGAGCGCATCCGCAAGGTGCTGCGCCTGCTCACCCGTCAGCTCGAGATCCTCAAGATGCGCGAGCGGATCAACTCGCAGATCAAAGAGGAGATGGGCAAGAACCAGCGCGAGTACGTGCTCCGCCAGCAGCTCAAGGCGATCAAGGAAGAGCTCGGCGAAGAAGAGGGCGATCAGGGCGACCTCGACGTGCTCGACGAGCGCATCACCAAGGCGAGCCTCCCGAACGAGGCCGAGCAGGTGGCGCGCAAGCAGCTCAAGCGCCTCCGCTCGATGCAGGTGGGCTCGGCCGAGTACACGGTCGTCCGCACCTACATCGACTGGATCCTCGACATCCCGTGGTCGAAGGAGACCACGGACAACATGGACATCGCCGAGGTCCGTCGGGTCCTCGAGGAGGATCACTCGGGCCTCGACAAGGTGAAGAAGCGCATCGTCGAGTACCTCGCGGTCCGCAAGCTCAAGCGCGACAAGAAGGGGCCGATCCTCTGCCTCATCGGGCCGCCCGGCGTCGGCAAGACGTCGCTCGGTCGGAGCATCGCGCGCTCGCTCGGTCGCAAGTTCGTGCGCGTGTCGCTCGGCGGCGTGCACGACGAGGCGGCCATCCGTGGCCACCGTCGTACGTACGTGGGCGCGCTCCCGGGTCAGGTGATCCAGGGGATGAAGAAGGGCGCGACGATCAACCCGGTCTTCATGCTCGATGAGATCGACAAGATCGGTCACGACTTCCGCGGCGACCCGGCGGCGGCGCTCCTCGAGGTGCTCGACCCGGAGCAGAACGACACGTTCGCCGACCACTACCTCGAGATCCCGTACGACCTCTCGAAGGTGATGTTCGTCGCGACGGCCAACGTGGGCGACACGATCCCCGCTCCGCTCCGCGACCGCATGGAGATCATCGAGATCCCCGGCTACACGCGGAAGGAGAAGCTCGACATCGCCAAGGTCCACCTGCTCCCGAAGCAGCTCGACGAGCACGGCATCAAGAAGGACCAGATCGAGATCACGACGAAGGCCCTCGAGGACGTGATCGATCACCACACGCGCGAGGCGGGCGTCCGCAACCTCGAGCGCCAGATCGCGACCGTGATCCGCGGCCTCGCGGTGAAGGTGGCCGAGGGCAACCCCGGTCCGTTCAAGGTCGACAACGAGGACGATCTTCGTCCGTTCCTCGGCCCGCCGCGCTTCATCTCGGACGTGGCCGAGCGCACGGCCGAGACGGGCGTCTCGACCGGCCTCGCGTGGACGAGCGTGGGCGGCGAGATCCTCTTCATCGAGGCCACGCGCATGCACGGCACCGGCAAGCTCCAGCTCACGGGCCAGCTCGGCGACGTGATGAAGGAGAGCGCCCAGGCCGCGATGAGCTTCGTGCGCACGCGCGCCAAGCAGCTCGACATCCCCGAGGACTTCCTCGACAAGCACGACATCCACATCCACATCCCCGCGGGCGGCATGCCGAAGGACGGCCCGAGCGCCGGCGTGACGATGACCACGGCCATCGTGTCGCTGCTCACCGGCATCCGCGTGCGCCCCGACGTGGCGATGACCGGCGAGGTCACGCTGCGCGGCCGCGTGCTCCCGGTCGGCGGCATCAAGGAGAAGGTCCTCGCGGCCCACCGCGCAGGTGTGAAGCGCGTGATCCTGCCGGAGCGCAACGTGGCGGACCTCGAAGAGGTGCCGGCGGAGATCCAGCAGGAGCTCGAGTTCATCGGCGTCCAGCGCGTGGACGAGGTCCTCCGCGCCGCGCTCGAGGACCCGTCGCTGATCAAGCTCGACCTGTCGATCCCCGACTCCGCGAAGACCACCGACGCGACGCCCGCGAGCTGAGTCCGGCGCTCGCACTGACGCACGCCCCGATCTCCAGGAGGAGGTCGGGGCGTTCGCTTGCAGGCCACGTTGACATCGATGCCACGATCACCGACCGTGGGTTGGCTGAGCGGAACGGGGTGATGCGCACGAGCGCGGAGAGGGACCGGTGCCCGCAGACCACCGAATGAAGCTCGCCGCTATCGCGCTCACGATGAGCGCGTGCAGCGGAGGAGGCGGTCCCGATTCGGGGCCGCCGGACGCACCGCGTTGCGCGCCCGAGGACTTGGTGGACCGGGTGCCGACGGAGAACGCTTCGGCGCTGGGCGGTGGCGATCTGGATCTCTTGTTCGGCTATCGAGGGAACGCGGGAAGGGATCGCCGCTGCTCCTCAGCAGGATGGTTCACTCATCGTGTGGAACACCCGATCGGCCACGAGCATGGTCCAGCTCTCGGCCGACGGTCAGATCCGAGCTGTGCGGCACGGCCCCTACGGCGAGATGCGCAGCGACGGTGAGGGACTGATGTTCCGGGCGTACGACGGAGCGTCCGCGGTCGGCACCGGAGAGCCCGTCCTGTTTTCGTTCGAAGCCTTCTCGATCGACAGCGGCGAGACGATTGCCGAAGCGGAGCCCTTTCCATTGCCCTCGATCTGCGACGGGGTCGGGCCGTATTCGCCTCACGTCAGCGACGGCCGGTACCTGACGATTCGTGCTCCGTGCGGAGCCGGACCACGACGCATCGCCGAGCGTTGGGAAGACCGCGATGGCACCCTGGAAGTGGCGGCCGGACCGTTTGGCATGCCGGACGCCGACTCGGGCGGAATCAACCGCAGCGCGTTCGCAGACGGCCGCGGTGGACTCTTCTTTCTCGGACTTCCTCCATCGCTGATCGATGGTTCCGACAGCCGGCTCGTCGTCACTCACTGGGATGGCGACACGGAGCCCGTTTCGTCGGAGTCCATTGGCCCGCTGGGGACGACCACAGACTTTGGGACGGCCGCTCCCTACCGTGACGGCACCCTCGCCGCTGCAGTCAATCACGTGATCGATGGCGAGTTGACGACGGTCTTCGCGCGGGTGGACCGGGACGCGCGCATCCTCTGGACCTGGCAGTCGCCCGAGGGGTTCTATTCGGGTCCGAACTACCCTGCGATCGCGATCGCTGGCGCTCAAGAGCTCATCGTGGTGCTGGTTCGACCCAGAGAGCTTCGGACCGCCTACGTGATGCGGCTCGACCCGCTCGGCAGGCCCAGGTGGCCTGAGCCGCGGGCGCTCCCGTGGCCGGGTCTGTTCGACATCGAGCTCACGGCTGTGGTTGGGCACCCTACTGGCACCTTCCACGTCGCGTGGTTTCCGGGTTCGCTCGGATGGTTCGACGCAGAGGCCGAGCCACTCTGGGATGAGCCGTTGCCGCGCGGCGAGAGGGACTTCTCACGCGCCCAGTTGTTCGCCGACGGGAACGAAGGGATCTGGTTCACCGACTCGGGCTTCATGGGTGGTTACGTCGCGCACTACGACGTCAACCAGTGGCCCCTCTTCCGCCGGTGGGTATACGCCGGCTGCGGACAGCGACACGGGATCATCACGCGCGAGAGCCCTGACGCGGAGCCGCGGACGTGGTGGGGACCGTTCCCGTTCGGCAACGCTCCTTAGGCGGCGTACGACCTCTCGAAGGTGATGTTCGTCGCGACGGCCAACGTCGGCGACACGATCCCCGCTCCGCTCCGCGACCGCATGGAGATCATCGAGATCCCCGGCTACACGCGAAAGAAGATCCAGCAGGAGCTGGAGTTCATCGGCGTCCAGCGCGTGGACGAGGTCCTCCGCGCTGCGCTGGAGGATCCGTCGCTGATCAAGCTCGACCTGTCGATCCCCGACTCCGCGAAGACGACCGACGCGACTCCCGCGAGCTGAAGCGGACCGGCGCGAAGAAGCCTGCCTCCGAAAGGATGGCGGGCTTTTTTGCGTTTCGCGCTCTCGCGTCAGGAGCGTCGAGGCGGGCCGGGGAGGGTGGGGGGTCTTCCGGTCTCCGCCCTAACGTCGCGCGTCGCTCAGCTCAGGGATTCACCACCTCGAGGGCGCTGGACGAAGGTCACCCTGGGCGACTCACGGGCTCCGCCTCCAGACCCCCCACCCCGCCCCGTCCCTTGGCGTCAGCGGAGGGACAGGGTGACGCCGTCGATCGTGATCGTGGTCGCGTCGAGGGGAGGGGGCGGCGTGATGATCACGCGCTCGTCCGAGTGGGACTGCGTGATCGCGGGAGCGATGCCTCGCGTGAGTGTATGGCCCCTCGCGTCGCGGTACGCGTAGGGCGCGAGCGTGTGGCTGTGCGGTGTGCGCTGGCTGCGGCGGCCGACGACGACGCTGCGCGCGCCGTTCAGGCGGACGACGAGGACGTCGTCGCGAAGCGAGGGCGGGAGCGAGAGGGCGCTCACCGCGATGGTGCGCTCGAACATCGCGCTCCACGTGTAGTCGCTGATCCACTGCGGATCGCAGTAGCCCATGAAGTCGTACGTGGTGGTGGGCGGCTGGAAGGTGCGTGTGCGACGGTCGTAGCCCCACACGCCGATCTGGCCGTTCGTGTACGGGTAGTCGACGTCCGAGCCCGAGGTGTCGCAGGGCGCGTGGTAGCGGCCGTATTGGTGGCCGACCTCGTGCGCGAGCGTTCCCGCGGAGCTCTCGGTGCCGAAGCCCACGCCGCTGCCGACGCGGTAGTCGCCGTCGCGCGCGTCGTCGGCGACGTAGCTCTGTCCCGTGACGCACGAGCCGCCGCAGTAGCTGGAGAAGTCGTCGTCGGGCGCGACGATCGCGTAGTAGTAGGCGCTCTCGGGCGCACGTTCCGCGGCGCGGATGTCCATGAGCTCCGCGTTGATCTCGCCGAAGTCCGCGCTGCCGCTCCACGTGGTGCCGCCCGACCACGGGACCACGGCGTGGACGTCGATGGTGAGATCGACGATCGGATAGAGCGCGGTGAGGAGCGCGCGCACGCGCCCGAGCCACGCCTCGGACGTGTCGGGCAAGCGGCCCGAACCGTCGCTGTCCCAACGAAACGGGACGATGACGAGGTGCAGGCCCTCGCCGTCGTCGCGCGCGCCGAGCGAGAGCGCGGTGCCGTCGCGAGGGAGGCGCGCAGGGTGCGAGGCGCCGGGGCTGTCGCCCGACGGATCGAGGACGCGCAACGCGAGGCTCGCGGTGGGCGTGATCTCCGCGGCGGGCACGTCGAACGCGAGCACGCTGTCGGCGGACGCGTCGGTCGACGCGCGCGTGAGCGTCGTCGTCACGGTGTGCACGCCGATCACGCGCGCGCCGTCGCGGATCTCGAGCTCGCCCGAGACCGTGCGCGGATAGCTGGGCGCGGTGAGGTACGCGCGCACGACGGCGTCGCGGGCGGCGACGATGGGTGCGTTGCGGGTCCCAGGCATCGTGGGCGTGCCGCCTCGCGCGAGCTCGACGCGCACACCCTGGAAGAGCGCGAGGCTGTCCACCGTGACGTCGCGCGCGAGGCGCATCTCCGACGGCGCGTCGGGCGCTGCGAACGCGTCCGCTCCGATGGAAGGCACATCGCTGAACGCAGCGTCGAGACCGGGCGCATCGGGGAGCGAGGCGTCGGGGAACGACGCGTCACGAGGCAGATCTTCGCCCGCGCCGCACGTACAGCCGGAGGTGACGGAGAGGGCGAGCGCGGAGACGCCGAGGATCGCGCGGAGCGGCAGTCGCATGGGGCGCGAGGGTGACCGAACGTCGCGCGCCCGGCGAGGCGAGGTTCGTTGCCGGCGGTCGTCCTTCGTTCCGGAGGTGTCACGGGCGCGCCCCTGCCGCGCGACCCGGGGTCGTGACATGGTGCGGGCCATGTCTCGTCGTGGCTTGGGCCGGGCCGCTCGCTTCTTCTTTCCGCTCTCTCTCGCGGCGTCGATCTTCGCGATCGGCTGCACCACGCCGCCTCCGCCGATGCTGCCGGACGTGTACGCGCCGTGGGCCGATGCGGGGATGGACGCGGGCCGCCCCGACGCGCCGTTCTTCATCGACGCGTGGCTCGATCCGAGCCTCGACGCGTTTCGTCCGATCCGACCCGACGCGGGCATGACGGATCGCGACTGCATGGCCGAGGAGGTCTGCGGCAACGGCATCGACGACGACTGCACGGGCGACGTGGACGACGGCTGCGCATGCGAGGCAGGCACGACCACGAGCTGCTTCCGCGGCGATCCGATGCACCGCCGCCTCGGCGTGTGCGCGGACGGAACGATGGCCTGCGAGGGCACGGAGTTCGGTCGCTGGACGACGTGCGCGGGCGACGTGCTCGAGACCGCCGAGGTCTGCGACGAGGCCGCGCTCGACGAAGACTGCGACGGCGTCTCGAACGAGGGCTGCGGCTGCTCGGGCGATGGCGATCTCCCGTGCGGCTCGGACGTGGGTGAGTGCGTCGCGGGCGTTCAGCGCTGCGTCGACGGAATGCGCACCGACTGCGAGGGCGCCACGGGCCCGATCGCCGAGGTGTGCAACGACGACGACGACGACTGCGACGGCATGGTCGATGAAGGCCTCACGCGCCGCTGCGGTGTCGATCGCGGCATCTGCATCGCGGGCACGGAGAGCTGCGTCGATGGTGCGTTCGGCATGTGCGACGGCGCGGTGCTCCCGCGCGTCGACGTGTGCAACGGCCTCGACGACGACTGCGACGGCATGACCGACGAGAGCTTGTCGCGCAGCTGCGGCACCAACACGGGCGCGTGCATGACCGGCACCGAGATGTGCACGGACGGTCGCTACACGACGTGCCTCGGCTCGATCAGCCCCATCGACGAGCTCTGCAACGGCGAGGACGAAGACTGCGACGGTCGCACCGACGAGGCGCTCATGCGCGGCTGCGGCACCGACGTGGGTGAGTGCGTCGCTGGCGTCGAGACCTGCGGGTCGGGCGCGTGGGGCACCTGCGCGGGCGCGACGATGCCCGTGATGGAGCGCTGCGAGGGCAGCCGCGACGAGAACTGCAACGGCGCGGTCGACGAGGGCTGCGCGTGCACCATCGGCGCGAACCGCGCCTGCGGCACCGACACGGGTCGCTGCGTCGCGGGCTCGCAGATCTGTGACGGCTCCGGCATGTGGGGCATGTGCATGGGCGCGACCGATCCGCGCACCGAGACCTGCGACGGCACGGACGACGACTGCGACGGCATGCAGGACGAGGGCTGCGACTGCGTGACGGGGATGACGCGCGCCTGCGGCACGGACACGGGCGAGTGCACGCGCGGCACCGAGACGTGCGACGGCTCGGGCCGCTGGGGCCTCTGCGCCGGCTCGATCGGTCCGTCGTCGGAGATCTGCAACGGCCGCGACGACAACTGCAACGGCCTCACCGACGAGGGCGACGTGTGTCCGCGCTTCCCGCCGGTGGTGATGTGCCCCGGCCCGCTCACGGGCCTCGTCGGATCACCCGTGACGCTGAACGGCACGGGCTCGGATCCAGACGGCGGCACCGTCGTCCTCGACTGGACCGTCTCCTCCCGCCCCGTCGGCTCATCGAACAACCCGACTCCTCCAGGCTCGGGCACCGCGACCTTCTTCCCCGACGCAGCCGGCGCGTTCACGATGCGCATGTGCGCGACGGACGACGAAGCAGCGACTGCGTGCTGCACGACGAGCCTCACCGTCACCAGCCCCTGCACCCCACCAACCGCACCTTCTCTCGCGCCCACGTGCGCCGTCAGCTGGGACCGTCGTCCGATCATCGAGTTCGCGCCGATGCCGGCAGGCGTGCAGTACGAGTTCTTCCTCGACGCCGCCTCCTCGCCCTACGGCACGGTGACGATGGCCGGCCAGAACTACTTCCGCCCCGCGAGCGCGATCGCGCCGGGAGGTCCGCCGCCCGGAACGAGCCACTCGATCACGGTGCGCGCCTGCCGCACGAGTGATCTCACCTGCTGCGCGACGGCATCGGCGCCGGCCTCGGTGACGATGATCGAGTCGTGCACGACGCCGGTCGCGGCGAGCGCAGCGAATGTGATCTTCAGCGAGTACATCATCGACGGCGGCCCGGCTGCCGAAGAGCGCGGCGAAGCCATTGAGATCACAAACCTATCGAACTGCCCCGTCACACTGAACGGCACTCACTTCGAGTACTGCAACGGAACCTGCGCATCCACGGCGTATCGATGGATGGACTTCACGCCAGTCGATGTCATCCCGCCCCGCGGCGTCTACGTCGCACTTCGTGAAGCGGGGATCTGTTCACCAGCCCTTGGTTCGGATGACCCATCGCTCTTTGGACTCCGCGTTTCGGCGCTGATGATGCAGGGCACGAACATCGCGAGTGGCGGTTGGTTCAACAACTCAGGCGGGCCGATGTCACAACTTCGGCTCGCTGCCGGTGCGTGGTCCGGCACGATCGGAGGCGGAGCCACCATCGACGCCATCGCGCCCTACCTCACGACGGCCCCGGCCTGCGGCTCGATTGGATACGACGCGGTCAACGCATGCGGCGACGTCACTGCTGGCGGCAACCCAGGGACGATCCTCACGACGCATCAGCTCGGTCGGCTCTGGCGCCCTTGTGATGCTGTCGTGTCGCCCGTGCCTGCTTGCCTCTGAAATCGTGGCCGCATTGGCGGCTTCGTAGCGGGCCGGGGAGGGTGGGGGGTCTTCCGGTCTTCGCCCTAACGTCGCGCGTCGCATAGCTCAGGGATTCACCGCCTCGAGGGCGCTGGACGAATCTCTCGTCGGGCGACTCACGGGCTCCGCCTCCAGACCCCCCACCCCGCCCCGTCCCTCGGCGTCGTGGACTTGGATGCACGCCAGAGAGTTGGGGCGGCCTCGGCGTGGGGTCGCAGCGAGTGAGGGGAGTGAGCGCAGCGAGTGAGCGTGGGGAGTGAGCGCGGGGAGTGAGCGCAGCGAGTGAGCGCGGGGAGTGAGCGCAGCGAGTGAGCGTGGGGAGTGAGCGCGGGGAGTGAGCGCAGCGAGTGAGCGCGGGGAGTGACGCGTGGCGAGAAAAGTCGAGGCCAGGAGGAAACTCGCGCGCGCGGGTACCGACAAGGGGCGCCGTGGCTGACCCCGACACCGACCTCGCGCCGACTCCGCACGATGCGCTGTTCAAGAGCGTGCTCTCGACTCCTGCGAATGCAGCAGCACTCTTGAAGGCCGCGCTTCCCGACGGGCTGCGCGACCATGTCGATTGGTCGACGCTGGCGCTCGTGCCGGGCTCGTTCGTCGACGAGAAGCTCGCGCAGCGGCACACGGACTTGCTCTTCCGCGTCTGCATCGCCGGGGTCGAGGCCATGGTGCCGATCCTCTTCGAGCACTTCAGCGCGGGGCGGCTCCGCGTCCCGCTGATCGTCCTCGGCTACGCGACCCGCTGGTACGAGTCGCTCGAGGCGCGCGCGAAGCTGATGCCGCCCCTGATCCCGGTCGTGCTGACCCACGGCGCGACGCGGATCGACGCGCGTTTTCAGGATCTGCTGGATCTGCCGGAGGCGCTGCGCGCCGTGCTCGAGCCTCTGGTGCCTCACTTCTCGGTGGTGCACATCGATCTGTCGCGGATGTCTGATGAGGACATCGCCTCGGCGTCCGCGACAGGGCTCGTGCGCGCGATGCTGCTCATGTTCCGCGACGGGCGCGCGATGCCCGTCGCCCACGCGCTGCGCCTCCACATCGACGTGTTCCGCGCGCTCGAGCGAGGCAAGCAGCTCGCCGCGATCGAGCTACTCATGCGCTACGCTCTCTCGATCGCACCGCCGAGCGAGCACGAGAACATCCTGGGCGTCGTCGAGCACATCGGGCCCCACACCAAGGACACGACCATGGTCTCCATCGCCGACAAGCTGTTCCAGGATGGCCGCGACCGCGGCATGGCCGAGGGACTCGCGAGGGGTCGCGAAGAAGGTCGCGAAGAAGGTCGCGAAGAAGGTCGCGAAGAAGGTCGCGAAGAAGGTCGCG
>CAZCVE010000010.1:159635-206630 GCA_964502175.1 uncultured Sandaracinaceae bacterium
AGCAGGGGCGTGCGCGTGGTCAGCTCGAGGCGCTGCGTCGCACGCTGGCGCGTATGCTCCAGCTGAAGTTCGGACCTGCGCACGAGGCTCACGCGGCGCGCATGGCCGCCGCGTCCAGCGAGGAGCTCGAGTGTTGGATCGAGCGCGTGCTCACCGCGGTCTCGATCGAGGATGTGTTCGAGGGCTGAGGCTCCTCCGTCGCGAACTGCTGGTGAGCGCACGGGCTCGCGCTGTACCGTCTCGGGATGTCGCGCCGCTCGCTCTTCGTCGCTGCCGTGCTCGCCACTCTTCCCGTCGGCTGCGTCGAGGACGGCGGATTCCCCGACGCGGGTGACGTACCGGACGCGGGCGCCGCGGAGATCGACGCGGCGGCGGCGGTGGACGCCTTCGTCGCGCCGCGGCCCGACGCGGGGCGTGATGCGGGCGGCGATGCGTACCTCGGCGATGCGCCGGTGCGTCCCGCCATGGACGGCGGTCCGTTCACCGAGGAGCCCCCGACGCTGACGTTCTCCGATCCGCCGATCACGATGCTCCCTGTGGGCACACGCTACGCGGAAGAGATCCACTACGGGCCGAGCGACGAGCAGGTATTCGACATCTACCTGCCCCAGGCGAGCGAGCCGACGGCGCTCGTGATCTTCATCCACGGCGGTGGCTTCACCGGCGGCTCGCGCAGCGGTCCGTCGGCGAGCGCGGTGCGTCAGGTGATCGGGGCCGGCGCTGCGTACGCCTCGATCGACTACCGCCTGCTCGAGCGCGCAGGGACCGAGACCGACGGCGTCATCAAGTGCCTGCGCGACTCGATGCGCGCGCTCCAGTTCATGCGCCACCACGCCGACGTCTTCGAGATCGATCCGATGCGCGTGGGCACGTACGGTGGCTCGGCGGGCGCGGGCACGAGCTTGTGGCTCGGGTTCCATCCGGACATGGCGATCCCGGACAGCGCCGATCTCGTGGCGCGTGAGAGCTCGCGCCCTCAGGTCGTGGCCGCGCTCAGCACGCAGTCGACGTACGACGTGATGCGCTGGGCGCCGGACGTGTTCCAGGAGGAGTACTCGTTCCTCACGAACAACCTCTTGCTCACGCAGGCCGCGCTGCGCTCGACGCTCGTCCAGTTCTACGGGCTCGACGGGGCGCTCGCGGGCGACATCAGCGGCCTCGAGGCGGAGCTGCTCACGCCCGAGATGGTCGCGTACCGTGCCGAGGTCGACATGTTCTCGCTCATGACGTCGGACGATCCGCCGACGTACGTGCGGAACGACGGCGAGGCGGCCGGACCCGCCGACGAAGGCTTCGATCTTCTGCACCACCCGCTGCACGCGCGCGCGCTCGTGCGCCTGGCGGCGGAGCGCGGCACCGAGCTCGAAGCCGACGTGCCTGCGTACGAGATCGAGTCGGACGAAGAGGGCATCGGCTTCCTCTTGTCGCGCCTCGAGCCCTGATCGGTCCTCGATCGTTTCGTTTGACGGTTTCGCTCGCGGTTCTTCATGATCGCAAGCAGCGGAGGATGCCGATCTCAGTGAAACCCCTCGATCGAGAGCCCGGCTCTCGTGAGGCCGCGGAGGCGTTCGCGGCTCGCATCGCCGTCGCGCCGCGCGACCGCGAGCTGATCGTCGAGACGCTCCACGGCCTCCCGCCCGACGTGTCGTGCCGCGGCATGTTCTTCGATGGCTTGCTCCGCACGATCCGCAGCACGCGCGGTCGAGCGGCCGCAGACGAGGTGGTCGCGATCGCCGACGTGCCGCCCGCGCGCGTTCCCTTCGCGCTCTACCCGCACCGCCACTTCTACAAGCTCTACTTCACGGCCGCGCGCCGCTTGCACCCGAGCGACAGCCTCGAGGGCGCCATGCGCACGGTGGCCGAGACGTTCTATCCCGTGTTCCGCGAGAGCCTCGTCGGTCGGACGATGGCGCAGCTGATGGGCGACGACCCGATGAACATCCTCGAGCGGCTGACCGAGGCGTACCGGCTCAGCGTGCAGGGAAACGCGCACGCGGTGGAGCGCGTGGGGCCGCGCGAGGCGCGCTGGACCGCGATGGTCGAGCCCACGCCAGCGTACCCGAGCGTGTTCACCGGCATCGTGCTCGGCACGATGCGCTCGCACGGCGCGCCCGACGTGGTGGTCGAGGTGGTCTCCCACCGACGCGATCCGACGCGGTTCGCGTACACGTTCCAGATCCGCTGGTGATCGCCTCGCCGACTCGTTGCGAGCCGTCCGCACGGCTTGTAGCCTGCGCGCCGTGGCACTCATCGAGCTCGAAGGTGTGGAGAAGCGGTACGGCGAGCTGCGCGCGCTGCGGGGCGTGACGCTCAAGCTCGAGGCGGGGCGCATCGGCCTCCTCGGACCGAACGGCGCGGGCAAGAGCACGCTGCTCAAGTGCATCCTCGGCCTGCTCACGCCGGACTACGGCACGGCCAAGGTGTTCGACTTCGACGTCGTGCGTCAGCCATTCGAGGTGCGGTCGCGCATCGGGTACATGCCCGAGGGCGACGCGGTGCTGCCCGAGCTCACGGCGCTCCAGTTCACCACGCTCGCCGGCGAGCTCTGTGGCCTCCCGCGCCAGGAAGCCATCGCGCGCGCGCATCAGGTGCTCCACTACGTGGGCCTCGGCGAGGCGCGCTACCGACGACTCGGATCGTTCTCGACGGGCATGCGCCAGCGCGCGCGCCTCGCGCAGGCGCTCGTCGGTGACCCGAAGCTCCTCTTGCTCGACGAGCCCACGAGCGGTCTCGATCCGCGCGGCCGCGACGAGATGCTCGCGCTGATCCTCGACATCCCCGCGCGCACGGGCGCGAGCGTGATCATCTCGACGCACATCCTGCCGGATGTGGAGAAGACGTGCGATCAGGTCGTCGTCGTCGCGGGCGGCGAGGTGCTCTACGCCGGCGAGCTCGCGCCGATGATCGCGGGCGAGGCGGGCGTGTTCGAGGTCCGCGGCAAGGGCGACCCCGCCAAGCTCCAGAAGACGCTCGAGGAGGCTGGCTGCGTGATCACCCGCGACGGCTCGACGCTCGAGGTGCGCGTCCCGAAGGGGAAGGGCGCGGACTTCATCCTGCGTGCGGCCATCGAGGGCAAGCACCAGATCCGTCACCTGAGCCCGCTCGTGAAGACGCTCGAGCGCGCGTTCTTCCAGACGCTCGAGAAGGCCGGACAGGTCGCGCCCGAGGGCGCCGACAAGAAGGCCAAGCCCGCGGAAGCCAGCCCGAGCTGAGCCCCAGCGCGACTGCGCTCGATTCGGCCGAGGCCCGCGTATACTCGGCGTCGGTGGCCAACACCTCACCTCCGCCAGCGGCCCGACCCGCGAGCACGCCTCCGACGAGCGCGCGCATCGCCGTGGTCGACGACGACAAGCTGCTGCGAGAGCGCGTGGCGTCGATCCTCCGGTCGCGCGGCCATACGCCGACGATCTTCGAGTCCGCGACGCGGTTTCTCGAGGCCCACAAGCACACCGCGTTCGATCTCGTGCTGCTCGACGTGGTGATGGACGGCATCAGCGGCGTGGACGCGTGCCGCATCCTCAAGGCGCGCGAGGAGGGCTTCGTGCCCGTGGTGCTCGTGACGTCGCGCGCCGATCCGGACGCGCGCGTCGAGGGGCTGCGCATCGGCGCGGACGACTACGTCTGCAAGCCCTTCGAGGAAGAGGAGCTCCTCGCGCGCGTGGCCTCGATGCTGCGCATCAAGCGCACGTACGATGACGTCGCGAGCTCGCGCAACCGCATGGCCGAGCTCGCGGTGCTCGACGATCTCACGGGCCTCTACAACGTTCGCTATCTCCAGCAGCGCTTCACCGAAGAGTGGAAGCGCGCCGAGCGCCACCGCGAGCCGCTCGCCATCGCGATGCTCGACGTGGATCACTTCAAGCTCGTGAACGATCAGTACGGACACGAGATCGGCGACGCCGTGCTGCGAGAGATGAGCGCGCGCCTCAAGACGTCCGTGCGCGACACCGACGTCGTGGCTCGCTACGGCGGAGAGGAGTTCGTCGTGCTGCTCCCGAGCACGCAGCTCGCCGGGGCGCTGATCGTGGCCGAGCGCATCCGGAAGACGATCAACGCGCGCCGCTTCGAGACCGCGCGCGCGCGCCTCGAGGTGACCGCCTCGGTGGGCATCGCGCTCTACCCGAGCCGCGGCGTGACCTCGAAGGATCAGCTCCTCCGCGCGGCCGACACGGCGCTCTACCGCGCCAAGGAAGACGGCCGCGATCGCATCTGCGTCTACCAAGAGCAGATGTACGTGTTCCGCTCCGAAGAGGGGTGAGGCGTGGACGCGCGCGGCGGGGGGACGAGCCCCCGCCCTACCGATTCAGCGGATCGACAACATCTCCGATGCCCGCACGTCCTCGGAAGACCGCGCGACACGGAGCTCGTAGTCGATGAGCTCGACCTCGAAGGCGCTCGTCGCGACGTTCCAGAACGCGAGGTCGTCGGTGTCGAGCGTGATCGTGACGAGCGCGTTCGCGCCCGGCGCGAGCTCGACCTGCGCGAAGCCACGGAGGTCGTGCGGCGCGCGCTCGACGCTGGACGAGATCGGCGCGACGTAGAGCTGCACGGTCTCGCGGGCGCTCCGGGTGCCCGTGTTGGTGACGCGCACGGTGACCTCGACGTCGTCGCCGGGAGACACGCTCGCGCGCGAGAGCGAGAGGTCGCTGTACGCGAACGTCGTGTAGGCGAGGCCCTCGCCGAACGCGTGCGCGGGCGCGGTGCCTTGGTTCTGGAGGTGTCGGTAGCCGTGGAAGAAGTCGTACGTGACCTCGAGCGAGACGGAGTCGAACGGCGGCAGATCCGCTTCGGCGACGGGGATGGAGAACGGCAAGCGACCCGACGGAGACTCGTCGCCCGCGAGGATCTCGGCGATCGCCGCGCCGCCCTCGGAGCCTGGGTAGAACGCGAAGAGCAGGCCCTCGATCTCGCTCTCGAACGGCGCCGTGAGGAGCGCCGCGCCGCCCTCGAGGACCACGATGACGGAGCCGTGTGCCGCGGCGACGGCGTAGATCAGCGAGAGCTCTTCCGCAGGCAAGGACAGCGTCTCGCGATCGCCCGCGCCGATGTCGCTCTCTCCTTCGTCGTCGGCTTGGAGGCCGGTCACGATCACGACGACGTCGCTCGCGCGTACGGTCGCCATCGCGGCAGCGTCGAGGGGCCCGGTGACGTGCGTGACGTTCGCCGCGCCGAAGCGCGTGGTCATGCCCTCGAGCGCGGTGATCACGCTCGTCGGCGCCACGCGGCTCGAGCCTTCGTCGCCGATGCTCTCGACGTCGACGTTGCGACCGATCAGCACGATCGAGGCGCCCTCGGCGATCGGCAGCACGGGCGCGCTCGCCGAGGCGGGGGTGGCGTTCTTCAAGAGCACGATGCCGCGTCGCGCGACCTCACGGGCGAGCGCGAGGTGCTCGGCGGTCTCGCGCTGGGTGGGATCGTCGATGCGAACCCCCGGCGTGCGCGGCGTCTCGTCGAGGCCGAAGCAGAGCTGCGCGCGGAGGATGCGCCGCACCGCGGTGTCGAGGTCGTGCTCGCTGAGATCGCCGCGCGCGATGGCGCCGGGCAGGCGTCGAAACTCGGACGGCAGCGGCATCTCGATGTCGAGGCCGGCGAGGACCGAGGCGGCGTCGCCATGCGTGCCGAAGATCCAGTCGGACTCGACGAAGCCCGCGAAGCCCCAGTCGTCTCTCAGGATGTCGGTGAGGAGGTGCGTCGAGAGATCGCAGTAGAGGCCGTTCACCTGGTTGTACGCGCTCATCACGGAGCCCACGCGGCCCTCGATCACGACGCGACGAAAGTGCGGCAGGTAGAGCTCGCGCAGCGTGCGCTCGTCGATCGTGACGTCCACGTCGTGGCGCGTGTCCTCGATGCTGTTCACCGCGTAGTGCTTCACCGACGCGATCACGCCCTCGTCCTGCACGCCCTCGACGAACGCGAGCGCGATCGCGCCCATGTGGTGCGTGTCCTCGGAGTAGGTCTCCTGCGCGCGGCCCCACCGCGGGTGACGCAGGAGGTTGATCGTCGGCGCGAGGATCACGTCCGCCCCGGCCGAGCGATGCTCGACCGCCATCGCGTGGCCGACGCGCTCCTCGAGCTCCGTGTCCCACGTGGCGCCGCGCATCATCGCGACGGGGAAGGCCGTGCCGTGCGCGCCGCCGAACGCCGAGAGGCCTCGCGGGCCGTCGAGCATGTGGAGGCCGTTCACGCCGAGGCGCGTGTTGCCGGGTACGTACCAGGTGCCGTCGACGCCAGGGGCGGTGCTGCCGGCCATCATGTCGAGCTTCTCGAGGAGGCTCATGTCGCCGAGCAGCGCGGTGATGCGCGCCTCGATCGCCGCGTCGTCTCGATCTCCGCAGTACGCGATCGTCTCGGGCGTCGGCGTGAACGGGCGCGGCTCGTGAGGCGGACCCGAGTCCGGGGTGGCGTCGGATTCGATCGGAGCATCCGTGGTGAGGTGCGCGTCGTCGGGCACCGGCGACGACGGACACCCGCTCACGGCGAGCGCCAACGCGAGGCCAGTCGCGGACAGCTGGCGAGTCGGAGCGTGCATGAAGAGGCGTGTGCCCCATGGCCCGCGGCCGCGTCAACGGGCAGCCGTTTGGGCCCGTGGCCCATCGCACTGGCCGCTTGGCCGCCGCGAGCTAGCTTCGCGCCCTTCGGGAGGCTCCATGTCGCTCTTTCGTTCCAAGATCTCTTTCACCCCCGCGCTGATCCTGGCCCTGGCCGGCTGTGGATCGACGCACACCACCGAAGACATGACGGACGCGGGTCCGATCATCTTCGACCTCGACGGGGCTCGGTTCCCCGACTCGCCCGCGCCGCCCGAGGAGCCCGACGCGACCGTCGGCCCCGGCAACGTCGGCGCGACGTGCAGCGCGGCGAGCGACTGCACCGGCTCGGCGGACACGTGCATCCCGGATCAGCCGGGCTTCCTGCCCGACGGCTACTGCACGACCGCGTGTGATCCGGCGGACGAGGGGAGCTGCCCCGACGCGTCGATCTGCATCGAGGTCGGCATGGGTCAGGCGTTCTGCTTCCTCGAGTGCGATCCGAGCACGGGCTGCGAGCGCGAGGGCTACGGCTGCGCGAGCGGCATCGGCCTCGGCGCCAACGTGTGCGTCGGCGGCTGCACCGACTCGGCCGACTGCGGCATGGGCCTCGACTGCGATCCCTCGGGCGGCGAGCTCGGCGCGGGCTCGTGCTTCGATCCCAGCGCGACCATCGGCGGCACGTGTGCGTCGGAGAGCGACTGTCCCTCGGGCGGCGCGTGTCAGCCCGAAGAGGGCACGGGCTGGCCGGGCGGCGCGTGCCTCGGCGGCGAGTGCGATCCGATGACCGGCATGGGCTGCGAGACCGGCGATGCGTGCCTGCCGACGGTGTTCGGCGGCGGCGGCGTCTGTGCGCAGGGCTGCATGGCGGACACGGACTGCCGCGCAGAGTACGCGTGCCGCGAGGCCCAGGGCTTCCCCGGTCGCATGTACTGCGCGCCCGCCTGCGAGAACGACATGGAGTGCACGGTCAGCGGCAACGTGTGCAACGCCGGCGCGGGCACGTGCGCGCCGCCGTTCGATCCGGAGCGTCTCGGAGGCACGTGCGGCTTCCGCGAGATCTGCGAGGGCGGCACCTGCTTCCGCGAGTTCGACTCGGGCTACCCGGGTGGCTACTGCGCGTACCTCGGCTGCGAGGTCGGCATGTCGGGGATGTGCCCCGGTGACGGCGTCTGCTCGCCGCGCGGCCGCAGCAACGTGTGTCTCGACGCGTGCACGACCGACACGGACTGCCGCGCGGGCTACGCGTGTCGCCCGAGCAACCCGGACGACATGATGAGCGCCACCGCGTGCATGCCCGCGTGCACGAACGACGAGCAGTGCCCGGGTCGCAGCACGGTCTGCGACGAGGCGACCGGACTCTGCGTCCAAGAGGGCTGAGGGCCGTCGACCGCGCTGACCGAGAGGTCGAGCGTGTGCGTCCCCGAGGGCGCGAGGAGAGCCGATCCGCCGAGAGGTGGGTCGGCTCTTCGGGTTTCGGTCGCAACCGCGTGTTGACCCGTCGTCGTGCCATCGAGTACGACCGTCGCCCCATATGTCCGCACCGACGTCGACGCCTCCTACGGAGGCCCTCAGCTTCTGGCCGGTCACCGACGTCGGGCGCGTGCGCGATCACAACGAGGACAGCTTCCTCGTCGACAAGAAGCTCCAGCTCTTCGTCGTGTGCGACGGAATGGGCGGACACGCCGCCGGCGAGGTGGCCTCGAACATGGCCGCGCGCACGCTGCGCGAGGTGCTGCTGGGTCAGCGCGAGGCGCTGCTCGACTTCGAGCGAGGCACTGGCGCGACGACGCGCACGGACGTGCTGCGGCTCATGGAGTCTGCGGTGCAGCAGAGCTGCTCGGCCGTGTTCGGCGAGGGCCAGGCCGATGAGACCAAGCGCGGCATGGGCACGACGCTCGTCGCGCTCCTCCTCATCGGATCGCGCGGCTTCATCGCCCACGTCGGCGACTCGCGCATCTACCTCTACCGACAAGGCTCGGTGCACCAGCTCACCGAGGACCACTCGCTCATCAACGAGCTGCTGCGTCGCGGTCGCCTCACGCGCGAGCAGATCGATCAGCTGCAGTACAAGAACGCGGTGACGCGCGCCGTCGGCGTGTACGAGAGCGTGGAGGTCGACACGCTCGACTTCGACGTGCTCCGCGGCGATCGCTTCCTCCTCTGCTCGGACGGCCTCCACGGCTACTTCGAGCCGCCCGAGCTCGGCAAGCTGTTCGGCGAGACGCCCGACGAAGAGCTCTCGCAGAAGCTCATCGATCTCTCGAACGAGCGCGGCGGCAAGGACAACATCACGTCCATCGTGGTGAAGGTGCCGGACGCCGAGTCCGGCATGGATCGCCTCGCGCGCGAGGTGAACCTCAAGCTCGAGACGCTGCACCAGATGTCGCTCTTCCGGTTCCTCACGTACCAAGAGCTGGTGCGCGTGATGAACAGCACGCAGGTGCGCAACTTCGCGCCCAACACGTTCGTGGTGCGCGAGGGCGACGAGGGCGACGAGCTCTTCATCGTGCTCTCCGGCAAGGTGCGCGTGGAGTCGGCCAAGGCGCCGATCGCGGAGCTCGGGCCTGGGCAGCACTTCGGTGAGATGGCGCTCGTCGACAAGGCGCCGCGCAGCGCGGACGTCAGCGCGCTCGAGGAGAGCTCGCTGCTGTCGATCCGTCGACGCGAGTTCTTCGACATCATCCGCAAAGATCACGGCATCGCGGTGAAGCTGCTCTGGAGCTTCCTCGGCGTGCTCACGGAGCGCCTGCGCAACACCTCACGCGAGCTCGGCGAGGCGCGCGAGGGCAAGAGCGCTGGCGAAGACTCGCTCCTCACGGCCCTCACGCTCGACGACGACGTGTGACGCGCGTCGTCACGAGGGGCGTCGCGCCGCCTGTCGTCGCGCTCGCGGCGAGGCTCTCGCTGGGCCTCGGTCTGGTGGTCGCGCCGGTGCTGGCCCACGGCTGCGGCGACGATGGCGACGACCACGAGCGGGCGCCCGCCACGTCAGCGCCTCCGTCCACGACGGGTCGCGAGGTGCCCGAGGGGTCGCACGAGGTGCGTGAGCCCGATCCTCGCCTGCCTCCCGCACAGCTCGGGATGATCGAGGGCACCGTCACGGTCGATCGCGTCACGGCCGTCTCGGGCGCGCCGGTCGAGGCGGGGCAGGTCGTGGCGCTCGATGGACCGGGACGCGCGACGATCGAGCTGCCCGCCGGCGCGCGCGGAACGCTGTGGTCGGCGGGCTCGATGCTGCTCGCCGAGGCGCCTGACCGCGGCCTCTGGATCGTGAGCGGCGTCGCGCACGTGACGGATCCGCCGATGGGCCTGGGCGGTCGCACGCCGCTCCGGATCGCCACGCCGACCGCCACGATCGAGCTCCAGGGCGCGGGCGACGTGATCGTGTCGGTGCAGACGTCCGGCGCCACGCACGTGAGCGTGCTCAACGGCGCGGTCGAGGTGACGACGTCCGAGGTCGACGCGCGCCACCGCCTTCGCATCGTCGAGGTCGTCGCGGGGCTCGAGGTGCACGTCGTCGATCACGCGGAAGAGACGACGCAGGGCTCGGCGCGCCTCGACGACGCCCTCGCCGCGGGGCGCGCGCTCGTCATCGCCGCGCCCACGCCCGCGGCGCCGGGAACGCCCACGCCGCCGAGCTTCGCGGCGTCGACGGCGCGGCTGGACGAGGCGATGCGGTGGCTCGAGGTCGAGGAGCGCCGCGGGCGTGATCTCACGAGCCGACATCGCGCCGCGGTGCAGGCGGGGCAGAGCGAAGAGGCGATGCAGTACCAGCGCGAGATCGTCGGTCACGCCCAGTCCGTGCATGGGCTGCGTCAGGTGGTGCTCGCGCGCTGGGAGCGCTTCGCCCTGACCGCCCAGCTGGCGTCCGACGCGCGGGTGACGAGCGAAGCGGTCACCCCTCGGCTGGAGCGACTCCGCGATCTCCTCGGCTCGTGACCTTCGGGCCGCGATGCGGGTCGGGGGCGTGCCGAAACGCTGCGGTTCAAAAGGCGGAGCGTGGACGGTATAGTCCGCGCGCTGCATGAGTGCTTCCGAGCCCACTTCCGACCCCTCGAGCGTGGGGGCCTCGATCCCACCGACGTCCAGCTCGCCCCGCATCGAGCCCCTCCGCCTCGCCGAGCTGCGCACGGAGCTCGACGCGCGCGAGGACAAGGTGGGCAAGGCCGTGATCGCCGACGCGATCGGCCGGGCGCTGCTCCGCGACCCAGCGCAAGAGGGCGCGGCCGCGCGCGAGCTCCTCGCCAGCTACAACCACGAGCCCGCGTTCCGGCCGCCGCTCTACGCGCTCGTCGACAGCTTCGAGCGCAAGCGTTCCTTCAAGAACCTCGGGCGCCTCTACGACGCCGAGCACAAGAGCGCGACGGACGCGCAGGGCCGCACCGACGCGCTGCTCGATCGCGCGATGTTCCTGCTCGCCACGGGCGGCGCGATCGAAGAGGTCGACGCGCTGCTCGATCAGGCGATCGAGCCGCGACCTCTGTCGGCGGCCGAGGGAGGCCGCGCGAGCGCGTGGGCGATCATCGAAGTGCTCGCGCGACACCGTGGGCGCGATGCGCTCGCGCGTGAGGCGGCCAAGGCACGCGCCGAGGCCACTCGCTCGCCCAAGCTCCGCGCCGCGCTGCTGCACGAGTCGGCGGTGGAGCCAGGCACGGCAGACGACGTCGCGCTCGCGCTGCTGGTCGAGGCGTCCGAGGCGGATCCGAGCTCGGCGCGCGTTCAGACCGCGCTCGACGGCGCCGCGCGCGCCGCGGGGCGCTTCGGCGTGGTGGTCGACGCCATCGAGCGTCGCGCCGAGGCCGAGACGAACGACGTGCTCGCGGCCGCGCTCTACTGCGAGGCCTCGGCGCTCGCTCGCGCGCGCCTCGTGATGCCCGAGCGTGCCCTCGCGGCGAGCGAGCGCGCGGTGACGCGGGCCCCTGAAGACCTGCTCGCGTGGATCGAGCGCGCGGAGGCCGCCGAGAACGGCGAGGCGTGGGACGTGCTCGAGCAAGCGTGCGCGAAGGTGCTCGCGCTCGCGGGCGACGAGCTCGGCGCGTTCGCTGCTGTGCTCCACCACCGACGCGCGGAAGCCGCTACGAATTCGGGCCGTCGAGACGACGCCGCGCAGCACCTCGCCGCCGCGCGCGCCGCCGCGCCGAGCTCGCACGCGCTGCTGGTGATGACGGACACCTCACCGCCCGATCTGCTCGAGGGCCGCGCGCGAGAGCTCGAGGCCCGCGCCGAGAGCGATGCGTCGACCGACGCGCGCCTCGACGCGCTGCGCGAGCTCGCGGGTGTGGCGGCGGCGATGAGCCGTCGCGACGCGCTCGACGAGCGGGTCGCTGCGTTCGCCGCGCTCGCGACGCGCGACGCCGCCGACGGTGGACCCTCGACGCCAGTGGGCGGCGAGGTGTGGCGCGACCTCGCGCTGCTCTCGATCTCCGTCGGCGCGAAGGGCGCGCTCGCGACGGTCTCGCCGCACCTCCTCGCGGATCTGCCCACGGACGAAGAGCGCGCCGCGGAGCGCAGCGTCTGGCGCCTCACGGCGCTCCACCTCGCGCACGGTCGCCCCGACGTGGATCGCGCGGCGCTCGTGAAGGCCGCGCTCGAAGATCCGGCCTGCGCCGCGTGGGCCCCGGAGATGGCGTGCGTCGTGGGTGCGCGCAGCGGCGATCTCGCGCTCGTCGCGGAGGCGCACGGACGACTCGCGCAGGCCTCCACCCAGCCTGACCTCGTCGCTGCACACCGCGCGGCGCAGGCTCGAGCGCTCGTGCGCCACGGCGATCTCGACGGCGCGCAGACCGTGCTCGCTCAGGCGCTCGAGGCGAGCAGCACCGACGCGTACGCGCGCGCCCTCCTCGAAGACGTGGGTCGTGCGCGCGGCGACGTGGAGGCCGTGCTGCGCACGCTCCGCGAGTCGGCGTCTGGCAGCTCGCCCGAGGCCGCGGCGGCGCAGCTCAGCTCGACGGCGCACGTGGCCGAGATCGAGGGCAACGACGAGCTCGCGCGGCGAAGCGCGGGCGAGGCGATCGCCTCGAGCGCTGCGGTGGACGCGCGTCACTTGCTCGCGCGCCTCGCGATCCGCGAGGGCAACCTCGCCGCGGTCGCCGAGGCGCGGCGTGGGCTCGACGCGCCGGTGTGGACGCTCCTCACCGCGCTGCGTGGCCCCGTCGAAGGTCGCGAGGAGGCGCTCGCGGCGCTCGTGGGCTCGGCCGCCGTGGGCACCGAGGCGGCGCTGGCCCTCGCGGGACTGCCGGGCATCTCCGCAGAAGGTCGTGATCGTGGTCGCGCGAAGCTCGGCGACGTGCTCGCGCTTCCGACCGATCCGCTCGCGGGCGTGCGAGGCGGGACAGCGGGCGCGTGGCTCGCGCTCGCGGACGAGCTGATGAACGAAGACGGCGCCGGGAACACGGCCGATGCGCTCGCGTCCCACGCGCTCCGCGTCGCGCTCCTCCGCGGCGAGATGGACGACGACTCGTTCCTGCGTGTCGCGGCCCTCGAGGACCTCGACGTCGAGGTGCGCCCCGACGGCGCCCTCGTCTCGGCGGAGGTGATCCTCGACGCGCTCCTGCGCGGTGAGAGCAGCGACATGGCCGAGCTCGCGACGGCGCACGCGCGCCACGCCCAGAACGGCGCGCCGGCGGACGTCGTCGCGACGCAGGCGCGCTGGATGGTCGCCGCGGGTCGAGGCGATCAGGTCGTCACACAGCTCGCCGCGCTCGTCGACGCGCGACCGGACGACGTCGCGTCGGTCGACGCGCTCCGCGTGGCAGCCCGTGAGGCGCGCGTGTGGCCGGAGGTGGTGCGCGCGTGTGACCTCCTCGCGCAGCGCGTGACCGGCGAGCTCCAGGCGCAGCTCCTCGAAGAGGCCGCGGCCGTCCTCATGGACGAGATCGACGACGTCGAGGGCGCCGAGGATCGCTGTCGGCGCGCGCTCGTGATCGATCGACAGCGCGACATCGCGTACGCGCGCCTCCACGATCTGCTCGCCGAGCGCGGCGACGACGCAGGCCTCCTCGATCTCGTGAACGCGCGCTCGGAGGTCTTCGACGATCCGGACGTGCTCGCGCCGCTTCTCTACGAGCAGGCGCGCCTCTTCCGCGGCCTCGGTCAGACCGACGACGCGCTCGCCTCGCTCGACAACCTCCTCCTGCTCGAGCCCGAGCACATCGGCGGGCTCGCGCTCCAGGTGGAGATCCACGTGCAGCGAGAGGCGTTCGACGAAGCGGTCGAGTCGCTGCGCATGCTCGCGTCGGCCGAGAGCGCGCCGATGAGCCAGCGCCGCATCGCGCGCCTCGGCGCAGCGGAGTTCCTCGACAAGAAGCTCGGCGACGCGGCGGGCGCGCTCGCGGAGCTGTCCTTGATCGAGACCGAGCTGAAGATGGCCGACCGGGTCGTCTACGAGCGCATGGCGTCGCTCGCGGAGCGCAGCGGTCGCCTCGAAGACGCGGCGCGCGCGCACGTCGAGGCGGCGGCGCGCGCCGGTGATCCGGCCAAGCGCGCGGCCGCCTACCGCAAGCTCGGCGAGCTGGCGCGTCGGCAGGGTCGCCTCGAAGACGCAGCGAACGCATACCGCCAAGCGCTCGACGCGCAGGCCGACGACGTCGACGCCGCCGAGGCGCTCGCCGAGATCCCCGTCGCAGGCGACGCGGAGGAGCGCGTGCAGGGCGTGTCCATCGCGCTCCGCGCTGGCAGCTACCCAGTGACGCTCGATCACCTCACGCGCATCGAGCGCGTCTCGCGTCTCGCGGGCGACTGGGGCCTCTCCACGGCGGCGCAGGAGCTCATGCGTACGCTCGAGGGCGCGCCCAGCGGCGCGAGCCCCATCGAGCTGCCGCGCCTTCGCCCGGTGGACGAAGCTCGCCTTCCGGTGTTCGTCGCGCTTCCACGCGATGCGCTCTACGAGCTCGCACAGATCGCGTGCGAGGTCATCGCCGAGATCGAGCCGCTCGAGCCCGCGGCCTTCGGCGCGGCGAGCAAGGATCTCAAGCCGCGGGGCTCGGGGGAGATCGGCGCGGACATCGTGCACGCGATCGCCTCGCAGCTCGGCGCAGCGGGCGACGTCTACATCGCGGGCGACGGCAAGTCGTTCTCGGGCGGCGCCTCGAAGGGCAGGCCGTTCTACGCGTTCGGTCGAGGCGTGCGCGCGCCGCAGATGCTCGCCTACGACGCGGCCTACTTCGCGGCGGGTGTCCGCTCCGAGCTGCCCGTGCTCGCGATGCGCTGTGCGCGCGGCGGCGCGCCTGCGGTCGCGGTGGCGATCGCGGCCACGGCGGCGGCGGCGGGCGCGCCTCTCTCGGGCATCGACACGCGCGACGGCTTCGCCGACCTCGCGCGCTCGCTCGGCAAGCCTGCGAGCAAGCGGAGCAAGCGCGTGGGCGAGCTGGTCGCGGCGATCGGCGACGGTCGTTCGCTCACCACGTGGGCCCGCGACTTCCAAGGACGCCTCGTGCGCGCGGCCGTCCTCGTCTCGAGCGATCTCGCGCGAGGCCTCGGCGCGCTCACCTCGAGCACCGCCAAGCCCGAGGCCATCGCGACCAGCGAGGCGGCCACGCAGCTCGCGCGCGAGTGGCTGCGCAGCGACGTGATCGCGGCGCGCGCCGTCTTCGGGTGGCGCCCACCCGACTGAGCGCGTCGACGCCGCTCGGTCCCCGTCTTCCCTGTTCGAAGTTCCCGTGGAGCTCCTGCTTTGACCGACGAGAAAGACAAGGACGCCTTCGATCTGGACTGGGACGACGCGCTGTCGGACTGGGAGAAGGACGTCGAAGGATCGGCCGAGGCGAAGGCGAAGCCGATGCCGCAGAAGCCGCTGGCGAAGCCGCCTGCGCCGCCCGCACGCGCGCTGTACCAGCCGCCGGATCCAGCGGAGATCGCGCGCCTCCGGCAGCAGCAGAAGCACGTGTCGTTCGCCGACGACGACGGCTCGAACGAGTCGACGGTCATGGCGCAGATCCCGTCGATCCCGCGTCCCACCGCGCCTCCTCCCGCGATGCGCGACGAAGAAGAAGCGCCGCGCCCGACGCAGCGTCCGACGAGCCCCGAGCTCGACCTCGACGACCTCCTCGCGAACCTCGACGACGACACGCGTCACTACCCGGCCGACGTGCCGAGGACGGCCGCTGCGCCCAAGGCCCCGCCGCGCGTGCCCGCGCTCCCGCGGCCTGGTGTGCCTGCGCCGCCGCGTCCCAAGTCGCCGCTGCTCAAGCCAGGCGGGATGCCCAAGCCGGTCGTCTCGCGACCGGAGATCGATCGCGCGCGCGACTCGTTCGGTGAGGATCTCGCGTCGTTCGAGGCGAGCCTCTCGGCCGCGAAGTCTCAGCCCGCGGCGCCGGTTCCGAGCCAGCTCGCGTCGCCGAACGCGTCGGGCGAGACCGATGCGCTGGACGCGATCCTGTTCGGCGAGTCCGCCAGCCCCGAGACGCACAACGCGCCGACGCCGATGCCTCCCCCGCTCAGCAAGAGCGCTCCGCAGATCGGCAAGGCCGTTTCCCCGGTCGGCAAGCCCGGGCGCGCTCCCGAGCCGCGCGTCGAGCCGCCGCGCGCGGCCACCACGAGCCTCGATGATCTCGACATGGAGCTCGACGCCGCGCTCGGCGCGCTCGGTGCGGCCACCGGAGTCGGCGGGGTTGCGGGAGCGGGTGCTGCGACCGCCGCGACCGCGAGCTCGACGTCCAAGACCGCGCCGCCGCCTGCGTCGGCGGGACCCGTGTTCTCCGAGCCCGCGCAGTCGATCGGCGCGCCGTCTGACGACGAGCCCGACATCGACATCGACACCTCGAGCGCCGAGCTCGACGCGGTGAACGATCCCGTCGAGGAGCCCGCAGTCGCCGCGCCCGCTGCAACGTCGTCGACCTCGCTGGGCGACGAGCTCTTCGGGGACGACGGCGACGCTCCCGCCGCTCCGACGCAGCCTGCGGCCGCGCCGTCTCCAGCTCCCGCGGCCGCTGCTCCCGCGGCTGCTGCTCCCGCGGCTGCAGGGCCTCCTGCGGCCGAAGAAGCCTCTCGTCCGCAGGTGTCCGCGCGCACCGATCGCGGTGCGCAGGCCGCGCGCCGCACCGTGCGATCGCGCAAGCCGCGACGCGAGGTGTTCCCGCTCGTCGGTCGGCAGCCCGAGGCGCTGTCGGCGCGCGCGGAGATGCTCGAGACCATCGCGCGCGACGCGAAGGCGGCCGAGCCCGACCCGAAGGCCCGTGCCCGCGCGTTGCTCGCTGCCGCGGAGCTTCGTCTCCAGCTCGGCGAGAGCGACACGGTCGCGCTGCTCACCGCCGAGGCCGCGGAGCTCGATCCGACGAGCATCGCCGCGGTGCGGCTCGCCCGCGCCGTCGCGGCGGCGAAGCGCGACGTGCCGTCCGTCGCGCGCCTCCTCGAGCGCGAGGCTGCCCTCCTCGACGAGAGCGAGCGCGGCGAGCGCGCGGTGCTCTGGGCCGCCGCGGCGGACGTGTGGGCGCGCGCTGGAGATCTCTCGCGCGCGAGCGCGGCCGCTCGCTCTGCGTACGAAGCACAGCCGACGCTCCTCACCTCGATCGTCGCGCTCGCGCTCGCGTCCGAGGAGCCGTCGACCGCGGGCGCGCATGGCGTGCTGCGCGCCGCCAGCCGAGGCGATCTGGTGCGCGGGATCCTCGCGAACGCCGCCGCGCGTGCCGTGGAGCGTCCCGGCGCCGAGACCGCGCTCGACGACGCGATGCTCGCGGAGCCCGCGGTCGCGCTGCGCGCGCTCGCCGTGCAGACCAAGCCCGAGGTGAGGCTGTCGATCCTCGAGGCGCTCGGCGGCACGCTCGACGACGAGCCCGCCGAGGCCGCGCGCGCGCTCGAGGTGATCGAGCGCACGGCGCTCACGCCAGACGACGAGGCCACGCAGGACGCCGCGCGCCAGCTCGGCCGCGAAGGTCACCGACAGCTCGCGCTCGCGATCGCGCTCGAGGGCGCGATCCGTCGCAACGCGCCCGACGAGGCGATCGTCTCCGAGCGTCTCGCGCTTCAGCTCGAGGGCGCCGAGCGCGCTGCGCTGCTCGCACGCGGCTCGCTGCTCTTGTCCTCGCGCGGTGCGGCGTCTCTCGGTGACGCCGAGGCGCTCGCTCGCGCGGCCGCTTCGGCGGACTCCACGATCGGCGCGGTCTCGGCCGCGCGCGCGCGCCTCGCGGATCTCGATCCGAGCAAGCGCGCGCTCCGCATCGAGACCGAAGGCGCCCTCGTCGTGGCGGCGAAGCTCGCGCGCGAGCCGGGCGGCATCGCGCAAGAGGCCGATCTGTTCGAGCAGGCCACCGAGCGAGGCGACGCGTCTGCGACCGCCGACGTGCTCCGGCTCGACGCGCTCGCCGCGCGCGCCGAGGATCGTCGCGGCGAAGAGGCGCTCCGTGTCGGGCTGCGTCGCGCGGCGCGCGAAGGCGCGTCCACGGCGTCGCGCGCGCCGGGCCTGCTCCTCGCGAGCGTGCTCTCGGGCGATGCAGATGCGGCCATCGACGCGTACGGCGCGATGCCGGGCGCGGCCACGGCGCGCGCCCGCGTGCTCACCGCCGAGACGGCCGTCGACGCGGCGCAGGCGTGGCACGACGAGGCGGCCAGCGCGTCGGGCGAAGCGGCTGCGCGCGCGTCTCGCGAGAGCGCGCGCGCGCTCGTCGGCTTCGACGCGGCGCAGGCCGGCCAGCGCTTGGCTTCGAGCAAGAGCGAGGATCTCGCGGCGGCCGCGCTGTTCGCCATGATGGCCGAGCGCGAGGAGGCACCCGCGCTCCGCGCGCAAGCGCTGTCTCGGTACGCGGCGATCGATCGTGATCCGAGCGCGCGCGCTCGCGCGCTGGTCCGCGCCGCGCTGGCGGCGCTCGCCGGTGGAGATGGCGAGCAGACTCGCGCGCTCCTCGCGCGCGCGGCCGTCGACGCGCCGGAGGATCCGATCCTCGACCTGATGCGCTGGCGCGACGCGACCGGCAACGGCGAGACCGTGCCGCCCGAGGTCGCGGAGCGTCGCTCGCGCGCGGGCGCAGGCGCATCGCAGGCGGCGCTCTCGGTGCACACCGCGATGGTGCTCGGCAGTCCGTTGGCGGGCGCCGACGACACCGCGACCGCAGGCTCGATCGCCCACGAGGCGCGCGCCGAAGCTGCGCGCCGCGCGGCACGCCTCGACGAGAGTCGACGGCCCGTCGTCGCCGTGAACAGCCTCGAGGACGCCCACGGCGACCTGGCCGTCCTGCGCGCGACCGAGCGCGCGCGCATGTCGGCCGCGGCGGATGCGACTCCGCGGCTCGACGAGATCGCGCTCGCGATCGCCGAGCAGGTCGCTGATCCCAGTGATCGCTCCGCGTACCTCCGCGAGTCGTACACGCTCTCGCTGCGCTCGCCTGCCTCCGAGGCGTTCGAGTCGAGGTTCTTGTCGGCGGCGAGCACGGTGTCGGGTGACGCGTGGCTCTCGCGTCGCACCGCGGGCATCGCGGCGCGTCGCGGCGATCGAGCGCTCGCGCGCAAGGCGGGCCTCGAGGTCGCCGAGTCGCTCAGCGCCCCGATGGAGCGCGCCAGCGCGGCGATGCACGCGCTCGCGGCCGATCTCGTGGAGACGCCGGCCGCTGCGGCCGAGAGCCTCGAGGTGCTGCGCGCGTTCCAAGCGGGCGCGCCCGAGCATCCTCTCCTGGCCGAAGAGGTCGCGCTGCTCGCGGCGCGCGCCGGAGATCAGGAACACGCGGCCTCGGCGCTCGAGCAAGCGGCGCGTGCGGCCAGCTCGCCGCAGCGCAAGGCGCGCCTCTTCGTCGCGGCGGCAGACGCGCACGACGAGATGGGCACGGATCCCACGCGCGTCGTGGCCGCCCTCGAAGAAGCCTCCAAGGCCGACGTGACGTTCCCGCAGGTCTTCGAGCGGCTGCGCACGGCGCTCGAGCGCAGCGGCGACAAGGAGCGCCTGTCGGGGCTCGTCGCGCGACGTCTCGCCGCGGGCGGTGATGGCGCGCAGGCCGCCACGCTCTACCTCGCGCAAGCGAGCCTCCGCGAGTCGGCGAACGATCTCGAGGGCGCCCGTGCGGCCCTGCGCTCTGCGCTCGAGCACAGCACCGTCGAGGGCTCGCCCGAGCAGCTCGGCGCGCTCAAGAAGCTCGCGCAGCTGAGCCTCGCGGACGAGGACTACCGAGGCGCGGCCGAGGCCCTCATCCGCCTCGCGAAGCTGCGCCGTGAGGTCGAGGAGCTCCGCTGGATCTTCTTCGAGCTCGCGAACATCTACGACCGCCACATCCCGGACGTGAAGCGCGCCGAGGCCGCGTACCGCCGCGTGCTCAAGCTCGTGCCCGACGACGCGCCTGCGATGGAGCGCCTCGCCGAGCTCTATCGTCGCGAGAACATGCTCCCTCAGTCGATCGAGATGCTCGACGCGCTGCTCAAGGTGGAGATGGATCCGGATCGCGCGCGCACCCACCGGCTCGGCCTCGCGCGCATCCACGAGCAAGCGGGCGACACGCGTCGCGCCGAGCAGACGCTCGAGACCACGCGCCGCGCGGGCCCGACGGATCTCGAGACGCTGCGCGCCCTGGCCGAGTTCTACGGCCGACAGAAGGCACAGACCGCGCTCGCGATGCACCTCAACCGCGCGGCGCAAGACTTCCGCCACGCGCTCGCGGCCGACCTCACCGACGAGGCCGCATGGATTGGTCTGGTCGAGGTGCTCGGCTGGCGCGGTCGCCACGACGCCGCGTGCGCCGCCGCGACGGCCGCGGTCTCGCTCGGCATCGTCGACGTCGAGGTCGCGAAGCTCGTCGACGAGCACGGTGGCGCGCCCGCCTGCCACGACATCCTGCGCGCCCCCGAGGTCGCCGACGGCGTGGCCCCCGCCGCGCTCCCGAGCGGCGTGCGCGAGGCGCTCGGGCGTCTCGGTCCCTACCTCGACAAGGCGTTCGCGTTCGATCCGCGCAGCCACCGCGCGGAGAAGCTCGCGCCGCGCGATCCCGCCGCGGCGAAGGTGCTCGACGAGGTCGGTCAGTGGCTCGGCGCGCCGGATCTCGAGCTCTGGGTCGCCCCTGCGTCGCCGCGTCTCGCGGTGCCGTTCGCGGCGCAGCCGCCGTCGATCCTCGTGGGTCGCGAGATCCTCTCGGCGCCCGACACGGAGCGTCAGTTCCTCGTCACGCGCACCGTGTGCGTCGCGCGCGCAGGTCTCTCGGGCGTGCTCCGCGCGCCGCCGCACGAGCTCGCCGCGATGCTCGCGTACGTGGCGCAGCAGTTCGACTCGTCGTACCAGCCCATCGGCCTCGACCCCGGCCTCGTGCAGGAGCAGGGGCGCCGGCTCGCGAAGGTCGCGCCGCGCAAGGTCCTCGAGGAGGTCGGCCCGCTCGTGCTCGAGATGGTCGGCGCGCCCGAGTACGACCCTGCGAAGCTCCCGATGGCGGTCTCGGAGCTCGGCGATCGCATCGCGCTGCTCGCCACGGGATCGATGCCCGCCGCGCTCACCGCGATCTTCAAGCTCGCCGGCCTGCCCACCGAGTCGACCGACGTGAGCGCCCGCGTGGCGGCCGTGCGTCGCTCTCCCGAGGCGCTCTCCCTCCTCCACTTCGCGGTCTCGGAGCCCTGCTTCGAGGCGCGACGACGCTCCGTCAACGCGGCGGCAGGGGTCAACGCGGCGGCGGGGGCCAGCGCGGCAACGGGCGCGGCGCGCTAGGCGCGCTGACGACGGACTCGCGCCATGCGGGACGAACACGACAAGCCACGAGGCAGCGCGCAGCGGGCGTGGAAGCTCGGCATCCTCGGTCCGACCGACGACGACGAGACGCTGCGCGAGGCCGCCTCGTTCCTGCTCGGCGACGCGGAGGCCGATCAGGTCGTCTTCCTCGGCAGCGGCGCGTTCCTCGAGGAGGCGCTCGAGCGCTGGGCGGCAGACGTCGGCCTCGACGGCGGCAGCACGTTCCTCGATCGTGCGCTCGACGCAGCCCGCTCGGGAGACGCGCGCACGATCGAGCAGTTCCTCGCCGAAGACGCGGGCGCGCGGCGCATCGTCGACGTGCGGCGCTTGCCCGATCCGCCCGCGCGCGCGATCGAGCTGCTCGACGATCGCATCGTGCTCTTCGTGCACGACAAGGCCGTGCTCGACGAAGAAGACATCGCGAACGCGAACGTGATCGTCTACGGCGTCTCGAAGGAGTCGCAGCTCAACAAGTTCGGCAAGCGCGCGTTCTTCACGCCGGGGCCGCTCTCCGCGGGCCGCGTGGGCATCCTCGAGTCGAGCGACGAGGGCTTCACCGTGGCCGTCTACGACGTGTCGGGCATGCCCGTCTTGCGCGAGTCGCTCGCGACCTCGATCACGCGCCTCACGGTGGCTTCGTGAGAGGGGCGTCGTGAGGGCGGTGTCGTGAGCGACGTCGCCGATCCTTCGCGGTGGTCGCGCATCGGTGTGCTCGGCGGCAGCTTCGATCCGCCGCACTGCGGTCACGTGCTGCTCGCGACGTATGCGCTCTCGGTCGCGCCGATCGACGGCCTCTTGATCGTGCCCGCCCACTCGCACGCGTTCGGCAAAGACATGACCTCGTTCGAGCACCGCATGGCGATGACGCGCCTCGCGCTCTCCGTGCTCGATCCCGCGCGCGTCGCGCTCTCGGAGATCGAGAGCGAGCTCCCCGCGCCGAGCTACACGTACCGGACCGTCGAGGCGCTCGCGGCGCGCTTCCCGAGCGCGACGTTTCGCTGGATCGTCGGCTCGGACATCGTGAAGGACACCTCGCGCTGGACGAACCTCCCGCGCGTGCTCGCGCTCGCGCCGTTCTTCGTGATCGGACGCGGCGGTCACGACGCTCCCGAGCACGAGCACGCGCCGCTCGATCTTCCGGGCGCGAGCTCCACCGTGGTGCGCACGAACGTGCGCGAGGGCCGCAGCATCACGGGTCTCGTGAGCCGCGAGGTCGAGGCCTACATCACCGAGCACGGCCTCTACCGAGACGCGCCGTGACCACGCGCCCCGCGCGAGCGATCGCTGCGCCGAGCAAGGCGCGAACGAAGCCCGCGCCGCGCGCCGAAGCGAAGCCACCGCGGATGGATCTCGTGATCGTCGGGCGAGGACGCGTGGGTCGTGCGCTCGCACGGCGCGCGGGCGAAGCGGGGCTCTCCGCCGTGCTGCTCGCCGGACGCTCCGAGCGACTCGACGCGCGCGCACGCGATGCGCTCTCTCGCGCCCGCGCCGTCTGGATCACGGTGCCCGATCCGCACATCCCGGACGTCGATCGACGGCTCGCGGCGTGGCTCGGCTCGATCGCGCGGCGCGCGCTCCCTGCGATCGCGCACGCGAGCGGCTCGCGCTCCCCCGACGTCCTCGCGGCGTGCGCGGCGATCGGTGCGCCCGTGGCCAGCGCGCATCCGATCGTGTCGTTCGGCACGATCGACACGGAGGTCCTCCGCGCGACGTTCCTCCTCGCGGGCGACGCGCGCGCGACGCGAGTCTTCACGCAGCTCGCGCGCAGGCTCGGCGCGCGGCCGATCGTGCGCGCGCTCCACGGGCCTCGCTACCACGCGGCGCTGGCCCTCTTGGCGAACGGCGCCGCGGCGCTCGCGGAGCGGGCCACGTCGCTGCTCGTCACCGGCGATCCAGCGCTCAGGCCGATCGAGGCGCAGCGTGCGCTCGGCAGCCTCCTCCGATCGGTGGCCGACAACGTCGAGCGCGTGGGCGCGAGCGCAGCGCTCACCGGGCCCATCGCGCGAGGCGACGCCGACGCCGTGGAGCGGCACCTCGCGGCGCTGTCTCCCGCGGAGCGCGAAGACTACGCGTCCGTGTCGCACTTCGTGCTGCGCGCCGCCGCGGCCGCACTGCCGCCGACGAAGCAGCGCGAGATCGCACGCGCGCTCGGCCTGGCTCAGCGTTCTGCGAGGCGTGTCAGCGCGCGCTGAGGGGATCGGAGTAGACCTCGTCGACGTCGAGCTCCACGCCGAGCCCGGGGAGCGCGGCGCGCGCGCCATCGCGATACTCGCGGTAGTGCCAGAGCCGCGGATCAGCCTCGTCGCGGCTGAACACTTCGACGCGGCGGGCGTGTTGGCTGACGAGCACGTACTCGCGCAGCGTGGGGACGCGCTGGTAATGGGCCCACTCCTCGCCGCGGTCGTCGTGCTCCGTCGAGTCGGACAAGACCTCCACGAGGAGGGTGGGGTTGGTGACCGCGTCCTCGTCGCCTGGCGCGCGCTCGAACTGCCCGCACACCACCGACACGTCTGGATACGTACTGCGACCCGTCGCGAGGATCCGAACGCGCAGGTCCGAGGTGAACGCGGCGCAAGGACGGCCCCGCAGCGCGGCACGAAGCTCGGCGGAGATCGCCGCTGCGAGCCTGGCGTGCTCGGGTGAGCCGCCAGCCATCGCGTACACGCGCCCGTTCACGTACTCGTGCTTCTCGAACGCGGTGCGCTCGAGGGCGACGTACTCCTCGTGCGTCATCTCGCGGCGATCGCGCGCTTCCATGCGAGGGCACGGTAGCACGCACGAGCGTGCCTCCCGCGGTCCTCGACGCAGACGTCAGCGGGTCACGAGGTAGAAGAGCAGGGCGCCGAGCATCATCGCGATGACCATCAGCATCACGGCGGCCACGCCGAGGTGCGCGGTGTCGAACGACTGAGGCGGCGTCTTCGGCGCGATCGGCGCGGGCGTCTTGGAAACGTCCTTCGTCGAGGGCGTCGAGGCTGCGCTCGCGGAGGCGACAGGAGCTGCCGCGGCGGGAGGAGACGCGACCGGCGCGGCGGCTGGGGCTTCGCGCGGCACGTACGCGGCGGCCTTGAGCACCGTCTTCTGATCCATCACGCCAGGCTCGACGTCCGGGCGCGGATAGCGCGGTCGCGCTTCGCTGCTCGCCTTGGGCGTGGGGACGACGTGGCTCGCGGAGGCAGGCGACGACGCGCTCGCCGCGGCATTCGCGCCTTCGTTCGTCGCGATCTCTCTCGCGGCCCGCTCACGCGCGCGACGCTCGGTGACCACCTGCTCGGCGAAGTGATCGGTCATGAACGCCGCGAAGCGCAGCTGCGAAGGCACGAGTCGGTGGCGCGCGAGGTAGCCGTCGAGCGCGTCGAGCATCGCCTTGGCCGTGGGAAAGCGCATGTCGCGATCGGCGGCGAGCGCGCGATCGAGCACGGCCTGGAGCTCGTCGTGTCCCGCGAGGCCACGGTTCGGCAGGCGCGGGATCGACGCGCCCTTCGCGAGCTCGAGCATCTCGAGCTCCGAGCCCTTGTAGAGACGGCGACCCGCGCACATCTCCCAGAGGAGGATGCCCGCGGCGAAGACGTCCGCGCGCGCGTCGAGGGCTTCGCCACGCGCGTGCTCGGGCGACATGTACGCGCTCTTGCCGACGACCCGCGTGGCGCCGAGATCGGCGCTCTCGGTCGTGCTCGCGTCGACGGCGCTGCCCTCATGGCTCTCGCCAGCGTCGCCTTCGTCGAGGCCCATCTCGCCCGCGCGTCCGTACGCCTTCGCGATGCCGAAGTCGCAGAGCTTCACCTCGCCTTCGAACGAGAGCAGCACGTTCGAGGGCGACACGTCGCGGTGCACGATGCCGAGCGGTGTGCCCGCCGCCGACGCGCTCCCGGTCGCGGGGCTGCCGGTGGTCGTGGTCGCGCGGTGCGCGAAGTCGAGGCCCGCGAGCGTCTCGCGCACGATGTGGAAGACGAACTCCGGCGGCATCGGGATCTTCGACTTCGCGAGGTTCCTGAGGAGCTGCTGGAGGTCGAGGCCCTCGACGTACTCCATCGCCATGAAGAGCACGCCGGGCTCACCGTTCTTGTTGTCTCCGCCCGCGATCTGGCCGCGTCCGAGATCGACGACCTGCGCGATGTTCGCGTGCCGCAGGCCCGCGCAGAGCTTGGCCTCGTCGACGAACTGCGTGGAGAACGCGGGGTCTCGCGAGAGCGCGTCGTGGATCTGCTTCACCACGACGAGCCGCTCGGCGCCGAGCTCGCTCTCGCTGCGCGCGAGGTAGATCGTCGCCATGCCTCCCTTGCCGATGCGATCGAACAGCTGGTAGCGGCCGAAGCGGCGCGGCAGCTCGTCTCCGCTCGCGGGGGAGCCGGCGACGGGTTGCGCGACGGGACGTGCCAGCTCGGCGGTCATGGGGGGCTCGGATCTGTCACGCGCGCTCACGGCCGCAAGCGCGCGCGTGGAGACCTCGGGACGATGGCTGGGTGGACCCCGCCATGGCCGGGTGCGCCCGGCCGACGGCTCCGCGCTCGCGCGCGCGGGCGAGGCCAACGATCTCACGGTTCGCCCTGTTTCGTGGGCGTCTGAGAGGTGATGGCGCCCTGGCCCGCGCGTTGCTGAACGGTTGGGCATGCGCCTTCGCCTCTCACCGCGGACCGTCGCCGGAGCCCTCGCCGCGACCACGCTGCTCACCTCCGCGTGCACGGGCTCGCTCGACGCCGGCCCGACCTGGGGCGGCCGTGGGCCGGGCGTCGATCCCGAGTCCACCGAGCCCGAGGTCGAGCGCGGCGCGACGCCGATCCGCGCGCTCGGTGAGGTGGAGCTCGAGAACGTCCTCGAAGACGTGATGCCGGTGCTCGGTCGACAGGATCTGACGATCCCGGCGTCGCGCGTCGCGCACCGCTACTCGACGTTCGCCGGCGGGCAGTCGGTGACCTCGGCGACGCTCCAGCTCGCCGAGGGATCGCTCACCCGCACCGCGAGCGCGATCGCGTCGAGCGACGCCGCCGTGGGCTGCTCGGTCGACGCGGAGGGACGCGCGTGCGTCGAGGCCTTCGCGCGCCGTGCGCTCCCGCGCCTCTACCGTCGCGAGCTCGCCGAGACCGACGTGCGCGCGCTCGGCGACCTCTACGACGCGCAGCGAGCGTCGGACGATCCGCGCACCGCGCTCACGACGACGATCGCCGCGATGCTGCTCTCGCCGCGATTCCTCTACGCGTGGAGCGACGCTGCTGGTCGTGACGGGACCGGTCGCAGCGTCGACGCGCGCACGCGCCTCTCGGGCTTCGAGGTCGCGGAGCGTCTGTCGTTCTTCCTCTGGGCCTCGAGCCCCGACGAGGCGCTCCTCGACGCCGCCGCGCGCGGTGATCTCGACAGCGACGCCGGCGTACGCCGCGAGGCGACGCGCATGATGGACGACCTGCGCTTCGATCGCTTCCTCGTCACGTTCTTCGACCAGTGGCTCGGCCTCGAAGACGTCGAGCGCGTCACCAAGGATCCTTCGCGCATCCCCGAGTGGCACGACGGGCTCGGCGCGCAGATGGGCCAAGAGGCGCACCGCTTCGTGATCCACTGGGCCCGCGAGGACGGCTCGCTCGACGGACTCTTCACGTCGCGGGATCGCTTCCTCACGCCCGAGCTCGCGACGTTCGTCGCGCTGCCGCACCTCGGCTCGGAGGACGGAAGCGCGCGCGCCGCCGAGGATCCGCGCCAGGCCTCCGGCATCTTCACGCTCGCCGCGTTCCAGGCGATGCACTCGCGACCGAGCTCGCGCTTCGGTCCCACGCTGCGCGGCCACTGGATGCGCACCCGCCTCCTCTGCGGCGTGATCGGCAGCCCGCCGCCCGACGCGCTGATGCGCGCGCCCACGGAGGATCCCACCGCGCAGACGCGCTCGTGGCACGAGCAGCTGATCGCGAACCCCGGCTGCGGCGCGTGCCACGGACAGATGGATCGCCTCGGCTTCGCGATGGAGCACTTCGACGGCGCTGGCCGCTTCCGCACGATGGAGCAGGGCCGCGCGGTCGATCCTTCGGCCGAGGTGATCGGCTCGGGCGATCGCGTCCTCGACGGCGAGTACGAGTCCATCACCGACCTCGCCGCCGCGCTCGCGGGCAGCCCCGTGGTGGCCGACTGCCTCGCGCAGCACCTCACCGAGTACGCGCTCGGCACCGATCAGAGCCGCGCAGGCGTGGCGGGCACTGCGTCGCGACGCAGCATCGCGATCCCGCTCGTCGCGCGCGATCTGCTCGGAGGCGGCCTCGACGCTGCCGTCCTCACCCTCGTGACCTCCGAGGCGTTCGTGACCGCGCCGGTCGAAGAACGCACGGCCGATGAAGGAGAAAGCCGATGAGTGTCTCTCGACGTTCGTTCCTCCGCGGCACCGCTGGCGCGATCCTCGCGCTGCCTTTCCTCGAGGCCCTGCCGCGTCCGATCGCGCACGCGGCCGATGGCCTGCCGCGCCGGTTCATCACGTTCCACCGCGGCTGGGGCACGATCCCCTCGCACTGGACGCCGGACGGCACGGGCTCGGGCTTCTCGCTCCGCGAGATCATGCAGCCGCTCGAGGGCCTCAAGAGCCGCGGCAAGCTCAGCGTGCTCACGGGCGTGAGCATGGACAGCGCGCAGGCGCAGTACGAAGGCTCGGGCAGCCACCCGTGCGGCGAGAACCACGCGCTCACCGCGCGCTTCCAGCGCAACGAAACGTTCCGCTGCATCAAGTGGATCGACGGCACCGATCGCGAGGTGCCGGTCAGCAGCCACCGCGAGTGCTCCGACGGAAACCTCGACATCTTCGGGGGCCCCGGCGGCGACTCGATCGACACGGTGATCGCGGAGAACAACTGGGCGGGCACGCGCCTCAAGCACCTCGTGGTCGGTCGCCGCGGCGCGCTCACGAGCAAGCTCAACCCGGACGGCAGCGTGGGCAACGTGCCGGCGATCGAGGACGCGGTCTCGCTCTTCGACACGCTGTTCGCGGATGCGTCGACCGACGTGGCCGCGTTCGAGGCCACGCGTCGTCGTCGCTCGTCGATCCTCGATCACGCGCGCGGCGAGATGGAGTCGCTTCGCTCGCGCGTCTCGAGCCGCGACCGCGAGCAGCTCGAGTCGCACTACACGGCCATCCGCGAGATCGAGCTCGGGCTCGACGCGGCTCGGCGCGCGTGCACGGTGCCGGATCGTCCGAACGGCGACCTGCGCTTCGAGGGGCCTTCGTGGATCGAGAACGTGCACCTCGCGCACCGCCTCATCGCGATGGCGCTCGCGTGCGACATCACGCGCAACGTCTCGGTCTTCTGGCACTCGGACGGCGTGCCGCTCGAGACGCTGCGCGCGCTCGACGGACGCATCCACGCCGATCCGCACGGCGAGGGCTCGCACGCGTTCCCGGGAGACGAGGTCCGCATCGGCAACGCCGTGGCGCTCCACAAGGTGTTCATGGGCCTCTTCGCGCACCTCGCGGAGGAGCTCGACTCGCCCGATCGCCTCGAGTCCGGCGGCTCCACGTTGCTCGACAACGCGTGCCTGCTCCACACGAGCGACATGACGACGGGCCTCCACACCTTCAAGGCTGGCGTGGGCGCGTGGACGATCCGCGACGGCAACCAGTACGCGCGCGGCCTCCCGTACCTCTACGCGGGATCCGCGGGCGGCGCGCTGCGCACGAACCAGCACTTCGTGCTCGACGACGAGGCCACGTACACGGGTCGTCACAACCACGGTGAGCTCTTCCTGACGCTCGCGCGCGCGATGGGCGTGGGGGCCGATCGGCTGCCGACGTTCGGCGAGCCCGATCTCTGCCGCGGAACGATCGACGAGCTCCTCGCGTAGCCCGCGAGCAGCGTCCTGTGGCGCGCGCGCGACGTGGGTGCGGACGTGCAGAGGGCAGTGGTAGCGTCGCGTGATGCTGCGCACGATCGACGAAACGACGGGTCTCCTGGGCGCTCGCATGGCGGCCGCGCTGACGGTAGGCGTCTCGATCTGCGTAGGCCTCGCGGCGAGCGGATGCGGCGGCAACCTCGGCACGAGCGACGCGAGCGTGCGCACGGACACGGGCCCCGCGTCGATCGCGCACGTGACCGCGTCGTGGCGCGTGCGCTGCGACGCGCTGATGGACTGCACCGGCAACCCGACGCGCACGCTCGACGTCGACAACGGCGAGGGTGGGGCGCTCGTCGAGTGCGACGCGCCGCTGGTCGGCGCCGACCGCCAGCTCGACGTGCGCTTCGAGATGCCCACCGAGTTCGGCGTCGCGATCTCGGGCGTGCTGACGAGCCCGACCGGCGGCCGCGTGAGCGGCGCTGCGTGCTCGGTGGACGTGCTCGAGTCCGCAGAGATGATCTCGCTGCGCGGCCCGTGCAGCGCGAACCCGCCGAGCGCCGACGCGCCCTGTCAGGTGCAGCGAGTGTCGATCGACGAGGCGACGCGCGACGTCTCGCTGGAGGTGCGCTGCGCGGGCCTCGGCACGATCGACGGCACCGGCCTCGAGCGCGAGCTCACCGATCCCGACACGGCCGCGGGCTTCGTGGAGATCACGCTGAGCGACTGCCGGCTCTGATTCCCCGCGCCTCCGGCGCTCGACGCGGCGACCCGATGTCCGACGTGCTCTTTCCCGTGACGACGTTCCGACGTGTCTTCGACACGATGCCCGTGCAGGAGGTCGTCACGCTTCCGGAGCTCGTCGCGGCGCTGCGTCGCTTCGAGCTCAAGCCCGAGGTGCTCGCGCGTGCACAGCGCGAGATGGCGCGCGTGCGGCGCGCCACGACGCGGGTGAAGGCGGGCCTCCACACGAGCGCGGGCATCGAGGTGCGGCTCGTGAAGGCTGCCGACGAAGCGCGCGCGGCCAAGCGCGATCCCGTCGCGGCGGTCGAGGCGACCGGGCTGCGGCTCGAAGAAGAAGCGCGGAAGAAGGCGAAGGGCGAGCTGCGTGTGTGGTCGCCGACGCTCTACGTGCCGGGCGCCGAGAAGCGCGGCGGCGAGCACGTCACGCACCTGTCGTGTCTGGTGCTCGATCATGACGACGGGACGCGGATCGAGGACGCGTCCGAGCGGTGGGCGCGCTACTTCCATCTGGTCCACTCCACGTGGTCCCACACCGAGTCGCACCCGCGCTTCCGGCTCATCCTGCCGCTCGCACACCTCGTCGCGGCGCGCGACTGGGCGCGCGTGTGGCAGTGGGCCGCCGATCGGAGCGGTCGCGCGGTGGACGGCGCGCTGAAGAATCCGTCGAGCCACTACGCGCTGCCCGTCGTGCCGCACGCGAACTGGCCGCGCATCGCGTTCAGCCGTCCTGGCGCGATCCTGAGCCCGCTCGACGAGGGCCTCGTCGACGAGATCCCGATCGTGCCGCTCGTGCGGCAGGGTCCGACGGATCTCCAGCCGTCGGTGATGCGCGGCCTCGACCCCACGCGTCAGTACCTCGATCACGTGGAGCGCGACTCGGTCTATCTCAGCGACGATCCGTGGGACGACACGGACGAGCCTGCGCCGCGCGCCGCGGCGTCGACGCCCGAGGCGATGCCTGACCTCGCGCGCCCTGCGCACGCGACGGTGACTGCGGAGCGCGCGGAGGAAGCCGCGCCGGTGAGCGCGCGAGAGAGGATTCTCGAGGCGCGCGTGAAGGCGCTCGAAGATCGAGTCAGCCGCCTGGAGTCGCAGATCGAGCAGGCACGAACGCGAGACGATCGATAGCGGAGCGGCGAACGGGGATCGAACTTCCGAACCAACGTATTAGGCTCGCCGCCGTGAGCGTGGACGTGCACCGGAGCCCGCAGATCGACGTCGCGAACGTCGCCGCGCACTTGCCGCGGATGGCGCGCGAGCAGCCAGACGTGCGCGCGATCCTCTCGCCGGCGGAGTCGATCGCGAACGCGATGCGGGGTGCGCACGCGCTCGACTACGACGAGCTGACCTACGCCGAGCTCGATGCGCTCGCGGCGGAGTACGCGGCGGGCCTCGGCGAGGTGGGGATCGCGCGCGGTGATCGTGTGGTGCTCATGGTGCCGCCGTCGCTTCCGTTCTTCGCGCTCGTCTTCGGCATGTTCGAAGCGGGCGTCGTGCCCGTGGTGCTCGATCCGGGCATGGGCCCCGAGCGCCTTGGCAAGTGTCTCGCGCGCGCGGAGCCGAGCGCGTTCATCGGCATCCCGCGCGCGCACGTGGCGCGGCGCGCGCTCGGCTGGGGCAAGGCGTCGATCCGCACGAACGTCGTGGTGGGAGGCTTTCCTCGCGTGTTCGGCAGCGGCGGCGAGCGCGCGGTCTCGCTCGAAGAGCTGCGCCTCCGCGGCGCGCGGCGAGGTCGACAGCGCCTCGCGCCGGTGAGCGAGGACGACGTCGCGGCGATCCTGTTCACGAGCGGCTCGACCGGCGTGCCCAAGGGCGCCGTCTACACGCACGGGAACTTCCTCGCGCAGGTCGAGGGCATCCGCACGATGTACGGCATCGCGCCCGGCGAGATCGATCTGCCCACGTTCCCGCTCTTCGCCCTCTTCGATCCGGCGCTCGGCATGACCACGGTCATCCCGCGCATGGACTTCACCAAGCCCGGCGGCGTGAGCGCTTCGCAGATCCTCGAGCCGATCCGGCGCTTCGGGATCACGAACATGTTCGGCTCGCCTGCGCTGCTCGATCGCGTCGCGACGGACGCAGCGGAGCGTGTCGCGTCGAGCTCGGGGCCCCTCCTTCCGACGCTGCGCCGCGTGATCACGGCAGGCGCGCCCGTGAGCCCGCGCATCCTCGAGGCCTTCGAGCGCTTGCTGAGCAAGGACGCGCGCATCCACACGCCGTACGGCGCGACCGAGTCGCTGCCGATCGCGACGATCGATCACCGTACCGTGCTCGACGAGACACGCGCGCTGACGGACGCGGGCCGCGGGGTGTGCGTGGGTCGCGTGGTGCCGAGCGCGACCGTCGAGATCCTCCGCATCACCGACGCGCCGCGCGACGGCTTCACGATCGAGGATCGCGTCGCGCAGGGCGAGGTGGGCGAGATCTGCGTCGCGGGTCCGCAGGTGACGGAGAGCTACTTTCGCGACGACGACAACACGCGCCTGCACAAGATGCGTGGCCCGGACGGACGCCTCTTCCACCGCGTCGGTGATGTCGGCGCGTTCGACGAGCAGGGACGCCTCTGGTTCGCGGGGCGCAAGTCGCAGCGGGTGATCGCGGGCGAGCGCACGTGGTTCACCGAGCAGATCGAGGGGCCGTTCAACGCACACCGCCACGTGAAACGCAGCGCGCTCGTGGGGCCCGTGGTGAATGGACGCGTGGTGCCGACGCTCTGCATCGAGCCGCTGCCGGCGAAGCTGCCGTCGATCGCGGGGGCGTATGTCGACGCGTCGCTGCGGAGCGGCGCGGGCGGCGTGATCGAGCGCTTCTTCGTGTTCGATCGCTTCCCCGTCGACCCGCGGCACAACGCGAAGATCCATCGCGAGGAGCTGCGCGCGCGGTGCGAGCGTGAGCTCGCGAGAGGGCTCGGGACGAGCTGGGACGAGCTCATCCAACAGCAAGCACGAGGCATCCGATGAGCGCGTCGATCTCCATCCTGGTCACGGGCGCGTCGGGCTTTCTCGGGGGGGCGCTCGTCGAGACGCTCGTCAGGCGGGGGCACCGCGTCCGCACGCTCCAGCGCACCAAGGGTGAGCGCCTCACGCGGCTCGAGCGGGAAGGGCACGTGGAGAACGTGCTCGGTGCGATGGACGACCGGGCTGCGACGGCGCGCGCGATGGAAGGCGTCGAGACGGTCTTTCACGTGGCCGCGAAGGCGGGCGTGTGGGGCACGTACGACGAGTACTTCCGCGCGAACGTGATCGGCACGCGGAACGTGATCGAGGAGGCGCGCGCGCGAGGCGTGTCGCGGCTCGTCTACACGAGCTCGCCGAGCATCGTTCACGCGGGTGGAGATCAAGAAGGCATCGACGAGTCGACGCCGATCTCGCACCGACACGCGACGCACTATCCGGCGACCAAGGGCATCGCCGAGCGCGAGGTGCTCGCGGCCCACGGAGCGCGCACGGAGAAGGGCCACGCGCTCTCGACGGTCGCGCTCCGGCCGCACCTGATCTGGGGACCGGGCGACACGAACATCGCGCCGCGGATGGTCGATCGCGCGAAGTCAGGGCGCCTGGTGCTCGTGGGCGGTGGCCACAAGAAGATCGACGCGACGCACATCGACAGCGCGGTGCACGCGCACCTGCTCGCGTGGGAGCGGCTCGCGCCGGACGCGGCGTGTGGCGGCAAGGCGTACTTCATCGCGCAGGGCGAGCCGATGCCGTCGCGCGAGCTGATCCTCGGGCTCGTGCGGGCGCACGGCCTCGACGTGCAGCCGAGGAGCATCCCGCTGCCGGTCGCGAAGGCGCTCGGGTCGGCGGTGGAGCTCGCGTGGCGCGTGGCGCGTCGCAGGAACGAGCCGCCGCTCACGCGCTTCCTCGCGGAGCAGCTCGGCACGGCGCACTGGTACAGCCTCGCGGCCGCGGAGCGCGACCTCGGCTACCGCGCGCCGATCACGACGGCCGAGGGGCTCGAGCGGCTCGCCGCGCACGTGAGAGCCACGGCGCGCTGAGTCGGCCTAGCGTGCTCAGAGGAGCGAGCGTCTCCTCTGAGCAAGGGTCGTCGTGGTCAGGCAAGGGTCAGTCGTGCTCACACGCGCCGCCGCGGCACATGTAGTTGGCCTTCATGCAGTCAGCGTCCTCGACACACTCGACCAGCGCGCAGTCTCCGACGTATGTGCGGCGTGCCGGACGATCGATGCATGCCGTGCAGCTCCGCAGCGTCCAGATCCGCGTGTCGCTGTCGTAGCCGTCGTCCACGACGATGGCCGCCTCACGCTCCGCCTCGCAGCTGATCAGCGAGCTCGGCGCGACGTCGCACGTCGCGGTCATGCTGATGTCCTCGAGGTCGACGTTGCACGAGCGACCCGCCGTGTCCGTGTACGGCCGCACGTCCGACGCATCCTCCTCGCCGCACCCGATCGAACCCACCGCCGCCATCACGCTCACGCCCAGCACCACGATCCCGATCGTCGTCTTCATCGGTCCTCCTGCGCTCGGAGAGGACCAAGAAGCGTTCCACGCCGCACCGTCTCCCCGATCCCAAAGAACCGCTGGAGATCAACGCCGAGCTACGCCCGAGACTGTGGGCGACGCCCCCGCACGTGTGGGCGCGCCGACCAACGAGGATGGCTTCCTCATGGGTCCGCGCGGCCCTCCCAGACCTCGAGCAGCGGTCAGGACGTCAGCGCTTGTCGATCGACACGAACTCGCGACGCGTCGGTCCCAGGTACACCTGGCGCGGTCGCGCGATCTTCTGCTCCGGGTCGTTGAGCAGCTCTTCCCACTGCGCGAGCCAGCCGGGCGTGCGGCCGATCGCGAAGAGCACCGTCATCATGTCGAGCGGGATGCCCATCGCCTCGTAGATGAGGCCCGAGTAGAAGTCGACGTTCGGGTACAGCTTGCGCTTCACGAAGTACTCGTCCTCGAGCGCGATCTTCTCGAGCTCGATCGCGATGTCGATGAGCGGGTTCTTGCCGATCGCGTCGAACACCTCGTCCGCGAGGCGCTTGATGACCTTCGCGCGCGGGTCGTAGTTCTTGTACACGCGGTGGCCGAAGCCCATGAGCTTGCCCTCTCCGCCCTTCACGCTCTTGATGAAGTCGGGGATGCGCTCCTTGCTGCCGATCTTGCGCAGCATGTAGATGACCTCTTCGTTCGCGCCGCCGTGGAGCGGGCCGTAGAGGGCAGCTGCCGCCGCCGCGAGCGCGCTGTACGGATCGGCCTTCGAGGAGCCCACCACGCGCATCGTCGAGGTGGAGCAGTTCTGCTCGTGATCGGCGTGCAGCGTGAAGAGGACGTCGAGCGCGCGCTCCACCGCCGGGTTCGGGCGGTACTTCGCCTCGGTCATCTTGAACATCATGTTCAGGAAGTTGCCGGCGTAGCTGAGGTCGTTGTCCGGGTAGACGATCGGCAGCCCTCGGCGATGTCGGTACGCGTACGCCGCGAGCGTCGGGATCTTCGCCACGAGGCGCGTCATCTGGATGCGACGGTTCGCCGCATCACCGACGTTCTTCGCCTCCGGATAGAACGTCGAGAGCGCTCCCACGGTCGAGAGCAAGATGCCCATCGGGTGCGCGTCGTAGCGGAACCCGTCGATGAACTCGCGCATGTTCTCGTGAACCATGGTGTGCATCGTCACCTGGTTCCGGAAACCCTCGAGCTGCTTGGCGTTCGGGAGCTCGCCGTTCTGGAGCAGCCACACCACCTCGAGGAAGCTCGCCTTCTCTGCGACCTGCTCGATGGGGTACCCGCGGTACTCCAGGATGCCCTTGTCGCCATCGATGAAGGTGATCTTCGACGACGTGGACGCGGTGTTCTGGAACGCCGGGTCGTACGTCATCAGGCCGAAGTCTTCGTCGCTCACCTTGATCTGACGGAGGTCCATCGCCTTGATGGTCCCGTTGCTGACGGTGACCTCGTAGGTCTTGCCCGTTCGGTTGTCCGTGATGGTGAGCGTGTCGTTCGCCATGGCTTCTCCTCGAACCGGTTGAGCCTCCCCCCTCGAAGTGCGTTGGGTGTGGGGGCAGCAGGAGGCAGCGGATCCGGCCGTCCTGTGGGTGCGGATGCCGCACCGCGTCGAACGGGTCGCGGGATTCTGTTGAGCCGCGCCGTTCCTGTAAAGAGCGAAGTGCGGTGGTCCGCACAGTCCGTTCGGCCTGGCCGCATTGCGTTGAATGCCTAGCGCCCGGACCCTGCTACAACCGCCCTCCGCCGACGTCCGACGGGCGGCGGACGAGGAGCGATGCGCGTCTACGCGGACGGTTCGGCCGACATGGTGCTCAGGCCGGGGTTCTTGGACATCTACCCCCGCGGTGGCTCGCCGCGTCGCATCGCGTGGGAGGAGCCGCCGAAGAAGGGCGGGCTCGGACTGCCACGTCGTCGCGTGCTCGCGGTCGCGCACGGCTCTCACGCGTGGATCGGCGAAGGCCGCGGCGTGCGCGTCGTTCCGCTCGATGTCGACGACGTGCGCGACGCCAAGCCGCTCGGCGTGCGCGTGCTCGACGCCGTCTCGCTGAGCGAAGGTCGTGTGCTCGTCTGCGCTCACCTCGAGGGCGACGACGGCGGCGCGTGCCTCCGCGTCGTCGACGGTCGCGCGCCGGATCTCGCGGCGGCCGCGCCCCTCGCGTTCCCCGAGCCCGTGAAGGTCGAGTGGCCCGCGGGCTCGGTGTGGAAGGCCGGCAAAGAGACGTGGCCCGAGAAGGCCAAGGGCGCCGACAAGGCCAAGCTCTTCGCGGCGGTCGCGCCGGGTCATCCGCAGAAGGACGGCGGTCGCTTCTTCGACTCGGTCGTGCTCACGAAGAGCCCGCACGGCGTCGCAGGCGCGTCCGTGCAGAACGGCGTCGTGTTCGTCATGTCGCCGGACGGCACCGCGATCCAAGCGGCGCTCCGCATGCCCACGCACGAAGACGCGTCGATCCATCCGGTCCGCACCGCCGAGGGCGTGCTCGTCACGATCGTCGTCAACGCGAAGGAGTCGGCGCTCCTCCACTTCACGCTCGACGGTCGCGTGCTCGCGCACCGCAGCAAGATCGGCAAGTCGGTCGCGCAGGCGATGAGCCCGCCGATGCTCTTCGGAGCCTCGGTGCTCGTGTTCGATCGATCGAGCGATCCCGTCCTGCTCGAGCTCGGGCTCTCGGACCTCGAGATCAAGGGCAAGCACGGCCTGCCCGGACTCGGCGCGGGCGAGGCGTCGATCGCGTTCGCGAGCGATGCGGTGCTCGTCTCGGATGGCGAAGCCGCGCTGCGAGTCACGATCGTCGCGGGCGCGCCCAACGTGGATCTGCTCGAGGCGGTGAGCGGCGGCGCGAAGGCCAAGAAGAAGACCGACGACGACCTCGGCATCGAAGACGAAGAAGAGTCCGACACCGAGAGCGAAGACGAAGACGACGAAGAGACGATCGCTCCGATCATCTCGTCGTCGCGTCCGCGCGCCACGGGCGCACCGTCGCTCACGCTGGCGGAGGCTGCGTCGCCGAGCGTGTGGGCGCTGGCGAGCGGCGCGACGCTGAACGTCGTCGTGGGCTTCGCGAACCTCGGCGGCCTCAGCAAGGGCGTCTTCGTCGAGGTCGCGGGCCAAGCGGTGCTCGCGGGTCTCGTCGCCGCGGGCGACGTGCGCATCGGCGCGACCAGCACGCGGCTCGAGAAGAAGGGCGCGTCGTTCCGCGCCGAGGTGCCCGCCGTGGAGCTCCACGCAGGCCTCTTGCCCGATCCCGACGAGAAGCGCGGCAAGCAGCCGCTCTACGAAGGCATCCACCGCGCGAACGTCACGCTCGACGGGCTCAAGGCTGGCTCGGGCCTCGTCACGATCCGCATCGGCCCGATGAAGGCCGAGCCCGGTCGCGGCAGCATCGTCCAGGGCAAGACCTTGGCAGTTCGCTGACCTCAGCGTCGCCAATCACCTTCGATCGGGGAGCGGACGCACGGGCACGGACAGCACGAAGCGAGCGCCGCGCGTGTACGCGGCGTCGAGCTCTGCGGTTCCGTCGTGCGCCGCCGCGACGCTGCGGACGATCGCGAGGCCCAAGCCCGTGCCGCGCTCGCCCGCCTCGGTGGTGAAGAAGCGATCGAAGAGGCGCGGACGAAGCGCCTCGGCCACGCCCGGCCCGCGGTCTTCGACGGCGATGCTCACGAGCGCGCCGTCGGTCGCGCAGCGCACGACCACGGGCTCGCTGTCGGGGCCGTGACGGAGCGCGTTCTCGACGAGGTTCAAGAGCGCGCGCTCGAGATCCAGAGGGCGCCCGCGCACGTGCCCGCAGCGACCGATGACCTCGACGGGCTGCTCCTCGGTGCGCGTGCGCTCGACGACGCGCGCGACGACCGCGTCGAGATCCACGTCCGCGAACGCCTCGCTCGACGTGTCGATGCGGGAGAGCTCGAGCAGGCGCGACACGAGGCGGTCGAGCCGATCGGCGTCGAGCTCGATGTTGCGGAGGAACCTCTCGCGCACCGCGGGCTCGGCGTCGGCGCCCTCGCGCAAGAGCTCCGCCGCGCCGCGGATCGAGGTGAGCGGGCTCTTGAACTCGTGCGCGACGTCCGCGGTGAATTCGCTGATGTAGCGGAGGCGAGCGCGGAGCGCGCGCCACATGGCCGACATCGCCGACGACACCTCCTGGATCTCGCCCGTGCCCACCACGGGGATCTCCACGTCGGCGCCGTCGCTCACGCGCCTCGTCGCGCGCGCGAGCACGCCGAGCGGGCGCGTGATGGAGACCGCGAGCGCGAGCGTGACGAGGAACGTGAGCAGCAGCGCGAGCGACATGAGCCGCGTGAGGCTGCGACGGATTCGATAGAGCTCTTCGATCACGGGCTGCGTCGAGCGCGTCACGTACACGACGCCCGCGACCGAGCCGTCGTCGCTGGGGACGGGCTCCGTCACGAAGAGGATCACGGAGGGGTTCTCGTCGCGGACGCGCGTGCTCGAGCCCGGGCGACCCGCGAGGGCGGTGCGGACCTCGCGACGTTCGGGCACGTCCGGCCACGGCGCGGGGACGATGGCGCTCTCGCGGAGCGGATCCGACAGCGCGTACACGGAGCTCGGGAGCACCGTGGGCGCGGGACGCTCGGGCCCCTCGGGTGGACCCTCGGCGTGCGAGTCGACGAGCACCTGCCCGGTGCGATCGAGGATGCGGATCCGCGTCCGCGTGCGCGCGGCCGACGACACGAGCACGGGGCGGATCGCGTCGGCCGCGAGCGTGCCGTTCGCCGAGTCGCGCGCGAGCACCTCGCGGACGATCACCGCCTGATCGCGCATGTCGCGCTCGAGCGCCTCGAGCAGCTGTCGCTCGTGCACACGCGCGAACTCGAGGCCCGCGAACGGCACGAGCAAGACGAGCAGGTTCACGAGGAGGAGGCGCACGCGCAGGCTGCCTGCGGCGCGTCTCGCGAGCCCGACGAGTCGCTGGACGAAGGTGCGCTCCTCGCCGGCCGCGTGGCGCGTGGCGCTCGCTCCGGAAGAGTCGGTCACGACGTCTCCCTCACGGCGTCTCCGCGCCGTCCTCCACGCGGCTCGGATCCGCGGGGTCGCCGCTCGGATCCGCGGGGTCATAGGCGCGGTAACCGACGCCGTGCACCGTCACGATCGGATCGATCCCGAACGGCCGCAGCTTCGCGCGCACACGCCGCACGTGCGTGTCGATCGTCCGCTCGGTCACGAGGTTGTCGTACGTGTACGCGCGCTTCATCAGCTGGTGGCGCGACAGCACGATGCCCGGCCGCTCGAGGAGCGACGCGAGCAGCCCGAGCTCCGTCGGCGTGAGCGTCACCACCTCGCCCGCGGCCCGCGCCTCCGTGCGCACGAGCACGAGGTGTCGCTCGAGGTCGATCACGATCGCGCCGTGCGCGAGGCGGTTCCGCTTCTCGGGCTCGCGCTCGTCCTTGCCCTCGGCGCGGCGCAGCACCGCCTTCACGCGCGCGACGAGCTCGCGCGGAGAGAACGGCTTGGTCACGTAGTCGTCGCCGCCCAGCTCGAGGCCGAGGATGCGATCGATCTCGTCGCCCTTCGCGGACAGGAACAGGATCGGCGTGCGCTGCCGCTGGCGGATCTCTCGGCACAGCGCGAGCCCGTCTCCGTCGGGCAGCATCACGTCGAGCACGATCACGTCGAACGTGCGCTGCGTCATCGCGAAGCGCGCGTCGCGCAGGTCGCCCGCGCCGTGCACGCGAAACCCTTCGCGCTCGAGCGCGTACTGCACCACCTCGCGGATGCGGCTCTCGTCGTCCACGACGAGCACGCTCCGAACCTCTGCCGTGGCACGCGCTCGAGCGCTCTCCGTCATCCGCGCACCTCGTCTCGCGTCTGCAGGTCCGTGTCCGGCTCGATCACCGCTCCGAGCCCCTCTACGCGCGTCCACACGTCTCGCACGATACCAGACGCGTCCGCCTCCGAGCTGCCGACGAAGCGGGCGAGGGCGAGCTGGCTGCGCAGCGCGCGCAGCAGCTCGACGAGATCACGCAGCGCCTGCTGATCGGCCTCGAGCAGCGAGCGCATGCGGCTCACGTTCCGCGCGTGGAGCGACGCGCTCGCGAGCCGTCCGCGATCCGTCTCCCCCGCGAGCGTCTTCACGTGCGCCTCCGCGGCGCCCGGATCGAAGTGCGGCGTGCCGAGCGTGCGCTCGAGATCGGCCACCCGCGCGACCGAGCGCTCGACCTCGGCGCGGAGGTGCTCGGCCATCTCTTCCGAGAACACGGGATCGAAGCCCGACTGCACGCAGGTCGCGCGCGCGGCGTCGATCTCGCGTCGCACCTCGAGGCCGATCGCGCTCGCGCCGCGCTCGACAGGGAGCTTGCGCGGACCCTCGACCACGAACGGAGCCCAGAGCGGCCACAGCGTCGTCGCCAGCAGCGTCGAGACACAGCGCTCGCCCCAGCCGCTGGCGCTGGAGCCGCTGCTCGCGCCTCGTGACCACGCCCTCCAGCCGAACGCAGTGCCGACGAGGACGTACAGAACGGCCAGTCCGAGGAGCGTCATGGCGCCTCGCTGACGTCGTCTTCGGCGTAGACGCCGCGCGCCGACTGCGTGGACACCGCGATGGAGTCGAGGAACGTTCCTTCGATCGAGCGGACGACCACGATGTTCCCCGCGCGCGGCCTCAACAAGAACGGCCGCGAGATCCACGCGGCCTGCGCGAGCACGGCGAGGAACACCGCGCCGCACGCGAGCCCGCTCGTGAGGCCAGCGAGCGTTCCTCCGAGGGCGCGCAGCACGATGCTCACGCCGAGCGCCCCACCGATCGCGACGACCATCACCGCCGCCAGGGCGCTGCCGTGGTAGCCGAGACCCAGATCGATCGCGAGCCAGAGCGGCGGCGCGAGCGCGGCCAAGACGAGCGCCGCGCGCGCAGACGCGGCGAGCGAGAGCGACACCACGGTGCGGAACGACCAGCTCTTCCCGAGCGCGTTCGCCAGCGCATAGAACGCGGGCGCCGAGAGGGAGAGCGTGGCGAGCAGCACGAGCGGGAGCTTCGCGGCGGCGAGCGGGATCTGCGCGCCGCCGCGGAACGTGCCGAGCACGCCGCCGAGCACGCACGCGCCGAGCACCAGGCACGTCATCGCCGTTCGCGCGAGCGAGCCGAGCTCGCGCTCCTCGACGCAGCGCGCAGCGATCGCCCCGGGATCGCGGAGGAGCGAGACCCACTCGGGGTCGGCGCGCATCACAGACCTCCTTCGAGGATCAGCAGCGCGATCGTGTCGTGACCGAGCAGCGCGGGGCCGAGCGAGCACCAGAGGCGCAGCGCCAGCACGCCGCTGAACGCTGCGAAGCCGAGGACCAAGAGGTGCGCCGTGATGCGCTCGCGGAGGCCTCCGCCCTCGACCGACGCGAGCAGCGTGTGCCCCATGCGCGCGAGCCCGACGACGCCTGCGAGCGCGAGGCTGGCCGTGAGGACCAGCAAGCGGATCACGTTGCTGCTCGAGCTCGCGAGGTAGAGCAGCGTCGCGGGCGCGAGCCCTCCGAGCACGAGCCCGGAGGTCGCGATGCCGTGCACCGCGGCCCGCGCTGCGTCGCGCGCGTCCACGTCGGAGCGCGACAGCACGAGGCCGATCACGACCGACGGCACCCCGAGCGTGCCGACCAGCGCGAGCATGAGCGGCATGCCCAGCGTCGCCGTCCACGCCCCCGACACCGCCGCCGCGCTGGCCGCGAAGACCCACGAGAGCCCGAGCCCCACGCCGAGCCGTCGCGCGATCGCCAGGTCGTCTCCTTCGAGCGTCAGGAGGCGCTCGGCCCAGCCCGACCCCGCGCTCGTCCCATCCTCGACGCGATCCTCCACACCCTGCGCCACGCGGCCGTTCATCGCCGTCGTGGCCATCTCGAGCTCTGCCATGTGCACCTCCGCCCCCGGTGTCTCATCGGCATGCGACGGCTCCACGCCCGAGCGATGGGAAGGCGGAGGAGGATTCGTGGCGAAGATGTGGCGGCGCGTCTGGCGAGCTCATGGACTCGTCGCGCGAAGCGTCTCCCTCGAAGCTCCGCCCGCGCGCCACGACTTCGCCACATCCATCGCCGACGATCGCGAGCATGCGGCGCCTTCCGTTTCCCTTCGTGCTCTCGGCCGTGCTCATGACGGTGATCCTCTGCGGCGCGTGGCTGTCGGGGACGAACCATCGCCTGTGGCTCGGGTGGAACCTCTTCCTCGCGTGGGTGCCCGTGCCGCTCGCCGCGCACGCGCTCCACGCGGAACAGAAGAAGCGCCCGCTCGCCTGCGCGAGCTCGGCCGTGCTCGCGTGGCTGTTCTTCCCGAACACCATCTACTTGATCACCGATCTGCAGCACATCCACGGCGAAGGAACGAGCGCGCTCCACTGGTATCGCACGACCTTGATCGGTGCCGCGGCGATCGCGGGCGCCTCGCTCTCCGTGGTGCTCTCCGAGGCCTTCCGAGAGCGCATCGCGCAGCGTCGCGGTGAGCTCGTGAGCTGGTGCGCGGCCGCGCTCCTGTGGCTCACGACGGGCATCGGCGTGTGGCTCGGGCGCGTGCAGCGCTGGAACAGCTGGGACGCGCTGCTCGCGCCGCACCACGTCGCCCGCGACGTGCTCGCGCTCTTCGTGTCGCCGCGGGCGCACCTCGACGCGTGGTTCATGACGCTGCTCTTCGCGAGCCTCGTCGCCGTGCTGCAGATCGGCTCGCGCCTCACGGAATTGTTCAACGCCGAGCAGCGGCCTGCTCGCTGACACCGCGGACGATCTGGCTACCTGCGCCTGGGCGTGCGGCCCGAGCGATCGAGCGCGTCACGCGCTTCGCCGAGGCCCATGCCGCGCGTCGGACGATCGAGCAGCGCGGCGCGCGTGACCTTGTCCTCGCCGAATTTCTCGCGGAGGGCGGCCTGCGCGGCCTCGAGCTTGTTGCCGCGCGAGATGCGTGCGTCGGGGAACAGCGTGACCACCTCGCCGAGCGGGCCGAGCTTGCTCATCGACACACCCGTGAGGCGCACGCCCTTCTTGCCGAGCTCGAAGCGGCGGAGGAGCTCGCGCGCGGCGCGAAAGATCGCGTCGGTGTCGGACACCGGCTCGGTGAGCTGCATCGCGCGGGTCTTCACGACGAAGTCCGCGTACTTGAGCTTCACGCTGATCGCGCTCGCCGACTGGCCCTCGGCGAAGAGCCGCTGCGCCACGCGCAGGCTCTGGCCGAGCAGCGCGCGCTCGAGATCGATCACCGACGTGAGGTCGCGCTCGAACGTCTCTTCCGCGCCGATCGACTGCGCCTCGCGCTCCGGCTCCACCTCGCGTGTGTCCTCGCCTCGCGCGAGCGTGCCCATGTGCGGGCCGTGCGGACCGAACGCGCGCTCGAGCTGTGCGTCGGTCGCGCCCGCGAGGTCGCCGAGCGTGTGGAAGCCCGACGCGTGCGCGTGCGGCGCGCTCTTCTGTCCCATGCCCCACATGCGCTCGATCGGCAGCGGCGCGAGGAACGCGCGCGCCTCGTGCTCGGGCACCACGACGAGGCCGTCGGGCTTTCGGAGATCGCTCGCGATCTTCGCGATGAACTTCGCTGGGGCCACGCCCGCAGACGCGGTGAGCTTCACCTCGCTGCGGATCTCGTCCTTGATGCGACGCGCGACCGTCTCTCCATCGCCGAACAGCGAGCGGCTCGCGGTGACGTCGAGGAAGGCCTCGTCGAGCGAGAGGCCTTCGACGAGGGGCGTGTAGCGCCGAAAGATCGCGAACACGTCGCGGCTCGCGCCGACGTACTTCGAGAACGTCGGCGAGACGACGATCGCCTGCGGGCACCGTCGGATCGCCTCGGCCATCGACATCGCGGAGCGCACGCCGAACGGGCGCGCCTCGTACGAGGCCGCCGTGACCACACCGCGCAGCGATGGGCCGCCGACGATCACGGGCTTGCCGCGCAGGCTCGGGTCGTCGCGCTGCTCCACCGACGCGTAGAACGCGTCCATGTCGACGTGGAGGATCTGTCGACCGGTCACGCCGCGACGTTAGCCCACGCGGCTCAGAGAATCGCGCACGGATCGACCTGCGTGCACGGGCCCGCGCACCGTGTGCAGAGGCACGACAGCACCGGATCACGCAGCGCAGGCGTCGCGGGGTGACGCGTGAGGCAGTCGTCGCGGCACGTGGTGTCGGTGCACGTCGAGACGCAGAGCACGAGCGCCTCGCACGTGTCGTCAGCGAGGCAGGCTGAGAGGTCGCTGCCGCAGCTCGCCATGGCACAGGACGTACACGCGGCAGGTCCCGGTCCAGCGTCGTTCGGCGGTCCAGCGTCGACCGTCCCCGCGCACTGATCTTGGCAGTAGGCGAAGCCCACGCCGGGCACGTCGACGCAGGCGAAGCCCCGCAGACAGTCGGCGAGGCAGGCCTGGTTCTCCGTGCCCATCGTGCAGTCGACGCCGAGCGTGCTGCAGGTCGAGAAGCCGCATGCGAGCAGGTAGTCGCAGCCGGCGGTGCATCGATCCGAGACCGACCCCGAATCGCCGCGCGTGTCGCTCGCGAAGACGTCGGGGTAGGCCGCGTCGACGGGCGCGCGGCAAGTGGCGCTGCAGTTCGAGAAGCCGATCCCCGACACGTCGCCACAGGCGTAGCCCCGCAAGCAGTCGACGACGCAGGCCCTCTCTTCGTCCACCATCGTGCAGTCGATCCCGAACGACGCGCAGCCCGAGAGCCCGCACGACGTGAGGTGGTCGCAGCCCGCCGTGCAGCGATCGAGGCGCGAGCCCACGTCGCCGTTCGCGTCGCGCGAGACCGCGTCGATCCCGAACGCATCCACGGCGTGTGCGTCCGCGCCGAAGGCATCGGGACCGAACGCATCGTCCGCGCTCCCGTCGGCGCTGCCCACCTCGAGGCTGCCCACATCGAGGCTGCCCACATCGAGACCGGGCGCGTCTGTGCCGAGCGCATCGAGAGCGAGCGCGTCGAGCCCGGGCGCATCGAACGGCGGCTCGACCACGAACGCGTCGAGCCCCGTCGCATCCAGCCGCGGCGCGTCGTCGCTCGCCCGCGCGTCGTCGACCGCCGCGTCCAAGCCGCCCGCGTCCTCGGTCATCGTGCTCTCGCCGCAGCCGCCCAGGAGCGCGACGACGAACAAGAGGCCGTGGCTCGGGGCTACGCGCATGAGGCGAGGGTACGCGCACACGCGGAGGTTCTTCCTCTCACATGGATCTCACAGCACGCTGAGCATCGCGAGCGACCTGTTCGCGACGAGAGGCTCGGCGAAGCGCCCGGCAGGATCGAGGGGAGGTGCTCGTCACGCGATGCGCGCGGTCACTCGCAACGCATCGCATCGACCGCCAGCAGTGATCTCAGCCCCTCGGGCGTCGACCACCTGGCGTCTCTGCGCGGACAGGTCGCTCGCAGTGCTCGCATCTCCCCGCGGACCTGACGGCGCTTCGTGGGGTGCGTCGCGTCGATCCGCAGCGTCGGGTGCTCGGAACGTGCGGCGTCTGCTGCGTCGAGCGTCGCGAGCGGCCTGTTCGCGATGAGGTCATCCGCGAAGCGCCCGGCAGGATCGAGGCGAGTCGCACGTCGCGCGATGCGAGCAGTCACTCACATCGGATCGGGCGTCGACACGCGCAGTCTCCCGCACCGGGCGCCGTCAGTCGCAGTCTCCGCGCCGACCGGTCGCTCGGAGTGCTCGCCTCTCCCCGCGGACCTGACGGCGCTTCGTGGGATGCGTCGCGTGACGCGCGGCGTCGGATTGCTCGGGAGATGCGGCGTCTGCTCCGTCGAGCATCGCGAGCGACCTGTTCGCGACGAGAGGCTCGGCGAAGCGTCCGGCAGGATCGAGGGGAGTCGCTCGTCACGCGACGCGCGCGGTCACTCGCAACGCATCGGGCATCGACCGCCAGCAGTGATCTCAGCCCCTCGGGCGTCGACCACCTGGCGTCTCTGCGCGGACCGGTCGCTCGCAGTGCTCGCATCTCCCCGCGGACCTGACGGCGCTTCGTGGGATGCGTCGCGTCGATGCACAGCGGCGGATTGCTCGGGAGATGCGGCGTCTGCTCCGTCGAGCATCGCGAGCGTCCTGTTCGCGACGAGAGGCTCGGCGAAGCGTCCGGCAGGATCGAGGGGAGTCGCACGTCGCGCGATGCGCGCAGTCACTCGCATCGCGTCGGGCGTCGACCACGCGCGGTCTCCCGAACTGGTGCCGGCAAGTCGCAGTCTCGACCGGACCGATCGCTCGCAGTGCTCGCCTCTCCCCGCGGACCTGACGGCGCTTCGTGGGGTGCGTCGCGTCGATCCGCAGCGTCGGGTGCTCGGAACGTGCGGCGTCTGCTGCGTCGAGCGTCGCGAGCGGCCTGTTCGCGATGAGGTCATCCGCGAAGCGCCCGGCAGGATCGAGGGGAGATTCACGTCGCGCGACGCGCGCAGTCACTCGCAACGCGGCGGGCATCGACCACCTTGCGTCTCTGCGCGGACCAGTCGCTCGGCGTGCTCGCGTCTCCCCGCGGACCTGACGGCGCTTCGTGGGATGCGTCGCATCGATGCACAGCGGCAGAGTCTCGAAAGGTGCGGCGTCTGCTGCGCCGAGCGTCGCGAGCGACCTGCTCGCGACGAGGTCATCCGCGAAGCGCCCGGCAGGATCGAGGCGAGTCGCACGTCGCGCGATGCGAGCAGTCACTCGCAACGCGGCGGGCATCGACCACCTCGAGCCCTACACGGATTGCTCGCTCGCAGTGCTCGCATCTCCCCGCGGACCTGACGGCGCTTCGTGGGATGCGTCGCGTCGATGCACGGCGGCAGAGTGCTCGAAAGGTGCGGCGTCTGCTGCGTCGAGCGTCGCGAGCGGCCTGTTCGCGATGAGGTCATCCGCGAAGCGCCCGGCAGGATCGAGGCGAGTCGCACGTCGCGCGATGCGAGCAGTCACTC
>CAZCVE010000011.1:0-190528 GCA_964502175.1 uncultured Sandaracinaceae bacterium
GCTCGACGGCGCAGCGAGCCGCCACGCAAGGGCGGTCTTCATGCAGCGGATACGTCAGTACGCGCAGGGCCGCACGTGTGTGATCGACCCCGAGGAGCGAGTCGCCTGCTACGGCCGCACGGGCGGCTGGGACTGGGCCCACCGCCGCACGACGCCCATGCCGCTCACGCAGGGCGCCGTGCAGATGGACGTCGGCCCACACCATGGATGCGCGGTCCTGCGCGACGGCCGAGCCGTGTGCTGGGGCACCAACGACGCGGGCCAGCTCGGCGATCGGACGACGGACTCACGGCCCGATGGGGTGTACGTCACCGGCTAGCGCATCCCAGTCCTCCAGCATTGCGTGCAACGCACGGCCGTTCACAGGACGAGGCGCGGAACCCGCTCGGTTCTGTTTGAAGTTGGCTGGTGGCGCATCGAATCCACGCTGAAATAGCCGTCAGTTCAATAGCCACACTCCAAGCGACACAGCGAAGGTCGGCATCGACAAGAATCCCCGCCAGCGAACCACAAGCACCCTCGCCGCTCCTCCTACCGGGATCCGGAACAAGCACTCCTCCACCGGAATCCCCGTAACACGCCACCGAGTCCCCTTCGTCACGAAAGAGGGTGCGAATCGCGCCCGGCGTCGCCCCGCTTGACATGCTCCCGCTAGTCTGCTGCCCAGGATTCGGGAGTCCATAGCCGACCACAACCACGCTCACGTCTAAGGGCAGAGCCGCCCGCGACATTTCCGGAGCGTCAAGTCCCGGCACGTCAAGCACGGCTACATCGTACCGCGTCCCCGCCGCCACGTACCGTGGATGCCACACGCCGCGAGAGACCGCCATCTCGGTTCCGCCAGGCATGCGAAAGCGAAGTCTTGCCGGTTGCTCGTTGCGAATACAGTGAGCCGCAGTGAGGACCGTCGCGCCGCCGAGCGCCACAGCACTGCAAACCCCGCCAGGACGAGTCAGAGAGCCGATCCCAGCGCAGGTGCTAGGCATACCGGGCATGACGTCAAACTCGAAAGGACGACCTGGAGGGCGCTGTTCACACCCCACCACAAGTGTCGCCAGAAGCATGAACGGCTGTGCGCTAACTCCGCACGCGCGACTCACGAATTTCAACGCCCATCCCCAACAGACCACCGAACCACCAGGCAGCGAGTGGATAGGTAGCAAATCCCAGAACTGGCAACAGCGAGACTTCGATGTCTGACGCGTCTCTTTCTACCCATCTGGTCACCTCCAAGACCCCGCCCAGCTGAACGAAAATAGGCAAAGTGGCCTCCGAAGGAAGCACCGCGGTCGCCGAAACGCCGACCTCGAGATAGAGTCTAAACATCTCTGCAAGGACTCCCATCCGGCCCGCGACGGCCAGCGTCATACCCTCCACGCCCGGCTCGCCTCGCCCCGTTGACACCCAGCCGCCGCGAATGGCCAGACCAACGTCGAGTCGCACATCCCGGTCGACTTCAAGCCTTGCTCGCGGATGAACTTCCAGGTCTGCGCCACCCCACCCTCGTGTCGCAAGGAACGGCATGTCGTTGCCCCCCAGGATGGTCTCGCCCGACACGAAGTATCGGCGGTCGCGCACGAGTCCACTTGGGGCGGCGTAGCGCAGCGTGAACCCCATCGTTCCGCCGCTCTGCAGATCACCAATCGTGTAGCCGACGGATAGCGCCAAACCGCCCCAGCCCCAAACCCCCTCGTTGGCGAGAACCCACTGGGGGACGGTCAGTCGAACTGCGACGACGTGCACAGTCGAACCACCCTCCGGCCAGACATGCTCGTACGATGCGCCAGAAGCGAACAACGTCGATCGCCCGTCTGTGTAGACTTCAACCGTCTGAACGCCGAGATCGATAGAACACGAGGTGGCCCGGCAACCACGCCAAACGGAATCCAAGGCAGAACGGTCATACTGAATGCCTCCTGCAGCGGGGCCTATCGGTTCACCACGGCGGCTTGCACAGTGCGCCTGGACACGAAGTGCACACTCGTCCGCCGACTCGTCGGCTGCTCCGCCGAACCGTGACGTCCCCATGCACTCCGCGCACCGACCTCTCATCCCACGAAAGTCAGCACAGTTCACGTCCGCGAGTTCGTCGGATGCGGAGCAGTCTTGACCATAGGCAGTCTGAGGCGCTGCGACCCAACAAGCGGCCAAGAACACGCCCAACAGAGTCCGGCGCCGGCGAGTCACTCGCAACTCCCAACTGGAGGATCACATTCCCCACTTCCATCACGTTCGCTGCAGTCCCCCGCAGCAAACGGACTGGCGCCGTCGGAGTCTTCCACGGCCTCAGGCCGACACGCAGACAGGAGATCTGGGGGCGGCGCGGGAGTGCAGTCCGACCGCCGTCTACACTCAGCCACAGAATGCCCCCTCGCGATGCACGCCCCGCATCGTTCCGATGCCTCCCAGTACTGCAGCACACCCTCCGCGCTTCGAAACAGTCCGTCAACGGCTTGCTGACCTTGTCCGTCCACATCCCGAATAGCTCGGATGACCTCGGCGAACTGTCCGTAGGTCCCCCAACCCCGTGCACGAAAATCCTCATCGTCGCGACGCGCATCGATGTAGTCGGGGAATGGCACCCAAGCTCCAGCGGCGAACTGAGGGTCCCCAGGGGCAACGGATGGCAACGCGAGGGAGAACGGAAAGCGGGCAGCGAAACCGTTTGAGTCACTCCCGATCGCGACCGGCGACGCTCGTGGATCCCCGCCCGAACACTCGGCGGCAAACAACTGTTGGACGTGCACGTACGACTGTACGAACGAGTCAAATGGCGATCCCTGTGTCTGCACAGCGACGCTCTTGAGGAGAAGAGCGGGCGGAGTGGATTCCACGCCCACGAGCCGAAGGCTGACGCCGCACACGCTGTCCATCTCGATAGCCTGTTGCACTTCGAACGAACGCACGTATCTGGAACTACTACGCAGTGAGCCGGACTGCGAAACGGAGACCCACCCGTCGTCGCATCTGCCGCGCACGGACGCGATGGCCGCGACAGTCGGCACGCAACCGTCAGCGCTCCGCACGAGCACCTGAGTACACAGTTCCGCTCCCTCTCCGTGTGCGGTGGTACCAAGCAGAGCCATCGGATAGGTCCCCGGAAGAGAATCGGTATCGATGCGAACACGGAGGAACATGCGCGCCTCCGAACCGGTCCCCGCGGCCTCGGCGCGACGATAGAGGACTACCTCGGCTTCGGCCGCAAACGCTTCGGTAGCACTCAACACTACTTGCGAGCCCGCTGCCTCAATGCTCGTCGTCACCTCGAACGCCCCGTCCGCAACAACGCCCTCGAGTCGAATCTCGGCAACATCCCGGACTTGGGGCACGGCGTCGCCCTCACAATCGTGCACTAGCGAGAACTCCTGAGAGCCCTCGACGCCGACTTGATACCGAATCTCACGCGGGACAACTCCTGGAGTCGGTTCGGTCGCACCCGACAACTCCCCACCTTGATCCCGCAAGACGACGACCAGCGTCCCAAGAATCGCTTGGCCGGTGTAGCGACCGACTTCCAACGTAATCGCTGTGGCCTGGCGACTATCGCGGGTTAGCGCGGCTGTTCCGGGCGACCACGTCTCGCAGCCCATCGACGCATCTTCGTTCCAACATCGGGGCGAACCGGGATCGACACGAATCGGGTTGCTTGACCGTTCCGCGTACACCTGGCGCTCGGTCCGCGTCTCGCTCGAGCCTCCCGTTCCGGCGCCGAGGACGCCCCCGAGCCTAGCTATTCGTCGGACCTGACATTCCCGAATTTGCCGTTCATTCTCCGCAACATGACTGTCGCGCCTGACGCCGGTGTGGGAATTCATCACCGGGTAACCCAGCGCCTCCGCCCAACTCAACGTCTCATGCGCTGCCTGCTCCGACATGTGGACGACGTCGATCATGGTCCCGCGACGCGCCAAACCCTGGAGACGACTCCCGGCGATCGTTTCGCGCAGGCCGCATGCGTTTCGCACTCCAAAGAGTGCGACGCTGGTGGAGTTGGATGGTCCGCAACGTAGTGGCGCCGCGAAGTCTCCGTACGCCCTCCGTAGCGCCGGGATCTGGCAGAACGTCGGAAGCACGGCCGCCACGCGCAGGCTTAGGGGATTGCCTAGATCGAAGCCCAGACGACGATCGTGAACGACCCCGAAGAAGCCCCTGTCGCACGCAGAGATGGCAGGGTCCAAGCTGGAACTCATGACGTTGGAGTGGGCGTTGAAGATGGGCGTGTAAACACCGCTGCCTCCCATTGAGTTATCGCCCAGGTGGATAGGAATGAAGTGCCGCACTCCCAGGTCCATTAGCCGTGTCATTTCCTCCACGGTCAACTCGTCCATCTCAGACGAGAGGACGACGGCAAGGAATCCTTGATCAATTGCCACCCTCGCCTCTGCCGACGTCTCCACGATTCGCATCCAGGAACTGTTCCGCGCCTCCAGGGAACGCAGCGCGGCAATCTGACTCACTGACCGCGCGAAGTCCCGATGGGGCACGGAAGTAATCGGATCGGGCTGGTCGTAGCCCTGGAGCAGCGACTCGAAGGTCTGATTGTCCAAGGTTGCGGCGAACAACAATCTCATCCCGGAGGCGTAGGCTCGATAGATATCCGCGTCAGACATCTGCTGATGTATGACGTCCAGGCCGTGCGGGTGAGTCCCACCGCCGACTCCCTGATCTCCAGCGAGCGTCGCACTATGTGGATGGTTCGTGTCTTGCCCGACCATGTCGAGGGCGAGACCGCGGACAAATCCCCGAACGACGTTCGTTTCTCCTTGTGAGTGGCTGGAACCGTCGCAGGGGACAGCAGAATCGTCGGAGGTCCGCACGCTCGCGATGGCATTGCCACCGAAGGCCATGTGAACGACGGGGTGCGTATGCAAGTCCGCGACGCCCCAGACCGGCGAGCGCGCACGAGGCGGCCGCCCGCAACTCGACGGCGTCCCTGCCTCGCCCGCATCGAGATCTCCAGGCACAGGCCCTCCGTCGACGCTCCCGGCATCCTGAGGCTCCACCGTGGGCCGGAGAATCGGGGACCGCTGACACGCCGCTGCCAACAGGAGGACGAACATCCCGGCGGACGACGTGCGCCTCATTGCATCTCCGCGCGGAGACCGACGTGGACTGAAGTTTGTGCGTAGTCTCCGGTCCACTGAAGCAGGGTCATCCCTACGGTCGCGACGATCGTTACATTGCCTTGCTCCAGCACGCCGATGTCCAGATGTGCCCCGGGACCTATCCGCGTGGTACCCGAACTCTCCCAGAAAGGGGTATTGGAGTCAGGCAACGTTGTCAATGCGGCCACATCAACACCAATTCGCAGGACCAGACGTTCGGCGATTGCGGGGATCAGGGCAGCCAGGTCGACGGAGGAAACTAGGCGGAGATCTAAGTATGGGTTGGAGACTTCAAAGAAGCGGCCAAGTTCGGCGACGATTCCGAGGCGGAGCGTGCGCGAACTGAGCTCGTGGCGACTCGAAGTTTCGGTCGAAGTCGTTATAGGGGTGGACACAGCCTGCGGCCGCGCCTGACTGAAGACGTCAAGTTCCGCGGCGAGGGAAATCCCGGTGGAAAGAGCGGACCCCGCCCTCAAATCGGTGCTTCGAAGCGTCGTGCCGACGGAGATCACCGGCGCGCAGCCCGCGCAACAAATCGCCGTTGATGTGACCAGCAGGAGCCAACCGGCGATTGATCGCCTCATGGCGTGCCGTCTCGCCGGCAAGAGCGGGCGTCGCGTAGCTTCCTGACTTCGCTTTCCACTAGTGGCCCACGCACGCAAATAGCCGACCTCGGACGGAGCGGCCAAGTGCAGGTCCCCACGTTGGATAGAACTCGGAGGTCCGTCCGTTCTTGCTTGCGACGACGCACCGGACGCTGGACGGGTGCGGCTGTTTCGCCGCCCCTGCGCCCACGTAGCTCTCGACGGGCAGCGCGCCGACTCCGGCGTGCAGAGTGACTGACAGCGCCCGCCAATGCTTGCCTGAGCTGCCTGCAGCGAGACGATTCGCGACGACCGCCACTTCGCACCCCTGTTCGGAAACGTGGCGTCCCGGTGTAGGACGGCACTGGCGCGGTGATGCGTCAAAATGAATCGTCGACGCAAGTCACCATTTGTGGCTGCGGCGAACTCGTGTGCGAGAACCCACGCTCGCGCGCAATGGCACTGCATTGATTCCGTCGGGGTTGTCCGAACGTCATCGCCAATGGGCTTCGGACGTCCTCGTCGAGGGGTGGTGGCGTCAGCCTCGAGAGCGGATGCGGGCGAGCTCGCGGGCTGTCATCGGGCCGCGCAAGTGCGACATCGCCCAGCGGGGCTGCATCAGTGACACGGCATTGCTACCGGCGGAGCGGACGACGAACCAGCGGGAGCCGATGCGTTGGACCATCTGGTCGATCGGGCCGCGGCGCTTCTCGCCGAGGCCCTCGATGACGCGGCGTCGGTCGGGCTCCGTCTGGAGGCGGCCGATCATCCACGTGCCGGCGTTGCTGAGGGCGCGGTAGTCGAGGTCCATCGGGTTCTGCGTCGCGAGCACGCAGCCCACGCCGAAGGCGCGTGCCTGCTTCATCAGCGCGACCAGCGGGCGCTTCGTCGGGGGAGAGCGCGGGTGCGGCGGGAGGAAGCCGTAGATCTCGTCGAACACGATCAGCGCGCGGAGCTTGCCGGTGCCTGGAAGACCACGCACCCACGCGAGCGCTTCCTCGAGCACCACGCCCAGCGCGAGAGCGCGCTCGTCGTCTTGGAGGTGGGCGACGCTCACGATCGTCGCGGGCGTCCTGTCGTCGACGGGCTTCATCCACGCGCCGACGTCGAGGTCCTGGCCCTGTCGCCAGCGTGCGAGCGAGCTCGACGCGATGAGCGTGTTGAGGTCCGCAGCGAGGTCCGCCCTCGCCTTCTCGCTCATGTACGTCTCGACCGGCAGCACGCCGATCTCCGAGAACGGCGGCGCGAACACGTCGGGCACGAGCGAGCCGAGGTCCGCCGGCATCTTCTCGCGGTGACGTCGCTCGGCTATCGCCGTGAGAAGCGCGTGCGCGCGGCTCTGCGCGGGATCGGGATCGCGGCCCATGAGGCGCAGGGTCATCGAGACCGCGGCCTCGAGCGTGGCGCGCGCGTTGTCGAGGTCGCCGTCCCAGCGTGACGAGCGTCGCTCGAGCGCGCTCAAGAGATGGAGCGGCTCACCGGCGTCGCTGCCCGGCGTGATCACGCGGACGTCCGTGCTGTCGCAGTAGCGCGCGAGATCGCGCTCGGTGATCCCCCACTTCGTGAGCTCGCGCTTCCGCTTCGCAGCGGCCTCGTCGACGAGGGCCCTGTCGGCGATGCCGTCCTCGTCGCCGCGCCCGGCTTCGACCCACGGCGCGAGGTGCTTCGCGTCGAAGCTCGGGAACGCGAGCTTGAGGTTCGCGAGGTCGCCCTTGATGTCGAGGAGGAGGACCGGGATCTCGTTCCGCAGCGCCTCCTCGACGAGCACCGTGACGAGGCCCGTCTTGCCCGAGCCGGTCATGCCGACGACCACGCCATGCGTGACGAGGTCGTCGGCCGGGAGATCGAAGTCCCCCTGCGCCCGACCCGTGATGGTCCGGCGCGCACCCATCTTGAACTGGAGACTCACTCAGCCTCGCGGAGGAAACGGGTCGTTGCCGTACGTGTACTCGCGTTCGATCTTGCCGTCAGCGGTGTGGATGATGAGCTGCGAAGGCTTGCGTGCCTCTGCGAGCTTGCGACCGCGGGCGATCGCGTCCTTCTTGTTCGCGTAGACGCCGCTCGCGCGCTCGTTGCCGCGCTTCTTGACCGACCACTCGGTGTTCACGCCTGGGCCGCCGCCGTGCGGGCGGACGTCGTAGATGGTTCGCTTCGCCATGGCTCAGGTCTTCGGCTTGTCGGGGTCGTTGGGATCGATGAACGGCGTCGGATCCTCGATGTCGATGTCCTCGTCGGTTCCACCACCCGACGAGCGACGCTCGGCGAGGCCGAGGCGGATGAGGTGCTCTCGGCGAGTCACGAGCTGTCGCGCGAGCTCGGACCACTCGTAGTACCAGTCGCGCAGCTCGAGGAGCGCACGCTCGGCCGGGTCCTCGGCGACCACGTCGCGATTGAAGATCTTCGAACCGCGAGCGATGCGCACGAGCCCGGCGAGGCGACGGCGCTCCGCCGCGTCGATGTCGATCTCGGCCAGACGCGCCGCCACGGCCTTGCCGCGGTCGCTCGCCTCTTCGGCGCTCGAGACGCGCGCGAGGATCTTCTCGACGTTGTGCACCGCGGCCTCCGAGCTGCCGACCAGCACGCCGTCGAGGATCGTGTCGCGGATGTCGGGGAAGCGCGTGAGCGCGACGCCGATCCTCGGCACGTACTTGTCGTCCCAGTCGTCGAGCGTGCGCAGTGCGTCGTCGACCTCTTGGTCGACCGCGCTCGCGTCGAGCTCCTTCGTGCTCGCCGCGTCGACGAGCGCGTGACCGCGCCGATGCTCCTGCGCCGTGTAGCCGTGCTTGCGCAGCACGTTGAGCACCGTGGGTGTGCGACCGACGGCGTACAGGAATTGCGACGCCTTGCCGATGGTCCCCTCGAGGGTCGCGCGCGACACGGGAGGGCTCCCGCTCACGTACGCGTTCCGTACCGCCATACCGCCTCCTCCGTTGTTGGCGAGGAGCCTGACAGCCCCGTCGCTGGGCCGGAGCATTGCGAGGAGGTCACTCGTGTGTCAAGCGAGGGTTCACAAGAGATCGCCGCTGACGTACTCTGTCGGCGAACCGAGGGGTCGACATGGACAAGGTCGTCGAGAAGCTCGTCGCGCTGGGGGTCCCAGGATTGTTGGTGGTCGTCATCATCGCGACGTCGGGCCTCGCGGGAGGTGCCGCGATCGTTGCGGCGCTCGCCGTACTGGGCGGCCCCTTCGGGATGCTGGGAGGCCTCGTGGCACTGGGTGTCCTGGGGCTCGTTGCCGATGCGGTCGCGAAGTACGGCGTGGAGTCGGTGTTCAAGAACGTCGTCGCAGGCCTTCGCGCCAAGGGGATGACGCGAGCCCAGATCCGCGCGCAGCTCGACGGCTACCCGATCACGGCTGACCTCAAGCGGCGCGTGCTCGCCGAATTCGACAAGACGTGAAGGACGAGCACATGCCGACCATCGGAGACCACCTGCGTTCGTCGAGGACGATGTACTGGCACCATGGCCTCTACGCCGGAGACGGGCGGGTCCTGCAGTACGCCGGGATGAGCAGCCTCCACCAGAAGGACGGACCGGTAGAAGAGACCTCGCTCGAGGTCTTCTGCGCAGGAGCGGGCTACGAGGTCGTCGAGCATCAGCGACGCCGTCACAGTCCCGAGGAGTCGGTGCGTCGCGGCCGCTCGCGCATCGGTGAGGCGAGGTACGGACTGTCGGACAACAACTGCGAGCACTTCGTGAGTTGGTGCATCGAAGGCGACCACGGGAGCGGACAGGTCGATGTCGCCGTTCCCACCGGCGGCACGATCGCGTCGGCCGCGGTCGGTGCCGGCGCCGTCGCGACGACGGTCGCGGCCGGCGGCACTCTGACCGGGGGCGCCAGCCTGATGAGCGGCCTTGCGACTGTCGGGAGCGTCGTGGGTGGTGGTGCGCTCGCGGGCGTCGGAACGTTCGCAGCCGCGCCTGCGGTGGCCGCGGCCGCGGTCGTGAGCGGTCTCCTCCTGCCTGACGGAGAGCATCTCGAACGCGACGAACGCACGGCCAGACGCGCCGGTCGCGTCGCTTCCTATGCGGGCGCCGCGGCGGGTTCCGCGGGTGCGGTTGGCGCGGTCGCGGCAGCGGGGATGACGGGGATCAGCGGCGCCGGCATCACGACCGGCCTGGCGGCCATCGGAGGGACGGTGGGCGGCGGCATGGCCACCGGCATCGCGATCACCGCCGCGCTCCCCGCGGTCCTGACACTCGGAGCTGGATACGGCATCTACAAAGCCTGGAAGTGGACGGCGCAGAAGCCCCGTCCCGACGGGCGATAGCTCTCGCCTCGCCGCTGGTTCTCGTCGGCGAGCACGCGGACCTGCCACGTGTTCGAGCCACACGTGGCGCGTTTCCTCCCACACGGCGCCGCGACCACAGGTCGGCCCGGCGAGCTGGGTCCTTCCCTCCGAGAACCGTGTATTTCCTGGGCGGAACCGTCTGCGCCGTTCTTCGCGCCGTGTGCTCCGCTCCCCGCGCCGTGTGCTCGCCGGAGCGGGCCGTGTGCTTCCCTCGGCGACCCGTATGGACGTCCCGCCGAGGTGGGTGCGAGCGCGATCGAGCCGTGCGCCCGCGATCGCGCCCGGGGTGCGCAGCCCGGCGCTGCGTGTGCTCGGGGAGCGCGGCCGTGTGGCTGCATCTCGGCGCCGTGAGCGTTGCGACTCGAGCTACTCCGGATCGCCTTCGTCCCGAGGCTTCTGTTCTGCGAGCCCGAGGCGAACAAGGAGGTCCCTGCGGGCGATCGCGAGGCGCGCGAAGCCTGTCCACTCGTCGAACCAGTCGCGAAGCTCGGTCAGCAAGGCTTCGTAGTCGCTCTCGCTCCCACCCTCGGTGACCTCGCGGACAGACTGCGCGGTCGCGACGAGCCCACGCAGGCGCTGGCGCTGTTCCACCGGAAGGCCGCGCGCCCCGAGGTGGCGCATGGCCTCGGGATCGGTGCCGGCGCGTTCGAAGTCGTCGACGCGATCGAGCAACGCGTGGACGGCCTTCACCGAGTCGGGCCCGGTGCCCGGGGCGATCCCGTGGAGCAGGCGATCACGGACGGCGGGGAAGCGTGTGAGGGAGAGACGGACCTGCTCGAGGATGCGCTCATCCGAGTGATCGATCTCGTCGGCCGCGCTCGCGACGATCGTGTCCTCCTCATCCTCGGGGACGAACGTGAGGACACGATCGAGCAGCACGATTCCGCGCCGTCGCTCGGCCGCGTCGAAGCCGTGTCGTTCGAGCGCGCGCCTCGCCGCGGGGTTGCGCGCGACGCCGAGCAAGAAGCGGAACGCGCGCTCCGGCAGTTGCTCCAGCGTCTCCATCGACACGCCCGCCGACGTCGTGCGGCGGCGAGAGCTCTTCCGAGTGGCCATGGCGAGGATTCAAACAGGCGTGACGGCCCGGGTCGAGGGCCTCGGCCGTGGCCGACCTCAACGTCGTGCAGCGCGCGCCAGCTCGACCAGCGCCTCCGGGGCGAGCTCATCGATCAAACGCCCGTCGGCGCTCGGGCCCATGACCGCGAGGACGCGCAGGAGGTCACGCTCGGCGAGCCCCGAGCGGCGCATCGCACGATCGATCTCCCACGGTCGCACCGCCTCACCGATGGCCGACGCGCCGCATGCGAGGCACACGAACACGGCGAGCACGGGTCGCGCAGGCAGAGCGTCGAGCGCACCGACCTTCAGCCGTTCGGCGAGCGCGGCCTCGATCGCTTCGTCGAGGGCGACGGCGTGGTCGAGGGCGGCGACGCTCGCTTCGGGATGGCGTGCGCGGAACTGATCGAGCTCGGCGTCCTGGAGGAGGTCGAGCCGCTTCACCTCGGCGCGAGGGTGCTCTCCGCGGCGAACGGTCGCCCGATCGCGCCCGGAGATCTGGCGACCGAGGAAGAGAGAGCAACGCGGAGAGCCGCTTCGACCCACAGCGGTGAGCCTACCGAACACCGTCGGGGTTGTGTGCCCGCGCTGGCTGAGCGACAACTTTGGCGTGTCGTCACCGCGAACCAACGGAGCCCACGCGAAGCACCCCCAAGCGGACTTGGCCGATGGCGTCTACTTGGCCGACGTCTCCATCGCGCACGTTCGGTGCTTCGGACCCGAACAACGCCTCTCGTTGGTCGACGAAAACGGCAAGATCGCCCGTTGGACCGTGATCCTCGGTGAGAACGGCGTCGGCAAGACCACCCTCCTCCAGATGATGGCGCTGCTGGCTTCGCGCGACAGTCGCGAGGTCGAGCATCTGATCGAGTTCGAGATGTTCGAACGCCGGATGGAGCGGTGGGAGAAACCACCGCGAGAGCACCATCTCGCCGCGCGTGTACCCCGCGGCAAGGCGGCCGAGGCGGCGGCATCGGCCGTGTTTAGGTCAGCGGCGGGGGAGACCGCGACCAGGTTGTGGTTCGGAGCCGAGCCAGCGACATCGCTCGAACGAGTCCCGTTCTTGTACGGGTACGGCGCCGGCCGGCGACTCGGAGTCGGGAGTCTGAAGGGTCGCCGTCGGTCCAACTACGCCGACGCGTTCCTCAGCCTGTTCATCGACACCGATCTCACGGATGCCGAGGAATGGTTGCTCCAGGCCGACTACGCGTCGGCGCGCGGCCCGGAAGACGTCGGTGCAAGACGGCGCGTCGAGGTCGTCAAAGAGCTCCTGCTCCGTGTGCTGCCTGACGTCACCGACATTCGCATCGTCGAGTCCTCGACGTCTCCCGAGGTGGAGCTCCGAACCCCCTACGGCTGGGTTCCCGTCGCCGGCCTCAGCCTCGGCTTTCAGACACTCATCGCATGGACCGTCGACCTCGCTGCTCGTTTCCTCAGTCGATTTGACGGCGTCGGCGACCCCCTTTCGCAGCCTGCCATCGTGCTCGTCGACGAGATCGACCTTCATCTCCATCCCCGCTGGCAACGTCAGTTGATCGGCCACCTGACTCAACTGTTCCGAGGGACGCAGTTCATCGCGACCGCCCACAGCCCCCTCGTCGTCCAGGCGGCTGAGAACGCAAACATCGTCGTCCTGCGTCGAGACGGTGATCACGTGGTCGTCGAGGCCCAGCCAAGTGAAGTGAAGAACTGGCGAATCGACCAGATCCTGACCAGCGACCTCTACGGACTCCCGAGTGCTCGGCCACCGCAGCTCGACTCCCTTCTCCACGAACGGCGGGAGATTCTGGAGAAAGCCGAGATCACGGCAGCCGACGAGCGCCGATTGCGGTCGATCGAGAAGGCGATGGGGTCCCTTCCTGGCGGCGAGACGCCCGAGGAGATCCGCGCCATGGTGGCGATCGAGAGAGCATCCCGCGCACTCGCACCCTCCAAGACCCGACGTCGAGGCGCGAAGTGATCCGGATCCGGCGCCCGAAGCAGGCACCTTCGGTTCTCGCGGCAAAGGGGACCGCGAAGACGGCGGAGCACTGCGCGAGCGTCGTTGCAAACACGCCTCTCGACTTCGATCGAGACATCTACGGCGCAAAGGACGTGAAGGACGTGCTGGCGGGGTCTCATCGTGGGAAGTGCTGCTTCTGCGAGTCGAAGATCCTGCACGTTGCGTCGGGAGACGTTGAGCATTTTCGCCCCAAAGCGGGCGTGTACTCGACATCTCTCGGCAAGGTCGCGCCGCCTGGCTACTACTGGCTCGCGTACGAGTGGACCAACCTCCTCTTCTCCTGCGAGCAGTGCAATCGGCGCGGAAAGAAGAACCACTTCCCGCTCCTCGATGAAAGCAAGCGCGCATCGGCTCCGACCAGCGCCTTGTCGGACGAGCGTCCCGTCTTCATCGACCCAACCGCCGAAGACCCTGCACGACACGTGGGCTTTCGCGACGAGATTGCGTTCGGTCGCACAGCGCGAGGGAAAGCGACCATCGATGCGCTCATGTTGAACCGAGCTCCACTACGAGCACGTCGCGCCGAGGTGCTTGGAACGCTCCGAGCGCTTCGCCGCGCGGAGGCCGCGCTGGCGCGCCGCAGTGGAAAGAAGAGCCAGGCGGAGCTGGCGGAAGTTCGTGCCGCTCTCCGTCGTCTCGCTACGCCGCGCGCGGAGTACTGGGCAATGAGGAAGTGCGCTGGCGTCTGACAGTCATTTCCGCTTCACCGAGACGACCTTCGTCCTCTACGGCAGCCCCCACCTCGCACTCAACCCGATGCGCGACGACATGGCACCGCACGTGTCGATCGTCGCTCCGCTGCGTGACGTCCCCGACTGGGTCAAGACCAAGAACTTCGTCGAACACGTCGCCGACTGGGAGCTGACAGAGGAACTGCGAAGGCTCGTCGTCGGCATCCGCTTCGAGGACTCGCTCGGAGAGCACGTCATCACGGTCCGCGGGACGTTGCGCGACGCCGAGGCGGTGCGCGCAGGCATGGACCAGGCGATGAGGCGGACGCGCGAGTTCTTCGCACCCGCCTCCGTGCGCTGGAGACGCAGCCCCACGCTCTCTGTTCGCGTTCGCATCGCGCGTGGCCGAGGGGTCCCGGGCTGAGCGGCGCGAGACCGGCGCTCCTCCGCCGCTGACCTCGAACCGCTCTCCTGCGCGCTCGTCCTCCGGGGGCTCGACAAGCGAGCACGCCCGGTCCAGATCCGGCGACTTCGCGGGGGCGGTCCCTCGTGGGCAAAGGGATGTCGATGACTCTGCGCACGGCGGGACGAGCACTCGGGATGACGATCGCGGCGGGCCTCGCGGGCTCAGTCGTCGGCTGTTCGAACGGGGGATGCCCCGACGGCTTCGTGTCGAACGGCAGCTTCTGCGAGCCGCTGCCGACCGACGCAGGACCGGACGCGGCGGCCGTGGACGCGGGGCCGTCTGACGACGTGTTCGTGGTGGGCGCCGACGCCGTGCTGCCGGACGCGTTCGTCGTGCCCGATGCGTGGGCGCCGGACGCTTGGACGCCGTTCGACGTGTGCACGCCTGCGCGCGTGTACGCCGACCTCGACGGCGATGGCTTCGGCGATCCGACGACGGGACGCGACGACTGCCTCGAGCGCGGAGGCGTCGAGGACGCGACCGACTGCGACGACTCGCGCGCCGAGGTGAACCCCGACGCGACGGAGATCTGCAACGGCCTCGACGACGAGTGCGACACGCTCGTCGACGATGGCGTGCTCCTCACGTTCTACGTCGACGCGGATGGCGATACGTACGGAACGAGCGTCTCGATCGAAGCGTGCACGATGCCGAGCGGACACGCCGCGCGCAGCGGCGACTGCAACGACGCCTGCGCGACCTGCAACCCAGGCGCGAGCGAGACGTGTGACGGGCTCGACAACGACTGCGACGGGACCGTCGACGATGGTGTGCTGCTCACCTTCTACGTGGACGGCGACGGCGACACGTACGGAACGAGCGTGTCGATCCAGGCGTGCACGCTGCCGGCAGGCCACGCGACGCGCAGCGGTGACTGCAACGACGCCTGCGCGACGTGCAATCCCGGCGCGAGCGAGGCGTGCGACGGCCTCGACAACGACTGCGACGCGCTGATCGACGACGGCGTGCTCACCACGTTCTACGTCGACGCCGACGGCGACACGTACGGCACGGCCGTGACGACGCAGGCGTGCACCTTGCCCGGCGGCTACGCGGCGCGGAGCGGCGACTGCAACGACGCGTGCATGACCTGCAACCCCGGCCGCACCGAGACGTGCGATGGCCTCGACAACGACTGCGACACGCTGATCGACGACGGCGTGCTCACGACGTTCTATCGCGACGCCGACGGCGACATGCGCGGCCTCGCGAGCATGTCGACGGCCGCGTGCACCGCGCCCGCGGGGTACGTGACGTCGAGCGACGACTGCAACGACGGCTGCACGACCTGCTATCCGGGTCGGAGTGAGTCGTGCGACGGGCTCGACAACAACTGCAACACCACGATCGACGAGGGGGTGCTCAACTCCTATTACCGCGACTGCGATGTGGACAACTTCACAGTCGCCACGGCCACTCTCGCGTGCAGCGTTCCCGCGCGACCGGCCGGATGCTCGGCCACCGGCGTGGTCTGGCGTGGCGCGCCGACCGCCACGGATTGCGCCGACGAAGACAATCGAGCCTTCCCGGGGCAGACGTCGTACTTCGGGACCGCGATCACGGGCCCCCACACGGTCCCCGACCGCGACTTCAACTGCGACGGATCACAGACTCGTCAGTACGTGGATGTCGCGCTGTGCCTCGACGATGTCCGACCCGGTTGGCAGATGGCACCGGTGCCCGCATGCGGGGTGTACGGGTGGCTGGATCTCTGTACGGGCCCCGCGACCTTCGTCCGCGCACCCTGCCGCTGATCAGGGGGTGGCTGCGGCGAGGCGGAAGATGCCGAAGACGTCGCCGTTCGCTTCGTCGCCCGTGCCTGCGATCAGGCGCACCTCGATCTCGCCCGTGTCGAGCAGCGAGAGGAACACCATCACCTCGCGGCCATCGAGCGGGCCGTCGGTGGGGCGGGCGAGGAGCAGCATCGTCTCGAGGCGGCCGGCGCCGGGGAACGAGAGCTCGCTGAGGAGGTCGTGCGAGAGCGGCGCGATCGACTCGAGCGGCGTCGCGGCGAAGAGCGTCGTGCCGTCGGGCGCCGTCGTCGTGATCGTGCCCACCTCGGGGCGGCCGATGGCGGCGGGATCGAACGACAGCTCGAGCGTCGTGTCCGCGACGAAGCCGCGCCGGATGAACGACTCCTCACCCTCGCCGAGCACCGGTCCGCGGAAGGTTCGCTCCGGCCCCGTGCGGAAGCGGTCGTAGCTCTCGCACGCGATCGAGCCGAGCGCAGAGAGCGCCACGAGCGCGATCACCAAGCGTGCGGAGGCGCGGGGGATCATGGCGTCTCGGAGCTCGTCTCGGGGGGCTTCTCCGCGCGGCCGCGCGCGCGATCCGCGGGGTACTTCGCGGCGTTCTTCGCCATCTTCTTCCGCACCACGTCGATCGGATCGAGGCCGATGCGATCACACAGCATCAGTGTCGTGATCAGCACGTCGCCGAGCTCGTCGGCGATGCGCGGGCGGGCCTCGCCGCGGCAGTGGGCGTCGGCGTCCTCGCTGCGGATCCAGCGCAGCTCCGACAAGAGCTCGCCGGCCTCGGAGCCGATGGCCATCGCGAGGTTCTTCGGATCGTGGAACGGCGCCCACGCGCGCTCGGCCGCGAACGCGCGCAGCTCGTCGAGCACCTCGGCCAGACGATCGCTCGACGCTCCGTGCTCGTCGTCCTCGACGCGCTGCTCGATCGTCCGATCGTTCATGGCGACGAAGGTACCGCGCCCGCGGGCCCGCCGGCCACCCTCGCCCACGCAGAGCTGACCACCTGTAGGCTGGCCGCATGAGCGCGGTCCTCACGCTGAGCGATGCACCGTCCAAGACGATCGAAGCGGCGCTCGCCGCACGGCCGACGCACGTGCGCCTCGAGCGCTGCAAGCTCGGCGCGCGCGCCCTCAGCCTGCTCGCCGCGAACGACGCGCTCGTCTCGACGCTGCAGGTCTCTCAGTGTCGCCTCGACGACGGCGCGATCGAGGCGCTGCTCGGCACGACGCTGCCCTCGCAGCTCGCCGTGCTCGACCTCTCCACCAACCCGCGCATGTCAACCGCGAGCATGGCGACCTCGTGAGGATCGCAGCACGTGGATCTGCGCCAGCGCGATCGACAGCGTCGCGGGGATCGCACACCCGAGCATCACGGTCGCCATCGCGCGCGGCGTGCCGTCCGACAAGAGGCCCACGACCACCGTCGCGGAGGCCGCCATCGCGTTCTGCGTGGAGCCGAGCACGGCAGACGCGAGGCCCGCGCGCGAGGCGTGATTCTCGAGGGCCATCGCGGTCGCGTTCGACGCGGTGAGGCCGTAGCTCGAGACGAAGACGAACACGAGGATCGCCTGCTCCGCGAGCGGACCGACCGTCGCGCGTGACACGAGCACCAGCGCCGACACGAGCGCTGCGAGCGTCGCGGCGCGCGCGATGACGCCCGGCGCCGCGTGACGCAGGAGGAAGCGGTTCACCTGCGCACCCGCGACGAGGCCGACGGCGTTGACACCGAACAGCCACGCGAAGCGCGTGGTGGTGAGGTGATGGTGCTCGACGAACACGAACGACGATCCCGCGATGTAGGCGAACAGGCCCGCCTGCGCGAAGCCGCCGCCGAGCATCGCCGTGACGAACAGACGGTCCCGAAAGAGCGCGGGCAGCGCGAGCGCGAGCGGCTCGGCCTCGCGCGTGGGCCCACCGCGCGGGAGCTTGGCCGCGGTGGCGATCAGCAGCGCGAGACCGAACACGAAGAGGAGGACGAACACCGAACGCCAGGTCGACACCTCGAGCAGCACGGCGCCGATCGAAGGCGCGACGATCGGCGCCACGCCCATCACGAGCACCAGCAGCGACAAGATCCGCGCGGCCTCGGCGCCGCTCCAGCGGTCGCGCACGATCGCGCGCGCGATCACGATCGCGGCCGCGCCCCCGAACGCCTGGACGAAGCGCCCGAGCGCGAGGAGCTCGATGTTCGGCGCGAACGCGCAGCCGATCGACGCGAGCATGAAGAGCGCGAGGCCCGCGAGCAGTGGCGTGCGTCGGCCGCGTCGATCCGAGAGCGGGCCCCAGAACATCTGGGCGCTCGCGAGCCCGAAGAAGAACGCCGACAACGTCAGCTGTGCAGCACCGTCGGTGGCGCCGAGCTCACGCGCGAGCGTCGGCAGGCCAGGGAGGTAGGCGTCGATCGACATCGGCCCGATGGCCGTGAGCGCGCCGAGCAACACGATCGCGCCACGATCGGAGCGCGACTTCGACAGCTCGGCGACGTCGTCGGTCAATCCGACGAGCTCACTTCGCTCATCGCGGCCTCGGCGCCCCACGTCGACACCATCGCGGCGTGCACGACGATCGCGAGCAGGCCCGACCCGCCGCGCGTCAGCCATCGCATCGGACCGTCGGCGAGCAGGTCGCCCCAGAGCATGTCCGTCGAGGCCGCGAGGATCGCGAACCAGCCCATCGCGGTCGTGAGGATGCTCGACATGAGCGCGCTCGAGGGGAACGGCGCGCGCGTCCACGTCGCGAGCAGCCAGACGATCGGGACGACGCAGAGCCCCGGCGCGAGCGAGTACATGAGCACCGAGTCGTCGTCCCCGCGCGGTGTCCACACGCCGGACGCGAGGAGCGCGACGACCGGGACGTCGGCGAGCAGCACCGCGATCACAGCGCCGATCGTGAAGCGGCGGCGCAAGGACGGCGCCCAGCGTCCGTCGTCGGCGCGCCGCGATCGCTCTTCGTCTCGCTCCTCGCGCGAGGGACGAGCCGCGGGCGTGCGCTCTTTGGCGTGGTGCGGCTCGACCTTCGGTGGTCGCTGCGCACGCTCGGCGCGGTCTGCGCGCTCTCGTGTCTCTTCGAGCTCGCGCTCGAGCGCGTCGATACGTTCGCGCTGCGCGTCGCGATCGTCGCGATGCGGCATCACTCTCCCGCGTCGAGCGTCACCGGCTGCATCCACGCGTAGCCGTGCGCGCGCACCTGGTTCACGTGCAGGCCCTCGCACGTCGCGTCGTGCGCGCAACCGCGGCAGCGGAGCGACTTCGTGGTGTAGCCATCGAGGATGAAGCGCTTGGCGAAGCGGAAGATCTCGAGCTCGCCGCTCGCAGCGGTCGATCGCGCGTCGAAGCGCACGGGCTCGCGATCGATCGCACGGCCGACGACACACGCAGGCAGACCTCGGACCGGCGGCGTGATCGCGAGCGACGCGAAGAAGCGCGGCGCGTCGACGTCGTGCGACTCGGCCTCGGTGAGGCGCTCGTAGCGAGGCTGCCGCAGCGCGAGACGCGACGGGGCCTCGGTGAGCGACGCGAGCCACGGCGCGACGAAGGTGCTGAGCAGCACCTCGACCTCGAAGCGCGCGTCGAGCGCGAGCAACGCCTTCGCGTCGTCTTCGCGCTTCACGGTCACGCGCACGAGGCGCTTGCCATCGAGCGTCTCGCCGTACTTGCCGATTGAGAGCGCCGAGACGAGGCCGTCGGTCGAGTCGAGCGCGAGCGCGACCTCGGGAACGCCAGGAAACAGGGCGATCTGGGCCCGGGCGGCCTCGAGTGTCTCCGCGTGGATCGACAGCACGCGCGCGTTCGCACGCTGCGCGAGCTGCGGAAGCGTGTACGTCGGCAGGGCGCCGCGGCCCGCCATCGGGAGACGCACGCGCTTGTCCGCGGGCGAGTCGATCGGCTGAGGCTCCGCCGCTCGCTCGTTCTCTCGCTGGGCCTCCTGCAGCGCTCGTCGCGCGCTCGCGGGATCACCGCCGTAGGCGGCAGGCTGCTGTGCTTCCCACCCCGCGTCGACGTGGAGCTCCTCGAAGCTCGCCTCGTGGTAGCGGCGCTGCGTGTCCTCGAGATCGTCGCAGAGGCGCTCGAGGTAGCAGTACTTGCAGCGCGCGGGATCGCGGCAGTCGAGCTTCTCGCCGCGCTCGAGCTGGCGCGCGAACTCTTCTTTGCGACCACGGACCTCGTCGTTGAGCTTGTACGGGTCCTGGATGAGGTGCTCGAAGCCCTCGAGGTGCGGCGGCGGAAATCGGTTCAGCCACACGTGCACGTCGGGCCGCTGCGAGAACTCGAGCGCCTTCTTGATCTGGGGCGCGGCCTCTTCGAGATCGTAGAAGAGCGTGTCGCGCCCTTCGGTGAACGCGCGGCCGAAGGGCACGACCTGGAGGAGATCGAACTCGCGCACGCCCTCCGCGTAGAGGCCCTCGAGCATCTCGGGCAGCACCTTCACGTTGCCGCGGTTGATGACGACGTCGACGTTGACGATGGGTCGACCGTCTTTCAGCGCACGACGCAGCCCGCCCATCTCCTCTTCGTAGGCGCCCTTCACGCCGACGAGCGCGTCGTGGATGCGCGCGTTGGGGCCGTGGATCGAGAACGTGATCTCCTGCAGGCCCGCCTCGATGCAGCGGTCGTAGAAGCTGCCGTAGGAGAAGAGGCGACCGTTCGTCACGGTCTGCACGCGTCGGTAGCCGGCGAGCTTGCCGAGCTTCACGAAGTCGATGAAGCGCGGGTGGATCGTGGGCTCGCCGCCCGAGAGGATGAGGCGCGTCGCGCCCTTGCGGCGACCGTCGAGGATCTGCTTCTTCACGTCCTCGGCGTCGCGCATCTCGCCGTCGTGCGTGTCCGAGTCGAGGCAGAAGATGCAGCGGTTGTTGCACTCGTAGGTGAGGCGCACCCAGTTGCGCTTCTCGTGCGCGGCCTCTTCGTGCGAGGTGACCTTCGCGCCATCGGCCTCCTGACGCGCGTGCGTCTCGGCCTGGGTCTCGGCGCGCTGCTCCTCGGTGTACACGGAGCCGACAGCGTAACAGACGCGCAGCGATCGCCTGTGTCTGGTGAGGTCAGCTCGCTCGCCGCCGCTCGTCGAGCGTCTCCGCATCGGGGCGCGATGTTGGGACGCCGACGCTCACGCTCGCCGCGATCTGCGGGCGGTAGCTGGCGAGCAAGCCGGTCGAAGCGAGCGCATCGGCGAGGGCTCGACCGTGCGGGAACCGCGCTGCGGGCTCGCGCGCGAGCGAGCGCGCCACGACTTCCGCGAGCTCTTCGGGCACCTCCGGGGCGAGCTCGCGCACGCCGCGCGGCTCGATCGCAAGACGCGCGAGGAGGAGCGCGCGCCCGTCTTCCGCGTCGAACGGGAACGCGCCTGTCAGCATCTGGAAGAGCACCACGCCGAGGCCGTACACGTCGGCGGCAGGGCTCGCCTTCTCGCCGAGGAGCAGCTCGGGAGCGAGGTACTGCGGTGTGCCGACGATCGCGTCCTCGGTGAGGCCGCCGGTCGACGCCTCGAAGCGCGCGATGCCGAAGTCGAGGACCTTCGCGTGATCGGACTCGTCTCCCGCGTGCGTGATGAAGACGTTCTCGGGCTTCATGTCGCGGTGGACGATGCCGCGCGCGTGCGCCTCCGCGAGCGCGCGCGCGACCTGTGTGCCGAGCCACACCGCGCGGGCTGGCTCGACCTTGCCCTCGCGACGGAGCAGCGCCGAGAGGGGCTCGCCGTCGAGGAGCTCCATCGCGTAGTAGGAGATGCCGTCTTCGGTCGCGCCGAAGTCGAACACGCGCACCGTGTTCGGGTGGCTCAGCTCCGTCGTGGCGCGCACCTCGATCTCGAACCGCGCGACCGCGACCGAGTCCTGCCGATCGGTGCGGAGGACCTTGAGCGCGACCTCACGCTTCAACGTCTCGTCCCACGCAGCCCACACCTCGCCCATGCCGCCGCGTCCGATGCGCCGACGGACCTTGTAGCGGCCGACCGAGCGCGACTCGAAGACCTCCTTGCGCAGGGCCCAGAGAACGTGGGCCGCGAGGATGAGGATGCCGATCGTGGTCGCGTGGATCGAGAACGTCGTGGCGAGACGAACGAGCGCGAGCGGCTCGAGCATCGACGCCGGTCCGCCCAGGAACGCGCGCGCAAAGTAGAGCGCCGGGAACACCAGCGCCGCGAAGATGCCCGTGCCCAGCGCGCGTCGGTAGTGCTGAGGCACGAACGCGTAGCCACACGCGACGAGCAAGAGGCCGCCCGCGTAGGGGCTGTCGAGCATGCCCGTGAACATCATCAGCGCCGCGTTGCCGGCGGTGAGCACCACGGGCGCGAGCGTCATCCAGAGCTCGAGCTCGCGGCGGCTCGTCGACGCTCGGTGGCAACGGATCGCGCCAGTGGTCAGCACGAGCGCGACCACGAGCCGCATCGAGAGGGTCGCGCCGAGGTTCCAGGTCGGGTCGACCCGATCGAAGAGGAGATCGAGCAGGCAGTACGTGGGAACGCCGATCGCGGCGGCCGTGTACGCGATCGCCGTCCAGCGCCGGTTCCTCTCGAGCTCGAGCGCGAGCGCGCCCGAGAGCAGCGCGTCGAGCGCTCCCGATCCGTGTCCCTTCGTGACCATGGCCGACGCCGGGCGCGTCGACTCACCCGAGACCTGAGGAGCGAGCGAGGCCGGGAGCGACGCAGCGGATGACGCTTCGTCCGACGAATCGCGCGTGGGCACGGGCACCGCGGGAGGATACAGCGACCCGCGGGCGTGGACGCGCGCCTCCGCCTCGGACACGATCGCCAGTACGTCGGTTCAGAAGTTCGATCCGGATTCGCTGTTCAGTCCGGAGCGGACTGCTGAACCGACGTACTCGAAGAACCCGGGACGAGGTCCCGGGCAGAAGCACTAGCGTCGTGGATCGCACAGCGAGCTCACTCGTGGGTCAGGTCGTCGGGGGGCGCTTCCGCGTGCTCTACGCGATCGCGGCCGGTGGCATGGGCGCGGTGTACGAGGCGCGAGACGAGCTGCTCGGTCGGCGCGTCGCGCTCAAGGTGATCCGCCCCGAGCTGCTCGGTGATCCGATCGCGCGCGCGCGCTTCCGTCGCGAGGCGCTCGCCACCGCGGCCGTCACGCACCCCGCCCTCGTCACGCTGCACGACCTCGCGCTCGACGGAGACCCTGCGTACTTCGTGATGGAGCTCATCGATGGGCAGACGCTCGACGCTCTCCTCCATCGCGAAGCCGGCCTCCACTGGCCGCGCGCGCTGCGGCTCGCGATCGACGTGCTCGATGCGCTCGACACGCTGCACGCGGCCGGCATCGTCCACCGCGACGTGAAGCCCTCGAACCTCATGGTGGTGGGCGAAGGCGAGCGCGAGCGCGCGCGGCTGATCGATCTCGGCGTCGCCCGCTTGCTCACCGCGCCGTCCGACGATGCGCGCACCGCGAGCGGTGTCGCGGTGGGCACTCCCGCGTTCATGGCGCCCGAGCAGCTCGCGGGAGAGCGCGTGGGCCCGAGCGTGGACATCTACGCGATGGGCCTCGTGCTCTACAAGTCGCTGACGGGCCTTCATCCGTTCTCGAGCGGCGCGATCACGAACGACGGCGCCCTGCCCTCGCGTCCCGACGCGATCGAGCCGATCCACATGCACGCGCGCGACGTGCCCGAGGCGGTGAGCGCGCTCGTCTCGCGCATGCTCGCGCGCGCACCGGGCAAGCGTCCTTCGAGCGCGGGAGACGTCGCGCGTGAGCTCCGCGCGATCCTCGCGCGTGTCGGAGCGAAGGCACCCGCGTCTGCGCAGCGCCCGAGGGCCGCGTCGGAGATCTCGACGCCCGGCGGGAGCGAGCCTGGGTACCAAGCGCGCGGGCCGATCGATCCTCGTGACGTGAGCACCGTCGATGCGCCGGTCGGTCGGGAGTCGCTTCCGAGCGCGGCTGCGTCGATCCCCGGCGCACGCAGCGCTCTGATGCCGCTCGCGATCGGCATCGCGGTGCTCACGGCCCTCGCATCGCTCGGCGCGTGGGCCGCGATCGGCGGCGCATCGGCCGCGCCGCCCGAGGCGACCGCACCGACGAGCACGGCGACCGTACCGTCGATCCCGACCGCAACGACCGACACGATCCCGCGAGGCATCGCCCCCGAGGCCGTACCGCTCATGCCGGCGACGCGCGGGATGACGCATCGAGCGCTGCCGCCGCACACGACGCCGTCGGACGTGACCACACCCACGGAGCCCACGGCGGTGACGACGGCGACCGCGACGACACCGATCGAGCCCGAGGCCGTCGCGTCGCCCGAGGCGGTCGCGCCGCCCGAGACGATCACGCCGCCCGAAGCGCCCCAGGCCACCGAGACGATCGAGGCCCTCCCATCGTCCCCTGGTCAGCGCCCCGCATCGCGCTTGCGCATCCAGTACGTGGGGAGCTCGGGCACCGATCAGACAGCCGTGTCCGCCTCGCTCGATCCGCGCATCGAGCGGTGCATCGCCGCGTCGCGTCACTACGCGAACCGGACCGTCGTCGCATTCCGCGTGACCGTGGAGGCCGACGCGCGCGTGTCGGACGCGCGCGCGACGAGCGACGACGGCAGCGAGGCCGAGCGCGCGTGCGTGGCCGAGGCGCTTCGATCGGCGCCGTGGCCGAGCACCGGCGCGAGGCGTCAGACGTACGTGCGCGTGACGGCGCTCTTGTGAGCCACGCACGACGTCGACGCTCCTTGCTACGCTGATCGCGTGCCGCTCCGTTCGCGCGTGCTCGTCGCCTTTCCGCCGATGTCGGTGGCGCGGGACTTCGTGGACTACCCGTACTTCGCGGATCTCGGCGCCGCGCAGCTCGCAGCGGTTCTACGGCAGGCGGGCCACGACGTTCGTTTCGTGAGCGCGTTCGCGATGCGCGGCGCGACGCTGCACGTGCGTCGCGACGACCGCCTCCACCTCGGCGCGCCGCTCGGCGCGTTCCTCGAGGCGATCGAGGCCGTCGTGCACGACGTCGACGCGATCGTGCTGATCACGACACCCTTTCAGCGACCTCCCGCGCGCCCCGATCCGATGCTGCGTGATGATCTCTTCGGCGCTGCGCTGCGCGCGATCCGCGCGATGAAGCCGACCACGCCGATCGTGATCGCCGACGCCTACGTGTCGGGTCAGCACTACGTCGAGAGCGATCACGTGCTCGCGATCCACCCCGAGGCAGACGCGTGGGTGAAGTACGAGGCCGACGTCACCGTGCCGATGCTGCTCGCGAGCGATGCGCGTCCGAGCGGTGTGCACCGCGGCGTCGCGCCCCCGAAGCTCGACGTGCTGCCCGTGCCTGCGTGGGATCTCGTCGATCTCGACGCGCACGATCGCTTCCTCCGCGACGTGGTCGCCAAGAGCGGCCGTGGTCGATGGCAGTTCGCGATCGATGGCCGCACGCTGCCGATGGTCACGACGCGCGGCTGTCCCTTCCGCTGCGCGCACTGCAGCTCGAACCCCGGCCTCGCGCCCGGCGAGCCCAAGACGCAGCGACGTCACTCGGCGTCACACGTGGCCGAGATGGTGCGCGCGTACCGCGAAGACTTCGGCGCGAGCCGCCTCGCGATCCTCGACGAGCTGGTGAACGTGAACGCCTCGCACTTCGACGCCGTGCTCGACGCGATCGAGGCGCACGACCTGGCGTTCGAGGTGCCGAACGGCTTCCGCGCGGACTACCTGCACGAGCCGCAGATCGGTCGCATGCGCGGCCGCGTGACGACGCTCAGCGTGTCGGCCGAGAGCGGCAGCCAGCGCGTGCTCGACACGATCGTGGGCAAGGACCTCGATCTGGCAGACATCGAGCGTGTCGCGCGGATCGCCCACGAAACGAAGGTTCCTGCGCTGATCCACTACATCGTGGGCCTACCGGGCGAGTCGGCGCAGGAGATCAACGAGACGCTCTCGTTCGCGATCGATCTCTTCGACCGTTTCGGCGCCGAGCCCGCCGTTCAGTTCGCGACGCCGCTTCCGGGCACACGCCTCGCGAGGGAGAGCGACGGCTCGCCGCGCGCGCTGCCGGTCGTCGACGACTGGGGACCGCGCTTCCAGAAGATCCCGAGCCAGCCCGGTGCCCTCGTGTCGCCCGAGACGCTGCTCGCGTTCCGCGCCGCCTTCGACGAGCGCATGAGCGCGTCGCGCGCGCCCGAGAAGGTGATCGTCAACGTCACGTACAGCTGCAACAACCACTGCACGTTCTGCGCGGTGGGTACGCGCACGCAGGTGCACGGAAGCCTCGATCGACAGCGCGAGTTCCTCGATCAGTACCGCGCGCTCGGCGTGCGCCTCGTCGACTTCGACGGCGGCGAGCCGACGCTGCACCCCGAGCTCGTCTCGATCGTCCAGCACGCGCGACGCGTCGGCTACGAGCGCGTGAACGTCACGACCAACGGTCGGCGCCTCGCCTACGAGGACTACGCGCGCACGCTCGTGACCTCGGGCATCACGTCGCTGCTCTTCTCGGTGCACGGGGCCGACGCGCGCTCACACGCGCGACAGGTCGGCGTGGCCGAGGCGTTCGACGAGACCACCGCGGGCATTCGTCACGCGGTGCGTCTCGCGCCGCGCCACGTCGAGCTCGGCATGAACGTCACGATCACCAAGAGCAATCAGCACGAGCTGCCTCAGCTCGCCGAGCTCGCGTTCTCGCTGGGCCTTCGCTGGATCAACCTCCAGTTCCTCACGCCGTTCGGCCGCGCCACGAAGTGGATCGCACCGGACACGCAGCAGGCCGCCGACATCACGAAGGGCGTGATCGACGCGTGGCGCGACCGCATGAAGGTGCAGGTCATCAACCTCCCGCACTGCTTCCTCCCCGGCTACGAGGCGCATCTGCAAGGCGACCTCGGCAAGCGCGGGCGGCACATGGTCTTCGTCAACAACGAGAGCGTGAACCTCGCGGACTACCTCGGCGCGCGACGCACGAAGAAGGACGTGTGCAAGCCGTGCCCGCGCGCGTCGTTCTGCGGCGGCTTCTACGATCTCGAGAGCACCGCCGAGCCTCCGTGGCTCGTGCGTCCCGAAGATCTGCTCAAGCCCGCGAAGGCACTCGTGCCGGCCCACATGAGCGGGACACACAGGAGCGGGACACACAGGAGCGGCGCGCACCTGATGGTCGCCGCGGCGGACCTGCCCCTCGAGGCGCGCGAGGAGTGATGGCGGGCTTGCTCGACGTCATCCTGCTCTACGACTGCAACCTCGCGTGCGACTTCTGCACGATCATGGCGGACGCCGATCGCCCCGACGGCACCGCGACCCAGCTGCGCGGGCGATCGCTCTCGGCCGCGAAGGTGCTCGACACGATGAAGCGCGACCGCGCGCGCGGCTTCGATGCGATCGCGTTCACCGGCGGCGAGCCCACGCTGCGCACGGACCTGCTGCCCCTGATCCGCAAGGCGCGCGAACTCGGCTTCGCCTCGATCAAGCTGCAGACGAACGGCCTCGTCTTCGCGAGCGACGCGAACCTCGTGCGGGCGTTCGAGGCCGGCGTCACGCGCTGGCACCTCACGATTCACGCGCACCGCGAGGCCGTGTACGACGCGATCGTGCGCACGCCGGGACGCCACGCGTCGATGGTGGCCGCGCTCGACGCGATGATCGCGCGCGACCTCGACCCGATCGTCGACGTGCTGATCTCGCGTCGCACGCTCCCCGACCTCGTGGCCTCGATCGGGTGGCTCGCCGACCGTGGCGTGCGCCGCGTCGATCTGTGGATGGTGTCTCTCACCGACGCGAACCGAGGGAACGTCCACCAGCTCCCGTCGTACGAGGAGGTGGTGCCCGTCGTCCACGAGGCGCTCGCGATCGCGCGCAGCCGAGGCGTCGAGGCGCGCTCGCTGCACCTGCCGCGCTGCGTGCTCGGGGGCGATCACGCGCACGCCTGGGATCCGGGCCGCGCGCTCGAGCACGAAGGCCGCGTGCACGTGCTCTCGCCCGACGACGACTTCGAGCTCACCGCGAGCAAGCTGACGCCGCAGATCAAGGTCGAGGCGTGCGTCGGCTGCGAGCACGACGCGATCTGCCCGGGCCTGCGCCCCGACTACCTCGAGGTCTTCGGTGATCGCGAGATCGCCCTCCGACGAGGGCAAGCTGCGCGTCTGGCCCCGAAGCGAGCGCTCCGAACCACATGAACCCCACGCAACTCAGTTGTCCGCGGCGCAAGCGCCGCGCGTTGGGGGCGTTGCCCCAAACCCCGTATGACAGTTCGATCCCGAGAAACGAAAGTTTCTCGGTCTCTCAGTCTCACGTGGGCCACAGCCACGCGGCGCCTCGCACGCCTCCGGAGTCACCGTGCGCGGCCTTCACGACGGGGACGTCGACGTAGTCGCTGAACACCCACCGGGGAAGGTGCGCGCAGACGAGCGGATAGACGACGTCGAGGTTGGACATCCCGCCGCCGATCACGATCACGTCGGGATCGAGCACGTCGATCACCGTCGCGAGCGAGCGCGCCATGCGGTCCGCGTACCGAGACACGCTCTCGCTCGCGCGCCGGTCTCCCACACGCGCGGCCTCCGCGATCGCGACGGCATCCATGTCGGCTCCGCCGCGTCGTGCGTGATCCGAAGCGAAGCCGGGACCCGAGAGCCACGTCTCGATGCAGCCGCGCTTGCCGCAGTAACACGACGGGCCAGGCAGCTCGTCGTCGCGCGCCCAGGGCAGTGGGTTGTGTCCCCACTCGCCCGCCACGCCGTGTCGTCCCGCGTGCACGCGCCGATCGATCACCACGCCCGCGCCCGTGCCGGTACCGACGATCACACCGAAGACGACGCGCGCGTCCTTCGCCGCGCCGTCGACGGCCTCGGACAGCGCGAAGCAGTTCGCGTCGTTCGCCATGCGGATCTCGCGACCGAGCGCATCGGCGACGAGGCGATCGAGCGGCAGACCGTTCAGCACCGTCGTGTTCGATCCGCGAAGGAGCCCCGTCTTCGGCGACAGCGACCCGGGCGTTCCGATGCCGACGGTGCAGCGCGCTGCGACGTCTGCTTCGAGCGCGAGGACGAGGCCCGCGATCGCGCGCACGATCGCATCGGCGTCGTCCTTCGGCGTGGCGATGCGACGTCGCGCGCGCTCGCGTCCCTCGTCGTCGAGCGCGAGCCCTTCGATCTTCGTGCCTCCGAGATCGATGCCGATGCGCATCGCTTCAGCCGAAGATCTCGACCAGCTTCGACAGCGCGCCCGCCGCGTAGACGACGCCTGCCACGAGCAACGTCGCCGGCACGAGCGCGTCTTGCCAGAGGAACGCGCTGCGGCTCTCGGTGCCCTCGTAGCTCGCGCGCGCCGCGCGCTGGACACGCATGCGGAGCGACGCATCGATGGGCTCGACAGGCAGCGCGCGCTCGAGCTCGCCGCGCTCGCCAACCGTGGGGGGGCTCGGACTTCCATCGCGGTCGGGTCGAGTGTCGCTCATGACGTCCTCCGCAGCGCGCCGCCCGGCGCTCGCTTCTTCTCCAGACGGGCCATCGCATCGGCGAGCTCGGCGCGCGCGCGAGACAAGCGCTTCCTCACGGCGTCTTCCTTCAGGCCGAGCACGACGCTCGCGTCGGCGCTGCTCATGCCCTCGATCGTGACGAGCAGGAGCACCTCGCGAGAGGCGTCGGGCAGCTCGTAGAACGCGCGCTGGAGCGCCGCGGCGCGCTCTCGCGCTTCCATCTGATCCTCGAGGTCCATGCGCTCGGGCTCCGGCTCGAGCGCGCTCAGCTCACGCTTGCGCAGATCGAACAGCAGGAAGCGCCGGGCGTTGCGGTGCTTGTTGCGCGCGATCGTGTAGAGCCACGGGAGAAGGCGGCTCTGCTCTTCGAGCGACTCGGCGTGCCGAGAGGCCGCGAGCCACGTCTCCTGGAAGAGGTCCGCGGCTTCGTCGCGCCGGCCCGTGAGGCGCAGGAGGAACGCCCAGATCCGCTCCTGATGGAGGGCGTACATGCGATCGAACGCGCCTCGCTGGCGGGTACGCAGCGCGCGCACGAGCGCGAGCTCATCCTCGCGCGTCTCGTCCTCTTCTGTGAGCGGCTCGCTCATCGGCTCGCATCGTACAACCCGCGATCGGGCGACGCGTGACCGACTTTCGCTTCATGCTCTGGCCATGACCGAGCACCGAACCCGCATCGAGTGGTCCCGCAACGCCGACGTCCCGTTCGAATACGCGCGCTACACGCGCGATCACCGCGTCTCGATGGAGACCGGCCTCGTCTTCCCGATGTCGGCAGCCCTCGCCTACAAAGGCAACCCGTCGATGACGAACCCCGAGGAGCTGCTCGTCGCGGCGCTCTCGAGCTGCCACATGCTGACGTTCCTCGCGATCGCCGCGAAGAAGGGCCTCGTCGTCGAGCGCTACGAAGACGAGGCCATCGGCGTCCTCGAGCGCCCCAGCGGCGCCCCGACCCAGATCACGCGCTGCGTGCTCCGCCCGCGCATCACGTTCTCGGGCGATCCGCCCGACGACGAGACGCTCGCGAAGCTCCACGACGAGGCGCACCACGGCTGCTTCATCGCCAACTCGGTGAAGACCACCGTGACGGTCGAGTGATCGCGCCGCTACGAATGATCACGTCGCGTGGGGCGCCCTGCGGCGAGTGACCCGAAGGGTCGCGAGGAGTTACGGCATCACGAAGCGGTCGACGCCTAGCGCCCAGCGCACCTCGTCGATGGCGGCGCCGACACCGTCGACCGTCTTCACGTAGGTGACCTCGTGCCAGACGTCGAGCGTCACGGCGGCGTCCATCGGGTCCTTCACCTCGACGGTGCCCGACGCGACCTCGGCGAAGCCACGCGCGAGCGCGCCGGATCCGACCAACTTGCGAACGCGGGAGAAGAGCTCGTCTTCGGCGGTGTCGGGGTAGTCCGAGCGCTGGGTCCGCGCAGCGAAGCGAACTTCGAGGGCCTCACCCTGCGCGAGGAACACGCGCACGCCCGAGTCCATGATGTGCGAGCGCACGCGCTCTGCGACGTGGACCTCCGTCGGCCGAGATCGGTAGACCTCGAGGCCGGCGTGAACGAGGGATTCCTTGAGCTGTTTCGCGTCCAGAGACATCTGCGGGCAGTCACTCGTGCGCCACGGAGGCGTGGCGCCGAAAGGTGGAGAGGTCCGCCCGCGAGAACGGTCCGACTCTATCACCCGTCGCTCGGCGGGCCAACGCGGCGCGTCAGCCCGCGCGCGACGACGAGCTCAGGGGCTGACGATGTCGGCGGCGTCGCGCGGGTTGATCTTCGTGTTCGAGAAGCGGAACGCGAGCGGACCCGTGATCGACGTGAAGGTCGTGCCGACCGTGCGGAACGCCGCGATCGGCGTCATCCAGTCGTCCATGCGGAGGCCGCCAGTGACGGCGAGCTCACCGAAGTCCATCGGCGCATCGGGGTTCGCGTTCGTGACCGCGACGCCCATGACGCGGACGAGTACGCCCTCGAGCGCCGCCGCGCGCGCCCCGCCGGTGGCGATCTCCGCAGGAGCCACGACGACCGGATCGGGGATCGTGCCCGCGCCCATCGACGTGACCGTGATCATCTGGATCTGCCACTGCCCCGAGAAGAGGTTCACCTCACCGCTCACCGAGACCGCCTCGCCGCGCGTGCGACCCGCGGGGGCAGACGACGTGAAGATGAAGAGGCCCGAGTAGTCGACGCCGTCGTACGACGGATCGGTCGACGGCACCTGGATGAAGAAGCCGTTCGGCGTGATCGCCGTGATGACGCCGCGGAGATCGCTGGCCATCGTCGCGTCCGGGATCGTGCCGCGCTTGATGGAGTAGATCGACACCGGGCACGTGGCCGCGCCGGGGTTCGAGACATCGGGGCACGCGTCGCAGACGTCGCCCTTGCCATCCATGTCGCGGTCGGCCTGATCGACGTTCGCGATCGCCGGGCAGTTGTCCATCGCGTCGCGGAGGCCGTCGCGGTCACGATCGAGCGGGTCCACCGTCGCGCACTCCGTCGTGTCGGCGTCGAGCGGACACGCGTCGCAGGTGTCGCCCTCTCCGTCCATGTCGGAGTCGGCCTGCATCCCCATGTCGAGCGGGCGGATCGGGTTGAACATCGTGGGGCAGTTGTCGCCCGCCTCGATGCCGTCGCCGTCGGGGTCGGTGGCGCTGACGAGGCCGGAGTAGCGCGTCGAGCCGAGCACCGAGGCTGCAGCGCCATTGCGCTCCGGACGACACGACGGCTCGTTGAGCGGCTCGCCACAGACGAAGGGCGGCTGCGCGGCGCGGCCCATCTGCGCGTCCGCGACGAGCGCGTCGTAGGTCGCGCCCGCCTCGCGCATCACGCATGCGCGCTTGGCGACGGTGCAGACGTCGATCATGTCGCAGCCCGCGCCGCCGCCGGGCACGACGTCCATGAGGACGGCGTCGCCATAGAGCGGAAGGCCGCCGCGGAGCACGAGCACCACGTCAGGCGCCTGCGCGTCGATCACCGCACGGTGATCCACGTTCACGCGCGAGTTGAAGATCGCGAGATCCGCGACGAGGCCGACCGCGATGGTGCCGATCGCGTCGTCCATCGCCATCGCGACAGCGCCGTTGCGCGTCGCCATCATCCACAGCTCTTCGTCCGTGAAGTGCGACGCGAAGTAGGTCGCGTTGAGCTCGTCCGCGCACTGGAGCTCACGGAGCATGTTCATCGAGCCCGTGCTCACCCAGTCGGTGCCGAGCGCGATCTGGACGCCCATGCGGTCGTACTCGGGCACGCGCGCGGTGTCGCCGTAGAGCGTGATGTTCGTGCGCGGCGACCAGATCAGCATCGTGCCGTCGATCGCCATCTCTTGCATGTCGACAGGCAGGAGCGCGGCGCCATGCACGATCGCCGTCTGGTCCTGGATGAGATCGTTGGCGCCCTCGCGGCTGCACAGGAACTCGTTGCGACCCTCGGCGTCGATCCCCTCGGCCAGGTGCGGGGTGTAGCTGTCCGAGGCCATGACGGTGCTCGCCGTGTCGCGGCCCGAGCCGTACGAGCAGCCTGTCGCGTTGAGCGTTCCGTCCGAGTCGTCGAGCGGGAACGTCTGGTACTGCACCTCGGGCTGCGTGAGACGCGCCTCGTGCATGGACACGCGATCGACGTTGCGCACGAAGCCCGTGCGGCCGCCCGAGCCGTTCACGCTCGTGGCTCCGCCCATCACCATGCGGAGCTCGGCGAGCTCGGTCTCGGCCTCGCCCTCCGTCATGTTCGACGAGATGCGCGTGTGGCTGCGGATGCCGCGGCGCCAGTCGTGGCGGTGCTCGTAGCGCTCGTCGGTGCGCGCGTACGGCGTGCCCTGGAAGGTGAGGTGCTCGTGGCTGTTGATGAGACCGGGGCTGAGCACGCCGTCGGGGCAGCTGATGCGCGTCGCGCCCGAGGCGCCCGCAGAGGTCGAGCAGTCGCAGCCGACGCAGGCGATCGCGCCCATCGTGTCGACGAGGACCTGACCGCCACGGAAGACCTCGCCCGGCGTGAGCACGTCGGCGGTGATGAGGAGGTTGCCGTCGCCGGCCGTGGCTTCGCACGCGCCGCTGGGGAGGGAGGGAAGCGAGTCGCCGGGACACACGGTGATCGTCGGTCCCATGGACGGCACGCCGCTGTCGGGGCGGTCGGGACGGAACGCATCGACAGGCGCGCCCGCGTCGAGGTCTGCGTCCGTGCCAGGCGCGATGAACGCGTCGATCGGCGTCCCTGCGTCGAGGCGCGGTGGCGTGGGGCCGCAGCCGATCACACCAACGGCCACCACCGAGACTGCCAAGAGAGAAGCGAGCGAGAGACGGAACGACGAGCGCATGAGGCCTCCGAAGAGCCCTACCAAGAAGCGCCAGGTGCTCCGCGTCAAGGCGCGATGCGCCTTCGACACGAATTCGCGCCCGGGGGGCGCGAACAGGAGATCAACGCGTGGCTCGTTTGCCTCTACGCTCCGCGCCCATGCCGACGGCCGATCACGCACGGTTTCTCCTCGATCCGAGTGTCACGTTCCTCAACCACGGCTCGTTCGGCGCGTGCCCGCGCGTGGTGATCGAGGCCCAGCAGGATCTGCAGCGCCGGCTCGAGCGCGAGCCCGTGCGCTTCTTCGTGCGCGAGGCGTCGCGTCGCATCGACGCGGCGCGCGAGGAGATCGCGACGTTCGTGGGCAGCGCACCCGAGAACCTGGTGTTCGTGCGCAACGCGACCGAGGGCGTGGCGTCGGTGCTGGCGTCGCTGCGATTCGAGCGCGGCGACGAGATCGTCACGACCGATCACGCCTACGGCGCGTGCAAGAACGCGCTCGAGCGCGTGGCCTCACGCGACGGAGTGCGCGTCGTCGTCGCGAAGGTGCCGTTCCCGATCGCGAGCGCGTCGGAGGTGACGAGCGCGATCGATGACGTGATCACGGCGAGGACGAAGCTCGCGCTGATCGATCACGTGACGAGCCCGACGGGTCTCGTGTTCCCGCTCGCAGAGATCGTCTCGCGCCTCGAGGGCCGCGGCGTGCGTGTGCTCGTCGATGGCGCGCACGGCCCGGGCATGGTCCCGCTCGCGCTCGATGCGCTCGGTGCCAGCTACTACACGGGCAACTTGCACAAGTGGTGCTGCGCGCCGAAGGGAGCTGGTCTCCTTCACGTGCGCGCGGATCGCGCGAGCGAGATCCACCCTGCGGTCACGAGCCACGGCATGAAGAGCCGACGCGCGCGACCGAAGCTGTGGGAGGAATTCGACTGGACGGGCACGAGCGATCCGACCGCGTGGCTGTGTGCGCCGCTCGCGATCCGCGAGGTCGGCGCGATGCGCGCGGGGGGCTGGCCGGCCGTGGTCGACACGATGCGGGCGACCGCGCTGCGGACCCAGCGCGTGCTGTGCGACGCGCTCGGGATCGACCTGCCCGCCCCCGCGGACATGATCGGATCCCTCGTCTCCGTGCCGCTGCCCGACGCGACGGGCCCCGCGCCGACGAGCTCTTGGGACGTCGATCCCCTCGGCCAGCGCCTCGAGGACGCGCACCGCATCCAAGTGCCCGTGATGGGCTGGCCTTCACATCCGAAGCGCCTCGTGCGCGTCGCGTGCCCGCTCTACGTCGGCGACGACGACGTCGCGAAGCTCGTCGCGGGGCTGCGCTCGGAGCTGGGCGGAGTGCTCACTCCACGTTGATCGCAGCCGAGGGCGGGGAGACCTGGCCGAGTTGATCGACGAACGTGAGCACCATCGTGAGCGGACCGTCGGGCGGGGCCTGCCAACCCGGTGGTGTGCAGCGCGGCGTGAACGGGATCGGAAAGTTGTTCTGCCCCGCGACGACGCTCGCCCAGAGCCCGATGTCCTGCGCGCCGTTCCACTGCGCGCGGACGACGATCGTGCCGGGCGGCACGGGAAACGTGAGGTCGACGAGGATCTCGCTGCGCGTCTGACCGCTGCCCATCTCCGTCGACGCAACACGGCGCGCCGCGCGCACGGCCGGGGCGGTGGCAGGCGCGGGACGCGGCGCGCGCAGGCTGACCGTCAGCTCGCTCGGCGCGGTGACGCCGTCGAGCGTGTAGATGCCCGCGCGCAGGATGTTCTCGGAGACGCGGAAGAGGCCGGGCCCGATCGGCGAGGCGACGAGCGGCGTACGTCGACGAAAGCGCATGAGGCCGATCGCGAGCTGAGGCTCGGGACGCGAGTCCGCGACGACGAGCCCGAACCCCGTGCGAGGCAGCGGCGCACCGGTCGGGGTGAGCAGGCGCGGCGTCGCGCAGACGTCCTGCGCGAGCAGCAGCGAACTGAATGGAATCGACGACGCGGCGACGAACGAAGCCGAACCGAGCAGCAAGTCACGGCGAGAGAGCATCCGCGGAGCATGCCTGAAAACGCCGAGCGCACCGAGCGTCCGCGGCTTGGCGACAAAGCACGCAACCCGTCGCCGCAACCGCCGATGAGGGCCGCCATGACGCGCTCAAGCACGATCGGCTCTTCCGGCGGCTCTACTCCGACCTCGACATCGCGCGCGACGCTCTCGCGAGCGCCTTGCCACCCGAGGTGGCCGAGACTGCCGCTGATCATCCCCATCGTCGTCACCCATGGCCCGCGCGGGCAGCGGACGCGACGCGACCTGATCGATCTCGTCGACATCACCGGTATCGAGCGCGAGCGCCTCGCTGCCTCGGCCACCGAGACTGGCCTCGAGGCGGTCAGAGACGTGGTGCGGTACGTTCTCGAGGTCCATCAGCAGCTCGACGTCGAACGCCTGGCGGCCATCGCAGCCACCGTTCACCCTTTCGCAGGAGATGAGATCATGACGACAGCACGCGAACTGCTGGACCGCGGTCGCGCCGAGGGGCGGGCTGAGGGCAAGGCCGAGGGTCGTCGCGCGACGCTCCGTCGGCTTCTCACTCTGAAGTTCCGGAGCGCGGTGACGCCCAGCATTCTCGAAGCCCTCGCCGTGGCGGATGCCGAGACGCTCGATCGCTGGGAAGAGCGGCTCCTCACCGCGACGACCGTCGAAGACGTGCTGGTCTGATCGGCAACTACTCGGCGAACGCCGGCTCGACGCTCTCCGACTCGAACGCTCGCGCGATCATCGCCTCGAGGTCGCCCGCATCCTCGTGGACGTCCATGCGACCGAGGCAGCGCTCCATGTCGCGCGCGATGGGAGAGAGCGAGCGACGACGTGCGCCGCCTTCGTGGCTCATCGCCGCGATGCGCTCGTGCTGCGGTCGACGCGGCCAGCTCGCGAGACCGCTCGCGCGCGCGAGGTCGGCGCCGAGCGTGGGACCGAGCGCGGCGAGCGAGCGCAAGACGACCTCGTCGAGGACCTCCTGCGCCAGCGCGAGCTTCTCGACCATGTAGGCGTGGACCTCGTCGACGCTCATCTCCCTCTCGAGATCGAGGTGGAGGTTCGCGAGGATCGACGGCACCGGCGGGAGCGTGACGTGCACGGGCTTCTGCGGATCGTTCGCGCGCTTCGCCCACTCGGAGAGCACCTTCTGCGCGCGGAATTGCAGCGTGCGGAACTCCTCGGCGATCGCGTCGAACCGCGCGTGCTCGGCCTCGGGCAGCTCGTACAGCCGACGGAAGAAGTACTGACAGACGAACGACCAGTAGTTGAAGTCGTCCCAGTAGATCTTCGCCGCCATGGCGCGCGGGCTGCCGTAGAGCGGCGCGGCCTTGCGGTACGTCTCCGTCGCAGCGTCCGCGAAGCGCAGGTAGAAGCGGTCGTAGCGCTCGGCCAAGCGCGCGACCTGGGCCTCGGCATCGGCGCCGCCGCGCATCATCGCCTTCACGATCTGCGTGGTGAACGAGTTGCCGATCGCGATGAAGTCCGAGCCCGGCGAGTAGAACGGATCAGCGAACACGCCCGCTTCCCCCACGAGAGACCAGCGGTCCTTCGAGAAGCACTGCGACGATCCGTGGCTGTAGTGACGGAGGCAGAGGAAGTCCTCGGCCGGCATGTCCTTCACGTGCGCGTAGCAGAGCGGCTCGTGCTTCTTCAGCCACTCGAGCGACTTCTCGAGCGTGTTGATCGTGTTGAAGGGATGGACCGCGTCGTGGACCACGATGCCGAGCGACGTGTGCTGCTCGCCTCCGCCCATCGAGGCCTCGGTGCCGGCCGCGAGCGGGATGTACCAGAACCAGTAGCCCGTCCCCATGAAGTGGACCGTCGAGTACCAGCGGATGTGCTCGGGGTCGCGCGCATGCCAGGAGGTCTCGCTCGCGGGTACGAGATCCTTCACGTCGACGAGGCCCTTCACGCGCCACCACGACGCGTTCGCCTCGTGACCGCTCGGGCGCGTGAGGCCGAGCTTGTTCCGCACGATCGCGCGGCGACCCGCGGCGTCGACGAAGTAGCGCGCCCTCAGCACGCGCGGATCGTCGCCGCCGAGGCGCTCGATCTGCACACGGTGATCGCCAGCGTCGGTCGCGAGCTCCACGTCCTTCACCGTGTAGCCCTCGAGGAGTGTCACGCCGTCCGCCTCGTTCATCGTGCGGAGATCGTTCTCGAGCCGGCCGCGATCGAGCTGGAACGAAGGCACCTTCGGCAGCTGCGGCGGCCCGATCTCGGTGCGCTGCTCGAGCGCGTGCGTGTGGCCGCCACCCGGGAAGAAGCGGAGGCCGTTCTTCACGAAGTGCTCGCGCCGCAGGTACTCGGCGAGCCCGAGGACCACACCGAAGTAGTTCGAACTCAGCTCGACGGACGACTCACCCACTTTGTGCGCAGCCGCGGGCAGCGGGCGCTTCTGACGCTCCACCACGCAGACGCGCGCTTCGGGGATCTCGCGGCGCAGCTGCCTCGCGAGGGTGAGCCCGGCGAGTCCTCCACCGGCGATGACGACGTCGAAGCGATCCTGTTCGGGCTGGCTCATGCGGCGGGGATGATAGCGCCGGCCTCCACGCGCCAAGGGAGGTCACGCACACTCACCGGTTGGGGGTGCGTCACCAGGTGATGCTCACCATGCCGCCCTCGCCGATCTCGCCGGGATCTCCTCCACGCGCGCCCTCGCTCACCGCGCACGCCGTGGTGCTGCACGCGCTGCTGCCGCCATGCCCCGCAAACGCAGCCATGAAGCCAGTGACGGCGCCGCCTGGACCGCCCGGCCACCCGCCGCCGCCGCCGCCGCCGCCCCCGGTGATGATGGAGACGCCCGCGCCGCCGCCGCCCCCGAGACCGCCCGCCGCGCCCGCGCACGGAGACGAACCGCCGATGAACGTCGGGTAGCCACGACCCGCTTCGCCACGGCCGCCGCTGCCGCCGCTCGACCCCGCGCCGCCACCACCGAACCCGTTGCCCGGAGGACGCGTCACGTCGGCGCCCGTCGCGCAGTCGAAGTCCGCGGCGCAGCCCACGGTGCGGCCCGTCGCGCCGCCTCCGCCCGCCGCCACGAGGAGCAAGCCGCCCGCGTCGTCGAACACCCCGCTGAGCCCACCGCCGCCTCCTGCGCCGCCGCCGCACCCACGCGGCGAGCCGCCACCGCCTGCGCCCACGACCACGAGGAGCGTCGTGCCGGGCATCAACAACACGTCGGTCTCGACGAAGCTCGCGCCGCCGCCCGCGCGACGGCCATCGGTTCCGTCGTAGCCGCCACCACCACCGCCCACGGCGACGAGGTGGAGCGCGCGCACACCCTCGGGCACGACGAACGTGCGCGTGCCTGCCGTGGTGCAAGCGAGCGCACGCGCGAAGACGGTGCAGCCGACGCCGCCGTCGCTCGGCGGAACAGGCGCATCGATCGCCGCATCAGGGAGCACGTAGGCGTCGACACTGCTGGCGTCGCGAAGCGTCCCTCCGTCGAGCGCACGCGCGTCCACGCCGGCTGCGTCGAGCCCCGGGGCGTCGAGCCCGGGAGCATCGACGGCGCTGGCGTCCGTCCGCGATCCGGAGTCGAGCGCAGCACGCGCATCGACGCCGGCGTCGTCGACGGGATCGAGCGCGCGCAGCGGCGTGCAGGCCGCGACGAGCGGCAGCGCGAGGGTCACGGCGCGCAGCGCATGCATCGGGTGAATCCTAGACGATCCACACGCACGCGCGCGCCGCGCTGACGCTCAGCTGCAGGAGCAGGTCGGCCCGCTCGCCGCGAGGCGCAGCTCGCACGGCGCTTCGCACGTCTCCATCACGGCGTAGTCGAGCGCGAGATCCGCGCGGCAGTCGTGATCGGGGGCCTCGGGCATCGCGATGCCCGGGCAGCCCGCGATGCCGATCCACTCTTCCTGGTATGCGAGCGAGAAGCCGCCCGGCGTCGAGCCGACGACCGTCCACTCGCGGTGGAGCGACGCGCCCTCGCACGTCGCGATCGGAACGTCGTACGCGCCGTGGAAGCCCGAGGCCTGCGCGAGCGAGACGCGCGCGCCGTCGGCGAGGCCGATGTTCAGCACGTCGTCGGACGACACGACCGCGACCTGTCCCATCGCGCCCGTGTTGCGCGCCGGCGAGCACGCGTCGCGCTCCGTCGTGACGGTCAGCTCGTAGATCCCGGAGCCCACGTCCGTCGCTCCGTGCGAGGAGCTGCAGGCCGAGAGCGTGAGAAGAGACGAAACGACACCGAGCGCGATCGAGCCGCGCGAGAACGTGTTGCCCATGAGGAGCCTCCCGACGCTCGGATAACGGGCTTCGGACCTCGGCGTCAAAAAAATGCGCGAGCGTGGATCCGCGCTCGGCGCTCGGGCAGCATGGGAACGTGCGCACACGCCTCGCCGTCAGCGCGTGTCTCGTCGTCTCCGCCGCGTGCGGCCGGCAGAACTACGACGCGCGCGAGGATGCGGGCCTCGCCGCCGACACGCGCATCGGCGTGGATGCCTCGTGTGCGGCAGGCGACGTTCGTCTGCTCGACGGATCGTGCGCGCCGCCTCTCACGCTCGAGGTCGCTCCGACCCTCGGAGCGCGCAGCACGATCCTCGGAGTGACGGTGAACGGTCCCGCGACGCTGCATGCCGCGGTCGTCGCCCCGGGCACGGGAGCGACGGCCACCGTCGACGACGCGCTCGCGATGCCCGCCGCCACCCCCGATCGCGACGTCGACGCCGCGATCACGCAGCTCCAGGTCCGTCATCCGGAAGGCGCCGCGATCGATCTCCACGTCGTCGCACATCGACGCCTCGCAGACGGATCGCGCGAGGCGCTCGTGTGGAGCGAGGACACCACGAGCGAGGCGCTGATCACGATCCGCACGATCACGTTCGGCGCGACGACGGTCGAGACCGCCGTGTTCGTGCCCGACGCGGCCCGCGCCGATCCGACGATCGAGCGTCCTGCGATCCTGTTCCTCCACGGCTGGGGCGGCGCGACCGCCGTGCCCGACGCGTCGGGTCTCGCGATGGACGGGGGCCTGCTCGAGCGCATCGTCTCGCAGCCCGGCGTCTACGAAGACTTCCCGTTCTTCGTCGTCGCGCCGCACTGCATCGAGACGGTGCACGGCGGCTGCTGGGGATGGACGAACCACACGCTGCCGATCGCTGCGCTCGACGACGTCGCGAGCGCGTACACGATCGACGGGCGCCGCACGTACGTGAGCGGCCTGTCGACCGGCGGACAAGGCACGTTCACGGTCGCGTCGATGCACTCGGAGCGCTTCGCCGCGGCGATCCCGATCGCCTCGACCTACGACATGGCCACGCCGGTCTGCCAGATGCTCGACGTGCCCGTGTGGGCGTTCCACGGCGAGTTCGACACGCTCCAGCCGCGCTCGAACACCGAGACGTACCTCGCGACGATCCGCGACGACTGCGCAGGCGCGCCGACCGAGGATCCCAGCCTGACGCTGATCCCGTGCCGCGACGGCTCGAGCGATCACTGCGGCTGGGTGGAGGCCTTCGACGGCACACACGGCGCGGCCGTCGGTGGCTTCGGCTCGGTCTTCGACTGGCTCCTCTCACACTCCCGCTGAACGGGCGCGCGACGGAGCGTGAGCGAGCGCGTGGCCTGCGCCGACGCGATCCGGTATGCGAGCGCGCATGAAGCTCGCCTCCCTCCGCCAAGGTCGTGATGGTGCGTTGATCGTCGTCTCGAGGGACGGCACCCGCTATGCGCACGCCGCGTCGATCGCCGCGACGATGCAGTGCGCTCTGGACGAGTGGGACACGCTCTCGCCACGTCTGCTCGAGCTCGCACGCGCCGTCGAAGACGGAACGGCGACGACGCACCCGCTCGACCCCGCGCAGCTCGCGTCGCCGCTCCCGCGCGCCTACGAGTGGGTCGACGGCTCGGCGTACATCAACCACATCGTGCTCGTGCGGAAGGCGCGCGGCGCGGAGCCGCCGGCCACGCTGCGGACGGATCCGCTCGTCTACCAGGGCGGCTCGAGCGTGCTGCTCTCGCCGACTGATCCGATCCCGCTCCGCGATCCGGCGTGGGGCTGCGACTTCGAGTCCGAGGTCGCCGTGATCCTCGGCGACACGCCGCAGGGGACCACGAAGGAAGACGCGCATCGCTTCGTCCGGCTCGTCGTGCTCGTGAACGACGTGACGCTCCGCAACCTGATCCCCGACGAGCTCGCGAAGGGCTTCGGCTTCTTCCAGAGCAAGCCCGCGAGCGCGTTCTCGCCGTTCGCGGTCACGCCCGACGAGCTCGGCGACGCCTGGAAGGAAGGCCGCCTCCACCTGCCGCTCGTCACGCGCCTCAACGGCGAGCTCGCCGGCGATCCGAACGCGGGCCCGGAGATGCACTTCTCGTTCTACGAGCTGATCGCGCACCTCACGAAGACGCGCGCGTACGGCGCCGGAACCATCCTCGGGAGCGGCACCGTGTCGAACGAGGATCCCGCGCGCGGCGTCTCGTGCCTCGCCGAGAAGCGCACGCGCGAGACGCTCGCGAACGGAAAGCCCACGACGCCCTTCTTGGCGTTCGGCGATCGCGTCCAGATCGAGATGAAGAACGCCGCGGGGCAGTCGATCTTCGGCACGATCGATCAGACCGTCACGAAGCTCTGATCACGACCGATCACGAGGCCGGAGCCTCGACGAGCGCGGGGGCTGGCGAGGGCGTCGACACGCGGGGGTTGGCGAGGCGACGCGAGTCCGGCCTGAGCCACCACGACGCCACCGTCAGGCCGAGGAGCACGAGCGGGGTGATCACCTTGCCCGCGTCGTCACCGGCGAACGCGTGTGAGGCCGCGGCTCCCGTCAGGTCGAACACGATGCCGGCGTACGCCCACTCCTTGAGGAGCGGCATGCCGGGCGCGAGGACCGCGAGCGCGCCGGCGACCTTCCAGAGGCCGAGCACCGTCGCGAAGTAGTCGGGGTAGCCGAGGTGCCGCATGCCCTCCATCAGCTCGGCGGGCTGCATCAGATCCATCGTGCCGCCCATGCCCATCGCCATCGCGACGAGCGCAGTGGGGACCCAGTAACCAATCGTCTTGCCCATGGGAACGAACCTCCTGTGGTCCGTACCTGCTGCCCGATCGATTCGTCGCCATTGCGCGCGAGTGGACTTCATCTGCTACCAAACGATCCAAATGCCCCGAGCCCACGTCGCGACCGCATCGGAGCCCCTCGAGACGGCCGAGCTGCTCGCGTTCACGCGCGTCGTCGAGGCGAAGTCGCTCTCGAAGGCCGCGCAACAGCTGAAGATCCCGCGCGCCACGCTCGGTCGTCGGCTCGCGCGTCTCGAGGAGCGGCTCGGCACGCGTCTCGTGCGACGCACCACGCGCAGCCTCGCGATCACCGACGCGGGCGAGCTCCTCTACCACCGTGCGCGCGTCGCCCTCGACGCGATCACGCAGGCCGAGTCCGCGGTGCGACGCGGGGACGGCGCGCTGCGCGGTGAGCTGCGCGTCTCGCTCCCGCCGGTGTCGACGCCGGAGTTCGTCGACGTGCTTCTCTCCTTCGCGCGCGAGCACCCGGAGGTGCGCTGTCACTTCGACTTCTCCACGCGTCACGTCGACCTCTCGCGAGAGGGCTACGACGCGGCGCTGCGCGCGACGGACTCGGAGCTCGAGCCCGGCCTCGTCGCGAAGCTCATCTCACGCAGCCCGTCGGTGGCCGTCGCCTCGCCTCGCTACCTCGAGGCCAACGGCACGCCGCGCACCGCGAAGGAGCTGCAGGGTCACCGCTGCATCATGGGCTTTCGCCGCGGCGAGCACGCACAGACCACGTGGCCGCGCCTCGGCGGCGGCAGCGTGCGTGTGGAGGGGAGCTTCTTCGCGAACGATCACCGCGTCCTCGCGGAGGCGGTGTTCGCCGGCATGGGGATCGGGATGCTCCCGGAGATCTTCGTCCGCGAGCCGCTCGAGCGCGGCATCTTCGTCCGCGTGCTCCCGGAGATCCTCGGCGGCGACGCCCGCGTCTCGATCGTCTATGCAGAGCGCGAGCTCATGCCGCCGCAGCTGCGCGCCTTCGTCGACTGGGTGAGCGCGCGCCTGCCGGCGATCATGGTGAAGCCACCGTGCGACGGCGAGGCGATCGAGCGCGGCAAGAAGCGTCGACGCTGATGCGCTCGGCCTCCCCCTCGTGCTCGAGAACATCGCAGCGCCGCTGCGCTGGCCCGACGACGAGGTCCCCGAGCCCGACTTCGTCGGAGAGATCGTCGAGCGAGCGGGCGTCGGGCTGCTCCTCGACGTCGCGAACCTGCACGCGAACGTGAGGAACGGCATCGCCGGGGTCGCGAGCGTGGACAAGTACTTGGATCGTCTTCCGCTCGAACGGATCGCCTACGTCCACGCGGCGGGCGGGGCGGCGGTCGAAGGACGCTGGCGAGACACCCACGCGCATCCCATCGGCCCAGGCACGCTCTCGTGCCTCGGAGCGCTCGTGCGCCGCGTCGGGCCAGGTGCGCTCGCGATCCTGCTCGAGCGTGATCACCACTTCGGCACACGGGTCGCGCTCGAAGCGGAGCTGGATGCGCTCGAGGCTGCGCACCTCGGCGCACACTCGCCAGAGACCGAGCTTGCGTCGCCGACACGCCCCCTCGCGTGCGTCGCGTCCGCTGGAGCGAGCTCGCTCGATGACCTCGTGACGGCGCTTCACCAGGAGGCGCCTCCGTCGCCAGTGTTCGATGCGGACGAGCTCGCCGACACACGCGCGATCGTCCGCGAGAAGCGCGCACGAGTCGGGTTGCGAGCCGAGTGAGTCGGTCGATCAGCGCGCGTCTTCGCCGCGCGTGGGTGGCGCGCGGAGTGAGCCGACGCCGAAGGTGATCACCGAGGCGAGGTAGAGCGTGATCGAGGCGCCGAGCCCGATCGCGGTCGACCACATCGCGGTCGCGATCCCGTCCGAGAGCGCCGACGCGCGCTCGGCCGCAGGCACGCTCGCGACGGCGTCGAACGACATCACGAGCCCCACGATCGTCCCGACGATGCCGAGGTGATGAAGCACGATCGCGGCGATCGGCATCCACGATGCGAGGCGCCACGCGCGCGTGCCGTGCTTCGCGGCGACGGAACGGCCCCAGAGAAACAAGCCCACCGTGATGAGCAGCGGAACGATCTCCGCCCCGCACATCGCGGGGATCGATGGAGTCACCTCGACGGACGGATCCATCGATCAGCGGCTCACGTCCGCGACGCAGCGGAAGCCGAACCGGTGCGGGTTCGGGTTCGCGGCAGGCACGCCACGTCGGTCGTGGACCTCGGCGCGATCGACGTGGTGCCACCACGATCCGCCTCGTACGACGCGCAATCCTCGCGACGCCGGGCACTCCGCTGCGCCACCGCAGAGGCCGCGCGGATCGGTGCCCGCGCAGAGATCTCCGCACTCGCGCGCGCAGCCTCGGTAGCACTCGGTGTAGACGTCCTGCGTCCACTCCCAGACGTTGCCGCTCATGTCGTAGAGGCCGTACGCGCCCACAGGCCGCGACGCGACGGGCAGCGTCGTCCCGGTGCCGCAGCCGCGACCGCGCGCTTCGCCTCCGCCGTGGATGCGCACGACGGCGCTCGAGCACGGCTCGCTCGGCGCGTCGTTGCCCCACGGATAGCGCGTGTCGCTCGGGCCCGACGCTGCACGCTCCCACTCTGCTTCAGTCGGCAGGCGCGCGTGACGGCGCACGCAGAACGCGGCGGCCTCGTCCCATCGCATGCCGACTGCAGGCTGCTCGGGCGCGCCGTAGCCGCGGAAGGGAACGAGACGCCGACACCCGCGACCGCGCACGCACTCGCTCCACTGCGCGTTCGTGACCTCGCGCGTGTCGATCAGGAACGTCGACACGGTGATCGCCTCAGCCGGCCGCGCGTTCGCTTCGTCGTCGTTCGAGCCGCGCGTGAACGAACCACCGGGGATGCAGGCCATGCCCTGGGGCAGCGTCGTCGGGCAGGGCGCGAACGTCGGTGACTGAGCGGGTGGCGCTTCGGTGCGGACGACGTCTGGCTGACTCTCCCTCGGCGTGTCGGTGCTGGCGATGCGTCGCTGACCCACCCCCGGCCCCTCCCGCGAGGCGGGAGGGGTGACTCCGACGGTCTGCGAGGCGAGTGCCGTCGCCACCAGCGCCAACACGATGAGCGAGAGGCGCATGATCAGTCGACGCCGATCATCTGCATGAACTTACCCATGCCCGGCAGCCACGCGCCGCCGTCGACGACGATCGTCTCGCCGTTCACGTACGAGGCCGCGCCGCTCGTGAGGTAGAGCGCGCAGCTCGCGATGTCCTCGATCGTCCCGAGTCGTCGCAGCGGGATGCCCTTGATCTGCGCGTCGCGCATCTCGCCCGGCGCGAGGCGGCTCATGCCCTCGGTGCCGTCGATCGGTCCGGGCGCGATGCCGTTCACCTGGATGCCGAGCGGTCCCCACTCGAGCGCGAGCGTGCGCGTCATCGAGTCGACGCCGGCCTTGGCGGCCGAAGCGTGGATCTGGAGCGGCGTGGCCGCGTAGTGGAGCGTGGCCGAGACGTTGAGGATGTGGCCGCCGTGATCGCGCAGGTACTTCTCGAAGCTCGCGCGACAGACGTTGAACGTCCCGATCGTGTCGATCTCCATCACCGTCTTGAAGCCGTTGTAGGAGAGCGCCGCGGCGGGCGCGAGGAAGTTGCCCGCGGCGCCGTTGACGACGATGTCGATGCGACCGAAGCGATCGAGCGTCGCCTGCAGCGCTGCCTCGATCTGCTCGGGCTTGCGCACGTCGCACGGCACCGCGAGCACGTCGCGACCGCTCGCCTTCTGCATCTCCTCCGCGGCCGCGCTCAAGCGATCAGCCTTGCGACCGAGGATCGTCACGCCCTTGGCGCCGTGTGCGAGGAACGCCTCGGCGATGCCCTTGCAGATGCCCGAGCCACCACCGGTGACGAACGCCACCTTGCCCTCGAGGATGTCCTCGCGAAACACGCTCTTCATCGTTCGATCGCTCCTTCCACGACGCACGTGCGCATCGGGGCGCGCGAGCATCGCACAGCGATACCGCATGGCACGCGGCGGCCGTGGGGAACCTTTCCGCGGCCCCGTGGTCCGACGCGTCATGCGTCGCCTCGCCCTGTTGCTCCTCACGTCCGTGGCCATCGTCCTCGGTGCACACGCGCCCGCGTCCGCGATGATCGCGATCGACGTCCTACGCGGTCCGCTGCGCACGGCAGCGCAGGCGGCGGCCTCGTGCCCCGGTGTGATCCACGGCCGCTACCTCGTGCACCTCCGCATCGACGGCGAAGGGCAAGGCAGCGAGTCGGACCTCCACGGCTCGCCCGACGGCGTCCCCACCGCCACCGAGGAATGCATCGAGCGCGCGTTCGACGTGCAGGCCTATCCGGCCGTCGCTCGCGGCCGCACGGGCGGCATCCAGGTGAGCTACCCGTTCATCGTGGCGGAGCACGCCAGCAAGCAGGCGGTCGGCCCCCGACGCGAAGCGCCGGTCAGCCGTAGCGAACTTGGACGTTCTCGATGAGCGACAACAGCGCCTGCTTCACGCCCTCGGTCGTCTTGCTGCGCACGATCGCCCAGCCCTCGCCTTCGTAGCCCTCCGCGCGCGGCTGACCGACCTTCGGCGTGCGCCCTTCGACGAGCGCATCGCCGCAGGCCGCGATGGCCTCGTCGAGGCCCGTCACGCTCGCGACCTTCGTGCCCGCGCCCTGTCCGCGGAAGAACGCGGCCCCGCACGCCCACTTGCGCTCGATCGGCGTGAAGCGATCGAACGCGATGAGCTCGCACCACTTCGCGATCATGTCCGTCTCGTGGGCGAGGCTCATCATCGGCATGATGTGCACGCCGGGCGGACGCGCGCCGACCTCGGACACGAGCATCGAGCCATCGTCCTTGAGGAACCACTCCATGTGCGTGAGCGCCGTGCCCGCGCCGAGCCGCGCGTCGCCGAAGAGCGCGTCGAGCGCGGCTTGGTTGACCGGGTGGAAGCTCGTCCACGTCGGGTCTTCGGTCTCGCGCGGCAGGAGCACGCAGTACTGCATCCACGACGTCTCGAGCACCTCGAGCGGCGTCGGGAAGTAGCGCGTCCCCGAGCGCCACACGGGCTTGCCTGCGATCGTCACGGTCTCGCACGTGTGCTCGCGGGCGCGCACGAACTCCTCGGCCTGGAGCGGGTCTTCTCGCGTGGGCACGAGCCCGGTCTGCGCGAGCGCCTCGAGATCCTTCTCCGACGTCACGCGGTACGTCGCGCGCGATCCGAGGCCGGCCTGGGGCTTCACGATGATCGGGAAGCCCACGCGCTTCACGAAGTCGGTGAGCTCCTGCGCAGACGTGACGAGCTCGCTCTTCGCGACCGGCACCCCGTGCTCGCGCAGGACCTCTTTCATGCGGTCCTTGTCGCGGAAGCGGCGGGCCGTCTCCACGCCCATGCCCACGACGCCGAGCGCGTCGCGCGCCTCGGCCATCGGCATCTGCAGCTGCTCGAGCGCGCCCGTGAGCCGATCGACCGATCCGACGTGCTGATCGATCTTCTTCGTCGCCTCGGTGAGCTGCGCACCATCGAGGCAGTGATCGACGCGGTAGTGCCCCGCGACCTTTCCCTGCAGCGCAGCGGGGATGCTGCTCTCGGGGTCTTCGCTGATCACGCTCAGCTTCACGCCCTCGAGGGCAGCGAATGCAGCGACGTAGCGGTTGGTGTTCTCGAGGAAGCGAGGCGCGACGAAGACGACGTGACGCATGTGCGCCCATCGTATCGATCTCAGAGCGACCGCGACCAGTGTTCTCGCGTCGGGGATCAGGGAGTTGATCCGGACGCCCCGAGCACGAGCACGGGGCGGCGGTCGTGGACGTCGGCGGCATCCATCGCACGGACCAACGCCGCGAAGCTCGTGCCTGGGCGCACGACAAGCCTGGTCGGCTCCGAGCTGTCGGCGTCGATCGCCCCCGCCAACACCTCGGGGTCAGACGACTCGATGCGGTTGGCGTCCCGAGAGAGCGCCATCTCCTCTACGCGGACGCCCGCGACAACGGCGCGGCGGTCGTTGGAAGACTCGACGAAGAGTGCGCGCCACGACCCTCTACGCCCGACGGCGACGTAGATCCGTCCACTGGCGGGTACCCCGACGTCTCTCAGGAGTGCCTCGAGTCGTTCGACGGGGGCGCGGCGATCGATCACCAGCCCGAGCGGCTGACCCGCTTGGAGCGCGCGCCGCAACGTCGTCGCGTCGCCTTCCACGAGGCGCCCATCCGCCGTGAGCCATGCGACGGCGGGTGACGCGTCAGGCGCATCGTTGTGCCACAGCGAAGGCGCGAGCTCGATTCCACCATCGCTCGCAGCGCGAAGAACCGAGTCGGGGGGGTACGCGTGCGCACGCGGCGTCCGACTGAGCACGACCTCGATGCGAACTCGCGCGCTCCCCGAGAAAGGGCACGTGAGTCGAAGAGTTCCCGCAGCGTCCGCCACGCATCGGAGGACATCCTCAGGAAGCTCGTCGCGGTCAAATGCAGCCGCGGCGGACTCTGCGACGCGTCCATCGGCTCCAACTTCGAGGTCGAGGACGACGCGCCTCTCCGCAAAAAGCGGTCCTGCACGGACGCAGCGCTGGAAGGCCCCGTCGTCTACTCCGCCCAGCAGCACGGTCGGGTCGGACGCGACACGTGCGCGGGCGCGAGCCACGACATGAGTGGTGGGCTCGCTCCACGTCGAACCGGACCCGCGGACCGAGACCTCGAATCGCATGCGCCGCACACCCTCCGCGGGTCCGAGATCGAGCGAATCTCTCAGCGGGCCGCACGCGCACGCTTCGGTCGGTTGCAAGAGGTGGTCGGCCAACGCGGCTTCGCAGCGTGTGACGCGTCCCGTCGGGCTCACCTCGATCGAGAGGTCGTTGGCCCAGACGTCGAAGCGTGGCGCCTCGAGCATGCATCGCTGTAGGAGCGACTGTTGCGGCGCAAGCACCCGACGCAGCATCGTCGAAAGGTTTGCGAGCTGACCCACGGACCACGCGCCGCTCGTCTCCAGACCGCCGACATCGACCGCTGCTGCCAAGCCGCTGGGTCCGATCAGCGCGCCCAGTCCGGCCGGATTGGCGGTCGGCGCGAGCGTGATGCGCTCACCTTCGATCGTAGCTGCGAGCCCTTCGACGGTGGTGCCTAGAGGAAGGCTCCGTTCGAACGCTCGCAGCGAATCGGGCCGACCCATTTCCACACGCCAGCGGCACTCTCCCGTCCCCGCCGTCGCTGAAGTCGACTGCTCGCTGCACGTCAGTGAGCTCCTGACGCCAGGCACGTCTCCGTACCGGGCATCCAGATACCTGGCTGGGGCCGGCATCGCTTCGCAACGCCCGCGACGGTCGGGGAGGTAGCCAGCACGCATGCGCGCGATCGCGATCTGTCGCTCGCGCACGGGCACGACGGTGAGTCCGCTCCGTTCGAGCGCGCGCTGCAACGCCTCGTCGACGACGGCAATTTCCTCCGACATGACCACCTGCCCCACGCCATCGAATCGAGGTTCCTCGATCCACACCACATCAGCGGCGCGTGCGAACGCAGGCAGAGGAGGTGGCAGTTCGTCGGGCTCCGGGATCGACGGCGCCGCCGCTTCGATGGGCGCGGCTGCGGGAGCGTTCGCTGGCTCAACCGCAGTGGCCCCGCAGCCGAACGTCGCCGCCAGTAGGAGCACGCCGTACGTACGTCTCATCGCACCACCATACCCGTGGTCCGTCGTGACTCGCGCGTGGCGCTGCTATCCTCGCGCGCCCATGCGCCTCCGCACACTCTTCGTGGCGCTCGCGCTCCTCACCGCACCCGCGTGCGGCGGAGCCACTTCGAGCGACCGCACCTGCACGACCCCCATGCGCGACACCCAATCGATCGCCGACACCGCCTTCCTCGAGCAATACGCCGTGACGTACCGATTCAACCAGGGACATCCGGGTCACTTCGTCGTCACGCCCGACGCGAGCGCGGTGTTGTTCCTCCGCAGCGGCCCGCGATCGTTCGTGAACGATCTCTACGTGATGGACGTCGCGAGCGGCGAGGAGCGCGTGCTGCTCACCGCCGAGCAAGTGCTCGGCGGCGCCGAGGAGTCGCTGAGCGAAGAGGAGCGCGCGCGCCGTGAGCGCATGCGCCTCGCGGCGCGCGGCATCGCGGGCTTCGATCTCTCGCCCGACGGCGCGAGCATCCTCGTGCCGCTCTCGGGTCGCCTCTTCCTCGTCGATCGTGCGCGCGCCGGGCAGCCGGGCTCGGTGCGCGAGATCGGCCAGCAGACTGGGTACCCGATCGATCCGCGCTTCTCGCCCGACGGCACGAAGATCGCGCTCGTCCGCGAGGGTGATCTCTTCGTCATCGAGGTCGCGAGCGGCAACGAGACGCGCGTCACGCAACACACGGGCGACCGCATCGAGCGCGGCGCGGCGGAGTTCGTCGCGCAAGAAGAGATGGGTCGCTTCGAGGGCTATTGGTGGTCGCCCGACTCGCGCGCGCTGCTCGTGCAGGAGACGGACACGAGCGCGGTCGAGACGATGCACATCCTCGATCCGATGCACCCGGAGAACGAGCCCAACTCGCCGCCCTACCCGCGACCGGGCCGACCCAACGCGACGGTGCGGCTCGGCCTGATCACGCTCGGCGCCCCCGCCGCGAGCGCCGAGCGCTGGGTCGAGTGGGATCGCGAGCGCTATCCGTACCTCGCGACCGTGCGCTGGCCTGCAACCGGTCCGGTGATCCTCGTCCAGGATCGCCTCCAGCAGAACGAAGCGCTGCTCTCCGTCGACGCGACGACGCTCGCGACGAGCCCGATCCTCACCGAGACCGACGCCGCGTGGCTCAACCTCGATCAGGACGTGCCTCGCTTCCTCGCGAACGGCACGCAGTTCCTCTGGACGAGCGAGCGTGACGGCGACGCGCGCCTCGAGCTGCGTGGTCGCGATGGCACCCTCGTGCGCGCCCTGACGCCCGCGGGCTTCGGCTACCAGAGCCTCCTGGCGGTGGACGAAGCGCATGGTCGCGTGTTCGTCAGCGGCAGCGCGAACCCGACGGAGATGCATGTCTGGGAGATCCCGCTCGCGGGCGGTGAGCCGCGACGCATGACGGAAGAGAGCGCGGTGCACGAGGCCGCGTTCTCGCGCGACGCCTCGATCTGGGTGCACGTGGCGCGCGGTCGCCAAGGCGCGCGTCACGCCTCGATCGTGCGCACGAGCGGAGAAGAGCTCGCGCGTGTGCGCAGCGTGGCCGAGGCGCCGACGTTCGAGCCGAACGTGACGATCGAAGAGGTCGGCGAGCGTGGCTTCCGCACAGCGATCGTGCGGCCCCGCGACTTCGATGCGTCGCGCCGCTACCCCGTGATCGTCTACGTCTACGGCGGGCCCGGCCACCGACAGGTCACTGTCGAGCGCGATCGCTGGCTCCTGCCGCAGTGGTTCGCCGATCACGGCTTCGTCGTCGTCTCGTTCGACGGTCGCGGCACGCCGGGTCGCGGTCGCGACTGGGAGCGCGCGATCCGCGAGGACTTCATCTCCATCCCGCTCGAGGATCAGGTCGCGGCCGTGCAAGCCGCGGGCGCGGTGCACCCCGAGATGGATCTCGGACGCGTCGGCATCTACGGCTGGTCGTTCGGCGGCTACTTCAGCGCGATGGCCGTCCTGCGTCGCCCCGACGTGTTCCACGCAGGCATCGCGGGCGCGCCCGTGAGCGAATGGCGCGACTACGACACGCACTACACCGAGCGCTACCTCGGCCTCCCCGAGGCCGAAGGCGTCGAAGGCGCCTACGCACGCTCGAGCGTGCTCACGTTCGCGGCGCGCGAGCCGGGCGAAGATCCGCTGCGTCCGCTGCTCATCGTGCACGGCACCGCCGACGACAACGTGTACTTCAGCCACGCGATCAAGATGGCCGACGCGATGTTCCGCGCGGGTCGTCCGTACGACTTCCTCCCGCTCGCGGGCCTCACGCACATGGTCCCCGACCCGATCATCTCGCGACGCCTCCAGGGCCGCATCGTCGAGTACTTCCAGCGCCACCTCGGCGCCCCCTCGCGCTGACCTCGCGTGACCGCTCGGCTGCCCGCCACGTATCTCCGCATGATCCCGTCGAGCGCGTCGATGGTGCGGACGTCCGAGGGTGGGCTCACGACCGTGCGTCACGTGATCGACGGATGCGCGCGCCTGATCACGGCGCTCGACGAGAACGACAGTCCGCTGCACGCGCTGGCCTCGGACGAGAACGGACAGCCGCACGGCCTCGAGCGTGAGTGGCATCCGAGCGGGCGGCTCGGATACGAGGCGCGCTACGAGCATGGCTTGCAGCATGGGCTCCAGCGACAGTGGGACGAGCGTGGTCGGCTCGTCGTCCGCACACGCTTCGTGCGCGGAACCGGGCTCGATCTCTACTGCGGCGATCTACGACCTGGTGTCGTCTCCGAGAGTCGCGAGTTGGCGGCGGGCCTGTGTCACGGATTCGAGCGCTGGTGGACCGATCGCAAGCTCACTCGAGAGGCCCACTTCGTCGATAGCTGGGAGCACGGCGTCACGCGCTCGTGGACGCTCGCGGGGAAGATGGAGCGCGGATGGCCGAGGTACTTCGTCCGCGGCGAGCGCGTCGACCGCCGCGCGTACCTCCGAGCCTGCAAGTCGGACGAGACCCTCCCCCATTGGCGCGCGCGCGATGACCGACCGACGCGACCGCGCCCCGTCGCGATCAGTGGCAGGTCGCGGAAGGAGTGACGAGACGAGGCCCCGCCCGTCGTTCACACCCGTTCGATGCGCAGGCGCGGCTCGATGCGGAGCAGGTCGTCGGGATCGCTCGTGAGCACGGTCCAGTCTCGTTCGATCGCGAGGAGCGCGACGTGTGCGTCGACGGGATCAGCCAGCCCCGCGCGGCTCAGCAGCAAGCCGATCGGGCGCGCCACGTCCGCGGAGAGGTCGACGATTTCGACATCGTGGAGCGCCAACGCGATCGGAACCTGCTTCCCCTTCCCGCCTCGCCAGACCTGAGCCACGACGGCGGCCGACGTGAGCAACGGGATCTTCTCGCGAATGGCCCGACGTATCAGGGCCGCCGCGAAGCGATCCTTGCGCTCGAGCGCGATGAAAGCACCAGCGTCGAGGACGAAGCCCTCGTCCTCAGGCGGCACGCTTGGGCCTTCGCTTCCGGAGGCGGGCCAGCGCACGATCGACGCGACGCTCGTCGGCGGCGGTCGGCTTCACGTCCTCGATGTACTCGCGCCACGCATGCTCCAGCTGCGCCTCGTCGAGCTTCTCCTCGAGCACGCTCGCGATGTACGCGGACACCGGCTTGTTGCCCGCGGCGCGCTTCACCTTCGCGGCGAGCCCGCTGGGGACGCTGATCGTGATGCGCTTGATCGGCATAACGCGAGCATAACATGGGCGACTGCACGTTCTTCACGGCCTGCCGCGCCGTGCTACGAAGCGCGCCGTCATGTCGTTCGCTCGTCCCGAAGATCAGCTGAGAGAGCTCTCCCGCGGCGTCGTCGATCTCGTCAGCGAGAAGGATCTCCTCGCGCGGCTCACCGAGTCGCACGCGAAGAACGTCCCGCTCAAGATCAAAGCCGGCTTCGATCCCACGCGCCCCGATCTCCACCTCGGTCACACCGTGTTGATGGAGAAGATGCGGCAGTTCCAAGAGCTCGGGCACGACATCTACTTCGTCATCGGCGACTTCACCGCGTCGATCGGCGACCCGTCCGGCAAGAACAAGACGCGCCCGCCGCTCACGCGCGAAGAGATCGAAGAAGGTGCGCGCACCTACGCGGAGCAAGCCTTCAAGATCCTCGACCGTGAGAAGACCAAGCTCGCCTACAACGGCAGCTGGCTCAGCCCGATGACCTTCTCGGACGTCATCAAGCTCGCGGGCAAGTACACGCTCGCGCGCATGATGGAGCGACAGGACTTCAAGAAGCGCTGGGAGGAGGGCACGAGCATCTCGATGCACGAGCTCCTCTACCCGCTCGTCCAGGCGTATGACTCCGTGCATCTCGTGTGCGACGTCGAGCTCGGCGGCACCGACCAGCTCTTCAACCTCATGGTCGGCCGCGACCTCATGAAAGAGTGGGGGCAGCGCCCACAGATCGTGATGACCACGCCGCTCCTCGAAGGCCTCACCGCGGACGCGGACGCGAGCGGCAAGATCGTCGGCGACAAGATGAGCAAGTCGCTCGACAACTACGTCGGCGTGAGCGAGTCGCCCGAGGAGCAGCTCGGCAAGCTCATGAGCGTCTCGGACGCGCTGATGTGGCAGTACTACCGGCTGCTCTCTTCGACTCCGTCGGACGAGCAGGAGAGACGCCGCGCGGGGCATCCCAAGGAAGCCAAGCGCCTGCTCGCGATGGAGATCGTCGCGCGCTTCCACTCGGGCGCCGAGGCCGAGCGCGTGTGGAGCGCGTGGGAGAAGCAGTTCTCCAAGCGCGAGGTCCCCGACGTCATCCCCGAGCACGCGGTGCCGACGAACGGCGAGGGCATCGGCCTCGCGCAGGCGCTCGCGCAGACCGGTCTCAGCGAGTCGAACAGCAAGGCGCGCACGCTGATCGAGCAGGGCGGCGTCGAGGTCGACGGCGCGAAGGTGAAGGACAAGCTCCACAAGCTCGCGCCCGGCAGCTACGTGGTGAAGGCGGGCAAGCGCAGCTGGGGCAAGCTCGTCGTGAGCTGACCGCGCGCCGACGTGCGACGCGCGGCCGTAGCGTCAGTGCGGCGGCGTCTCGGCGGTGCGGACCCGACCCGTGGCGACGGTCGCGCCCCGGCCGCCGGAGGAGAGCGTCAGGCCAAGACCTCGTCGATCGTGGATGCGGTCAAGAGGCGTTCCTCCCATCGATCGAGCGCCTCCGCGTCCGCAACCGCGATGACCGCGAGGATCTGTGGCGTGAGCGCCTCTCTGAACTTCAGCGCGAAGAGGCGCCGAAGCGTCGCGCGCCGGCCCTCCGCCTTGCCCTCCGCCTTGCCCTCCGCCTTGCCCTCCGCCTTGCCCTCCGCCTTGCCCTCCGCGCGCCCTTCGGCGCGACCTCGATCCATCAGCTCGCGTGCCGTCGTCATGATCTCGTCTCCTGCCCAAGGGTGCACGCTCGCCGCGATCGCCGCCAGATGGTCCACGTCGAGGTGCTGGTGGACTTCGAGCACGTACCGGACGACGTCGCGAACTGCTTCGAGACCGCTCTCGCTCGCCGACGCCGCGACGGCGAGCTCGACCCACTTCGCCACCAGAGCGCCGACATCCGTGGTGTCGCGAACGTCGCGGAGTGCCGACAACGCGAGCGTCGCTGCGGGGCTTTTCAGACGCGCTCGCAGAGATTCGTCCGTGCTCGTCGAGAGATCGTCGACCTCGAAGGCGATGCGGGGAACGTAGCGCCCCAGCCGCTCGCGCTCGACGCCGCGGAGGTCGATCAGATCGAGCAGTTCCAGTCGCGTGCGCCGGCCGCGCGGGCCGTGGCTGACGACGATCGGAATGATGAGAGGCAGGTGACGCGCGCGCGGATGCTCGCGCCGAAACGCGCTCCAGCGGGCAACGACGTACTGGAGCATCACCAGCGGTGTCCATCGCCTCGGTCGTGACAAGTGCTCGACGAGGACGAGGATCTCTGCGCTGCGCTCGCCGCGCAGACGCGCGCGGAAGACCAGATCCGAGCGCAGCTCTCGCATCGCCGCGTCGACGCTGTCGCCCGCGACCAGCTCGAGCGTGGACCAGTCGACGAGCTCTGCGACCTCTGGCGGCAGGGCGCTCGAGAGCGCGTCCCGCGCGATCTCGAGGTCGGAATAGAGGCGACGGAAGAGCCGGTCGTGCTTGGAGCGCGTCATGGCGCCCCTCATCGTCGCGAGCCGCCGCGAGTTGCGTCTACTCGACGAGACACCCTCGGCGAGGTGCTCTCTAAGGCACACCATAGAGCGCGTAGATTCGCGACCGGCCCCCGCCGTCGGAAAAGCCGACGACATCGAGCACGCCATCACCATCGACATCCCCGAGATCCGACATCTGGAAGATGCTGAGCTCGTCGGAGAAGTCGATGGTTGGGAACACGACGCCGACATGAGCAGCGCGGTGGCAAGGATCGCACAGAGTCGTGGCCAGCCTGTCGAGGTGCGTCGTCTGGCAGCGTCAATCCTCTTCGTCGTCGTCCGGCATGCCGGCGATCTCGGGGCCCGACACGAGCTGACGCAGCTCCTTGCCGACGGTGAACCATGGGACGCGCTTCTCGGGGACGTGCACGGCCTCGCCCGTCTGCGGGTTCCTGCCGTGGTAGGCGTCGCGCTGACGGATCGTGAAGCTGCCGAGGCCGCGGATCTCCACGCCCTCTCCACGCTCGAGCGCAGCGGCCATGCTCTCGAAGACGCAATTCACGACAGCCTCTGCGCGGCTCTTCGTGATCTTCGTTCGCTTCGCGACTTCTTCGATGAGCTCCGACTTCGTCATGCGCTCGCTCCTCGGCCGAGTGCCCCGCGACGGCGTCGAGCATAGCGGCGGCGGCGAACCTCGATCAACCCTGAACTCGGGTGAAAACCCGAGCGATCACGTGCGCTTGTACCGAAGGATGAACTCCGCCTTCGGGCCCTGCGCGTGACGCACCTCGAAGGGCTGCCGCACGACGCCCATCAGATCGATGATGGCCTCGAGGCCGCCGTGCACGTCGTCCCACACGCGCGACGTGAAGCCGAAGTAGTCCTCGAAGCGCATGTGCAGCATGTCGTCTCGCGCCTCGACGACCGAGACGCGACCGCCATCGAAGTAGCGCGCCATGATCTTCGTCGCGTTGGTGAGGGCGAAGTTCGGCGAGGCGACGAGCGAGATGACCTTGAACACCGTCTGGAAGTCGTACTTCACGGAGTCGTACGTCAGCTCTCGCACCGCGAAGCGGCGCGACGGGAACACCTCTTCGATCGCGAGGAGCGTCGCGTCGTGCCACGCGATCGGATACCAGCCGCCGCTGACCACCGCGCCGAGCCGCACCGACTCGCCGGCCTCTCCGCCGATCGCAGCGAGCACCTGCTGACGCGCCGCATCGCCGTGCACGCGCCCGACGGACGCGAGCACGCCCTGGATGTTGGTGCCTCTGGATCGAACGTCGCCCACGCGAGCGGGACGTTACCGGGCTGCGTCGCAGCCGACAACGGCGTCGCGGTAGAGTGCGCGGCATGAGCGAGCACGGCTTCCCGCCCGTCTTCCCCGAGCGCTTCAACATGGCCGACTACTTCCTCGACGCGCGCGTGCGCGAGGGACGCGGTGCGCGCATCGCCGTGCGCGTCGGCGATCGATCGTGGACGTACGCGGAGATGCAGTCGCTCTCGAACCGTGCGCGCTCCGCGCTCGCGACGGGCGGCATCGACCTCGAGGACCGCGTGCTGCTCCTCTTGCCCGACGGCGTCGAGTTCGCCGTCGCGTGGTTCGGCATCCTCAAGGCAGGCGCCGTCTTCTGCATGGGCAACCCGCTCGCGCCCGAGGCCGACCTCGAGCACCTGCTCGGCTACACGCGCTGTCGCGCCGTGATCGCGCACGAGTCCGTGCTCGATCGCCTCGTACCCGCCCTCGCGAAGCACCCGCGCTGCCGGGCACGCTTCGTCGTCGCGGAGAAGAACGCCGCGATCCCCGAAGGCTTCGTGCGCTGGGACGACGCGCTCGCGAAGGAGCCCGATCGCACCGACAACGCGGACACGTCGCGCGACGACGTCGCGGGCTGGCTCTTCACGAGCGGCACGACGGGCAAGCCGAAGGGCGCGATCCACTTCCACCACGACTTTCCCTACAACACCGAGTGCTATCCGACGAAGGTGCTCGGCCTCCGCGAGGACGACGTGTTCCTGTCGGTGTCGCGCCTCTTCTTCGGCTACGCGACGGGCACGAACCTCATGTTCCCGTTCCGCTTCGGCGGGACCGCGGTGTTCTTCCCCGACAAGCCGACGCCCGAGCGCATCCTCGAGCACGTCGAGAAGTACGGCGTGACCGTGCTCTCGAACGTGCCCGCGATGATCCGACAGATGTGCGATCACGCGAGCGAGCACGGAGCCGCGTCGCGCGCGGCGATGAAGACGCTGCGCATGTGCCTCTCCGCGGGCGAGGCGCTCCCGCCGCAGCTCTACGATCGCTGGAGGGCCAACGGCTGGTGCGAGATCCTCGACGGTATCGGCTCGGCCGAGCTCTTCCACATCTACATCTCGAACTACCCCGGCGACGTGAAGCCCGCCTCGCTCGGCAAGCTCGTGCCGGGCTACGAGGCGCGCGTCGTCGGCGCGGAGGGACAGACGCTGCCCGACGGAGAGATCGGTCGCCTGTGGGTGAAGGGCGACTCCGCCGCGCTCGGCTACTTCGGTGATCAGGAGAAGTCGAAGGCGACGTTCGTCGGCGGGGACTGGGTCGTGTCCGCCGATCTCTTCAGGCGCGACGCCGACGGCTACTACTTCTACTCGGGGCGCGGCGACGACATCCTCAAGGTGCGCGGCATGTTCGTCTCGCCGCTCGAGATCGAGGACTGTCTCGCGTCACATCCCGCCATCGCAGACTGCTGCGTGGTCGCGGGCCTCGACGACGAGCAGATGACGGTGCCCAAGGCCGTGGTCGTGCTGCGCGAGGGCCACGCGGGCGACGACGCCATGATCGCGTCGATCCAAGAGCACGCGAAGACGCGCCTCGCGCGCTACAAATTCCCGCGCATCGTGCGCTTCGTCGCGAGCCTGCCGCGCAACGATCGCGGCAAGGTGATCCGAAGGGAGCTCGAGTCGGCATGAGCGGACAACGCACCTACGGGCTCGCGGAGCTGACGTACGAAGAGGCGCAGGTGATGCTCGCGAAGGGCGCGGTCGCGCTCCTGCCGACGGGCGCGACGGAGGCGCACGGACCGCACTTGCCGCTGTCGACCGACGTCGTGATCTCCGTCGAGGGCGCGCGACGCGCGGCACGGCTGCTCGAGGTCGAGGGCAAGACCGCGCTCGTGCTGCCGCCGATCGCGTACGCGGTGACCGAGTTCGCCGCGAGCTTCTCGGGCACGGTGTCGTTGCCGATCGAGACGGCGCGCGCGCTCCTGCGTGACGTGATCCTCGGCGCCATGCGCACGGGCTTCCGCGGCGTGGTGATCTGCAACGCGCACCTCGAGCCCGGCAACCTGCAGGCGATCCGCGAGGCCGTGGAAGAGGCGGGCAAGCTCGGCGCGCGCGCCGCGTTCCCCGACGTGACGCGCAAGCCGCACGCGCTGCGCCTCGGCGAAGAGTTCAAGAGCGGCGCGTGCCACGCGGGCAGCTACGAGACGAGCCTCGTGCTCGCGGCCGATCCGTTCCTCGTGCGCAGCGAGCTCGCCGACGAGCTCGCGCCGAACCCGACGTCGCTGTCGGTGGCGATCCGCGCGGGGAAGAAGTCGTTCGTCGAGGCCGGCGGCGACCGTGCGTACTTCGGCGATCCCCGCGCGGCGAGCCCGATGGAGGGCGAGACGCTCTACGGCGAGATGGCCGACATCTTCGCGAGCGCAGCGCGCGATCTCTACTGAGCCGCGACGCTCGCCCAGACCGCGGACGCGCCGATGCGCAAGAAGACCGGATACGCGTAGCCTGGGAACGCCGCCTCGACCTGCCCGCGCACCGCGTCGAGCTCGGCCTCCGTGGGCGGCGACGTGACCTCGCCGCGCGCCGTCTGCGCGTCGCGCACGATGCTCTCGACGCGCGTGAGGTACGCGTGCTGCGCTGCGAGCGACTCGGCGCCTTCGCTCGTCCCGCGGCCCGGATGGATGCGCGAGGGTGAGAGCGCCGTGATCTCGTCGAGCCTCGCGTGCCAGTCCGCGAGGTGGCCGAGCTCGAGCCACGCGTGGCCGCCGGGTGCGACGAGATCGCCCACGAACGCATGGGATCCGTGCGTCACGACGACGTGCGCGTCGCTGCAGCCTCGGCCCATCACGTGGAGACCGAGCGAGAGCCCCGCGACCTCGAGCGTGCGCGACGCATCGCCGAACGCGTCGATCTCGGGCGGCGCATCGGGCCAGTCCGGCGCGTAGCGATCACGAAAGGCGCGCGTGCGGATCTCGTGCACGTGCGTGACGTGCGAGATCACCTGCGCCGAGCTCACGACGGGGATGCCTCGCTCACGGAAGACTGGCGTGCCGTTGAACTTGTCGGGGTTGGAGTGGAGCACGATCGCGAGCCGCACCGGCAGCTCGCTCTCGCGCGCGATCGCGTCGAGCAGTCGGCGCGCCTCGCTCGGCATGAACTGCGTGTCGATCACGACGATGCCGTCCGGCCCTTCGATCCAGTACGACCGCGTGTGAAAGCCTCGCGGCACGGACTCGAAGACGTGCACGCCGTCTGCGAGATCGACGGCCGGCTGCTCGAGCGCCGGCACGCTCGAGGTCGTCGAGGTGCGCTGCGACGCGCCGCAAGCACACAGCGCGATCGAGAGCACCAGCACGAGAGCGGAGGCGGGTCGCATCGGAGAGGCATCGCACGATCCCCGACGCGTGCACGACACGGAGTGAGGACCCTTCACGGAACGTCACGGGCTCGCGCGCGCGCAGCGTGTACGTTTCGCAGCGTCGATGAGCGTTCGCATCGTCCTGTTCCTCGTGGTGCTGGTGCCTGCGATCCTCGGGATCACGGGATGGGTCGCGCACCGCGCGGGTGAAGCGATGGGCCTCGCGCGTCGCGGGCGCTGGCTGATCGCCATCGCCGTGTGGCTCTGCGTGCTCGTCCCGTTCGCCCTGCGGCTCACGCACACGCTCGGAGACACGATCGTCGTCGCGCTGATCGGCTTCGGTGTGGGGCTCACGTGCCTGCTCGCGTTCCCTGCGATGCTGCTCGTGCAGACGATCGACGCGATCGCGCGACGCATCGCTCACCGCCGCGCCGCGAGGCTCGACGAGATCGCGACGACGACGCCCGCTGAAACGATGGCTGAGTCGACGGCCGAATCGACGGCCGAATCGACGGCCGAATCGATGGCCGCACCGAAGCGGGTGGAGTCCGAGGCGCGCACGGAGCCGCTCTCGAGGCGTGAGGCGATCCGTCGTGTCGGCATCGGCGCGTCGGTCTTCGTCGGCGGTGCCTCGAGCGCGTACGGGATGACGTTCGGGCGTCACGACTACGTGCTCGAGGAGGTGCCCGTCACGCTGTCGCGACTGCCGCGCACGCTCGACGGCTACACGATCGCGCAGATCAGCGACATCCACGTGGGCGCGTTCGTTGGTGACGCGGAGCTCCGCGCGGCCGAGGCGCTCATCCGACGCGCGCGCCCCGATCTGATCGTGATGACGGGCGATCTGATCGATCACGACATCCGCTACGCGCCTCGGCTCGGGGAATTCGTACGGCGCCTGCAGCAGCTCGGCGCGCGCGATGGCGTCGTCGCGATCCCCGGCAACCACGACTACTACGCCGGCGTCGACGACGTGCTCGCGACGCTGCGCGAGGCGGGCGCGCGTGTGCTGCGCAACGACGGCATGATGATCGCGGACGGTGAGCGCGCGAGCGCCGCCGAGATCTCGCGAGGCTTCTCGCTGCTCGGCGTCGACGATCTGTGGGCGCGTCGCTACGGCGACGTCGGTGGCCCCGATCTGCCGCGAACGCTGGGCTTCGCGCGCCCCGATCAGGCGCGCGTGCTCCTCTGCCACAACCCGGAATTCTTCGAGACCGCAGCGCACGACGTGGACCTCCAGCTCTCGGGTCACACGCACGGCGGACAGGTCACGTTCCTCGTGCGTCCCGCCGATCTGTTCCTGCGGCACGGCTTCGTGATGGGCCGCTACCAGCGCGAGGGATCACAGCTCTACGTGAACCGCGGCTTCGGCACCGCGGGCCCGCCGATCCGCCTCGGCACCCCGCCCGAGGTGAGCCGAATCGTGCTCAGCGCCGCACGCTGATCCGTCCGACTCCGAAGGCCGCAGCCGCTACGCCACCTCGGCGATGACCATCTCAACAAGCCCACGAGTTGCGACTCCGTTGGATGCATCGTTCTAGGTGCCGCGGGAGTGCTTACGGACCTACGAGTGGCAGTGTATTCGGATCGATGCGAAACGTTCCGACAGTGGTTCGGACGAGGATCTCGCTATCGACGGCATAGAGCGGCGGATCAGCCACAATCCCGTCATCCGGCGGGGCCCAGGTTCGGCGCGTTCCATCTTCGAGGTCGAACACGTCGAGTCCTGGTCCCTCGGCCTGTGACGCGAGCCAGTGTCCACCCACCGTCGTCTGAACGACACCTCGAAATGACGAGAAGACCCGACGGGCCGCGACATCCTCCGCCCGCTCCGCGTAGGGCGCCGCCCACAACTCGATGCGTGCGAAAGCTCGTGCGCTCTCGTCGTAGTCATAGCCTTGGAGCCAGGCCATGGTTCGTCCGTCGGTCCGGAAGGAGCGAATGTCAGCAGGGTCCGCATCCAGCAGGAGACGAGGCCCTTCCTCGATAGACCCCGTCCACACGCGCGCACGGTCAGCCCATAGTTCGTAGAACACACGATCGCCGACGAGCTGCCCGGACACGAGCAGAGCGTCGACTCCAGCGCCAGGGAAGAGACGTCTCCCGCCCGCGTCATCGGCGAGTTGCATGGCCGACGTCGGACTGAACAGCCAGGCACGGTGGGTCGCGCTCACTAGATTGCCTACGATGCTGAGTGAGGAACTCACGTCCACGCGAAACGCCGGCGCCAAGGTGGTTACCACCTCCCCCACGGGCGCCGTCCAGGCCGACAACTGCGTCTCCTCGGCCGAGCGGAAGCCGTATCCAGAGATTGCAACTCTCCCGCCACCGTACGCAGGAGCACCGAGTTGTCCTGTGGGCGCTTCCACATCCCATAGCCTCCACGCCGCGAGCGCGCGGCCGGTGTCGATGTCGATGAGGGCCGCGACTTGCAGCTCAACCGGCAGCTGGACCCATGCCACGCGACGCCCACCATCCACATATCCTGCGAGCCAAGCACCCCGAACGCTTGGCACGGCCCTAAGACAGCCTGCACCACAGTTCTCCCACTCGACGGAGACGACGCGCTCCGGATGGCGAGCGACGAACAGCTCCACCCCGTCGGGCTGCCCCTCAAGCATCACCCAATCGGGATCGCTAGGGCCACCGTCGCGCGGCGCGTCTTCCCGCGCATCCATGCCGACCTCTCGAGTCGCGTCCGGACGCGCGGCGTCACGAGCTCCGGAATCGAGCCAACCTCGACCCGAATCGATGCCAGCGTCGTCGATAGGCGGAGGCGAAGCGCACGTGCAGGTGCTCAAGAGCACTGCCACGGACACGCCCACCGCCGCGAGGCGGTGAGGCATCAGAAGCATCTGTCGGCTGCCCCCGGGATTCTGTGGAGCTCGCGATGACGGACCCCGAGCGGCGTCGTGCCGAGGGTTCGATCCTCGACCAGCAGGGTCGCACCCAACGGGTCGACCCTCAGCGCGTCTCCGCTCGCCACGCGACCCACTCCTGCTCGGAAGCCAACCGTGCGGAGGTCATCGCCCTCACGCTCAAGCTCGAGCAGGACGTGTGAGCGGCCGAGCGGGGAGGCTGCGATCCAGAGGTCGCCCGTGACGTCGACCGCGAGCGCGAACCGGTCGTTGGAGGTGAGACGCGGGTACACAGCGAGGATCCGCGAGGGCATCGCCGCCGCAATGACTGGCAGCGCGAGCAAGCGTGCCTCGCGGAAGGTGCGGCCACGGACGCGACGACGGATCTCATCGAGGACGATCAACTCGTCGCGAGTCGAGTCGAAACCAGCTGCCAAGACGGTGCCTAGATCCGGGGGCGCGCTGACTTCTCGCCATCGCTCGGCTCGAATGTCGAAGAGCCAGACGTCGCGACGGGGCCCGGTGAGATCGTGACCGCCGACGACGTAGAGTTCTGCGCGCGTTCCTGAGAGCACCGCGTGCGCGTCGTCGCGCGCCGCCGGACCCTCTGCGTTGGCGAGGCGCGCAAACTGGGGAATCGGGTCGCACTGCCCGGGCACCTGGCAAGGGGACAGCAGGTCCAGGAGTTGGCCGCCCACCTCGATGAATGCCCGTTCGACGATGGGTCCCGGCGCGAGGCCGACGACGCGCACGCTGTCTCGGCCAAGACTCGGCAGCGGCTCCGACGGCCCGAGCCAGCCACCATCGATCGGCGGGTCGGGAATCGGCGGCGATCCGATGACGCTGGGATCCACACGCACCCCCGCGATGTCGAGGAGCCCGCGGAACGAGCCGCCGCAGTAGCCCATCGCCCACGGTCGCGGGAACGAAGCCGCGCAGAACGGGCAGAAGGCACCGGAGAACGCGAAGGGGAAGGCCGAATCGCAGCCTCGAACTGGCGCCCCAGAGAAGCCAGCCTCATATCGAAGCACTCCGCTTCCGAGGTGGCTTGATGCGAGGCGATCCCACGACGCCGGGCTCCCGCTAACTCTTCCGCCCGGCTGATGGGTGAGGAGGATGCCGGGCAGAAATGCGCCCGGACCAGTCGCGATCATTTCGCCCCAAGTGCCAACCCACCGCGGCACATCGGCGCTCTGGTAGCGCCACTGCGCCACGAGGTCCTCGGAGAACGTGCCCTCCGCGCGACGGACATGGTCCGATGGTGCCTCCACGTTGAGGCCCCCACTCGGCACGCTGCCGGCGGTGACGCGCGTGTAGTCGACCGTCGCCCAACGCCAGGCACGTGGCTCTTCGACAAGGCCGTACTCGACGGGGGCAGTTTCCACTCGACAGTTCCCGGCTTGGCTCGGCTCGAAGGGCGCCACCGTCGCGACCGCCTGCGGGAGCCGACACGCGAGCCGCTCCTCGAGCGTGTCAGAGCCGCTGGCCGACGGGCACCTACAGAAGCGGAACCCGCTGCGCGCCTCGATCGGGGCATCGACGTCAGCAATGGCATCGACACGAATTACGTCTTGCGCGATCCGCCCGCCTCGCGGAGTGCGAGCTCCGGCGAACAAGGTGTCACCGCAGGGCGTTTCGTCACACGCGTCACCGCGGACGTAGTCGGCGCGCGGACACTCCTCTGGCGATCCGCCGAGGAGGCATGTGTCGAGAGCAACGAGCTCCGCGTCGAGATTGCAGTTCGGCTGCTGATCGCCAATGCGCGGATTTTCGTCCATCAGGCAGCTGTCGCAGGCGTCGCCCACACCATCACCTTCGCCATCCGCTTGATCTTCGTTCGGGACCTCCCGGCAGTTGTCGCACGCATCGGGATCGTCATCGCCGTCGAAGTCGAACGTCTGCTCGACACCCGGGTTCCGATTGAAAGGACACGTGTCGCACTCGTCGCCCACCCCATCGAGGTCCCGATCGTACTGACACGGGTTCCAGAGCCCGGGACAGACGTCGACGGAGTCGAGCACGCCGTCTGCATCAGGGTCTGTGTCTGGGGTCGAGTCGGGATTGAATGCTGCCGTGTTGCCATGCGGAGCAAGTGGGCAACTGTACTCGTACTGGCCGTCACCGTCCGGATCGATCTCCCGAAGGATGAAGTCGTAGTTTGGCTGATAGACCACGCTGTCGTAGTGATTGTTGGAGTGGGCGATCCCAACGACGGGCGCGCCCCACAGCCCGTCGACCGGCCGAAGGTCGAGGATGGGACCACCCGAGTCGCCCGGACGTGAACCACGATAATCGGGCGGAAACACGCAGGACGAATCCGTACATTCGAACGTCTCCCAACCGTCCAGCAGGAAAGCCGGTTCGCCCCATGCGCGCGGCGGGAAGTCGGGGTCGTCCTCTCGCCGAAGGAGCACCTCCGACACGATCGGAAGATCGATCCAACGCCTCGTCCCGATCCCGCTTCGCCCGCCCATCCCGTCGGTCGCGGCGGACGCGCCGACCCCACCGCGCGCACCAACGCTCCCAGCCAACCATCGGCTGGGCTTGATGCGCCGACGATGTGTGGGTTCGCGCGGAACTGCGGCCGGTCCGACCATGCGAGCGGAATCGGGCGATCGAGCGTGAGGACCGCGATGTCGTACTGCCCGAACGCCTCTGAGAGCGTGGGCGTGACCTCGTGCCATCGGGACGAAGCCCTCTCTCGTTGCACAGGAGTGCCGGCCCGTCGGCGGGTGCGCCTCGCCCAGCCGGATGGAGCGCGCAACGACGAACCCGATGCACCTCCCCGAAAGGTGGCCTGGTGGGTTGGTCGCCGCCGAAGGTGACTTGGACGCCGGCTGCGATCAGCCCCGTGCCGTCCACGGGTTGACTCTCCCCATCGAAGCAGTGGTAGGCCGTGAGAAAGTGTTGCGGCGTGACGAGCACCCCCGAGCAGAAGGACTCGCGATCGAACAAGGGGACGTGCAGCATGCCCACCGCGGGCAGTTGCTCCTCGCTGCCGACATCGACTCCATCTGGATTCGAGATCGCGGCTCGTTCGAGGCCGGGTTCGGGGGAGGCGCATCCGGCCAGCCCACCAACGATCCCCACCCACCCCGCAATCGCCACGTTCTTGCTGCGCATGCGACCTCCAAGGACGAGGCTACCGAAGTCGGTCAGCAGCATCAACGGCCTGACGCTTTCTTTGCGCGCGCGATCCGAGGTTGGTATGCGCGTGCGCATGACGACGTCCTCTCGCTCGCACGCTCGCACCCTGGCCACCACCTTCGTCACGGGATCGCTGATCTTCACTGCGTGCAGCGGTGGTGAGTCGACGCCGCCCGCCACGACCACGACGCCGCCCGAGACGACCACGACGACCACGACCGCGACGACCGCCCCGCCCACGACGGCGGTTGCGGCCGGTGAGCTCCCTGCGTCGCTGCCGCGCGGTCTGCTCGTCGCCTACGCGTCGTTCCCCGTGCAAGACGGTCAGATCCAGGTCGCCGCCGGTCGCGCGCGCGTCGAGCTCATCACGCGCAGCGGCGGTGAGTGGCGGATCGATTCGTTCGAGGACCCGAGCTCGAACGTCTTCCACAAGGCGATGCCGTTCACGCCGCCGGGAGGAGCGCCCGGCATCATCACGCTCGGGGGCATGGGCGCGGCCGTGAAGCTCTGGCGTCACGGCCCGAACGGCTGGACGAGCGAGACGCTGTGGACCGAAGAGTTCGGCGGCCGCTTCAACCGCATGCGCGACGCCGAGGTCGCGAACCTCTACGGCGACGGCGAGGCCCTCGCGATCGCGACGCACGATCAGGGCGTCGTCGCGACGCTGCGCTGGGTGAACGGACAAGCGACGGCCACGCGCATCGACGCGCGGCCCAACACGTTCGTGCACGAGATCGAGATCGGCGATCTGAACGGCGATGGACAGCGAGAGATCTACGCGACGCCGAGCGATCCGAACGATCTCGATGGCGGCGAGCAGCACGGCGAGGTCGTGCGCTACGTGCCGAGCGCGAACGGTGAGGCAGTCCGCACGGTCGTCGCGGATCTCGGCAACCGACACGCGAAAGAAATCTGGGTCGGTGACGTCGACGGCGACGGACGCGACGAGCTCTACGTCGCGGTCGAGGCGCTCACGCGCGGCAGCGAGGGCTCGGTCGAGATCGTCGAGCCCGTCGAGATCCGCCGCTACGAGGCCGACACCGCGCCGAACGCCGGCGTCGTGATCGCGACGATCCAGGACCGCCTCACGCGCTTCCTCACCGTCGGCGACGTCGACGGCGATGGTCACCGCGAGATGGTCGCGGCCGCGTTCTCGAGCGGCCTCTGGATGCTCCGCCCCGGCTCGAACCCGCGCGGCGAGTGGTCGAGCGAGAGCATCGATCGCGAGTCGAGCGGCTTCGAGCACACCTCGAGCTTCGCGGACCTCGACGGCGACGGACACGACGAGCTCTACGTGGCCGCGGACGATCAGGGAGAGATCCGCCGCTACGTGTGGGTGAACGGCCGCGCGCGTCGCGAGGTGCTCCACCGCCGCGAGAACCCGCGCTCGGCGCTCACGTGGAACATCGTCCCGTTCGACGTGTCGTCGATCACGCCCTGATCCCGCCCGCGCGCCGCCGGCCGACCGGTTCCCTGTCCGGTGCCGATGTCGATCAACATCGCTGTCTGGAGGTCGTCCGCGTTCTGGATTTGGGCGGCCCGATCTGCGCCATCCGCCCAACCCTCCCTGAACGGACACGACCGATCGCAGACCGCAGGCTCACAGCCGACGCAAGAGACCACACACATGCTCGCCGCCGCAGCGCTTCTGCAATTCATGGCTCCACGATGGGGAGGGTGTTGGGGTCGATGCGGTAGGCGTTGCGTGACGATGTGACGAGGATCTCGTCGTCCGTCACGTAGAGCGGCGCTTCGAGGATGTTGTTGCCGTCGGGAGCATCCCAATGTCGCCGTGAGCCGTCGTCGAGGTCGTAGATGTCGAGCTCGTAGCCCGCGGCTTGGCTCACGAACCAGTGTCCGCCCACCTCACCGCGGTAGTAGCCCGCGACGTCGCAGACCCGACGCGGCCTCACATCTTCCGACCGCGTCGCGATGGGAGAAGTCCACAGCTCGAAGCGTCCCGACCGACCAGCCCCTGGGTCGTAGTCGTATACCTGGTACCAGGTCATCGTGACGCCATCGGTGTGGAACTCGCGAACGTCGCCGGCGGGACGTGCGTCAACCAACGCGACCGGACCTCGGTCGACAGTCCCGGTCATCGCGACGACGGGTCCTTCGAAACCGAGCCACCGCTCGAAGTAGACACGGTCATTCACCAGGCGGACAGGAATCAGGGATCCGGGCGCGTCGGCCGTTGCCATGGGCGCCTGAGCACCAGCCGCGTCGCGGAGAAACAAGCCACCCGTGGGGGTGATCCCGAACGCGTGGTGCGTGGCGCTCACGAGATTCATGTCGATCAACGAGGAGGCCGACTCGTACTGGTAGACCGGTTCCAATGTGGTTGCGACGCTGGCCGCGTCCACCACCCACACTGACAACAGACCTGTCACGTCTGTGGGATACGCCTTGGCCGAGATGGCAATACGGCCGCCGCCGAACGACGGGAATGCCAGTCGGCCGACCGTTTCCGTGACATCCCACAACCGCCACGCGGCGATGATCCTTCCGGTGCCGATGTCGAGCAGCATCGCAGTCTGGAGGTCGTCAGCGTTCTGGATCTGGGCGACCCGGTCGCCGCCATCCGCCCAACCCTCCCTGAACGGGCACAGCCGATCGCAGACCGCACGCTCACAGCCGACGCCACAGGTCTCCCACGAGACCGTCAACACACGTTCGGGGTGACGGGCTGTGTACAGGTCGACGCCTTCAGGTTGTCCGCCGAGTCGAACCCACTCCGGGTCGTTCGGTCCGCCGTCTCGCGGCGCATCTTCTGGCGCGTCGCGCCCGACGTCTCGAGTCGCGTCAGGCCGTGCCGCGTCGCGAGAGCCGGAGTCCAGCCAGCCGCGACCAGCATCGCTGCCAGCATCATTGTCTGGCGGCGGAGTCGAGCGTGTGCAGGTCGTCAACAGCACCACCGCACACACGCTCGCCGCCGAGAGGCGGCCGCGCATCAGAAGCACCGCTCTGCTGCGCCCGGAAGGCGGATGAGATCTCGATGCCGCACCCCCGTCGGGGTGACGCCGCGTCGTCTGTCTTCGAGAACGAGCGTGGCACCGAGCGGATCGACGCGGAGCGAATCACCGGCCGCGAGACGACCTGCACCTGGACGGAAGCCAGCAACGCGGAGATCGTCGCCGTCTCGCGCGAGACGAAGGAGAACGTGCGCGCGGCCCACAGGCGGAGACGCTGCCACCCAGAGGTCACCGGCCACATCGGCTGCGAGAGAGAAGCGATCGTTCGTCGTGGCCCGCACGAAGCGGCCGATCACCCGCGGCGCGCCGCCGATCGATGCGGGAAGTGCCAGGAAGCGCGCCTCCCGGATCGTCCTTCGACCCACGCGCCGCTCGATCTGGTCGAGCACGATCAGCTCGTCGCGCGTCGCGTCGAACGTGGCTGAGATCACTGCTCCCATGTCCGGCGGCACTGCCATCTCGCGCCACGTGTCGGCGCGCGCGTCGTAGAGCCACGCGTCGCGCGGCAACGCGCCGGACTCGTCACGGCCTCCGACGACGTAGAGCTCGCCGCGGGTTCCCGACAAGACGACACGCTCGCCGCTGCGCCCGAACGGAGGCGGATCGCTCGCGACCCGCGATGCCACGAGCTGGGGCGAACCACACTGTCCTGGGACGGGACAAGGCGAACGAAGGTCCGACAGCTGGCCCGCGATCTCGACGAACGCGCTGACCACGTCGGGGCCAGGTGCAAGCCGTGCCACTCGAATGCTGTCGGGACGAAGCATGGCCAGTGGCTCGGCGGGAGCGATCCACACTTCCTCGGGCGGCGGCTCGGGCAGCGGCGGAATGCCGATCATGCTGGGGTCGAAGCGCAGGCCCGCGACCTCGAGCTGGAACGGAAGCGGCGGCGCGCAGAAGAGAGCCCACGGCCTCGGGAACGAAGCGCGACAGAAGGGACAGATCTGGCCAGAGAACGAGAACGCGAACGAGGGCTCGCAGACGTAGTCGCCACCGCCCGACGCCGGCGGCGTCGCGTAGCGAACCGCGCCGCTGGTCACGTGGCTCGAGAGGCCGACGTCCCAGCTCGCACCGTCTGTGGGATTGGGTCCGCCGGGCTGATGCGTGAGCAGCACGCCCCGCAGCACCGCGCTGGGGCCGACGGCGATGGTCTCGCCGCGCTCACTGATCCACCGAGGTACGTCGCGATCCTCGAAGCGCCAGCGAGCCAGCAGATCGTCGTCGCGTGCCGCAGTTCGCAACGCGTGGTTCGTCGGTGCCTCGGCGTTGAGGCCCGTCGGCAACGGGAAGAGCGGACCTCGGGCCGCGACTGCGGTGAAGTTGATGGTGCTCCAACGCCAGCCGGTGGGCTCGAGCGCAAGCGTGTACTCACCAGCGGCTTGGGCGACGTTGCAATCCCCAACCTGATCGCCAGACGGCAGCGTGATGGGCTCTGCACAGGAGTCGCGCTCGGCGATCGTGTCCGCACCGCGCGCATTGGGGCATCGGCAGAACCGAAAGCCCGTGCGGGCCGCGACCGAGGGAACGGCATCGGCGACTGCGTCGACTCGGATGACATCCGTCGCGAGAGCTCCCCCAGAGCCCTCGCGCGCGCCGGCGAAGAGGGTGTCCCCACAGGGCGTCTCATCACACGCATCGCCGCGAACGAAGTCGAACCGCGCTGGGCACTCGCTCTCGGGAACGCCGGCCGCGACGCAGGCCGCGAGTTCGGCATCGAGGTTGCAGTTGGGCTGTCCAACACCGATGCGCGGGTTCGGCCTGCCGCAGTTGTCGCAGGCATCGGCGACCCTGTCGTCGTCCGTGTCCATCGAGAAGTCCACGGACCGATCGTCGGCACCAGCGCATCGATCGCACTCGTCGAAGACACCATCGCCATCCGCGTCCGTCGTCGCGTGCGCACCGGGCGGAAGGGTCGGACATGAATCGAGGGGATCCGGCACGCCGTCGCCGTCGGCATCTGCGTGATCGCACGCGGCCAATGCGCCTTCGTCGTACGCGTCGCACTCGTCGCCGACCCAGTCGCCATCCGCATCGCAGTGGTTGCCAATGCAGGGCTCGCCCACGGGGGGACCGAAATCGGGGCAGAGGTCGCGTTCGTCTGGGAGGCCGTCCGCGTCTGCGTCAGGAAGAGACCCGTCGATGCCGTCGATCACGCACGTCCCGGGGGCCGCCCCGAGTGAGCAGTTCGCATCGGGGTCGAGGACGCTCCATATCCAGTCCACGTTGCGTCGCGCGAAGCTGAACGTTGGGTCATTCCAGAGGAGGGTCGAGCCCGACTGACGGCTGTTGATCCCCACGACCGCTGCGTTCGGGCGAGCGTCGAGCGTCGCCTCGACGCACGGGCCGCCCGAGTCACCAGCTTCGATTGGGCTCGTTGCGGTGCTGCCGCCCTCCGCGTCGATCGGTATCAAGACCGACGAACCGAACACGGTCGTCCCGACCGGGCTGCCGTCACCAGACGCCGTAGACCAAAGTCCTCCGCGGCAGCGAACCCGCGGATCACGATCGGCTGATGGCCGTCACGGAAGCATGACTGGGGTGGTCCGAGCGTGCGCCGGCCCGCGATGGACGCGGGCACCGGCGTGCTCAGCTCGAGGATCATCAGGTCGTGCGTCTCGTCGAAAGATCCTTGCGGTGCAGGGCTGAGATTCGAGCAACTCGGGCTCGCCTGAAAAGGTCCGTAGTTGGACGCTCGCGGATGAGGTGTGCAGGCGATCACCGAACGGTCGCCCGCGCGGGTGCTGATGAGAATCGTCGTCGAGACGAAGATCCGGCAGTGGGCCGCTGTCAGCACGTGGCGGTCGGAGATCAGAACTCCCGAGCAGACGGTTCCGCCCCCTTCGACGAACGAGACGGTCGATGCTCCGGCCGCAGTCGTGTCCCCCACGCCACCGACGAGGCTTTCGATTTCGGTGGATGCCGGAGAGTCGCGACCACAGCTCGTGAGCAGGGCCACCACGAGCACGAACGGGGAACGAACGCGACGCTTCCCACTGGCGAGCGAGAGGGCATGAAAGATGTCGGTTCGTGCCTTCACCATGTGCAACTCCTCGCGTTCGGCCCATGACGCCAGTCAACGCCCCGCCTGTCAACGCACGGTCGTGAAGGCGTCCCCGGTCACGACCTCCGGGCCCTCCGCGCTCGTCACGCCGTATGCCGAGAAGCAGGACCGTTCATCGCTCGGACGGCCCGAACGGCTGGACGAGCGAGACGCTGTGGACCGAAGAGTTCGGCGGCCGCTTCAACCGCATGCGCGACGCCGAGGTCGCGAACCTCTACGGCGACGGCGAGGCCCTCGCGATCGCGACGCACGATCAGGGCGTCGTCGCGACGCTGCGCTGGGTGAACGGACAAGCGACGGCCACGCGCATCGACGCGCGGCCCAACACGTTCGTGCACGAGATCGAGATCGGCGATCTGAACGGCGATGGACAGCGAGAGATCTACGCGACGCCGAGCGATCCGAACGATCTCGATGGCGGCGAGCAGCACGGCGAGGTCGTGCGCTACGTGCCGAGCGCGAACGGTGAGGCAGTCCGCACGGTCGTCGCGGATCTCGGCAACCGACACGCGAAAGAAATCTGGGTCGGTGACGTCGACGGCGACGGACGCGACGAGCTCTACGTCGCGGTCGAGGCGCTCACGCGCGGCAGCGAGGGCTCGGTCGAGATCGTCGAGCCCGTCGAGATCCGCCGCTACGAGGCCGACACCGCGCCGAACGCCGGCGTCGTGATCGCGACGATCCAGGACCGCCTCACGCGCTTCCTCACCGTCGGCGACGTCGACGGCGATGGTCACCGCGAGATGGTCGCGGCCGCGTTCTCGAGCGGCCTCTGGATGCTCCGCCCCGGCTCGAACCCGCGCGGCGAGTGGTCGAGCGAGAGCATCGATCGCGAGTCGAGCGGCTTCGAGCACACCTCGAGCTTCGCGGACCTCGACGGCGACGGACACGACGAGCTCTACGTGGCCGCGGACGATCAGGGAGAGATCCGCCGCTACGTGTGGGTGAACGGCCGCGCGCGTCGCGAGGTGCTCCACCGCCGCGAGAACCCGCGCTCGGCGCTCACGTGGAACATCGTCCCGTTCGACGTGTCGTCGATCACGCCCTGAGCTCTCGCTCACCGGCTCGAGTCACCAAGGCTCGAGCGCGAAGCCCCCGCGCGACGTCGTCGCCGGGGGCGTCGTCGTCTCTGCTTCGGGCGGAACGACAGGCGCCGTGCTCGGAGGGACCTCCGCACGATCCGCGCGACGCGCCGACTGCGCATGATCGGGGCGCGGCGCGGCCTCACGCGACGACGCCGAGCCTGACGAACCAGGGGGTCCCTCGCCGACAGCCGCGACGACTGAGTGATCGGCGACTGAGTGATCGGCGACTGAGTGATCGGCAGGCGCGTGATCGACGACTGCATGATCGGCAGCTGCGTGATCGACGACTGCATGATCGGTGGCCGCGTGTTCGACGGCTGAATGATCGACGACTGCGTGATCGATGAGCGCCTGATCCATGGCTGCTTGATCGACGACTGCGTGATCCACGACCGCATGTTCGACGACTGCGTGTTCGACGCCTGCGTGTTCGACGCCTGCGTGATCGACGCCTGCGCGATCGATGGTTGTCTGGTCCACGCCTGCGTGATCGATGATTGCCTGATCGACGGACGTGTCGGGATCGCCTCGAAACAGAGTGATCCCGAGCCACACGACGACGACCAGGCCCGCGACGATCAGCCACACGTGTCGTCGATCGCGAGGCGGCGTCGGCTGCGGCGTGAGGGACGCGCGCGGGCGCGTGTCGAGCAGCGTCGGTGCGTGCGCGCGGGCGTCGGGGACCGTGTCGACCTCACGTGGCGGCGCAGCAGCAGGCTTGGGCGCGAGCGTCTCGACGTCGAGCGCGCCGGCGCCGTCGACGAGTGTCTCCGACAGCGCGAGGTCGGCGCTGCTGCGCGCCTGCCTCAAGAGCGCCACCAGCGCATCCATCGTGGGGATCCGCGCGTCGGGGTCCTTCGCGAGCGTGCGATCGACGATGTCCGAGAGCGATCGCGAGACCTCGTCGCGCACGAGCGCGAGCGGCCGAGGCGCGACCGTCATGATCTGCAGCAAGAGCGCGTTCGGATCTGGGTGCTGGTGAGGCGGCCGACCCGCGAGCATCTCGTAGAGGATCGCGCCGAGCGCGTACACGTCGACGCGCGCATCGATGCTCGACGAGTCTCGCGCCTGCTCTGGCGCCACATAGCGCGGCGTGCCGAGCATCGCGCCCGCCACGGTGAGGGGCTGCGCATCGGCCGCGAGCTTCGAGATCCCGAAGTCGATCACCTTCACCGAGACGCGACCGCCGTCCGAGCGCAGGAGCACGTTTGCGGGCTTGAGATCACGGTGGATCACGCCGCACTCGTGCGCGGCCGCGACGCCGCGTCCGATCTCGATGGCGAGATCGAGCGCGCGCGCGACCTCGAGGTGCGGCTCGCGCGTGAGCAGCGCGACGAGGCTCTCGCCGTGCACCCGCTCCATCACGAGGCACGGTCGGCCCTCGTGCTCGACCACGTCGTAGACGTCGACGACGTTCGGGTGACGGATCCTCCCGAGCGCCCGCGCCTCGCGGGAGAAGCGCTCCATGCGATCGCTGGCCCCGGGGTCGAGGATCCACTTGAGCGCGACCTCCTTGCCGGTGTCGATGTGCGTCGCCGCCACCACGTGGCCCATGCCACCGCGCCCGAGCGAAGGCCCCACGCGATACTTCTCCGCGACGAGCGCTCCAGGGAGCGGGTCGACGGTGGCTCCGTCCTCGGGTGCTGCGGCCACGACCGCGAGGATAGCGCCGCGCGTGTGGTAGCGTCGCCGCGATGGCCCGGCCGCCGGACCCGCTGGATCTCGACACGCTGGATCCGCCGACGCCATCGGCGATCGCGCTGCCCGCACGCAGCCTCACGCTGACGATCGCGCGGCATCCCGAGCCTGCTCGGATCGGCGAGCGCGCCACCTTGCTCGAGGCGTCTGCGGTCGTGTCGCGTGGGGACCCCGTCTTCCTCGATGCACGAGGACGCACCACGGGACCGCTGACCGATCCGCACGTCAGCCGAGCGCCGCTGCGCGTCACCGCCCGCGGTGAGGACGTGGAGCTCGACGCATCGGAGGTCCGCGGTGGGGTCGACGTCGACGGCGCCAACGTCAGCGGCACGCGCACGCTCGGCCGCGACGATCTCCAGCGCGGCGTGGTGCTCGGCGTGGGCGGGACGGTGGTGTTGGTCTTGCGGACCACGCGCGCGATGCGCCTCTCGAGCCGCGACCACGGCCTCGTCGGCGTCAGCGATGCCGTCGACTCGATCCGCTACGGCATCGACGCCGCGGCGATGCACGGCGACCCCGTGCTCCTCCTCGGATCCTCCGGCGCGGGCAAGGAGCTGGTGGCCGCTGCGATCCATCGCGCGAGCCCTCGCGCCTCGCGGCCGTTCGTCGCGGTCAACATGGCGACGCTCCATCCGAGCACCGCGGCCTCGGAGCTCTTCGGCCACTCGCGCGGTGCGTTCACCGGCGCAGAAGGAACGCACTCGGGCGTCTTCGGTCGCGCCGATGGCGGCACGCTCTTCCTCGACGAGGTCGGTGACACCGCCTCAGTGGTGCAGCCGATGCTGCTCCGCGCGCTCGACGGTCACGAGATCGCCCCCGTCGGCGGGCGAAGCGCGCGAAAGGTCGACGTGCGCGTCATCGCGGCGACCGATCTCGACATCACGTCCGCCGCGGAGCGTGGCGACTTCCGCGTGCCGCTCTTCCATCGGCTCGCAGCGCACACGATCCGCCTCGCGCCGCTGCGCGATCGACGCGAGGACGTGATGCCGCTGCTCGCGCGCTTCCTCGCGGAGCACGACGCGCGCGTGACGTTGCCCTACGCGCTCGCGACCGATCTCCTCCTGCGGCCTTGGGCCGGGAACGTGCGCGAGCTCCGCAACGTCGCGCGCACGATCGAGCGTGAAGGTCCCGAGGCCGTGTCGCTCCTCTCTGCCGCGCGAAGCGCCCCCGAGGTCTCCGCGGCTCCTCGCGTCGAGCCGATGGCGACGAGATCCGACGCGCCGCCTTCGGACGAAGAGCTCGTGGCCACGCTGCGTCGCAACGGCTTCCGCATCGCCGCGACCGCGCGCGAGCTCGGCGTCGCGAAGAACACGCTCTACCGCTGGATGGAGCGGTGCCCGCTCTTGCGACGCGCGCGTGATCTCGACGCGCCGACGATCCTCGCGGCGTGGGGCGCGACGGATGATCTCGAGAGCGTCGCGGCCCGCCTCGAGGTCTCCGAGCGCGCGCTCCAGCTCCGCCTCCGCGAGCTCGGCCTCGACCGCGACTGACCGCGCGCGGAGCGACGGAACGGTTCCATCGCCGCCGACGGAACGGTTCCATCGAGCCCCTGGCCACCGAAACGCCCTGAAAACAGGGCGATTCGTACTGGCCTCCTTTCTGCTCAGGGCGTCGTCGAGCGCTGCGCGATGCAGCGCGGGAGGACGCGCAATGAAACTTGGAGTGTGTTGGACGGCGGTCGGGCTCTCGGCGCTGGGGCTGTCGGGGCTGGCCGCGGGGTGTGGTGATCCGATGACCTCGGACCCGGACACGGGTCCGTCGAGCTCGCCTGACGCGGCGATGATGGTGGAGGAGCCGGACGCGTTCGTGCCGATCGGGACGGACGCGTTCGTCGTGCCCGGCACCGACACGGGCCCGACCGTCGTGATGCCCGACGCCGCGGTCGTCGCGTCCGGGATCTCGGTGACGGGCTTCGGCGCCGAGGAGATCGAGGCCGGCAGCACGTACGAGCAGATCAACCTCGACGGAATCCCGCCGTGGAGCGACGGCATCGCCGACCTCACGATCCACAACGACTCGGGCGCGGCGCTCGTCGTGCGCTCGGTGACGCTGAACCCGATCGCGCCGACGGAGAGCTACGAGTGGTTCCTCAACACGCCGGGCAGCACGGCGCTCGCGCCGATCACGGTGAGCGACGAGTCGCTCGGCGTCGACGAGGCGTTCACGTTCGGCCTCTACTTCCGTCCCGTCGTGTCGGGTCAGCGCGATCTCAGCGTCGACATCAGCTACGGCGCCGACCAGCACTTCGTGTTCACGGTCGCGGGCCGCGGCCGCGACAACCACTCGTTCAGCCCGAACGTCACGGCGGCGCTCGAGCGCGTGTTCGGTCGCAGCAACGTCGCGGGCTCGAACAGCTTCGAGACGGGCGGCCTCGTCGCCGATGCCACCGGCAACCTCTTCTTCGACGGCAACGTTCGTCAGTGGTCGGACGGCTTCAACACGAACATCGCGATGGTGCGCGTGTCGGCGGACGGCACGCTGTCGTGGGTGCGCGAGCTCCAGGAGAGCTTCGCGCAGGAGTCGCGCGACATCGGCAACAACGGTGAGATCGGCGGCGGCCAGGACAGCCTCGACGTCGACGCGACGCAGGCCTACATCGCGGCAGAGCGCGCGCTCTCGGCGACGGCGGCGTTCGGCTGCCTCGTGATGGCGGTGAACGCGAGCACGGGCGAGCTCGTCTGGGCGCGCAACCTCAACAACAGCGCGACGAGCGAGAACACCTCGACCGCGGCGCAGGTGCTGCGCTGTCAGACGGTCGACGCGACGCTGAGCGATCGCGTGATCGTGTCGGGTCAGGTCGCCGACTCGGCCGGCGGCTTCATCGCCGCGCTCAGCAAGACCGACGGCGCGCTCCTCTGGGCGCGTCATTTCGGTGCGGGCGCGACGCGTGTCGGTACCCTCGTCGTCGATGGCGCGACGAACCGCGCGTACGTCGGCGGCATCATGAGCGGCGGTCCGTTCGCCGCGCGCTTCGACGCGGTCGAGGGCGCGGCGCCGACGGCGTCGTGGATCCGTCCGATGGGCCCGGGCATGGCGAACATCCACGGCTTCGTGCTCGACACGGACGGCAGCGGCCTGCTCGCGGCGTTCGACATCCGCGGCGCCACGACGCTGTTCACGGTCGCGCGCATCGCCACGAGCGACGGTGGCATCGTCTGGTCGCGCACGTGGGACGAGGAAGGCAGCGCACGCAATCGCTCGCTCAGCGTCACGCTGCACGACGGCTCCGCCGTGTTCTCGGGTCGCGTCGGCTTCGCGCCCTTCGACACGCTCGGCGACGGCTTCTTGCTCGCGCTCGATCCGAGCACGGGTGAGTACGACTGGGGCGCCGTCTACTACGGCGGCAAGGGCGCCGAGGAGGTCGTGAACACGAGCTTCACGGGCGTGATCTCGACGGGCGGCTCGCTCTGGTCGCTCGGCTACCAGACGCCGGGTGGCCTCAACCCGCACCACTTCTGGGGTCGCTGGTACGTCGCGAACGACGGCGGCACACCGAGCGAGCCGTTCCCCTTCCCCGACGGCGACGGCGCGATGCGACTGGCCGACGCGGCGATGACCTCGGGCACGGCGGGCGCGACCGCGCTCACGACGCCGATGAACTTCCGCGCGCACATGGCGAGCGTCACGGCGGCCGAGTGGGCGGACGTGACGAGCATGGAGACCTACGAAGATCCGCGCACCGCGGAGGACGCCGAGTTCCAGACCGGCACGCACGCGATGCTCTCGCGACTGACGATCACGCCCTGACTCCCGGGGTGTGAACGGCGGCGCGTCCCTCGGAGCGATCCGAGGGGCGCGCCGTTCTTCTTTTTGGCGCGGGCGCACGCGTGCGCGCCCGCGTGCGTCGTCGGATCGACCACGGATTGATGGGGGTTTCGCGTCGACGATCAGGGCACGTGGCTTGCGACGTGCGGTGCATGACCCGCCTCTCGATCCAACCTCGCCGCGCCGCCAAGGGTTCGCTGCTCGTCGCCGTGGCGACACTGTCGCTCGTCGGGTGCGTGGAGTCGGAGGACCGCGCATGCCTGCCGGTACCCGGGCTCTCGACCGCGGAGCTCCGCGTGCGCGGCGGTGGCTGGGATCACAACGGACGCGACGAGGCCGAGGCCATCGCAAAGTGTGTGGACTGGGGCTACGCGCCCGAGACCGTCGGTGACGCGACCTTCGAGGCCTGCACGCGCATGGTGCGCGCCGACTACTGCGGCGACGGCACGTCGTGGACGCTCGACGGCACGTTCATCGACATCGACGATCCCTCGGGGCTGCAGGTGGCGACGGACGCGCCGGAGATGCAGTTCGAAGCGGGCTGGGGACCCGACGGTGCGGTGTGCGTGCGCACGAGCCGGTACGCGATCGCGAGCGAGCGCGGCGACGCGATCGTTCCTTCCTGTTGGTCCTCGCTGCCGCGCTGCGAGGATCGCGAGGCCGCCTACGCGACGGGCGCGCTCCTGACGACAGCGTCGCTCCACGATTCGATCGCGGCGTGCGAGTGAGCGCGATCCATCGCGATCGACACCGAGCGCGCGCGTCGGAGCGTGTACCTTCGCGGCATGCGAAGGATCGCTCCGCTCCTCGTCGTGTGTGGGCTCGCAGCGTGTGACTCGCCCGCTGGCTCGGACTCGGGCGTGCCGATCGGCGCCGACGCCTTCGCGCTCGACGCGCCCGGCCTCGATGCACCGGGGCGCTCGCGAGCGAGGCGCGCGGCGACGTGGTCGATCGCGTCCGACGCGAACGCGCTCGTGCGTCGCTTCGCCGTCGGCGCTGGCGGCTCGGACTCCACGGTCGCGCCCGAAGGCGACCGCATCACCGTCACGCTCGGCTCGATGCCGACCGTGATCGAGCTCCCCTGACTCGAGATCGAGGACGACGACGCGCATGACGAACACGAGCCCGAAGAAGTCGATGAGCACGATGGTCATCGCGTTGATCGTCGTCGCAGGCATGTGCGTGCTGAGCGTGCCGTGCATCGGCGTCGTCTCGGCGATCGCGATCCCCGCGTTCGTGGGATACACGAGGCGCGCGAAGACCGCCGAGGTCGCCGCCAACATCGCGTCGATCCGCATGGGGATCTCGGCCTACGCGATGAGCGAGACGGTCGATCCGGCGAGCGGCCAGATGCGGATGCGAGGCCTCCCTCCCTCGCTGCCCCTCACCCCGGCGACCCAGGGCGTCGAGCGCCACATGTGGCCGAGCGATGCGGATCCGGGCTGGAGCGAGCTCGGCTTCTCCATCGGCGATCCGTTCTATTTCTCGTACGAGGTCATCACCGACCCCGCCGCAGGCACGGTCATCGTGCGCGGGGTCGGCGACCTCGACGGCGACACCACGACGAGCGAGTTCTCCACGCGCGGCCAGCTCGATCCGGCGACCGGCGAGATCACCTGGGACCCCGGCCTCATGATCACGAACGAGCTCGAATGAGGTCCACAGCGTGCGCGGTGGTCGCGCTCACCCTGGTCACCCGCGAGACGTCCGCTGGAGTTCCTTGCAATGGACGCGACCCCTCGGCGAAGTTCCTGGGGTGAAGCTCGACGACGACCTGCCCTTCCCCATCCCCAGAGCAGACGAGGGCGCCTCCATCGGTGTCGCTCCGGCGCTTTGTGCGAGCCCCGCCTGCACGGCACGCCATCTCGTGGTCGTCCTGGGTCAGGCACCGACCGACGGAGATCGCGCGCTCCGATCGGCGAGCCTGGAGTACGTCGATGGGGCTGTCGTCCCACGCGACGAAGGCGATGCGGCGCTGCTGCGCTCGGAAGAAGGCAGGGCGCTCATCGCGACAGTCGCGACGTATCGCGAGCGCATCGAGCACCGCTTCGAGCGACTCGAACACCGACGCCTGGACCAGGGAGCCGAGACCCGCACGCCGCCTCCGTGGGCCCCGGCGTCTCGGATCGCGTTCGCGACGCTCTACCCGTGGGAGGGAACGCCAACCCTCGTGCATGAGGGGCGGCTGTCCTACGTGCTGGACTCGACCTGCGTGGATCCAGCGTGCCCCTGCGAGGACGCGCACCTCCGCATCGTCACGCCGGACGGCACGAGCGACATCGAGGTGGAGGGCGTGATCGGCAGAGCGAGGCCGGCGCGTGCGAACCGCGCGGGGAGGCTGTGGTGGGCGCGCGTCCACGACAACGCGAAGCTCTTGGAGACGCTGCGAGACCGAAGAGAGATCGCGCGAGGTCACGGACCCTTCGTCGTCGGTTCCTACTACGAGGCGCGGCGAAAGACGCTCGTGAACGCGACTCTCTCCCCGGCCGAGTCCACTGGCGGAGGTGCGGAGTCGACGCACTCCGAGCTCGTGTACGAGACCGCTCGGGCGCTTCGTGAAGCGCAGCTCAGTCTCGTCGACTGGATCGGCGCGAGTGTCGCAGTCCGGATCGATGGCTCGCACGTGGGCGAGCTGTGTTTCCACGAAGACGCCGTCTCCCTCACATTCGGCGACGACAATGAAACCTTCCTCACGCTGCTGACTCGAAGCTACGCCGCGCTCGATGCGCTGCGACGACGATGTGCGAAGGATCTGACGCTGATCGCAGGACACCTCGTTCCCCAACTGGACACCTTCCCTGGCGGCCCGGCTGCGCAAGATGACGACGCCGAACACGCGCGACCGGCAAGCGAGGAGGAGACCGTCAAACTCTTGGTGGCGATCCGCGCCGTGCTCGACGCCGTCGCATCCGACGCGACCGAGTTCACGACGCGAACGACGCAGGTCTCACTGGGAGACGCGCGGTTCGAAGCGACGCTCACCCGCGACGCATCCGACGAGGAGGCGATGGCGGCCGACGACCCCGCCGAGGACAGCGACGTCACGAAGAGCGGCGAGCTCGGATCCGACGAGAGCGACGACCACGACGCGCCCGACACACTCCACGTCGACTTCGACGCCCTGGTCGACGACGCCCTCACGCGAGGAGCGACCGACGACCAGATCGACTCGATCACCGCGTTCGTCCCCATGATGGTGAGCGCAGCAACTCGAGACCGGGTCGGGGGGTCCATCCCGTGGAGGAACTCCGACACCTTCTCGTGGTTCCTCCGCGAGCACGTGGGGAGAGGCCCCTTCACCGATCGCGATCTGGCAGAGATCCTCTTCGCGCTGCGCGCTCTCGCCACGTGGCTGGAACACGTCGGCCACGACGACGGCGAGGTCGAGAAGGCCATCGACGCCGCGGAACGAAGGCTCAGACGAGAGCGCAGCCTGGACCTCGTGGATCACGGCGAGGTTCGCGCGTTCCTCGGACGAATCGGCACCGAAGCCCCTGCGCTTCCCGCGGGGAAGGCCGCGAAGCCGAATCGCTGGTCCCCTGCGCCCGGCGAGTCGATCCCCGACGACAAGGCGAGCTGTCCCTGCGGGAGCGGCCGACGCTTCAAGAAGTGCTGCAAGGTCCGCTGAGCCTGCGCGCCCTCCCAAAGTTCACGAGCTCACTCGATCCACCTCGAACTCGGGTGCGTCGGGTCCGAACACGAGGCTCGGCGGCGTCTCTGCGGTCGCCGTCGCCAGATCGCTGTCAATCCGGCAGGTCGCGAAGGCCTTGCGCGCGGGCCGCCGTCACTCCCAGATCACCTTCTTCTTCGCGTCGAACCAGCCCGCGATCTTCGGCTTGATCTGCTCTTCGATCTTCGTGCGCTTGATCTTCATCGTCGGCGTGAGGAAGCCGTTCTCGATCGACCACGGCTCCTTGGCGATGACGATGAACTGCATCTGCTCGTAGCCGGAGAGCTCGCCGTTGACCTTGTCGAGGAGCTCGCCGAGCTGCTTCTCGATGTCGGGCTTCGCCGTGTCGTTCAGCTTCTTGCGCACCTCTTCGCCGAGCACGACGTACGCGAACGCGGCGGGCTCGCCCACGCCGCTCACGCACGAGAGCTCGAGCAGCGGGTGCTCGTTCAGGCGGTTCTCGATCGGCGCGGGCGCCACGTACTTGCCCTTCGCCGTCTTGAAGAGCTCCTTCACGCGGCCGGTGATCTTCAGGAGGCCTTCGCTCGTGCGCTCGCCGCGATCACCCGTCTTGAAGAACGCGTCGTCCGTGAACGCCTCCTTCGTGAGATCGGGCGCGTTGTAGTAGCCGGTCATCGTGCCCGGGCTCTTGATGAGGATCTCGCCCTCTTCGCTGATCTTCACCTCGACGCCCTCGTGCGGGACGCCGACGTAGCCGACCTTGCTGAAGCCGGGCTTGGAGAGATGCGAGTACGCGAAGTCCTCGGTCATCGCGTAGCCCTCCATCAGGTTCAGGCCGAGGCGGCGGTACCACGCGATGAGCTCTGCGGGGATCGGCGCGGAGCCCGAGCCCGCGAGGCGCACGTGCTCGAGGCCGAGGCCCGTGAGGATCTTCTTGCCGATGATCCCCTTCACGATCGGGATCGAGAGGAGGAAGTCGAGGCGACCCGGCGGCTGCTTCGCGAAGACGCCCTGCTGGAACTTGAGCCAGAGGCGCGGCACCGAGAGAAAGAGCGTGGGCTTGGCGCGGTTGAGATCCTTCACGAACGTGTCGAGCGAGTCCGCGAAGAACACGTGACCGCCGCCGACGAGCGTCGCGGCCTCGATGTAGGCGCGCTCGAACACGTGCGCGAGCGGCAGGTACGAGAGCACGCGCTCGTTCTCCGTGATCTCGACGCCCTTCACGATGCCCTCGCTCGCGACGGAGATGCGGCCGAACGTGTGCATCACGCCCTTGGGCCGACCCGTCGAGCCCGACGTGTAGATGAGCATCGCGAGGTCGTTCGGGTCGCGGAGGATGCGGCCCTTCAGCGGCTCGGTCTTCGCGACGATCTCGTCCCACTGGGGGAAGTCGCCCTTGGGCGCGAGCGGGAACGCGACCTTCTTCAGCGAGTCGGCCACGCCCTTCTGCTGATCCTTCCAGGCCGGATCGAGCTTGCCGATGAAGATGGCCTTCGCGCCGCTGTGCTCGAGCACGTAGCGGATCGTCTCGGCGCTCTCGGTCGGGAAGATGGCGACGGTCGTGAAGCCGCCGATCCAGATCGCGAGCTCGCCGATGAAGAAGTGCGCGCAGTTCTTCGAGAGCATGGCGATGCGATCGCCCTTCTCGAGCCCGAGCGACTGGAGGTGCGCGGCCATGCGACGGGCCTCGTCCACGACGCGTCCCCACGTGTAGTCCTCGACCTTCTCCCCACCGATCGGCTGGGTGAGGTACACGCGGTCGCGCCACTGCTCCTCGTGGTCGTACACGTGCTCGAGGATCGACTTCTTCGCCTTCATCTCATCGGCCTTCATGCCCGCGAGGAGACCCGACTCGGCACGCGAATTCAATGGCTGTCGGCGCACGCATCCACCGCGGTCGTCGGGCTCAGTCGATGCGCGGCAGATCGGGCGCGTACGCGAGCACACGCTCGGACGGGCTCGCCGCCAGTCGCGCGAGCGCCGCGACGTCCGGATCGAGGCTCTCTGCGAGCGCGAACACGGCCGCGCGCGCCCGGTCGCTCGTCGCGTCGAGCGGCGCCTCGTCGCCCCCGCTCGGCCACGCGAGCGCAGGCTCGAGATCCGCGATGCCGGAGCGCGTGCGCGCCTCTTCGAGCGCCTCGCGTAGACCGCCGAGTCGATCGACGAGGCCGTGCGTGCGCGCGTCCTTGCCCGTCCACACGCGACCGCGCGCGACGGTGTGGACGGCATCGCGGGTCATCTTCCGACCGCGTCCCACGATCTCGAGGAAGCGATCGTAGAAGGCCTGGATCCCGCGCTCGGTGATCGCGGCCTCGTCGTCGGTCGCGGGGCGCGGGTTCACGAGGTAGTCGGCGCTCGGCGCGTTCTTGATGACCTCGGTGCGCAGGCCCACCACGTCGAGGAGCCGCGAGAGCACGAGGCGCGCGCTGATCACGCCGATCGATCCCGTGATCGTCTGCGGCCGCGCGATGATCACGTGCGCAGGCGCCGCGATGTAGTAGCCGCCGCTCGCCGCGACGTCGCCGAACAGCGCGATGACGGGCTTCTTGCCCGCGAGCAGCTCGACCTCGCGGTGGATGCGCTCGCTCGCCAGCGCCGAGCCGCCAGGCGAGTCGACGTAGAGCACCACGGCGGCGACGTCGCGATCACGCGCGAGCCGACGGAGCGTGGGGACGAGCTGATCGCGGCTCGCGCCGCCGGGCGCGCCGGCCTCGCCGATCGCGCCGACCACGGGCAGCACCGCGGCGACGCGCTTCTCGACGAACGGACGAAAGAGCTTCGCCTCGGCGAACGCGAGGTAGGCAGGCGCGCGCACGAGGCGCGGCGGCGTGCGGTGCGTGTCGGGCGCGAGCGCGGCGCGGAGCTCGTCGTCGTGAACCACCGCGTCCGCGAGGCCGAGCTCCACGGCCTCTTCGGCGGTGACCATCGCGCGCGCGAACAAGTCCTTCACGCGCGCCTCGTCGAAGCCCGGGCGCTCGGCGATGGCGTGCACGATCTCGGCTTCGATGCCGTCGATCAGCGCCTGCGTCTGCTCGCGCTGCGGCTCCGTCATCGACTCCTCGACGAGCCCCTCGACGGCGCTCTTGTACTCGGCGCGTCGGTGCACCTCGAGCGAGACGCCGAGCTTGTGCAGGAGCGGCTTGGCGTAGTTGCGCACGGACGCGACGCCCGCGGCGCCGAGCGTCGCGTGGCGGCCGACGAGCACGCGATCACACGCGCTCGCGAGGAAGAGCTCGCGGTGTCCGCCGCCCTCGGGCAGGTACGCGACCACGCGCTTGCCGCTGCGGCGCACGCGACCGAGGGCCTCGCGCACGTCGGCGAGCACGGTCCAGCCCGCCGCGACGATCGGGATCTCGACGAGCACGCCCTCGACGCGCGCGTCCTTCTCGAGCGCGTCCGCGAGATCGAGAAGGCGCGAGAGCGGTGTCGGCTCGGCGCGCGAGGCGCCCGGCATCCAGCGCGCCCAGTAGGGACGCGGCCGCGGCAGCGCGACGACCCGCCGACGCAGCCGCACGTGCACCCACTTCATCCGCCGCGCGGCGAGCGCGCGACGCAAGAAGAAGAGCGGCGCACGGAGGAGCGCCAGCAGGTTCCAGATCACCGCCCAGATCACGTGGAGGACACGCACCGCCCAAGGATGCGCGGCCTCGGAGCGCGCGTCAGCCGCCCGTTCGGGCGTGGCCTCGCGGGGCCACGAAACGGTCCTTTACCGCTCGTTCCGATCGGTGGTACCTACGATGCGCGCGCACGGCGTGGGCCGATGGCCACGGAGCCGGAGCGCGTGTTCGGTTGTCTCGAGGAGCTCATGACGAACCCGCAGATGGTCATGTACGAGGAGGAGTTCAACCAGATCCAAGCGATCGTCGTTCGCTTGGTGAAGGAGGCGAACGCCCGCGTCGTGTTCGTGATCGACAAGAACGGTCAGGAGATCGCCAAGGCTGGCGAGACCGACCAGCTCGACACCACGAGCCTCGCGTCGCTCACCGCCGGCAACATCGCCGCGACGGGTGGGATGGCGAAGCTCCTGCGCGAGAACGAGTTCACGACGCAGTTCCACGAGGGCGAGCGCGCGAACATCCACATCCAGATCGTGGGCAACCGCGTCATCCTCGTCGTCATCTTCGACAGCAAGACGAGCCTCGGGCTCGTCCGACTGCGCGTGAAGAAGGCGAGCGAAGAGCTGAACAGCATCTTCGAGGCGCTGATGCGCAAGGTCTCCGACCCGAACCGTGAGACGCCGTTCGCCGAGATCACGGACGACGACATCGACAACCTCTTCAACGACTGACTTTCCCGAGGGTCCGAGCGGACCCTCCGCTCACTCGAGGGCCCACGCAGCGCGGGGCCCCCTCCCGCTCCCTCGCTTCGCTCGGTGCAGATGCGGCTCGCCTGGCTCGCCGCCGTTCCTAGGCCCCCTCGGCACCCCGCTTCGAGTCAGCCCTCAAGGAAGAGGCCATGTCGTTCATCAACGTCCTGTCCCGCGAGATCAACTGCAAGATCGTCTACTACGGGCCCGGCTTGTGCGGGAAGACGACGAACCTTCAGTACATCTACAACAAGACCAACCCCGACGCGAAAGGCAAGATGATCAGCCTCGCGACGGAGACCGAGCGAACGCTGTTCTTCGACTTCCTCCCGCTCGCGCTCGGTGAGATCCGCGGCTTCAAGACGCGCTTCCACCTCTACACGGTGCCGGGTCAGGTCTTCTACGACGCGAGCCGAAAGCTGATCCTCAAGGGCGTCGACGGCGTGGTGTTCGTCGCCGACTCGCAGATCGCGCGTACGGAGGCGAACCTCGAGTCGCTCGAGAACCTGCGCACGAACCTCGCGGAGCAGGGCTACTCGCTCGACAAGCTCCCGTACGTCATCCAGTACAACAAGCGCGACATGCCGAGCGTCGCGCCGGTCGAGGAGCTGCGCGAGCTGCTCAACCCGAACAAGGTGCCGGAGTTCGAGGGCGTCGCGTCCACCGGCATCGGCGTCTTCGAGACGCTCAAGGCCGTCGCGAAGCTCGTCCTCACCGAGGTCAAGCGCCAGGCCGGCTGAGCGTTGTTTTCGCGTGAAGACGCGGGGGGCGTGTCTCACGACGCAAGAAGGGCCCCGTCGGGCCCTTCTTCGTTCCGTCGCCAAGTCTCAGTCGGGACCGCCGATCAGTCCGGGCCTGTGGTGCAGAAGCCGCCGGCGCACATGAGCTCGACGCCCTCGCAGCAGTCCGCGAGCGTCGCGCAGCGCTCGCCTTCGACGCGGCACGCGGGGGCCGGGGCGCAGTACGCCGTGGTCATCGCGACGTTGTTCGTGGTGCGGCACTCGGTGAACGCCGTGGAGGCGCGGGGCGGCGGATCGATCTGCGACCAGTACATGCGCGTCATGTCGAGCGGCAGCGTCATCGGCACGGTGATGCGGAGGCTCTCGACCTCGCCCGGCAGGAGACGTCGCGTGGTCGCGCCCGTGGCGATCGGCGCGCGCGGAGGCATCGTGGGGAGGATGTGCACGGGCACGCCCGCAGGCGCGCCGAGGCGACCGAGGTTCGCGACGCGCACGAAGAACGCCGTCTCCGTCATGCAGGTCGTCACGTCGAAGCGCATCTCGATGATCGTGAGATCGGGCGCGTCGAAGAGGCCGCCGAGCTGCATGTTCTGCCGGAACGAGTTGAGGCCTAGGACCTCCCAGCTGCGATCCTCGCGCATCGGCACGCCGAGCTCTTCGTCGCGATCGGTCACGTGGTACGTGTGCTGCGGCCACTGGCGCCGCGTGCGAACCCACGAGCTCGACGCGCTGCCGAGCACGCGAAGGCCGTGCTGGCCCGGTGAGCCATCGAGACAGCGACGTCCGCCGTAGTCGTTGCTCACCACGAGGATCTCGGCGCGGTCGTCGGCGTCGACGTCGACCACGAGCGGGTACTCCCACAGCGTCGCCGTGGTGTTGCAGATCTCGAGGCGCGGCATGCCGGACCTGCCCTCGTAGACGCGCAGGTACGACTCGTCGCTGTAGATGATCTCGGCGCTGCCATCGCCCTCGAAGTCGAACACGCTCGACCCGGTGGTGCGCGAGGAGAGGTCTCGCGTGTCCTGCATCCACTTCGGGCTGCCGGTGTTCTCGAACGCTGCGTAGCCGTAGCCGCCCGCGGTCGCGATCTCGGGGAGGCCGTCGCCGTCGAAGTCGGCGATCGTCGGCGGGCCGCCGCCGTACGCGCCCATCGGCGTCACGCGACCTTGGTTCACGTCGACGGGTCCCCACGCGCGCGAACCGTCTTCGCCGTTGAGCGCGTGCACGGCGTGCGTCGCGGTGTCGACCATGACGACCTCGGGGCGACCGTCGCCGTCGACGTCGGCGACCGCGGGGTAGCCGTCCGGCAGGTCATCGCGCTCCCACAGCAGGCGACCGTCGTGGTGGTACGCGGCGTTGCCTCCGACGAGCTCGAGGTCTCCGTCCTCGTCGAGGTCCGCCATCGTGACGTAGTCGCCGCCGGCCGAGAGCGCGCTCGAGTCGCGCGCGAACACGGAGAAGACATCGCCACCGTCGAGGTGCACGACCTGATAGCGCACGGCGATCTCCGGCGTGCCGTCTCCGTCCATGTCGCCGACCACCGGCGCCGAGTAGCCGCAGTCGACCGAGTCGAAGCGACGAAGGAGCCGACCCGTCGCCGCGACCACGAGCAGATCACCCGCGTCGCCATCGTTCGGTCCCGTGCCGCCGATGGCCTCCGAGCACGTGACGATCTCGGGGCCGGGCGAGGTCGCGTCGAGCTCTGCGATCGCGATGCCGGAGCCGGCGTTCGTGCGGTAGGTGGGCGCCGTCGTCGGCCACAGGCGACGGCCGTCCGAGCCGCGCACGGCGCGGAGCACGCCGCCCTCCCAGTACGTGCCGTCGTTCTCGAAGGTGTGGAAGACGATCTCGGGAACGTCGTCGCGGTCGATGTCGCCGTCGTCGTCGTCGTCGCTGAGGCTGCCGACGGCGGGCGAGGCCATCACCTGATCGTGCGAAGGCACGACGTCTTCGTCTCCCGTCCACGTCCACTCGATCACGGGATCGAAGACGCCTGCGGACGGACGCACCTCGCACGCCTCCGTCATCACCTCGGGCAAGCAGCGCCCGAGCGAGGGCTCGCAGTACTGGTCGGCCGCGCAAGGTCGGCGCGGGTTGCACGTGTCGCCGGGCGTGACGCAGCCACCGATGAGGCAGACGTCGCCCTCGTCGCAGCACTCCTCCGTCGCGCCCGTGCCGCAAGGCGGCACGCCGTCGCCGCACACGAGACGGCACTCGCCGAGCTCGCAGCGCTGGCCTGCGCGACAGCACGCGTCTCCGCACGCGAAGTCTGCCGCGCAGCAGCCCTCGCCGGTGCAGGCCTGCGCCTCGGTGCAGCACGCGCCGAGACAGCTCTGCGCCGTGGGGCACGCCCAGGCGTCCGGATCTTCGGCCCACGCGTCGAGGAAGATGAACGGCGCGTCGACGCCCTCGTTCACGAACGCATCGGGCGGGACCACGCATCGGCCATCACTGCACGCGCGCCCACCGCTGCAGTCCGCAGACGTCATGCACTCGGGGCCCGTCGGAGGCGGCTCGCCCCCGCAGCCCCACGAAGCGACGGCCACGAACAGGAGAGCGACGAGCAGGAAGCGCGAAGCCAAGGGATGAATCGACACAAGGCGTGACTGCATCGCTGCCCATGGTCGAAGGTGCCACCGAGAGCGTCAAGCGTTCAGCGTCATGCCTTCGCGTCGATCGCCTCGGTGACCTCGTCGCGCAGTGTGTCAAAGGCGCCCAGATCCTTCGGAAGTGCCGCGATCCGAGCCCGCGCCTCCGCACGTTCACCGCGCTTGACCTCGTGGAGGGCCCGCACGAGGGCGACCTCTCGGCGACCGTCTTCGTCATCGACGTCGCGCTCCGCCGCGTCGAGCCACCCGCTGACCGCGTCGCTCGGCAGGCCCGCGCGCAGCGTCGCGTGGGCGAGCCGCACGTGGAGCCGCGGGAGCATCGCGCCGCGACCGAGGACCTTCTGGAAGCTCACCACGGCCTCGACGTGCTCTCCCGCCAGGTACGACGCGTTCGCGTAGCCGACGAGCGTCGCGAGGGGAGCCTCTCCCTCCCACGCGTCGAGCGCGCGACGGTAGTGCTCACGCGCCTCGCGCGGACGCTGCGCCTCTTCGGCGATCATCGCGCGGCGCGCGTGGACGTCCGCGGGAGCGCCGAGCAGCCGCAGCGCCCACGCCTGCCCCAGACGGGCCGCGAGACGCGGGACGCGATCACCCTTCTTGCTCGCGCGGATCGCGAGCGCGTCGCGATCGAACGCCTCACGTGAGCGCACGCTGAGCGTGGGCGCCGCGAGGTACAGCGTGAGGAAGGCTGCGGCCACCCCGAGCACCACGCCGAACGACACGTGCGCGCCGTAGAGCAGCGCCGCCGAGGTCAGCACGGAGATCGGGATGAGCAGGTGGTGTCGTCCATCCGGGACCGGCGCCCCGGGGCCCGCGTTTCGACGGTTGTCTCGCTCGCTCACGACGGGCGGACGGTAGCTGGTCTCGCTCGGGATCACGACCACGGCCGACGGCGTGGCGACCTCGACGCGTGTTCGCGATTGAGCGCTCGCAGCGCTTTTCCTATGCTCGGGCACGATGCACGGACAACGCACCCTCGCCTTCGTTCCCGTGCGTCTGCGCGCGTACGCGGCGTCGGCCGCGATCGCCCTCGGAATGCTGGCCAATTCGAGCTGCGGCACCAGCGCTCCGCCGGGCGAGGGCTACGAGATCATCGGCTTCGTCGTCGAGTCGGTGGGCACGGGCGACGACGGCCCGCCGATCGCGGGCGCGATGGTGCGCTTCCAGGGCGACACCGGCAGCGCGGTCGAGGGCATCAGCGAGAGCAACGGCCGCTACCGACTGTTCGTGGTGTCGGACTCGCGCTTCGGACAGATCACGGCGAACGCGGCGGGCTTCCTCGAGGGCCGCGAGACGGTCTTCTTCGACACGACCTCGCGTCGCGTCGATCTCGTCTTGCCGCGCGACGGCTCGATGCCCGAGCCGTAGGGCCTCGAGCGGGGTCGCTAGCGGCGGACCTTCTCCGCGATCCACTGCGCGAGCTGTCCCGGGGTCATCGCGCCGACATGTCCGCCGACGTCGACGAGGCGCTGCGCCAGGTCGCGATCGAACTGCGGGACCGCGTGCTCGTCGAGGGCCGCGAGGCCGAGGAACAGCGTGCCCTGCTGACAGAGGCCGCGGACGCGCGCGACCAGCATCTCGGGGCTGCCGCCCTCGTAGAAGTCGGTGATCAAGACGACGATCGCGCGGCGAGGGATCTCGATCAGGTCGGCGGCGTACGACACGGCCTGCTGGATGTCCGTGCCGCCGCCGAGCTGCACCTTCATGAGCAGCTCGACCGGGTCCGTCACGTCCTGCGTGAGATCGACGACGGCAGTGTCGAACGCGATGAGGTGCGTCTTGATGCCCGGCAGGCCCCAGAGACACGCGGCCGTGACGGCGCTGTGGATCACCGAGCTCACCATCGAGCCCGACTGATCGACGACGAGGATCACCTGCCACTTGTCGAGGTGCTTCTTCGTGCGCGCGAAGAAGAACGCCTTCTCGAGGAACAGGCGGCGCGTCGCCGGATCCCAGCGGCGCAGGTTCTCGCGGAGCGTGCGCTTGAAGTCGAAGTTGCGCGCGCTCTCGAGGAGCGATCGCCGTCGACGATCGAGCGTGCCGCCGAAGGCTTGCCGCACCTCGCGCGCGAGCTTCTTCATCAGCTCTTCGACCACGCGCTGAACGAGCTTTCGCGCCGCGGCCAGCACGTCGGGGCTCATCAGGTGCTTCGTGCGCAACACCGCGCCGAGCAGCGCCTCGTTCGGCTGCACCCGCTCGAGCACGTCGGGGTTCGTGACCACCTCGTCGATCTCGAAGCGCTCGACCGCATCTTGCTCGAGGCGCTCGATCGTCTCCTTGGGGAAGAGCCGATGCACCTCGTTGATCCAGTCGGGCACCGAGAGCTGCGAGGGATCGAGCGAGCCCGTGCGGTCGTCGGACTTGCCCGATCCAGCGCCGCGTCCGCGGATGTCGCGCTGACCGAGCGAGCCCTCGCGGCCGTAGAGCCACTCGAGCGCGGCGTCCATGCCCGCGGCGTCGCCCGCGAGACCACCGAGCGAGTCGGCGGCCTCGCCGAGCACGAGCCTCCAGCGCACGAGCGGAGGCAGCGCGTCCTTGCCGTCGTCGCTCACGGCGCCTCCTCGGCGGACGCAACGTCGAGCGAGTCTCCGAGACCGAAGCGCTTCGCCAGCGTGCGCGCGTCCGCGTCCATGCGCAGGCCCGCCCCCACGTCTTCGGGCGCGACGCGCAGCTTGAGCATCTGGTGCGGCGCGAGTCGCGACTCGCCGTGTCGCGCGAGGATCTTCTTCGCGATCGCCTCGCGCTCGCGCGGAGGAAAGAACGAGAACGCGAGACGCATCGACGGGAGGCCCACGAGCAGCTCGTGATCACCGAGCGCGACGAGCACCTCGTCGATCGCCGCGATGAGCCCCTCGGCGTGCAGCGCCTCCGTGCGCGCCACGACGAAGAGGCCCCCGAGAAAGTCTCCGATCACCGACGGCAAGCTCGCGGCCTTCGTCGCGGCGATCGCCAGCGCCTCGCGCTCGGCGCTCTCTTCGCCGCGCGAGAGGCTCCACAGCGCGCCGAGCGACGCTCCTCGGATCGACGGCGGCGCCGCGGGATCCACCGCGCGCCGCGAGAACACGCCCTCTGCGTGGGCACGGCTCAGCACGATCGAGACCGGCCCGCGCACCACGAGGTCGCGCAGCGCGCCGACCGCACGGACCTGGGCTTCGTCGAGCGGCGCGGACGCTCCGTTCACCCCCTCGAGCAGCCACAGCCCGCGCTCGACCGACGCGCCGAGCACGCGCTCGAGAGACTGCGCGCCCTGCGCTCCGAGCAGCTCGCCGTGGAGGAAGAGATCGAAGAGGCGCGACACCGCGCTGCCCACGTCGCCGAGCGAGTGCTCGTTGGCGATCGCCGACTCCACGCGATCGATGATCTGCGACGCGAGGCCACCGATGCCCACGAAGACCGCGGCGCCGAGGACCTCGGTCAGCGGACCGAGGCGACCGCCCGAGCTCACGAGCGCGTCTTCGAGGCGGCCGAGCGCGGCGGCCTCGAGCGTCGCGCCCCAGATCGACGCCTCGATCAGCGCGGGCTGCTGCTCGGTCGATCGCTGGATCGACCACACCTCGTCGAGCACCGCATCCGTCGCCCACGCCGGCCCCGACGCGCGCTTGAACCCAGGGATCGCGAGCACGGCGAGCCGATGGAGCACGCGGCTCGGCGCGCGACCGCTCTCTTCGCGGAGCGAGAGCTTGACCGTGCGCGCCTCGCTCGTGGGCGTGAGGCCGTGCTTCTCGAGCTCGGCCTCCACGTCGAAGACGAGCGGAGGACGCGGCGTGCGCGGATCGAGCTTGCCCTCGCGCTCACCGGAGAGCGCCGAGACGATCTCGACGAGCATCGGATCGGTCCGCGGCGCCATCGGTCCGCGGCGCGACCAGGGCAGCGGCGCCTCGAGGCCGTCCTTCACGAGCGCGCTGGCGAGCGCGTCGAGGATGTCGGTGCGCAGGAGCGCGGCGTGCCCCCGCATCGCGCGCAGCGCCTCGGCGAGCGTGCGCGCCGCGATCAGATCGGCCGTGGAGACGAGCTGCTTCTTCTTGCGCAGACGCGCGACCGCGATCTCCACGAGACGCTCTGCGGCGTGCTCGGCGCCGCGCTCGAACACCAGCTCGTAGAAGCCCGGCGAGGGCATGCCGGCGTCGTAGCCCGCGAACGCGTCGAGCCGCTTGTAGGTGTAGGGAACGAGGTAGCTGCCGAAGCGCGCGTCCGGCGCGGGCGGCGCGACGACGGGCATCGGCATCGGCTCCCCATCGGCCTCGAACGCGCGCGTGATCTCTCTTGCCCGCTTCTTCACGAACGGCGCGTGGAAGCCGCCGCACACGAGCACCACGTCACCCGAGCCCGCGTCCTTCTTCTGCGCGGCCTCGAGGCTCGCCCACGCGGCGAACCGCGACATCAGCTCTTCACGCGGCGCATCGCGCGGGCCGCCCGGCTCGTCACCGCGGAGGTGCTCGAAGTAGAGATCGAGGCGCGTCTCGAGATCGTCGAGCGAGATGCCGCCGCTCGCCGCGCCCACCGGCCCTTCGAAGAGGTGATCCCAGAGCGTGTCGACGTCGTCGATGCCGTAGCGCTTGCAGAGCGCCTCGCCGTAGCGCGCGCTCGCTCGCGGGCCCTTCACGAGGCGCGCGTTCGGATCGTCGGTCGGCTCGTCGATCTCGCCGCGATCGGCGTAGCGGTTCTTTCGTCCCTCGAACGCCTCGTGCCACGCCGGCAGATCGCAGAAGCGCACCTCCGCGCCGACGCGACGCCCCTCGGTCACCGCGATCCACTCGGGCGAGTACGCGCAGAACGGAGTCCAGCTGGCGTGACGTCGTCCGGTCTCGGGCGCGCCGTCGGCGATCGTTCGATCGCTCTCGCGGAGGAACGTGAAGATCGCCACGGGCATCGAGTGTCCGAGCAAGAGCTCGTCGATGCGCCCGTTCATGTCGGCCGGTCCCTCGATCAGCACGTGCGCGGGCCGCACCCGCTCGATGACGTGCGCGACGAGGCGCGCGCACGCAGGCGAATGATGGCGGATGCCGATGACGTGGAGCATGGGGCGGGCTGCGATCGAGTCGACTCGGCCCTCGCGTCTACGGCATGCGCGTAGGGCTCGGAAGGAAGAGCCGTCCGACGTGGAGCTCGATCGACTCGAACGGTTCGACACGAACGACCGCTGTGTCGTCGAACACGCCCACCTCGACCCAGTGGCCGTCACGCAGCGTGAGGGCCTCGAGGAGACGCGTCTCGGGGTCGAGCAGCCAGTAGTGCCTTATGCCGTGCTCCGCGTAGAGACGTCGCTTCAGGACTCGGTCCTGTCGCACCGACGTGGGGGAGAGGACCTCGCACGCCCAGTCGGGCGCGACCGTGAACGGACGCTGGTCCGGGTCGTCGAGGCGCTCACGGCGCCAGCCGGAGAGATCGGGACGAACGATGTCGTGGGGGCCGAGCTCGATGTCGACCTCGACGAAGATCCACCAACCGCCCGGCCCGCCATACCCGTCGTCGTCGTCGAACGCGCCACCGATGAACCTGCGGAGCGCGCCCTGCACCTTCGAGTGGCGCGGCCGCGGCGCGGGCATGACCTCGAGAGCCCCCGACAGCACCTCTGCGCGCGTGCCCTCGGGCAGCGCGAGCAGCGCGTCGTAGGTCGCGAGCTTCGGGGCGGCGCTCATCAGCGACGAGTCTGCACGAGCGCTCGGATCGCGTCGATGACGGCGAGTCGGTCAACCCGGTAGGAGGTGACGTGCTTCGTAGAGCTGCTTCCAGTGCTCGCCCTGGCGCTGTCCGACGCGCTGCTCGAGGTAGCGGCGGATCTTCTTGAGGTCGTCCGCGTTGTCCTTGGCCGCGGTGCCCGCGAGGCACTCGACGACATCCGCCGGGCTGCCGCCGTCGCCGCGCAAGAACCAGCCGCGCACGCCCACCGCATGCGCGACGCTCACGGCCTCGGCGGTGGACATGACGCTCGACAGCCGCTCGATCGCGTTGCCGTCGTGGACCTCGCCGGTGCGGAGCTCGCGGAACGTCGTGACCAGCACCTCGATCACGCTCTCGGGCGGCGCGACGGGAACGCCCGATCGCTCGAGGAGCTTTCGCGCCTGCTCGCGCACGAGGTCCATCTCGGCCTTCAGATCGAGGATCGGAAACACCGTCTCGAAGTTGAAGCGACGCTTGAGCGCGGCGCTCATCTCGTTCACGCCGCGGTCTCGCGTGTTCGCGGTGGCGATGACGTTGAAGCCATCGCGCGCGTAGAGCATGCCGTGCTCGCCCCCTCCGTCGTCCGAAGAGAGCTCCGGCACGGCGAGCACGCGATCGGAGAGCATCGACAGCATCGCGTCCTGTACCTCGAGCGGACAGCGCGTGATCTCCTCGAAGCGCACGATCTTCCCGAGGCGCATGCCCGTGTAGAGCGGCGCGGGCACGAGCGCGCGGAGCGTCGGGCCTTCGTTCACGAGGAGCGCGTAGTTCCACGAGTACTTGATCTGATCTTCGGTCGTCGACGCGCCGCCCTGGATCGTCAGCGTCGAGGTGCCCGAGACGGCCGCGGCGATCAGCTCGCTCAAGAGCGACTTCGCGGTGCCCGGCTCACCCACGAGCATGAGGCCGCGCGTGGTCGCGAGCGTGACGAGGCAGCGATCGACGAGGGCCGAAGGGAGCACGAGCTTGCGCTCGAGGCCGCGCTTCTCGTCGCCGAGCAAGAACGCGCGCGCCGCGCGGAGAGAGAGATGCCACCCGGGCGGGCGCGGACCGTCGTCGCTCGCGCGGAGCTTGTCGAGCTCGGGGGCGTGGAGGATCTCGGCGGGAGGCCTCTGGTAGCGAACGGCCTCGGGCCGCGCGTCGTCCTGGCTGTCGTCGGTGCTCTTCTTCTTGGCCGCCACGCGTTCTCCTTGGGGAGCGGCGAGGCTAGTACTTCTGGCCGGAACTTCGTTCCGGGTTTTTCTCGCACGTCGGTCCGGCAGTTCGATGCAGGTAGAACGACGACCCGGTTCGAACTTCCGAACCAACGTACTCGCGCGTTGCGATCGAGAAACGATTCGTTTCGCCCTGGTGCCTGTCCCGCGCCCTCCCGTGGTCTTACAGAACAGCCTTCGCCGCGCGCCGCGACGAACCCCTGGAGCTCCACGATGCAACGCACCTCACGCCCGCTCTCGCTCGCTCTCGTCCTCGCGCTCGGCGCGCCGCTGTTGGTCGCGTGTGGCGAAGATCACACCGAGGGCGTCGCGACGGCGACCGTGACCGACCCCGCGACGCCTCCTCCGACCACGAGCCCGACGGGAACCGAGTCGGCGCCCGCCACCGGCACCCCAGCGGCCGCGCCCGGCCTCACGATCGCGCGTGATCGATCGTCGGTCGGCTTCACCGCAGCGAAGGTCACCGCGAGCCACGACGGCTCGTTCACCGACTTCACCGGGACGATCCAGCTCGCCGCGAACGACGACATCACGGCGAGCAGCGTCGAGGTGATCATCCAGATGGACTCGCTCGTGATCGAGCCCGCGCGTCTCGCGGGCCACCTGCGCACGCCCGACCTCCTCGACACCACCGCATTCCCCACGGCGACGTTCACCTCGACGCAGATCGCGGCCGGCTCGACCGAGGCAGTGAACGGCGCGCCCGCGACGCACACCGTGACGGGCAACCTCACGCTGCATGGACAGACCCACGCGATCACCTTCCCCGCGATCATCGCGGTGTCCGCCACCGAGGTCAGCGCGCGCGCGGAGTTCTCGATCACGCGCCAGGACTTCGGGATCACGTACACGGGCGTGGCCGACGATCTGATCCGTGACGCCGTGGTGATCCGTTTCGACGTCCACGCCCCTCGCAGCTGACCTCGGACACCTCCGCGACACACGCGCGGACGCTCGAAACCGTGAGCCGACACACGGTCTCGGACGAGTCACCTGCGCGTCACACACGCGAGACGAACGCGGCACGAATCCGAGCCGAGGGTGACACGGGGCATCGATAGAGAGGCGCCGTCGTCACCGATGTGTGGCGAAGGAGGCGCCTCTCGTCATGTGTCGCCGTACGGTCGTCACCTGGTCCGTCCTTCTGGGGCTGTCGTGTGCCCTCTCTGCAACGCGCGTGTCGGCACAGGACGCGCCTGCGCCCGCCGACACCGCGGTCGAGCCTCCCTCGGAGGAGAGCGCTGAGCCGGAGGTGACCGACGAGGTCACTCCGTCGACACACGTCGACACGGCGCCGCCGCCTCCGCCACCTCTGCAGGCCATGTCGACCGTCGCGAGCGAGCTGGCCACGCCACATGGCGTCGAGGCCTCCGCCGCGGGGCCGACGTCGACGGAGCCGGTCGAAGAGCCCGTCGCGGAGGCGGCCGTCGATGCGACGCCGCCCGTCGCGGCCGCCTGGGGCCGAGGTCTCACGTTCCACTCGGACGACGATCGCTTCTCGCTCCAGATCCGCGGCCGCCTCCAGGCACAGGCGATCGTCGAGTCGGGCGTCAGCGCCAGCGATGCCGCGAGCGTCGACTTCCTGATCCGCCGCGCGCGCCTGGTGTTCCGCGGTCACCTCCTCGACGCGAGCGTGGAGTACTACTTCCAGCTCGGGCTCGCGCCGCGGGACATGGAGCCCGACCTCCTCATCCCGGTCCGCGACGCGCAGCTCGCGTGGACGGGCCTGCGCGACATGAACGTGCGCGTAGGCGTGATGAAGGTGCCCTTCAGCCGCGAGCGCGTGATCTCGAGCAGCTCGCTCCAGCTCGTCGATCGCTCGATCGTCAACGCCGAGCTCGCGCTCGATCGCGACAACGGCGTCCAGCTCTACTCGAACGATCTGTTCGGGCTCGGCGGATACCTCGGCTACCAGGTCGGCATCTTCGGCGGCGACGGACGCCTGCGCGTGAACAACGACCTCGGCCTGCTCTACGTCGCGCGCGTGCAGCTGCAGCCGTTCGGGCGCTTCGACGACTCGTACATCGAGTCCGACCTCACGCGCGAGGAGCGCCTACGCCTCTCGATCGGCGGTGGCTTCGCCTACAACGAGGACACGAACCGTCGACGTCGCACGACGACCGACTTCTACCAGCTCGCGCGCTTCAGCTACTTCCACGCCGAGGCCGATCTGATCCTCAAGTACGCGGGCTTCTCGCTGCAGAGCGAATTCCTCTGGCGTCAGGTCGATGGCGCGGCGACGACGACGAACCTCGACACGGAGATGATGGAGGTCACCGAGACCTCGGGCAGCGCGCTCGGCTGGTTCGTGCAAGCGGGCTACCTCTTCGACTTCGCGCCGGTCGAGATCGCGGCGCGCGTCGCCGACATCTATCCGCAAGGTCCCGCGAGCGCGGTGCGCGCGTCGCGCGAAGTGACCGTCGGCCTCAGCTGGTACCCGATGGGTCACGACCTGAAGCTGCAGCTCGACGGCAGCTATCTCTCTACGGCGGGAGAGAGAATGGGCGTCGCCACGCTCACCGAGCGCTTCCAGGCGCGCCTCCAGGTGCAGGCCTACTTCTGAGTTTTCTGGGTCGAGGGCCGATGGCCGCCCTCGTTCGATGGGCGTCGTCTCACTGTCACACGACCGTCACACAGCGCCGGTACAGGCCGGCAAGATCGGAGAGTCCCGATGCGTCCGCTCCACGTCATCACGTTCTCGAGCGTCGTCGCCACGCTGCTCGCGGGCCTCGCGCTCGTCGCATGCAGCGGTGGTCACGGCCGTGATCGCGCGCCCGAAGGCGACGAGGGCGAAGCGCCTTCGGGCGAGCCCGCGCGCGGCGGCACGCTCAGCGTGAAGGGCTCCGACACGATGGTGATCCTCGCGCAGCGATGGGCCGAGGGCTTCATGGCCGCGAGCCCCGGCGACGTCGTGCAGGTCTCCGGCGGTGGCTCGGGCACGGGCATCTCTGCGCTGCTCGCGGGCACCGCCGACATCGCGAGCGCGAGCCGACCCATGAACGAGCGCGAGCGCGAGACGCTCTCGCGCGAGCGTCACATCGAGGCGCACGAGACGCGCGTCGCGCTCGACGCGCTCGCGATCTACGTGCACACGGACAACCCGATCGCGTCGCTCACGATGGAGCAGCTCGCCGGCATCTACCGCGGACAGATCACGAACTGGTCCGCCGTCGGCGGCCCCGATCGCACGATCGTCCTCTACAGCCGCGAGAACAACTCGGGCACGTACGCGTACTTCAAGGAGCACGTCCTCGAGAACGCAGACTTCGCGGTGAGCGCGCAGACGCTGCCCGGCACGGCCGCGGTGATCAACGCGGTGGCTCAGGATCCGGCGGGCATCGGCTACGGCGGCATCGGCTACGCGCAGGGCATCCGCACGGTGCCGATCGCGGGCGCCGACGGTGTCGTCGTGGAGCCCACCCTCGCGAACGCGACCACCGGCCGCTACCCGCTCTCGCGCTCGCTCTTCATGTACACGGCGGGCGAGCCGAGCGGCCTCGCGGCGGAGCTGATCACGTTCGTGACCTCCGACGCAGGACAAGCGCTCGTCGAGCGCGCTGGCTTCTATCCGCTGCCGCGCGAGGGCGCGCCCTCGCCCGCGGAGCCCACCACGCCTGCGGAGCCGACCGCCGTGCCATGACGCGAGAGACCACCAGACGATGAGCACGAACGAGAGCGCAGGACGACTCGATCTCCCCGTGGCCGACGGGGCCACCCAGGGCGATGCGCCGTCCGTACCGCCTCGTCGTGCGCGCTTGCCGCTCGGGCAGGGCCTGCGCACGCCGCTCTCGCACCGGATCGGTGAGGGGCTGATCCACGTGATGGCCTTCGCGGCCGTCGCGGCGACCGCGCTCATCTTCCTCTTCATCGCGAAGGAAGCGCTGCCGATCCTCGTCGACGGCGCCGCGCAGCAAGAGCTCGGTGGCCTCTCGGCGCTCGTGCTCTCGCGGGTGTGGCCGGGCTACGAGGAGGCCGCGTTCGTGTGGCAGCCCGTCGGCGAGATCCCGAAGCTCAACGTGGTCCCGCTGTTCGTCGGCACGCTCAAGGTCACGGTGATCTCGATGCTGATCGCGGTGCCGCTCTCGGTCGGCGCTGCGATCTACGTGTCGCAGTACGCGAGCCGTCGCGCGAGGGAGATCCTCAAGCCCGCGATCGAGCTGCTCGCGTCGATCCCCTCCGTGGTGCTCGGCTTCTTCGCGCTGATGATCCTCGCGACGTTCGTCCAGTCGATCCTCGGCACGACGTTCCGCCTCAACGTGATCGTCGCCAGCCTCGGCCTCTCGCTCGCGATCGCACCGCTCGTGTTCACGATCAGCGAGGACGCGCTCAGCGCCGTGCCGAAGGATCTGATCCACGCCGCCCTCGCGCTCGGCGCACGCAAGCACCAGGTCATCCTCCGCGTGGTCGTGCCTGCAGCCCTGCCGGGCATCGCGGCCGCCGTGATCCTCGGCATGGGCCGCGCGATCGGCGAGACGCTCGTCGTGCTCATGGCGTCGGGCAACGCGGCGGTCGTCGAGCTCTTCGACCCGACGACGAGCGCGCGCACCGTGACCGCCACCATCGCTGCCGAGCTCGGCGAGGTCACGCAGGGTGATCCGCACTGGCGCGTGCTCTTCCTCCTCGGGACGCTGCTCTTCGTCGTCACGTTCGTGCTCAACCGCTTCGGCGCGCTCGTGATCGATCGCCTCCACAAGCGCCTCAGCGGCGGGGCGGCCTGATGCGCTACTCGCGCGGAGACTGGGTGCTCGCCGGCCTGTCGGCGGCGTCCGTCGCGCTGCTGCTCGGCACGACCCTCGTCTTGCTCGCGCTGATCGTGCGCGAGGGCGCGGGTCACGTGAGCGTCGAGTTCCTCACCACCGAGCCCGCGTCGGACCTGACGGGGGGCGGCATCTTTCCGGCCATCGTCGGCACCGTGATGCTGACGATGCTGATGACGATCACCGGCGTCCCCGTCGGCATCGCGACGGGCATCTACCTCGCCGAGTACGCGCCGCGTGGCTCGCGGCTCGCGTCGATCGTGCGCGCGGCCGTGCAGAACCTCGCGGGCGTGCCGTCGATCGTGTTCGGGCTCTTCGGGCTCGGCTTCTTCGTGATGTTCGTGGGTCGAGGCATCGACGATCTCGTCTACGGACCGGGCCAGCCCGTGTGGGGACGTCCCGCCGTGCTCTGGTCTTCGCTCACCCTCGCGGTGCTCACGCTGCCCGTCGTGATCGTCGCGACCGAAGAGGCGCTCAAGACGGTGCCGCACGATCTGCGCATGGCGTCGATGAGCCTCGGCGCGACGAAGTTCCAGACGATCTTCCGCATCGTCCTGCCGCAGGCCTCGAGCGGCATCCTCACCGGCGTGATCCTCGCGATCAGCCGCGGGGCCGGCGAGGTCGCGCCGATCATCTTCACGGGCGCGGCGAACTACCTGCCATACCTGCCGACCGACCTGCGCGACATGCACATGCACCTCGGCTACCACGTGTTCGCGCTGTCGACGCAGAGCCCCAACGTCGATGCCGCGCGGCCCGCGCTCTTCGCGACGGTGCTCGTGCTGCTCGCGCTGACCTTCACGCTCAACCTCGCCGCAGTCCTGCTCCGCAACCGAGCGCGCGCCCACGCGATGGCCCACGCCTGAGCGCACGAGCCGAGACGAACCACGATGCCCGAGTCGATCACCGCACCCACCCCGACGCCGCGAGCTGCCGACGCCGCGAGCCCGCGTGCCGCGACGAAGATGAACGCAGACGACGTCACGGTCCGCTACGCGAAGAACGTGGCGATCAAGAGCGTCTCGCTGCCCGTCGCCGATCGCGAGGTGACGGCGCTCATCGGCCCCTCGGGCTGCGGCAAGTCGACGTTCCTCCGATCGCTCAACCGCATGAACGATCTCATCGACGGCTGCTCGGTCGGCGGTCGCATCACGCTCGACGGGCAAGACATCTACGCGCCGCACATCGACGCCGTCGACGTGCGCCGCCGCGTCGGCATGGTCTTCCAGCGCTCGAACCCTTTCCCCAAGTCGATCTTCGAGAACGTCGCGTTCGGGCTGCGCATCGGCGGCGAGTCACGCCCTGCAGTGCTTCGCGAGGTCGCCGAGAAGTCGCTGCGCCGCGCGGCGCTCTGGGACGAGGTGAAGGATCGCCTCGACAGCTCCGCGCTCTCGCTCTCCGGCGGCCAGCAGCAGCGCCTCTGCATCGCGCGCGCGCTCGCGGTGGAGCCCGAGGTGCTCTTGATGGACGAGCCCGCCTCGGCGCTCGATCCGATCGCGACGGCGCGCATCGAGGAGCTCATCCGAGAGCTCGCGCGCGACTTCTCCATCGTCATCGTCACGCACTCGATGCAGCAGGCCGCGCGCGTCAGCGACACGACCGCGTTCTTCTACATGGGCGAGCTCATCGAGCACGGCCCCACCGAGACCGTGTTCATGCGCCCGAAGCAGAAGAAGACCGAGGACTACATCACCGGCCGCTTCGGCTGACCGTCGCCTCGTGGGTGAGGTGCCGCACGGCGCCCGGATTGACCGCTCCGAGAAACCGTGACCGACTCGTCATGTTTTCGCGGAGGCCCCATGCGACATGCCCGTGCCGTTGCTCCCTTGCTCTTCACCGCGGTCGTCCTCTTGCCGTCGCTCGCGTGCGACAGCTCGATCCCGGTCACGCCGCCCGAGCCGCTGGTGCACGAGTTCCCGGCGGTGTCGCTCGCGCCTGGCGACGAGATCCTGACCGACTGTCAGAGCTGGACGCTGAACAACGATCAGCCGCTCTACGTGAACGCCGTGCACATGTCGGCGGGGCCCGGCTGGCATCACTCGAACTGGACCTTCGTGCCCGAGGATCAGTTCGTGGGGCCCGATGGCACCTGGCCGTGTCGCGAGCGCGAGTTCAGCGAGGTGGCGGCGAGCCTGCGCGGCGGCGGCGTGTTCTTCGCGCAGTCGACGCAGGCCACCGAGGAGCACCAGGTCTTCCCGGAAGGCACCATCTACGTGATCCCGGCGCGCGCGCGCGTGATCGGATCGATCCACCTCCTCAACACCACGGGCGCGCCGCTCGAGACGTCGATCCGCTTCGAGGTCGTGCCGATCGCGCGCGGCGCGATCTCGACGGTGCTGCAGCCGCTCGCGATCGACAACCGCGGCATCGACATCGGGCCGCGCACGACGACCGAGGTGACGACCGAGTGCGACTTCGAGCTCGCGACGAGCGGCGTCTTCGGCGCCGAGGTCTTCTACGTGCTGCCGCACTACCACGGCCTCGCGGACGGAATGCGCATCGAGGTCTTCGGTGGCGACCGCGACGGAGAGGTCGTGTTCGAGACGAGCGGCGGCATCGGCAACGCGCTCGGCGGTCCGCTCGATCCGCCCGTGTCGCTGCGAGGCGCGCGCGGTCTGCGCGTGTCGTGCACGTACACGAACACCGGGAGCGAGACCGTCGGCTGGGGCACGGACGCGAGCGACGAGATGTGCACGATGCTCGCGTACGTGACGGGCCCGCACATCCTCGGTGGCACCGCGGGAACGATCGCCGCGACCGAGACGCTGCCCGATGGAACGGTGCAGCAGAGCTCGGGCTGCTTCGCGGTCGGCGCGCGCGGTCGTCAGCCCTGATCGGATCGCAGCGTCACGGAGGCAGGCAGCCCACGGGCGTCGTGCTGACGACGACGTCGTCGAACGTGATCGTCGCGCCATCGCGCTGCGAGTAGCCGCCGAGGTTCACGCCGACGAACGTGCCGACGTCGAACGGCACGGGCGTGGAGAGCGGCTCGCCGTCGACCTCGCTCTCGACGAGGCCGTCGACGATCGAGAGGCGAGCGCACACCCAGCGATCGAGCGGAAACGGCGTACCGGCCACGCTCGCGCCTCCGACGACGACGAGCTGGTTCGTGCCTGCTCCGTTCGAGTCGAGCGACACCTTGAGCTGATCGACGCCGCCCATGCCGTTGTTCGCCTCGGAGAGCACGAGGAAGCCGCTGACGATCGGGCGCGACAGGCGAACCCACGCGGACACGTACACACCGCTCCGGAACGTGGCGCCGGCGATCGCCATGCGGATGCCCGTGCCGCTGCTCGTGGGGCTCGCGGCGATCGCGAGCTCGAGCGCGGGGCCGCGGAAGCCTCCATCCGCGATCCGTGTCTGCACGCTCATCGCGTCGATCGTGTCCCAGCGCTCCCACGGCGCGGGTGGATCAGCTTCGAAGGAGAGGCACGCGAGCGTGGAGCTCGCGCCGCAGATCACCTCGCGCATCGTGGGCGCGTCGAGGCCCGTGTCCGTCGGCGCGTCGGTGCCCGCGTCGCTCCCCGAGTCGGCGCCAGGGTCAGGACGTGCGTCGAGGCCGGCGTCGACCGAAGGCGGATCAGGCGCGTCGAAGGTCGCGTCGATCGAGGACGACGCGTCGGCCTCCGGCGCGGCGTCGCGCGAGTAGCTCACGCGGCCGCAGCCGCTCGCTGCGAGAGCGAGCGCCAGGAGAGCGAGGCGCCGAGGAGACACGTGCACGAGCGCACGATGTTCGCACACGTGCCTCCGGCGGGCGCGTCTCCGGGCGCCTCGCCGAGACTCAGCCGAACATCTTGTCGACGTCGCGGATCAGCTCGCTCACCACGATCGCGTCGATGCTGCCGAGCCCCTTGCTCGTGTCGCGACGCCAGCGGTGCTCGACGCCGGCGCCGAGCGCGTGCACCTCTTGCTCGGGGAACATGTCGAGCATGCCCACCGCGATGCCCGGATCGAGATCGACGGAGAACGTCACGTCGCCGACGATCTTCTCCATCCAGCCGATGTGGCCGCCGTCCTGCGGCGGGCCGCGCCTCCAGCCGCGCGCCTCGAGGCCCATGACCTTGCCGGTGGGGATCTTCTTTCCCTTCCAGCGCTCGACGATGCCCGCCTTCACCTCGGCGTCGGTGAGCCGGTAGGTCTCGCGGCCGAGCTGCACGAACGGCTGGAGGAGCTCGTAGTCGCCGAACACCTGACCGAGCTTCGCGGCCGCCGCGGGATCGGTCTCGAGCGTGTGCGCGACCCCGATCTCGGCGCCGTCGGGCAGCGCGTAGGTGTCGTCGTCGACGGTCGCGAGCGTTCCATCTTCGGCCACGCGAAAGATGGCGAGGAGCTCGCCTTGGTCGTACGCGGCCCAGCCGAGGCGCACGACGAGGTGACGCACCAGCGGGTGACCGACGAGGAAGCGCGTGAAGACGTCGCGGCTCCAGCGTCGGCGTCCGCACATCGCGAGCTCGAGGCGCGTCACCTGCTGCTGCGCGATCGTCTTGGCGTCCTTCTTCAGCGCCTTCCATGTGTCGACGGCCGCCTCGCTCTTCGCGGCGTCGTCGTCTTTGCGGGGCTTCGGCAGATCCGCGAGGCGCTTGCCGTCGGCGTCCTTCACGAGCGGCTTGAGCGCCTCGTCGAACACGACGCGGAACTGGCGCGGGCCGAAGTCGAGCGTGAGCGAGCCGTCGTCGTCGAGCCCGAGATCGGGCACGAGGCGATCGGCGAGCTCGTCGGCGGAGAGACCACGCGCCTCCGCGATGACGTCGATCTTCTCGCGCGCCTTCTCTTGCAGGCCCTTGAACTTCAGCTTCTGCGCGATGCCGTGGAGGTGCATCAGCGCGACGTCGCTGCCGATGGACGCGAGCACGTCGAGGCCGTTCACCGCGCGCTGGTGCTGCGACTCGCCGGGCCAGCTGCGGATGAGCGGCGTGATCTTGCGCGCGCACTCGTCGTCTCCGAGGAGGCCCATCTGCGTGAAGGCCCAGCCCTCCTTCGAGGGCGCGCCCGCGACGTTCCACGTGGAGAAGAGCTCCCACGAGAGCTCGCTCTGTGACGCCACCGTCGTGATCTCCTTCACGCGCATGACGCCCGCGTAGGGCTCGCCGGGCCTGGAGATCGCGAGCATCGTGAGCACGTGCTGCATCGCAGGCACGGGGAGCGCCTTGCCGCTCTCGCGGAGGACGAGGCGAGGCAGCGCGGCAGCGTTCGCGAGCTCGGGCAGCGGCGGGATCTTCGAGGGAAAGAGATCGAGCGCGTCGAAGTCGAGCACGGCGCGCGTCGCCTGCTTCGCGGGCTCGCCGTAGCGCGCGGCGACGTCCATCACGATCGCTTCGTGTCCCTCGATCGCGAGCACGCGCAGGCCGTGCTCTGCCGCGTCGCGAAGCTTGCCAGGCGCGCCGATCGCGATCGGGATCAGGCCCACGGCGGCGGCTTCGGAGTGCGCGAGCAGCCACGCCTTCGCGGCCGGTGGCTTCTTCTTCAAGCGGTAGAGCGCATCCGCCGCGAGGATCGCGACGCGGGGCGATCGGTACGGACGCAGGACACCGAGGCCTTCCTCGAGGTGTGCCTTCGTGTACGCGAGCAGCGGCTCGAGGAACGCGAGGTTCTCCTTCGTCGCGACCCACTGGAACGCTTCCACCTCGTGCCACCAGGTCGCAGAGGCGAAGGCCTGCACGAGCTTGCGGACCAAGCGCGTGGGCACGACGCGGAGGTAGGAGCCGTATGCATAGAAATAGGCCTTCATCTTCGCCTGGGCGGCCTTGGTGAGGAGCTCGTCGTCGTGCGGGAGGTCCTCCGCCGCGAGCCGCTCCGCGAGCTCGCGCGGAACACCCCAGTGCTCCCAGTAGAAGTTGGGCGCGCTGACCTGGCTGTGCGCCCACGCCTCGGCCTCGAACGCGGCCCACTTCGCCTCGAGGCCTGCGGGCCACTCCATGGACTCGGCGAACGCGAGCGGCGTGAGACCGGCGACCGTGCCGGCCGCTGCCTTCTTCTTCTTGTCGAGCCACGGAGGTGACACGAGGAACTTCGGCAGGTCGGACTCGCTGGCGTCCTCCACGGCCTCGTGCTTGGCGCGGAGCTCGGTGACGAAGCGCTGCGCACCTTCGCCGAGCTCGCTGATCGCACCGTCGAGCTCGGGACCGGCTCCTCTCAGCACCTGCGAGAGGATCGTGCGACATGGGGCCGCCGCTTGTCCGCGCTGCATCGCGACGGTGACGAGCGGCGCGAGCGCGACCGACGGATGGGCGAGCGAGCCCTCGCGGAGCGCGGGGAGCACGTTGCGATCGGTCGCGCGAGACGCGAGCGCGGTGAACGCGGCCGGCGTACCGATGAACGCGATGACCTCTGCGATCTCGCGGTATGCCTCCGTGTCGCCCTCGAGCTCCAGCGCGCCTGCGAGCGTGGGCAGCGCGGCCTCGCCGAAGAGCGCGACCCACGTGTAGGCGACCGAATGGAGCGACTGGTTCTGGTAGCCGATGCCGGTCTTCCACGCCCAGAGGTTCACGCTCTTGCCGAGGCGCTCGATCGAGCCGAGCTTCGTGACGGACTCGAGCGTCGCGCCCACGTTGCCGTGCGCGGAGAGCGTCTGCTGATCACCCTCGCCGAGCTCCGGGAAGAGACGCATGCGCTGGGTCTTGAACGTCTCGTGCTGGAGCGCGTCGAGCGCGGAGAGCGCGCGGCGCTCGTCGTCCGAGAGCGGCGCGACGAAGAGTGAGAGACGACGGACCGCGGGGTAGTCGATGTAGAGCAGCCACTGCACGCCCGCGCGGAGCAGCGAGGCGTACGTGGTCAGTGCGTGCTCGATGCCGCCCGTGGCGATCCAGTGATCGATCGCGAGCACGAGGCCCTGGCTCGCCCACGCGAGGTCGGCCCACACGTTGGGCGTCGTCGCGAGCACCGCGGCGAGGCTGAGCTCGGTCGGGACCGGCGCCGTGTAGAGCGGCGTCTCGCCCTCGGCGCCACGCTCGCGACCCGCCACGAGGGAGATGCCCTTGGGGTCGGCCGTCGCCTTCGACTTCGCCGCGCGCTCACGGACCTTCTTCCAGATCGCGTCGCGATCGAGCACCGGAGCGGGATCGGCCCACGCGTGTCGCGGCTGTACGACTGCCTTGATCTCGGCCGGCCACGTGCGCGGATCCGTGAGGACGAACGAGCCCGACGCGATCTGTGATGCGATCGGCGACTCGGTCTCCTTCGACTTCTCGGCGTTGTCGACCGTGTCAGAGCCCTCGGCCTTCTCAGCCTTCTCGGCCTTCTCAGCCTTCTCCGGCTTCGCGGCCTTCTCAGCCTTCTCTACCTTCTCTTTCGCAGGCTTCGCTGCTGCCGTCGTCGCGCTGGCTGCGCTCGCCGCGCTCGCGCCGACCTCCGTGTAGCCCTTGCCGGTCTTCTCTTTGACGAGCTTGTCGTGCTCGGCCTGCGCCTTGGCCGACGTGGGGAACGTCTTGGTCTGCGACTGACCGCTCGTGCCGATGCGGCCCCACCTCACGTCGAAGCTCGTGTCGCCGAGCTCGATCTCCCAGAACTTGCTGGCCGAACCCTCGACGAGCTCGAAACGTCGCATGCGCACTCTCCAACGCGCGGCGAGAGGGTGACCGGTGCCGCGAGACCGGCGCGCGATGGTACGCGCGCGCCGGCCCGTTCGTTCCTCTCTCTCAGGTGGGGAGGATCTGCCGCTGCGCCCACGTGTCGGCGGCGTGGCGCATCGAGATCACGCGTCCCGCGGCGTCGAACCTCCACACGTGCGGCTCGCACTCCTCGCGCGCGGTCTTGCCCGTCGTCTTGTGGACGATCTCGTTCTGCGCGAGCGCCACCACCCACTCGCCGCTCGCCATGATCGAGAGGACCTCGAAGCGGCGGAGCTCGATGTTCGCCGCCAAGGCCTGGAAGAACGCCATCACCGCGTCGCGACCACGTCCCTCCTTCAGCCACGGGATGCCGTGGGCAGACGCGCCGACCTCCCAGTGCACGTCCGGCGAGAGGACCTCGAGGATCGCAGGAATGTCGCCGCGTCCGAACGCGGCGTAGATGTCCTTCACGACCGCGATGTTGCGCTCGGTGCTCGTGTCGGTGGCAGTGGTGGTCTGACACGCTCGACCTCGCGATGGAGCGCCTGGGACGCGAGGCGGCACCCGCGCTGATGAGGCGGCGCGCGGGCGGCGCGATCGATCCGAGCATCGTCGCGCTGTTCGAGCGCGATCCGGAAGGGTTCCTGGATCTCGCCGAGTGCCCCGACGTGTTCGCGCGCTACCTCGAGCTCGAGGGGCCCGAGCCGCTCTACGCGGACAGCGACGCGATCGATCGCGCCACCGAGGCGCTCGCGCGATTCGTCGACCTCAAGACCGTGCACACCAGCGAGCACTCCACCGGTGTCGCGCGGCTCGCGGCGTCGGTGTGCGACGCGCTGGGTGTGGGGGCCCTCGCGCGGCGCAGCGTGGTGCGTGCGGCGCACGTCCACGACCTCGGCCGCGTCAGCGTGCCCAACCGCATCTGGGATCGACCCGGCAAGCTGCCTCTCGCCGATGCCGAGCGCGTGCGCCTCCACGCGTACTACACGGAGCGAATCTTGTCGTACGTGCCCGCGCTGCGTGACGTCGCGCGCATCGCGAACGCGACGCACGAGCGGCTCGACGGAGGTGGCTACCCCAAGAGCCTCGAGGGCCCGAGCGTGATCCGCGAGGCGCGCATTCTGGCGGTGTGCGACGCCGCGCACGCGATGCGCGAGACGCGCGCGTACCGACCCGCGCTCTCCCTCGAGCGGGTGCGGGACGAGCTCCGCGCGGACGTGAAGCGCGGGACGCTCGACGCCACGATCGTCGACGCCGTGATCGCCACGCTCGACGGCAAACCGCTGCGCGAGGCGAAGCGCACGTCGCTCAGCGAGCGTGAGCTCGAGGTGCTTCGCTACGTCGCGGCGGGCAAGACGAACAAGGAGATCGCCACGATCCTCGGCCTCTCGCCCAAGACCGTGCAGCACCACGTCGCCCACGTGTACGCGAAGATCGGCGTCTACTCGCGCGCCGGTGCGACGCTCTTCGTGATCGAGAACGGCCTCGGGAGCGGATGACCGTTGCGTCGCGGGTCGACGTCCGGCGATAAGGACGCGATGTCGCACGATCGTGGAGTGACCTGCAGCGCGTGCGGCGCGAGCACGCCGCTGCCCGAAGACCTGACGACGCCCACGTTCTCGTGCGCGTTCTGTCGCGCGACGCTGGAGACCGCGCGCTACGCCGGCAAGCAAGCGGTGACGGCCGACGTGCTCACCGCCCACCTCGAGGGCGTGCGCGCGAACCCGCAGCAGGCGATGCAGGACATGCGGGACGGCGTCCGCGCGCCGGTGTTCGAGGACGAGAACCAGGCCACGCGCGCGGCTGCCTGCACGGGCTGCGGCGCGCAGATCGCGGTGCCCCTCAACCTCCGCGTCCACCAAGTGCGCTGCGCGGCGTGCGGCGTCACGCACCAGGTCTCGAAGTACATCTCCGACGCGGAGCGATTGAGCCTCGACATGGAGCGTCAGCAGCGCGGCAACGAAGCGCTGAAGGCGCTCGGTGCGGCGGGCATCGCGTGCACCAAGTGCGGCGGCAAGAACGAGGTGCCGACCGACGGCACCGTGCAGATCACGTGTCGCTTCTGTAGCGCGACGATCCTGCTGTCGGATCACGTCGATGCTGGCGCGATCGCGAGGTCCCGACTCAAGAACGCCGTGTTCGGCATGCGCGACGAGATGATGGCCGAGCAGCTGCAGACGCAGCGCAACCGGAACATCGCGTTCGGCGTGTTCTTCGTGGTCGCGTTCGGGATCATGATCACGCTGAACCTGCTGGGCGTGTTCCGCTGACCGTCACGGACCAACGGGCATGACGTCCGCGTCGTCGTCCTCGTCCTCGTCGTCACTCTCGCCCGCGACCGACTCGCTCGACGGTGAGCCACCCGAGGCGGCGAGCACGCCGAGCGAGACGCTGCGCGCAGCTTCGATCGCGAGCGCGACACGGATGGCCGCGTCGAAGAACGCGTCTTCGACGGAGACTTCTTCGCCAGCGCGACGACGGACCCTCGCGTCGCGGTAGCGACTGAGACGCAGCGCGAGCCCGCGCGCACCGATCTCCTCGAGCTCTCGCGCGGCGCGATCCACGCGCGCCTCGTGGCTCGACGGCACGCTGCCGAGCCCGAGGTGGAACGCCTCCTCCAAGAGCGCACGCGCGGTCTCGAGGCGAATCGCGGCGCGCGTGGGCGGGGGCCGGCGTGTGGTCACCGACGCGAGGGCTCCGTGATCGCCGCGCTCTTCGACGTCGGGCGCGACGACGCGATCTGCGGCGACGAGCGTGGGATCGATCACGAAGCCGTGACCGTCGTGGCTGACGCTGCCGCAGATCCAGCGCACCGCGCCCATCCCGCCCGCGAGCGCGCGGCCGAGCACGTCGAGCGCGTGCGGCGCCGCGCCGCGGAACGGCGACGCGACGAACAGCGCGCGTCCCTCGCCGTCGTACACCTCTCCGACGAGGCGCTGCGATCCGGGATCGAAGCCGACCGTGCCGACGCGCGCGATCTTCACGGCGTGTACGGACTCGGCGAGCACGCGGGGCCTCAGCATGCGGGGAGGCAGCGACGCGAGCTGCGATGCGAGCTCGCGGATCGAGTCGACGCGCACGGGGACCGGCAGCGAAGTGAAGTCGCCCGTCTGTGGCGTGACCGACGTGGAGCCCGTGGTGGACTGACCGATCGTGAGGGCGCGGCTCGCACGCCGACGCCCGACGCGCGTGACCACCTGCCCCGCCGCGAGCTGCCCGAGCGTGCTCGCTCCCGCGACACGACGACGACCGAGCTCGGGGCCTTCGGGCATCGCCTCGCCCTCGGCGAAGGTCCAGCTGCGCGAGTACACCATCACCGTGCCCGTGTCGGGATCGGCGAGCAGCACCTCGGCGCTCCGCTCGCGGCCTTCGCTCTCGATGCGCGCACCGAGCGAGACGAGACGGAGGTGATCGAGCTTGGTCTCCATCGCCTCGCCCTGCCCGAGCACGTAGCGCAGCGGGAGCTCGGGAGGATCCTCGTCGGGATCGCGCAGCGCGACGCGCGCGCGGGCGACGAGCTCCGTGCCGAGCGCCAGCGCGTCGGCGGCGTGGTACCGGGCCGAGCGCGCGCGGTAGCGATCGAGCATCCACGCGAGATCCTCGAGCCCCGTCGCGGGCCACACGTAGCCGGCCTTGCCGAGGCGCTCCCCCGCGAGCACGAACTTCTGCGCGAGCGCCTCGCGCGACGCGACGACGCCGGTGTCGGCGAGCTGGTGCACGAGCGCGACCATCGGGCCGAGCTCGTCGTCGGTGGCTCGCCGGCGTGACGCGCGCGCGTCCGGGCTCGTCAGCTCGATCGCGATCGCCGTGCGCTCCACGTCGAGCGCGTCGGCTTGGCGGAAGGCCCACACCGCGAGCGCGACGTGGACGCAACCCTGCCCCACCTGACAATCACAGCGCGCATAGGCGAGCTCGCGCGGGACGAGGAAGCGCACCGTGCACGAAGGGAGGCGCGCGCTCGGCATCGGCTGCTCGGGCGTCGCGAGCTGCACCTCGATCACCAGACCGCGCCGCCGCGCGGTGAGGGCGTCTTCCATGGTGCGCTTGCCGAGCAGGGTGCGGATCGCGTCGTCGCCGATCTCACCGGGCGACCAGCGCTCGAACGCAGGCGCGCTCGGCGCAGGATCGGGCGCGCGAGCCTCGGCGACGCGCGACTCGACACCGCTCCACTCCGACGCGATCGCCTCCACCGAGTCCGACGATGCGGGTGCCGACGCGGCGTCCGGGACTGCGGTCGCGAGCGCCCAGCTGCGGTACGCGAGCGCGACGGCGACGCGATGACGACAGATGCCGGGCGCGGGGCACGAGCAGACGTTGTCCTTCAGCGTTTTTCCAGGCACGAGTCGCGTGGTGACGCCGTCGTCGAACGTGCCCGTCACGACGCCGTCGGGAGTCTCCGCGAGGCTCGGGCCCTTGCCCTGCTCGATCTCCTTGAGCGCGCGCTTCACGAGCCCGAGGTTCGCGAGCGCGGCGACGGCCTCAGGCGTCAGGGCGAGCAGATCGGATCGCACGCCGCGAGTGTGTCATCGAACGGAGAGAGCGCGTCAGATCAGGATCACGGTGCACGGAAACGACGCCTCGACGCTCGATCGCTCGTTCTCGACGAGAGCGTCACAGCTACGACCCAAGAGCTCGACGTGCGTCTCGTCGACCGCGCGCCAGCCGTCTTCGTCGTCGCACGCGATGGGGTCGCCGTTGAGCCGCACCTGGCCTTCGCACGCGAGCGTCGGGTCGATGCGTCCTTCGAGCTCGAGCGTGCACGTGATCTCGCCGCGCACGATCGTGCGCATGGCCTCGGAGAGCGACGCGACGTCGTCGGCCTCGAAGTAGCGAGCGGCCATGCCGCCCTGCCCCGCCGCGGCGAGATCGGAGAGGTGGTCGGACGCCACGGCGCCGCGCCCCACACCGATCACGAACGTGCGGATGCCCATGCCGTGCGCGCGCTCGATCGTACGGATCGAGAGGCTGCGCGAGGCGTCGTCGTGCGCGTCGGGCGCGCCGCAGCGATCGGGGCCGCCGTCGGTCGCGAGCACGAAGATGCGCGGGCTGTCGGTCGGATCGAGTGCCATCGACTCGAGCACGGCGGCGACGGCGTCGCCCGTGGGCGTCTCACCCATCGGCGCCGCGCCTGCGTACACGGCGTCGATCGACGCGCGGTTGTCGAGCGCGAGCGGGACCTGCGTGACGATGGGACACATCGGGCTGCCGTGCTGGACGTCGCTGTAGAGCGCGAGCCCGTAGCGGACGACGGTGCCCGTCGAGGTCACGAGCCCATCCGGGCCGGTGAGCACGCTGTGCACGGCGTCCCAGCGCGTGGCGCCGTCGGCGAGCTCGCTCTCCATGCTCAGCGACTGATCGACGATGATCGTCACGTCGGGGATCACCCTGCGCGTCACGAGCTCGACGGTCGCGCACACCTCGGTCTGTCCGTCGAGCTCGCCGAACGCCCCGTCGCTGCGCGCGAAGTACGCGTCGGTCCCGCCGCGCGGCCCTGCGTCGCGACCGCGACTGCCCACGCTGGGCGGGTCACATGCGGCGAGCGGCGTGAGCGCGAAGGCGAGCGCGAGCGCGACGCGACGGTCGAGGTGCGAGGGGACGAAGGGCGAGGACGTCGGGGGGTGCATGCCCGCCCCTTCAGCAGCGTCCATGCCGCGGCGCGATCGCGCGGATCTCTCGGGATCGTCGCGGGCACCCGTGTCGAGTGTCCGGCGCGCCGGTCAGGCGTGAGGTCGGGTGTCGCCGCGTACGCGAAGCACCGGACGGACTCGGCGCGTCCGTGCCACCATGCTCCGATGGTTCTGCATCGCCCGCGCGAGACGGCGGTCATCGCCTCGGTGCGGCGCACGCGAAGCGAGGAGACGACGCGACGGGCGGCGCGCAGGCGCAGCCTACGAGGGTTGCTCGGCGTGATCGCGTTGGTCGGTGCGTGCGAGCCGTCTCGACTCAACGGGCCCGATGGTGGACCCCGTGAGGCCTCGATCGACGCCGTGCTCACGAACGACCTCGGCGCGGCGATGCCCGACGCGCGCATGCGCTCGGGTGATGCGGGACGACGCCCTGCGGATCCGCCGGGCGACGACACCATCGAGCTCGTGATGCGCTGGGCGAGCTTGGCGCTCGAGGAGCCCGACGGAAGCGGCATCGCGCCAGGCTTCGACGTCGACGGGATCGTCACGGGTCGCGCCGACCCGACGGGCTGCGGCCAAGAGGACTTCATCGCGCCTGCGCGTCAGGGCAGCGGCGACGGCATCGACAACCAGATCGTGCCGCTCTACGGCGTCGTACGGAGCGCGAGCCCCGACTCGGACTTCGACGAAGATCTCGTCAACGCGGTGACCAGCGGCGACGCGATCATCCTCTTCCGCATCTCGCACGTGGGCGACCTCGTGAACGACGGCGAGGTCGAGGTGTCCGTGATGACGGGGGCCGTGCCGGGCGGCGGGGAGCCGCGGCTCGAGACCACGATGATCGACGGCATGCCGCGCCGAGTGCTCACTGCAGATCAGAGCTTCGACGTGGAGCCCTCGTCGCTCATCGGCGGTCGCGCGCGCGCGCTCTTCGACGACGCGTACATCGTCGACGGGCGCCTGCTCACGCGCGGAACGTCGTTCTCGCTGCGCGTGCCGGCGACGGACGGTCGCGTGCTGGTGCTCGATCTCCGCGACATGCGCATCGACGCGCACGTGACGCCCACGGGTCTCGAGCTCGGCGTGCTCGGTGGCTACGTGCTCCAAGAAGATCTCGCGCGTGGCGTCGCGTCGGCGCTGCGGCCCGACGATCCGGTGTCGCCCGAGCTGGTGATGACGGTGCTCGAGACGTACGCAGACATCGATCTCGACGAAGACGGCGTGTGTGAAGGACTCTCCGCGGCCTTGCGCATCGATGCCGTGCACGCGCGCTTCGTCTATCCGGCGCCCTGATGTCGTCTGCCTGCTCTCGCGTCACTTCGCTCGTCGCCCTGGCCTTGCTCGCCTCGTGCGGCTTGCTCGCGTCGTGCGGCGGCACGCGACGGCTCGACTTGGCCGTCGAGGCCGACCCCGCGATCGTGACGCGCGCGGTCGTGGTGGAGGTCTCGCTGCTGCGCGGCGGCTGTGGCTCGACGGACGTCGTGTACGCGACGCGCGCGCAGCTCGCCGCGCCCGGACGGTTGCCCGTTCCTCCCGCGCTCGAGGGCGGCCGGTGGGCGCTCGCGGCCCGGGCGCGTGACACGAGCTGCGTGTACTTCGCGGAGGGCTGCGAGGAGATCGAGCTCCCGAGCGATCGCGCGGCCCTCTCGGTCGAGCTCGTCGAGACGGATCTGCGAGAGGCCGCGTGTCCGTCGACGGAGTGCAGCGCCGGCCTCTGCGCGGGCATCGACGTGGACCCGCCGATGGGTCCGGACGTGCCGCGCGCGATCTCGCCGCCACCCCTCGCGTCGACGGGCAGCGCGCTGAGCACGGCGTCGCTGCGCCCTCGGTTCTCGTGGGCCCGCACGCCCGACGTGGCCGAGTACGAGCTGTCGATCAGCGCGCGGTGCACGGGGCCCAGCGTCGCGCAGTGCGCGTTCGACGTGGGCGCCACCTCGTTCCGCACGACCGCGATCTCGTTCCGTCCCGACGCGCCGATCACCAGCGTGGGGGGGCGATTCGCGTGGCGGCTGCGCGGCTGCGACGCGAGCGATGCGTGCTCGGCGTGGAGCGGGGCGCGGCTCCTCGACGTGGGCCGTGACTCCGGAGATCTCGACGACGATGGCCTGGCCGACATCGTCGTCGGCGCCGCCGCGACCGGCTCGGAGGGCGTGGTGCTCGTGAGCCGCGGCGACGATCCGACGACGTGGGGCGAGCTCGCGCGCTCGAGCGGCGGCGCGTACGGACGCGCGCTCGCGGTGGCCGACTGCGACGGCGATGGTCGCGCCGAGATCTACGTGGGCGAAGCGCTCGCCGACGTGTCGGGCATGCTCGACGCGGGGCGCGTCGTGCGGATCCGCGACGGACTGACCAGCGAGGTGGCGCTCGGCACGCCGGTCGCTGGCGCGGCGGCGGGCAGCGCGCTCGTCGTGATCGGCGATGTGGACGGCGACGGCTACCGCGACCTCGCGGTGGGCGCGCCTCAAGACGACTCGGCGGGCGAGCGCACGGGCGCGGTGATCTTCTTGCGCGGCGGGCCCTCGGGGTTCTCGTCGCCCGCGACGATCGTCGCGCCCGATCCGCAAGCGGGAGCGCGCTTCGGTGAGGCGCTCGCGGGCGGCGACGTGGATGGCGATGGGCACGCCGACCTCATCGTCGGCGAGCCGCGACGCACGCCGACGCTGGGCCTCGACGAGGCGGGCGCCGTGTACTTGTTCCGCGGTGGACCGAGCGGCCTCACGGCGGGACGCGAGATCACGATCGACGCCGCGCGACGCGCCCGCGCCCGCCTCGGCAGCGCGGTGATCGTGCCTGGTGATCTCGACGGCGACGGTCGCGAGGATCTCGTCATCGGCGCGCCCACCGACACGTCGGACGGCAGCGTGCATCTCCTGCCCGGCAGCGACACGGGCCCGCTCCCTCCCGGCGTGAGCCTGCCTGCGCCGGGGCTCGCGGGAGGCCGCTTCGGCGCGTCGCTGAGCGGGCCGGGGGATCTCGACGGCGACGGCCTCGGTGACTTCATCGTCGGTGCGCCCGAAGACGCCGACGGCGCGGCGTACCTCTACCTCGGCGCGATGGGCGGACCAGCGCTCGCGCCGACGCGCGTGCTCGACGCGACAGCAGACATCGGCGCATCGCTCGCGAGCGTAGGCGACGTCGATGGCGATGGGCGCGACGACGCCGCGCTCGTGAGCTCGAGCGCAGGCCTCGCCGTTCATCGCGGTGACACCATGGGGGTACCGAGCGTGCCGACGAGGACGCTCGCCGCACCCTCGGGCCTCACGCTCACGACCGTCGCCACGCGGTGAGGCGCTCACCAGCGCGTCGGGGCCTCGCACGACCGTGTTCGACGTGTCGGGCCTGATCGATCTCACCTCGCCGCGAGCGTGCGGCGCCCGACACCGATCGCGATGGCATGCCCGACGACTACGAGCGCACCGCAGGCACGAGCGCCACGCGCGCAGACGACGCGGGCGACGTCGACGGCGACGGCTACACGAACCTCGAGAACCACCTCCACTGGGCGGCGCGCCTCGTGCGCTGAGCCGAGCCTCGCTCGTCAGCGCCCCTTCAGGCCGTGGTGCGTCAACAGCTCGTAGAGCCGGCTGCGTGAGAGCTCGGCCCGTCGCGACGCCGCCGCGACGTTGCCGCCGGTCTCGCCGAGCACGCGCTCGAGGTAGCGACGCTCGAAGCGCTCGAGGAGCTTCGTCTTCGCGTCGGCGTAGGAGAGGTCTGCGCGGATCGCGAGATCTTCGTCGGCGTCGCTCGCCCGAGCGGTGCCGCCCGCGGCGCCATCGATCACCGCGGCCTGCCCGACGCCAGCTTGGCCGAGGAGCACCACGCGCCGCACGAACGAGCGCAGCTCGCGCACGTTGCCCGGCCAGCGATGACCGCCGACCGATGCGATCGCGCGCTCCACGTCGTTCAGCGCGCGCACGTCGTCGGGCGCGAGCTCGCCGGCGATCGCGCGCGCGAGCCGCACGAGATCCGATCCGCGCTCGCGCAGCGGCGGCACCTCGAGCTCCAGCACCGCGAGCCGGTAGTAGAGGTCTTCGCGGAACGTGCCCTGCGCGACCATCGACGCGAGGTTGCGATGAGTCGCGGCGACCAAGCGCACGTCGACGCTCCGGCGCACGCCCTCTCCGAGCCGCTGCACGGTGTGGTCTTCGAGGACGCGCAAGAGCTTCGGCTGCACGTCGAGCGGCAGCTCGCCCACCTCGTCGAGGAACACGGTGCCGCCGTGCGCACGCTCGAACGCACCCGCGCGCGCCGTACGCGCGTCGGTGAACGCGCCCGCCACGTGACCGAAGAGCTCCGAGTCGGCGAGCGTGCGCGAGAGCGCACCCGCATCGACGACGACGAACGGTCCGTCGGGCCGTCGCCCTCCGTCGTGGAGCGCGCGCGCGACGAGCTCCTTGCCCGTCCCCGACTCGCCGCGGACGAGCACGGGACCGACCGCCATGGCCGCGCGCTCGATGCGCGCGAAGAGCTCGTGCATCGAAGGAGCGCCACCGAGGATCGGGCCGAGGCTGTCTCCGCCCGTCCACAGCGCCTTGCGCACGCGACGGCTCGCGAGGCGCACCTCGATCATCGACTCGCCCACGCCGAAGCGCATCCCGGACGGCACGAGCACTTCGGTGACGCGACAGCCCGCGATCCACGTGCCGTTCTTGCTGCCGAGATCGCGGAGCAGGATCCCGTCGGGGCGACGCTCGAGCTCGCAGTGGAGGCGTGACACCGAGGGGTCGGACAGCCGGAGTCCGACGCCCGTGCCCTTTCCGATGGTGACGCGGGCCTCCGTGAAGCCGTGCTCGACGCCGATGTCCGGGCCAGCGACCACGTTCACGACGCCCACGCCGGTCTCGACCTCGGCGATGACGGTGGTCGCCGTGCGCTCCATCGTCGCGACTCTACCAGCGCCGCGCGATGCAGCGTGCCCGCGTCTGAGTGCGCGCTCAGCGAGCGACGGGCCGCACCACGCGCGCCGTCTCGCCTGGCTCGACGACGACCTCCACGTGATCTCCAGGCGTACGACCGAAGGGCCGGAGCTCGATCGTGCGCGTGCCCACAGGCAGGGTGATCTGCCGCGGCGTGCGACCGAGGACACGCCCCGACACGACGATGTCGGCCCACCCGCCCGGCGTGACGACGTTGACGCGCCCTTCCTGTGGCGGCGCCGCGGTCGTGGTCTCGGGCGGAGTCGACGTGACGATCGGCGTACGACGACGACGCGGCGTCACCTGCGATGGATCCTCGTCGTCCTCCACGGGGTCGTCGACGGTCGGCCCGTCGAGGCGGTGTTCTTCTTCGAAGCTCGGTACGTCGAGGCTCGTCGGGATCGGCGTCGTCGTCGACGGCGGCGGAGCCGTGAGCGCGGTGGGGATCGGCGCGAGCGTGGTCGGCGGTTCCTCACCGCTTCCTGCCATCCAACCGATCCCGATCCCGAGCGCGCCGACGACCACGATGCCCGCTCCGACGGCCCAACGTGCGCGGCTCTCGGGCGGCTCGCTCGCGTCGCCCGTGGTTGACGCATTCGACGCGACGACGGCGCCCATCGCGTGAGGCAGCCCCGCGCGATCACGCGGCAGGAGCGTGGGCGTGCGCGTCGGATCGCCCGCGCGAGACGCAGCGTCGAGCAGCACGCTCGCGCTCGACATCGTCGCGATCGGTGGGCCGGACAGCATCGTCTGCACGACCTCGCGCTTCACACCGCGACGCGGCGCGAAGAGCTCACCGAGGAGCTCGGCGATCTCGCTCGGACCGATCGGCTCGGACTGCGTGTGCAGCCACGCGCTCAGCTCCCGGCCGAGGGCACGCGCGCTCGGCGTGCGCTCGTTCGGATCACGCTGGAGCGCGCGCGTGACGATGGCGTCGAGCTCCGGCGGGATCGGCGCGCGCGTGCGTCGGCTCGGCGGCTCGATCTCGTCTCGCGCGAGCGCGCCGAGGATCCCCATCTCGCTCGCGCGCTTGAACAGACGCCGCGTGGTCAGCGCCTCCCAGAGGCACACGCCGAGCGCCCACACGTCGGCGCGTCGATCGAGGCTCTCGGCGCGCGCCTGCTCCGGTGCCATGTACGAGAGCTTGCCCTTGAGGCCGCCCGCGATCGTCGCGTGCACCCGACCTCGCGCGAGCGCGACGCCGAAGTCGAGGACCTTGGTGTTGCCGTCGTAGGTGACGAAGAGGTTCTGCGGAGAGACGTCTCGATGCACCACGCCGAGCGCGCGGCCGTCGTCGTCCTTCAGCTCGTGCGCCGCGTGCAGCCCCTCGCACGCGTCGACGATCATGCGCGCCGCGAGCGCAGGCCAGCGCGCGCTCTCCGCGATCGCGGGCCTTCGACCGACCTCGCGCAAGAGCGTCGCGAGAGACTCGCCGAGCAGGTACTCCATCGCGAGGAAGAACGTGCCTTCGGTCTGACCGAAGTCGAACACCGAGCACACGTTCGGATGCTGGATGCGCGCGTGGATGCGGGCCTCGTCTTGGAACATCTCGACGAGATCGCTCCGCCGCGCGAGGTGTCGGTGGATCACCTTGATCGCGATCGGTCGATCGAGGCCTGCACGATCCGCGGCGCGCGCGAGATACACGGTGCCCATGCCGCCCGCCGCGAGCTCGCGACAGAGCACATAGCGCCCGAGCGCATGCTCACCGCCCTCGAGCGGCTGCGGCTCCTCGTCCGTGACCGAGTCCCACGGATCTTCGTCCGTCACGGCATCGGCAGCGCGGGCGCGCTGGGCTGAGTGAGCGGCGGAGGCTGCGTGCCCACGAACACGCCGACGAGGATCGCGCCGACGAGCACCACGCCACCGCCGACGCCGAGACCGACCCACAGCCACGTTGCGTCGTCTGCGGCGCCGACGCCGCGCGAGACCTCCGGGCGTCCTGCGTCGCCGAGACCCGCGACGACCGCGCGCCCCGGCCCGAGCACCTCGACCCAGTACTCGACCGAGTCCGTCTCGGAGACGTCGAGCTCGAGCGGCTCGTCGATCGCAGCACGCTCGAGGCCGCCGATCCTCGCGACCACACGCACGCGGCGCGCGAGGCCCGCGATGTCGCCCTGCACCGTCGCCACGACACGCAGCACGCCGCCTTCGCGCGCCGCGTCCACGTCCACCGACAGGCCACGGCCGCTGCGACGCCGCGCCGCGCCGAAGCGCTCGACGAGCTCCGGCGGTGACTCGGGAGCGAGCCGGTGCGCAGGCGCGAGCGAGGCGAGCGCCGCGAGCGTGGCGTCGAGCTCCCCTTGGTCGCCCGCGGCGAACTCCACCTGCGCGCGGCCCTCGAGGAGCGACACGAGCTCGGCCCGATCGAGCGGCCCGCGCTCGGCGCGCGCGAAGGCCTCGAGCGCACCGTCGAAGTCGGCTTCGAGGTAGCGCTGCCATCCGAGATCGACGCCCGCGTTCGCGTGGGCATGCGCGGGGAGCATCGCGATCGTGAGCGCCGCCAGCAGCGCGACGACGAGCGAACGGCACGCAGAGCCACGCACGCGGCGAGCATCCACGACCTCTGGACGGGGCGTCAAGGCAGCGGGCCCGCGCGCCGAACCCCGCGCACATCCCCCGAGCACATCCGCGCGCGCACCCAAGTCCGGCCCGTTCGTCGGGTTTGACACCCGTGAGCGCGGCGACGGACACTTCGACGACGATGACGACGCGGATGCACGCCCGACCGGGAGGCGCTCGATGAGCGTTCCGTCGCGCGCACCCGCGACCAAGGAAGACGCGAAGGGCTACCTCGTCGCTCCCCTGCCTCCGACGCCGTTCGGGAAGTACACGATCATCGGCAAGCTCGGTCATGGCGGCATGGCCGAGGTGAACCTCGCGGTGGTCGGCGGGAAGGCCGGATTCCGCAAGCTCTTCGTGCTCAAGCGCCTCCACGCGCACCTCGAGGCCGAGCCCGGCTTCGTCGACATGTTCCTCGACGAGGCCCGCCTCGCCGCCCAGCTGGATCACCCGAACTGCGTGCAGACCGTCGAGGTCGGCGAGGCCCAGGGACACGGGCCGCACGACGTCCAGCACTTCCTCGCGATGGAGTACCTCGACGGCCAGGGCCTCGAGCGCTTGCTCCGCATCACGGGCCAACGCGGCGACATCCTGCCGATCCACACGACCGTCCGCATGATCGCGGACGCGCTCGACGGTCTCGGGTACGCGCACGACCTCAAGGGCTACGACAACACGCCGCTCGGCGTCGTGCACCGCGACGTGTCGCCACAGAACATCTTCGTGACCTACGCGGGCGTCGTGAAGCTGCTCGACTTCGGCATCGCGAAGGCGGAGTCGAACGTCGTCGAGACGCGCACCGGCGTGGTGAAGGGCAAGTACGCCTACATCGCGCCCGAGCAGGCCCTCGCGGCCCCGGTCGATCGTCGCGCCGACCTCTGGTCGATGGGCGTGGTGCTGTGGGAGATGCTGACCTCGCGTCGCCTCTTCAAGAGCGTCAACGAGCTCGCCACCCTCAACGAGACGCTGCGCGGCGAGATCCACCCGCCCTCCAAGTACAACCCAGTGATCCCGCCGGAGCTCGACGCGGTGGTGCTCCGCGCGCTCCAGCGCGAGGTCGATCAGCGCTACCGCAGCGCGCACGACTTCAAGGACGCGCTCGAGAGCTGGCTCGCGACGCAGCCCGAGCCCTCGGATCGCAAGGCCATCGCCGCGCTCATGAAGGAGCGCTTCGGCGACATGTTCGAGCAGCACAAGGAGCGCCTGAAGGAGTGCATCGCGTCGGTCGCGCAAGACCCTCGCTCGCTCGACCGGCTCGTGCTGGGCGTGTCATCGACCGGCAACCTCGCGGCGAACAGCAGCTCGATGGAGGGCGACGCGCTCTCTTCCGGCTCGCACCCGCCGATCCCCGTCGCGGGCAGCGGCGCGCGCCCGCTGCCTCATGGCGGAGCCGGTCACAGCATGACGCCGACGCCGAGCCCGCGACCGCGCCTCGGAGCGAGCGTCTCGGGCAGCATCACGTCGGGCATGCCCGCGATGGACGACATCGCGCCTCGCATCTCTCATCACCCAGCGGAGGGGCACCACGGCGTCGAGGGTCACACGCCGCATCCGCGCCCGTCGGCGCCTTCGTCGCCTGGCTACGGCCCGATCTCGTCGTCCGGCGTCCACGGAGCGCATCCGTCTTCGGGCCACGCGATGCATCCGTCGACCAGCTCGCAGCCCGGCCTCGTGTCGTCGTCCTCCGAGTGGGTCGCGTCGTCGAACCCCGGCTTCGTCGCGCCGCCCGCGGGCGTCTCGGGTGCCTTCGGGACCGACCAGACCACGCGCATCCCACCGCGCCGCAGCCGCACGCGCTCGGCGGGCTGGTGGCTGATCGGCGCCGCCGCATGCGTGGTGTCGGCCGTCGTCGCGATCCTCATGTGGTCTGCGATGCACTCGGGGACCGGCTCGCTCGTCCCGGGGCCCGCGGTGACCCTCGTCGAGACGAGCACGACGCTCGTGCCCACGACGACGGCGATCGCGATCCCCGCGACGACGGAGACCACGCCCGTCCCGCTTCCTCCTGCGACGACGGAGGTCCTCCCCACCACGACGACCGTGGTGGCCGTGGTCCCGCCTGATCCCGGGACGACGAGCACCGTGCGCGACGATCGCGGCCCGCGCCGCGTCCGCACCGGCACGCGCGAAGACCGCACGCCGCCCACCACGCAAGAAGTGACACCGCCGCCCGTCGTGGAGACGGCGCCGACTCCGCCTCCCGATCCGACGCCGCACGGCCCTGGCTTCCTCTCGCTCGTGACCTCCCCGTGGACTCAGGTGACCGTCGACGGACGTGCGATCGGCGAGACGCCGCTCGTCCGCGTCTCGCTGCCGGCAGGCACGCACACGCTGCGGCTCCGCAACTCGGAGGCCGACATCGACGAGACCTACGAGGTCACGATCCGCGCGGGCGAGACGACGTCGCGGCGCCTCGGTCTGCGCTGATCTCGTCGACGAGCTCGGGCGCCACGTCGAGCAGCGGACGCCGCGCGAACTCGCGCTCTCCGAGACCTGGGTGCGGCAGCGTGAGTCGCGCGTCGTCGACGCGGATCACCTCGCCTCGCGCGTCGATCGCGAAGAGCAGATCGAGATCGATCGTGCGCGGGCCCCAGCGCTCGCGGCGCACACGTCCGAGCGCGCTCTCGATCGCGAGGCACACGTCGAGCAGGGCATGCGGCGCGAGCGTCGTCTCGAGACGCACCGCCGCGTTGAGGTACGCGTCCTGCGGCGCAGCGCCAGGCAGGAGCAGCGGCTCGGTCTCGTAGCGAGGCGAGACTGCGATCACGCGCACGTCCTCGCGCGCGCGCAGCACGGCGATCGCAGCGTCGAACGACGCGTTCCGATCACCGACGTTGGCGCCGAGGCCGACGACGACCGTGATGGGCTCGCTCGCGGACGAGGTCACCGATCACACCAAGATCTCGGTGCCGATGCCCTTGTCGGTGAAGACCTCGAGCAGCGCCGCGTGCTGGATGCGGCCGTCGACGACGTGGCACTTCGCGACGCCCATCGAGAGCGCGTCGAGTGCCGACTGCACCTTGGGGATCATGCCGCCCGAGATCGTCCCGTCGTCGATCAGCGCCTTCACCGCCGCCGCCGTCATCGAAGACGCGATGCCGCCGCTCGCGTCGCGCACGCCGTCGATGTCCGTCATCAAGAGGAGCTTCTCGGCCTTCGTCGCCGCTGCGACGGCGCCCGCGACGGTGTCCGCGTTCACGTTGAGCGAGCGCCCCTGCGCGTCGATGCCGATCGGCGCGATCACGGGGATGAAGCCGCCGTTGACGAGCTGATCGATCACCTCGGTGCGCACCTCGATGACGCGACCGACGCGGCCCGGATCGACCTCCTGCCCGCCCTTGGTGCGCATGCTCGACACACGCTCACAGCGGAGGAACGCGTCGTCTTTGCCCGAGAGCCCCACCGCGCGCGCGCCGTGGTGACACATGAGCGAGACGATCTCCATGTTCACGCGCCCCGCGAGGACCATCTCGACGATGTCCATCGTGCGCTCGTCGGTCACGCGCAGGCCGTCGATGCGCTCGGACACCACGCCCATCTGCGCGAGCATCGCGTCGATCTGCGGGCCGCCGCCGTGCACGACGATCGGGTGGATGCCGATGAGCTTCATCATCGTCATGTCGCGCGCGAACGAGTCGCGGAGCGCGGGATCGATCATCGCGTGGCCGCCGTACTTCACGACGAAGACGCGACCGCGGAAGCGACGGATGTAGGGGAGCGCCTCGTGGAGAATCGAGGCCTTGAAGACGAGGTCCTGCATGGGTGGCGCGAGGATGGCTCAGCCGAGGGCATCCTGCATCGCGCGTCTCACCGGCTCGTACGCAGAGGGGTCCGAGGCCGCGAAACGGTCCGCGTTCATCAGCCCACGGAAGAGGCGCGAGAGCTTCGGCTTGTCGCCGGCCGAGAGCAGGAGATCTTTGACCGCGTCGCGGATCGAGGTGGGCATCGAGCGCGTGATGCAGAGCGCGTCGGCGGGGATCGCGCGGCTCACGAGGATCGGGCGCATCGCCGCGGGCGCGACGAACGGCGCCCACCCGACGAGCGCGAGGTTCTGCGAGAGATCCTGGTGCACCGCCTCACCGATGCTGGGCTCCTCGAGGCTCGGCGGACGCGACGCGCGCACGTCCACGCCGCGCAGCTGCACGAACGTGGCGCCCGCGTCGACCTCGCCGTCGCGCACCGCGCGCACCACGCGCATGTGGCTCTCGGCGAAGTGCTGCTGCGCGAAGAGCGCCTCGGGCGGGCGCCCGCGCTCGACGAGCTCGAGCTTGGGAAAGAGGTAGCCCGCGCACGAGTCGCGATCGACCCACGCCACGCGCTTGCCGGCGAGCCCCTCGACGCTGTCCACGGGGCCGTCGGCGCGCACGAAGAGCGCTGCTTGGTAGCGCGAGCCAAAGGTGCGCTCGGAGGAGTACACGCGATCGATCATCCCGCCCTCGTTCGCGCGCACGAACGTCGCAGGCGGAAGCCACGCGAGCGCGGCGTCACCGCGGGACACGCGCGTCGCGAGCGACGCGTACGAGCTCTCCGCGACGATCTCGAGGTCGACGCCCAGCGCGTCCGAGAGCGCGCGACCGAGCTCGCGGCGCAGGTGCGCGCCGTCGTCGTCGAGCTGTACGGGTCCCGTCGCGAACGTCACCGTCTTGGTCATGGCCACCTCGGCAGCGCCCAGCGTACGATCGCCGCCCGATGACTGCCTACCCCACGACTCGCTTCTCGTGCTTCGTCGTCCTCGCGCTGGCGCTGGCTGCGTGCGGCGAGCCCGTGTCGCCCACCGACACTGGCACCACACCCGACGCCGCCACGCCCGTCGATGCGTTCGCGCCTCCGGACGACGACGCGTTCACGCCCGTGCCGGACGCGTTCGTTCCGGCGGACCCCGACGCAGGCCCAGCCACAGTCCTCTTCTCGCGCGACGTCTCGCCGATCCTCGAGACCAGCTGCCGCGGCATGGGCTGTCACACCAGCCCGCAGGCGTTCTTCCTCGGCGGCGGCATGGGATGCCCCATCGCATCCGAGCGCCGCTTCGTCGTCCCGTTCGATCCCGAGAGCTCGTTCGTGATCCTCAAGCTCGAGGGCCGCCAGCCTGCGGGCTGCGGTCAGCAGATGCCGCGCGGTCGGACGCCGCTCGCCACGGACGACATCGCGACCATCAGGACATGGATCGCAGAAGGCGCGCGTAACAACTGATCGGCGAGCGCGCGTCGGCTCGCACATGGGCGCCGGGCACCGCTTGACCCGCGCGCCCCGCTCCGACAGCATCGCGTGATAACGATTCTCGTTGAATCAAGGACAACGACTCTCGTTAGTCTTCCCATCTGTTTCGAGATGCCCCCTCGCAACGACACCGACACCTCGCTCGCGTCCCCCGCGCTCACCGCGGAGATGGGCGCCCTCGCGAGCACGTCGACCGCGACGGCCTCGACTCACGTGGCGCTCGTGATCCCCGCGCACGCCGAGCCCTCGATGCCGATCGTCCCGATCGTCGTCGCCTCCGTGCTCGCGCACGTGGTGTTCGCCGTGGTGCTCGGTGCGATCGGCCCCGTGCGTCTGCTCGCGCTCGACGACGACTCGTTCGTCGCCTTCGACGTGGCGCCCGCTGCCGCTCTTCCGCCGCCGCCCGCGATCGAGCCGCCTCCGCCGCCGCCTGCGCTCAGCGCGCCGCCGCCGACGATCCGACCCCGCGCGACGCCCGTCCGCGAAGAGCCCGAGCCCGTCACGCCCGAGCCGCCGCCGCTCGAGCCCACCGCCGCACCACCGTCGCTCGACGACGTCTTCGGCGAGGAGCCCGCGCCCGCGGCGCCCGTGATGATGGCCGAGGGCGGCAGCGGCCCCGCGATGGATCCCGGTGCGCCCGGCGGCATCTCGGGCGGTCGGCCCGGCGGCACCGGCACGGGCGTCGGCCCCGGCGGCGGTGGCGATCACGCCGAGACCGGACCGAGCGAAGCCGACATCCGCCGCGCGCGCCGCGCGTACGTGCGATCGCTCGAGGGGCTCCTCGGTGGTCGTGTCCGCTATCCGCGCGCGCTCGAGCGAGCCGGCGTCGGTGGCCGCGTGGAGCTCTGCATCCGCATCGGCAACGACGGGCACGTGCTCGGCAGCCGCGTGTGTGGATCGGCAGGACAAGGACAGCTCGACGACGCTGCGCTCGACGCAGCGCACGCGCTCGATCGCGTTCCCGCTCCGCCCGCGCTCGCGCAGTGGGCGAGCTCCGACGAGATCCACGCAGGCATCGTCTTCGCGGTTCGCTGACGCTCGCCTCGCGCATGCGCGCGTCGTGAACAGTGATAGCTTCGGCGCCCCTCTGGAGGTGTTCTCGATGCTGAATCCCGATAGTCCCGCGCCCTCCGTCGCGGACATGGTCCCTGGCAATGGTGAGCTCCGCGCGATCTTCAAGACGTCCGCGGGCGACATCACCGTCAAGCTCCACGAGGCCGAGTGCCCGCGCACCGTCGCGAACTTCGTGGCCCTCGCGCTCGGCAAGGTCGAGTGGACGGATCCGAAGAGCGGCCAGCGCACCACGCGCCCGCTCTACTCGGGCACGAACTTCCACCGCGTGATCCCCGACTTCATGATCCAGGGCGGCTGTCCCCTCGGTCAGGGCACCGGTGGTCCGGGCTGGCGCTTCGCCGACGAGATCCACCCGAAGCTCCGTCACACGGGGCCCGGCATCCTCTCGATGGCGAACGCGGGCAAGAACACGAACGGCTCGCAGTTCTTCCTCTGCGAGGTCGCCACGCCGCACCTCGACGGCAAGCACGCCGTGTTCGGTCAGGCGATCTCGGGCGTCGAGCTCATCAGCCAGATCGCGCGCGCCGGCAACGCGAAGACCGCGCTCAACGAGATCCAGATCGTCCGCGCCTGATCCCGTTCGTCCGAACCGAGACGCGGAGTGTGCTGGTCACGCGCCGCGTCTTCGTCGTTCCGTCGTTCAGAGAGACCGCTCGTTCGGAATCCCGGACGCCGATCCGTCGGCTTTCCAGCCATCAGGCGCACCGGGGGCGCGGATCGCCCGTCATCGTCGGCAAAACTCGCAAGGCACGTCGCGGCACGCGGCCTGCTGAGCGGCCGGCATGCGGCGCACACAGTCTCTCTTCGGCCTCGTCGTCCTCTCCCTCGGCAGCTCGGTCGCGCACGCGCAGGACGCGCAGGTCGCGCCGTCCGCCGAAGTCACCCCATCGATCGCGCTGACCGCCCAGACCGGCGCGACGACGACGCTCGACGATCAGCTCGGCGTGCCCGGAGGCCTGCGCGCCGAGGACGTCGCGCGCGCCGTCGTCGACACGAGCCACGATCGGCGTGCACGGCTCGCCGAGCTCGCGGCCGCGCGCACCGAGATCGACCGCGCGACGTTCGGCTACGTGCCGCGCGTGGGTGTGACGATCGGCTACTCGCGGCTCTCGGAGATCAGCCAGCCCTCGCTCGGCGTGCTGGCCGCGCCGCTCGATCAGTCTCTCCGCGGTCCACTCCCCGCAGGCACGCAGCTGATGGCGATCCCGCTCCAGTTCCCCGTGATCCTCGATCAGACGCAGCTCCGCGCGCAGGTCGCCATCCCGATCACCGACTACTTCCTCCGCGTGATGCCCGCGCAAGACGCGGGAGAGCACAGCGCGGACGCGGCGGAAGCGATGATCGAGGTCACCGAACGACGCCTGGCCCTCGAGGCCGAGACGCTCTACTGGAGCTGGGCGCGCGCGAGCCTCGGCATCATCGTCGCACAGCAAGCGCTCGCGGCCGCCGAGGCGCACCGCGAAGACACCACCCGCCTCGTGCGCGCGGGCGTGGCGCTCGACGTCGACCTCGCGCGCGCCGAGGCGCAGGTCGCTGCGATGCAAGAGCTCGTGGGTGTGGCCGAGCATGCGCGCGACGCCGCGAGCGATCGGATCCGCACGATCATGCACGCCGATCGCATCGCGACGACGGTCGGCGATCGGCTCGACGTCGCCACCGCGTCGGCAGATCTCGAGGCCGACGTCTCGCGCGCGCTCGAGAACCGAGCCGAGCTCCGCGCGCTCGACGCGCAGCTGGCCGCGAGCGACGCGCAGCACGCCATCCTGCTCGCGGGCATGCTCCCGCGCGTCGATGTCGTCGGCGAGGTGCTGCTCGCGAACCCGAACCCTCGCTACGTGCCGCAGACCGAGCGCTTCGACTTCACTTGGCAGGTGGGCGCGCAAGCGAGCTGGCAGCTCGCGGACACCCTCTCCGGTGAGGCGTCGCAGCGGGCGCTCGACGCGCGCATGGAGACGCTGCGCGAGAGCCGCGAGGTCGCGCGCGAAGGCATCCGCGCCGAGGTGGTCGACGCGCACCGCGCGCTCGCGGACGCGGCGCTCTCGACGACCACCCGCGCCGCTCAGGTCAGCGCTGCGGAGCGCGCCGTCGAGCAAGCGAGCGCCGTCTACCGCGTGGGCCGCGGGAACGGCCTCGTGGTGATCGACGCGCAGACGCTGCTCGTGCGCGCGCGCCTCGATCTGCTCGCGGCCCGCATCGACGCGCGCATCGCCGACGCCCGCCGTCGACGCGCGATCAGCGAGTGAGTCACCGCTGTCGTGTCCAGAGGTGCTGGGTTCGCAGCGCCTCCGCGAGCACGCCAGCCTTGGGCACCGCGCCCATCACGCGGAGGTGATCGATCGCCGTGCCCTCTTCGGAGAGGAAGCGCGCGAGCGCATCGCCCGGCACCGACGCGAACAGCGGCACGAACACGTCGGGCGCGCGGCTCGGATGCTGGTGGAGATACGAGAGCATCACGCGATCGAAGAACGTGGCCGTGCGCGAGCGCGGAGCCTCGAGCGACACCGCCACCGCGGCGCCGTGCTCACGCAGCCAGCACGTGAGCGCGTCGCACTGCCGCTGGATGAACTGGAACGCGTAGCCGCTCGATGCCTTCGCCGCGCCCCCGCGCTGGCCGATCACGACGACACGTCCCGAAGCGGCGCGCGACTGCGGCGCGGTGGTCATCGGGATCGCGCCCCACTCGCGTCGAAGCACCTCGTGCTGTCCCGCGCCGCGTCGTGCGAGCCACGCCGCGATGTTCGCTTCGTAGCGCTCACGCGGCAGGCGGGTCGCGGAGAAGTACGTGTCCTCGACGAGCGCCTCGTGCTCGCTCGTCGGGAGCACGTAGACGAAGTGCGGGCCGTCGTCCTGCGGCACGTCGAAGTCCATCAGCGTCGCGATCGACGGCGTGAAGATCGGGCGCTCGGTGCGCACCTCGTGCCCGACGAAGTGCTGCAGCCAGCGCACCTCGTCGGGGTCATCGGTCGCGTGCGCCAGCGTGCGTCCACCACGCGCGTCGACGAGGAGGTGTGCCGAGAGCGTGCCAGCGCTCGAGTCGATCGCGACGCGATCTCGCTGCTCGAGGAAGGTCGTGAGCGACGTGCCCCAGCGCACCTGCACGCGATCGCTCCTGGCGATGTCGCGAAGCGCGAGCTCGGCGAACGCGAGACCCGGCAGCTCTTCGTACGGACGCGCAGCGAGCGTGGTGCGGACGATGCGCGACGCGTCCCGCACCTCGACCTCGGCGTAGCGGCGCGCGATCGCCGCCTCGAACGGATGGGCCGCGCCTCGAAAGAAGCAGAACGTTCGGTCGTGGCTCGGGCCCGGGCGCGGATCGATCACCATCACGCGGAGCGACGTGCGCCTCGCGAGACGCGCCGCGAGCGAGAGCCCCGCGGCGCCCGCGCCCGCGACGACCACATCCGCGTCCACGCTCGTCATCGCGCGCTCGCGCTCACGTCACGAAGAGGTCGACAAGAGCTCGCGCGCGAGCGCGCTCCAGCCCGACTTCTCGATCTGCGCGGGCTTCTTGCCGAGCAGCTCGGCCACCTTCGCGATCGCGGCCTCGTCCCACGCGGCCACGGCGGCGAGCGAGCCGAAGCCAGCGTCGAGGAGGATCTTCGCGGTCTTGGGACCCACGCCCTTGATGCGTCCGAGCGCGTCGACGCCCTCGACTGGAGGAGGCGCGGCGTCGACCTCGATCGCGCGACGCGATCCCGTCTTCGGACCGTCGACGATCACGGGCAGCGGGCGCGAGGCGAGCTCGATCCGCACCGAGCCGACGCTCTCTTCGATCGCGGCGATGCGCAGATCCAGCCGCTCGATCGCGCGCCGCAGCTCCGCGAGGTGGTGATCGCCGCGCAGCGTGGAGAGCTCGTGCTCGATCGCGTCGATGCGCAGCTTGCGTGCGTCGAACGCGCGCGAGTGCGCGTCGACCTCACCGCGGATCGCCTGCACCGCGGTCTTCAGCATCTCGTTGCCGCTCACCGCCAGGTCGATGCGCTTCTCCGCGCCCTCGAGCGACAGCGGTCGATCGGCGCGCGCGCGCACCTCGTCGATCTCGTGCGCGTGCCTGACGCGCAGCGCGGCGAGGTCTTGCTCGAGCTGCGTGAGCCGCGGGCCCTGATCGGTCGATCGCTTTGCAGCGTCGGTGATCTGCTCGGCGAGGCGGCTCGCGATCGATCGTGCCGCGTTCGCGGTGACCTCGAGCTGCGCGACGCGCTCCCGCAGCGCGTCGGCGTCGGACAGCGGCGGCCCCGCGCCCGGAACCGAGCCCGACGACGACAGCGGACGCGGGATCAAGAAGCCCGGCGTCGAGGTCGGCGGGATCGACCCGCGGCTGCTCGGCGGCACGACCGAGCCCGGCGCCTGCGTCGCGGCGCGCGCTCGCGCGTCGGCGACCGCGAGCAGCTTGGCGTCCGCATCGATCTTCGCCTTCGCGTCCGCGTCGGCCTTCACCCTCGCCTCGGCCTCGGACTTCAGGCGCGCGACCTCGGCCCTCGCGTCTGACTCGGCCTTCATCCGCGCCGCAGCGTCGGTCTTCGCCTTCGCGTCCGCATCGGCCTTCGCCTTCGCGTCCGCATCAGCCTTCGCCTTCGCGTCCGCGTCGGCCCTTGCCTTCGCCTCTGTGTCGGCCTTCGCCTCTGCGTCGGCCTTCGCCTTCGCTTCTGCCAGACGTCGCTCGTCGGGGCGCAGGAGCGGCGGCGGCGCTGCGAAGCGCGGCGTTCGCGACGCGCGCTCGCCCACCGGCGTCGCCGTCGGCGATGGTCGCGGCGGGCTCGACTCGACCACCTCGAGCCTCGGCCGCGGCGGCTCGTCGCTCTCTGCGTGGAAGGGACGCCGACTCGGCGCACGCACGCGCGCCTCGACCGCGAAGTGACCCGCAGGCACCGCCTCGATCCGCGGGCTCGCTTCGGCGACGCGCGCCTTCGAGACCTCTTTGACGTCGCGCAGATCGATCGGGTGCGTGACCTCGTCGGGCGGCTGCGCGCTCCGCGTGGGCAGCGGCGGAGGCGCGCCCGGCCCGCTCGGCGTCGGGGTCGGCCCGCGCGGCGACAGCTGCCCAGTCGGCAGCGACGCGCGCGGCATCGCGGCAGGCGCGCCGGGCAAGGAGGCCCGCGGAAAGGCGCGCGGCAGCGACGGACGATCGTTCTTCGGGTCGCTCACGGAGGCGCGAGAATACCAGAACGCGCGGCCCCGTCGGACGGAACGCCGCGTGGTACAAGCCCGTCGCTTCGCGCCGCACGGCTCGTGCTCCGAAAGGCTCTTCGATGCGCATCCAGCTCGCCCTCGCCTGTGTCCTCGCCCTCACCGTTCTCGGCCTCACCCTCGTGGCGTGTGGCTCCTCGCAGTCGAGCGAAGGCTCGGCGACCGAGCCGGAGGGCACGAGCGGAAGCACGACCGAGCCGATCGTCGTCGATCCCCCCGCGACCACGGAGACCGCGGGCACGATCGTGGCCGGCACCGACACGTGCACCACGGACGCGGACTGCGTGCCGGCCGCGTGCTGTCACGCGAGCGCGTGCGTCGCGCGAGGCAACGCGCCGGCGTGCGGCGACGCGATGTGCACGATGGAGTGCCGCGGCGGCACGATGGACTGCGGCGGAGGCTGCCTGTGTCAGGCAGGTCGCTGCGCGGCGCGTCTCGTCACGGTCGAGGCGCCCACGGTCCAGTGACCCAGTGACGCGGTGATCCTAGCGACGACGCGCGCGGAGCGCGGCGAAGATCGCGACGATCGAGACCAGCGCGAGGCCCAGACCGAGCCCGCGCGCGAGGCCAGGCAGCACCGGGACCGCGGCGGACACGGACGCAGCCCGCGACGCCACGATGCGCGCGCCCACATGCACGCGCAGCGGTGCGCCTTCGACCAACGTCCCAGTGCGCCCGCGCGTGGCGTTCACGGTGACGTTCGCCTCGAGCCGCCCGTCGCGTGAGGTGTCGAGCACGAGCCGCAGGCTCCCCGTGTCACCACCGAAGAGCACGTGATCCTCGGCGCCCTCGAGGCGCGCGCGCGTGTGCTGATCGAGCGCGACCTCCACGCGCATCCAGTGCGCGTCCTCGAGCACGCTCGTGAGCTCGAGCGCCACGGACGTCTCCGTTCCCCTCGCGATCTCACCCAGGCGCACACGCACGTGCCGCGTCGCGCCGAGGCGTCCGAGCTGCGTGAGGTCCTCGTCGCTCGCGTGGCCTTCGGCGATCGAGAGCCGGTAGAGATCGCCGCGCAGGCCCTGCGCGAAGCGGCCCTCCGCGTCGTGGTGCGAGCCGATCACGATCGGAGCCTCGGCCTCGATGCCGCGGCCGAGGAGGAACGGGATCGTCTCGCGCCGCTCGTCGAGGACGAGCTCGATCGTTCCTTCGTCGCGATCCACGTGGACGCGCAGATCGTGGATCGCGTCGTCCTCGATGCGCAGCGTGCTGCCGATCGTGATCGGTCTCGCGGGATCGAGGCGTGGATCGCCGAAGAACACGGCGATCTCACGACCATTGCAGGCGTGCGGGGCCTCGGGCGCACAGCCGAGATCCCCGCCTTGCACCAAGAGGCCGAAGCTCGCGTACGCGTCGTGGACGCCCGTGGGCTTCGCGAAGACGAGCCACTGACGCGACTCACGATCGGGTCCCTCAGCGAGCGCGCCCACGCGCACCCGAGCGCGCAGCGAGAAGCTCCGCCCGAGCACGGCGAGCGCCGGGTGCGAGGGCACGACGACCCGATCGTCTCCATCGAAGCGGAGGTGACCGCTGCCGCCGCGCACCACCTCGGGGCCGACGAGCGTCGCGATCACGGGCGGTTCCTCGATGCGCTGCGGCCAGCTCAAGCCGTCGTCCTCGACGTCGTCCGGATGCAGCAACAGCAGCGGCGTCGACCCCTCGTCGCGAAGCGCATGCGGGCTCTCGACGTCGTTGGCGGTCACCCGCAAGACGGGGGCGCGAACGCGAGCCCGAGGCTCGTGCTCTCGCGCCGCGATCGCCGCGAGCTCGCTCGTGATCACGGGCTCGCGCGCCGACACGTCGGTGGACTCGCCCGGATCCGTCTCGAGGTCGTAGAGCTCGCCGCGATCTCCGCGCCGCACCCACTTCCAGCGACCGCGTCGCACGGCCTGCCGCGTGGGGGCCTCGGCGCCGCCGTGTCGCTCGTTGCACTCGAAGTAGAGGTGCTCGTGCAGCGCGTGCGCGCTCTCGTCGCTCGGACCTTCGAGCAGTGACACCACCGAACGACCATCGAGCCCGCGAGGCGTCGGCGCGCCCGCGAGCCGCGTGAAGGTCGGCATCAGATCCGTGAGCATCACGGGCTCGTCCTCCACGCGCGGCGCGACGCCGGGGCCAGCGATCAAGAGCGGCACGCGAACGCCGCCTTCGTAGAGATCGCGCTTCTGCCCGCGCAGCCCTCCACGCGACGCGAACGTCTCGAGGTCGTGCCCGTCGATCCCGTTCGGGCCGTTGTCGCTCGTGAACACGACGTACGTGCGCTCCGCGATCCCGCGCGCCTCGAGCGCGCGCACGATCTCTCCGACTTGCGCGTCGAGCCGCTCGACCATCGCGGCATACGTCGCGTCTGCGTCGCTCGCGTCCACGCCGCTGCCGGGCGGCGGCACGAGCTCGCGGTGGGGGAGCGTGGTGGAGACGAAGAGAAAGAACGGCTCCGGCGTGTCGCGCACCACGTCGATCGCGTGCCGCGCGTAGAGGTCGGGCACGTACTCGGTCCCTGGGCCCTCGCCGTCGCCGAGCGAGCGCACCGAGGGCTCGACCCCATCGCCAGCCGCCCACACCCACCGCGGGTACTGGATCTGCGCGATCTCTTGATCGAGCACCGCCAGCACGTCCGTGAACCCCACGCGCCACGGTGCGCTCTGCACGTTCCACGGCGTGCCGTCGTCGAGCTCGCCGCCGAGCGCCCACTTGCCCACGACGGCGCTGCGGTAGCCGGCGTGCGCGAGCATCTCGGCGATCGTCGGGTCGCGACTGTCGAGCGGGATGTTCGGCTCGTCGTTCTCGAACACCGAGCAGTGTCCGACGTGGAGGCCCGTGAGGATCGCGCAGCGCGAGGGCGCGCACACGGGCGCCGCGGAGTACGCCGCGTCGAAGCGCACGGCACGCGCCGCGAGCGCGTCGAGCGCGGGCGTTCGGATCCGCGCCTGCCCATAGCTACCGAGCTCGGCGCGACCGAGATCGTCGGCGAGGATCAGCACCACGTTCGGCCGCTCTTGCGCGCGCGCGGACGACGCTCCGAGCCAGCCCACGACGAGCGCGAGCAGCGCGAGGCCGCGCCTCGCGTACGGCGACGTCGATCTCACGAGTGGGCCGCGCGTCCCACGGGCGAGCGAGGCGCTTCGAACGATCGCGCGAGGTCGAGCGCCTGAGGCGCGGCGACGACGGTCCCGAGCGCGACCTCGACGTGAGAGAAGCGGTCGAGCGGCACCGCGCGCACGGGCTCGCCGGGGTCCCAGCGACCCACCACGTGCACGCCGCTAGGGTGGAGCGCGATCACGTAGGGCAAGAAGCTCACGAGGCGCGCCTCGTCCCTCTCGCCCACCACGCGCACGCGGAGCTCGTGTCGATCGCGGATCGCCTGCTCGATGCGGTCGACGCGCTCGCCCGTGCTGGCCGTGCCGAGAGACACCGGAGCCGCGACGACCGTGGTGGTCTGCTCACGCTCTTCGCGCGCGGTGAGCGCGAGCTTGTTCAGCGTCGCCCGCACCTCGTCACCGAGCGCCCCATCACCGAGCTGCTGCGCGAGCCCGCCGAGGCTCGCGAGCAACACCCGCTCACGCACGCCGAGGCGAACCTCGCCCGCGCCGTCGGAGACCACCGCGCTGCGTCCGTCGACGATCACGCTCCGCACGCCCTCGACCGAGTCGGTCAGCATCGCGACGTCGCGCCGCGCCTGCCGCTCCGAGAGCGCGAACTGAGATGCGATGCGCGCGAGCGGCACCGGCGCGCCTTCGCTCCGCACGATCTCGAGGATCGCGAGCACGCGCGCGGCTTGCGTGTAGGCGCCCTTGCGGCGCCCAGGTGTGTTCTTCGTCGTCACGGATCGCGCTCTGCCAACGTGAAGGGACTGCGAGACGCGGGACCCTCGAGAGCCCGCGGCGCGCGTTCACTCCTCGGGAGGAGGCGGCGGCGTGAAGGGGGCGGGCATCGGCGGGACCCACTCGTCCTGTCCCGTCGCCGCGACGCGATCGTGCACGTCGCGCACGCGGGCGCTCGCCTCGATGGCGATCGGAGGCGGCTCGGAGCCCACCGACCGCAGGCCGAGGCGCAGGCCGACGAGGCCGGGGATCGTCGCGGGGATGCACGCGGTGGAGCGCGCCTCGATGCCCGCTTGGTTCGCGAAGTAGACGATGTGGTTCGCGATGACCTCGCACTCGGGCGAGCTCGTGGCAGACGCGAGATCGACGGCGATCTCGTCGACCTCTTCTTCACGCACGGTGATCGATCGGCTCTCGCCCGGCTCGAGCACGTAGGTGCGCTCCCACTGCGAGAAGTCGGGGATCACTTCGTCTTCGTCGACCGTGAAGCCGGGCACGTACTCGAACGACGGGTTGATGCCGTTGAGCGTCACGCCCACGAAGCGTGCGCTCTCGGTGTCGAGGTTCGTGACGGTGAAGGTCACCTCGATCTCGTAGTCGCCGCGGCGCACCCAGGGTGCTCCGGCGAGCGCGCCTTCTTCGGCGGCCGTGGGCACACGGATCGGCACCTCGATCGGCGTCTCGATGAGGTAGAGGCTCTCCTCGTCGCCCATGAAGAACGGCGCGGTGTCGGGCGCGAACGCCATCGCGAACACCGACGCGCCTTCGGGCGTGAGGTAGCGACGCTCCATGTGGTTACAGCCACCCATGCCCACGAGCGCGGTCATGCTCGTCGCGACGATGGTGCCGGTACGAAGGACATCGGTCGTTGCGCGCATCGGTAAAAGGTAGCTCATGCCGTCCGGCGTCTGCTATCCCCCCGTTCCCTTCCAGCCCGTCGGGCCGGAACCGAGCAGCGAAGAAGCGACCCGCATGAGCAGCACCGAGTGCATCGTTCTCGACTTCGACGGCACGTTCACGCGGGTGGACGACGAGGCCGTGCCCTTCGTGGCGGGCTTCCGCGACGGCCTGCGCGAGCGCGTCGGTGAGATCGCCGACACGCGCTGGTCCGCGCTCGCGTCGCGCGTCGAGGCCGATCCCGATCACTACGGCTGGGAGTACGACGGCGTCATCGTCGCGCCGTCGCACGCCGACCCGTACATCATGACGACGACCGTCGCGCAGCTGCTGCTCACGGAGCTCGGGATGGGCATCGGAGCGCGCACCGACCTGCTCCAGGCGCTCTACAAGGAGAACTACCCGAAGTCGCGCAACGTCTTCCGCAACGACGCGCGCCGCGTCGTCGAGGCCGTGCTCGCGAGCGGTGTCCCCGTGTTCGTCGTGACGAACTCACAGACCGAGCACGTGGAGGCGAAGCTTCGCGAGCTGGCGCCTCAGGGCCTCGAGCGGCTGAGCGTGCGCGGTGACGCGCGAAAGTTCGTGATCGCCGAGCCCGCACGCTCCATGGCTGGCGGGGGGAACCACGCGTGGCGCGAGCTCTGGGCCGAGGTGCCCGAGAAGGCCGAGATCAGCGGCCTCTCGCGACCGATGCACCTGCGCCGCGGCCACTACTTCGATGCGCTCACGAAGATCTGGGACGAGACGCGCACGCGCCCCGAGAACACGCTCGTGTGTGGCGACATCTTCGAGCTCGACCTCGCGCTCCCCGCCCAGCTCGGCGCCCGCGTCCACCTCGTCGCGCGACCGCAGACCCCCGAGCACGAGCGCCGCGCCGCGCGCACCACGCCGGGCGGCAGCGTGAGCCAAGAGCTCGTCGGGCTCCTCGAGCGCCTAGCGCTCCCGGGCTGAGCGCCATTCGGTGTCGAGCCGCGGGTGACGCTTGCCAAGCGGCGGCGCGCGGCCGATACCTCTGCGCATGTCACCGAAGATGCGAGTCCTCGCGAAGCTCGAGCGCAAGCAGGGCATCTGGATGTCCGAGGCCGCGGTGCCGAGCGTCGGCCCGAACGACGTGAAGATCCGGATCAAGAAGACCGCGATCTGCGGCACCGACATCCACATCTACAACTGGGACGAGTGGGCCCAGAAGACCGTGCCGGTGCCGATGCACGTGGGGCACGAGTACTCCGGTGAGATCGTCGAGGTCGGCAGCCACGTGAGCGGCTTCGCGATCGGTGATCGTGTCAGCGGCGAAGGCCACATCACGTGCGGCCACTGTCGCAACTGCCGCGCGGGCAAGCGACACCTCTGCCGCAACACCACGGGCGTCGGCGTGAACGTGCCGGGCGCGTTCGCCGAGTACCTGGTCCTTCCCGCGATCAACGCGTTCAAGCTGCCGGACTCGATCCCCGACGACGTCGCCGCGTTCATGGATCCGCTCGGCAACGCCGCGCACACCGCGCTCTCGTTCGACCTCGTCGGCGAAGACGTGCTCATCACCGGCGCGGGCCCGATCGGCATCATGGCCGTAGCGATCTGTCGCCACGTCGGCGCGCGCCACGTGGTCATCACGGACGTGAACCCCTACCGCCTCGAGCTCGCGAAGAAGATGGGCGCGACGCGCGCGGTGAACGTGAAGGAACAGAGCGTGCGCGACGTGATGAAGGAGCTCGGCATGACCGAGGGCTTCGACGTCGGCCTCGAGATGAGCGGCAACGGCCCCGCGTTCCAGAGCCTGCTCGAGGCGATGAACCACGGCGGCCGCGTCGCCATCCTCGGCATCCCGCCCGAGAGCGTCGCGATCGACTGGAACCAGGTGATCTTCAAGGGCCTGATCCTCAAGGGCATCTACGGCCGAGAGATGTTCGAGACTTGGTACAAGATGACCGCGATGCTGCAGAGCGGCCTCGACGTGACGCCCGTGCTCACCCACCGCTTCAAGGTCGATCAGTACGCCGAGGCGTTCGAGACGATGCGCTCGGGCCACAGCGGCAAGGTCGTCCTCGACTGGACGTGAGCGAGCGAGTTGCCGCTGGGATCAGGCGGCCAGACCGAGCTGATCCCGCAGGCTCTGCGGAACGTCCTCGCCGTGCTCGATGCGATCCGCGAGAACTCGGAGAGCGAGAACGAGCACGAGATTGCGCGCTTCGCGCTCCGACGATCCGTAGGCCATGACTCCGGGAAGGTCCGTGACTTCCGCGAGCCAACGTCCGTCTGTCTCCCGCTCGAGCTCGACGTGCATGCGTCGAACGGTAGCAGACTCTGCTAGCGTCGCGACGCCTCGTGACGGAGTGCGCGGCTGGGGTCGACTCTGATGAAGGACGAGAAGGGAACATGGAGCGCGTCGGCAACGAATGAGTAGCCGGCCGTCCACGCGGGCGCCCCGAGTCCTCGCTGCACTCCACCGCATCGGCTGGCGAATCAAGCGTCAGAGCGGCTCCCACAGAACGCTCGAGCGCGACGGGTGGCCGAACTACGTCTTCGCCTGGCATGACGACGTCGAGCTGGGCCCGACGGCATTGAAGAGACTTGGAGCGGCCACCGGTCTGACCCCCGATGACCTCTGACGGAGTCGACTGGACGTGAGCGCCGCACCGTTCGTCCTCCGCGCCGCGCGCCTCGACGAGATCGGGGTGATCGTCGGAGATCATTTCATTGCGCCGACATGCTTCGCGTACCCTCGCGCCATGCGCTTCGCCGCTCGCTGTCTCGCTCTGGCCGGCCTCCTCCTCGCGTTCGCGCCGCGCGCCCTCGCGCAGGACTGCCCCGTCGACGCCGTGGGGTGTCATCGCGCCGACATCGACTTCGAGTACCTCGACATGCGCCTGCCGAGCATCTCGCTCGACAGCGGCTGGGTGCCCGCGAGCTCGCCGATCCAGGTGCGCCTCGCGTTCTTCTTCATGGGCGAGACCGAGGTCACGCTCGGCGGCACGCTCGCGACGTACTGGCCCTTCGGTCTCTCGATGGCCACGCCGGGACGCGCGGGCGAGGGCCACTTCCGCATGGCGTGGGGCCTCGAGATCGTCGCGCGCATGCGCTTCAACGCGACCATCGCGGGCACGACCTACTCGTGGGAAGGCGACATCCCGTTCATCCCCGTGCGCGATCTACGCCTCATCGACGAGGTCACCTTCGATCCGTTCGTGCTGCCCGGCGCCACGCCGCGACCGGTGATGATCCACGACACGACGGAGATGATCGATGTCTTCTCCGTCGGCCTCTCGAGCATCATCGGCACCTCGATCCCCGGCATCGACGGCGGCTTCGCGGTCACGGCCACCGGCGATCTCACGACGAGCTACCAGACCGATCGCATCCTCATCGACGACGCGCGCGCGCCGATCGATCGCGAAGGCGCGGTGGTGCAGTACTGGCCGCCGCCCGATGGCTTCGGCGCGTCGGAGGACGTCACGGTCAGGCCGCAGGGCACGATCAGCTACGAGGGCGACATCGTCGCGCGACCGAACGTGTTCGTGGAGCTGCTCGGTCGACGCTTCGAGCTCGTCGGCATCGACATCCCGATCCCGATCGTGAGCACGTCCACTAGGGCGATGTTCGATCCGGACACGGTGCGCGTGCCGCTGCCCGACGTCACCGTCTCGCCCACGAACATCGACGCTGGCACGCTCTTCGTCGGCGACGTCGGCGATGGAACGCTCACCGTTCGCAACCGCGGCGAGGCCGAGCTCGTCGTCACCGTCGACACGCTCCCCGACACCGTGATGGTGACGAGCATGCGCCTCGTGGTGCCGCCTTCGAGCGAGGCCGCGCTCGGCGTGATGATCGCGCCCGACATGGGCGGCATGTTCGCGGAGACGCTCACGCTGCGGACCAACGATCCCGATCAGCCGGTGGTGCGCATCCCGCTCACCGCAGAGGTGATCGAGCCCGACGCAGGTCCCCTGGGTCGGGGCGACGCGGGACGTCGCGATGCCTCGATCTCGGGCGACGCTGGCCCCGACGCGGGCTCACGACCCGCGGGCCTCGCAGGCGGCGCCTGCGGATGCAGCGTGCCGGGCGCGCCGACGCGCACGTCGACCCCCTCGCTCGCGCTGCTCGCGCTCGGCCTCGTGATGCTCGCCCGCCGCAAGCGCTGACCCAACCCGCGGCGCGGGGGAGGGTCCGCATGGACCCTCCGAAAAACTCAGCAGAGGACTCGGCGCTCGCGGCGCGCTGCCGAGAGCAAGGTCAGCCCGCACGCGTGGTTGCCCTCGATGCGGCCCGCGACACCGACGGTGAGGCGCGCGCCTTCCGTCGGAGCGCCCGTCTTGCCGACCGGCGCGAGGCTGTTCTGCTTCGCGCGCTGCTCGAGGCGGTGGATCACCACCTCGGCCTCGCTCGCGCTCGTCTCGGGCAGCACGAGCACGAGCTCACGCTCTCCGGCGCGGAACACGTGATCGATCGTGCGCACGCACTGACGCACGTTGGCGATCAGCGTCCCCATGAGCGCCTCGGCGGCGTCGTCGCCGCCCGCGTCGCGGACGTGCTCGAGGTTCGTGCACGCGAGCGCCACGCAGGCGAGCGTGTGATCGAAGCGGATCGCGCGCGTCATCTCGTACTCGAGCGTCAGCGGGAGCTGAGCCGCGTTTCCCGCGCGCTGCATCGCGTCGTCGATCATGTCCTCGCGCTGCATGCGCTCGAGCAGCGCGCGGCGCAGCGTGTTGCGCACGCGCTGGTGGATCTCGAACACGCGGTACGGGCGCGCGAGGTAGTCCTCCGCGCCGAGCTCCATGCCGCGGCGCCACATCGTCTCGTCGCGATCGTTGGCCGTGAGCAGCACCGGAATGGACGACAAGCTCTGGTCGCTCTTGAGGAGCCGGAGCACCTCGAGGCCGCCGCTGTGATCGACGTCGAGGAGCATCGACTCCGGCAGCGTCTCGCGCAGCTCGCTCGCCCGACGCTCGTCGTCGCGCGCGCCCCCGCCACCGAGCGCCCCCGAGAGCCCCCTCAGGATCGCGGCCTCGGCGCCATCGTCGTCGTCATCCGACGTGGGCAGCGCCACGTCGACGAGCACGAGATCGGGACGCTTGCGCGCGACGGTCTCGAGCGCTGCGCCGCCGTCCATGGCGGTCAGCACGGTGTGCCCTGCGGCCTCGCAGATCTCCTGGAGCAAGCGGAGATTGAACGGATCGGACTCGGCGATCAGGACCAAAGCAGGCATCAGGACTCCCCGCGACGGCGCCCGACATCGTCGAGACCGTAGGCTTGCACCTTGCGAATCAAGTTGCGCCGGCTGATGCCCAGGGCATCGGCCGCCTTCGTCTTGTTGCCGCGCGCGCGGCGAAGCTCGTCACCGATCATGCGGCGCTCCAGGCGCTCCACGGCGTCTGGCATCGTGAGGCCTGGATCGAGAGCGAACACCTCGCCAGCGGCCGCGCCCTCGGCGCCGACGCGGGCGCTCACCGAGACACCGCTCGGAGCGTGGGCGCCGTTGGACGGACCGATCGCCACGGACGACGCGCTCGCGATCGACGCGCCGGACACGGACACACCCGACACCGACACGCTCGATGGCGACGCGCCACCGCTCGACGGCGACCCGCCCGACGACGACCCGCCCGACGACGACGACGCAGCGCTCGACGATCCCGCGACCACGCTCGCCTTGGCCATCACGCGCCGGCGCCCGATCGAGGGGCTGAGCAGATCGTCGTCGATGATGGCGTCGTCACCGGAGAGCACCCAGAGGCGCTCCATCTCGTTCTCGAGCTCGCGCACGTTGCCGGGCCACTCGTGTCCGACGAGTCGCTCGAGGGCGCGCGGCGTGAGGACCTTGTCGCGTCGATCCTTGGCGTCGCGCCGCGCCAGCCGCTTCAGGAAGTGCTCGACGAGCACCTCGATGTCACTGCCGCCACCCTCGACCTCACGGCGCTCACGGAGCGGCGGCACGCGGAGGACCACCACGTGGAGGCGGTAGTAGAGGTCCTCGCGGAAGGTCCCCTGCTTCATCATCGCGCCGAGATCGCGGTTCGTGGCCGCGACGATGCGCACGTCGACCTTGCGGGTCTCGGTGCCGCCGACGGGCATGAAGGTGCCCTCTTGGATGACGCGCAGGAGCTTCACCTGGAGCGACGGCGACATGTCGCCGACCTCGTCCATGAAGAACGTACCGCCGTCCGCGACCTCGAAGAGCCCGGGCTTGTCGACGACCGCGCCCGTGAACGCGCCGCGGCGATGTCCGAAGAGCTCGCTCTCGAGCAGGTTGTCGTTGAACGCGCTGCAGTTCGTCGCGACGAACGCCTTGTTCGCGCGGCGCGAGCTCTGGTGGATGCTCTTGGCGACGAGCTCTTTGCCGGTGCCGTTCTCGCCGAGCACGAGCACCGTCGCATCGCTCTGCTTGATGCGGTCGAGCATCTTGAAGAGCGCCATCATCGGCGGGCTCTTGCCGATGATCACGGGGTGCAGCTTCGACGGCTCTTCCTTGCGGGTCGAGAACGCCTCGAGCTCGCGCATGGCCGCGGCCATCGCACGTTCCGTGGACGTCTCGTCGTCGGCCGTGCCGGACACATCCACAGAGACCCGCGCACCAGAAGATAGGGAAGTCGTTTGCGTCATCCCCGCTCGTCAGAGGATCAGGCTCGTAGCACGCGTATTCCCGCTCGGCCCGTCCTCATCGCACGACGCGTCGCGTCGTTTTGCTACGCTGCGAGCTCGGTGCGACCGCCTGCGAAGACCGCCCCCGAAGGCCACCGCACCACGCGGATGGTGCCCGTCGGCAAGAGCTCGATCCCGCCCGCGCCGGACGTCGCCGTGCTCGTCGTGCTCACCGGCCCGCAGCTCGGCGAGCGCGTGCAGCTCGCGTCGCGCGTGGAGATCGGACGCGATCCCGCCGTGTCGCTGCGGCTGCGCGATCCGCTGGTGGGGCCGCGTCACGTCGCGGTCGAGCCGACGACGCGCGTCGACCGATGGCGCGTCACCGACCTCGGCGCAGGACCCACCCACCTCGGCGGGCGAGAGCTCGCGACCCACGGATCCGTCGACGCGATGGCGAGCGATCAGATCCGCATCGGCGACACGCTCCTGCGCATCGAGGTGCACGGCGAGGTCGAGCAGGAGTTCGATCGCGTCGTGGTCGAGCGGCTGCACAAGGACGATCTCACCGGCCTCTATTCGCGCCGGAAGTTCGAGGACGAGCTCGCGACGAGGCTCGATCTCGAGGCGCACCGGCCCGTGGTGCTCGCCCTGCTCGACGTCGATGGCGTCAAGCGCGTGAACGACGCGCACGGACACCTCGCGGGCGCCGCCGTCATCGCGCACGTGGGCCGCACGATCGCGCGAACGCTCGGCTCACGCGGGCTCGCGGCACGGCTCGGCGGCGACGAGATCGCCGTGCTGTTCTCGCTCCCACTGCGCGAGGCGACCGAGATCACCGAGAGCCTGATCGACGCCGTCCGTTTCGCGCCGTGCGTGCACGACGAGTACCGGCACGCGGTCACCGTCTCGGCGGGCATCGCCGACCGCAGAGGCGATGCGGGGCTGATCATGCGCGCAGCCGACGCGGCGCTCCTCGAGGCCAAGCGACGCGGCGGGGACTGCACCGTCGTCGCGCCCTGAGCTCGCATCGCGGGCGCTCGGGTGGCTTACGCGTGGACCGTTGTCCATGCTCGCGCCGTTCCGATGACCTTCCTCTGGTTCGTCCTGCTCGTCGGCGTGCTCATCTTCGTGCACGAGCTCGGGCATTTCGTGTGGGCGAAGGTCTTCGGGGTGAAGGTGCTGCGGTTCAGCCTCGGCTTCGGCCCGAAGGTGATCGGGTTCACGCGAGGCGAGACCGAGTACGTGATCGCCGCCATCCCGCTCGGCGGCTACGTGCGCATGCTCGGCGAGCAGCCCGGCGACACGATCACCAAGAAGGACGAGGGTCGCGCGTTCTCCGATCAGCCGCTCTGGCGGCGCGTGATCATCGTGCTCGCGGGCCCGGTGATGAACCTCGCGTTCCCGCTGCTCCTCTACTTCGTCGTCTTCCTGGGCGAGCACGACATGTCGCCTCCGGTGATCGGCACCGTGCTGCCCGACACGCCGGCCGACGGTCACCTGATGCCCGGCGATCGCGTGCTCGCCGTCGATGGCGAAGAGGTGCGCACGTTCTACGAGCTGATGCGACGCGTCGACGCGTCGGTCGGCGAGCCGCTCGAGCTGACGGTCGAGCGACGTCGTCAGCAGGTGGAAGCGAACGTCACGCCCGTGCGCGCGACCGAGGCGCGCGCGCTGGGGATGACGCGCGAGGTCGGTCGCATCGGCGTGAGCACGCGCTCGCCGCTCGCGGTGATCGGGATCATCTCGCCCGCGAGCCCCGCGGCCGCCGCGCGCCTCCGAAGCTTCGATCGCATCATCGCCGCGGGAGGCCGTCCCATCGAGCGATTCGCCGATCTCGTCGACGTGCTCGAGCCCAACCGCGGCGGCACCGTGCCGATCACGTACGTGCGTCCGCGTCGCTTCGACGGTGGCCTCGCGAGCGTGCTCGAGCTCTCGTTCTACGAGCCTCACGTCGCGACACTGACGCCCGAGCCCGGCCCGGGCAGCGGCGTCGTGCGCGCGGGCATCGAGTCGTCGGATCTCTACGTGTCGGAGGTGCGCGTCGGGTCACCCGAGGCCGCGCTCGGTCTCCGCCCCGGCGATCGGCTGCTCTCGCTCGACGGCGAGCCGATCCGCTTGTTCGCGACCTACGTGGAGGCGCTCCAGACGAGCGAGAGCACCGAGCACGAGCTCACGTTCCGCCGCGCCGATCAGGTGATCACGCGACGCCTCGTCCTCGAGCGCGAGAGCGGAGAGACCGAGTACGGCGAGCGCTTCGATCGCTTCGCGATCGGCGTGTCCCACTGGGCGCCCACCACCGTCGAGCCGCCCGTGGCCAATCCGTCGCCCGTCGCATACGCCCTGCACGAGTCGTTCGCGGCCACGTGGGACATGATCGAGCTGACGGTCACGTCGGTCGTGCGCCTCGTGCAGGGTCGCTTGTCGGTGAGGAGCCTCGGCGGTCCGCTCTCGATCCTCGAGGGCACGGAGACCGCCGCGAGCGGAGGCCCGCTCGACTACCTCGCGTTCATGGCCTTCATCTCGATCAACCTCGGCCTCCTGAACCTCCTGCCGATCCCGCTGCTCGACGGCGGCCACCTCCTCTTCTTCTTGATCGAGGCGATCTCACGCCGCCCGCTCCAGACGCGCGCCAGAGAGATCGCGAGCCTCGTCGGCTTCGGCATGCTGCTGATGCTGATGATCCTCGCGTTCAAGAACGACGTGGAGCGCCGCTGGCCCGACATCGTCGAGACCTTCCAAGCCGACTGATCGGCTCAACCGTCGGCGCGGTGAGCCCGACGCGCCTCGATCGCGTCGAAGATCGCGAGAGCGCGAGGCTCGCCGAGTTCGCGACCATAGAAGCGTAGGAAGACGAGGCGGCGCACGTCGTGGTCGGTCGCGTCGTCCCCGAGGGTCATCCTCGCGCCTGCGGTGGCGAGCGCCCGCGCGCCGACCGACATGCGGCTCCACATCGCGAGCCGCTCCTCGGGAGACTTGGCCATCACGATCGCTCTCGCGCGCGCAGCGGCATCCACGGTCGTATCGCGCGGCGTGCTCATCGCGCGAGAAGCTCCTCGAGTTGAGCTCGAACCACGAGATGGTCTGCCCAGCGCTTCAGGTACGTCGCATCGAGTGAGGTCGCGGTCGCGAGCAGGCTCTCGACGTCGCGCTTCTGCAGCTCTGATCCTGTGTCCTTGCGCCACCACAGCTTCGACAAGATCAGATCCTCGCGTGACACCACCGGTACGGTGACGCCTGCGATGCGGGCCTCTACTCGGCGTGCGGCGGCGATGGAGAGCGGATCGTCGTCGGTCACCGTCACCCGCCGAGCATGAGGCGACGACTCGGCGCAGCCAAGGTCCGTTTCCGATCGCGCCGTGCACGGACGGCTCTCGCGCGAACGACGCATCGGGGGTACGCCTGCGCCCCTCATGAACGCACGAACGCCTCGACCTGCCGAAGCGCCCGCCAAGACGGGCCGTGAGCTCGCGGCGCGCGTGATCTTCCGCGTGCTCACAGAGGACGCGTGGGCGTCGCCCTCGCTCGACGGCGAGCTGTCGCGCGCGCGGCTCGCGCCGAGCGAGAGCGGGCGCGCGACCGATCTCGTGTACGGCGTGCTGCGTGTGCTGCCCGCGCTCGACGAGGCGATCGACGCGCACCGTCCGCGGCGCGATCCGCTCGAGCCGTTCACGCGCGCGTATATGCTGACCGCGAGCTACGAGCTCCTCCACACGCCCGAGAAGCCGTGGGCGATCCTCGACGAGACCGTGGGCCTGATCCGTCGTGAGCGCGCCGAGCCTCTCTCGCGGTTCGCGAACGCGGTGCTCCGCAAGATCGCGGCGCAGCGTCCCGCGGAACCCGCGCGTCCCTCGAGGCTCGCGCTACCGCGCTGGCTCGACGCGCTGCTCGTGAAGGATCTCGGCGCCGATCGTGCGCGCGCGTTCGCAGGCGAGCGACCGATGCCACCGCCCACGTCGCTCCGCGCGCGAGGCGATCGCGAGGCGCTGATCGAGGCGATCCGCGAGGCACGCCCCGAGGCCGAGCTCTTGCGCGGCGCGATGAGCACACACGCGATCCTCGCGCGCGGCGTGGGCGATCCCCGCAAGCTGCCCGGCTTTGACCGCGGGCAGATGACGATGATGGACGAGGCGTCTCAGCTCGTGGCCGAGGCCGTCGGCGCGCGCGCGGGCGAGCGCGTGCTCGACGCGTGCGCAGGCCGCGGCGGCAAGACGCTCGCGATCCTCGACGCGATGCGCGCGAGCGGTGACGCCGATGGCGAGCTGATGGCGTGCGACGATCACCCCGAGAAGCTCCTCCGCATGGACGACGAGCTCCAGCGCCTCGGACACAGGTCGACCGACGTGGTGCGTCGCGGCGTCGACCTGTCGGTGGGCCTCGGCGGGATGGAAGAGGGCAGCTTCGATCGCGTGCTCGTCGACGCGCCGTGCACCGGCCTCGGCACGGTGCATCGTCGACCCGAGATCCTTCTGCGCGTCATCGAAGATGACATCGCGCGCCTGAGAGAGCTGCAGCTCTCGATCGCGCGGAACGTCACGAAGCTCGTGCGCCCCGGCGGCGTGCTCGTCTACGCGGTGTGCTCACCCACGCGCGCCGAGGGCATCGGTGTCGCGTCACCGCTCGCGCGCGAGACGGGCTTCCAGATCCTGCGCGAGCCCGTGGGCAACATCGCCTGCGACGACGACGGGATGATCAGGCTCGGGCCGTGGTGCGATCCGCACTCGAGCTGCGACGGCTTCCAGATTGCGCGTCTGCGTCGACCCGAGTGAAGGGTTCGGCAGGCAGGCCGGAAGCAGAATTCGTTGGCGCAGCGATCGAAGTTCATCGAGCACTCGGACCAGGTCTCCTCGAGTCGACCTACGAAGCGTGCCTGGCACATGAGCTGACGTTGCGAGGGATCCGTCACGAGCGACAGCCCATGCTCGCGGTCGCTTACGAGGGGCTTCGCATCGACGGCGGCTACCGCATCGACCTGCTGGTCGATGGCTCGATCATCGTCGAGCTGAAGGCGGTCCCGGAGGTGCTTCCGGTGCATCGAGCGCAGGTGCTCACGTACTTGAAGCTGTCCGGACTGTCGTTGGCTCTGCTCCTCAACTTCCACGGCGCCCGGATGACCAACGGCATCCATCGCATCGTCCGCAGCCCCTAGCTCTCCCTCTGCGCGCTCTGCGGACCTCTGCGTCCTCTGCGTCCTTCTCCTTCTCGTTCGCCCTCCTCGATCTCGTCAGCCTCTTCGCTTCTTCGTGATCGGCACGGGCGCGCTCGGCATCGCGTCTTCGTCCACCAGCGGGCTGAAGAAGTTGTCCTTCTTCGTGTACTCGTCGACGCGGAAGGCGAACTTGTAGCTCGGCGCTGCGCGTTGGTTGCAGTCCGTGCGCTCGCAGAAGCGGCAGCTCGTGCCGACGGGCACCGCCATCTTCTGCGGATCGACGAACGGCATGTCGTCGGCGTACGCGAGGTGCTTCGCGTCCGACGCGTGCGTGCCGAGGCCGATCGCGTAGACGGTGCCGCGCGCGAGCGAGCCTGCGATGGGCTCCGCGATCACCTTCGCGAAGCAGAAGTACGTGCGCCCGTCGGGGAACACCGAGTACTGCCGGTGGATCATGTGCGGCGTGAGGAACGCCGTGTGAACGACCCACTTCGGGCAGCTGCCCGTGCCGTGCGGGAAGCGGAGGCCCGTGGACGCGTAGCGCTTGCTGATGTTGCCGGCGACGTCCACGCGCTGGAAGTGGAACGGCACGCCCGTTCGCCGCGGATCGCTGAGGTTGCAGAGACGATGGGCGACGGTCTCGTAGCTGGTGTCGAAGATCCTCGCGAGGTGCTCGACGTCGTAGCGCGTGCGCTGCACGTCGCGAAAGAACGCCTCGTACGGCAAGAGGATCGCGCCCGCGAGGTAGCTCGCGAGGTGGATCTTCAAGAGGCGCGGCGTCTCGGCGTGACGCGCGTTCGCGCTTCGGACGATGGGCTCGTGCAGCTTCTCTTCGTCGAGCAGGCGCAGGCCGACCGCGTGCGCGAGCTGGAACATGCGGCGGTTCTCGGGGAGGTCGTGGCTCAGCGTGAGCGAGCCGCCGCGCGGATCGAGTCGGCGGATGACGCTGCCCTCTCCCTCGATCTCTTCGGCGCGCAGCGTTCGCACCTCGACACCCAGCGTCGCGAGCACGTCGATCAACATCTGCTCACGCGGACGATCGCCCAAGCGATGCTGCGCGCGCAGCGCGTCGGCGCGATCCTCGAGCGCCTCGAACCAGTTGCGCCGCTCCTCGAGGAACTCGGTCACCTCGTCGAACGGCGTGTAGTCGAACGCGAGCGTGCCCGCGCCCTGCCCCTCGCGCTCCTTGCGCGCCATGTCGGTGAGCAAGTGCTCGAGCTGGAGGCGCGAGTTCTTGTAGAGGTTGAAGAGCGCCGTGATCGTGTTCGCGACGCGCGGCTCCGCGCCCAGGCGCGCGAGGTCGTCGCGAGAGAGCGCGAGCGTGCGCAGGAGCGGCTCGTCGAGGAGGCGCGCGAGACCTTCGTCGAGGTGCACCTCGCCGAGGCTCTGCATGAAGTCGTCGAGCTCCACACCGAACAGCTCGAGCGCCTGCACGAGCAGCGGCAGCTGGAGCGGACGCTTGCCCGTCTCGATGAGGGACAAGTACGCGGGCGAGACACCGAGCTTCGCCGCGACCTCGGCCTGCGGAAGCTCGCGGGCTTGTCGCAGCTCACGCAGCTTGCGGCCCATCGCCTCGGGGCCCGGGCTCGCGCCGACCTGTAAAGCGGTCATGCGCGCTTCATGCAACGAAACAGGAGCATCTGCCAGCACAGACGGCACGATGGGACGGCGCCAGAGAGTGCATTGGTAAACCGGTGAAGACCTTGTCGCGCGCACCCGAGGTCTCTAGGCTCGCGACTCCCTCGAGCCCGCCGGCGCGCTCGACACCACGGCCCATCGGCCCCTTTCGTTCAGCGAGGTCTCCCATGACGTTCACCCTCCCCGAGCTCCCGTACGCCAAGGACGCGCTCGCGCCCCACCTCTCCGTCGAGACGCTCGAGTTCCACTACGGCAAGCACCACGCGGCCTACGTGAACAACCTCAACAACTTCGCGAAGGACGACGCATCGCTCGCGGGCAAGTCGTACGAGGACCTCATCCGTACGGCGTCGGGCAAGGTCTTCAACAACGCGGCGCAGGTGTGGAACCACACGTTCTACTGGGAGTCGATGCGTCCCGGTGGCGGCGGCGAGCCGACGGGCGCGATCAAGGCCGCGATCGAGAAGGACTTCGGCAGCTTCGCTGCGTTCAAGGAGAAGTTCAGCGCGACGGCCGCGGGCCACTTCGGCTCGGGCTGGGCGTGGCTCGTGAAGAACGGCGACAAGCTCGAGGTCGTCGACTCGCACGACGCGGGCTGCCCGCTGAAGGAAGGCAAGACGCCGATCCTCACGTGCGACGTGTGGGAGCACGCGTACTACATCGACTACCGAAACCTCCGCGCGAAGTACATCGAGAGCTGGTGGAACCTCGTGAACTGGGATCACGCGAACAAGCACCTCTGATCTTCGAGGGTCCACGCGGACCCTCCTCCGGCAGCGATTCGGCGCGTGCTCCTCGGAGCCGCGCCGATTGCATTTCCGAGAACCCCAGCCGCCGTGGGTGGTCGAGTGACCATGAACCCGATCCGTGGATGGAAGCTCGTGGGCGCGGCCGTGCTCGTGCTCGTCTGCACGGGCGTCGGTCGTGCGCTCGGGATGATGTTGGCGACGACGCTGCTCGCGCCTGACGTGCCGCCCGAGACCGACGGGCTCGTCGTGTCCTTCGGCATCGTCTCAGGCGTGTCGCTCGGTGGCCTCGCGCTCTACCTGGTCACGCGCACGCGCGAGCCGCGCGAGCTGCTCGCCCTCACCACGCCCAAGCCGGCGCACGTCGCGATCGCGCTCGCTGGCTCCGCGCTGCTCGTGGCGCTCTTCGACGTCGCGAGGCAGCTCACGACCGGCACGATCATCCCGGCCGCGTGGACCACGCTCGCCGAGAGCGCGCCGCTGCCGGTGCTCGTGCTCGCGTTCGTGATCGCCGCCCCGATCTTCGAGGAGCTGTTCTTCCGTGGCTTCCTCCACACGAGCCTGCGAGAGACGCGCCTCGGCGTCCCCGGCACGATCGCCGTCACCTCGATCCTCTTCACGCTCGCGCACGGCCCCGAGGATCTCGTGTCACTGCTCGACCCGCTCGCGAGCGCGATCTTCCTCGCGGTGCTGCGCGAGCGGACGGGCTCGATCATCCCGGGCATCGCCGCGCACGCGCTCGGAAACGCCCAGGCCATCGTCTTCGCGCTCTTGGCCTGACGCCGAGGCGGGCGCGTCCTCTATCATCCGCGACGTGAGCCAGACCGACGACGAAGCGCGCGCCTACCGCCGCAAGCTGCTGATCTTCTTGGGCGTCGCGACGTTCTTCGAGGGCTTCGACCAGATGGCGCTCGCGCAGCTGCTGCCTTCGGTGCAGCGCGACTACGAGCTCACCGAGTGGCACATCGGCGTGCTCGTCGCGTTCGTGAACGTGGGCACCGTGATCGCCTACGTGCTGGTGCGACAGGCCGATCGCATCGGGCGAAAGCCGCTGCTCAACATCACGATCGTCGGCTACGCGATCACGTCGTTCCTCTCGGGCCTCGCGCCGAACGCGATCGTCTTCGCGATCCTGCAGCTGCTCTCGCGCATCTTCTTGATCGGCGAGTGGGTGGTCTCGACCGTCTACGCGGCCGAAGAGTTCCCCGCGAACGAGCGCGGCTTCGCCATCGGTCTCATCAACGCGTTCTCGAGCCTCGGCGCGGTGCTCTGCGCGGGCGTCGTGCCGCTCCTGATCCAGACGCCGTGGGGCTGGCGCACCGTGTACTTCGTCGGCACCGTGCCGCTGCTCGTGCTCGCGCTCGCGCGACGCAACATCCGAGAGACCTCGCGCTTCGAGGCGATCCCCGCGTCCGAGCGGAAGCCCGGGGAGTTCTTCCGCATCTTCGGCACACCGTACCGAACGCGCATGCTGCAGCTCGCCCTGATCTGGGGCCTCACGTACCTCTGCACGCAGACGGCGATCACGTTCTTCAAGTCGCGCGCGGTGGACGAGCTCCATCGCACCGAGGGTGAGGTCGGCACGATCATCAGCGTGGCGGCCGTGATCTCGATGCCGCTCGTGTTCCTCGTCGGGCGCCTCTTCGATCGCTACGGCCGCAAGCCCGTCTCGACGTTCGTGTTCCTCGCCACCGCGATCGGCTGCGTCGGCGCGTACACGAGCAACGACACGGTGGTGCTCTACGTGTCGGCGGTCCTCGCGGTGTTCGGCTGCGCCGCGATCCTGCCCGCGCTCAACGCGTTCAACACGGAGCTGTTCCCTACGGATCTGCGCAGCGACGCGTTCGCGTGGTCGAACAACCTGCTCGGCCGCATCGGCTACGTGCTGTCGCCGCTCGCCATCGGCGCCGCCGCCACGCAGTACGGCTGGGGCACCTCGGTCGCGGTCACCGCGATCGGGCCCGTGCTCGCCCTCGGCCTCATCTGGCTGTGGCTGCCAGAGACCTCGGGCAAGGAGCTCGAGGAGACCTCCAAGCTCTGACTCACATCGCGAAGCCGATCATCGTATGATCCTCGTATGACCAAGCGAGCGCTGTCGGTGACGCTGACACCGGACAACATCGCGTTCCTGCGCGCGCGCGCGGCGAACACGGGGGCACGAAGCGTCAGCGAGGCCCTCGACGCTCTGCTGTCGGAGACGCGAGCCTCTTCCTCGAGCGTCCACCCGGCGACGTCCATTCAGGGGCTGGCGACGGTCGCCGAAGACGATCCAGATCTGGCAGGCGGAGACGAGGCCGTCCGACGACTGTTCGCATTGCGGGCTCCCACTCCGACGGCCCGTCAACGGAGAGCCGCGCGTGGTTGATGCAGCAGCGGTCACCGACACCCATCCCCTCGTGTTCCACGCCGCGGGTGGGAGCCGACTGGGAAAGAAAGCCGCGCGGCACTTCGCTGCGTGCGAGCGTCGGGAAGCGCTCCTCTACGTTCCGGTCGTCGTCCTCTGGGAGATGAGCCTCCTCGTCCGCGTCGGGAAGGTGCAGCTCGCGACCACGTTCTCAGGCTTCTGTGATGCGCTCTTCAGCAACCCCGCCTACCAGCTTCTCGCGCTGGACCTCGAGCAGGTCCGCTTCGCTCACTCGACCCGACCCAACGACGATCCCTTCGACGCGCTGGTGTGCGCCGCGGCGGCTCGCGAGGGTCTGCCGCTCATCACGAAGGACGGCGACATCACGGACTCGCGGATCGTCCCCGTCGTGTGGTGAGGCGTCACCGGGTCGACGAGCACCCACAGCCCGACACGGTCGTGCGCGCCTCCGAGCACGCAGCGCGCGCTCGATCACAGCGCGGCGCCAGCGACGTGTCGCGGAGCTCCGCCACGACCGCGCAGATGCGGTCGGCCGCTTCGCACACGCCGTCCGCCGAGCGACATCGATCGGGGCACGCGCGCGTGTCGTCGCGGGTGTCGTCCATCAGATCCGTGATCAACGCTTCGTCCTCGACGATCCGATCCGGGACAGAGCGCGCCTGCGGGTGCTCCTCGTGCGGCGTGGGCGCACGACCTGCGCAGCCGGTGGCCGCGAGGAGCGTCAGCCCCAAGAGCCATGCAGCGAACCCGAGTCGACGCGCCATCCCGCGAGCATCGCTCATGGTGCGGTCTCGTCGCCACGGAGCAGCGCCTCGTTGATCGCGATGCTGCGCTCGTGCTCCGCGAGGGCCGCGCGGAGCAGCTCGTCCGCGCGCTCGCTCTCGCCGGCCTCACGATGTACGGACGCGCGCGCCTCGAGCACGCGGCCACGCACGAGGTGCAGGCGCGCCTCGAAGTACGAGTCGGCGCCGGCTTCGCCGAGGCCGTGATCGAGCGAGGCGCTCGCGTCGTCGAGCGATCCCGCGGCGAGCTGGAGCTCGGCGAGCCGTCCCCACGCGTCGAGGCGGAGCGGTTCGCGCAGTGGATCGCCTTCGGCGAGCTCGAGCGTCAGCACACGCTCGGCGCGCGTGATCGCGCCCGCGCGGTCGCCCATGGCTTCGAGCACGTCGGTCTCGTGCATCAGCGCCTGCGCGATGCCGATCGTGGAGAGTCGATCCGCCGTGGTCATGCGCGCGGGCTCGGGGCTCGGCGTGGGCATCGCCTCGCTCGCACAACCACACATCACGAAGAGTCCCGCGACACACAGCGCTCGTACGGGATGCGTCATCGCTCACCTTCCCGACTCGCGCGCGCGATCTGCTCAGCGAGCCAGTCTTCGCTCGCGAGGCGCGCCATGCGATCGACACGATCGCTCGTGCGCTGTCCCTCGGTGAACGGCGTGATCGGCAAGTGCGAGAGACCGGGAGACTCGATCACGACGTTCGTGAGGTCCCGATCGACGACGTCGTGTGAAGCGAACGGGTTGGCGAGCGCGACGAAGCCCGCGAGCGCGATCGCCGCGGCTGCGAACGACACGAGCGCGACGCGACGCTGTGCGCCCCGCTTCTTCGCGAGCCCCGCCTCGATGCCGCGACGCACGACGTCGGCCGCGAGCGGTGTCTCGCTCCGAACCGTCGCCCGCGCTGCGCGCGCGAGCTCGGCCAGCGATCCGCGCGACGGATCGCGCGCGCCATCGAGCTCGGCCGCGAGCGCGCGGGCGGCAGCGAGCTCTTCCTCCGTGGGAGGCGCTTCGTCCGAGAAGGGTCCTTCGTCCTGCATGTGGTCCTCTTGCATCACGACACATCGCTCGATCGCACGCATGCGTGGTGGTCAGCCATCGGGCACCGCCGTCATGCGCGCGCGCAGCGCGGCGAGCGCGCGGTGCACCAGCACGTCGAGGTTGCCGAGCGTCACGCCGAGCTCGCTCGCGCACTCCTCGCGGCTCTTCTCCTCGAGCACGCGCAGCTCGATCACCTTGCGGTAGCGAGGAAGGAGCTCCGACATCGCGCGCTCGAGACGACCGCGCGCGAGAGCCTTCTCCTCGGCCTCGATCGCGTCGCTCTCGATCGATCGCACGCTCGCCGGCGCGAGCGTGCGCACCTCGGTCTCGTAGCGCTCCGCGCCGCGACTACGCGTCTCGAGCCGTCGCGCACGATCGATCACGAGGCGCTCCGCGATCGTGCGGAGCCACGGGTAGAAGCCGGTCTCCTCGCGGTACACGAACGAAGGAAGCCTCTCGACGGCCCGCGCGATGGTCTCGCGCACGAGGTCCTCCGCGTCCGCACGATGGCCCACGCGGGGCAGCACGAAGCCTGCGAAGAGCGGCGGCGCGAAGCGCGCCATGAGCGCATCGATCGCCGCACGGTCTCCTCGCTGCGCCGCGCGCACGAGCGCCCCTTCACCGGCCGCGCGCTCGTGGGCGGAGGTGACGTCGCTCGCAGGATCGCGCGGCGCGGACATGCGCGTGGATAACTCGACCGACTCCTCGATCTCAACGCGGCGTCAGCGCCAGCCGGCGAAGCGCGCGCTGCCCTGCACCGGCGCGCTCGCGGGCGCAGGCCCTCCGACCACGACGTTCGCGGGCACGGCCGTCACGCCCGGCTGCGTGTGGATGAGCTGCGGCGGCGCCGCCGATCCGAGCACGAGCACCGGCGGCGTCGGCTCCACGATCACGTTGCCGCCGTTCGACGCGACGGGCTCGTACGCGCTGGGCTCGGAGACGGGCGCGGGCACCCGCGCGAGCGTGCCCGCGTGAGTTCGACGGAGCAGATCGAGGGGCTCCGACAAGGTCGCTGCGCGCGTGGCGTCCGCCGTGACGAGCCGACGCTGCGCGGCCTCGACCGCGATCAACGTCGAGCGCAGCCAGCCCTCGGCCGTGGTGACGTCGCCGCGCTCGTCCGCCTGCGCCGCTTGGTAGAGGCCGATCGCCGCGTAGCCCATCGTCGCCGCGCGGTAGAGGCCGGGCTGATCGAGCCCGACGATCTCGTAGGTGTCCGCCCCGTCGTAGCCGAACGCCGCGTCCTGACGCGCGACGATCTGCTCGACGCCATCGAGCGTCCGGAAGCGGACCTCGATCGGCACCGACGACGGCGCGACGCCCGGTGGGATCTCGACCTCGTAGAGGCCCACGTACGCGTCGCTCGCCGCGAAGTCTCCGACGCGCACGTGCGCGTCACGCCCTGTCTCGTCGAGCTGCACGCGCTGATCGAACGCGCGGAGCAGCCGTCCGCCCGACGGCGCGCGCACGAGGAGCTCCACCGATCGCGCGGACGCTTCGTTCAGCGATCGCACGTACGTCGCGAAGACACGCTCGACCTCCGCGGGCTGATCGACGAAGTGGAACGCGCCGCCGTGATCTTCGGCGACGGCCTCGAGCAGCTCGAAGTCGATGGCCTGACCGACACCGATCGTCGTGACGGGGATGTGGCGCGCGAGCAGCGGCGTGGCCGCGTGGAGGATGTCGCTGCGGCCCGTGAGGCCGGACGTCGCGATGCCGTCCGAGAGGAAGACGATGCGCGCGTTGTCGCTCTGCGTGCCGAGCGCGAGCCTCACGCCCTCGCCCAGACCCGCGTGGATGTTCGTGCCGCCGCTCGCGTAGAGCTGATCGATCGCTCCCTCTACGACGTGCCGAGCGCTGCCGACCGGTGTGAGCGGCAGCGCGACGTGCGCGTCGTCCGAGAACGTGACGAACGCGATGCGGTCCTCTGGATCGAGCGTCTCGAGCATGCGCGCGAGCGCGTGCCGCACCGCCGTGATCTTGCCGCCCTCGTTCATCGATCCCGACACGTCGATCACGACGACGAGATCCGCCGCCGCGCGCACCGTGCGCGGCAGACCTCGCACCGTGATGCCGAGCAGCGCGGTCGCGCCCTCGCGCGGCAGGTGCGGGTTCGCGATGCGCGCGTCCACGTAGAGCGCGCTCGCGTCCGCGGAGTCGAGCACCGCAGGCGTCGCATCTTCTTGGGCGAAGCGGTTCACGAAGTCGGCCACGCGCACCTCGTGCGATGCCATCGTGCGCCCCGACTGCGAGGCCTGACGAAAGCGCGTGTACGACGCGTTCGAGCCCGCGCACGCCGCGAGCCCCATCCCGATCACACACACCCAGAGCCAACCAGCCATCCGTTCCACGCGCATCACAGCCTCCGTTCTCGCGGGGGAAACGTGCCGGTCCCCGCGCCCTTACACGGCGTCGCGCGCGAGCCCCCAACTCGGCGGAATCATTGTCTGTTACCGTTCGGGCCGTGGCCGGACGCACCTTCGTGATCGGAGACATCCACGGCGAGCTCGATCAGCTCCGCGCGCTCGTCGCGAAGCTGCCGCTGCTCGACGCGGAGGACACGCTCGTCTTCCTCGGCGACTACATCGATCGCGGGCCGCAGTCCGAAGAGGTCGTGCGCGTCGTGCGTCGCTTCGATCACGACCTCGGCTGCAAGGTGATCCTCCTGCGCGGCAACCACGAGGACGCGTGGCTGCGCGTCGTCGAGCGCGGCTGGGTCGAGTTCGTGTTCCCGCCGGGCAACGGCTGCCTCGCGACGATGCGCTCGTACACCAACGGCGCGCGCGTGACCGAAGACGAGATGCCGCGCGAGGACGAGGTCGTCGCGCTCCACTCCGGCAGCTTCTTCCCGCCCGAGATCGTCGCGTGGATGAAGGATCTGCCGTTCTGGTACGAGGACGAGCATGCCATCTACGTGCACGCGGGCCTGCTCCGTCGCGACGGGCAGTTCCTCCATCCGCGCGACACCGACCCGATGATGGCGCTGATCTGGACGCGCTCGGACGAGTTCTTCCGCGAGTACCGCGGCAAGCGCGTCGTCGTCGGCCACACGAAGACCGACTACCTCCCGCCCGAGCTCGACACGCTCACTCCGCACGATCCCGCCGACGTGTGGGCGGGAGAGTGCGTCGTCGCGATCGACACAGGCTGCGGCCGTGCCGACGGCTTCCTCACCTGCGTGGAGCTGCCCTCGCTGACGATCTACGAGTCGCGCTGATCGGTCAGAGCGCCGGAGCGGCCCTCGCGAGCAGCTCGTCGAGCTTCTGTGACGTCAGCGTGCGGCTTCGCGCCGACGGGATCTTCGCGAGCCAGCGCGTCAGCTCCTTCCGCCGGAAGCCGCGAGGTAGCTCGAGCTCCGGCAGGCTCGTGAAGAGCCGCGAGCGCCCGCTCGACAAGTACGCGAAGTCGAAGAGCGCCTTCTCGGCGGTCGCCACCTTCGCGCCGCGCTCGGTCTCCTCGAAGCCGCCGAACACCTCCGGCGCCACGTGGTGCATGGAGAAGGTACCGGCCTCGGTCCTCAGCTTCTGCGTCTTCGCGAGCGACACGGCGTACACGACCTCGGGGATCTGCTCGATGAGCCCGTGCCGGTGCAGCGCCGTCTGGAGCGACACGTAGGCCGGCAACGGCGCGACCAGGTATTCGGGCACGCGCAGCGGATCGAGCGAGTCCTCGAGCCACCACGTGCCGTGCCGCAGCTTGCGCAGGAGGCCCGCCGTTCCGAGTCGCGTCAGGGTCTGGCTCGCCGCCGCCGTGCTGAGCCCCAGGGCCGCGGCCGCATCCGCCGTCTCGAGCGCAGGGACGCCGAGCCGCTTCAGAATGGCGAGAGCGTCGACCGGAGTCATCGGAGCGCCTCCAACCTGACGACCACGTCCTCCTGCATGGCGTCCCACGCCGAGCGATCCGCGTAGAGCTCAGCGTGGCTCGGCTCGAGATACGCGACGACCTTGGAGGCGTACTCGTCGAACGAGATCGACATCGCATTCTCGATGGCGTCCTCGAGCCACTTCTTGGCGGGGGCATCGAGCGCGAAGTCCGCTGCGTCGGACCGCGCCAGCAGCAGCGAGAGGTCGAACACGTCGCGCGCCTGCGGCTCGATCCGCGCGGCGAGCGCATGGATCTTCTGCCGAATCGCGTACGGCGTCGTGTAGTGCGTGGCCAGGACCGGTGTGAGCCCGTACGGCCGGAGCACCTCGCGCTCGGTCGCCTCGAACGCCGTTCCCTCGATGTCATCGCGCCGCGAGAACTCCACCTTCGTCCGGATCGGCAGCTCGTCCCCTCGACGCCGAAGCCCCACCTTCCAGCGCTGCGTCGTCTCCGTCTGCTTCGGCGCAGACACCTCGACGATGGTGAGCTCGTGGGTCTTGAGCGGAGCGGACACGATGGGTGACGCGAGCAAGCGGTCGACCTTGTTCTTCAGCGTCTCCTTCGCGATCACGACGACGTCGAGATCCATGTCCTCGGAGTAGCGGACGCTGCCGAAGAAGAAGCGCAGGTTGCACCCGCCCTCGAGCGCGATGAGCCCCTTGTCCTCACCCTTCGCGACGAGCGCGCGCAGGAAGACGAGGTGGAACAGCTCCGTGCTCTGGCGAACGGTGAGGGCCACGGAGTGGCAATGCCAAAATTCAACTACTCACGCAAATTTCGGCATTGATGTTCAGCCGGATGAACCTCTGATGCGCGTCCGGATCACGGCGTCGCGCGGAGCTCCACGTCGGCCTCGCGCGTGACGATCACCGCGCCGCCGTCGTCGTAGCCGCGCAGCGTGATGCGTCGACGGCCGAGCGTCGTGAAGGTGCGCGTGATCGCGCGGCGCGTGCTGCGCGTGTCGCCGGAGACCTCGTCGACGAGCGGGGTTCCGTCGGCGTCGACCTCGATCGCGACGACCGCGGCGCCCGGTCGCTCGAGGCCGATCTCGAACGTGTCGCCCGTGCGCGGCTGCACGAAGAGAGCGTCGCTCGCGCTCGCCTCGATCCATGCCGTGCGCGACGCGAGCTCGACGCCCATGCCGTCGCGCGCGGTCGCCTCGATGCGGTGTCCTTCGCCGTCGGCGCACCCACCGACGAGGCGCGCGAAGCCCTCAGCCCGCACACCCTCGCCCACGTCGCGACCGTCGATCGTGTACGCGACGCGCTCGGTGCCCATCGGCGGCTCGGCGCGCAGCGTGTAGCCCTCGGTACCTCGATCCCAACGCACCGCGAAGGTCTCGTCGATCTCGCTGCACACCGCGCCGATCGGGAAGCCCTCGGCGGGCGACATGCGCAGGCGCGCTTCGGTCATCGGGCCGTAGTCGCCGTCTTCCGCGATCATGTCGTCGGGGTGGTTGCGGTTCCACAAGCGCTGGAACGCGCGCACCGAGAGGCCCGGGAGCGACACGCCCGCTGCTGTGTAGTCGTAGTGAGGCGGGTCGCCGGAACCGAGCCATCGCCAGCCGTTGCCCTCGAGCGCGCTCCGCCACGCGCTGTACTCGGACGTGTCGATCGCGAGGCCCGACTCGTGCGGGCTCGTGCCCGGTGACGCCGCGAGCGTGATGCCGCAGAGGCCCGCGCGGTACCAACGATAGAGCATCAGCTGCTGCGGCAGCGTGCGCAGTGTGCTGTTCACGCTGAGTGATCCGGGACCGTCCTCGATCGCTCTCGCGAGTCCCGCGGCCGCAGGGCTCTGCAGCCACGGCAGCGCCGCCGATCCGAGCTCGAGGCCCGGGATGCCGTCGATGCGCGCCATCGTGCCGGGCTCGAGACACTCGAGCTCTTCGATCAGCTGCTCCGAGAGCGGACGCACCACCGCCGTCGAACAACCCCCGCCCGCGACGGCCTCGTCGATCGTCAGCCCTTCGTCGCTCGTGCCGAACGGCGGCTCGAAGCACGTCGGCATGCCCGCGTCGGAGCTCGAGTACGCGTCGACGCTCGAGCGCGCATCGAGCGGCGGTCCCGCGTCGACGCTGGGATCGAGGTAGGCGTCGGCGGCCGGCGCGCCCGTGTCGTTCCCGCGGATCTCGCCCTCGCAACCTGCGAGCAGCGAGAGCGACACGATCGTGATCGTCGAAGAAAGACGGCGGATCGACATGGCCGCGAGAGTGCCTGCGTTTTCTCGGTCACACCACGTCGCCTCGTGCGTTTCATCGGCCGGAGGTCCCGATGAACGTCCTCGTCCACGTACGCGTCTCCGTGCTCGTCGCCTCGCTCGCTGCGTGCCTCGGTCTGCTCGGGTGCGCCGCCGATGGGGCACCGATCGAAGGCGACCTCGTGGTCACCGAGGCAGGCCTCGCGGCCCCGGTTCCGATGGGGACCGCGTGCACGTTCCGTCTTCGGCCCGCGTGGCGACAAGGTGTCGACTGCCAGTTGCTCGTCACGTGTCCGAACGAGACGGACGGCACCGATCTCTTCGGAGGTCGTCGTGTCGGCGGCTATGCGCGGTGCGAGACCGCCGACCATGCGTTCCTCCGCGCGCTCGACGACGATCACCTCGATGGTGATCCGGCGATCGATCTGGATCTGAACGCGCACACGCTCACGTGGCGTGATCGCGCCTCGGCGCAGACGCTCACGCTCTCGATCGTCGGCGACACGCGTCCGACGGTGTGGACCGAGGAGCGATCAGCGCGGGGGAATGCGCACCTCGACTAGGCCGGGCTCGATCGCGACCTCGTGGCAGTCGCCTTCGGTGCCGTCCGAGAAGAGCGCGTTGACGAAGTCTGCGACCTCGTCGAGCGCGATCATCGGGTGGTGCCACACGCCCGGCGCATAAGTGATCGCGCACGGCCCCTCGACGACGAACGCCTCGAGCGTCGAGAGATCGGGCGCGTCACCGCCGAGCGCGACCACGACGACGAAGCGGCGCGCCCGCATCGGCGCGAACATCTGCGTCGAGCTCGGGTGTCGCTCGAGTCTGCGCACCTCGATCACGTCGCCGGCCGTCCACGGGTGACAGCGGAAGAGCGACGCCGTGCAACGCGCCTCGGCCCCGCGGCGTGACTCGAGCACGGCGAGCGCGTCCCACGCCTCGGCGGTTCCGTGGTTCGCCGAGCGCGCCGACTCGCGACTGCCCGCGACGACGAGCGAGCCATACGGCGCATAGCGCGCACGATCGATCGGAGTCGCGATCACAGTCTTCATGCCGCCTAGCACGCTACCACTGGACACCCACAGGAGGGCGAACGAGCACGGCGCACGGGACCGGCGTCTGCCGCCATCGGACGCTGGGCTCCGCGACTGTCGCGCGCCGTGTGCACCGATCGTTGACGTTGTGTACGTCCGCTCGCTCGTATGGAATCACCGTCATGCATACCCGCACGTGGTCTCCCGCGGTCATCGCGCTGTCGCTCGCAGCTTGCAGCGGCGCGACCACCATCGCAGACACGCCCGCCACCGTCGCCCTCTTCTTCCAGGAGCCACCCCAGCGCGCTCGGTTCGAGGACGGCGAGGTGCTGGTGTTCGAGGTCATGGTGCGCAACGAGGGCACCTCTCCTCTGGTGTTGGAGTCGGTCGCACTGTCCGGCGACGCCTTCGCGTGGACGCCAACCACCGACGTCTGCGAGGACCTCAAGTCCTATCCGCCCTTCGATCTGGAGACATTGCCCGACCTCCGCGAGATCGGACCGCGCCTCGCGGAGCTCGGGCTCGACGACGTGCCGCGATGCGTCGTGCTCCCGAGCAGCACGATGTTCGTCCCGATCTGGGCTCGCGAGACGGGGCGCGAGGGCGACCCGACACGCGTCACGTTGCGCTTCCGCGATCACGCCGCGCCCGTGTCCATCGAAGTGCCCGTGCCGGCGGCGCGGGACCCGCTCGTGCTCGGAGCACCTCTGCGCGGGGGTCCTTGGTTGTTGATCTCCGGGCTCTCGGCGAACGCGCCCCACAGATGGCAAGCGGTCCAGGTGCAGGGAGCCCCGCACTGGGCGCAGCGCTTCGCGGTGGACATCGAGCGCCTCGACGACGCCGGCTGCCTGGTCCCCGAGGGCGCATCGCTCGAGGAGAACACGCGCTACTTCGGCTACGGACAGGACGTGCTCGCCGTGGCAGACGCGCGCGTTGCCCGCGTGGTCGACGGCATCCCCGAGAACGTGCCCGGCGTCGAATCGCGTGCAGTCGCCATCACGACGGAGACGGTGACCGGCAACGCAGTGTGGCTCGACCTCGGCGAGAACCGATTCGCGTTCTACGCTCACCTCGTTCCGGGCTCGGTACGCGTGCGCGAGGGAGACACCGTGCGCCGCGGCGATGTCCTCGGGAGCCTCGGCAACTCCGGAAACTCGACGTCCCCGCACCTGCACTTCCACGTCGCCGAAGGCCTCGGCGGTCTGGAAACGAACGGGATCGCCTACGTCCTCGAAGGGTTTCGCATGCACGACGCGGAGATCCCCGACACCTTCGAGGAAGCCGGGGAAGCGGGTCGGTGTCTCCGGTTCGCGCCCGAGGGTCGCGCGGTCCGCGCCGCGCTGCCCTCGTTCGAGCGCGTCGTGGTGTTCGATGATCCAGTGGCCACGCCGGACTGAGCGCCCCGGGGGCCTCGCGATCGTGCTCGAGCGCCACGCCGCGACCCAAACCTCGTGGGGCTCGAGGGTCTCTGGGTCGCTCGCCTCTGGGTGGGCGACACCGAGACCGAGCATGCGGTCTCGACCTTGGGAGTGAGCTCTCGCGTGACTCGTCGGGTCACGCGTGGGGTCGCGCTCCGTCTCCTCGCCCCGCAGGTGACCCATGTCGATGCGCCCCTCCGGCGTGCTGCACCCGAACGTCTGGACGCTGGGCCTCGTGGCCGCTCGGCTCGCGCTCGAGGTCCCCTTCGCCCACGCGCAGAGTGGTGAGGGAGTGTGCATTCCGCCCGAGATCACGCGCGATCTCACGGAGTGTCGACACACGACCGCGGCGGATGCGAGCACTGCGAGAGCTCGGACGACCTCGACGCCGACTCCGCACCTGCCCACCCCGCCACCGACGACGGCACCACCCACATCGACCACGCCGCGCGGTCCCGAGCTCGCGCCTGATCGCGCGGTGCACCCCGAGGCCGAGCGTCGGTCGGTAGGCCTGCTCGACCGCGAGATCACCACGCTCGAGCGCATCGTCTCGCGTCTCGAACCGGCGGATCCGCGCGGCCCCGACTACCTGTTTCGCCTGGCCGAGAGTCAGCTCGAGCGCGAGCGCGCGCACACGGTCGATGCCCGGTCGCGCGACGAGGCGGTGTTCGCCGCGGAGACGGCGCACGACGCCCCGCGGGCCGCGCGCCTCCGCGCGGAACAGCGCACGTCCGAAGAGGCGGCGCGGGTGTCCCGCGAAGGCGCCATTCGGTCGTTCGCACGCATCCTCGAGGCGTATCCCTCGTTCGCGCGCGCCGACGAGGTGCTCTATTCGCTCGCGGCGTCGCTCGAAGACCTCCACCAGATGGATCGGGCGCGGCAGGTCTATTTGCGCCTCGTCCGCGACCATCCGGGCAGCCGCTTCGTGCCCTATGCCTGGCTCGCGTTCGGGGAGTTCTACTTCGGCGAAGGCGACATGAGCGCGGCGCGGCAGTTCTACGAGCGCGTGCTCGAGACGCCGGCGGAGCGCAATCCCATGTTCGGGTTCGCGCTCTACAAGCTCGCGTGGGTCCACTACAACCTCGAAGACTTCCGCGCCTCCCTCGCCACCTTCACGCGCGTGCTCGATCACGCGAGAGAGCACCCGGACGCGCGTGACGCCGAGGCGCTCGCACGACAGGCCCGCCGTGAGCTCGTCATGCCTTATGCGCGCGTGGGCCGACCGGCCCTGGCGCTGGCCTTCTTTCGCCGACAAGCGCGCTCCGACGAGGAGACGCTCGAGATGATGGAGAGCCTCGGGGCGCTCTACGTCGACACCGGTCAGTGGCCGGAGAGCATCCTGACGCATCACCTCCTGATGGCCGAAGCGCCGAGCTCCGATCACGTGTGTCGGTGGCAGACGCACGTCACCGAGGCGGTGATCGCGTCGCGCCCCAAGCCCGAGCAGCGCACCGAGATCGAGCGGCTGATCGATGTCCAGAGTCGGTTTGCGACTGGCACGCATCCGGCCGCGGACGTGACTGCCTGTCGGACGAGCGCGGCGCGCGTGGTGTACGAGACCGCGGTCGCGTGGCACCGCGAGGCCGTGGGGACCGATGCGCAGCCTGGCACCCGGGATCGACGCACGATGACGCTCGCAGCAGGGCTCTACGACCTGGCGCTCTCCATCCCGGATCTGGCCTCCATCGAGATGCCCGGCATCGAGCGCGAGGACTGGCCCACTCCCGCGCGCGTCGCCTACGCGCGCGCCGAGCTGACCTACGCGAACGAAGACTGGCACGCATGCGGGCCGGCGTTCGACCGGGTGGTCGAGCTCGAGCCGAATGGCCCTCTCACCGAAGACGCCGCGTATGCGTCCGTCCTCTGCTGGGATCGCGTCTACCAGACCGACTACGAGCCTCGCGAGGGCGAGCGCGCCGAGTCGAGCGGTGTGGCCGCCCGCGCGCTCACCGAGGGTGAGGAACGCATGCTGGCAGCGTTCGCGCGCTTCGCCTGTGTGGCACCCGAGAGCGTCGACCTGCCGCAGGTCCAGTATCGACGCGCGCGCGTCTACTACGAGGCGAACCACTTCGAAGAAGCGGCGACGCTCTTCCGCGCGGTGGCGTTCGATCACCCCACACACGAGCTCGCCGAGTACGCGGCGAATCTCTACCTCGACTCCCTGAATGGCCTCGTCCGACGCGACGGCCGCATGGCGTGTGAGTCTCGAATCGGCGCCGATCTCGAGCCGCTCGACGAGGCGCAGTGCGCGACGCCCGAGGCACGAGACGCGCACGCGGACCTCTGCCCGGTGATCGTCGGCCTCCGCTGTGGGCTCTCTCGGCGTGCCGCTCAGGCGCTGGGCGCGGCGGGACGCCATCGCGAGGCCGCCGCCGCGTACGTGGCGATCTTCCGGACGCAGCGCGCATGTGAGGATCTCGACGAGGTGCTCTACGACGCGGCGATTCACTACGAGGCGGCGCGCCTCCTCGGTCGTGCGATCCGCGTGCGACAGGTGTTGCTCGACCGCTTCCCGGACAGCGCACAGACCCGCCCTGCCCTCTACCAGCTGGGCGCGAACTACCACGCGCTCGCGATCTACTCGCAGGCCGCGGAGCACTACGAGGCCTACGCGCGGCGGTTCCCCGAGGACCTCCCGTGCAGCGAATCCGATCGCGCCAATGACCGATGCGCCGTGGCGCACGTCGCGCTCGAGAGCGCGGTCTTCTTCCGGCTCGGCCTCGGTGAAGAAGAGCGCGCCATCGAGGACGCGCGCCTCTACGAGCGGAGCTTCCGGCGAGCGTTGCCCCGCGAGACGGCGCAGGTCGTGTTCTCGCTCGGCGCGATCCACGAGCGACGCGGCGACTGGGCGCGCGTGTTCTCGCACTACCACGCGTTCCTTCGCGACTACGCGCGCACGGCTCTGCCCCACGAGGTCCTCCGCGCGCACGTGCAGCTCGGACGTGCGCAGTGGGAGTCGGGGCGTCGCGAAGAGTCGCTGACCCACTTCCGAGCGGCAGAGTCCACCTGGACTCGACTGGCACCATCGCTGTCGGCGCCGGCGACGGATGACGTGCAGTCTCTCCAGCGTGCGCGCGCGGCCGAGGCGGCCTCGGAGGCGCTCTTCTACCTGGCCGAGCATGCCTATCTCGAGTTCACCGCCATCCGATTTCCAGGCCTCACCGGCACGGCCACGCAGGCGCGCGTGGCGCGTTGGGCGACAGACTCCCTGCTCCCGTGGCTCGCTCACAAGATCGAGGCACTGACGACCACCGAGGCGCAGTACGCGCGCGTCGAGCCGCTCGGGATCCCTGCCTGGCGCATCGCCGCAGCCGAGCGCGTCGGCGAGATGTTCCGCAGCATCGTCGACGACGTGCGCAGCGCGCCCATCCCCGCTGAGATCGCGCAGGACCCAGATCTCCTGGCGATCTACGAGGACACGCTCGAGGCCTTGCTCAACGGCTCGAGCGCGGGCGCAGATGGTCGCTGGGACACCGAGGACGACGTGCGCTGTCCCGAGAGCGTCAGCCGTTCCCGCCTGGCCGACGTGGCCGGATCGATCCCCGCGCGGTGCGCCGCGGCGCCGATGTCGCGCGCGATGCTCGCGTTCGAGCACTGCCTCGAGCTCGCGACGCGCGTCCGCTGGTTCAGCGAGTGGTCCTCGCGCTGCGAGGCCGCCCTCAACGATCTCGATCGTGCGACCTACCCGCTCGCGGCGGAGTTGCGCGGCACGGCGTCGTACTCGACCGAAGACCTCGAGAGGCCGGAAGAGATCGATGCGACGCCCGCGGAGGCGGACACGGACGCGATCGAGGGCACGACGCGAGAGACGCCGGAGGCGGCGCAGTCGCCGCCCTCCAGCGTCTGAGCAGATCTCCTACGCTTCGAAGCGGTCGGAGGTCAGACCTTCTGCGCGAGGACGACCTTGTACGTGTCCGCGCGGGTCCGCATGTCCTCGAAGAGGCGCGTGCCCGGGTCGCGCGCGAAGTTCTTCATCGCGAGCTCGGCCTCGCTCTTCTTGCGCGGCCCGTACACCGGGATGCGGAAGGCGGGGAACTTGGCGAGCGCCTGGTCGCAGTACGCGCCGATGCGGGCCTGATCGAGGTGACGCGCGCGCACGCCCTCTTCGTTCACGTCCGCGACCTCGACGATCTTCATGCCGATCGACTCCATGAAGTCGAACGACGGCTGCCACGCCTTGTCCGGGATCGCGTTGCCCCACGTGAGGAAGCCGCCGGGCTTGAGGATGCGCTTGGCCGTGCGGAAGAATTTTCGATCCTCCTCGGTCATCACCTCGCCCTGATCGGTCACGTGCGTCTCGCACACGGCGACGATGTCGGCGACGCCGTCTTCGATCGGGAGCTTCGTGGCGTCCGCGTGCGTGGCGACGAGCCGGCCGCGGTGGCGCGGGACGAACTTGCGACGCGCCGTCTTCACGCCGGCGAGCTGCATGTCGACGGCCTCGTAGGTGCAGCTCGGGAGCACGCTCGTGCACACGTGATCGGCGCCCGCGCCCGTGCCGCAGCCCATCTCGACGATGTGCACGCGACCGCTGCGGCTGCTCGCGAGCTGGCGGATGGCGTCGAAGTGGTAGAGGCCGGTGTACGCGTTGCGACCGAAGCGCTGCGGATCGTCGGCGCCGGTGGGCGCGGGGCCCCAGCTCGTCGGCCAGTCGTAGCCCCACGTGTTGAACGTGAACTCGTAGGGCACGCCTGTGTCGCTCTGGACCGTGCCGACGGAGCGGTAGAGGGCGTAGAGCAGCGAGTACACCGACTGCTTGGTGTAGTCCTGCTCCTCGACGTGGCCGTCGGCCTTCGAGACCTTGGCACGCTCGAACGCGCCGCTCAGCACCCAGGCTGCGACGATGCCTTGCAGCTCGCGCATGGAGTAGTCGGTGGTCTCGCTCAGCTTCGTGAAGATGTCCATGGCTCGCTTCGTCGTCTCCTCGGCGGCGAAAGCGCCGCGAGAGGGCCGGACATTGCAGGAGTGCGGCCCCGCGATCAACGCCCGAAACCGGGAATGGTCTCCGAATCGTCGCCTCGGGGCGCCAGCGGCCGTCGTACCATCGCGCCGTGCTCGACGAGTGGCTCTCCTACGGTCTGCGCCTCTTCCACCTGATCGCCGGCATCATGTGGATCGGGACGTCCTTCTACTTCGTGTGGCTCGACTTCAGCTTCGAGCCGCTGAAGGAAGCGAAGGAGGGCGTCGAGGGCGAGACCTACATGGTCCACGGCGGCTTCTTCTACCGGGTGGAGAAGCAGAAGCCGACGAAGCTCCCGCCCAACCTCCACTGGTTCAAGTACGAGGCGCTCCTCACGTACGTGAGCGGCTTCCTGCTGCTGCTCCTCGTGTACTGGACGGGCGGCGGCATGGCGCTGATGGGTCCGACGCGCATCCCGCTCTCGCACCCGCACATCGCCTACGCGATCTCCCTCGGCTCGCTGATCGGCGCGTGGGTGATCTACGACCTCCTGTGGAAGCTCGTCGGCAAGGCACAGCCGACGATCGCGCTCGTGACCTCGATCGCGCTCTTGGTCGGCGCGATCTTCGGCTACTGCTCGGTCTTCCCCGGACGCGCGGCCTTCATCCACACCGGCGCGATGATCGGCACGATCATGATCTGCAACGTGTGGATGCGGATCCTCCCGGCGCAGCGACGCATGATCGCGAAGCGCCTCGCGGGAGAGGAGCCCGACTGGGCGGAGGGCGCCGCGGCGAAGCAGCGCTCGCTGCACAACAGCTACGTGACGATCCCCGTGCTGTTCACGATGATCTCGAACCACTTCAGCTTCGCGTTCGATCACCCGCTGAACTGGGTGATCTTGTGCGGCCTGGCGGTGATCGGCGCGAGCGTGCGTCACCTGATGATCACGATCGAGCGCAAGCAGACGGCGTGGTGGGCCTTCGCGCCCGCGAGCGTGGGCTTCGCGATGGTCGTGTTCGTGACGTGGCCCGCGCCGCCGCCCGTGGTGACCGGCCCGCCCGTCCCGTTCGCGGAGGCCAACGACATCATCGTGCGGCGCTGCTGGCAGTGTCACAGCTCGCACCCCACGGACGACGTCTTCCACAGCCCGCCGAACGGCGTGGTCTTCGAGACGCCCGCGGCGATCGTCGCGTACGCGCCCCGCATTCGCCTGCGCGCGTGTGAAGCCCGCACGATGCCGCTCGCGAACAAGACGCACATGACCGACGAAGAGCGCGAGACGCTGCAGCGCTGGATCGACCAGGGCGCCCGCCTGAACTGACCCAAGGTCAGCGCGTGAGCGCGCTCTCGTAGAGCTCGTCGATCTCGAACGTCACTTCGGCGCCTGCGATCGTCACCGTCTCGCCGGGGCCGAACTCTTCGTAGATCCAGCGACGACCGTCGCGACGGTACGTCTCCACGCGCGGCTCGTGTTGCGAGACCAGGACGTAGCATTGGAGCGACGGAATCCTGCGGTAGTGCGCCCACTTGTCCGTGCGGTCGCCCTGCTCAGTCGACGGTGAGAGGACCTCGACGAGCACGGCCGGGTTCCTGACCGCATCCTCGTCGTCTGGGTCGAGGTCGGTCCGCCCACACACCACTGCGAGGTCGGGGTACGTCGCGCGCCCCGTGGCCGCGACGCGGATGCGCAGGTCGGAGCTGAACGTCTCGCACGGTCGACCGCCGAGGCCGCGCTGAACGAGGAATGCGAGCCGCGACGCGAGACGCGCATGCTCCGCCGAGCCCCCCGCCATCGCATACACCTCTCCGTTCACGTACTCGAGCTTCGTCTCGGAGGCGCGAGCGAGACGTACGTACTCCTCGTAGGTGGCGCTGCGCAGCGGCTCGGCGGTCATTCGCCATGCTACCGCATGTCGCCGCGACCATCGATTCGACCGCGCGCCGTGCCATGCTGCCGCGACCCATGTCGACTCGCTTCGCGCTCCGCTCCGAACGTGTGCTCGTCGATCGTGCGCTGCGTCCCGCCGTCGTGGTGATCGAGGACGGCCGCATCGCCGACGTGCTCGGGCACGGCGCGATCGACGCGAGCTCGCCGCTGCCGATCGAAGAGGTGGCCGGCGTGCTCCTGCCCGGCCTCGTCGACTCGCACGTGCACATGAACGAGCCGGGGCGCACCGAGTGGGAGGGCTTCGAGACGGCGACGGCGGCCGCGGCGTCGGGCGGCGTGACCACGCTCGTCGACATGCCGCTCAACTGCATCCCGGTGACGACATCGCTCGCTGCGCTCGACGAGAAGCTCGCGGCCGTGCGCGATCTGCTCGCGGTGGACGTGGGCTTCTGGGGCGGTGTGGTGCCGGGCAACGCGACCGAGCTCGCGGCGATGGCGTCGCGCGGGATGCTCGGTGCCAAGTGCTTCCTCTGCCACTCGGGGATCGACGACTTCCCCGCCTCGCGTGAAGAGGACCTGCGCGCGGCGATGCCGATCCTGCGCGAGACCGGCATACCACTGCTCGTTCACGCCGAGCTCGAGCTCGCGACGACGAAGAGCGGCGCGCGCGTGCCGAGCTGCGACTCGGGTGACCCCGCGGAGTACGCGAGCTACCTGGCCTCACGCCCCAACGCGTTCGAGGACGAGGCCATCGAGATGGTCATTCGCCTCTGCCGCGAGACGCGCTGCGCCGTTCACGTGGTGCACCTCAGCTCGGGCACCGCGCTGCCCATGATCCGCGCCGCCAAGCACGAGGGTCTGCCCTTCACCGTGGAGACGTGTCCTCACTATCTCTGCCTCACGGCGGAGGAGGTCCCGCGGGGCGCGACGCAGTACAAGTGCGCGCCTCCGATCCGCGAGGCGGCCAATCGAGAGCTCTTGTGGCAGGGCGTGCGCGAGGGCGTGATCGACCTCGTGACCTCCGATCACTCGCCCTGCACGCCACACCTCAAGAAGCCCGACACGGGGGATTTCTGCGGGGCGTGGGGCGGTATCGCGTCGCTGTCACTGGGGCTCTCGTCGGTGTGGACGGAGGCTTCCCCGCGCGAGCTCGCGCTCGTGGACGTGGTGCGTCGCATGAGCGAAGAGCCGGCGCGGCTCGCGGGCCTGTCGAAGCGCAAAGGCAGGATCGCCAAGGGCCTCGACGCCGACCTGTGTGTCTTCGATCTCGAGGGCTCGCTCGGCGTGGTGCCCGAGGTGCTGCGCTTCAAGCACAAGATCTCGCCCTACCTCGGCCGCACGCTGAAGGGCCGAGTCACCGACACCTGGCTCCGCGGCGAGCGGGTGTTCCACGACGACACTCTCCGCGCAGCGAGCGGCAAGGCGCTGCTCCGTTGATTCGACGGGCTGATTCGATGTCTGCATGGACACTCTGACGAGGACTGACAGAGCATGAGCAAAGACCTGGGTGGCGCCGCGTTCGTCGGCTTGATCGATCTCGCGGCCGAAGAGATGGGCGGCAAGGCGCTCGCGTGCAGCGACGACTTCTTCGCGGGCATGGAGAACATGCTCAAGCCGGGGCGCGGCGTGTTCCTGCCCGACGAGTACACCGATCGCGGCAAGTGGATGGATGGCTGGGAGAGCCGCCGCAAGCGCGGGCCCGGACACGACTGGTGCATCGTGCGGCTCGGCGTGCGCGGCGTGGTGAAGGCCGTCGACATCGACACCAACCACTTCCTCGGCAACCACCCGCCGTATGCGTCGCTCGAGGCGACGCGCGCGTCGTTCGACGCCAGCGTGGCCGAGCTCGAGGCGGCGACGTGGACGGAGATCCTCGGCCAGTCGCCGCTGCGTCCGGGCTCGCAGAACCTCTTCGCGCTGAGCTCGCCGGGGGCGTCGCTCGAGGCCTACACGCACCTTCGATTGCGCATCTATCCGGACGGCGGCGTGGCGCGCTTCAAGGTCTGGGGCTCGGCGGATCCAGACTGGGATCGCACCGAGATCGACGAAGAGACGAAGCCGCGTCTGAAGGACGGCGAGGTCGACCTCGCGTCGGTGCGCAACGGCGCGCTCGCGCTCGCGTGCAGCGACTCGTTCTTCGGGCCGATGAACAACCTGCTCGCGCCCGGTCGCTCGGTGAACATGGGCGGCGGCTGGGAGACGCGTCGCAAGCGCCTGCCGGGCCACGACTGGATCCTCGTGCGGCTCGGCGCCCCCGGAGAGCTCGGCCTCGTCGAGATCGACACCAACCACTTCAAGGGCAACTACCCGGATCGCTTCGCGCTCCGCGGCATCCACGCGCCGGGCGCGCAGATCACGAGCCTCGTGCCGGTCGGCAGCTACGGCGGCGGCGACGCCGCGTGGACCACGGTGATCGGGGAGACGAAGCTCGGCGCGTCGAACCGTCACTTCTTCCGCGACGAGCTCGCCGCGAAGGGCCCCTTCACGCACCTGCGACTCGACGTGTTCCCCGACGGAGGCGTGAGCCGCCTGCGCGCCTGGGGTCGCCGTTCGTGAGTGATTCGTCGTCGCTGATCGATCGCGCGAGTGAGGACGACGCTCGCGCGATGCTCACGCGCGTCTGCGGATCGTCGCGCTGGGTCGACGGCATGCTGACGCGACGGCCCTTCGGCACCGACGACGCGCTCTTCGCGAGCGCCGACGAGGTGTGGGCCACAGCGACGCGCGAGGACGTGCTCGAGGCGCTCACGCACCACCCGCGCATCGGCGCGAACATGGACGAGCTGCGCAAGAAGTTCGCGAGCACGGCGACGTGGTCCGCGGGCGAGCAGCAGGGCGCGTCGAGCGCGAGCGAGGAGACGCTGTCAGCCCTGCGCGACGGCAACGTCCGCTACGAGCAGCGCTTCGGTCACATTTTCGTGGTGTGCGCGACGGGCAAGAGCGCCGCCGAGATGCTCGCGCTGCTCGAGGCACGCATGCCGAACGACGCCGACACCGAGATCCGCGTCGCGCAGGCCGAGCAGGGCAAGATCATCCGCATCCGACTGGAGAAGCTGACGTCATGACGACCCCGACGAGCACGCGAAGCCCGATCACCACGCACGTCCTCGACGTCTCTCTCGGCAAGCCCGCGGGCGGCATCCCCGTGCGCCTCGAGCGCCTCGACGGCGACGCGTTCGTCGAGCTCGCGCGCGGCGAGACCGACGCGGACGGTCGCTGCGGCCAGCTGCTCACACCGCGCTCGCTCACCCGGGGCACCCACCGCATCCGCTTCGACCTCGACGACTACTTCGCGCGCGACGGTCGGAGCTCGTTCTATCCGTACGTGGAGATCGTCTTCCGCGTGGAGCGCACGGAGGAGCACTTTCACGTGCCCCTCTTGCTCAGCCCCTTCGGACACTCGACGTACCGCGGCAGTTGATTCCGAGCTGAGGCGAGACCGCACAGGATCGCGGACGTCGTGGCGCTCGCGCACACGACATCCTCCACCATGGGCATCGTGCGCGAGGGCGATCACTCACGCTTCGTCGCGGAGGCCGACGGCGAAGGGCTCTTCGGAGACATCGCGGACGCGCTCGTCGACGTGCTCGCGGGTCTCTGAGCGCGGCCCGAGTATCCTCGCGCCATGACGATCGCCACGCGCACCCTCGGTCCGACCGGCCTCGATCTCTCTTCGATCGGGCTCGGCGGCATGCCGATGTCGATCTCGGGGCGCCCCTCCGAGGCACAGTCGATCGCGGTGATCCACCGCGCGCTCGAGCTCGGCGTGACGCTGATCGACACGGCCGACGTGTACTGCCTGAACGACGACGACCTCGGGCACAACGAGCGCGTGATCGCGAAGGCGCTGGCTACCTACGCGGGCGATCGATCGCGCGTGCTCGTCGCCACCAAGGGTGGGCTCGAGCGACCCAACGGCGCGTGGACGGTGAACGGTCGCCCGGAGCACCTGCGTCGCGCGTGCGAGCGGAGCCTCCGTGCGCTCCACGTGGAGCGCATCGGCCTCTACCAGCTGCACGCGGTGGACGATCGCGTGCCCATCGAGGACTCCGTCGGCGAGCTCGCGCGCCTGCGCGGCGAAGGCAAGGTCGAGCACCTCGGGCTCTCGAACGTCGACGCGAAGGAGATCGAGCGCGCGCGCGCGATCGCGCCGATCGTCAGCGTGCAGAACCGCTTTCACGTGCGCGACCGACGCGGCGCGATCGAGAACGGCGCGCTCGCGAAGTGTCAGGAGCGAGGCCTGGCGTTCCTTCCGTACAGCCCCGTCGGCGGCAGCCGCGGCAAGGCGCGGCTCGGTCAGGATCCGACGCTGATCCGCATCGCCCACAAACACGGAGCGAGCCCGCACGAGGTCGCGCTCGCATGGCTGCTCGGTCTCTCCCCTTCGCTCCTCCCCATCCCGGGCGCGAGCAAGGTCGCGAGCATCGAGTCGAGCGTGCGCGCCGCATCGCTCGTGCTCGACGACGACGATCGGCGCGCGCTCCAGTGACGGAGGCGAGACGACGCGACCCCGTGAGGATCGCGTCGTCGGGTGGAGATCGCGTGTGGGGTCAGCGACGGCGTCGGAGGACGAGCGTCAGGCCGAGCAAGAGCATGACGAGTCCGAGACCCGACGCCTGCGTGCTCGCGGGCGAGACTGCGCACGACGAGGGCACTCCGCGCGGTCGCGACGACCCGGGCTCCTCCTCCGTCGGCTCGGGCTCGTACGGCTCCTCGGTCGGCTCGGACTCGGTGGGCTCCTCCTCGGTGGGCTCGACTTGCGTGGGCTCTTCGCCGTCGGGACCTGCGCAGCGTGCGCCGGGGGTGCCGTCGTCGCGGGTGAAGATCTCGCAGCCGGTGCCGTCGCGGCACTCACGCGCGCGGAGCGGTGAGCCGTTCTCGTCGCAGTGCGCGATGCGACCGTCGGGGAGACAGGTGTCGTGCTCGACGGGCGTGTCGGACGGGTCGGCGACGCAGAAGAGCGAGACGCAGCGCGCGCTCTGGTCGTCGGTGCCCTCGGTGGAGCAGACGGCGGCGAAGGCTCCGCAGTCGCCGGTCGTGACGGCGCCGTCGTCGCAGTGAGCGATGGTGCGCTGGTCGAGGCACACGCTCGCCTCGCCGTTGTCGGGGCACGCGTAGAAGGCGCAGTGCGCGCCCTCGGGGCCATCGGCGCAGCGCGCACCGAACGCTCCGCAGTCGCCGGTCGTCACCGCGCCGTCGCTGCACGTCGCGAGCGTCGTCTCGTCGAGACACACGGTGCTGTTTCCACGCGCGGGGCACGCACCGAACACGCAGCGCGCGCCGAGCGCGTCGTCCACGCAGCGGGCGCCGTACGCGCCGCAGTCGCCGGTGCCGACCGCGCCGTCGTGGCAGGTGCCGAGGGTGCGGTCATCGACGCAGAAGGTGTCGGTGCCGCGCGCGGGGCACGCGCCGAACACGCAGCGCGCGCCGAGCGCGTCGTCCACGCAGCGAGCGCCGAACGCGCCGCAGTCTCCGCGGCCGCAGTCGTCGCCCACGAGCGTCGTGCCGCCCTCGCAGCGCGCCTCGCAGCCGGAGTGGCAGGGCCCGCCGGCGACCGCGCGACCCGTGAGCTCCCAGTGCCACACCTCGCTCGCGACGGTGCGCGAGAAGCCGTACGCGTCGGCGTGAGCGTTGAGCCACGCGAGCACGCCGGGGCTGCGCGTGTTGAGGTCGAGCGCGCGTCCGCTCTGGTGGTTCGAGCGGCCCGGGCGCGCCGCGAGGTTGCAGCTGTTGCAGCTGCACGACGTGTAGCAGTAGTAGAGGTGCTCCTGCTCCGCCATCGTGCGGAAGCCCGAGACGATCCGGATCTCCACGCCAGCGCGCGAGGCCGCCTGCGCCATCACGTAGTAGGCGTTCGCGGTCTCGATCTCGACGGGGCGACCATCGACCGTCACCACGGAGATGGGGAACGCGGAGCCCGCGCGGTAGCCCGTGTCCGTGTGCTCGGTGCACGAGATGCTCGAGAGCTCGTCCACCGACACGGCGAGGTCGTCGGGCTCGGACTCGGTCTCGGCGTCGGGCGACTGCATACAGCCGACGAGCGCGAGGAGGGCCAGGAGGGCGAACGACCAGGAGAGCGTGTGTCGATGGGGCATGTCCCGACGTGGAGCAGGAGGTCTGCCAGCCACCGACGAGGCCCCCTGCGGCCCGCGCGCTGCGACGCAGACGGCCAGTCGGCGAGCGATCTCACACGTTCGGAGTCCCGAGCGTGCGCGGCGGATTGTCACGGTCGCAGGGGGTGCCCAAAATTTGGACCACGAGCTCGCGGACGACGCAGGCAGGATCGACGCACCGCCCGTCGACGGTCGGCTCGAGCGTGACCGACGCCGCGCGAGACACGGGCCCGCAGGGCGGATGCCGAGCCCGCCGGTCTCGTGCATCCTCCGCGCGTGCTGTCCTTTCGACGTGCCACCCACGCTGACATCCCCGAGCTCCACGCGCTGATCGAGAGCGCCTACCGCGGCGAAGCCAGCCGTGATGGCTGGACGACGGAGGCCGACTTCCTCGATGGCCAGCGCACCGACGCGGACGAGCTCTCGACGCTCATCACCGGCCCCGCGACACGCCTGCTCCTCGCGCACCGCGACGGCCTGCTCGTGGGCTGCGTGCTCCTCCGCGAAGAGCCCACGTGCGCGTACCTCGGCATGCTGTCGGTGCGTCCGAAGCTGCAGTCCGCGGGCGTCGGCCGCGCTCTGCTCGAAGAGGCCGAGCGCGTGGCCTACGAAGAGCTGGCTCGCCCCGTGATGCGCATGCGCGTCATCTCGCTCCGCGACTCACTCCTCGCTTGGTACGAGCGCCGCGGCTACACGCTCACGGGAGAGCGAGAGCCCTTCCCCTTCGAAGAGCCGCGCGCAGGCGAGGCCCGCCGTCAGGACCTCGAGTTCGTCGTCCTGACCAAGCCGCTCGCCGGATCGCGATGACGGCGTGCGACACGCATCCAGTGCTCGCGGCGTACCTCCGTCGCCTGCGCACGCCCTTCGTTCGCCCGCGTGCTCCACGACATGCGGCCCTATTGGCGCATGTTCCCGCTCGCGAACCGCGACGTGCCGTAGCCCACAGTGAGACTCAGCGTCGGCTCTTTCCTAGTGCCGCGATGATCGCGCCTGCGCCGAGCGCCACGAGCACGCGCGCTGCTGCCCACAGAGGATCGTTGCTCGCGGGCTGATGGAGGTGGAGCGCGGCGTAGGCGCTCGATCCGAGCTCGAGCACGCCGAGCGCCGCCAGCCCCACGACGAGCGACCGCATCATGCGCGCGGTCTCCACCTCGACCGACGCGATGCTGCTCCATGCCTGGCTGAGAGCGCGGAACGCCGTGGTCCCCGACGCGCCGAGCACCACGAGCGTGCCGAGCGCCACGAGCACGAGCTCGGCGGTGTCGAGCGTCGTCTCCGTGGTGAGGCCATCGACGATGAGCGCGAGCGTCACGCCCACGCCCGCACCCGCCACCAGCACGAGCGCGGCGGCCGCGAGCACCGCGAGAGGTCGAGCGCGCCTCGCCGTCCACGAGAGCTTGGCGTCTTGGCTGGCGCGATCTGCCTTCTTCGCTGCCGTCGCGATCGTGCCCGTGAGCGTCGCGCGACCGGGCTCGTCGAACGGCGCGAGCGCGGCGTCGAGCTCACCCACCGTCGCGTAGCGGTGCGCCGGCTCTCGCGCCATCGCGCGCTCGATCACCGCCTCGATGGCTGGTGGGATCGACTTCTCGATCGTGCTGGCGCGCTGCGGCGCCTCTTCGAGCAAGCGCACGAGCGTCGCGCTCGCGTCGCCTCCGCCATAAGGCGCGCGGCCCGTCATCATCCGGTAGAGCACCGCGCCGAGCGCATAGACGTCGGCGCGCACGTCCGTGTGGAGCGCGCTGCGCGCTTGTTCGGGCGCCATGTAGGAAGGCGTACCGACGATGACGCCGGTGCCCGTCATCTCTGCATCGCCCGCCATCTTCGCGACACCGAAGTCGAGGATCTTGAGGGTCGTGCCGCCACCGCCATCTTCGGCGAGGAAGAGGTTCGAGGGCTTGAGATCGCGGTGCACGATCCCGAGCGCATGGGCCGACGCGACTCCGCGGCACGCCTGACGCACCAAGTGCACGGCCTCACCCACCGAGAGGCGTCCTTCCGCCGAGAGCTTCTGATCGAGATCTCGTCCATCGAGCTTCTCGGTGACGATGCACGTGCGCCCATCGCGCGCGGGCAGCACGTCGATCACGTCGACGACGTGGTCGCTGCGCACCGCCGTCATCGCGCGCGCCTCGCGATCGAAGCGCTGCTTCAGATCGTCGCGGTGCGCGAGCGGCGTATGGATCACCTTCACCACGTAGCGCCGGCCGATGCGCACGTGCTCCGCCTCGTAGATGCGGCCCATGCCGCCCTCGGCCAGCACCCCCACCACCTTGTACGTGTCGCCCAGCATCGTGCCGAGGAACGCGTCGTCACGCCCCTCGAGCTCGCGCGGCCCCACTCCCGACGACGAAGTCCCCGGCGACGAGGTGCCCGGCGACGACGTCGAGCCGGGCTCGGCCAACATCGTCGGCTGGCTCTCGACCTCGGCCTTGGGCTGGACCTGGGTCACCCCCACATTGGCTCACATCCCAGGCGCCGCGAACAGGGCTGCGTGGATCGCCGTCACTATGAGGTTGAGTGAGGCAAAATTTCTCGTCCTGCCCTGTTGACCGGATACGGCACTCTGGGCGAGAACAGCCCGCATGAACATCACCGCTGAGATTGAACGCCGCATCCAGAGCTTCGTCGCCGACCTCGATGGTCTCGTGCGCAAGGCCGCCCTCGACGCCGTATCGGCAGCCCTCGGTGGCAAGCCGAACAGCGCGCCCAAGGCCGCTTCGTCGGGTCGGGCATCGGCAAAGAAGCCTGCGGCGGCCAAGGCGGCCGCCCCGGCCAAGGCGGCGAAGAGCGCGCCGAAGAAGGGTGGCAAGCGCGACCCGAAGGATCTCGAGAAGCTCGTCGACGCCGTCCGCGCGCACATCGCCCAGCACCCCGGCGAGGGCGTCGAGACGATCGGCAAGCACATGGGCGTGAAGACGAAGGAGCTCGCGCTCCCGATCATCAAGCTCCTCGACAAGAAGGCGATCACCCGCAAGGGCCAGCGCCGCGGCACGCGTTACTTCCCCGCGAAGTGATCGCCGCCGTTCGGTGATCAGAGGCGGCGTCTGCGCTCGCCCGCGGACGCCGCAGGATCACCAGAGTCAGATCCTCACGATCGCGCCATGAGCATCACCCTCTACGGCATGGCGTGGCTGCTCACCGCCATGGCCACGACGGTCGTGGCCTTCCTCGGCGGCCTCGTGCAGCTCCTCGTGATGGTGGCCCGCGCGCCCGCCGGAGAACGACCTCGGCTGACAGCACGTCAGACCAGCAGCAACACCGCCTCTTCACACGCGAGAAAGCGGTCAGTCTCCGGCGCGTCCACATAGCCAGTCAGCACGAACCCATTCCGCTCGAGCACCCGAATCGAAGCCACGTTGTCCCGCGCCACGCGCGCCTCGAGCGGCCGCGCACTGACTTCCGCGATCAGGCACGCCACCGCTGCGCTGGCGACGCCGCGGCCCCAGTGCTCCTTGCCGACCCAATACCCGATGTAGCGCGTCCCGCTCTCGAGGAAGCACGAGATTCCGCCGAGCACGCGCTCCCCATCGGTGATCACGCGCGCCACCACCTCGGGGTTCGCGAGCACCCGAGCCCAGTGCGCATCGAAGGTCTCTCGATCCCGAGGACGCACCGCCGCCATCGCGCACGCCTCCTCGTCGCGCTGATGCTCGAAGAGCGTCGGCAGATCGTCGACGCCGACTGGGCGAAGGCGAATGCCGCTGTTCTCGTCACTCACGGGCAAGCCTTCTATCACCTCACGCGCCGGTCTCGCCCTCGATGGACCGCGCCGTCAGCGCACGACACGCTGGCCCTCGTGCCCCATGGCGACGACCACTTCGAGAGACTTCGCGTGATCGTGCGCGAAGACGCGATGTTGATGTCGTTGCTCCGCGCCGTACGCAGCGTCGCGCTCCCCGACGCGTACGTCGCGGCCGGCGCCGTGCGCGACCGCGTGTGGGATCGCCTACACGACGCCACGCCGCTGCCGCCTCGCGACGTCGACGTCGTGTTCTTCGATCCCACCAACGACGAAGCCCGACAGAAGCGCGCCGTCGCCACGCTCGAGGCGGCCCACCCCGAGCTGACGTGGGACGTCGTCAACCAAGCGCGAGTGCACCACTGGTACCGAGGCGCGAACGGCGGGCCTGTCCCGGCTTTGCGCTCGACCGAAGAAGGCATCGCGACGTGGCCCGAGACCGTCACGTGCCTCGGCGTGCGACTCCGCGATGACGACGATCTCGACGTGTGCGCCCCGCACGGCCTCGACGACCTCTTCGCCCTCCGATGGCGCCACCACCCGGCGCGCGCGTCGGTCGCGACGTTCGAGCAGCGCCTCGCGAAGAAGCGAGTCGCCGAGCGCTGGCCACGAGTGGTGGTCGTTCGCTGAGTAGACCACCGAACCCCGTTGACGGCGCGGGAAGCACCCGCGAGATTCGACCAGCGATGGACGACGCAGGCTTTTGGGAGCTGATCGACACCTCACGCGCGAGCAGCAAGCCGACGAGCGGTGACCTGGGCGATCAGCAGGACGCCATCCTCGAGGAACTGCTCACGAACCTGCCCGCGGCGGAGATTGCAGCCTTCGATCGAATCTTCCGCCGGCTGCACGCCGCGGCCAACACTTGGGATCTGTGGGGCGCCGCGTATCTCATCGAGGGAGGCTGCAGCGACGACGGCTTCACCGACTTTCGCTCCGGCCTGATCGGCTTGGGCCGCCGCACGTACGAGGACGCCGTACGAGACCCGGCGACGTTGGCATCGCAGCCCACGCGCGGTGTCGACTTCACGAACGAGCTGATGATGTACGCCGCGCCGCAGGCCTACGAGCGCGTGGCCGGCAGTGAGATTCCCGAGGACGACGAGTGGGAGCCGTCGCCACCCCGAGGCGAGCCGTGGGATCCGGAGCGCGTCCACGAGAAGTATCCAGTGCTCGCTGCCAAGTTCGGCTCGCGCTGAGCGACTCGTTCGCGAATGGCGGATCGCAGCGCGCCTACCGGCTCTCCGCGTCGGCCCCCCCGACGGTCACAACGACAAAAGCCCCGCCTTGCGGCAGGGCTTTCGAAGCGGGGTGGACGGGACTCGAAGGCGTAGGGTCGAGAGGGTTCAAGTAGCCGATGGCACTCGGATTTCGCCATCCTCTCGATGACTTGCGCTGCCAGGGCCGGTGCCCAGGAGTCCCGTCTCATCCGCTCGTTTCCCGCTGGTTCCGACTGGTTCTGGGCACCTAATGGGCACCAGGAATCGGCGCTATCGGTTACCGGCAGAGTCGCGCATCCGGTCCGCGATGAACTCGAGGCGGGCGCTCTGCTCCGAGTGCACGCCTTCGAGGAAGGTCGCGGTCGCGCGCATCGCGATGTCGATGGCTTCGAGGTTCACGGTGGTCGGCGGCGACTTCAACGCGGGCGTGGAGTGGTCGGTCTCGAGGGGGTAGCGGAATCCCGCGGCTGTCGGATCGACGGACTCGATCTCGGCGAAGCTGTCCCTCACGTTCTTGAAGAGGTTGGCGTCGTCGCCGATCTGCCTGACGTACGGGAGCGCGATGTCCCAGAGCACCAACAGACCATGCTTCGCCGGAACCTTGATCGGCGAATCGGCGAGCTGCTGACCAGCCGCGATGATCCGCTTGAGGGCAAGCTCGAGGTGGTGCCGCCAGAGGAAGCAGATCGGGAAAACGTGCTCATCCGGGCTCTCGCGCGAGGCGCGCACCCACTCGAGGAGGCCGATGGCGGCCTTGCGATAGCCCTCGACGTAGCCGTCCATCGCGTGGTCGTGCCCGCCGCCAACCACCCAGCTCACACAAGCGTTCAGTTCGATCGGGCCGTGGTGCACGAACGCAAGTCGCGGCACGTCCGGCCAGGGGAGGTCGTCGTCGAACTCGTCCATCGCGCTGATCTCCTGTCTCGCTGAAGGCGATCCGGTCAGCCGGGCCGCCCGGCCGGCCACGGAGAGAAGGGTCTCTTCGGACCCCAGTACGTCACCGATCCCAGCGACCGCACCATCCTGATCCTGTCGCGGAGGCGCTCGAAGCGAGCCTCCGCGGCCGGTCGCTTCTCCGGAGCAACCACCGCTCGCGCCGAACCGCCTCGAGCCCGTGCATAGTCTCCGAAGATCCCGAGGATGGCATCCGGCAGCCAGACCCCCGCGTCGTCGGTCTTCGATACGACGGCGACGTCGCGGACGGCCGTGGGCCGGCGCGCCGCGGCTGCGAGCAGGCCCTCGAAGACGTCGGTCGTCGCGCGGCGAATCTCGTCGGCGACGACGGTGCCCTGCTCCACGACCAGCGACACCTCCGATCCGTCGAGCGCCATGAAGCGCCCACGAAGGAGCGATCGGTAGAGCCGCAACCACGCCTCGTCGTACCGGACGCTGCCGTCGAGCACGTCGTACGCGACGAACGCGCGGAACGGGAGCGATTCGAGCAACTCGGCGAGCGCGGCGCGAACATCCTCGGAGAGATCCGCGTAGTGGAGCACGCCCAGTTCCAGAAACTTCCCGCCGGTGCCGGTCCTGCGCCAGTCCTTCCGGAGATCGTGAGCGAACGTCGCAAGCCGGGTCCGCACGGTCTCGACGTCGCGCACGATCACCATCGCCATCGCGATGACCTGGACGTCCGCCTTCCTCGCGACGTCGCGCGTCGTGATGACCGACTCGTCCACGAAGAGCGTGGCGGGTGCCCGGGCCAGGCCGCGCGACTCCCACGTGACCCGCGCCCCGGCCTTCGCGAGGAGCAACGTCCACTTCTCGTGTAAGCGCCGGCCGATCTCGGGCTCGACACCACGCACGAACTGAATGCGGCCATCGAGTCGGTTGATGCACGCCTGCTCGGAACTGTAGTTGGTCCGGTGGGCGTGGTCCGAGAGTCCGTATTGCTCGATGAAGTACAGTTCCTGCCGGATCCGTCGCTTGAACTTCGCCGGCACCCGTGGGCGATTGGGATCGAACACGCTAAGGCCGGTGACGACAACGGCCTGCCCGCGCTTCTTTCGGCGGTACTTGCCCGACGCGAGCTGAAATCCCTCTCGTTCGAGGACGCCCGCTATTTCGGGCTCGGACGGCAGCTCCGCCTCGGGACCGGAGAACGTTAGGTCGTCCGCGTAGCGGGTGTACCGCACCGACGAGCGCGGGCCGAGAAGCTCGGCGAATCGTGCGTCCACGGGATCGGCGATCACGTTCGCGATCGTCGGGCTCGGTGCGAGCCCGAGCGCGAGCCGCCCGTCGACGCAGCAGAGCGTCGCGATCAACTCGGACAGCTCCGCGGTCAGCCCTGTCGTCTCGAGCGTCCGAGCGACACGTTCGGCGGTGATGGTTCCGAAGAAGTTAGCGATGTCCGCCCGAACGATCGCGGGCGCAGCGAGGTGCGCGCGCGCGTTCGTGACGATGGAGCGATCGACCGCATATCCATGGGCTGCCTCGCCTGGCAGGCTGCGCTGCTCGAGGAGGTACGCCCGCAAGTGACGGTTCAGGACCCGGAGCCCGCGCGCCCAATCCTGGTCGATGACCTCCCAGACCGTCCGGTAGCCCCGTGAGCGGTCACGCTTCGGGATGTCGTGGCGCTTGTAGAGGTGCGCACGCGGAGACCCGAGCACGCGCTCGACCGTTCCGGTACGCACGGACGCCACCCGGTCGAGGTCCGACGCGGAGGTGAGCAGGTCGAAGCGCGGCGTGTACAGCGTCATGTGGGGCGGCGGTCGGGCCTACGACCAGCTACCCGTACCCTTTCAGGCGAGCGCGACGTCGCGCTCCGACGTTAGGGCCCGACCGCCGGCTCAACTCTGTCTCGCCGTGACGGACGGAACAACCTCGCCGGTGGGTCCCCGTCGGAGGTCGCCGCGCATCGGGTCCCCGACGTCGCCGCCGCAGAGGAGCCTCGACGCTGACCTCACGCATCGGACCGGAGCCGCAGGCCGGGTCTCGTCAGAGCCCAGGTCACTATCCGCTACCTACGTGGAGTGAACCGCACCACGACGAACACGAACGGACAAACAGGGCACGCCTTCCCTCCCGGGCGCTCGCCCGGAATCCGGAAAGACCGACTCTCCGACGAACAGCGCCAGCACCTGCGCCGACTTCTGGTCGAGCGCGGCATCTCGCTTCGGGCGCTCAGCCGCCTCCTCGGCGGCAGCCACGCCATGTGGGCCAAGGTTCTCGACGGACGTGCCGGGCTAGATGTCACGCGGGCAGCGCAGCTCGCGGGGCTCGTCCGGGAGTGGGGTTCCGGGGTGGTCCACGCCCCGCCACGCCCTGCGCCTGGCGACGAGCCACGCCGCAGCCTCGAGCTGGCGGCAGCCCGGGTGCTCGTCGCCTTGGAACCCGAGAAGATCCGGCAGCTTGCGGGCCATGCCGAGGTCAGCCCTCGCTCGGTCCGACGGTGGCTGTCAGGCGACCGGCAGCCATCGACCGATCTTCGCGGCCTAGTAACACACGGAGCTGTGGAGGCGCTGAACCCGGCGCTGGACCCATGGAGCCGCGGTCTCCCGCACTATCCGGAGCTGTTCCGGAACGAACCGGCCCGGTTCGGTGAGATGTCCGCGTTGAAAGAGCCGGAGGTGCTCGGGTTGAACCTCGACTACCTGGCGTTGTTCGCCGATCGCGCCCGCAGCCCGCTCCCGGCCTGGATCCGCCGGACTCGAGCCGACGGGCACTTCCTGCTCCCATGCGCCATCTGGACGTCGGTGGGGCTGCTTCCGAGACTGGAGGTCCAGGCGAGACTGCTGCCCGGCTCCCGGCCGTACCGGCAGGTGCTCCTCCTTCGTGAGTACTGCGCGGCGAGACGAGACCGTGGATCCGAGCCGCTGATGCCAACATTGGCGAAGCTGTATCTGGATCGGCGTTTTCCTCGAGTTGCGTCGCTTCGGCTAGAGCTGTCGGGGTCAGCCTTCGCCAGTGGCCTGGCGCCCGCCCTGGTCGACTTCGTCCTCCGCCCCCTGGCCGAGCCGTCCAGCGTCCGGCTCGCGGCCGTCGACGTGGCGCTCGACCTCGCGTGTGCGTTTGACCGTGTGTTCGAGGTCTACGGGGGCCGTGGGCACGACTTCGAGGTCTGGACGCGGCGTGACTTCCCCTTCGCAGCGACGTACCGGCGATCGGGCTCGAACGCAGCGAAGATGGCGGTCTACGACCTGCACGCCGAGCACGCCGACGGCTTTGCCGCCGGAGGCTCACGGCGCCTCAAGACACGCCGCCACTATCCGGGTCACGAGTCCGTGACCCGTATGGAGCTTCGCCTGCGGCGTCTCGTTGCTCTCGGGCTCGCGAGCCCCGACGACATCATCGCAGCCCTGCCTGGCCTCTTCGCGCGGTGGAATCCGATCGACGTGCATCGGGTCCTTTCCGGCCAACTCCCAGGCTCACTGCTGACCGTCGCCTTGCGCCTCATCCAGCAGTCCGGGCACTCCAGGCGCTCCTTGCCAACCCTCGCTGACGCCGCACGCCGAGGCCTCGACCTCACCGTGCCCGGGCACACCGATAGCGCCACCGCCTTCGCACGAGAGAGGAAGCACGGCGACGCTCGCGCATACGACGAGAAGCGACGGCGGAGGGTCGGCGACCAGATCGGCGGGGCGATGCTAGCTGCCGGGCGCACCTCGAGACAGGCCGAAGCGGCGGCTGCGGACTTCCACGCCGCATCCGCAGAGGCGCTGCCCCTTCTCGCGCAACACTTCCCAGTGTTCGAGGACATTTCCGAAGTCGTCCGGGCGCATTCCGGGCAGCTGCGTCATGAGCTTGCGAACGTCCTCGCCCCGGTCGTCGCGGCCGTCGCCGAGGCGCCCCACACGGAGCCCACCCTGGCTGAGCAGTCCCGGTCCAGCACCCGAGACAACGAAGCCCCACCGTGAGCAGCCCGCGGTCGGCTACCGGCCAGCAGCGGCCTCGTGGAGCCCGGATCGGACAACCATCCCGCGGGGAGGTGACGCCCAGCTTGTGAGCCGTCCACCAGGCGACGCCCTTGATCTACTATCCGCGCCGGCGATGGCGACCTCTCGCACCGTGCTGGGCACGCTGCCCAAGCCCCGGCTCCTCGAGTTGGGCCGGGACTACGGCGTGGCGCTTGATCCCGGGCTCGGCCGGGAAGCGCTCGCTGAGGCCCTGTCGGGGTCCGGCAGGGTGCTCTTCCGGGACCTCCTGGGGCGCCTGGGGCGCGACGAGCTGAGGGCGGCCTGCCGGGCGCACCAGGTCGATGCCTCCGGGCGCGCCAGGCCGGAGCTACAGGCGCGGCTACTCCAGGCGCACGGGGGCGCCACGTCGGTCCTGCCGCCACCGCTGTTCCGGGCGCACGAGGTGCCCCGCTACGCCCCGCGGGCGGGCGACATCGTCTCGTGCCGCCATCGGCAGTGGCTGGTCGAGGAGGTCATCGCTCCACCCGCCGAGCGACACGCCACCCGCATCCGGATGGTCTGCCTCGACGACGACAACTCCGGGGACGCGCTCGAGGTCCTCTGGGAGCTGGAGCTGGGCGCCCGCGTCATCCAGCCGGAGGTGCATGGGCTCGGGGACGTCGAGCGCATCGACCCGCCCCGGCGCTTCGCCGCGTACCTGCACGCCATCAAGTGGAGCCAGGTCACCGCAACCGACGCACGCCTCTTCCAGGCCCCCTTCCGGGCCGGCATCCAGCTCCTGAACCATCAGCTCACCCCCCTACGGAAGGCCCTGTCCCTCCCGCGCGCGAACCTCTTCATCGCGGACGACGTTGGCCTCGGCAAGACCATCGAGGCTGGCCTGGTGATGCAGGAGCTGCTGCTGCGTCAGCGCGTGGAGTTCATGCTCGTGTGCTGCCCGTCTTCGGTCGCGCTCCAGTGGCAGGCCGAGATGCTGCGGCGCTTCGGCCTCCACTTCGAGGTGATGAGCCGCGCGTTCATCGCGCGCCGGCGTCAGGAGCGAGGCTTCGGCATCAACCCGTGGTCGACGCACCAGCGCTTCATCATCACGCACTCTCTCGTCCGTCGCCCCGAGTACAGGGACACGCTCCTCGCCCACCTCTCCACGCTCACGGCCTCCGGCGAGGGCGACGGGCGCGCGCGCAAGAGCCTCCTCGTCCTCGACGAAGCGCACGTCGCCGCCCCCGCGAGCGCGACGAAGTACGCGATCGACTCCGAGATCACCAAGGTTATCCGCGACGTCGCGCCTCGCTTCGAGAACCGACTGTTCCTCTCGGCCACCCCGCACAACGGTCACTCGAACAGCTTCTCCGCGCTCCTCGAGATCCTCGACCCGCAGCGCTTCACCCGAGGCGTGAAGGTGCGCGGCGCCGGCCAGCTCGAGGCGGTGATGGTCCGGCGGTTGAAGGAGGATCTCCGGCAGCTCGGCGTCGACTCGTTCCCCGTGCGTCAGCTCGTGCAGGTGGACCTCATCCACGACGCCTCTCGTGGATGGCAGGCCCAGAACACCACCTTCGACCCGCGCAAGAAGGAACCCTCGCGCGGGGAGACCGCGGACCTCGGTGCCAGCGAGCCGGTGGAGCTGGCGCTCAGCGAGATGCTCGCGGAGTACACGAAGCTCATGCGCCCGGAGAAGGGGCGGGGTCGCCTCGTCTTCGTGAACCTCCAGAAGCGCCTCCTCTCGAGCGTGGAGGCCT
>CAZCVE010000012.1:0-94021 GCA_964502175.1 uncultured Sandaracinaceae bacterium
TCGCCGCGTCACGCCTGACTCATGCGCTCACACCCACCAAACCAGGCGGACACCCAGATGTTCTTCGATGACGTGAGGCCCGAAGATTGGGTGCCGACCCACGCGGGCAGCGCCAAGCGCATGGACTTTCTCCTGCCCGAATATCGCACGGCAGTGGAACTGAAGCACAGCCGAACCGGCATGAAGTCATCGACGGTTGGTGATGAACTCGCGATCGATATCGAGCACTACAAGGTTCATCCCAACGTTCGACACCTCGTCTGCATCGTGTTCGACCGCGACGGCCATCTCGCGAACCCTCGTGGACTGGAACGAGATCTGAGCGGACTGAGAGATCGACTGGCAGTCACCGTCCGGGTGCTCGATCGATGACGCAGCCCGACTACGCCACGAACCTCGCGGGCATCCGCGCCGCGCTCTCGCGCATCGCGCCCCACATCCACCGCACGCCGGTGCTCACGTCGCGCACGATGGACGAGCGCGCCTCGGCCGACGGCGTCGCGCGCGAGCTGTTCTTCAAGTGCGAGAACCTCCAGCGCATCGGCGCCTTCAAGATCCGCGGCGCGATGAACGCGGTGCTGAAGCTCACGGACGAGCAAGCGAAGCGCGGCGTGGTCACGCACAGCTCGGGCAACCACGCGCAGGCCCTCGCGCTCGCGGCGCGCATCCGCGGGATCAGCGCGCACATCGTCATGCCGACGAACGCGCCCGAGGTGAAGCGGCAAGCGGTGCGCGGCTACGGCGGCATCGTCGTGCCGTGCGAGCCCACGCAGAAGAGCCGCGAAGAGACCGCGTCGCGCATCGCCGCGGAGACGGGCGCGACGCTCGTGCCTCCGTACGATCACGCCGACGTGATCGAGGGCCAGGGCACGATCGCGCTCGAGCTCTTCGAGCAGGCGCCCGATCTCGACGCCGTGATCGTGCCGCTCGGCGGCGGCGGCATGACGAGCGGCATCGCGATCGCGTACCGAGAGCTCGCGCCGCGCGTGCAGGTGATCGGCGCCGAGCCCGCGCTCGCGTCGGACGCGTTCGAGAGCCGGAGCACGGGCGCGATCGTGGGACAGAAGCCCGCGCTCACGATCGCCGACGGCCTCCGCACGAGCCTCGGCGCGCTCACGTTCCCCGTCGTGCGCGATCTCGTGAGCGACGTGGTGCTCGTCGACGAGGACGCGATCGTGCAGTGCACCAAGCTCGTCTTCGAGCGCATGAAGCTCGTGATCGAGCCGAGCGCCGGCGTGAGCGTCGCCGTCGCGATCGGTCGCGGTCAGGCGAAGCTGCCGAGCGACGTGAAGCGCGTGGGCGTCATCTTGTGCGGCGGCAACGTCGACCTCGACGCGCTGCCTTGGCTCACGAAGGGCTAGAAACGTATCTCCAGCGATGCGCCGCCAGGCTGTCGCGCTCGCCGCTTCGTTCTCTCGAAGCGCCGCGGATATTCGCGAAGCATCGGCACATATTCGCGGAGCCTCAGCACATATTCGCGAAGCCACGCACGCATCGACACGAAACGGAGAAATCGCCCACAAATACGGGCACAATACGCCGACACTATTCAGGGACGTATATTTACGGAGCAGTTTTGGGTGCGCCGGCGAGCCACGGCGGCGCACAACTCACCTGAACGGACGACCAGCGCGGAGACGCTGTCCGCATCTGTCGCGGCACCTCGACGCGCTCCCGTGGCTCACGACGTCGTGAGTCGGAGCGAGGGAGGCCGCTACGGGGCAAGTCGCTCCGCGATGTGCGTCACGATCGAGCGCGACGCCGACGTCAGGCTCTCGTTGCATATCGAGTGGAGCGTCACAGACGCCCCTCGTTCAGAAAGGCCCTGACCCACACGAACGATGCGCGTGGGCGGGTAGGCAACGCCGTTGACGCTGCTGCAGGACGGCATGGCATTCGTTCCGTCCGAGGTCGGTCGCCACATCATCGCGGGATCGGCGAGGATGGCCTCGAAGTCAGGCGGATCGCTCGCAGGCTCGACTGCGGGCGGGATGCCCACGATGGCAGCAAAGACCAGGTTCTCGGGGTGAGTGCGCAGTCCTACGAAGCCGTCGATATACCGCTCGATGGGGTGAAGCACGTCGTCGGTCGGGGCGGCGAACGTGTAGCAACGCACATTGAGTGGGGTGTCCTCGAAGCGAGGATCGTCGAGCGCGAAGAGACCATAGTCCTGGACTGAGCAGTCCTCTTCATCCGTGAGCAAGACGACCGCGAGGACTGAGTCTCGGCGCAGGAACCCAGTGTGTGCGTCGTCGGCGTGACCGGATTCGGCATCTGGCTCACCCGACGCATCGAGGAACCGGGGCGGGAGGTAGCCGGGAGCCGTCCACGTGTGAGCGGACTCCGGTGTCAACGCTTTGAGTGGCGCCTCGAGCTGCTGTTCGAATCCGCAGCCGCCTGTCCCGATATTGAGCACACAGGACACCGTGCTCGCGAACTCGATCGGTTCGTGGCGCGCACCGTCGAACTCGAAGATCCCACTCGGATAGGTCGCCATGCACGGTGCCGTCGTGTCACGACTTCGGGAACGCAACAGCCCGTCGTCGCCGAGACCAGCTGCGCACGTAGGCGTGTCACGGCTGGGGCCCGCCCCCATGTCCGGCGTCACCACGCCCACGTGGAGCGTCGCTGCAGCTCGAGATTCCGCCACGCCATCACCGTCGACATCGCCCGTCGCGAGCGCGCGCACGAGCTCGGGTAGAGCTTGAATGAGTGACGTCTGCTCTTCCGCCATGGAGTTGGAATTGTCGACCATGAACAGGATGTCGACATCGTGACTGGGCTCGGCCGGTCCGACATCCGGGAGTTCCCTCGCGTCCAACTCACGCGCATCCAGTTCGCTCACATCCGATGCGCCCGCATCGGTGGGATCGCCTCCGCACACACACATTCCGTAATTTCCTGCCGCGCTACACACCTGCGCGCCGAAACGACCATCGGTGCAGGAACAGGCTTGTGAGCGCTCACGTCGATCGAGGCGATGGTGCCGGGCGTCGAGGCGATCGGCTGCACGACCGCGGGGGAGCTCACCGAGCGCGGCGTCATCAAGAGCGGGCTCGTCGTGCTCTTGCTCGCGACGGACATGATCGCGCTCCGCGGCTTCGCCACCGGCACCAAGGCCGAGCCCGATCGCGCAGCGGCACAGCTCTGCGAGGGCTACGCGGACGCGCAGAAGCGCGCGACGTCTGCGGGGCTGCCGTCGAGCACGAGCGTCGTGCTCGTGGATGGCCTCTCGGGCACGGGCGATCGCATCGTGCAGGCAGTGCTCAAGTCGACGCGCACGTTCCAGCAGGTGGTCGGCGGCGCGGCGGGCGATGAAGGCGCGTTCGCCGCGACGCACGTGGGCGCGGGCGCGCGCGCCGCGAGCGATGCGGCCGCGGTGCTGCACTTCTTCGGCGCGCAGCGCTTCGGCGTCGGCGTCGATCACGGCCTCCGCCCGAACGAGAGTCGGCACGTGGTCACGAAGTCGGAGGGCAACGTCGTGCACGAGATCGACGGCGCGCCCGCGTTCGAGCTCTATCGATCGCACGCGCGCGCGCGCGGCGTGACGCTGACGGCCACGGGCGCCGGCCCGTACATGATCGCGAACGAGCTCGGCCTCTTCTTCCTCGACGAGCTGCGCACCGCGCGCGCGCCGCTCTCGGTCGACGCAAGCGGCGCGCTGACCTGCGCGGCCGACGTCCCCGAAGGCACGACGATCGCGATCCTCGACGGCGAGCCCGACGAGATGGTGAGCGCGGCGCAGCACGCGGCGCGCGAGGCCCACGCCGCGCTCGGGAGCCATCCGGCCGCCGCCGTGCTCGTGTTCGACTGCGTGTGTCGCGCGGCGATCTTGGGCGATCAGGTCTCGCGCGAGCTCGACGCGATCAAGGGCGTCTTTCCCAAGACACCGATCGCCGGGTTCTTCACGTACGGCGAGATCGCGCGATCACGCGGCAAGCGCGACGGCTGGCACAACACCACCGCCGTCGTCGTCGCGATCCCCGCCTGACCCCCGTCGTGTAGGGCGAGGCAGGCCTCGCTCGTACCCATCCCCGTGCGGTCAGTCGATCCAGCGCGCGAGCGAGACGATCGGCGCGAGCATCGTGCGCACGCTCGCGCGGAGATCATCGTCCTCGGCGATGACGGCCGCGAGGTCGGGCCCGACCTCGTAGTAGGCGTCGACGAGCGCCTCGCCCACGGGGTTCGTGAGGAGGTGTCGATCGCGGAAGCGGCGCAAGACACCGATCTCGTCAGCCATCGGCGTGCCGTAGGCCGCGGTCGCCACGAAGCACGGCGACACCGTGGTGAACTCGATCGCGGGCGTCGTGTACTCGGTGATCGCGAGCGGGCTCGCCGTGTTGCACGCGTCGATCGCGCGCGCGGCGACCCAGTAGTGCGTCTCGAACGCCAGGCCGCCGATGTCGACCTCGATCGGCTCGCCCGCCGCAGCGCTCACGGGCACCTGCAGCGCCTCGATCTCGAGGCTCGCCGCGTTCGCGGGGCGCGCGGTGAGGAAGCTCGCGTCGTCGGTGATCGGTGTCTGCGAGTAGCGCACCTCGTACTGCACGACGCCCTCGTCGTCCGAGGGCGCGAGCATCGCGAGGTGAGCGAAGCGGTGAGCGTCTCGTCGCTCGCGGAACTGCGAGATCTGGAGGCCCTCGATCGCCGTCGGGCCGCGGTTCAGGCGACACGCCTCGGCGGCCTGCGCACGCACGCGCACACGGAAGCCCTGCGGCGAGACGCGCAGTCGATCGGCGCCGCTGCCTGCCGCGCCCGTCGGGTCATCGACGATCGTCGCGTCCATCGGCGTGACGACGCCGCCCATCGGGCCGCGACCATCGACCGACCCGTAGCCCATGGGCTCTTCGGTGCCGGCGACCATCGTCTCGCCGATCTCGACGGGCACTCGGTACACGACCGAGGGCTGCCCGCGGTACGGGTAGCCGTAGTTCATCGCCCAGTAGTCCCACTGCTCGTTCGGCGCGGCCGCGGTGGAGACGGGCGTGGGGTACTGCGTGGGGCCCCACGACGGCGCGTAGTCGCCCTCGACGTTGACCTCGACGAACACGAAGTACGTGCCGCTCGTCCAGTCGTCGGGGATCGTGAACATGATGCGCTGCGTGACCTCGCCCGGAGGCGTGGCCGCAGTGACGGCGTCGATCTCCGGCATCACGCGACGCGCGTCGGCCGAGTACTGCTCCACGTCGACGTGATCGAAGCAGCCCGCATCGCCGCAGCGGCGTACGTCGCGACGCGGCGGGTAGAGCGAGTCGAGCCCCATCAGCGCAGGCGCTTGCACCCCGGGCGCGCTCTCCGCCGGCTCGCGGTAGCCCGCGGAGACGTCCATGTCGGTGACGTAGCGACCCTTGTCGCTGTTGAAGACCGACGCACACGAGACCGCGTCGAGCGCGTCGCGCTGTGTGGTCGCGTTGTTGAAGGACAAGCAGAAGTGGTCGTCGCGCGAGAAGTCGCTCGACGATCGCGACGCGTGTCCCTCGCTCGTCCTGTCCTGGAAGATCACGCGGCGGAAGGGATCGCCACCCGCGTCGACGCGCGCATGCGCCCACACCGGGAGGACGCCCTCGCGGCGCCCGTACGGCCAGCGGAAGCCGCTGTTCATCTGCATGGCGCCGGGGCGGTTGCCGATGCCGTAGAGCGACACGGCCTGCGTGAGCGAGAGCGTACGGATGTACGTGCCGTCCTCGCGCGCGAGCCACACCGCGATCTGCGCGCGGCGCGTGGGCGTGTACTCGATGTCGATGATGCGCTGCGCCTCGGCCTCCTCGACGAAGGCGAGCGAGCCGCCCGAGAAGGCACCCAGCGCGGCGAGACCCGTGAGGGCGCTACGGGCGAGGGTGTGGACGAAAGGGCTCGGGCGTCGGGTCGAGGTCACGTCGCAAGCTCCGAAGGCGAGAAAGGCCAGGTCGCTAGGATGTTCCGCGGATGGCCAAAGCGGAAGTCCCGCGGGCCTCGGCGCCCGTGCTTTTCTCGCCTCAGCGTCCCGAGGGCCGGTCAGTCGAGAGCGCCCGCGATGCCCACGATCGGGGAGAGCAGCGTGCGCACGAGCGAGCGCGCGGCGTCGGATCCCGCGATCTCGTCGGCGATCGGCGGGCTCACCGCGTAGTAGAGCGCGACGAGCTCGCTGCCGATCGGGTTCGTGAGCAGGTGCCGATCGCGGAACCGGCGCAGCACACCGACCTCGTCGGCCATCGGCGTTCCGTACGCGGCCGTCGCGACGAAGCACGGCGAGACCGTCGTGAACTCGATGGGCGGCGTCGTGAACTCGGTGGTCGCGATCTCGCCTGCGGCGTTGCAGTGGTCGCGCGCGCGCGCCGCGATCCAATAGTGGCGCTCGTACGAGAGGCCGCCGAGGTCGACGGCGATGGTCTCGCCTGCGGGCGTCGTCGTCGGCACTTCGAGGCCCTGGATCTCGATGGTCGCGGCGTTCGCGGGTCGCGCGGCGATGAAGCTCGCCTCGTCGGTGATCGGGCTCTCGGAGAAGCGGACCTCGTAGAGCGCGACGCCCTGATCGTCGCTCGGCGCCGTCATCTCGAGGTGCGCGAAGCGGTGTGCGTCGCGCCGCTCGACGTACTGCGACACGACGAGCCCTTCGATGCGTGAGGGCGCGTCGTTCTCGAGGCACGCCTCGACGCCCTGGCTGCGCACGCGCACGCGGAAGCCGCTCACGTCTTCGTGGAGGCGATCGACGCCGCTGCCCGGCGCGCGCGTCGGGTCGTCCATGATGGTGCCGTCCATCGACGTGATCGCGCCGCCTTCGCTGCCGCGCCCATCGATCGAGCCGTAGCCGATCGGCTGCTCCGCGCCGACGACGGTCGTCTCGCCGATCGAGACCGTCACGCGGTACACGATCGAGGGCTGCCCGCGGTACGGATAGCCCCACGTCTCGGCCCAGCCGTCCCACTGCTCGGCCGTCGGGCGTGAGCGATCGCTGACCGGCGTGGGGAAGCGCCGCTCGTCCCACGCGGGCGCGTAGTCACCCTCGGTGTTGACCTCGACGTAGAGGTGGTAGGTGCCGTCGGGCCACGCGTCGGGCACCGAGAACATCAAGAGCTGAGGCATGTCCCCCGCCGGCGTGGCGGCAGTGACGGCGTCGAGCTCGGGCATCACGGACAGCGCGTCGCCCGCGTAGCGATCCACGTCCGCGTGATCGGCGCAGCCCGCGTTCGTGCAGCGCGCGGTGTCACGACGCTGCGGATAGAGCGAGAAGCGATCGAGCGCGAAGGGCGCCTGCACACCGGGCGCGCTCTCGGCGGGCTCGCGGTATCCCGCGGCGACGTCCTCGTCGGTGACGTAGCGCCCCTTGTCGCTGGTGAACACCGACGCGCACGACATGGCGTCGAGGCCCGCGAGCGTGGCGTCCGCGCGACCGCGGAACGCGAGACAGAAGTGGTTGTCCGGAGACGCGTCGACCGACGAGCGCGACGCGTGCCCCTCGCTCACGCGGTCCTGGAAGATCACGCGCGGAAAGAGCGCGGCGCCGTCGGCGTTCGCGCGCGCATGGGCCCACACGGGGAGCACGCCTTCGCGTCGGCCGTAGGGCCAGCGGTAGCCGCTGTTCATCTGGAGGGCGCCCGGACGGTTGCCGATGCCGAAGTACGAGACCGACTGCGTGAGCGACAGCGTGCGGAGGAACGTGCCGTCTTCTTCGGTGATCCACACCGCGATCTGCGCGCGCCGCGTGGGCGTGTACTCGAGCGAGATCACGCGCTGCGCCTCGGCCACCGACGCGGTCGAGCCGAGCGCGACCGCGCCCAAGCAGAGTCCAGCGAACGCAGTCATCCGGTAGCCGAGCATCAGCTTCCTCCTCGGAACGCACGAGCATGCGCGATCAGGAGGCGGTTGCCGAGTTCAGAGCGGGCCGGGCCTCGCGGCGTCAGCCGCGGTCGCCGAAGAGCACACGCGTCACGGGACTGACCACGTGACCCCGCCACGTCTCCTCGACCGCAGGCGCCTCGACGCCGAAGCGCTGCACCGCCGTGATCGTGTCCGGATCGCGGAACGTGCCGAAGACGAGATCCCACAGCGCGAACATGCCCGCGTAGTTCACGCCCGGCGCGTCGAGCGCGTGGTGCGCGCGGTGGAAGGCGGGGCCGACGAGCACGAAGCGAAGGGGACCGAGCGGCAGGTCCACCGCAGCGTGGCTGAAGAGCGTGTAGAGCAGCGTGATCGGGCCGAGCACGACGAAGACCCACGGCGCCGGGCCGAGCAAGAGCAGCGGCACCGAGATCGCGACGTTGTCGACGATCTCGTCGAGCGGGTGCATGCGCGCGGCGGCGAGCCAGTCGAGCGACTCGCTCGAGTGGTGCACCGCGTGGAGCGGAAAGAAGAGCGCCCGATGGCGCAGGCGATGGCTCCAGTACGACAGCAGATCGACGAGCAGCAGGCAGACGATCAGCTGCGCCCACTCGGGCAGCGCGCGGAGCACGGAGCGCTCGGCGAAGAACGCGAGCAGGTCGTCGGCGTGCCCGATCTGGCCGCCGAGCGCGATCGCGATCAGCGCCCCGATCGCCACGATGAACGCGCGAGAGACGAGCCCCGAGAAGAGCGGCGTGATCAGCCAGTAGAGCCAGTCGATCGCGCGGGCCCGACGTGCGATCGCGGGCACGCCCTCGCGCGCGGGGCGCAGGTGCTGCGCGAGCGAGAGCAGCGGCCCGAGCGCCGCGAGACCTACGTAGACGACGGCGAGCGAGAGCATCGGTTCGGGCTCAAGGGAGCTCGCTGCCGACGCCCTCACGCGTCGGGAAGCGAGTCCACGGATCGCTGCGTCGGTCGAGCGCGTTGTACTCGCAGAAGCTCCGCAAGATGCCGTGCGTGTCGGTGATGTGGTGGCAGCAGTTCGCGATGCGGTCTTGGTCGTACGTGTGCCGATCCATGAACGGCTTGATCGCGATCGAGAACATGTCGGTCGAGCGCACGACGCGCTTGCCGAGCCAGCCCGTGACGCGGCTCATCACCGACGCGTCCTCGGTGCCCACCACCTCGCGCAGCTCGTCCGTGGAGAGGAGCGTCTTGTACGCGACCTCCTGCATCACCTTCTCGAGGTCTACGTAGCGCACGACGTTGTGCACCACGCCGAAGCGACGGAGGAACACCGTGAGCCAGCCGCAGTTTGGGTGGCTGCACGGGATGGGCACGAAGTCGTCCTTCTTCATCCGCACGTTCGCGCGCTCGAGGATCGCGTCGGCCACGTCCGAGAGCGTGAGGCGATCCATCGGATCGAGGCCGAGCTCGTAGCGCCCCGACCAGGTCGCGGGCTGCATCGCGACGAGCTTCACCATGTCGTGGTCGAGCGCGACGTCGAGCACGTCGGGGACCTCGTGCTCGTTCACGCCGCGCGCGAGCGTCATCGTGAGCTGCATCGGCACGCCGTGCCGATCGAGGTCGTCCACGATGCGCTTGCGCAGCTCCGCGGGCTCCGCGCCGCGCATCGTCTGGTTGGCCTCGCGAGAGAGCGCGTCGAACTGGAGGAGCACGACGATCTTGTCGGCGTACTTCGCGAACTTCGCGCGCTCTTCGGCCTTCGCGAGGCGGAGGCCGTTCGTCGGCACGTAGACCTTCTTGATGCCGGGCTCGGTGCAGACGAAGTCGACCATCTCCCAGAAGCGCGGGTGCAGCGTGGACTCGCCGCCCGTGATCTGGAGCGAGTCGATGCGCCCCTTGCGTCGCACGAGCTCGCGCACGTGCGCCTGGAATTCGGCGAACGGCATGAAACGCTCGCCCGCGCTCTCCGAGTAGCAGACCTTGCACGCGAGGTTGCACGCGTCGGTGATCTCGACGAGCACGGTGCACGTGCGGTTCGACATCTGATCGGTGTGCTCGCCGAGGCTCGCGCCCGGTGTCGTCTCGCAGCTCTCGCCGGGCGCGCAGCATGCGCTGTCGTCGCCCGAGAGGATCGTGTTCCCGAGGCCCTGGGCTCCCCCACGGAGATAGGGGGGGATGTGGAAGACGCGCGACTCCTCGAAGCGGCGCCCGTGGCGGTCCTTGTTCGAGAGGAAGTAGAAGCGCCGATCGTTCTCGATCACGGCCTCGCTCGCGCCGTGCTCGGCGCAGTGCTTCGCGAGGATCACGCGACGTCCACGCTCGAACACGATCGCGGGCACCGGCGCGAGACAGCTCGGGCAGAGGCTCACCGTGGTCTTCAGCGGACGATCGACTTCGCGCGCGAGGAGGCGCGCGATCGCGCGATCGGCGTCGAGCTCGCGGAGCTCCGTGGCGATGCGCTCGATCGTCTGTCCGCGCGTCGGGCGCGGGGCGGCCATTCCGAGTCGGCGCTTGGGCTTGAGCGAGGTCTCTTGCATGTCAGCTCCAGCGCACCGAGGCCGTCTCCCGCATCGCGAGACCGAGCTCCATCGCGACCGAGGTCAGGCCGTAGAACGTGCGATCGACGAGAGAGAAGCGCGACGCGAACGCCGTCGAGAGGTGCCGCATCTGTCGCGACGAGAACGCGAGATCGGCCGCGTTCTCGGCGTCTCGGTGCACGCCGAGGATCGCGTCGCGCTCGCGCGTCGTCGTGATCTCGGTGAGCGCCTCGCGCGTGCTCGCCACGTGACGCGCCTCGTCGGCCTGCACGCGCGCCACGATCTCCGCCACGCCCCGCGTACGCGACGACCCGACGCGCTCGCACGCCTCGAGGTGGAAGCACACGGACCGATCGACGCGCTGCTCGAGGTGATGTGCGTGCGCGAGGAAGTGCGCGATGCGCACGCGCACGACCTCGGGGCCGTCCGTGTCGCGGATCGCCCACGTCGCCTGCGTCTGGCTGCGGATCGTGTTGTTGAGCACGTCGAGCCCCTCGAGCTCGAGCGGCGCGCGGCCCATCTCGCGGATCGCCTTGCCGTAGAGCGCGGTGTGGCGGCGCTCGTCTCCTGCGTGGCGCTTGAGCTGTTCGGCGAGCCACGGCCAGCGCGGTCGCGCGGCCTCGTGCGGGAAGTAGTCGTGCACGGTCTCGGGGTGGTGCTCACCCGCGCGGTAGAGCGACAGCGTCCACGCGTGCGTCTCCGGATCGGCCGCGAGCTGCTCGTGCAGCCGCACCTTGAGCGCTCGCTCGATCGACGAAGCTCGCGCGCCCACTCAGTGGCCCATGCACGTGAGGAGGAGGAGGCCGAAGCCCACGCAGGCGAGCACGATCGGTCCGAGCAACACGCCGAGCGCGAGCTTGGCGAGGGGGCGGCCGCGCTTCGGCTCCAGCACGTCGGCGCCGCCGTCGATGACCGTGGGTCGCGTGTCCATCAGGCCGAAGAGGCCGAACATGCCGCCGAGCGCGAGCAGCAGGATCCCGGCGACCCGGCCGATCTCCACGCCCTCGACGGCGAGCCACAGCGAGAACCAGCCACCGAGCACACACGGGAGCGCGGCCACGGCCGGCGTGGACATGGGCCTCGGTGGCTTCGGCGGGCTCGCGTTGTCGCGGAACGGGCCCTGCCCGTCGTCGCCGCCGCCGTCGTCCTGGTCGTGCACGCTCACGCGGCGCGAGCGTACCTCGCCTCAGACGTCAGAACACGCAGCCGAGATCGAGCGTCTCGGTGAGGCTCCGTGGCCCCGAGCTCGTCGTGACCTGCAGCGTGAGCTCGCCGACCACGGTGTCGCTGCAGAACATGCAGATGGGGACCGAGGGCGTGCCCGAGCTCTTGCGCTGCATGTGATCGATCGTGCCGCCGACGGGGATGTCGAAGCCGGGCGCGTCGAGGGTGAGCTCCTGCGTCGTGTCGTAGCTGCGAGCCTCGACGCGCACGCGGAGCGACGCGCTCTCCACCTCGACGCGCTCGCCCGCGGGACCCGTCGCGCGGATCGTCCACGACGCGAGGAGCGGATCCGACGGACCCATGAAGCAGTTGCCGTACGCGTACGGCTCGACGAGCGTGAGGCTCACCGCACCAGGCGCATCCGGCCCGGGCGCATCCGGCCTGGGCGCATCGAGGCCGGGCGCGTCGGCGCTGGCCGCATCGAGACTGGGGGCGTCGGTCCCCGGGGCGTCGACGGACGCCAGCGCGTCCGTGCCCACGTCGCCGCCCGAAGGCGCGTCCGCCTCGACGTGCGCGTCGTCGAGGCCGCTGGGCGTCGCATCCACGCTCGCCGCATCGAGGCTGGACGCCGCGTCCTCCGTGGTGGTCGTGCCGGGGCAGCCCGCCACGCCGAGGAGGAGGCCGAAGGACGAGAGGGCGAGGGAGGATCGTAGAAAAGTCGTCATGAGGGTCCGTCACAGTGGTCGCTCGAGGGCGCGATCATCACGCCAAGCGCCGGAGCGTCCTCGAGTGTGCGTTCGAATCTCGACGCTCCGCGTCTCCGCGGCTATCTCTCGCCTCTCGGTCCGGCGTCGTCCAATGGCAGGACAGTGGACTTTGGATCCACGAATGATGGTTCGATTCCATCCGCCGGAACTCGATGTTCCATTCGCGCCCACGGGGCGCGAGGCCTGCTGAAACCTCGATGACCTCTCCCGATCGCCGCGCGCGGCTCGATCTCGTGCTCGCCGCGAGCTTCGCCGTGACCTCGGGCGTCGCCACGCTCGTCGCCGGACAAGGCCTCACCGAGCCCATGATCGGCGCCGCGCGCGACGCGGCGGTTCCGTCCGTGTACGCGCTCGCGGGCTTCGTGGCCTGCGGCTCGGGCGCCGCCGTGTGGCTGTTTCGCAAGCGCGCGAACGCCACCGCGGTGCGCTTCGCGCTGGTGACCGCCGCGATCTCGTCGATCGCGCTCGTGATGCTCGCGCGCATGGCGCCGCCGCGCGTGGAGGCCGTGCTCACGTCGAGCGATCGCGTGCCCATGCGCGAGGCGCGGCTCGCCGATGGCGCGCTCGGGATCGAGCACCTGCGCTTGGGGTTTCGTCTCCCGCACCCGGACATGCCGTTCATGCCCGCGCCGTGGATCGAGGCGCAGGCCTACGAGCAAGGCGGCGACAGCTACGAGAACGAGCACGCGCTGTGGGCCTTCCAGGGCGACGCGACCGAAGGCGAAGGCGGCGAGACGACGATCATGATCGATCTCTCGCCCGGCGATGCGCTCGACGAGGACGCTCTCGAGGTGCTCACGGTGAGCGCGCTCGCGCCGCTCGAGCGCGCGGGGCACACGACACATCGCGGCGCGATCAGCCACACCGAGCGGTGCGTGCGCCGCGACGCCACGGCGACGCTCACGGGCGAGGGCGAAGGCGGTCACGTCGATCTCGCGCTCGCGATCTTTCGCGATCCCGAGGGGCCGCGCGTGCTGCGGCTCGCCGTGACGGTGGTGAGCCAAGAGGGCGGCTGGGGCGACTACCTCGAGCGGCTGGAGCTGCCCTGCGAAGGCACGCGCCCATCGTCCTCCGCGGAGCGATCAGGCCGCGCCGCGGAGGTGCTCGATGAGGATTTTGGTCCCGAGGCCGACTAGGGCGAGACCGCCGAGCACGTCGAGGCGCTTGCCGAGCATCGCGCCGAAGCGACGACCGACGAGCACACCGACCGCGCTGAGCGCGGCCGTGGTCACGCCGATCGTCGTGATCGTGAGGAACATCGGGGCGCGCAGCATCGGGAGCGTGACGCCTGCGGCGAGCGCGTCGATGCTCGTCGCGATGGCGAGCACGAAGAGGACGCGCGGCGCGAACGGATCGGCGGTCGGCTGCGCCGTGTCCTCGTCGTCACCGCTGCGCGCGTCCCACAACATCTTCGCGCCGATCGCTCCGAGGAGGACGAACGCGATCCAGTGATCCCACGCCGCGACGAGCGAGCCGAACGTCGCGCCGACGAGCCAGCCGAGGAGAGGCATCGCGGCCTGGAATCCGCCGAAAAAGAGGGCGACCAGCGCCACGTGCGTCGGCCGCACCCGCGGCGCCGCGAGGCCGCGCGCGGCGGCGACGGCCATCGCGTCCATCGAGAGCCCGAGCGCCAGGACGAGGATCGAGCCGAAGCCCATGACGATGGCGTCGCACGATCGGGAACCTTCGTCGAACTCCGTTGTCTGGCACGCTCTGATGGAGAGGCGCCATGCCGTTGCTCGATGAGTTGCTCACGTCTGCCCTCACGCTCGGCCCCCACGGCCGCTTCGTGCTCCCGATCCTCGGCACCCTGGTGGGGCTGACGGCGTTCGCGGTGGGCTGGATCCTGGTCGGACAGCGCGTCGCATGGAGCGCGCGTGAGCTCGCGCGCGGCCTCCGCACGCAGATCCACACGGCCGAGTTGGGCGAGCGCGTGTGGATCGTCGGACGCCTGCGCGCTCCGGGGAAGCAGACGATCGCGTCGTTCGCGCGCTCCGAGCAGCGCGTGGTCGTGAGCTCGCTCCACGAGCGCGTCGGCAAGTCCGCGGAGTGCATCGCCACGCGTACGGCGCCCGGCCTCGCGATCGAGACGCGGTCCGGCCTGGTGCCGATCACTGGGCTCGTCGACGTCCGCCGCACGCGCGCGACGCGGGTCGCCGCCAACGTGGACGCTCGCTCCCTCGAGCGCGCGGGCGACGTGAGCAGCCTCAGGGCGGCCGACGTGATCGAAGGTCAGTGGGTGCTCGCGCACGGGTCGGTCGAGCGCGTCGCGAGAGAACGTCTCCGCGAGTCGGCCGCGGTGCTCGGCTTGTCCGGTGGATCCGAGATGCACCCGGACGCCGCATCGCGAGCGATCGTCCTCACCGCGCTTCGTCCCGAGGTCCCCGCGTGGACGGGCACGGTCGCCGTCCTCGGCGCGCTCGCGCTGGCGTTGGTGCTGACCCCCATCCCTTGGCCGGGCGGTCGAGCCCTCTTCCAGCCGACCATGCGCGAGGTGCGTGTCCTCGTGCGCGCGGTTCGCCTGCTCGGACCCACGCGCAGTGAGACGCTCGCCACCGCCTTCGTCGACTCGAGCGAGGACCTCCGAGAGCGCGAGTGGGCAACGCTCGCGGCGATCGAGCGCGGCGACTGCCGTCAGGCGCGTTGGCTCCTCTGGCTCGCGCGACGCGACGAAGAAGCGCTCGCGCAGATCCACGCGCGCGGCTGCACCAGCGCGGCAGAGGAGCTCCAGCTCCTTCGCGAGACGGGGCGTGCCGAGGAGGCGTACGCGCTCATGTACGACGTCGTCCTCACCGAGCGTGAGCGGCGCGCGCTCACCGCCGAGGCGGGGTACGCGCGCATCGTGGGCGAGGTCACGACCGACGCAGGGCGGCTGGCTCCAGCCGAGGGCGACCTCGTCTGCGACGCCTTCTGCCTCGACACGATCCGCGGGCACGGCGACGCAGCGTTCGACCTCGCCGCCGAGGCCTCGCCCGCCCGTCGTGACCGGGCGCTCGACTGCAGCAGCGAGGAGGTGCGCCGGCTCTTGTGGGAGATCGGTCTCGTGTGCGGTCAGTTCACTCCCGCGGAGGGGCGTGAGGCCGTGCGGTTGGCGCCGCGCAGCATGGAGCTCCGGCCGCTGTCGGCGGTCGAAGCGCGCCTCCACGTGATCCGCACGGTGCTGCTGAACGCGGGTGCGGAGGACGAGGCGCTCGTCATCGAAGGGCGACAGCGACGCCTGCTCGCGATCCTCGCGACAGAGCACGGCGCGCGCGCCGAGGAGGTCTGGACGGTCGGCGCCCCGATCCCCGAGCCCTTCGACCCGCGCGCGGGATGCATGCCGATCACCGATCTCGCGTTCGCCCAGGAGCAGGCCGGGATGACACGCGAGGATCGCGACGCGTGGGAGCGACACTGGGACGCGCCGCTCTGAGCGGCCTCGAACGTCCTCGGGCGAGCACGCTATTCTCCGCTCGCCCATGTCCGTCGACCCCGAGCGTGAGAGCGCGCCTCCTGCCAGCGCGCCACCCGACGCGCACGCGCCCACGGCGCTCGCGGAAGAGGATCGTCCGTCGCGTCGCGAGGTGACGCTGATGGGTCGCAAGGGCGCGACGCCACGATCCGAGCGACCCGTCGAGCTGCGCACGAAGAAGGACGAGAAAGACGAAGGCTCGCTGCCCCTCGGCGAGCTCGTCGGCGATCGCTACAAGCTCGTCGCGCACGTGGGCGCGGGCGGTCAGGGCGAGGTCTGGCGCGCCGAAGACGTCGTGATCTCGGGCCACGTCGTGGCGCTCAAGATGCTGTTCGCGCGCGCCAACACGGACGCCGATCGGGACATGCAGCTGCGCGAGCTGCGCATGCTCGCGAGCGTGAGCCATCCGTCGGTCGTGCAGTTCAAGGATCACGGCTGGCTCGGCGGACGCCTGTGGTTCGTGATGCCTTGGTACGAAGGCAAGGACCTCGACAAGTCACTGCCGCTCGGACGCAGCGAGGCGCGACGCATCTTCGAGCAGGTCGCGGGTGGCCTCGCGGCGGTGCACGCGAAGGGCCTGCGTCACCAGGACATCAAGCCCTCGAACATCTTCCTCGCGAAGATCGCGGGGCTCGAGGACACGCTGCCCATCCTCCTCGACTTCGGCGTGGCCGCGACCGAAGACGAGATCCTCGTCGCCGGCTCGCCGCAGTACTTCGCGCCCGAGCTCGCCGCCGGATGGCCCACGCCGTCGCCCGACGTAGGACCCGCGGCCGACGTCTTCGCGCTCGCGCTCTCGCTGCGCCTGGCGCTCGATCCAGACGGCGTGCCCGAGGTCGGCGCCTTCGATCGCGAGTCGCTCGAGCGCCGCGCCAAGACGCCGATCACGCCACCTAGAGGGCCCGGCCTCGCGTTCCTCGCGCCGTACTTCGAGCGCTGGCTCTCGCTCGATCCCGACGAGCGTCCGACCGCCGCCGAGCTCGTGCGCGAGGTCGCGGTGCTCACCGAGCCCGAGGAGCGCGCCGTCGAGCGCTCGCGAACGATCCGACGCGTCGCGCCGTGGGTGATCGTCGGCGTCGTGCTCGCGACGGTGGGCGGGATCTGGGGCTGGGAGCAGGTGATCTCGGCCCGCAAGGCGCAAGCCGCGGAGCTCACCGAGCGCCTCGAGGCGGAGCAGCGTGTCCAAGAAGAAGAGCAGCGCGCCGAGCAGCTCGGCAGCGCGCTCGACGATGCGCTCGCGCGCGTCACCGCGTCGTCCGAGCGGACGAGCGCGGCGCTCAACCAACTCGACGAGGCCGAGGCCGAGATCGCGAGCGCGCAAGGCAACGCCGCGCAGCTCCGCACCGCCCGCGATCGTCTGCACTCCGCGCTCGAAGAGGCGCGCACGCACGCCGAGGCGCAGCAGACGGCGCTCACCGAGGCGCACGGCGCGATCACGCGGCTCGGCAGCGATCTGGCGACCGCACGTCGACAGCTCGACGAGACGCGGACCGAGCGCGACGGCCTGCGCACGCAGACAGACACGCAGCGCACGCAGCTCGATCAGCAGCGCGCCCAGCTCGAGACGCGACAGACGCAGCTCGATCAGCAGCGCGCCGACCTCGAGGCGCGGCAGGCACTCCTCGATCGGTCGCGCGCAGACCTCGACGCGATGCGCGCCGAGCGCGACGCCGCGAACACCGCGCGCAGCACCGCCGAGAGCGAGCGAGACGCAGCCCGCGCGAGCCTCGAGTCGCAGCGCGCCGAGACGCGCGCCGCCGAAGCGGAGGCGACGCGTCTTCGCGCCCAGCTGGCGAACGCAGCGAGCGGATCTGGCACTGGATCTGGCAATGGATCTGGCACTGGATCGGGATCGGGCGGTGGATCGACAGGCAGTGGATCGACGGGCGGTGGATCGACGGGCAGTGGATCGGGATCGACGTCGAGCGATGGCCCGCCGACGACCACGAGCATCGATCCCGCCACGGGCGCGCGCGCGACGGGCGGCGTCGTGATCCGTCCGCGCACCGAGGCCGACGGCGTCCCGAGCACCACGCCATGAGCCGCGACCCGCAGGCCGCGCGCTCGCGACGACGCTTCGTCGGCATCGTCGCGTTGCTCGGCAGCGTGCTCACCGCAGGGCTCGCGCTCGCGCAGACACCACCGCCCATCGCCCGCTTCGATCTCGGCGGTGGCGTCGCGGTCGTGCGATGTCCGATGCCGCCCACGGCGTGGGAGCCGCCGCAGTGCTGGCAGCCCGAGGGCTTCACGTTCGGACGCTACGGCGTGCTGCGGCTGGCGCGCTCCTTCGCGCGCGCACCGATCGGCGGCCCGCTCCACGGTCGCCTCTTCGCCGCCGTCCCCGACAACCCGAGCCAGCTCGGCGCCGCGCGCATGGCGCCGGTCGTGTTCACCGACGATCTCGGCGCCACCTGGGGCGAGTCCGAGTGGGATCCCGCGGTCGGCGCGGGAGGCCAAGGTGCCTTCAGCCCGCTCGCGATCGCGATCGATCCCGACAGCACGCGCGTCGTCGCCGTCGGCGAGTACGCGCGCTTGTGGGTGAGCACGGACGGCGGCGCGGCGTTCGTCGAGCGCCGACGCGGCGGCCAGACCTACGTGGCCGTCGAGACGCTCGGTCGCGCGATCGTGATCACCGACACCGACGGACGTGTGTGGTCGACGACCGACGACGGCAGCTCACTCCGCTCGGTCACCAGCGACCGCAGCGCGACGGTCACGCGAGAGACGGACGCGATCGTCGTCCGCCACCGCAGCCGCACGATCCGCATCGCCGCCCGCTGACCCCTACGCTCGCCGACGCGCCCAGAGGAACGCGTGCTCAGCGCGAGCCCCACGACAACGCCAGCTCGTGGCTCGGGGACTCCACGCACTCGTACATCACCAGGCAAGCGAGGACGACGGCGGCGAGCACGCCGAGGTAGCCGAGCACGGAGGCGCCGAGCCCCAGACCGAGCAGCACGGTCAACACCGGCCAGTGCACGACGTACAGCGAATAGCTGCGGTCTCCGACGCGAGAGAGCAGCTTCCACGCACCCGTGGGCTGCGCGGGCACGAACGGCTCGCGCAGCGCGAGCGTCAGGAACGCTGCCGTGACGAGCGCGAGGGCAGCGCTCGCGATCAGATGAAAGCCCGAGACATGGAGCACGACGTTGCCGACCTTCGACACGACGAGATAGGCGGCCGCGGCGACGAGCCAGCGCCGCCACGTCAGCCATTCGCGCACCCGGCTCGGACGCTCGGAGAACGCGAGCTCGGCCGCCCATGCTCCGAACCACCAATAGAGCAGAAGGGCCCAGAGGTTGCGCTGCGCCCACACCAGGTCAGGGTGGGCCAACCGCATGACGCCGACGTTGGCGACGTAGACCAGCGAGGTTGCCGCGAAGACGGTCCCCCAGGACGCGCGCTTCAGCACCGCGAGACCCAATGGATAGACGGCGTAGAGGAGACACTCGACGATCACGGTCAGGAGGATGTGGTTGCCGAGGGGGGCCTCCAGCGGGAGCACCCCCGAGACGAGCGTGAGATTCTGGACTGCGTTCGTCGCGACCTGCGGAGCCGTGGTGGGGTTCGTCGCGCATTCCGAAGCGATGCCGAGCGCCATCGCCGCGAGGAGGACCGGATAGATCCGCACCGCGCGACGAATCGCGTAGCGACGGAGGTCGAACGACGACGCGCCGCGCTTGGCTACGGTCATGTGGATGCAGAACCCGCTGAGCACGATGAAGACGATGACCGCGCCGTGCAGGCCACCGTTCGACCACAACGTCCAGCGCAGGGCCGTGTGGTATGCGTCGATGACCGCGTGCTCCCACGTGCCCTCCGGGAGTGGGTTGCCCATGTGCGTGAGGAGGACGGTGCCCGCGGCGATGGCGCGCACCACGTCGAGGACGTCGTGCCGACGCTCGGCGGTCGCGGGCTCGCGGCGGACAGCCCGCTCCCCGCCTGCTGCGGGCTGTTCGTCCGTCACCCGTGCGCGTGTAGCACGCGCAGCACCGCGCGTTCGACCGTCACGCGCTCGCTCAGATCGTCAGACGCGCCCAGAGGAACGCCTCGACGTTGCCCTCGGGCCCGGGGAGCACCGAGTCGCGGATCGCCTCCACCTCGAAGCCGAGCGCGCGCGCGTCTTCGGCGACCTTCTCGATCGCCGCCGCGCGAACGGCCGCGTCGCGCACCACGCCCTTCTTCAGGTTCGTGGGGCCGACCTCGAACTGCGGCTTGATCATCGCGAGCAGGCGTCCGCCCTCGCGCGAGTCCGTCGGCGCGCGGAGCACGGCCTTGGCGGCCGGGAGCAGCTTGCCCATGCCGATGAACGACGCGTCGATCACCACGAGATCGATCGGCTCGGGCAGCGAGGTCTCGTCGAGCGTGCGTGCGTTCACGCGATCCATCACCACGACGCGCGGGTCGCGCACGAGCTTCTCGTGGAGCTGCGCGTGACCGACGTCGATCGCGTACACGCGCGACGCGCCTCGCTGGAGGAGGCAGTCCGTGAAGCCGCCCGTGGAGGCGCCGAAGTCTGCGCACACGAGGTCCGTCGGCACGATCGCGAGCGCGTCGAGCGCGCCCTCGAGCTTGAGGCCACCGCGCGAGACGTAGGGGATGTCGTCGCCGCGCAGCGTGACGTTCGCGTCGAGCGCCACGGTGTCGCCGGCCTTGTCGATGCGCTGCTCGCCGAGGAACACCTTGCCCGCGAGGATCACCGCGCGCGCGCGCTCGCGGCTCGGCACGAGCCCACGCTCCACGAGCAGTACGTCGATGCGGGTCTTCTTCGCGCTCACGGCTCGCGCTCGTCGTGGCCTCTGCTGCGCTCGTCGGGAGCTCCGGTGCGCTGGCGCATGATCGCGACCTTCAGGCCGCCGAGATCCGTGAGGAGCGCGCTCTCGAGCGGAACGCCCGTGGCGTACGCGAGCTTGCGGTCGTGCGCGGCGATCGTGAGCGTGGCGCCCGAGATCGATCGCACGAGCGAGCCGATCGCGCCGTAGAGCGGGCGCAGATCCATGTGGTGGCTGTCCTCGGCCTCGAGACGCCCGCCCCACGGCGGGTTGGTGACCACCTGCACGTCCCTCGTGACGCCGAGGGCACCGAGCGCGTCGCGCGTCGTCGACAGCGGCCCCACCTCGAGGCGCACCAGCTCGCTCACGCCCGCGCGCTGCGCGTTCTCGCGCGCCGCGGCGACCGCGCGCGGATCACGATCGCGACCGACGATCACGGGCGCGTCGGTGCGCATGCGCGCGCGCGCTGCTTCGCGCGCCTCTCCGATCAGGGTTCCGTCGTCGAGCGCCGTGCGCGTGAGCGCGAAGCTCCGCTCGAGCCCCGCGGCGTGTGACACCGCGAGGCGCGCCGCCTCGATCACCAACGTGCCCGAGCCGCACATCGGGTCGACGAGCGGCCGCTTGCGATCCCAGCCGGAGGCCACGACGAGCGCGCGCGCCAGATCCTCACGGATGGGTGCACGGTACGGATCGAGTCGGTAGCCGCGACGGTGGAGCGGCGACCCGGCGACGTCGATCGAGATCGTGCAGCGGTCCTCGAACAAGCGGACGTTCACCGTCACGCTCTCGTCGCCCTCGGCCTCGGGCGGATCGTCGCCGAGGCGCTCCGCGATCGCGCGGTACACGCGCTCCTCGATCGCGCCCGTGTGATAGAGGCGCGAGCGCTGAGCGTTGGCGCGCACGCGACGCGGGACGTCGCGACGAAGGAACCCCGACCACCCCAGGCGACCGACGTGTCCCTCGAGCACGGCGAGGTCTCGCACCGGGAACTGCGCGACGCGGACGAGCACGTGCGCGCCGAGCGCACACCGCACGAGCACGTGCGCGAGCTCCTCGCGGTCACATCCGATCTCGACACCGCCGGGCACCGCCGTCGGCTCGTGCTTCGGATCCTCGCGATCGCCGAGGATCGCCCCGAGCTCCGTGGCGAGCAGCGGCTCGAGGCCGGGCGCGCACGAGACGAACACCGAGAGGCGTCCCTTGCTCTTGTTTGCCTTCGGATCGCGGGCCGGGTCGTTCACGGCGCGAGGTCTGACACGCGCACCGCCTCGGTGCTCCCGCGCTGTGGCGCGCTCGTCGTTGCGCTCGACGAGATGGATGGTGGCGCCGAGCGCGCGCTCCACGACGCCGCACGCGTGAGCTCGTGCGGCACGTGCAGCCGCTCACCGCTGCGCGTCGCGACGACGAGGAGGTCGGCCATCGCTCAGCGCGCCTCGTCGGTCACCGCGAGCCCTCGAGCACGCGCGTGCCGCCCGTGCCGCCCATGGCAGGCGCATACGGCCCGGTGATCTCGAGCGCTTGGATGGGCCCGTCGTAGAGGGCCGCGAGGCCGACGTCGATGCGGAAGACGCGTCCGTCGCACGCGTGCGTGATGCCGCCCTCTTGCACGGTGTGGCCGATCACCATGCGCGACGCGCGCACGGTCTCGAGCGCCTGCGCGAGCTGCGCGCAGCTCTCCGGCGTGTCTTCGACGGCGTAGCCGCGGTGCCAGATCGGGCTCTCTTCGCTCGCGAGCAGCGGCGACATCGGACCCTCACCGAGAAAGAACGCGCGCGCCGCCTGGTTGATCGCGTCGAGGCCGACCGCCGCGGCCGCGGGCGTGAGGCCGCCGTGGAGGAACACCGTGTCTCCCACGATGACGACGGTGTTGCGCGCGGCGAACTGTCTCGCGATCGCCGAGCGCGGCTCGAACGCAGCGCCGCGCCCGCGCTGGGTGCTCGGCAGCCGTCGTGCCTCACGCCCCGCTTCGTCGCGATGGCGCGCGTAGTCGCGGAAGCCATCGGGCGTGACGTAGCGAAAGTCGAGCTGCGCGTTCATCACCTCGTGGTTGCCGTTGAGCGCCACGAAGCGTCCGCCCGCCTCGCTCGCCTCGCGCTCGAGCTGCGTGACGAGCGCGAGGATCTCGGGCTCGTCGTCGCCGCGATCGAGGAGGTCTCCCGTCTGCACCACGACGAGGGCACCACCGCTCCAGTGATCCGCCACGTCGATGGCGCCCGCGGTGCGCAGCGCCTGCCGGAACGCGCTCACGTCGCCGTGCACGTCGCCGATCGCGACGAGACGCGCGGGCATCGGGTAGCTCGACGGCGGCAGCGGCGGCACGTCGTCGATCGGTCGCGATCGCTCGGGCGTCCGCGCCTCGGCAGCGGGCTCGGAGGTCTGCTCGGCGCGCGACCCACGACGCGACGCCGGCTCGTCGGTCGAGCCCGAGCAACCGCTCGAGTTGGCGACGAGCGAGACGAGCGTGGACGCGAACACGAGCGCGTGGGGCCCGCGCGCCGTGATCGGAGGAGGTGTGCTTCGAGAGGACACGACGCTACGCGTAGCGCGCCACGCGGCCCCTCGTCATCCGCGTTCGATGCGCGACCGCTGGATCGGGCCTTGCTGCGTCTCCCTGCGGAGGAACCGCCATGGACAGCCAACATCCCCGCTACCGCATCGTCGTCGGCCACGATCTCGAGGCCGCCGGAAGTGACGCTCTCGATCACGCGGCCGCGCTCGCGCGACGCATGGAGAACGCGGAGATCCACGTCGTTCACGTGGTGCCGGATCCCTCGTCGGCGCGGAGCGGAATCGCCGAGAACGATCGCCGTCTCGACGAGGCGCTCGAGCAGCTGCGCAGCCGCGTCACGGACGCGCTCGCGCTCGACCGTGGCCTGAGCGCTCACGCCCACGTGCGCTTCGGCGCCCCAGTCGAGACGATCGTGCAGGTCGCGGTCGACTACGACGCAGACGTCATCGTCGTGGGCACGCACGGACGCACGGGCCTCGATCGACTGGCCAGCGGCTCGGTCTCGGCGGAGCTCGCGCGCGTCGCGCCGCTGCCCGTGCTCGTCGCCCACGCGAAGGACTTCACGCAGCACCCCAAGACGCCGCGCCCGGACAGCCTTCACCCCGGCGAGCAGCTCCACGACGCCGAGCGGCCTCTCAGCGCCGTCGTGATCTCGCCCGATCGCACCCCGCACATCGCTGGTCTGGTCTAACCGGCGTCAGGCGCCGACGATCGGCTCGAGGCAGCGGTGGTGGGCGTCCGCCAGGCGGCTCACTTCGATCTCGAGCGCGCTCTCGATCATCAGCGTGCCGCCCGAGACCTCGCCGATCACCTCGAACATCACGTCGTGCTCCGCTGCGATCTTGCGCGCGGCGGACACGTCGTCCTTGTCGAGCGAGATCACGATGCGGCTCGGCTCTTCGCCGAAGAGGAGCGCCGCGTTCGGGATCGACGGATCTGCGCTCGCCGCGCCCGGGATGCGCACGCGCGCGCCGAGGCCTGCGGCGATCGCGCTCTCCGCCACGCACACCGCGAAGCCGCCGTCGGACACGTCGTGCGCGGATCGCACGATGCGCGCGCGCGCCATCTGAAGCATCGCCTTCTGCAGGCGCACCTCGGCGTCGAGGTCGATGCGCTGCGGCGTGCCGCCGACCGCGCCCGTGAGCTGCGTGCGGAGCTCCGAGCCTCCGAGGTTTCCGCCGCTCGGCTTGCCGAGGTGCACGATCGCATCGCCCGCGACCTGGAACGCGAGGCCCACGCGATCGTCGGGCGACGCGAGCTGACCGACGATCGCGACCGTCGGCGTGGGGAGGATCGGCTTGCCGTCCGTCTCGTTGTAGAGCGACACGTTGCCCGAGACGATCGGCACCGAGAGCGCGCGACACGCGGCGCCGAGGCCCTCGATCGCGCGAGCGAAGCGCCACATCGTGTGCTCGTTCTTGGGGCTCGCGAAGTTGAGACAGTCGGTGAGGCCGAGCGGCTCGGCGCCCGAGCACACGATGTTGCGCGCGCACTCGGCCACGGCCATCGCGGCGCCGTCGTGCGGGTGCAGCTGCACGAAGCGACCGTTGCAGTCCGACGACAGCGCCAGGTACTTCACGATCGCGTCTCTGTTCTCGGAGTCGCCGTCTTCCTTGGGGCAGAACACGCGGATCACCGCGGCGTCGCTCTGCCCCGGTCGGAACACCGTGCCGTCGCGCACGATGTGATCGTACTGGCGGTAGATCCACTGCCGCGAGCCGACGTTCGGCGAGCCGATCACGTCGAGCAGCGTCTTGCTCAAGCCGCCAGGCAAGTGCGGCAAGAGCGACAGATCCGGCATCGGTCGTCCCGCATCGCCCACTGGCGGCGGCTCGGCCTGCGGTCGATCGTAGACGGGCGCTTCGTCCGTGAGCGCGCCCACCGGGATGTCGACGAAGACCTGCGGATCACGCGGGATCCGAGGGGCGAGCGGGTCGTAGCCAGGAGTGGCCTTGCAGACGAAGCGGCCCGTGTCGGTGACCTTGCCGACGATCGCGTGATCGATGTCCCACTTCTCGCAGATCGCGATCACCTCGGCCTCACGGCCGGGCTTGGCGACCATGATCATCCGCTCCTGCGACTCGCTGAGCAGCATCTCGTAGGGCGTGAGCATCTTCGTGCGGCGCGGGATCGCGTCGAGATCGAGCTCGACGCCGTTGCCCGCGCGGCCCGCCATCTCGACGGTGCTCGACGTGAGGCCCGCGGCGCCCATGTCCTGCACGCCCGCGAGCGCGCCCGACGCGAAGATCTCGAGGCACGCCTCGACGAGCAGCTTCTCGCGGAACGGATCGCCGACCTGCACGGTGGGGAGCTTCTTGTCGCTCTCGTCGTCGAACTCGGCGCTCGCCATCGTCGCGCCGTGGATGCCGTCGCGGCCCGTGCGCGAGCCCACGTAGAGGATCGCGTTGCCGATGCCCTCGGCCTTGCCGAAGAAGAGGCCCGCGCTGCGCGCGATGCCGACGTTGAACGCGTTGACGAGGCAGTTGCCGTCGTAGCTCGGATCGAACTGCAGCTCGCCGCCCACCGTGGGCACGCCGATCGCGTTGCCGTAGCCGCCGATGCCCGCGACGACGCCGCGCAAGAGACCCGGCGTCTTCGGGTGATCGGGGCGACCGAAGCGCAGCGAGTTGAGGTTCGCGACGGGGCGCGCGCCCATCGTGAACACGTCGCGGAGGATGCCGCCCACGCCCGTCGCCGCGCCCTGGTAGGGCTCGATGTACGAGGGATGGTTGTGCGACTCCATCTTGAAGACCGCGCAGAAGCCATCGCCGATGTCGACGGCGCCCGCGTTCTCACCGGGGCCCTGCACGACCTTGGGACCCGTGGTCGGGAGCGTCTTCAGGTGGATGCGCGAGCTCTTGTAGGAGCAGTGCTCGCTCCACATCACGGAGAACACACCGAGCTCGGTGTACGAAGGCTGACGACCGAGCACCGAGAGGATGCGCGCCCACTCTTCGTCGCTCACGCCCATCGTCGCCGCGAGCGCGGCGCTCGTCTCCGGGCCCACGAACTGTTGCTCGAGGATCGGCGCCGGCGCGCCGAGGACGGTCGAGTCGGTGTTCTCTGTGGTCGTGCTCATCGCGTTCTCCATGACGCCGTCCAGAGACGTCGGGCGCGGCGCGAGGGTGCCACCGTGGACGCTGCGATCAAGGGCTTCGTGCGTGAGCGCGCGCCCTCAGAGGCTGCGGCAGATCTCGGCGAGGCAGCGCGTGTCCTCGGGGCGCACGAGGCACGTGAGGTCTACCTCGCAGTCCTCGTCCGCGAGGCACGTCGCGCCCTCGGCGACGCGCGCGCTGCAGACGAAGCCGCCGCTCGCGTCGGGCACGCACGCGCCTCCGCAGTCACCGAAGCTCGGGCTGCACGTCTCGCCGATCGCGACGTCCGCGGTGCACGTGCCGCCGCTGCCGCAGTGCAGATCCTCGCGACACGCCTGACGGTTCTCGCAGGGCTCGCCCTCGCCGCGCGGCACCACACAGATCGATCCGCCCGGTCCGAACGCGCACCCGAGCCCCGCAGCACAAGTGTCCGAGCCCGCGCACATCTGGCCTTCGGTCGGCAGCGCGGCGCACACGCCGCTCGAGCACGCGAGCGCGGCCGCGCAGAGGAACGGGCCGAATTCGCCGAACAGACAGGCCTCGCCCGCGCCTCCGCCCGCGGCGCCGCCGAGCGTGCGGCAGGTGCCGCCGCCGTCCATGTCGCAGCCCGCGCCCGGCGCGCAGAGGATGCCGTTGGCGCACGCCATGCCGTCGGTGGGTCGCGCAACACACGTCTTGCTCGCGTCTTCGCAGTAGAGGCTCGCCGCGCAGTCGGCGTTCTCGCGGCACGCGCCTCCGGCCGCGAGCGGCGCGCGACACGACGGCGGCGACGCGCAGAATTCGAGGCTGCCGCACGGGGTCGTGTCGTCACACGTCGTCCCCGTGCGCGCGACGCAGCGCTGCGCGTCGTCGCACACGAGCCCGTGCGCACAGCCGCGCGTCTCGTCGCAGAGGCCTCCGGCCTCGACGCGCATCGTGCAGCCGCCGGGGCCGCAGAACATGGGAGGCGCGCACGCGAGATCGCTCGTGCACGGATCATTCTGCTCGCCGAGCTCGCCGCAGGTTCCGTCGAGGCACGCGAGGCCGGTCGCGCACGCGAACATGTCCTCGCAGGTGGCGCCCACCGCGCCGCGCATCGCGCACGTGCGGCCCTCGCCGTCGCGCGCGCACACGCCCGCGCCGCCTGCGCAGTAGGGGCTCGCGCAGCTCTCTCCGATCGCCGACGGATCGATCACGAACGGCTCGCACAGCGCGAACGCGGCGACGGCGCTCGGCGCGCCGCACTCGGGCGAAGCGTCCGACACGATCGCCACGCACGCGGCCGCGCGCGCGGGATCGACACGCGCGCCCGCCGCCACGAACGGGCCCCACGAGGCCTCGCACTCGACCTGCCATCGCGCGGTACACGCAGCCACGTCGAGCTCGCCGCCCGGCAGCACCTCACCGCAGTCACACGCGTCGCCGGCCATGCAGAGCGCCTCGGCGAGCGGGCGGCAGTAGTCGGCGATCACCCCAGCGGGCCCGCCATCGACCGCGCCCGACTCGAAGCCCAGGAGGACATCGAGGCTCGCATCGTCTGCCGTCGACGCGGCGTCGAGACCCGCGTCGGAGCCGCCGGGATCACCACAGCCGATCACGAGCACGAGCGAGAACGCGAGGCCGTGGGCGAACGAAGAGCGCTTCATGGGGCGCTCCGTGACCGAGGCCGATCACCTGCGCAACACGATCGCGCGCGCGCTCACTCGAGCGGCGGCTCGCCGACGGACTCCGTCGTCCACACCGCGATGTGGTTCGAGCTGTCGAGATCTTGGAAGGGCAGCGCGAACGGCGCGAACGACGGATCTTCGCCCGCGGCCACCGACTCGGGGAGCACGGCCGCGAGCCACAGGTAGGTCCCGCGTCCACCGCTCTCGTCGTTGCCTCCCGGCGCTGCGCGAAGGCCGTACGCGCGCGTGGACGCGAAGCTCACCCACATGAGGCGGCGATCACCCGTGTCGCCCGAGTCGAGCACGAACTCGAACGGCGCCCAGCGCGGGAAGGTGTTGTTGAGCTCGCTGCGACCGTCGTCCATCGCGCCCGGCGCCATCGCGCGAGAGAGCGTGACCGACGCGCCACCCGAGAGCGGCACGGCGCGCGCGACGGCGCTCGGATCGCTGTCCGCGTTGCAGTCGCGGTGTCCGTCGTCGCCGCCCGGACACGTCGACTCGTCGTAGACGACGATCGAGCCATCGGGCGCCCAGTCGGGGTTGTACCGGCTGATTCCGTCCGCGCGCGGCACGAGGAAGTCCGGCGCGCCCCACGCCGCGCCTTCGCGACGCACGATGCCGATCGCGCCGTGGCGCGGCCGCTGCGACGACGAGTCCGCGCCCACGTCCGTGAACACGATCGCGCTGCCGTCGGGCGACCACGACGGATGGCTCGCCTCGCGTCCGCCGATCGCGAGGTTCGACGTGACCTGACCGCACGTGGCCATGCTCGCGGCGTCGCAGCGCGTGTCGAAGAACAAGAGGCCCTGCGCGCCGCGATCGTCGTCGCCGTACACGCCGACGAGCTCGTTGCCGTCCGGAGAGAACGAGCCGAACTGGATCACGTGCTCGTTCGGCGCGGCGCGCAGCGCGGTGAACGACTCGAGGTCGTAGAGCATCATGCCGCCCGACCCGATACCGCCGACGCTCGCGAGGATGCGCCGACCGTCGCGCGACACCGAGTGACATCCGACGCAGCGACCCGCGGCCTGCTCGGGCATGAGCACCGCCTCGGCGGCCATCATGTCGCCGCCGAAGTCGTAGCGGAGGATCCCCTGCCGCGTGGTCGACCAGTAGTAGATCGTGCCGTCGAGATCATCGCGCGCGAAGCGCACCGAGAGCGTGCTCGACGTGCCGACCGCCGTGCCCGTGTCGTCGGTGCCGCGCACGGTGATCGTCACCGGCTCGCGGCCGCGTCCCGTCTCGGCGATGCGACGCCAGAGCTCTCCCGACGGCTCGAAGATGCAGCCGTCGTCGCGGATTCCGTCGGGCCGCTCGCAGCGCACGAACGCGCGCACGTCGAGCAGCTCGTTCGCGAACGCGACCTCGAAGAGCGTGTTCACGTCGTTGCCGCGCAGCCAGTGGATCTCGATGCGACCGAGGTTGGGCGGCAGCACGGCGCCGTCGTTCGGATAGACGAGACGCGGCGCACGCGACGCCTCTTCGGGCCCACCGAAGAGCGAGCCCGGCATCGCAGGCAGCGCCGGCGCACCGCGCGTGGGCGCGATCTCGAACGTCGAGCGCACGAGGATGTGGACCGCAGCCGAGCCGCGGATGGCGCCAGAGAGCGCGGTGATCGTCCCCTCGCCGGTGGCCGTCGGCAGCGGAGTGAACGTCGCGATGCGCAGCGTGCCGAGCGTCGTCGGCAAGACACCCCAGCCCACCGCGGTCGTCACGTCGCGCTCACCGTCGGCGAAGGTGCCGAACGCGTGGAATTCCTGCGTTCCCGGCACGCCATCGACGATCTCGATCGTGACGTCGTCGGGCTCGACGCGGATCGCCGTGAGCCCCTCGAGAGGGCCGGGCTCGTGCGCGTCGATGCGCGGGCCCGTGTCGATCATTCCGCGCGGCGTGGAGGTCCCGCAGTCACACCCGCCGAGCAGGGCGAGACATGCGAGCGCGGGCAGACCGAGCGCGAGACGTGCGTGGGAGGTGCGTCGCGAGGAGGCCATCGACTCGAACGTGGCACGGGAACGCCTAGCGGGCGCTGCGTGGAAACCCGCGCTCCGCGTCTACAGAGACTCGAGGAACTCGAGGATCGGATCGATGCGCGCATCCTCGAACCCGAGGAGGTGCGGGTCGCGCGTGCCCGTGACCCGCGGGTCCGGCGTGTGAGGTCGCCGCACCCGGGCATAGTGCTCGACGACGGACCGCAGGGTCACGAACGCGCCCGCGTGGCCGTACGGCGCAGCATCGTCGAGCGCGCGAAGCGTCGGCGTGCGGAAGGCGCCACGCATGCGCTCGGGAAACGCGTCGACGCCCTCGAGCGGATCGGATGTCGTCGGATCGTCCGAGTACACGCCCTGCGCGCGCGCCTCGCTCGCGGTGAGCACGTCGAACGCTGCGATGCGTCCTTGATCGCCCATCGCGCCCTCGCCGACGCCGGGCATGTCGATCGCGAAGAACGCGTCGTTGGCGAGACGCGGGCCCCAGTGACACTGCGAGCATCCCGCGACGACGTACGCGAGCAGGCCGTCGCGCTCCGCCTCGGTGAGCGCGTCGAGCTCGCCGGCTGCGTAGCGATCGAAGCGACCGGGCGTGTGCACCAGCGTGCGCTCGTAGGCCTCGATCGCCTTGCCCACGTTGGTGAAGACGCGCGTGATCGCGTCGCGGTCCGCGGCGCTCATCGCCTCCCACGCGGCGTCGCCGGGCGCGCCTTCGTTCGGAAAGCGCGCGCCGTCCGAGAGCGCGGGGAGCGCGCCGAAGATCGCCTCGTAGTCGGCGGCGTAGGCGCTCGCGACGCGGTGCGCGACGAAGAGTCGGCTGCTCGCCATCTCGCGATCGTTCTCGATCGGTCCGAGCGCCTGCGCCCACGGCGTGTCGGCGCGACCGTCCCAGAACTGCCAGCGTGATCCGGCGACGTCGATCAGCGTGGGCGTGTTGCGCGTCACGTCCTCGACGCCGCGCCCGAGCACGCGCCCATCGGTGAACGCGCGCGCCTCCTGATGACACGTGCTGCACGCGATCGCGCGCGGCGAGAGCATCGTGTCCTCGAAGAGCGTCTCACCGAGCGCGGCCGCGGCCGGGTCGTCGGCGTGAGCGTTCGTGGGGCTCGGCGGCGGCACGTAGGCCGCGCCCATCGCCTCCACGATCTCCCATCGATCGCGCGTGAAGCGACCGTCGACGAGCTCGGGATCGTAGGGCGGCGGCCGCATCTCCTCGCGCAGCCTCGCCTGCGTCGCGCGCACCGCGACTTCGACCTCTCCCGCGCGTGGATCGGTGAACGACCGCTCCACGTGGAGCGTGCGCGCGTCGAGCACGACGACGAGGGGGAGCGCGATCCCACCGATCGCGATGACGCCGAGCTGCTCGTCGGGATCGCTCGCGATCGCATCGGGCATCGCGTCGTACCGAGCCGCGACGGTACCGAGACGCTCGGTGCGCATCGGCATCGCGTCTTCGTCGGCGGACCAGAGATCGATCACGACGACGTCCTCCATCGCGGTGAGCTCGGCGGTGTGCGCGACATGCCACAGCGACTGCGAAGACCACGCGGTCAGCTCGCGGATCACGATCAGACGACCCGCCGGCGCGCACGGCTCGTGGTGATCCACCAGCGCCACCTCGCCCTCGCTGCCCGGCCACGCGAGCAGCGGCAGCGCGCCGCTCTCGATCGACCGCTCACCGACGAGCTCACCCGGCACGCCCGTGCACCCCGCGTCCGCGCGCGTGTCGAGGCGAACGTCGACGCTCGGCGCATCGAGCCCTACATCCACCGTCGCGTCCATCGGCGCGCGCGTCGGCTCGCACGCCACGAGGGCGAGCGACACGAGCGCGACCGGAGAAGCACGACGCATGGCGCGCGATCATCGCAGACCCGACGCCCTCGTTCACGCGAGCCCGATGCTACCCTCGACGCCATGGAAGCCCGCGAGCTCCGAAAGATGTCGACCGAGGAGTACGTCGCGCTCGATCGCACGAGCGAAGGACGCTGGGAATACGTGAACGGCGAGGCCTTCGCGATGGCCGGCGCGTCCCTCAGACACAACGCGATCGTGGTGAACGTCGCCCTCGCGCTCGGCGCCAAGCTGCGGGGGACTCCCTGCTTTCCGATGTTGGACTCCCAGAAGATCGCCACCGAGGCGACGCAGGCGTTCCACTATCCGGACGCGATGGTGGTCAGCGGCCCAGTCCGTCGCGCCAAAAGAGATGATCACGCGATCGCGAACCCCTCGATCCTGCTCGAGGTCTTGTCTCCGACGACGGCGGACTACGACCGCGGCGAGAAGTTCGACCACTACAAGACGATCGTCGAGCTGAGGGAGTACGTCGTCGTCTTCTCGGACGTGAAGCGCGTCGAGCATCGCAAGCGCGTGAGCGACACGCAGTGGTTGGTCACCGACTACATCGGCGGCGACATCCCCCTCGAGAGCGCCGGCATCGCGCTGTCGATCGACGAGATCTACGAGAACCTCGAGCGCCTCGAGCCCGCGCCCGAGTGATCCGCAACCGATGACCTCGACCACCGCCCCCGCTTCGTCCGCCTTCTCCGACGCGCTCTCGATCGCCCGCTACCACATCGTGCTGATCGCGATGACGGCGAGCCTCGTCTTCGGCTGGCTGACGACGGGCCGCTACGGCTTCGATCTGGCGATCGTCGTCGGGCTCGACTGGTTCCTCATCAACCTCTTCAACAAGGTCACCGACGTCGAGGAGGATCTCGAGAACGGCATCCCCGGCACCGAGCGCGTCGCGAAGTGGAAGCGCCTGCTCGCGCCCGGCTGCTTCGCGCTGCTCGGGCTCTCGTTCCTGAGCCACCTGCCCTTCCCCGAGATCACGCCGATCCGCGTGCTCGTGCAGCTCATCGGCCTCGCGTACTCGTACCGCCTCGTGCCCACGCCCTCGGGCATGAGGCGCATCAAGCAGCTCTACTTCTTCAAGAACTTCGGCTCCGCGTTCCTCTTCGTGCTCACGTGCCTCGCGTATCCGATCGCGATCGCTGGCTGGTCACCGATCGTGTCGTGGGCCTTCGTCGCCGCGCTCGCGCTCTTCTTCGTCCCGTTCGAGGTGAGCTACGAGATCCTCTACGACTTCCGCGATCTGCCGGGCGATCGACGCGAGGGCATCCCGACCTTCCCCGTCGTGCACGGCCCCGCGATCGCGCAGCGCTTGATCGACGCGCTGTTGATCACGAGCGTGATCGTGATCGCAGGCGCGGTGCTCGCCGGCTTCTTCGGCCTGCGCGAGCTTCTCTTCGTGGTCGCGCCGATCGCGCAGTGGTTCTTCTACCGACCGCGCCTCTCACGCGGTCTCACGTCGAACGATTGCATCGTGCTCACGCACCTCGGCTCCGCGCAGCTCGTGCTCTTCTTGATCGGCACGCGCGTGTGGCTCGCAATGGGCCTGCCCGACAACGTCTTCGTCCCCTGGGCCTGAGCCCACGACGTACCGCGTCACTCGTCGGCGAGCGGGACCCAGACCTCGATGCGCGCGCCGGGCGTGACGTCGGCGATCTCGAGGCGGCCGCAGGCGCCCTCGGCGAGCTTGCGGGCGACGGAGAGGCCGAGGCCGGTGCCGTGCTCTTTGGTCGTGAAGTACTCGGTGCCGAGCTGCGCGCGCACGTCGGGCGGGATGCCGGGACCGTCGTCCGTGACGCTCACCGTCGCGCCGCGGCCCGTGCGCGCCACGGCGACGACGATCGTGCCCACACGTCCCACGCCTGCGAGCGCGTCGCGCGCGTTGAGCACGAGGTTCAAGACGATCTGCTCGAGCGCGGTGTCGTCGATGGAGAGCGTGATGGAAGCGTCGGTCTCGATCGCGAGCCGCGCGTGGCCGCGCGCGAGGAGCTCGAGGATCGGCGCGAAGCGCGTGAGCACCGCGCCCGCAGAAGAGCGCGGTGAAGACGGCACGACCTCGGGCCGATCGGCGAAGCGCCGCAGATCGCTCGCGAGCCGCTCGCCCACCGAGAGCGCCTCGCCGATCGCCGTCGCGAGCTCGCGCGCGCTCGCGTCGCCCGCGCGGGCGAGCTGATCGGTGCCGAGGCGCGTGGCGGTGAACACGTTGCTGAGCTCGTGCGAGAGGCTCCGCGCGAGGAGCGTCACGGTCTCGATGCCGTCGATCGCCGACGCGGTGGCCACGCGCTCTCGCAGGGCGCGCTCGAGACGCAGGCGACGCGCTTGCTCGCAGATGAGCGAGGCCGCGTCGGCGATGGTGCACGCGAAGTCGACCTCGGCAGCCGTCCACGTGCGCGCGGGCCCCACGTGCTCGTGACAGATCACGCCGATGACCTGACCCCGCGAGTAGAGCGGCGCGTCGAGCATCGAGGTGATGCCGAGCCGCTCGAGGTAGGGCTCGCGCAGGCCGCGCGTGATCGGATCGGTGCGCGCGTCGTCGGCGACGATCGCCTTTCGCGTGAGCAGCGCGTCGCGGTACCGCGGCGCGTCTCCGACGACGAGCGTCTCGCCCTCGGTGTGCATGCGGGACGACGCGACGTAGAGGTGCTCGAGCCGCAGGAGCTCGGGGTCGACCTCGTCGAAGATCCACACGCCGACGCGCTCGACGCCGAGCGTGCGCGCGGAGAGCTCCACGGTCTTCACGACCGCCTGTTCGTACGTCTCGCGGTTGTCGATGCGCAGCCGAGCGAGCGCCAAGCGCGCTGGCTCGTAGGACGGATCCGTCATGGTCCCTCGCGAAGGCCCGATGGAACACCCATCCGGTGGGCGGGTCAACGCGGCGTGTCAGGAGCAATCCGTGTTAGCGTCGCGTCCGGATGTCGGACGTCTCCACGGGCCAGGGGCCCATCCACGCCGAGGTCGAGGTCGACGACCAGGCACTCATGCTCCAGCTCACGGGGCCAGGGGCTACGCACCTCACGACGCTCGCGAAGGAATTCGCGATCGAGACGGGCGTGCGCGGCTCGATCATCCATCTCAAGGGTCCGCGCGAGGCCGTCGAGAGCGCGCAGCGCGCTCTCATGGAGATCCTCGCCGTCCTCGAGGGAGGTCAGATGCGCCCTGGCGAGGTCGAGCGCTCGATCAAGACGCTGAAGAACCACCCCGAGACCAAGCTCTCGGAGGTCCACGGCGACGTGATCCTCGCGACGCCTCGCAAGACCATCACGGCCAAGGGTGTGGTGCAGCACCGCTACGTCCAGCTGATGCGCCAGCACGACATCGTGTTCGGCGTCGGCCCCGCCGGCACTGGCAAGACGTACCTCGCGATGGCCGTCGCCGTGAAGGCGCTGATGGACAAGCGCGTGAAGCGCATCGTGCTCACGCGACCCGCGGTCGAGGCTGGCGAGAAGCTCGGCTTCCTCCCGGGTGACCTCGCGGAGAAGGTGAACCCGTACCTTCGTCCGCTCTACGACGCGCTCCACGACATGATGGACGTGGAGAAGGCGCAGGCGCTCGTCGAGCGCGCGGTCATCGAGGTGGCGCCGCTCGCGTTCATGCGCGGCCGCACGCTGAACGACTCCTTCGTCATCCTCGACGAGGCGCAGAACGCGACGGTCGAGCAGATGCGCATGTTCCTCACGCGCCTCGGCTTCGGCAGCAAGGCCGTGGTCACGGGCGACGTCACGCAGGTCGATCTCCCCGGCGGAACGCGCAGCGGTCTCCTCGATGCGGTGCGCCTCCTCGACAACGTCGAGGGCATCGGCGCCGCGTTCTTCACGGACGCCGACGTCGTGCGTCACCCGCTCGTGGCCCGCATCGTCCGTGCGTACGAGCTCCGCGACGAGCACACGGCCGCGCGCGACGCAGAAGATCGCGAGGAGCGCGAGCGTGCGCGAGAGCGCCGCTACCGCGACAGGCCACGCTCCGAGGATCCCGAATGACCGTACGCCGTGAGACGCACGACACGGAGATGACGGACCTCTCGCCCTCGGTGATCACGAGGGCGGTCGAGGTCGAGCCTCGCTTCGGCGAGGGTCTCCGTATCGAGCTCCACGGCACGGTCACCGAGCTCCAGCGCGGCGAGGCGATGGTCGTCATCGCGTCCACGTCGTCGCTTCGTCTCGGCACCGTCGGGCGCGGCACCATCGATCCCTACCTCGCGCGCATCGCGCAGGGACAGGTGGGCGTCGTGCTCGTCGGACAGCTGCCCGACGGCTTCCTCGAGCAGCTGCCGAAGAACGCGGTGGTCGCGCAGGTCCCCGATCTCGTCCTGCCCGATCCGTTCTACCTGGCGGTCCTCGGCGCGCTCGAGCGCATCGAGCTGCGCACCGCCTCCGAGCGACGCGCGAAGTGGCTCAACCGCTACCGCTACGAGCTCGGCGAGATCATCGAGATCTCGCGCGCGATCTCGCAAGAGCGCGACCTCGATCGGCTGCTCGGCCTGATCCTCGAGAAGAGCCGCTTCATCACCGGCTCGGACGCCGGCAGCCTCTACGTGATCGAGCAGCGCGCGGGCTCCAGGGACAAGCACCTGCGCTTCAAGCTCTCGCAGAACGAGTCGGTGAGCTTCGAGAGCAAGGAGTTCACGATCCCGATGTCGACGCGGTCGATCGCAGGCGCCGCCGCCGTGATGCGACGCCCGATCAACATCCCCGACGTCTACGATCTGATCATCCCCGAGGCGACGACCTCGCGGGACACCATCCGCACCGACAGCCCGTTCTCGGCGGAGCGCGAGCAGGGCTCGACGGTCATGACGTCGATCCTGCCGCCGAGCGGCGAGACCCCGATCTTCACGTTCGATCCGAGCTTCGACATCAAGGTCGGCTACCGGACGAAGTCGATGATCGCGATGCCGATGATCTCCGCCGAGGACGAGGTCATCGGCGTCATCCAGCTCATCAACCGCAAGCGCGATCCGCGCGCGCGCCTCACGGCCCACAAGGTCGACGACGAGGTGCTGCCGTTCGATCAGCGCAGCGAAGACCTGCTCTCGACGCTCGCGTCACAGGCGGGCATCGCGCTCGAGAACGCGCTCCTCTACGACGAGATCCGGCGCATCTTCGACGGCTTCGTGCGCGCGAGCGTGCAGGCGATCGAGCAGCGCGACCCGACGACGAGCGGTCACTCGCTGCGCGTGTCGGTGCTCTCGGTCGCGCTGGCCGAGGCCGTGGATCGCACCGACTCCGGTGTGTACGGCGATCAGCTCTTCAGCCGACGTGATCTGAAGGAGCTCGAGTACGCGTCGCTGCTCCACGACTTCGGCAAGATCGGCGTGCGCGAAGAGGTCTTGGTGAAGGCCAAGAAGCTCTACCCCCACCAGCTGAAGGAAGTGCGTCAGCGCTTCGACTACGCGTCGCTGCAGCTCGAGGCCATCTACCTGGGCAAGAAGGTCGAGGCGATCCGTGGCGGCGCGACGCGCACGGAGATCGAGGGCATCGACACGACGCTCGCGCAGAAGAAGGCCGAGCTCGAGGCCGCGTGGAAGGTCATCGAGGCCGCGAACGAGCCGACGGTGCTGCGCGAGGGCGACTTCACGAAGATCGCCGAGCTCGGTCACCGAACGTTCGTCGACGCGTGCGGCCACGCGCAGCCGCTGCTCACGCCCGACGAGGTGATCTCGCTGCAGGTGACCAAGGGCTCGCTCAACGACGCGGAGTTCGACGAGATCCGCTCGCACGTGGTGCACACGCGGAACTTCCTCTCGAAGATCCCGTGGGGAAAGAACTTCGACCGCATCCCCGAGATCGCGGGCAACCACCACGAGCGCCTCAACGGCAAGGGCTACCCCGAGGGCCGCAAGGCCGACGACATCCCCGCGGCCTCGAAGATCATGACGATCGCGGACATCTACGACGCGCTCACCGCGCGCGACCGCCCCTACAAGAAGGCGATGCCGATCCAGCGCGCGCTCGACATCCTCGGCTTCGAGGTGAAGGACGGCCACATCGACGCGGAGCTCGTGCGGATCTTCGCCCAGGCCGAGGTCTACAAGCGCGTCGAAGGCCTCACGTAGTGCCCGCGCCTCCGGCGCTCGGACCGGGGGCCCCTGGGCCCCCAGACCCCCGCTCGTCCTTCGTCGCTTCGCTCCTCCATCCTCGCTGCTCCAGGGGGAGCTTCGCTCCCCCGCCGCAAGGCGCCCCAAGAGAGACAGGGCGCCCACAAGAGACGACACGATGCTGCAAGCGGCGCTCGCGATCGGGTTCGTCCAGCTGCTCGTGCCGCTCGTGCTCGCGATCGCTGCGCAGCGCCGCTGGAAGACGCCGTGGTCGCTGTTCGGGATCGGCGCCGTCGCGTTCGTGCTCAGCAAGGTGGTGCAGATCCCGCTCTCGTCGGCGCTCGAGAGCGCGCTCGGCGATCGACCGATGCCGGTGCCCCTGCGGCTCGCGATCTTCCTCACGTTCGCGCCGCTCTGTGAAGAGCTCGCGCGCTACGTCGCGTTCCGCGCCATCCACGCGCGCGCCCGCGCCGCCGACGCCGAGCGAAGCGGCGATGCGCGCCGCGCGTTCTCGTATGGGCTCGGGCACGGCGGCGCAGAGCTGTCGATCCTCTCGGGCCTCGCGGTGCTCAACCTCGGCGCGGCGACGTCGGGGATGCTCGCACCCGAGCAGATGCGCGTGATCGAGCAGGCGACCGACGGCCCTGCGTGGCTGATCGTCGCGGGTCCCCTCGAGCGTGCGGTCGCGCTGCTCTCGCACGTGGTGATGTCGTGGCTCGTGTGGCGCTCGGTGCGAGAGCGCGCGCCGAAGTGGCTCTTCGCGTCGATGGCGATGCACTACGGGCTCAACGCCGCGATCGTCGGGACGGCCGCGCTCGTGAGCCCGCTCGCGAGCGTGGCCGCGTGTCTCCTCATCGCGCCCGTGCCCATCGTGGTCCTCCTCGTCGCGGCCAGGCGCACGAACGCGATGACGACGACGGCGGGCGACGCGCCTGACGCCTCGATGGCGATCTCGTGCCGTGGCCTCGGCAAGACGTTCGGCGACACGCGCGCGGTGAGCGCCCTCGATCTCGACGTGAAGCGCGGCGAGCTCTTCGCGCTGCTCGGGCCGAACGGCGCGGGAAAGACGACGCTCGTCCGCATGCTCGCGGGCCTCGTCGCGCCGTCGCGCGGTCGCGCGAGCGTGATGGGTCACGCGCTCGGCGAGGACGACGACGCGATCCGCGCGAACATCGGCGTGCTCACCGAGGCGCCCGGCCTCTACGAGTCGCTCTCGGCCGAGGTGAACCTGCGCCTCTTCGGGCGTCTGGGCGGCCTCGAGGGCGCGGCGCTCGACGCGCGCATCGAGCACCTCCTTCGTCGCTTCGATCTCTGGGAGCGTCGTCACGACGTCGTCGGCGGCTTCTCGAAGGGGATGCGGCAGAAGACCTCGATCGCGCGCGTGCTCCTCGCGAACCCACCGCTCCTCTTCCTCGACGAGCCGACCTCGGGCCTCGATCCGAGCGCGGCCGACGAGGTGCGCGCGCTCGTCCGCGAGCTCAAGGCCGAGGGGCACACCATCGTGCTCACCACGCACCGTCTGGCGGAGGCCGAAGAGCTCGCCGATCGGGTGGGCATCCTGCGCACCGACATGCTCGCGCTCGACACCGTCGCTGCGCTCCGCAAGCGGCTCTACGGTCAGCGCGTGCGCGTGCGCTGTCTCGCGACAGACGCGCTCCCGCTCGACGCGCTCCGCCGCGAGCTCGACGACGTGGTCGCGAGCGGAGACGGCATCACCAGCCGTACGGAGCTCGAGACCCGCGAGGGCGGCCTCGAGCTCGTGCTCACGTTCGACGAGCCCGACGTGCACGCGCCTCGGCTCGTGTCGGCGCTGGTCGCGCGCGGGCTCACGGTGCGGAGCGTCGCGGACATCGAAGAGTCGCTCGAGGACGTCTACCTCGACATCGTCGGGAGGGCGCGATGAACGCCGCGTCACGAAGGCGGATCGTCGTGCTCCTCGAGAAGGAGCTCCGTGAGCTCTTCGCGACGCGCCTCCTCCTCGTGAGCGTGATCCTCGTCCCGCTCCTGATCGGAGGCGTGGCGCTCTCGATGGGCTGGGCGGCGGGGGCGGTCTCGGACACCACGCAGCACGACGCGCAGGATCTCGAAGAGCTGCGGCAGATCATGGGCGATCGGATCACGCACATCACCGACCTGCGCGACGCGCTCGAGATCTACGTCGGCGAGATGGGCCTGCTCATCTTGTTGCTGCTGCCCGCGCTCCTGCCGCCGATCCTCGCCGCGCAGACGCTCGTTCGCGAGAAGCAGTCGCGCAGCCTCGAGACGCTGCTCGTCACGCCGCTGCGCACGTGGGAGATCGTGGTCGCGAAGGTGATCTTCTGCGCGGGCCTCGGGGTGATCCCGCAGTGGATCGTCGCGTCGATCTACTACGCGCTGCTCGCCGCTCGATGCTCCGACGTCGCGCTCTCGTCGCTCGCCGCACCCGGATGGGTGGTGATGATCGTGCTCGGCGCGCCGCTCGTGGCCGTGCTCGGCGTGGGCCTGGGCGTCGCGGTCAGCTCGCGCGCGAAGGACGCGCAGACCGCGCAGCAGCTCGCGGGCATGGTCGTGCTGCCGCTGATCGGTCTCTTGATCATGCAGTCGCTCGGCGTGGCCTCGCTCGATGGACTCGGCGCGTTCGTGTTCGTCGGCGCGCTCGCGATCGCCGACACCGTGGTGATCGCGCTCGCGATCTCCCTCTTCGAGCGCGAGACCGTCGTCACCGGCTGGAAGTGACGTCCTCGCCCGAGGCCATCGGCGGTGTCACCATCGCGCGATGACGTCGTCTTCCTTTCTGCCTACGAAGCTCGTGCGCGGCGCGGCGCTTCCGCTCGCCCTCGCCTCGATCGTCGCGACCCCCGCGCTCGCGCTCGCGGTGGATCTCACGAGCGGCGGCGGCTTCTTGTTCGACATCGAGGACGAGTTCGGCGGCTACCTGAACAACGGCAGCATCGACGCCTACGACGCTTGCTACTACCTCGACGTCGGCGGCAGCCGGTACTCACCCAGCGCCCCCGGAACCCTCTCGGCCGACGGTCGCACGGTGACCCTGCCGACGACGACGCTCGCGGGCGTCAGCGTGACGCGCGTGATCTACGTGCCCGCGACCGGCGGAGACTGGGCGCGCTACCTCGAGGTGCTCGACAACCCGACGGGCAGCGACATCACGACGACGGTCCGCATCAGCGGCAACCTCGGCTCGGACGGTGGTACGCGCCTCATCGCGACCTCGTCAGGCGACGCGACGCTCTCACCGACCGACAGCTGGTTCTCGACCGACGACACGGACGGCACGCTCGATCCCTCGCTCGCGCACCTCTTCCAGGCGGGCCCCGACTCGGGCGCGCCCGTCAGCGTGCGCACCATCGGCCTCGCCACCGACAACCTGGACTGGACCTTCGACGTCGTCGTCCCCGCGGGCGGTCGCGCCGTCGTGATGACGTTCGCGATCCAGACGATGACGCAGGCGCTCGCGCAGGCCGAGGCCACGCGGCTGCTCGATCTCCCCGACGACGCGTTCGTCGGCATGGAGGAGTACGAGACCGACATCGTGAACTTCCCGCCGCGCACGATCCTCACGGACTGCACGGGCGCGCGGGTCGGCGCGCGCTGCGACGACGGCCTCTTCTGCACGCGACGCGATCGCTGCACGGCGGCGGGCACGTGTCTCGGCGCGGGCGATCCGTGCGACGACACGAACGCCTGCACGGTCGACACGTGCGTCGAGGCCACGGATCGCTGCCGCAACGAGATGACGCCCGATCGCTGCGTGATCGGCGGCGAGTGCGTGGCGAACGGCGTCGTGCATCCCGCGTATCCGTGCCTCTTCTGCGATCCAGCGCGGAACGCGCGCGACTGGAGCTCGCTCGCGCCCGGCGCGGCGTGTGGCGAGGCCTCGTGCAGCGGCGGACGCCTCATCCTCGAGGCGACGTGCTCGATGACGGGCCTGTGCCTCCGGCCGGCGCCCGAGCGCTGCGCGATCGGCTACTGCGAAGACGACGTGAGCTGCGCGTCGATGTGCGCCGACGGCGACTGCCCCGGCGACTCGTACTGCGCGCCGAGCGGCGCGTGCGAGCTGCCGCGCGCGAGCGGCTCGAGCTGCACCGCAGAAGAGCAGTGCCAGGACGGCCACTGCGTCGACGGCATCTGCTGCACCGAGGCGTGCACCGAGACGTGCCGCTCGTGCATCGTGCCGGGCAGCGTGGGCACGTGCAGCGACGCGCCCGCCATGACCGACCCCGATCGCGAGTGCGTCGGCGGCTTCTGCACGGAAGAGGGCGTCTGCGGCGTGACCGACGGCGGCGTGCTCGCGGACGCGGCGACGACGCCGGACGCGGGCCCGCGCCTCGACGCCGGCACGCCCGACGCGGCGGTCGCGATCGACGCGAACCTCGCGATCGACGCCGCGATTGCACCGCCCGACGGCGGCGGCTGCAGCGCGACGACCACGCGGTCACCGAGCACGCTGTCTCTGTTCGCGGTGATCGGCCTCGCGCTCTCGCTCGCGCGTCGTCGACGCGCGCGACGCTGATCGATCACTCGGTCGGCGCGGGCTCGGTCGGCGCGGGCGCGGGCTCGACCGCGGGCGGCTCGAACGCGTCCGGCAGCTCGAACGCGTCGGGGATCTCGAACGCGTCGGGCGGGTCGTAGAACGCGTCGGGGATCGGGCCGACGTCGCCCGCGTCGAGATCCGCGTCGATCATGGGCACGTCCTCGGGGATGCCTGCGTCGGGCAGCTCGCTGCCGCGGATGCGCAGCGCCTCGAGCTCGGCGAGCACGGCCCCGATCGGATCACCGACGGTCTCGCACACGGCGGCGTCGAGCCACTCGTGGAAGAGGCGGTTCTCGTCGTCGCTGATCGTGTGCGTGACGTCGGGGAACTGGACGAGCTCGATGTCGAAGCCGAGGTTCGTGAGGCGATCGAACATCGCGACCGTCGGCCCGAGCGGGATGATCGTGTCGGCGGTGCCGTGCATCGATCGGATGCGCGGGTAGACGAGATCGCTGCGTCGGTACGCGGGCTCGATCGGCGGCGGCAGCCAGCTCGAGAGCGGGAACGCGTGACCGACGAGATCGTCGTGGTGCATCGCCATCGTCAGCGTGAGGAGGCCTCCCTGCGAGAAGCCCGACACGATGAGCCGCCCGATGGTGGGGCGATCTGCGGCGACGCCGCGCAGCATCGCGGCGAGGCGGCTCGCGGTCTGGAACAGCGTGGACGACAGGCGATCGACGAGGCCTTGCCCGACGTACACCGGCAACCACTCCCAGCCGCTGCCGAGGCGGTCGGGCGCTTGCGGGACGATCACGCGCACCGGATGCGACAGACCGAGGAAGGGACCGCCGGGGATCTGCGCGCTGCTGCCGCGTCCGTGGATCATCACGAGCATCGGGAGCGCGTCGTCGAAGTCGGCGTCGCCGATCACGACCTCGAGATAGTAGAGGCCGTCGCGTGAGCCCTGACGCGCGCGGTAGCCGAGCTCTTCGATCGGCGCGGGCAGCGGCGCGCCAGCGTCGATCGACGCATCGGCGACCCCGACGTCACTGCCCGCGTCGAGACGACCCGCGTCGTGGAGCGCGCTGCCGAGGCCACCCGCGACCGGCGGCCACACGCCCTCGGGCTCCTCGGTCTCGCCCTGGAGCGCCTCGGCGATCGGGTGCGCCTCCGCGTTGCGATGCTCCATCGCGCCGTCGCGGTAGACGACCCACGCGAGCGAGCCCGTGACCACCACGAGCAGCGTGGTCACGACCAAGAGCGCGATTCGCTCGGAGGGCACGATCACATCCTACGAAACACCGGGCGGATCGGCCTGTTTCCGGCGAGATCCGCGCGGGGCGGCGATGACGAGGGCCAGGGGTGAGAAGACGAACGCGAGGCCGACGCCCACGGACGTGACGAAGCCGAGCGCGCGGAGCGCCGGATGCGCGCTCATCGCGAGCAACCCGAACGAGAGCACGGTCGTCGCGCAGGCCACCACGATGCTCGCCATCGTCGTCGCGGGGCCCGTCTCCGCGTCGCGCTCCTCGAGGAGGAACACGGCGTAGTCCTCGCCCATCGAGAGCACGAGCAGACACGCGACGAGGTGCATGAGGTTCGCCTCGGCGCCGAGCAGCGGCACGAGCGCGAGGCTGGTGAGCGTGGCGAGGATGGCGGGGGCGACCGCCGCGAAGCCGAGCAAGAGGCTCCGGTAGCGGGCGAGGCACATGAGGAAGACGACGATCACGCCGCCGAGCACGAGCGAGAACGCGCGCTCGCGGAACGTTCGGTACGCGCCCTCGAGGTAGCGCGCCTGATCGAAGTAGCGCACGCCGGGCACGGTCTCGAGACGCCGCGAGAGGGCCGCCGCGTCGTGCACGCCCTCGACGAACGTGAGGAACGCGACGCGTCGCGCGCCGCTGCGATCGCTCACCTCGACGCGGAACGGCTGGACGAGCGGGCCGATCGGCGAGTCCACGAGGCTCGCGACGTCGAGCGGCGCGGGCGCGTCCGCTGCGAGCGACGCGCGGAACGGCGCGAACATCGAGGGCACGAACCCTTCGCGCTCGAGCACGGCGTCGAGGCGAGGCGCGAGCGTGGGGTCGTCACGAAACACCGCGTCGATCTCGCGCTGCGTCTGCGCCGAGCGGAGGAGCGTCGCGAGCGATCGAAAGCGGGCGATCTCTCCCTGCGCGCGCGCGTCGGTGAGCGCGAGGGACGCCCGATCGTTCGCCTGGAGCGCGGCTTCGTCGTCGTCACCGATCGCCATCACGAAGCGGCCGGCCTCGCCCTGCGCGACGCGGCTGCGCACGCGCGTGTCTTCGGCGGCGAGGTCGGGATCGATCTCGTTCATGCGGCGCAGATCGTCGACGAACGTGAGCCGCGGCAGGCCCACGGCGCACACGATCACGGCCGCGAGCGGGATGACGGAGGCCACGAGCGGCCGCGCGCGGATGCGCTCGAAGAGCCACGCCTGCGAGCGCGCGAGCGCGAGGTGCGCGCGCGTGGGCGCGACGTGCGCAGGCATGAACGGCGGCACGAGCCAGATCGTCGCGGCGAGCGACGCGCCCACGCCCACGGCGGCGAAGAGCGCGAGCTCGCGCATGCCGGGAAACGAAGAGAAGCCGAGGCCCGCGAGGCCCGCCACCGTCGTGAGCGCGCCGAGCAAGAGCCCCGGGCGGAGGTGATCCATCGTCGCCTCGGGGCTCGCCTTCGGCTCGAGCACCTGCTGGTTCACGTAGTGCGAGATGAAGTCGATGCCCACGCCGAGGAGCGAGCTGCCGAACGCGAGCGTGATCGCGTGCACGCTACCGAACGCGAGGCGACACGCGACGACGGACGCGATGGTCCCCGCGCCGAGCGGGATCGCGCCGAGGAGGAGAAAGCGCGGACCGCGGAAGAGCACGAGGAAGAGCACGACGATGCCGAGCGTCGAGACGATCGAGATCCGGCTCGTGTCGCTCCGCAGCGTGCGCTCGGTGCGCACGGCGAACCGCGCGACGCCGGCCTGCTCGAGTAGGGCGCCGCTCGCCGCGTCTCCGACGCCGTCGCGCGCGCGCTCGAACGCCTCTTGGATCGCGGCGAGGATCGGCTCCTGGGCCTCCGCGCGGAACGTGGTGCCTCGGCTCGCGAGCATCACGATCCCGTAGTGACGCGTCTCTTCGCCTTCGCGCTCGCTCGCGACGAACGCGCCGTCGATCACGTCGAGCGCGGCGCCTTCGCCTGGCGCATTGCTCGGATCGCCCTGGAATTCGCGGAAGATCGAGGGGAAGGCGAGCAGCGGGTCTTCGGGCGCGATGCGGCGCACGAGCATCGCCGTCGGCCCCGTGAGCTCGCCGCGCAGCGCGCGCACGCGCGTCGTCAGGCCCTCGTCGGTGCTGATCGCGCGCGCCGCGTCGACCGAGGGCGCGATGAACGCGAGCCGGCGTGGAAAGTAGAGCTCGTAGAACGTCGTCTGCGCATCTGCGGGCGGCCCGGTGCGCACCCAGGCGATCGCCTCGTTCGCGCGGAGCGCGTCCCCGACCGCGAGAGACAGCGCGGCCGCGACGTGGGCATCGGTCGTCGGACCGATCGACACGAGCATCGTCCGCGCGAGCTCCGAGTCGGTGACCTCGCGCGCGATCGCGGCGAGCTGCGCGTCGTCGCTCTCGGGCACGAACTCGGTCGGATCGGTGCGCAGCGTGAGGCCCGTGAAGCCCCACACGCCAGCGCCCACGAGGATCGCGATCACCGCGGTCGCGAGCACACGGGCGCGGGTCCGCGACGACGGATCCGCGCTCGGCGTAGGGCTCGTGGAGGGGGCTTCCGGCACGACTGCTACTTCTGCCCGGAACTTCGTTCCGGATTCTTCTCGTACATCGTTCCGGAAGTGCGCTCCGGGCCGAACGACAACCCGGATCGAGCTTCCGAACCAACGTACTCGCGGGCGCGAGCATAGCCGCGGACGCCCGTGGCTCGCGGTCGTTCAGCGCGCGAGGTTGAGGTTCACGTACGTGTCCTCGTCCGTGACCTCGCGCTCGATCCACGGCGCGAGCCAGCCGGGCATCTCGGGCGCGTCTTCTACGCTGCGGAGCTCCACCTCGCAGAGCACGAGCTCGCGATCGGTGAACACGTCGAGCTCCCACACGTGCTCGCCCTCGGTGATCGCGTAGCGGCGCTTCTCGACGCGCCGACCCTCCGTGAGCGCCCAGAGCTTGGTGAAGAGCGCGCGGGAGATCTTCTCTTCGATCTCGATGCGCTCGAGCCCGCGGCCGAGCTTCACCGTGCGGAAGTACTTGGTGCCCGAAGCGTCGCTCTTCTTGCGCACGCGCTCGACGATGGTCTCGCCCGGCACGTAGCCCTGCGCGAGCCGCGCGTACGGCTTGCCGCGCATGAACGGCGGCACGCCGCGGAGGAGGTACTTGCGCTCGATCTCCGTGGGCGGACCCGAGGCCCCCGCCGCGAGCTCGATCGCCGCGCACGCACGCTCGACGCGCCGCGCGACGTCGTCGAGGCCCTCGCCGCGCACGTAGCCCGCGAGGATCTCCTCGAAGAGCTCGCGCTTGCGAGACTGCGCGAGGCCGAGCAGCGACAAGAGACCCGACTCGGCGTTGGTGTCCGGGTCGTCGCTCACGCTCGCGGAGTCGGGCGCGGTGTCGGACACCACGAGCCCCACGGCCGTCCGCGCGCGATCGAGCGCGGCGGTCTCGATCGCCTGCGAGAGCGCGGCCGTGCGCACGGCGAGATCCTGCAGCTCGCCCAGCTTCTCTTGCAGGCGCTTGAGCGCGTCGAGCGCGTCCTCGAGCTCGGCGACCGATCCGCGGATCGGCTCGAGCACGTAGCGGAGGCGCTTTCCCACGATCCGGGCTTCGTGCGCGATCGCTTCGTCCTCGATCGCGCGCACGAGCGCGAGCGAGCGCTGGAGCTCCGCGAGCTCGGCGCGCGCCGACGTGGCGACGACCGCGCCGAAGCTCGACTCCTGCGTCTCCGCGTTCACGACGAAGCGAACGACGTACTCCGAGAGATCGGTCGCGAGCTTCTCGAGCAACCTCTCGAGGACGTCGAGCTTGCCCCCGCGCATCGCGCCGTAGACCGAGTCGCGCGTCGCGACGAGCGTGGTGCGCCAGGCGTCGGCGCCGTCGCGATCCGCGCGGCGGAGCGCGCTGGCGGTCTCGTCCAACCACCCGAGCTGCACCTCGGCGTCGCGTCCCGCGCTCGTGAACTGCACGAGGTCGCGCAGCGCGCGCGCCCGCTTCTTCGGGATCGCGCCGCGCACGGCGCTCGGGTGCGCACGGAGCGTCGAGCGCAGGCGTCGCAAGGACACGCGGAGATCGTGGAGCGCCTCGTCGTCCTCGGCGCCGCGCATGCGCACGAGCGCCGCGCGGGCCTCGTCGAGGAGACCGAGCGCGACGCGACGCACACCTTCTTCGGCGCGCAGGCAGAGGAGCGACATGCGCCCCGATCTACCCGATCACGCCGGACGCGTCGGTGACAACGCGCAGCAACTCACGAAACGGCGCGGATCGTGATGTTCACGCGGATGGTGTCGGACACCTTGAGACGCACGAGCGGGTTCACGCTGATGTTGTGATCCGGCAGGTTCACCGTGAACGTGGCCTGACCGCGGATGAGGTCGCCCGTGACGCCCTGGGCCTGGAGCTCGGCGCTCGCAGGGATCCAGCGCACCTGCGCCTGGGCCGTGACGTCGCGGGTCACGCCGTGCACCGTGAAGCGGCCGCGGATCGTGAGGCGCGTGACGGCGCCAGCGGTGAGCGCGGTGGCGCCTTCGACCGCGGTGATCTCGAGCTGCGCGTTCGGAAAGCGGCCGGCGTCGAGCCAGCCCGAGCCGTGGAGGTGCTCGTCGCGGAGGTCGAGGCCGGTGCGGATCGACGAGATCGGGACCTGCACCGTGCCGCGCGAGGCGCCCACGTTCTGCGGGTCGATGTTCAGCGTGCCCGTGACGTTCGTGCTCACGCCGGTGATGCGCTCGAGCGGCGCGTCCGACACGAACTGCATGCGGCTGCCGGAGCTGACCCGGAACGCGCGAGACCCCGCCTGCTGTGCGGTCGCAAACGACGTGACGAGCACCACGGACGCGAAGGCCGTCGCGATCGCGAGCCAGCCCATCGCACGTCGCGCGCCCACGTTCTGCAAGAAACCACGCATCGTCTCATCTCCTCGCGGGCACCTGCCGCCCGACCTCACCGCGTACGCGGCCTCTGGCACCACGTTACTCGATGTGCCCGGCGTCCTGCGTCGGAATCGCGACGCACGTGCCGTTCGACGCGATCTCGTCCCGTGGATTCATGATCGCGTCGCGCACCGACGAATCGCCCACGAAGCCGAGGGTTCCGTGCTCGCCCCGCGCGAGGCCGAGCGCGTCGTAGGCGTCCCGCACGTCAGGGAACGTGGACGCGTCGAGCCACCTTCCCGCGAGCTCGCGCACCACGCCGTCCGCGTCGTCGAGCGCGGCGAGCAGCTCCGACGCGCGCATCGTCGTGTCGTGTCGATCGAAGACGCGCTCGATCCGCGCGTCGAGCGATCCGAGGCCGCGCGCGCGGAGCGCCACGTCGATCAGCATCACGATCGCCGCACCGCCCCAGTACACGCGCGTGTACGCCTGGCTGGCGCGCATCTCGCGCGACTCGACGCGGAGGGTCACGCCGGTTCCGTCGCTCGCGCCGCGACGAAGGCCGTCGTCGATCGCGCGCCAGGCGTCCTCCGCGCTCTGCAGGCCCGCGCGCGCGCGCAGCACCTCTTGGTAGTACGTCGCGAGGCCCTCCGAGAGCCACGCGTCTTGGCTCGGCACGTAGGGCGTGGCGAGGTGAGCGAGCTCGTGCACGAGCGTCCAGTCCGTCTCGAGCGAGGCCCGCGGCGCGTCACCGACGAGCGCGATCACCGAGGCGCGCGTGCCGCGGCCTGCCATGCCGAAGAGCACGGGCACGTCGCCGGGCATCGGGATCGCCGTGATCGTCGCGCCGCGCGCGCTCGCGGTGCCAGTGATCATCGCGCTCGCCAGACCCGCGCGGGCGACCCACGGCGCGAAGTGCGGGCTCGCGCCGAGCGACGAGCCGCGAGGGAAGACGACGGTGGTGCAGCCGCCGGGCACGGGGACCTCGCGGCGATCGAGCGCGCCGAACGCGGCGTAGCCCACGTAGCGGTGCGCGCGCTCGTCGAGAAAGAGCCCTCTCTCGTCTTCGCCGAAGATCGGGCTCATCGACACGCCCTCGGGCAAGACGAGCCGCACGCGATGTCGCGCGCTCGAGCGCCAAGGCTCGGCCGCGAGCATGAACGCGCTCGTCGCGCACATCACGAGATCGGGCCGGCGCATGCAGCCGTTCATCGCGCCCGAGGAGCCGAGGTCGAGCGTGACGCGCACGCAGTCGGTGGGCGCGAGCTCGCGCGTCTCCATCGAGAGCGGCCCGCTCGCGCCGACGTCGATCGCTCGCTCGGTCGCGTCCGCGTGGACGACACGCGCGCTCGAGAGACGCGCTCGGGCCTCCTCGTGGATCGACACGAGTCGATCGGTCCACGGACCCTCCGAGCACACGGTCACCGTCATGCGCTCGAGCGTCGGATCGAGCGCGAGCTCGAAGCGCACGGGCGACAGCGACGGGCCGCTCGCGCGCGCCGACGTCTCGCTGCGGGCCGCGCCACACGAGCAGAGGAGCGCGACGAACGGTGCGAGCAGGTGCTCAGTCCGCATCGCGCACGCAGCGGAAGCCGATGAACGCGCCCCGTACATCCGCGGCGTAGACGGAGCGCGCTGCGGCCGGGTAGCCGTAGGGACCTCCGTCCATCCAGCTGCCACCGCGGAGCACGACCGGATCGTCCTCACCGACGGGAGGGCAAGACGGATTCAGCAGCGAGTAGACGCCCGGCTCCCAGCAGCCGCTGCCATAGGGTGAGTAGCGATCAGCCGTCCACTCGTCGACGTTGCCCACGAGATCGTAGATGCCATCCGGCGTGCCACCGAGCGGATGCGAGCCGACGGGATACGGCGCCGGCTGGTCGCGACAGTGGCCAGGAGACTCGGCCCCGATGAAGTAGCAGTCCGCCGGCTCGGGTGGAGGCCGCGCGGGCACGAGGACGTCTCCCCACGGAAAGCGGCGCTCTTCGGCGCCCGCGCCCGCGGCCCACTCGCGCTCCGCTTCCGTCGGCAGGCGTCGACCGCGCGCCGCACAGAGCGCGGCCGCCGTGGCCTGCGTCAGGCACGCGAACGGCTTGCTCGGATCGCTCTCGTCCCCGCAGCCGCGCGCGAGGACCTCGTCTCCGATCTCCCGCCGTCGCGCGATCGTGAACTCGTGCGCGTCCATGTAGAACGAGCGCACGACGACGGGGTGCTCCGGAAAGCCATCCGTCACGGGACCGAGGCCGAGCCCGCGCGGATCCCCCATCCAGAAGGCGCCACCGCGCACGCACACGTCGGCATCGAAGAGCCCCGTGTCGGACGAAGGCGCGCCCGCGCAGGGCGCCGTGACCTCCTCGCTCTCGACCGATCCGACACGCGAGGGAGAGCCGTCGTCGTCGGGCGCCTCGACCACGTCGCCCCGACGTCCCGTCGCGTCGCACGAGGCGCTGAGGTCTGCGACGATGCCGCCGCACGCGAACGGGAGGTGAACGCGACGGCGATCGAGGCCGGCCACCTCGGCGCGCTCGGTGAGCATGACGAAGCGCTCGAGAGACGTGCCCGGGTTGACGCGCTCGCCCTGCACTCGGCCCGCGGGAAAGAGCTGTGCGCGCACGACGAGCGGCGTTCCCAGGCCCTCGGGCACTCCGAAGCTCATGGGCCACACCGTGTCCGCGTCGATCGCGACCTCGCGCGCACAGGCCTCGCACGCGAGCCGAGGCTTGCCGTCGTCGCCCACGACCATGATCTCGAGCCGAAGACGGTTCACGAGACGAGGCGCCGGAGCGTCCGTGTCGATCGCGACGACGAACTGATCACGCGGAGGCGCGCACGCGGACACGATGACCGCGAAGAACAGACTCGACAGCGATCGCACGCTCGGCTTCATGGTGCGCCCCGACGCGCGCAGCGGAAGCCGATCGCGAACCCCGACATGTCCGCCCACGAGTCGGGCCGAGCGTCGCGCCAACCGAGCGTCGTTCGCGTCACGGTCGCTGCCCAGCTCCCTCCGCGGAGTGTGTGGAGCGTGCCTTCCGGGGCGCTCGCGCGTGTGCCGCACACGGGATCCCCATCACCGCTCGCCCAACACGGGGCGTCGAACGTTGCGGCCTCGTCGAGCACCCACTCCTGAACGTTGCCAGCGAGGTCGAACACGATCGGCACCGTGCCCGTGGCGAGCGGCTCGACGAGCGCGTGATCGAGCACGGAGCCGACGGGCTGCACGCCCTCCGGCGAGGCGATGTCGCCAGGACGCGCTGGGTCGGCGTACCCGCACTGCGTGAGGCCACCGACCTGGTGCATGGGAGGCAGCCCGAAGTCGACGACCAGCGTCTCGCCCATGCGCGCGTAGACGGCGTCGATGCACGACGGCGCGCTGTCGCCACCGACATAGAGGTTCTCCTGCCCGAGGCCCGTCGCGACGTACTCCCAGCGCGCCTCGCTCACGAGCTCGCGACCGTCTTGCGCGCAGAACTCGCGCGCGCCTTCCCACGTGACGCAGTTCATCGGCAGCGCGTCGTTCGTGCCGTCCGTGCGGTAGGTGCAGAACCGGGTGCGACGCGGCCACCACGCCGCGGGTGGGTTCCACCCGTTCGCGAGAGCCGCGCGCCATCGACCGACGGTCACTTCGTACGCATCGACGAAGAAGGGCGACATCGTGACGGGACGCTCGGGGAACGCCGCGCAGTTCGGGTGGCACGCGTTGGGACGAAACCGCTCGTCGCCGAGGAAGAAGAAGCCGCCCGGAACACACACCTCCGCGTCGAACAGACCCGTGTCCGGACGAGGCTCGCCGACGCACGGCGTCGGTTGCGCTGCGGCCCACGTCCCCGCGCGCGACTCGGTCGGCGGATCGTCGAGGGTCTCGAGATCCGCCGTCGCGGACACGACCTCCGCGGAACCATCCGCCGACACGACGCACGTCGTTCCGAGGACGACGTCCGCGGGATGATCGAGGCAGCTTCCTCCGAGCACCACGCGACGGAGCGAGATGCCGTCCGCAGGTGGCTCGAGCTGCACCAGCCTGTCCACGGTGAAGACCGACACGGGCTCGCCGGTCACGCCGAAGCCGAGCTCGGCGTCGCCGAGCCGATCGGAGCGGAACGCACGGAGACGGATCCTGGCCGAGCCCGCGACGCCGAAGGAGATGGGCCAATCGCTCGCGTTGGGCGCGACGACGTTGCGAGACTCGATCACCGCACCGTCTGCAGCGAGCACCTCGATCAACAGCGTGTCGACGATCGCCGGCACCGGCAGGTCCGTGTCGACGTACAGCAACGTCTGGATCGGCACCTCGTCACAGCTCGCGAGGATCGCCGACAGCGCGAGAGCGACGAGGGACGCGCGAGCGTTCACATCGAGCCTCCGACGACCCAGCCGATCGAGCCGCCGTCGTAGGGTGGGTCCGGGCGCACCGCGAAGTACGTGCCGACGGCGCCGCCTGCGAGCGCGCCGACGATGATCGTCCAGAACCACCACTCCTCGTAGACCTCGGCCCCGCGCACCGCGAGCTCTGCGGCGACCGACGAGCTGCCGCCGGGCTCGAGCCGCAGCGTCGCGCGGTGAGGCACGTGGCCGTCGGCCTCGACGACGAGCTCGCGCACGCCGGGCTCGACGTCGGCCTCGTACGGCGCGGTGCCGAGCTCTTCTCCATCGAGACGCACACGCGCGTCGGGCACGCTCGCGGTGACGGCGAGGTGCGCGGGCAGACGCTCGAGCTGCGCGGTGACGACGACCTCCGCGCCGGGCGCGACGCGTCGATCGAGGAAGAGCGGCGTGTAGCCCACGTGGCGCACCTGCACGGTGTGCGGCCCGGGATCGACGGTGAGCGTGACCGCGCCCGACTCGAGCGTGAGCGCCCGACCGTCGATCGCGACCTCCGCGCTGGACGCGAGCTCCGCGGGCACCTCGACGCGGATCGATCCGATGCGCTCGACCAGCTCTAGGACGAGGTTCTCGGCGTCGGGCCTGCGCGTCGCGGCGACCCCTTCGAGCGTCGAGCCGAGGAAACCACGCAGCGTCTCGAGAGACGCGACGTACTGCCCGAGGGCGCGCTGCACGACGCCGATGTTGAACGCGAGGATCGGCGAGTCGAAGATCGCGCGCGCCTCGAGGAAGACCTCGAGCGCCTCGCTCCAGCGCTCCTCGGACACGAGCGTCACGCCGCGCTGGAAGATCGGCAGCGCACGCGCGCGCGCGTCGAGGACCACGGGCTCTTCGCGACCCTCGGGCGTCGCCGTCTGCGCGAGCGTGGACGAGGCCGCGAGCAGCGAGACGCAGAGCCAGAGCAGGCTCGACCTGAAGAGTCGTCGTGAGGCGTGCATCACAGTGTCTCGATGAGACCAGAGCCGGTCGAAGGCGGCGGCGTGGCCATCGTGGGCGCTTCGGTCGTGGGGGTCTCGGGGGTCTCGGTGGATCGCGGGCGCACGCGACGACCGCGTGGGGGGTCCGCCGCAGTCGTGGTGCTCGTCGCGGGGACCTCGACCTCGACCTCCACCGGCACTTCGATCCCGGTCGGAGCAGCGACGTCGACGACAGGCGTCGCGATCACGGTGGGCGGGGGCGGCACGACGTCGGCGACCGTCGTGTCCGGCGAGGTCGGCGCAGGGGCGGGTCCGCCCATCGACAGCGCGAGCATCGCGGCCACGGCGAGCGCGACCACGACCACACCGCCCACCGCGAGCGGCCAGCGCGAGCGGCGCGGCGCCTCGACGCTCTCGATCGATCGCGCGACGTGAGGCGCCGCGGACGAGGGGCTCCCCATCGGCGCGGTGTTCGAGCTCGGCGTGACGGCGAGCTCCAGGGCCGCCGCGTCGCTGGCCGCGCGCGCGCCCGGGATCTGCGGCGCGGTCTCGGCGAACGACGTCGGCCGCGACACGCGCTGCACGATGTCCGCTGCAGACGCGCGCCGTGCCTCGAGCGGCGGATCGACGTGATCGAGGAACGGCGTGAGCACGTCGACGATCTCGCGCATCGACCCGAGGCGCTTCGCGACCTTCTTCTCGAGGCAGCGATCGATCAGGTCGGAGATCGACCGCGGCACGTCGGCGCAGCTCGAGGCCGGCGGCGGATCCTCTTGGAGGATCTGCGCGAACACCTGCCCGAAGTTCTCGCCGCGGAACGGCACGTGACCCGTCATCGCCTCGTACATGAGGACGCCGAGCGCCCACACGTCCGCGCGGTGGTCGAGATCGGTGCGCCCCGCCGCCTGCTCGGGCGCCATGTAGTAGGGCGTGCCCATCATCGCGCCCGTCGACGTGAGCTTCATCGTGTCGTGCCCGGGTGTCTCGCGGATCACCTTGGCGATGCCGAAGTCCAAGACCTTCGGCCAGAGGACGCCATCGCGCTGCGACAAGAACACGTTGTCGGGCTTCACGTCGCGATGGACGATGCCGAGCGAGTGCGCATGACCGAGCGCGGAGGCCACGGGCACGAGCACGCGCGCGAGCTCACCAGGGCCGAGCGGCGCTGCGGTCTCGAGGTGATCGGCGAGGCTCATTCCCTCGAGCAGCTCCATCACCATCACGGGCGCGTGCTCGTGATGGAAGACGTCGAGCACCTCGATCGCGTGCGGGTGCTGCACGGTCGCGGAGGCCTTGGCTTCACGAAGGAACCGCGCGACGAGCTTCTCGTCTCCGGAGAGATCGATGCTCATCACCTTGAGCGCGACGCGCTTCCCGGTGACCTCGTGCCGCGCCGTGAAGACGCTGCCCATGCCTCCGCGGCCGATGCGAGCGCCGACGCGGTAGCGCTCGGCAACGAGCACTCCTTCGGCGATCGGATCGATCCGCTCCGCGTCCACGCCGGAAGAGCGTAGGCGAGGATCGGCCTCTCCTTCAACGCAGACGCGCGATCACTCGGGGAGCCCGATCACTTCGGGAGCTTCGCGTCGAAGAACGCCTTGAGCTTGATCAGGTTCTTCTCTTCGCGAGAGAAGCCCGGCGGCTCGTACGTCTTCGCGAAGCCGCGCACGTCGGACACGAAGTCCGCGCGCACGCCCGCATCACCGAGGATGTCGCCGACGGAGCGCCCTCGCGCCGCGCCCTTGCGAAGACCCTTCACATACGCCTCGAGGCGCACGTAGTCCTTGCCGAGGAACTCGCGCAGCGGATCGCAGTCGTTCGCGAGCGCGGTGAGCACCGCCATGCGCGCGGGGGCGATCTCGCCCTCGCCGTTGACCGCGAGATCCGCGGCCACGCGAAGGACGAACGCGTCGTCGAGGTAGCCGATGTCGTCGATGCCATCGGGGATCAGATCGAGCGACTTGAAGAGGTAGTTGAGACCTCCCGCGATCGCCTCGCGCGCCGGCTGGCCCACGCCGTCTCCTTCGAGGAGACCCCCAAGCTTCTCCGCGTCCTCACCGAGGGTACGCAGCCAGCCGGCAAACGTGTCGAGGTACTTGGCCAGCGATTCGCTCATCGTTCGATCCTCCGCAGGCCCCGCGCTTTCGGCGCTGGGGAGGGCGGATGCTAGCCGACTCGACGGCGCGTCCACAACGCCTCTCGCGCGCGCTCGACAGCGCTCCCGTCAGGGCCCCGCGTCCGGCGTCCCGCCGTCGCCGCAGGCGCGCGCCGTGCAGCTCACGAGGCCGTCCGCGGTGCAGTAGCACCAGTTGCAGCCGTCGTAGCAGGCGAGCTCGGCGTCGAAGCCCGGAGGCGCGTCCGGCCCGGCCACGCACTCCGCGCACATCGACGGCGGCAGGAACGAGTCAGGGTCGCCCGTACCGAGATCACTCGACCGACCCGACGGCGCGCATCCCACGCCCATCGCCGACACCACCATCACGAGCCCCATCACACGAAACCAAGAACGAGCCATCACGACCTCCTCACGACGCGCCGACCAGCGCGAACACGACGATCTCAGCAACACACATGCCGAGCCTTTTCAGGCCATGTTGTGCCGTTAGATCGCGGTCGCCGCGAGAAGATCGTTCCGGAGCTCGTGGCGCAAAACGGCAGGTATGGCGCTCACGAGGAGCACCGAGCGGGGCGCGTGGAGGGGCGCGTCGGGTGGCGGAAGGCGATGCACCTCGATGCCCTCGATCGCGATGGGCGTGTCGGTCTCGGGCTGCGGCACCGCGGTGTGCACGAGCACGGCCTCGAGGCGAAGGCTCGTGAACGGTCGCGCGTAGCGATCGACCCAGCCTCCATCGCCCGACGGTCCGCGCTCCCAGCCGAGCCGCTTCATGCGACCGCGGAGAGCGAAGCTCGACACGGAGACGTCGTCGGGCACGAGGCGCAGGAGACCTGGCTGCGAAGGATCGAGCGCGTGCCGCGCGCGGCCGAGCTGCGGAAAGAGCGACGCGAGCTCGTACTCCGCGAGGTGATCGGCGAAGCGCCGCTCTTCGGCGTCCGAGAGCGAGCTGCCGTGCGCGATCGTGATCGTCGCGTCGTCCGGCAGGCGCAGCGTGTCGTTGTCGGCGGTGACGAACGTTCCGTCTTCGCTCACGCGACACGCGCCGAGGATCGCGCCCTCGGCATCGCGCGCGAGCAAGACGACGCGCGCGAGCAGCACGCGCATGATCGGGTGCGACAGGTAGACGCCGCGGAAGTCCGCGAGGGGCATCGCGCGCTCGCTGCACATCGACTCGAACAGCCGGTCGCGCTGCGCGGTGACGAGCGCCTTGATCTCCTTCTTCGAGGCCGAGAGGCGCTTCTTCTCCGCGGCCGCGTGCGCGGCGTCTTCGTCCTTGCGCGGCTCGGGCAGCTTGGAGATCAGGCTCGCGACGCCCGCGTCGATCACGAAGAGCGAGAGATCGAGCTCGTCGTCGAGGCGCGCCTCGAACACTCGAGTGATCGCGCCCGTGCTCTCCTCGTCGTCGTCGTCCTCTTTCGTGACGACCTCGGCCCGCGCCTCGACGAACGTCAGCCGCATGCGCGCCTGATCGTCGAGACCGGCCGTGGGGATCATGCGATCCGCCAGCTCGTCGCTGCTCCATCCGCGGCGCGCCGCGAGCTCGTTCACGAGCCTCTCGGCCTCCTTGCGCAGGCTCGCGGTGCGGAAGCGCATCGAGAAGCGCACGAGCGCCTGCGTGGCCGCGCGATCCTCCATGCCCGCGAGCATGTGCAGCATCGCGCGGCTCGAGCCGATGCGGATGCCGCGGAAGTCGCGGACGTACTTCGCGCATCGCGGCACCAGCGCGCGCGGCGCGAGCGCAGCGGCCACCGCGAGCACGCCTCGATGGTCGAGCGCCCCGGTCTCCACGCTCTTGCCCATCATCCACGTGAGCGCGCCCGCGTTCAGCTTGAAGGTCGGCGTGCGCGCGTACGCCTCGAACGACATCCCCGCGGCCTGTGCCCACGTGGAGATGCGATCCCGCACGTCCGCGTCGAGCGGCTCGGGCAGCCGAAAGTCCTCGTCGAGCCAGCGATCGAAGATCGCCTCACCGAGCGCCTCGCGCTCGCGCTCGATCATCTCCGCGGCGTAGGCAGTGAGCAGCGGCGAGGCGATCGGCGTCTTTCCCTTGTGGGCGCTCACGATCCACGCGGTGACCACCTCAGCGGGGACCTCGCCACCGTCCTTCCAGCGCACGCGCGGGAGCGTGTCGGTCGAGAGGAACGCGAGCGTCTGGGGCACGCCCTTCGACAGGACCTTCTTCGCGTCCTTCGCGAGCTCGGCGCGATCGAGGAAGCGACCGATCGGCTCGCCGAGACCGACGAGCGCGCGCAACAAGCTCGCGCGCACGAACTCGACCTTCTCCTTGCGGAACGCGGTGACGAGCGCGGGGATCGCCTCCTTCGCGCGGAGCTTGGCGAGCCACTCCGCGGCGTGGAGGCGCGTGTCCTTCGCGCCGTCCGAGAGCGAGGCGCGCAGCGTCGCCAGCGGAGGCTCGCCGCGCGAGAGCACGGCCTGCGCGACGTCACGCTCCTCGCGGCTGGTGCCGAGCGCCAGCGGGAGCAGCACCTCGGACAGCGCCGGCGTCGGATCGATCGTGCGCAGCGCGGTGAGGAACATGGTGCGCCGGTTGTGGGTGTCCCAGCTCGGCTCGCCGTCGAGCGCGCGCGTGTCGAGCAGGCGCGCGAGGTCCGCGGGTGCGTCGCACACCAAGGCCTGAGCGAGCGTGACGTCGCCCTGGTAGTAGGCCTTGCGCGCGCGCTGCACGTCGAGGAGCGAGACCACGTGCTGTGCTCCTCGGGCTCAGCTCTTCGGGCTCGCGCCCGTGGCCTCGGGGCCCGCGACGCCGAGCCACGAGAAGAACTCCTCGAGCGTCTCGCGCTGCTCGGGCGGCATGTACTCGAAGTTCCTGCCGCGATCGATGATCTCCCAGAAGTCCTTGCTCGTGACGGTCTCGAGCGACGTGCGCACCTGCTCGAGGCGCGCCTTGGGCTCCTGCGCCATGTCGTCGGCGATCTGTCGCGCCTTGTCCTCTTCGCCGAGCGAGAGGTAGTAGGCCGCGAGCTTCACCTGCGCCTTGCGCACGCCGAGCAGCGCGGACTCCTGCGCCTGCGAGCGCAGCGGACGATCGAGGTTGAGGAAGTGCTCGAGCATCTTGTCCTCCTCCTCCGCGCCGTGTTCGTGCGCCTGCTGACAGAGCGAGCTCACGTCGTACGCGACCGTCTCCGTCACGAACACGAGCTTCATGTCGAAGCTCACGTGGCCGTAGTAGGTCATGTGCCGCACGCCCTCGAGCGCGAGCTCGCCGTTGCCATCGCGCAGGAGCGCCTCCACGAGGAGGCGGTACTGGTTCATCACGTTGTACGCGGTGCGCACGTCGCGCGCGTTGAGCGTCGCGCGGAGGAAGCTGTTCATGAAGCGGTACGTGAGCCGCACGAGCTCGACGTCGGCGCGCTTGCTCGCGGCCTCGCCGATGTAGCGCGTGTCGATCGCGACGAGGTAGTTGATGTCGCGCATCGACGCGAGCGCCTCGTTGTAGATGCCGAGGTACTGGCGCATCACCTTCCACTCGACCCACGTGCCGCGCGCCTGGAGATCCGCGAGCGACTCGGGATCCATCGCGACGAAGTCGGGGTTCAAGCGCAGCGACGGCCCGATGCGCAGCCAGAAGTGCTGCTCGGCCGCGTCACCACCGGAGGTGTGGGGCTTGTTCGAGACGTACGCGATGCAGAAGTCCTTGAGCGCGTCGACCGCGCCCGACGCGATGATCTTGTCCTTGCCGCTGATCGAGTTCGACGTGATGTCGGTGAGCTCTTCCATCGCGGTGAGCGTCGCGGCCTGCAGCTCGTCGAACTCGCCGCGCGCCGCGTGCACGCCCTTCTTCGAGTTGGTGACCGCGCCGTTCCGGATGCGCGCGATGATGTTCATCGGCTCGAGGAACCAGAACACGTAGCCGAAGTACGGCGCCATGAGGACGAGGCCGATCGTCGTCGCGGTCATCATCGCGACGATCGCCGCGCGCGGCACGAAGTCGGCCTGGAGCGCGAAGCTCGTCCACACGCCGCACACGCAGATGACGAGGTAGTAGCTCATCACCGAGAGGTTGATGCGGTCGCGCAAGAACATGCGCGCGACGCCCGTGTAGCGGTCCGCGGAGAGCTGCACGATGATCGACACGACGGTGACGACGATGCCGAAGACTGCGGCGATCATCGCGGCGAGCGAGCTGACCGAGTCCGTGACCGAGGCGGGATCGAAGTCGAGGAACTGGTGGAGCGACGTCGCGTGCGAGTGATCGACGGGCCGGGGCGGGCCGCCCGTGAAGAGCACGTCGAGCGTGTAGAAGGTCGTGAACGCGAGCAGCGAGAGGCCCACGAGCAGGAGCACGGGCACGAGCCAGCGGCGCGCGCCGTAGTCGTTCTTCAAGGACGACGGTCGCACGTCCTCGAGGCCCGCCTCGAGCACGCTCGTCCGCGAGGGGAGGCGCGAAGGCCGTGTGGGTCGCGTCATCCGCGTGTCCTCCGCGCGGCGCGCGCGAGCCGCGCGAGGTGCTGCCTCGCCGAAGGACGACGCGTCGCGCGAACGAGGCCCGCCGCGACGAGCATGTCGGCGCGACCCGCGAGGCCTCGCGCGCGGAGGATGTCGTCGGCCGCGCGCTGGCCCGACTCTGCGGCGCCCTCCATGAACCCTTGGTAGTCGATCGACGTGTGCTCGCCGGCGAAGAAGAGGCGATCGCCCGCCTCGGTCGTGCCCTCGTTGCCGCCGAGCTCCCACTGCCCCGGCGCGTAGCAGGCGTAGCTGCCGCGGAAGTTCTCGTGCGAGGGCCAGTGCATGCGCACCGCGCGTCCGGTCCTCGCCGCGGTGAAGCCCGTGAAGATGTCGTCCATGAGCGCCGACACGCGATCGGACTGGCTGTCGGCGCTGCCGTCGCCGAGGCGCACGCCGTCGTCACCGCCGGCGAAGTGCACCATCACGCCTTGGGCGCCCGCTTGTCCGCGCGCCGCGTCCCAGAAGCTCTGGGCGCCGCCGTCACCGAAGCCCGCGCCGCTCGCCATCGCGGTCGTCCACAGCCGCGAGCGCGTCTGGATCATCAGCTTCGCGTTCTGGCCGTAGCCGAGCTCGTCGATCAGCGTGCGCTTCTCGGGTGACATCGGGAGATCGATCGTCACGTCGCGCAGCGTGGAGAACGGCACGGTGACGAGCACCTGCTCGTACTCGCGCTCGATCGAGGTGCCCGCGCGATCGAAGACGAGGCGCACCTTGCCGCCCGAGCCCTCGCGGATCGCGACGAGCCGATGCTCGAGCTGGATCTGCGACTCGTACATCTCGGTGAGCGCTTCGGCGATCGCGCTCGAGCCCTCGTGGAGGTGGTAGCGCTCGTCCGAGTCCCCGAAGATCCGGAACGGATCGGGGGTCACGAAGTCGACGAGGTACATCATGTTGAGCACCGACTGCTCGTCGGCCTCGCGGCCGTACTCACCGGTGTAGGCGACGTCGAGGAGCGCGCGGATCGTCGCGTCTGCGCCGTGGCTCGGCGTCTCGAGCCACGCCCGCAGCGACGTGGAGTCGAGCCGCATGAACGCGGCGACCGCGGCCGATGTGGCCTCGCCCGAGCCATCCACCTCGAACGTGGCCTCGAGCTGCGTGGCGATCTGATCGGCGACGGGCGCGAACGACGTGGCGATCTCGCTGACCGGCACGGACCGGCCGCCGAAGAAGTACGTGTCGGGCAGATCCTCGAAGAGGTCGTCGAGCGTGAGCCCGAGCTCCATCGCGAGGCCCTGCATGACCGTGTGATCGGAGTCGATCAGCTCACCGCCGAGCTCGCAGATCTGATCGCCCTCGAGCATCCCGCGCGCGGTGAACGTGCGGCCGCCGGTCCGATCCCACGCGTCGAACACGTCGACCGCGAGGCCCATCTGCGAGAGGCGATGCGCGCACACGAGCCCCGCGAGGCCCGCGCCGACGATCGCGACCGGCGTCGCCTCGACGCTCGGCGTGTCGCCACATCCGGCCCAGGTCGGGAGGCTCAGCGCGACGCCGCCCGCGGCGCCCGCGCGCATCCACGCGCGGCGCCCGAGGTACGCCGCGCGCAGGCGCTCGGTGTGCTCCGCGAGCGGCTCGGCGGCGCGCGAGGCCGAGCGCTGCAGACGGTAGGAGCGTCGGAGGAGATCGAAGAGCCGTGTGCGCGCCATGAAGAACCCCGTTCACCGCCAGCGATCGCCACCCGACGAACGCGAGGAGCGCGATCGCGGCTGTCTCGCGCTCGGGCTCCTCGCAGGCACGACGTCGACGTCAGCGGTACGTGAACCGCAGCTCGTAGTCGCAGAGCTGGTAGACGTCGCCCTCTTCGATGCGGCGACCGTCCACGCGGCGACCCTGGTACTCGACGCCGTTCGTCGAACCGAGGTCCTTCATGTAGTAGTTGCCGTTCTGGTAGATGATCGCGGCGTGACGGCGCGAGATGTTGCCGTCTTTGATGGGCAGATCCGCGGTCTTCGCGCCGCGACCGATGATGAACTCTTCCTTGTTCACCGGGTACCGCTGGCCGTTGAAGATCACGTAGAGCATCTGCGCGGGTTGGATGAACCCGCCACCGCTCCCACCACCACCGGGCAACGGCGGCGGTCCTCCCGATCCCTGTCCTTGCGCGTTGGGTCCCGTGGCGGGACGGCTCGGCGGAGGCGGCGGGTACGACGACGGTGCCGCAGTGGCCGGCGCGCGCGCGGGGGGCGCCGGATAGCCAGCGGCCTGCGGGGCCGGATAGCCCTGCGCGGCAGGAGGCGCCGGATAGCCAGGCGTGGACTGCGACGGCGTGTAGCCGCCGTAGCCTTGCTGCCCGCCCTGCTGGCCGCCCTGGCCATAGCCCTGCTGCGGCTGACCGCCGTAGCCCTGCTGCTGCGGCTGCCCCTGGCCGTAGCCCTGCTGAGGCTGACCGCCGTAGCCTTGCTGAGGTTGTCCGTAGCCTTGCTGCGGCTGGCCGTAGCCGGCCTGAGGCTGTCCATAGCCAGCCTGCTGCGGAGCCTGCGCGCCGTACGCGGGCGGCGCCGGGTAGCCCTGTCCCGAGCCACCCGTCGAGCTGCGCGTCGGAGGCGCGGGGTAACCGGGCGTCGACGGAGCGCCGCCACCGTACGAGGCGCGCGGAGGCGGCGGCGCGGAGGCGATCTGCGGCCCTCCTGCTACCGCGGGCGCACCCGACGGCGACGCCATGCCCGCTCCCGGCGTGCCCGCCGTGGACGGCTCACCGCGCGCGCCGTAGTTCCGCGAGCGCGCGTACTGACGCATCGCTTCGTTGATCAGGTAGTCGACCGAGCACTCGAGCTCGCCGCTCATCTGCTCGAAGATCTCCCAGAGATAGTCCCGACACTGGAACTGCCTCAGGGTCTTCTTGTTCTGGTCGTTCATCTCGACTCCCTCAGCCCGCTCGTCGGTCGTTCCGCTTGATGTCGCTGCTCACTGGTGCCCGCTCACGGGGCAGCAGGCGCGGCCGGTGCTGCCGTCGCTGCTGCTGCAGGTGCTCCCGCCGCTGCAGGTGAGGCAGCGGCGGCAGGGGTGCTCACTCGCTCACGGATCGCGGAGATGGCTCCCGTCGCGATCGCGCCGATCGTTCCGTGCTCGTTCCAGTGCTCGCCCACCGTCGCCACCGTGGACGTGGTGAGCGGCGACAGGACGGCCAGGTCAGCCTCGGTGCCGACGCGCTCGAAGTAGTAGAGCGCCAGCGCCTGCTCGAACCAGAACGTCGAGGTGAGCCGCGCGCGCATGAGATCCGTCGGCGCAGGACGCACCTGCGCGAGACGCTCCGCGTAGCCGTGCAGCTCTTCGCGCGCGTACTGCTCGCCGGTCCCGCGAGGAAGTCGCGTGAGCCACTGCCCGACGATCTCGGCGCCGCCGAGCGAGAGCAGGAGAGTGCCCACGCGCCAGCGCGCGCGCCACGCCGTGGGGGAAGCGGCCGCCAGCTGCGTCGCGATCGGCCACAGCTGCGGGAGCACCGAGCGATCGTGAGAGTCGGCGATGCGATCGAACGCGTAGTCACGAACGCGATCGGGCTGCGTCGCGTCGAGCGCGAGCGCGAGCAGCGCCGTGGTCTGACCCGGCTGCACGTGACCCTCGAGCGCCTGGAGCGCGGTCACGCGCCGCGTCTCGAGCTCCGGCGTGGTGCTCGGCTGCTGCGCGACCACGAGGAGGCGCGCCGCGACGGGCGGCTGATCGCCGAGGTGGTGCATCGCGGGCAGCGCGCCCAGCGTGATGAACTGCTCGCGGTTGAACGCGACGCCGCGCGCGACCATCTCGTCGGTCAGCGTGCGCGGCGGATCCGACGCCGCGGCCTGCGTGCGGAGGCGCTCGCCGAGCCACGTGCCGAACTCGGCGGTCTCCATCTCGGTCTCGATCTCGACGATGCGCGCGCCCGCGCGCTGCTTGGTCGCCTCGTCACCGAGCTGCGAGATGAGCTCGCAGATCTTGGTGAGCGCCTGCTGCGGCAAGCGCGCGTTCATCGCCTCGACGAGGCGAGACGCGGCCGGCGCGCCGAGCTGCCTGATCACCTGCTCCGCGGAGAAGCTGCCCGCGAGGCTGCGGCCGTTGAAGTCCTCGACGAACCAGCCGACGACCGCATCCGTCAGCGCTGCCTGCTGCGCCGGGCTGCCGAACTGGAGCACGACGAACGCTGCGTCCTTGGCGCGCACCTGGATCGGCGCAGGCGCAGCATCGATGCCGGTCGTTCCCTGCGCACCGGCGGCGGCGCCACGGCCCTGCATCATCTCGATGAGGCTCGGCGCCATGCCGTCGACGATGCGGCGACGCGTCTCGTCCGGCATCTGACGAAGCGCGCCCTGCAGCTCGCTGATGCCCTCGACGTCCGCGCGATCCATCTCGACCAGCGCGAGGCCCGCGCGCACGCGCAGCGGGTCGCTGTACTTGTCCGCGAGCAGCACCGCGACGATCTTGCCGGGGCCACGCACGGTGGTCTTCCACGCCTCGATGTCCGCCTCGGTGACCGCGCACGCGGACGCGATGATCGCGAGGCTCAGGATCATGGCGATCCGTGACGCCCATCCAGCCCCAGACGAGCTGCCCGCCCGAGACGAGCGCGATGATGCGAGGAGCGACGATCGGAGAAGCATGAAACCTCGAGGAGAATCCGCGCGCTGAGCTGCGGATCGGAGCGAAGCAGAATCGTGCGAGTCGTCTGGAGGAGCACCTCGCGACCGCGAGGGGCCACGATGGTACCGATCGGGTCGCGGCGCGATCAAGTCGCAACACGAGCCGTCGGAGCGACCTCAGGTACCGCGGTCTCTGACCTGCCGTGCGCCGCCGACCAGCTCTGCGGGGCGCAGGATCACGGCTCGGCCGGCGCGCTCGGCCCGCCCGGGGTCGTGCCGCCCTGGAGCACGACGAAGTGCAGCTCGGCGAACTCGGCCTGACCGAGCGTGTAGATCACCTCGGACAGCGTTCGGAACGGCGTCCGGCGATCCGCGATGATCTGGACCGCGCCGCGGAACGGGCGGTTCGGGTTGCGCGACGCGATGAGCTTCAAGCGATCGCGGTGCTGCAGCATCACCGCGTGGAGCGGAGTGACGAGGAAGCCGTTCGCGCCGCCCTGCTTCTGGCTCGGATCGACCGTGCCGTTGCGCAAGTTCATGACGCGCTGGTTGTCCACCATGATGTCCGAGCGCGTGATCTGGACGGGCAGCGCCTCGGTCAGCTCCTGGCGCGAGATCGAGTACGGGATCTGGAGATCCTCGGACTGCATGACGTTCGCGCTCTCCTGCGCGAACTGCATGATCAGGAAGACGAGGAGGATCGTCATCATGTCCATCATCGGATAGATGTTGATGGACTGCTCTTCGTGTTCCGGGTGCTTCTTCTTCTTGCGGCGGATCATCGCCGCGACCTGACCCGCGGTCGCCTGCTTCGGCTCGCTCATCGCACACCCGCCGACAGCAACATCTCGGGGAAGAGCGGCAGCTCACCATCGGCGCGGATCGCATCCATCGCCGAGATGAGGTGACGGTACTCGACGTTCGGATCGGCCGAGAGGATCGCCTGGCTCTCGTCGGGGAACTGGCCCTTCACCGTGACGAGGCAGCGCGTGAGACCGCGCCAGTCGTAGACGTCGGGCTGACCGTCGTCGTCGGCGTCGAGCGCGGGGTTCGGCAGGTTCGGGACGGTGATGACGCGGCCCGGCTGCATCTGCGTGCAACCGGGCGCGAGCTTGCCGCCCGAGCCGGCCACGATGATCCCGTTCTCCGCGATCGTCACCGAGAGGTTCAGCGTGGCCTCGGGTCGAACACCACCACGTCCGCCACGGCTCGTCGTCGGCAGTCGCGCGTCCAGCTCGCTCGAGACGACGATGTACGCCGTCAGCGTGAGCAGGAACATGATGATGTTCACGACGATATCGAGGAACGGAACGATGTTGAGCTCGCCCGAAGCCTCCGAAGGATCCAGCTCGTGGACCTTCGACTTCTTGCGAACGTACGCCTTCTGTCGGGGGGAGAGCGTGCCGGACATCGTCTTCCTGAAGGGGGGTGCCCTAGGGCTACGTTGGGAGGCGAGACCGCGGAGGTCCCCGCCTCACCGACCCTTGTTCAGGAGCAGGTTCTCGAGCTTCATCGTCGAGAGCTCCATGTCCTGCTTGATGTTCTTCGTCATCGTGTGGAGCACGAGGTGGAAGATCATGCAGAGAACGGCGATACCGAGACCGAGCGCCGTGTTCCACATGGCCTCGGAGATGCCGCCCGAGAGGATCTGCGCGCGCTGCGAAGCCTCTGCGTGAGCGACGGCGCCGAACGCCTTGATGAGGCCCGAGATCGTGCCGAGGAGGCCGATGAGCGTCGCGATGTTCGCGAGCGTCCAGAGCCACGGCGTGCGCTTCTCGAGGATCGGGTGGAGCTCGGCCCACTTCTCTTCCATCGCCGCGATCACGGCGTCGTCGCCCTTCTGCGACTGCGTGAGGCCCGACTTCACGACCTGGAGCAGCGGCAGCGGAGCCGCCTCACAGAGCTTGATCGCGCGGTCGATGTTGCCGGCCTGCACGAGCTTGCGGATCTGCGCCATGAACTCGCCTGAGTTCACGCGGTACTTCGTGAGCAGGAAGACGAACCGCTCGACGATGATCGCGATGACGAACGCCAGAACGGCGACGTTGATGAACGAGAAGGGCGCTCCATCTCGAAGGGCGTTCCAGATAGTCTCCATCTACGCGACTCCCGATCTACGTGGTTCACGAGCCGGAACCGAAACCTCGAAAACGCGCCCGCGTCGGGCCGACTCCACGAGCCGTGCCGTCCGCGACCGCTGCCCACACTCGCCCTCGCGCGAAGCCGCGAACAGGCGAACAAAACTGCGGACTTTCATCCGACGCATCGGTGGGCCTCCGAGCGCGACGGCACGCTAACCGACGCTCACCGCACGTGTCAACGAGAGATGGGAATCGCTCGTGATCGCATCGCGACCGGGAACCTCGTCCACATCCAGTCCTCTAAACGTGCTGGCAGGCCGACCTCGACGGCCCGCCGATCGGGCGATCGAGGCTCCACGTTCGCTGTCTGAGCACGCGTGATCCCTCGACCCGAGATCAGTGTTGACATGGAGGACCACCTCTATATCATCGCGCCCCGTTCTCGAGGCTCCGCCTCTTGCTTGCGATCCGATGCTGTGATCCGAGTGCGCGCGCGACCGAAAGCGGCGCAAACCCGTGTGTTTCTGTCCGTGTCTTCGTCCGCTCTGGGCGGCGCACGACGAATCGAGAGCCTGACCGTGGCGATCTGCGGTGAGGGTCTCGCGAGAGGAGAAGAAGAGGAATGGCAACGCTGGCGCACCACTTCGAAGAGGGCGGCTGGGGCATGTACCCCATCCTCTTCTGGCAGATCATCGCAATCGGCATCATCATCGAGCGCGCGATCTACCTCTACAGAAGCTCGATCAACCGCGACGTGTTCCTCGCGACCATGCAGAAGTGCATCCTCGCTGGAGACATCGGACGCGCGATCAAGCTCTGCTCGGCCGCGAACGCGCCCCTCGCGCGCATCGTCAAGGCCGGCCTGATGAAGGTCAATCGCCCGGACTCCGAGGTCCAGGCCGCGATGGACGAGGCGGCTCTTCGTGAGCTCCCGAAGATCGAGCACCGCACGCCGTACCTGGCCCTCCTCGCGAACCTCGCGATGCTCTCGGGTCTGCTCGGCACCGTGACTGGCCTCATCTCCGCGTTCGGCGCCGTCGCCAACGCCGATGCCGCCAGCCGCGCGACGATGCTCGCTCGCGGTATCTCCGAGGCCATGAACTGCACGGCGTTCGGCCTTCTCGCGGCCCTCATCGCGCTGGTCGGCTTCGCCCTCCTCAACGGCAAGACGCAGTCGCTCCTCGACGACATCAACGGCGCGACCGTGCAGGTGATGAACCTCGTCGTGAACAACCGCTCGAAGATCAACCTCCAGGGCGTCCCCCAGGCGGCGTGATCTGAACGGGTGAGCCGGTAGGCGTCAGTCGCCGGCTCGCCCTCTCCTCGCTCGTTGGTGCTCGTTCGTTCGTGTTGGCAGGCTCCTAGCCCGAGGTTCCCATGGGTGGCGTAAGCGTCGGTGGTGGTGGACACGGCGGAAAGAAGTCCGTCGACTCCGAGATCCCGCTCGTTCCGTTCATCGATCTGCTCCTCTGCTGCGTCATGTTCCTCCTCGTGACGGCGGTGTGGAACCGTCTCGCGCGACTGGACGCGAACCAGCAGACGCCGGGTCAACCCTCGCAGCCGACCGAGGAGCAGGAGCCGCAGATCCGGCTCTACCTCCAGGTCACGGGCACGGGCTACACGATCGCCTCGAGCGCCGGTGAGCGCATCGAGATCCCGAAGAACGGCGACGAGTACGACGGCGAGACGCTGCGTGAGCGACTCCGCGAGCGCCGCCAGGCCGAGCCGAACCGGCACGACATCATCGTCGCGCCCGAAGACGGCGTCGAATACCACCAGGTCATCGCGGCCATGGATCTCGCGATCGGCGAAGGGTACCAAGAGGTCTCCCTGAGCGACGGCGCGACGCTGTGATTTCCTGAGGGGTCGTGCGACCGCTCTAGTTTCTGTTTGGGCCCACTGCGTGGGGCCCCCTCCCGCTCCCTCGCTTCGCTCGGTGCAGAGGCGGCTCGCCTAGCTCGCCGCCGCTCTCTGGAAGCTCGACTCCGCTTCCTCTCCAGCTCCGAAGAACGCTTTCTCCAGGAACGCTCGCGAAAGAAGATAGCGATGCCGATTCACAAGCCCGACAAGGTTCTCCTCCACCACGTCCCGCTCAAGTTCGTGCGGAGCAAGGTGGCCGGCGGTGGACGCAAGGCGCTGGATGCGAACATCCCGCTCGTGCCGTTCATCGACTTCCTCATTACCCTCGTCGTCTTCCTGCTGTCGTCGTTCAGCGCATCGGGTGAGCTCATCGCGCAGCGCGCGGGCCTCACGATGCCGAGCGCGTCGAACGCAGTGGAGCTCGAGCTCGCGCCGATCGTGCAGATCGACTCGCGCGTCGTGACGCTCGACGGTCGCCGCATGGCCGACACGCAGACGCTCGCGGCGAACGCGGGCCTCGAGCGCATCGAGCAGCTCGTGCAGGACCTCGAGACGCTGCGCCGCAACTGGAACATCCTCCACCCGCGTGAGCCCTTCCCCGGCACGGTCATCATCCAGGCCGACCGCGCGATCGACTTCCGCGTCATCAAGAAGGTCATGTTCTCGGCCGCGCAGGCCGGCTACTCGAACATCTCGTTCGCAGTGAACTCGACCGGCGGCGAGTAGCCCTCGCGATCGTGTCTGACGAAGAAGCCCTCGCTCTCTCGAGCGGGGGCTTCGTCGTTCCGTCGGGAGGGACGAGGGAGATCCTCAGACGCGGCGGAGGCGGCGCAGCACGGCGACCTTCGCGCCCGTCGCGACGGGGTCGCGCGGAGGCAGCGACGTCACGAGGCGCTCGATGAGCGGCAGCGCGCGGACCACCGCGGCCTCCGCGTGTAGCTCCGAGTAGGGCCCCGAGAAGACGAGCACCAGCTCGTAGATGCCGGCGAAGCGTCGCGTGAAGCTCGGGTCGGGGCTCTCGCGCTTGGTGCGAACGGCCGCGAGCGTGCGGAGCATGCGGAGCAGCGCACCGTCGGGCACGCCGCGGGGGAGCTCGTCGAGGTCGGTCTCGAGCTGCTTGGCTTCCGTCGGCGAGAAGCCGTGCTCGGCGAGCCACGGGCGAAGGCGATCCTCGAGCGCGACCAGCTGCGCGAGCGGGATCTCGCCTCGCTCGGCCGCGCGCGCGAGGCGATCGACGCGGAGGGCGCGCGTGACGTCGAGGCCCTCGTGCGGCAGCGAGCCGCCCCAGATCTCCGGCGTCGAGTCGTCGACCACCCACGCGCTCTCCGCGCGGGCGCGGTGCGCGAGGAGATCGAGCGCCTCTTCCAGGGTCGCGATCGCCGTCTGCGAGGCCTCGCGGACCGCAGGCAGCGCCGCCTCTGCGAGCACGCCGGAGAACGACTCGACGATCGTCGCGAGGCGAGCGCGTGCCTCGGCGGCGACGTGCGGTCCGCGCAGCGTGACCACCACCCGGAAGCCATGGGCCATCGGAGCCCACACCACGTCGGGGCCCGGCTCGTGCGCGCTCAGCTCGATGCGCGCGGCTTCGGCGTCGAGCTCGCGCTCGACGAGACCGAGGAAGCGGAGCAGCGGCTGCGCCGACGACATCGAGCGGACGCTATCATCGCGGCCATGGCGGCCGCACCTTCTCGCCGAGCGCTTCTCTCGATCCTCCTCGTCACCTCGAGCGTGACCGTCGCCAGCTGCGGAGGCGCGGCGCCCGCGAGCTCGACGCCGAGCACCACCGGCGCGACCGCGGTACGACCCGCGGACGTGGTCGGTGTCACGTCACGCGAGGCGATCGAAGCAGCAGTCCCTGCGTGGCACGACGCGATCGCGGCTGCCGATCCTGGCGACGAGGTGGCCCGCGCGCTCGTGAACGTGCCGCCGGGCGCGGAGGTCGATGTCTTCCTCGGCACGTGGTGCGGCGACTCGCGTCGCGAGGTGAGCCGTCTCTTCCTCGCGCTCGAGATCGCGGAGCAGGTCGGACCACTGCCGTTCACGATGCGCTTCATCGGCGTCGACCGCAGCAAGGTCGCGCCGGGCCTGAGCGAGGGCGTCGATCTCCGCTACGTGCCGACGGTGATCGTGCGACGCGAAGGCGTCGAGCAAGGACGCATCGTCGAGACCGCGACGCGAGGGATCGAGCAGGACCTCCTCGATCTGCTCACGGGCACGCGGAGCGGCTTTCTCTCGCTCACGCGAACGCCCTGACGGCTCACTCCATCATCATCGGGCAGTAGAGGTTCTCGACGGTCAGCGGCACGCACACGCCCACGTCGCGAAGACAGCCGTGGTAGGTGCACTGGAGATCCGAGGAGCACGCCGTGCCGTCATGGCAAGTCCCGCTCACGGTGTCGCAGGGGCTCGTCGCGCACTCGGTGCTCACGCCGCACGCGTTGCCGTCGGCGCACGTACCAGGCGCGCGCAGACACACGCCCGACGCGCACTGCGACGCGCGCAGGCATGTCGTGCCGTCGGGCAACACGCGCTCGCAGCGCGGGCCCTCTGTGCGCTGTGAGCAGTAGAGGTCGTCGGTGCAGCCGAAGTCGGCGAGCGATTCGAGCACGTCGACGCCGAGCGCGTCGAAGCACGGCTGGTTCAGGCAGCTGCGCGCGCCACACACCGGCGTGCCGCCCTCGAGCACGCACGCGCCGTCGCGACACGAGAAGAACGCGCCGCTCTCGCTGAACGAGCACTCTCCGCCGGGAGCGACCGTGCCCTCGAACGAAGAGACGATGCCCTGCTCGACCGAGACGCCCCAGCGCGCATAGCCGAGGCTGCACTGCCTCGCGAGGCCCTCTCCCACCTCGAGCGCCGCGGCGGCGCGCGCGCCGTCGAAGCCCGTGCGTGCGTCGGTGAAGATCGGCAGCGTGTTGGTTCGACAGTTCTCCGCGACCGTCGTGAGGCAGTCCTCGAGCAGCGCGTCCTGCTCTTCGGCGGGGAGCGAGCCGACCGCCGAGCAGCAGCGGAAGGCGGCGCTGCAGTGGAGGTCGGCGAGCGCGGTGCAGACCGCGTCGGGCGTGAGCGGGGCCGCCACCTCGTCGCCCGCCCTCGTGACCTCGCGGAGATCGTCGCTGTCGATCGCAGACGAGACGCAGCCATCCGGCGTGCACGCCTCCGTCGCGTTGCAGCGGAGCTGCTCGCCGCACAGCGCGAACGCCGTGCACCGACGCAGGAGCGCGACCGGCAGGACGAGCGTGCGGTTCGGTCGGAACGTCGTCGTCACGGGTCGGCTCATGAGGACCGCGCCGGTCGCGTCGAGCCCCGACACCACGATCGTGACCGTCTCACCGCTCGGACGACCGGGGCGCGCGTCGACGGCGAACGAGAACGGGAGGCGCGTCTCGGGGCCGAGCGAGAACTCGTGGGAGTCGCCGCCGACCTCGACGCGCACGCGCGCGAGCTGATCGGGCGACGGGATGTCGGAGGAGACGACGACGAGGAAGCGCCCGTCGTGCGCGGTGTTGCAGCCGATCGCGAGCGCGGGCGCTGCGAGCAGCACACCGAAGAGCAAGGCGCGGAAGAGTGATCGCATGAGGTCTCTCAGAAGCGGAGCGCGGTGACGCTGACACCCGTGGTGCCCGCATACCCGAGGACGGGATCCGTCGGCGGCTGCGAGAGCACGACGCCCACGCCGATGCCCACGCCAGCGCCCACGATCGCGAGGCCGACGACGACCCACAGCCACGGCTCTTCGACGATCGATCCGCCACCGCGCACGACGGCGTCGAGCACCACGCGATCACCCTCACCCACGGTGAGCTCGCGCTCGAGCACGGTCGCGCCGCCCGTGGTGACGAGCACGCGGTGATCGCCCGGGACGAGCTCGGTCTCGACCTCTCCGCGGCCTGCGAGGAGGCCGTCGACGCGCACCTCCGCGTCGCTCGGCGCGTGCACGACGAGGGTGGCTGGCGCCGAAGGCAGCCGCTCCAAGATCGCGCTGCGGCGCTCGTGCGAGCCAGCGATCACCGAGACCTCGAAGCGATCGGGGCGATGGCCCGGCGCCGTGATCGCGAGACGATGGCGCCCTGGATCGAGCGTCAGCGTGCGCTCGGCGCCCGTTCCCGAGAGCGGCTCACCGTCGAGCTCGACGGTCGCGTCGGCGGGCTCGAGCGAGAGATCGAGCGTGCCTTGGCTCGCCGACAGCTCCGACAAGAGGCGCTGCGCGGCCTCGATGTCTCGACGATCGGCCTGCGCGTCCGCGATCGCGATGAAGCGCTCGAGCGCAGCGCGCGCCTGCGTGGACCGACCCGAGCGCATGAGCGCCTGGCCGAGGTTGAAGACGATGCTCGGCCGCTCGACGATCTCGCTCGCGCGTCGGAAGAGCTCGACCGCCTCGCCCCAGCGCTCGGCGTCGGCCGCAGCGAGTCCTCGATCGAACAGCGTGCGCGCCTCGGCGAGCGAGCTCGCTGCGACCTCGCCGTCTTGCGCAGACACGCGCGTGACGGCGAGCGCCGACAGCGAGAGGGCGAGCACGAGCCACGCAGAGGCGGCCAGCTTCGAGAGGGTCGGCACGACGAGAGCGTAACTAAAACTGACGACGCAAACCGCCCGGGTCGCCAGTCGTGGTGGTCGGCGGCGTGGTCGTCGGTGGCGAGGTGCCTGCGCTGCCTCCCGCGCCAGTGCGTCGGTCGCGACGGCGCGCGCGCTCGAGCGTGACCGTGCGTGTCGCGTCCGCATCGCTCGCGAGCTCGAGCGTCGCAGGCTCGTAGCCTTCGGCGCGCACCGTGAGCGAGTGCTCGCCGGAGTCGCGCGGCAGGGAGACGTGGTGGCCGTCGATCGTGCCGGCTTCGATCTCGAGGATCGCTCCATCCGGCAAGCCTTCGAGCGTCACGCTGACGGTGCTCGGCACCGCGACCACGGGCTCCGTCTCTTCCGGTGGCGCAACGGGCTCGGGGATCGGCGGAGGCGCGGCGACGGTGGGCGGCGGCGTCACGACGGGCGGTGGCTGCGTCGTGGCGACGGGCCCCGGGCCGCCCGAGATCGCGAAGGCGACGCCTACGCCGATGACGAGCGCGGCGAGCACCACGCCCACCGCCAGGCCGCTCCACGAGCGAGCCGCCCGGGGCGGAACGCTCACGGGCACGCTGCCGACGACGGGACGCGCGAGCTCGTGCTGGCTCGTGTCGCCGTACTGCTTCGCGAGCTTCGTCAGCTCCGCGCTCGTCGCCTTGGTCTCGCCGCGCTCGCTCGGCTCCTTGGCGAGGAGCCGTGTGATGAGCGCGAGGACGGCGGGCTTCTTCGCGATCGAAGGGGCGAGCTTCTCGAGCGGCGGCGGCGGTGCGGTGAGGTGCTGGCTCATGAGGATCACGGCCTCGGAGGCCATGAACGGCGGCTCTCCACCGATGAGCTCGTAGAGCATCACGCCGAGCGCGTAGAGATCGGTGGCCGGTCCGACGGGCGCGCGGCTGATCGCCTCGGGGCTCATGTAGACGGGCGTTCCGACGATCATCCCAGTCATCGTCGCGTTGCCCGCGGTGGGACCTCCGGGGCCCTCGACGATGCGCGCGATGCCGAAGTCGACGACCTTCACGTCGCCCTGCGTCGTCAGGAACACGTTGTCGGGCTTGAGATCGCGGTGGACGATACCCGCCGCGTGCGCGACCTCGAGCGCGCGCGCGACGTCGCGGCAGATGCGGAGCGACTCGCCCACCGGCAGCGGGCCTTCGCGCTCCATGCGAGCGGCGAGGCTCTCGCCCTCGAGCAGCTCCATGATCAGGTAGAGCAGGCCGCTCTCGGCGCGACCGAAGTCGTGCACGACCACCACGTGCGGGCTCGAGATGCGCGACGACGCGTACGCCTCGCGCTCGAAGCGAGCGACCATGCTCGCGTCCGCCGAGAGCTCCGCGCGCACCACCTTCAGCGCGACCTGCCGGTGCAGCGCCGGCTGCTCGGCGCGGTACACGGTGCCCATGCCGCCCTCGCCGAGCACGTCGAGGATGCGGTAGCGACCCGCGATCATCGTGTTCGGCAAGAGGCGCGGCGCGCTCGACGGCTCCATCGCCATGCTGCGACGCATGGCGCGAGAGGCGTCGGTGGCGGGCGACATGGAGCGCGAGGTTACCACGAGCCCACACTGCCCCTCGCCTGCGGACTCAGAGACCGAGAGAGAATCGTGCGCTCGACGGGGCGCCTTGCGGCGGGGGCTGCGAAGCAGACCCCTGGAGCAGGAGCGAGGAGGAGTCTTCGACGAGCGAGCGACGGGGAGCTCGAGGGGCCGGAGGCCTCTCGACCCGGCCAACTCAGAGCGCGCGACGCACGCCGAGCCAGCCGAGGTGCGGAACGCCCGATCCGCTCGGCGTGGTGATGCGGCCGTCTTCGGAGACGGTCGCGGCGCCGAAGCGATGCCACTCGGCCTCGGGCACGAGGTCGCCGTTCGCGAGCATCGTCGCGAGACCGCCGAGCACGAAGAGCTCGACCGTCTCTCCGGGCGCGAAGCCCCGCGCCTCGATCGTCGCCGGCACGCCCGCGCGATCGTCCACCGCGGCCTCGGGCGAGAACGCGACGAGCAGATCCATCGGCGTCCCATCACCGAGGCACGTGTCGGTCGCGAGCGCGCCGGGCACGAGGCGCGCGCCCATCGCGTCGTAGCTCTCGGCGCCGATCACGCGCGGGATCGTCATGAGCGCGAGGCCCTCGAAGCTCACCTCGCGCATCGAGGCTTCGTCACCGACCGGCGGACGCATGCGCGGCGCGTCGGTGTCGACGAGCACGAGCGGACGATCGGGCACGATGACGCCATCGTCGACCGCGTCGGGTCCACCCGCAGCGAGAACAGCGCAGTAGCCCGTCGCGCGCGCGCTCTCGGGCACGAGCATGCGCAGCGCGACCTCGTCGACGCAGCGGCTCTCCTCCGGGAAGATCGCGGTGACCACACCGTCCGCGTCGCTCGTCGAAGGTCGCAGGCACACGCGCCGATCGGTGCCGCCGAGCACGAGGCACGGCTGGAGGAACGCGCCCTCGATCGGCGCGCCGGTCTCGTCGACCACGCGTCCACGCACCGCCACGACCCAGCGCGAGCTCAGAGGGCACGACGCGCCGCGCGTGCGATCGGTCGCGTCGAGCATCGGATCGTTCGGGAGCGGGCCGACCTCGATCCGCGGCGGCGACGCAGCGTCCGTACCCATCGGGGCGTACGCGTCGCTCGCGACCGAGCCTGCGTCGCGCGTCGAGCGCATCCGCGGCGGCGAGTCGCCGCACGCGGCGAGGGCGAGCGCGCTCACCACGACGATCGCGCAGAACCCCATGATTCGTGGGGTGATTCGTCGGGTGTTCGACATCACAGCTCCGTCAGGGTGAGGCGGTAGGCGGCGCGCGCGCCGTCGTAGCCGAGCACGCGCAACGTCGCGGGACCCGTGACGGTGAGGGTCTCGTCGTCGTCGGGAGAGTCGCTCGTGCCGATCACGCGACCCGACGCGTCGAGCGCGAACAGATCGATGTCGCCGTCCGCGTGGCGGAAGTCGAGATCGACGCGCCAGCGACCGGTGAGCGAGACCGCGAAGTAGTCGTCGTTCGCACCGCAGATCCCTGCGGTGAACGTGCCCACGCCGATCGCGGCGGCGCTCGCGCGGGCATCGTTGGGCTCGTACGTCTCCTCGACGCACGCGGCGGGCGGCGGAGGCGCGGCGTGTCCGTAGCGCGCGGGCCAGTCGGTGTCGGGGCTCATCGCCATCTCGACCCAGTCGGGCGTGAAGCCGAGCTGGTTCTCGTCGGCGAGCACGCGCATGTCGCTGCGTCGCACCATGTAGCTCGAGGGCACGGTGCTGGTCTGATCGCCGAGCGCGTCGCGCATGCTGTTCTCGCCGTCGCCGATGCGCAGGCCCGGAGCCATCCCGACCGTGCGATCGACGGTGCGCCGCGCCGACGCGGAGTTGGCGGAGCGGTAGCTCTCGTCCTGCGACTCGAGGAACACGACGAGCGTCCCGCGCGAGGGCAGGTCCATCGCGGCGACGTCGCGCAGGTACGCGGGACAGTTCGGGCACCAGCCCGTGCCCACCACGAAGAGCACCGAGTGGTACTCGGCCCACTCGCCGACGCCGCAGTGGAAGTCCTCGAGGTCGAACGGCATCGATGCGCCGGTCTCCGTGTACGCGGTGGCCCATCGGTACGCGGGCATGATCGTGCCGGTGTTGATCGTCGCGGACGCGCCTGCCGGATAGCTGCACGCACCCGGATCCGTGCCGGGGTCAGTGCCTGGATCGGTTCCCGGATCAGGCTCCGGATCCGTGCCCGGATCAGGCTCCGGATCGGTCCCCGGATCAGGCTCCGGCTCCACGGGATCGGTCCCCGGATCAGGCTCCGGATCGGTCCCCGGATCAGGCTCCGGCTCCACGGGGTCGGTCCCCGGATCAGGCTCCGGATCGGTCCCGGGATCAGGCTCCGGATCGGTGCCCGGATCAGGCTCCGGCTCCTCCCACGGATCGACCCAGTCCGGCCCGCCATCGACGTGACCCGTGTCTCCACGCATCCCGGAGCCACCGCGGTTGCGGCTCGACAGCGCGCCTTCACAACCTGCGACGACGAGCAGCGCGGCGACGAGACAACAGGAGACCGTTCGCGCACGGATCGGCGCGTCGAGGCGGATCATGGGCCCTCCGATCACCGCGCCAGACGCGGTGCAGACAGACGCCGAGCACGAGCCCGACGCGCCCTAGTGATCACGCCCCCTCGAAACCAATCACGCTCACGAAAGAAAGTTCAATAGCCGCCCCGGACGACTCCTCCCGCCACAGCTAGGTCGTCGGCTCGGACGAAGGGCCGACCCTTCAGAAAGTCAGATCCTCTCGCCCGACCGAAGGCTCGACCCTTCAGGAAGTCCGACACTCGGGCTCGACCGAAGGCTCGACCCTTCAGAAAGTCCGACACTCGGGCTCGACCGAAGGCTCGACCCTTCACGGAGTGAGATCATCGGAGCCCGGCAAGCGTCGCCCCTTCCGCGAGTCGAACCGTCGGACTCCAGCAAGGGTCCACCCTCGCGAGCGCGCCGACCGGCTGAAGTCCTCGAGGCTCGACGCTTCCCCAGGCTCGAAGCGCTCGGATCCGCACGCGTCGAGGCTCGACGAAGACGAGATCGCCCTGTTTCGAGGGCGATCTCCGCTCTCGAGCACCTGCGCGAGAAAAAAGTGGAGCGACCACGCAACCCGCGACGAGGCCCGCCGACAAGGGGCTCCAGAAGGCGACGCTCACGGTGAGCGCGCCGGTCCTGGTCCCCTGATCCGAGGTGCTCCCATGTTCGATCTCCGCAACGACGTCTCCACGGCCGTCGTCTCCTACACGACCCCTTCCCGCTTCAGCAGCAAGCACTGCAAGGCCATCGCCACGCAGCTCCAGCAGGCCGCTCCGGCCGACCTCCGCGACATCGAGCGCGAGGCGCTGCGCCTCGTGATGACGCGCGCGCTCGAGGTCGGTGAGATCGCCACCCTGCGAGAGCGCACCGCGCCGCCGTCCGTGCGTGGACCGCGCAACGCGCTCGTCGGCGCCTGGGGCGCGATCCACGGCGCGCTCCAGCAGGTCGCGACGATCCCGATCGACGTCAGCCCCGACGGCGCCATCGCGTCGCGCATCGCGCTCTCGCTCTTCCCCGAGGGCCTCGCGTTCGGTCAGGGCGACGCGCCCGCGGTGTGGGAGCACAGCGATCGCCTCCTCGGTCGCATCGCGTCGGAGGGTCTCGATGCGCAACTGCGCGCGCTCGTCCATCCCGCGCTGCTCGAGTCGCTCCACCGCGCACACGCGCTGCTCACCGAGGTGACGGGCCTCGGCACGCCGAGCGCGCCGGCCGCGTCGAGCGCGTCGCTGATCACCGCGCGCTCGCGCTTCGCGTTCGCGGTGAGCGCGTACGCCCGCGCGCTCTCGATCGGCCTCGACGATCAGGATCACGACGGCGCCCGTCGCCTCGTCTCGGCGATGTCGCCGATCGACACGTACCGCATCACGAACGACAAGAACGACGACGAGGACGACACCGATCCCGTCGACCCCGCAGTGGACCGGGGACCGGGCGGCCCCACCCCGCCGCCGTTCGGCTGAGCGCGCGAGAGAGGGGGCGAGTCGACCCATCGAGCTCGCCCGCTCAGCACTTGGTCGCCTCATCGCATGAGCCAACGACCGTCGACGTAGTCGCGTTCGAGCACGACCGCGGGACCGAGGACGGCCGGCCTCGACACGGCCGGAGGGTGCCGGTGCGTCCTCTCACAGGATCGAACCGGCTCTTCGTTTGGGGGCTTCGGTCGTTCGTGCAAGGCTGCGCGGCTCGAGAGCCGAGGGTCCGGTTCTCGTTTCTTCTTTTTTGTCCCCGAGGCCACGCCATGAGCACGAGTCGATCGATCGAATGGGCGCTCGCCCTCTGCCTGCTGCTCTCCACCGGCGCCGCGATCAGTGCGTGCACGGTGCGCAGCCCGACGCGCGACACGGGGCCTGGAGGCGGCGGCACCGACGCCTACGTTCCTCCGGGCACGGACGCGAACTTCGACCTCTCCGACGGCGGCGGCTTCGGCTGCTCCGGTGACTGCGGTCCCGAGGATCTCTGCGGCGACGGCGAGGGCAACGGCCTCGACGACGACTGCGATCTGATCGTCGACGAGGGCTGCACGTGCCGCCCCGGCACCACGCGCGACTGCTTCGCGGGCCCGCCCTCGCGCCGCAACATCGGCGCGTGCTCGGACGGCGTCATGAGCTGCAACGAGTTCGCCGTGTGGGATCCGTGCGGCAGCGGCGTGTTCCCCACGAACGAGACGTGCGACGGCGTCGACAACGACTGCGATGGCACCGCCGATCAGGGCCTCTCGGGCTGCTCGTCGAGCGTGCAGTGCCCCGGCAACGAGACCGTGCCGCCGCTCACCACGCACCGCCTCGACTCGAGCCGCGTGATGCTCACCGGTGGCGCGAGCGCGACCGGCTACTCGTGGACGATCGACTGCCCCGACTCGGTGCCGGACGACCTCTGCCCCGCGCTCGCGTCGCCGAACGCGCCGACGACCGACGTGTACCTCACGGCCTCGGGCGCGTACCGCGTCTCGGTCACGATGACGCTCTCGGACGGCACGACCGCGAACTGCGCGTGGACCGTCTACGTGCGCGGCGGTGAGGGCTCGCTCCGCGTCGAGCTCAACTGGGACACGATGGTCGGCACCACGGGCACGGACGTGGATCTGCACCTCCACCGCTGGACACGGAACGGCACCGACACGAACTGGTTCACCGACGACGACTGCTACTACATGAACTGTCAGTCGGACTCGAGCGCCACGGGGCCCACGCTCGACTGGGGCCTGGCCGACACCGATCTCACGAACTGTCAGGACGCACCGCACGGCTCGGGCGCCGACTGGCGCATGATCGGCAGCTGCGGCAACCCGCGCCTCGACGTCGACACCAACGGCACCGACGGCGGATGCAACGGCAGCGAGACGAACCCCGATCTCGACGCGTTCTGCGCGCCCGAGAACATCAACATCGACACGCCCGTGATCGGCCAGCCCTACCGCGTCATGGTCAACTACTACTCGGACACGGGAAACCCGGCGCCCACCAACGCGTGGGTGAACATCTACTGCGGCGGCGCGATCCGCGCGTCGTACGGACGCGACGCTCCGTTCTTCCAGTTCGCGTCGGGCGACGGCAGCCTCGGCGGATTCGGCGGAGGCCCGGGCAATGCCAGCTGGATCGTCGCGGACGTCGTGTTCTTCCAGGGCGACTGCGGCCTCGACTGCGTGGTGTACCCGCTCGACGCGGAGCCGCGCCGCGACCTCGGCGTGGACACGAGCGGCCTGGGCTTCGGAGCGACGGAACAGACATTCGGCCCCGCGTGGTCGTGCGACTACGATCGCGCGGCGAACCGCTGCGTCGAGCGATGAACACACCCGCTCTTCGTTCCACGAGAGGCTCGTCCAGCAACTGCTGGCCGGGCCTCTCGGCTTTGTGCCTCGCGCTGATGACGATCGGGTGCGGGCCGCCGGGCGGGGGGCAGGAGCGCACGACGCCGCATCCGATCGGACGGATCCTCGCGCCGTCGCACTACGGCATCGAGCTCACGATCGATCAGCAGGTGACGGCCGAGCACACCGAGGGCAGCGAGACGTTCCGCGCGGTGCTCGAGGTGCGTGGTGATCGCCTCGTGATGGTCGGCCTGGGCCCGCACGGCGGGCGCGCGTTCGTGCTCACGCAAGACGGCGAGCGCGTGGACTTCGCGTCGGAGATGCCGCGCGAGCTGCCCTTCCCGCCCGAGTTCATGCTGATGGACATCCACCGCACGTGGCTCATGGGCCTGCCGCGCGAGGGGGGTGCTGCGCTGTCGGACGGTCGACACGAGGACTTCCTCGAGGGCACGAACGTGAGCGAGACGTGGGCCGGCGGACGCCTGCTCGAGCGCCACTACGCGATCCTCGCGTCGAACCTCGCGTGGTGGTCGGTGAACGTCGTGTACGAGGGCGGCCTCGGCGCCGACGGCAGCCTACCGACGCGCGTGGTCATCGACTCCACGCCCGCGCCGCAGCAGCACTACCGCCTGATCCTCACGAACCTCAGCGGCACCGTCACGCGCGCAGGATCGGGGAGCTCAGAAGTCGATCCGGAGCGGTGAGGGCGCGACCGCGGGGCCGTCGCCGACGGTGACGAGGTGCACGAGGCCGGCGATCAGACCGGCCGTCATCGCCAGCAGGATCGGCACGCCGTAGACGAGCGAGACGGCGAGGCGATCGAAGTCCATCAAGAGGTTGTAGAGCCCGCCGAGCATCGCGATGCCGAGCGCGACGCCCGAGCTCGCGCCCGAGATCACCGACACGAGCTCCGCGCGCTCGGGGTTCCCCTCCGTGATGCCCCACGTCGCGATCGACGTCGCGCCGCCCGCGAGCAGCGCTACGACGATCGCCCACGGATCCTTGGGCTCGAGGTGATCGTGCCAGAAGCCGCCCCACGGCATCGCGAGCACCCACGTGCCGAGCGCGCCCTCGAGCCCCGTGATCGTGCTCGCCGCCGCGATGTCGCCCGTCGAGGCCTGCGCCTCGATCGATCGCGGGGCCGCGAGGCTCACGCCGATCGCGAAGCACACGATCGCGATCGCGAGCCTCACGCCGCGCTCCGCACGATCGAGGTCCGCGCCGACGTGCGCCAGCCGAGTCGATCGGAGACCACGTCGAAGAGACGCACCCGCGCGAGGCGTGAGGGCCAGCCGATCACCGCGAGGCGATCGTGATCTTCGTCGAGCGACGCGCGCACCTCCTCGATCGCATCGCGGCGTGCATGATCGAGGGCGCGACGTGCGCGCGGAGAGAGAGACGTGCGCATCCACGCGTCGAGGCGATGCGAGAGCGCCGCATGGCTCGCCTCGTCGGCTGCGATCACGTGGAGGTCGCGCGACATCGCGTCGAGCGCCTCGTCGGACGCTGCGCGACGCGCATGGGCGAGCGCGAGCACGGCGCCCCACGTCTCGTGCACGCAGCCCTCGGCGGCGTTCTCGCGCGCGAGGTCCTCGAGGCTGCGGGCGCCCTCGCTCGGCACGTGGATCGCGCCCAGCACGCCGCCGAAGTGCGCACGCCAGCGCGCGGCGATCACGACGTGCGTCTCTTCCTCGCGACGCGCGCGGATCACGTCGCGCACGAGGTGCGGAGGCGCGTCGCGCGCGCGGAGCTCGATCGCGGCGCGCGCGAACGCGACGACCGCCGCGCGCTCGAGCTGCTCCATGCGCGCGAAGAACGCGCCCGCCTCGCTCGCGCCCTCCGCGTCGCACACGACCAAGCCGTCGGGCCTGCGGCCGATGCCGCCCATGTAGCGGGTCTGCATGCGGCACACGGCGACGGGCGTCGCGACCTGGCCAGCGGGTGACGCTGCGCTCTCGACCGTCTCGTCGGTCTCGGACGCCGACCCCGAGGTGAGCGGCGGCGCGGCCTCGACCATCTCGGTCGCCTCCACGCAGTCCATCACGCCGGCGACGCGCCAGCTGCCTTCGTCGCCGTTGCCGGAGAGGCTCGCGCACGCGACCTGACACGTGCGCCCGTTCGAGCGCACCACGTACGTGGCCTCGCCCGTGGTGCGGCACGCGGTGGTGAGCGCGAGCGTGGGCATCGCGGCGAGCACGACGTGACCCACGACGCGCTGGAGCTGTCGTTTCTTCATCGGCGTCTCTTCATGGGGCTTTTCTTCATGGGCGCTTCTCGGACGCGCGAGGCGAGGCCGCGGTCTGTTCCCACTGCGCGAGCTCGTCGACCAGGCGCTCCGACATGCCCGCCGCGAGGCGCGCGTCGCGTGCGATCGGCTTGCCGCGCAAGACGAGCGGGCTGAGCGGTGGCGGCAAGAGCGCGCGCAGGTCGTCGAGCGCCTCGAGCGGCGCGCCGAGCTTCTCGAGCCACTGCGTGGCGAAGCGCACGTGCGCGATCTCTTCGTGCGCGACCTGCCGCTCGACGGCCGCCGCCTCGTGATCGCCCACGTCCTCGAGCATCTGCGCGAAGCGCGCGCCGTGATCGAGGTTGCCGCCCTCGAAGCCCACGCCGACGAGCGCGAGGAACGAGCTCGCGGTCTCGCACGAAGGCACACGCTCCCAGAACCAGTCGCGCACGGGGAAGTCACCGAAGCGCTTGCCGAGGCGCTCGAGCTCGCGCGCGTAGAGGCGCATGTGACGCGCCTCGTCGATCGCGAGCTTGAGCCAGCCGAGGCGCAGCGGACGCGGCGCGTCGACCCAGGTGAGCATCGCCCACGCGAAGAGCTCGGCGGCCTGGAGCTCGTGGTGGAGGAACACGTGCAAGAGGAGCGCGCGCTTGTTCGGATCGCGCAGCTGCTCACCCGTCGGCGTCTTGGGCTTCTTGTCCGCGAGCACGATCTCGCGCGGACGCCCCGGACGCAGCGCGCGACGCGACGTCGGCTCTCGCTCCCACGACGACTCGACGTCACCGCGCGGCAGCGGCGGCGGCGAGAGCTTGTGCGCGAGCGAGTCGCTCGTGACGTAGTCGTACGCCCAGCGCTCGAGCGTGCCCTCCGTCGGCGGAGTCCGAATGGTCACGTCAGGTCTTCTTGAGCATCTGGATGCCTTTCGCGGAGATCCGGTAGCGCTGGTGGCTGCTGCGGGGCTTGTCAGGCAAGGTCATCTTCACCCAGCCTTGCTTGACCGCCGGCGAGAGGAAACGGGCGCGGAAGTCCTCACGATCTTTGACACCGAGTGCGAACTGCAGCTCGCGCGCCCCCATGTCGCCGCGCAACGCACGCAGCAGGCGCGTGGCAGGTAGGTGTTGCTGACGCGACACTTCCGGGATCACTTCCGGGATGACATCCGGGGTCTCTTCCGGGATCACTTCCGGGACGGTCTCGCCTCGCCTCCTGGGCGCACGAAGCGTCAAGGTCACGCCGCGGTTGGGATCAGAGGTCCACTCGGGGCGGGGTAGCCCGGCTCTTCGGCATGCCTCGGCGATCATCACGCTACCCCGGCCCACCTTCTCCATGAGACCGCGTAGGTAGACGACGTCTGCAATGTCGGGGTTGCGGAGAATCGAGACGTGCCCGCGCTTCAGCAGGAGGGCTGGAGTAAGCGCTTCCGGAAGCGACCCAGAGTTCCAGATCTCCACCCGATCCGGGTACACGTGGGCCGCCACACCACCCCCGTGTTGGGTGTAGTCGCGATGTACGACGGCATTCACAATCGCTTCACGAAGAGCCGCCGTCGGAAACATCCCCTGGTCCTCTCGCTGGAGCCCCGCCGTGAAGGTCGAGCGAGTCGATGTGTTGCGAACGACGAACGCGAACAACTCGTTGATCACACCGATGAGAGGCGCGTCGATCCGCTTCTGGTCGCGAAACGCATCGTCCGTCTTGTCCGACACGAAGGCGACGGCGCGCGCACGTGCTTGCGGGAAGGTGCGTCCTGGCTCGCGCGCGAACACGACGACGCCGCCATTCGTGAGTCGCCCGTACTTTGCCATGTCGAGTCGGCCGAGGAGCGAGTCTCCCGTCGTCGCACTGGCGACGAGTGGCTCGTTCCGCCCATGGATCTCCGTACGCGCCCGTGCAAGCTCCCCCTGGTCCACGTCGGTCTCGACAGCACATGTCGAGAGCCTGCGCTCCCAGCGGATCGGCTCCACCGATCGGCGCAGGACGAGATCTCGAATCTCTTCGACAGTCGCCGTTCGAGTTCGTCCGGCGTCGCGCAAGTAGATGACGTTCTCGTACGCGTAGGGCACGTCCTGGCCGGCGGGGACCTCGACGAGAATGACGGACGATTGATCAATCTGCTCGGTGGTGACCCAGACCGGAGTGTGCGGCGTCAGCTTTTCCGTGAGGGCGCTCGTGATGCGCCGACAGATCTCCTCGGGGTTCTTGACCCCTCGAACCCCGCCGTCCACATCGGCCCCGACGACGATCAGCCCTCCACCAGAGTTGGCGAAGGCGCACGCCGCTCTACCGAGAGTCGTTGGGTCGCGGACGCTGGTTCTGAACTCTACGGACGGACCTTCCCCCATCCGAATCGCCTTCAGGACGTTGGGCACTGTCACGGTTGCCCCGCTGTGGTACGTGCGGGGAACCACTCCCGGACCGACTGTTCCGCCTCCTGGTACCGTGAGAACTGAGCGTGAACGAAAATCTCGGCGTCTTGCTCGACGCCGTACTTTTGAACCCAGTTCCCGCGACGCTCCTCGAGCGCAATCGTTTCGAGTGTCGCGTCCTCGTACATGTCGATGACGCGCATGTCGTCGAAGACCTGCGTTCGCTTCACGAGCTTCAGCTTCGAGCGCGCCGCGCGATCGGGGTGACCGAGTTGGCCCAGGAGCGTGCGCGCGAAGACCACGTGCGAGTGGGCGAGCAGCCAACGCGGCTTCTTCAACTCGATGGCCTTCTGGATCTCCCGGTGCGTGATCGAAAGCTGTGACGGGTCGGGTGTCTTCCCCGAGCCGTAGCTCGGCGTGATGATGCCCAGGAACAAGTCGCATCGCTCCACGGCGCGCAAGCAGTCCTCGAACGCGTGATTCTCGGAGCTGACAGGAACCGTGCCCTTGTGGGACATCCAGACGTCGTAACCAAGGCCGACCAGGAGTGGTGTGTAGATTCGCTCCAGTAGCTCCTCGACGCCGTACACGGTCGAAGAAACCATGACGACGGGCTTGTCTCGCTTCGGCGGAGCTTTCAGTCGTTTCTGAGGACGCTTCTTCGACATCTTCGGCTCCTACGCTCCCTCTCGCGACAACAGATTGGTTCCGCGGGGCGCTCGTCACTCCAGCATCGCCAGCGAGCGTTCGATCGTCCGAGACGTCACGTGGCGGGTCAAGCAGCGCGAGACCGACGGCGTCGCGTGCGGCGCGCGGAGAACACGCACAGCGCGCGGTCCGTCGCGTTCGCGCGCTCGCTACCCTCCGGCACATGCGCTCTTGGACGTCTCGGGCCGTGGCCCTCTCGATGGTGCTGTTCGCCGTGTCCGCGTGCGGGCCGGAGGAGCCTCCTCCCACGCCCGTCGATCTGCCGATCTTCGTGAGCACCGATGCGCGCGCGCCGATCGACGAGTTCGTGCGTTTCCTGCCCGAAGAGATCGACGCGGGCGTGCGCGCGTCGAGCGATCCGCTCGCCGCGATGACGGCGTCCACCGAGGGCACCACGCGCATCGCGCTCGTCGTCGAGCCCACGCGCTGCGCGGGCTGCTTCCGCCTCGAGCGCAGCGGCACGAGCTACGTGGTGCGCGGCGATGCGCCGCTCGGCATCCAGTACGGCCTCGCCGCGCTCTTCGAGGGCATGGGCGTGCGCTTCCTCCATCCGCAGCGCACGTTCGTGCCCGCGACGCTCGGCACGCCCGACGCCTCGATCTTCGATCGCGACGAGGAGCCCGAGGTCGCGTTCCGCGGCCTCCAGCTCCACATCCTCCATCCGATCGAGCCGTACTGGGACGTGTGGGAGCCCTCCGAGGAGAACCTCGAAGAGTCCGAGCGCATGATCCACTGGCTCGTCGTGAACCGCGCGAACTACGTCACGTGGCCCGGTCTCGACGACCTCCAGGGCCGCATCATCGCGCGGCGCGACGCGGTGCTCGCGCACCAGCGCGCGATCGTGGAGCACGCGCACGTGCGCGGCGTGCAGGTCGGCCTCGGCATCCAGATCTTCGGGCTCTCGAACCTGCAGAAGGCCTACGACCTCGTCGACATGGACGACGATCCCGCCGTCTCGATCCCCGAGAACCTGCGCCTGATCGAGAGCATCCCGTACGACGCGATCAACCTCTCGTTCGGCGAGTTCTTCGCCGCCGATCCGGACGCGTTCATCGACGCCGTCGAGCTCGCGTACGACTCCATCCAAGACGTGTGGCCCGGCGCGCTCGTCACCGGCACCGTGCACGTCGGCAACTTCGAGGACACGCGGATCACCTACATGGGCGAGGAGATCCTCTACTACTTCCTCGTGCAGTACGCGGAGCGACCCATTCGTCCGTGGGTGCACACCGTCATGTACTACGGCCTCTTCGGCGACGCGGGCGGCGCCTACAACCACGAGCAGTTCGACGCGCACCGAGAGTTCCTCCTCGAGCGCCTGAACGCGAGCGAGGACGTCGGCTATCACCCCGAGACCGCGTACTGGGTCGCGTTCGACGTCAACGTCCCGACCTACCTGCCGGTCTACATCCGCGCGCGCTGGGACGATCTCGATCGGATCCGCGACGCGGCCACGACGAGCGATCTCGAAGATCACATCGTGTTCTCGTCGGGCTGGGAGTGGGGCTATTGGCAGAACGACTGGGCGGTGCTGCGCATGAGCTGGCGCAACCCAGAGCGCTACGAGGATCTCGTGCACGACATGCTCGCGCCGCTGCCCGACGGCCCCGCGGCGGCGGATGCGATCACCGCGCTCGCGGATCTGCAGCAGGAGACGCTGCTCGATCACCGACTCGCCGCGTACCTCGCGAGCCAGGACGGAACGTTCGAGCTCGGCTACTCGCGCGGCTTCTGGTCGCAGCCGCGTCGTCCCTCGATGGCCGACGTGCGCGCGATGACGATGGAGGAGCGCGCGACCTTCCAGACGGAGGTCGTCGATCGCCTCGAGACGCTCGCGAACGACACGCGCGCGATCCTGATGGACGTCGAGGCGCTGCCCGGCGTGGCGAGCGATCCGTTCCTCGCGGAGCTGCGCGACGGCATCGAGATCGACGTCGTCCGCACCGAGTACGCGCACGCGCTCTGGTCGGCGGCGATCCTCGCGGCCAACGGCGAAGACGCGAGCGCGAGCGAGGCCGCGATGGACGCCTCGCTGGCAGAGGCACGCGTGGTCATCGCGCGCAGGCACGGCGCGCTCTTCGATCCGGATCCCGAAGAGATCCTCGCTCCGATGCGCCGCAACGCGCTCCGCTACGACTACGGCTACCTCCGCGATGCCGAGACGCTCTGCTTCTGGAACCGCGAGCGCATCCTCTACGACAACGAGTTCCACGGCATGACGACGACCGTGCCCGCCTGCGTTCTCTGACGGTCAGGAGCACGCGGAGGCAGAATCGACACAGAGGGCACGAGAGATTCGAGAGGGCACAGGAGCAGACCAACCGCCCCGACCTCCGGCAATCTCGAGAGCTCGCGCGCCTCCATCGTTTCCTTCCGACTCCGCGATCTCTGCGCTTCTCTGCGATCTCTGCGTCCTCCGCCTCTGGATCCACAGCGCCAAGGCGGACCGGGGCCCGGCGGTCTACGCTGCTCCTCCATGCGCGCCGCCGTCGTCGTCTCCCTCGTGCTGAGTCTGATCGTGCTCGTCGTCGCGCCGCGTGAGGCGGAGGCGGGCGCGTGTGCAGGGCCGGGTCGCGCGGTGATCGGCGTGGTGCCGAGCGAGACCGACGTGATCCCGCGCGGCGAGGCCGTCCTCGTGCAGATCGTCTCGGGCTCGCTGAGGCAGCTCGGTCCGCCGCATCGCGCGGAGTACGACGAGCCGCTCGAGGCCGCGTTCGGCATCCGCGCGCACCTCGAGCGACGCGGCATGCGGCCGATCTCGATCCGCACCGTGGCCATCGCGCCCGGCCTCGCGCGCTTCGTGCCGAGCCGTCCGCCCGAGGCGGGCACGTGGCAGCTGGTCGCGCAGGAGCAGCGCGTCGACGTGCTCTTCGGCGACACGGCCGCGCCGCCGCTCGGCGTCGCGCCCGAGCTGTTGCGCATCGAGCGACGCACGTACGTGAGCCACGGACGCCCCGGCTCGAGCGGCGGTCGCTCGTCGACGTCGTTCGTCGCGTCGTTGCGACAGCCGGTCGGGCTGCCGTGGCGCGGCATCCTGAGCTACGGCGATCCACGCGCAGAGAGCCTCGCGCGCACGTCGCACCTCCTCGAGCTCGACGCGCCGGGGCAGCTGCTCTACGCGACCGCGGGCCGCTGCGGCTTCAGCACGCCCGGCGAGAGCCAGCCCCTCGTGAACCACGAGACGTCGGTGGCGCTCTACGACCTCTACGGCCGCGTGAGCGCGCGCTCGAACGTCGTGCGCGTCGTCGAGTCGCCGTAGAGGCGACTCGGACACGTCGCGTCGCTGTCAGCGGCAGAGCGCGCGGATGCGCTGCTCGAACTCCGGGAACTCTTCCTTCGCGAGGCGAATCACCTCGAGCGCTGGCTTCTCGCGATCTGCGGCATGCGCCTTGGCGATGGCCGCCTTTGCGGCGTCGACGGCCCGCGCTTCGGGAAACTCGACTGCTTCCATGGGACCCAACCCACCGGCCAGCAGCCAGAGGTAGTCGGAGACGTCGCGCGCCACGACGCCCACCGAACCTTCGGACCCGAAGAACACGACGGGCTGCGCTTCGATCGACTGCCCCTCTCGCACCAGCCAGAGCGCCGCGAGCCCCCCGTGCCGTCTTGGCCGAAGATGCGGTACTCGTTTCCATCGAGCTCGCGGTTGCCGGTCCACGCACGCACCCACGCGCAGGTCTCCTCCGCGCTCTGGAACGCTGCGTACGGCTCGAAGTCGAAGCCTCGCCCGCCGTCGTAGTCGTACGCGAGGGCGTTCGCAGCCGCGAGCGCGGGAGGGAGCGTTCGATCTGTGGTCATGGCGACATGGTTCGTGGAGCCGCGTCGCGACGTCAACCACGTGGGCCTTCGTCGTCAGCGGTTCTTCTGACGCGTCACTCCACAGTGATCAGCGGCCGCTCCCCCGGATGAGGCGCAGGCACGCCGAGCAGGTGCGCCAGCGTCGCGGCGACGCGCGCTTGCGCGACGGGCTCGGTGACGCGGCCGTGCGCCACGCCGGGGCCGCGCACGAGCACGGGCACGTCGCGGTCGTAGAGGAACGGTGAGCCGTGGGCGGTGCCCGTCGTGCCCGGCGCGTCTTCGACGATGCTGCCCTCGCTCGGGAGCACGTAGAGATCGCCCGTCGCGTTCGCGTCGATCGAGAGGCCGATCGCGTGCGTCGTCTCGTCGGCGCTCTCGCGCGCAGCGGGAGCCTCGAGCCGATCGAGCACGAAGCCGATCCCAGGGCGCTGCAAGAGATACGTCGTCGCGATCTCGACGGCGCGCGCGCGGAGCTCGGCGTCGCTGCGCACGCCCGCCGTGAACGTCACGTAGGGGACGACCCAGCCGTCGATCCAGCCGTCTTCGCGCACGCCGAGCGTCTCGTTCAGGTGCGCGCGCAAGAGAGGCAGCTCGTCGGTGCTCGACCAGCGGCGCGCGGTCTCGGGAAGGCCGTGCTCCCGCGCACGCTGCGGCAGCGGGGCCACGCCGTGATCGGCAGTGAGCACGACCGCGAGCTCCGTACGCGCCGCGAGCATGCGGAGGAAGCGCCCGACCATGAGGTCGACGCGCACGAGGTGATCGCGCGCCTCCCACGACTCGGGGCCGAAGCCGTGGCCCACGTAGTCGGTGCCTGCGACGGAGATCGAGAGGAAGTCGGTGACCTCGTCTTCACCGAGCGCCTCCTCGATCACGGCGCGCTCCGCGAGCGAGAGCAGGTACTCCGTGGAGGTCGGTAGACACAGGAACGCGTCGATCTCCTCGAGGCCCGTCGCGTCGTGCGGGAAGGTCGCGTCGAACCCGAAATCACCTTCTCCCGGTTGGTCATCCGGGCCGAGCTCATCGTAGCGGCGCAGCGGCTCCCACGGGCGTCGGTAGCTCTCCCACGACGCGCGCGCGCGGAAGTCGAGCACCCATGGCGGCAGCGTCTCTCGGAGCTCGCCCGAGGTGGTGAAGCCGTCGGCGAGTGAGTCGAACCACAGCGAGAGCGTGGGGTGATGTCCGCCGGGCGACAGCGTGCTGCGATCCTTCATGCCGAGCGCGACGATGCGCGCGAGGCCGTGGCTCGCGTCGAAGAGCTCGTCGGCGACGACGCGCGTGCGCAGCGCGGAGAGCCCCGCGAAGCCTCCGTCGTGGTGGAGGATCGGATGCACACCGTCGTCGAACACCGAGACGCGTGCGTGACGCGCGAGATCCCACACGCGGTTGGCCGAGACGCCGCTCTCCCACGGTGGGGCGCCGCTCACGATCGCGGCGTGGCCCGGCGCGGTGAACGTGCCGGCGTAGGCGTAGCGCGCGCGCTCGACGTGGAGGCCTTCGTCCGTGAGGAAGCGGACGGCGCCTTCGGGATCGAGGTGCGCGTCGTGGAGATCGAGCACCCAGCTCCCGAGCTGATCGTAGACCACGAGCACGACGAGCCGCGGCCGCCTCGCGCGCGTCGCAGTCGCTTCGTCTCGCACCTCTGAGCTCGCGCCGCCGCACGACGCGCACGCGAGGGAGAGCGAGAGCGGGATCGCGAGGAGAGGTGTGGCGCGCACCCAGCCGAGCCTGCCACCGCGGTGCGCTCGGTCGAACCGCTTTTTCGTGTCGCCACCGCGCCACGCGCGCTACACCGCCGGCACCTTCACCCCGCCACCTCGAACACTAGCGGAGCCGAGCGCGCATGAGCTGGAACGACCTCGTCGCACACCTTTCCGAGATCGAGATCCTCGACGGCGTCGGCGCGACGCTCGGGTGGGACGAGCAGACGTACATGCCGAAGAAGGCCGCGGGCCTGCGCGGCGAGCAGATGGCGCTCCTTTCGCGCTTGTCGCACGAGCGACGCACGGACGCGCGCATCGGACGCTGGCTCGAAGAGCTCGACGCGAGCGACGCCGTGCAGCGCGCCTGCGCGCGCAACCTGGGTCGCGTCTACCGTCGTGAGCAGCGCGTGCCTGCGGCGCTCGTCGACAAGCTCGCGCGCGCGCGCAGCGAGGGCTTCGCGAAGTGGATCGAGGCCAAGGCCGCGAACGACTGGGCCCACTTCCTCCCGTCGCTTCGCACGCTCCGCGATCTCACGCTCGAGCGCGCCCGCGCGATCGACGGCAAGCGTCATCCCTACGAGGTGCTGCTCGAAGAGTACGATCCGGGCACCACGGTCGAGAGCCTCCGCGCGATGTTCGCGCGCTTGCGCGACGGCCTCGTGCCGCTGATCACCGCGATCTCCACGCGACCGCAGCTGCCCGCGATCGGCGAGGCCATCCCGCTCGAGGCGCAGTGGCGGCTCTCGACGGCCGTCGCGTCCGCGCTCGGCTTCGACTTCGAGGGCGGTCGCCTCGATCGCGCGGAGCACCCGTTCTCCACCGCGCAGGGCGAAGGCGACGTGCGGATCACGGCGCACCTCAAGGAGCGCGATCTCCTCGGCGGCCTGGGCGGCACGATCCACGAGACCGGTCACGCGCTCTACGAGCAGGGCCTGCCCTTCTCGCTCGTGGGCACCACGGTGAAGGAGGCCGCGAGCTACGGCCTCCACGAGTCACAGTCGCGCTTCTGGGAGAACTACGTCGGTCGCTCGCGTCCGTTCGCGATCTTCCTCGCGCGCACGGCCGCCGAGGTGCTCGGCGCGGAGTGCCCCGCGAGCCTCGCCGACGCCGACGCGATCTTCCGCGCGCAGAACCGCGTGGAGCGCAGCCTCATCCGCACGCAGGCCGACGAGGTCACCTACAACCTCCACGTGATCGTGCGCTTCGAGATCGAGCTCGCGATGTTCGAGGGCTCGCTCGCGCTCGAGGACGTGCCCGCGGCGTGGAACGAGAAGTACCAGAGCTACCTCGGCGTCACGCCGCCCGACACGGCGCGCGGCCCGCTGCAGGACGTGCACTGGTCGAGCGGCGCGTTCGGCTACTTCCCGAGCTACACGCTCGGCAACCTCTACGCAGCGAGCTTCGGCCGCGCGATGGAAGCGGCGATTCCGTCGCTGTGGAGCGACGCGCAGCAGGGCGACTTCTCGCGTCCGCTCGCGTGGCTCCGCGAGCACGTTCACGCGCGCGGCCACCTGCTCGAGACTCCCGAGCTCGTGAAGGACGCCGTCGGCGAGCGCGACCACGTCGAGGATCTCCTCACGTACCTGTGGACGCGCGTCGGTGGCCTCTACGGCGTGACCCGCCCGACCTGATCCCCCGCGCCTGCGGAGCGTCGTCGACGACGTCGCTCACGCAAGTGAAGCCGTCCGTCTGAGCGACTGCAACCTCGCGTCGCGCATGACGAGACGCATCGGTCTCGACGACTGCGGCCTCCGTCTCGATCGTTCGCATCGCGCGACCAGCGGCTCCCCTCGATCCTGCCGGGCCCTTCGCGTTCAGCCTCTGCTCGGCCGCGCGCGAACGGTGCTCACACCGATGGTCGCGCAGCCGGACACGTCGTCGTTGCTCGCGAGCATCGCGACGACGCTGATCTCACTCACGCCTCCACGACAGCGTCCGGCAGGCCCGAGGGGAGATCCAATCCTCGAGACGCATCGGTCTCGACGACGGCGGCCTCACGTCTCGATCGTTCGCATCGCGCGACCCGCTGCTCCCCTCGAACCTGCCGGGCCCTTCGCGTTCAGCCTCTGCTCGACCGCACGCGGACGCTGCTCACGGGTCGCGCAGCCGGACACGTCGTCGTTGCTCGCGAGCATCGCGACGACGCTGATCTCACTCACGCCTCCACGACAGCGTCCGGCAGGCCCGAGGGGAGATCCAATCCTCGAGACGCATCGGTCTCGACGACGGCGGCCTCACGTCTCGATCGTTCGCATCGCGCGACCAGCTGCTCCCCTCGATCGTGCCGGGCCCTTCGCGTTCGACTTCTACTCGACCGCGCGCGGACGCTGCTCACATCGCGCGATCACTCTCCCAGGCGCTGGTGGGCTTGGCGGTTGTCGGGATCGATCTCGAGCGCCTCGCGCCACGCGGCCTGGGCGCCCGACGTGTCGCCGGACTGCTGACGGGCGTCGCCGAGGAGCACGCGGAACTCCGCGCGACCGCGGCGTCGTCGGATGGCGCTCTCGATGAGCGGGATGGCCTGCGAGGGCTGGTTGCGACCGAGGTAGATCTCCGCGAGGCCGATCATGGCGTAGTGGTTGCGCGGGTCGAGCTCGAGCGCGCGACGGTACAGGCGCTCGCGGGTCGCGACGTCACGCGTGTCGTCGGCCTGACGCACCAGCGCCACCGGGTCGTCGCCGACCGCAACCTCGGTGCCAGTGCCGCCCGTTCCGGGATCGGTGCCAGCGCCCGGATCGGTGCCAGTCCCGGGATCAGTGCCAGTCCCAGGATCAGTGCCAGTCCCAGGTTCAGTGCCAG
>CAZCVE010000012.1:94121-187880 GCA_964502175.1 uncultured Sandaracinaceae bacterium
TTCCGGGATCAGTGCCAGTCCCAGGATCAGTGCCAGTCCCAGGATCAGTGCCAGTTCCGGGATCAGTGCCAGTCCCAGGTTCAGTGCCAGTTCCGGGATCAGTGCCAGTCCCAGGATCAGTGCCAGTCCCAGGATCAGTGCCAGTCCCAGGATCAGTGCCAGTTCCAGGATCAGTACCAGTCGTCGGCGGGACGACCGTGGTCGGCGGGACGACCGTGGTCGGCGGGACCGTCGTCGTCGGGACGGTGGGCGGCGGGACGATCGTCGTGCCCGGCGGAACACCCGTCTCCGAACCTCCCGGCGCGAAGCCCAGGCTCGCGAGGAGGCCCATGCGGTACGCGCCCATCACGCCGCCGACGCAGACGATGGAGAGCGCGCCCATGACGACGAGGAGGATCGCTGCCGTGCGCGCGAACGACCGACCGCGAGGCCGGGGCTCGGTGGTCGGCGTCGAAGGAGCGACGTGCATCGGAGGCGGCTCGACCGCAGGCGCGAACCCTTGCGCGCCCGCAGGCGCGGTGACCGTCTGCGCAAAGGCGTCGGCGCCGACGGACGGCGGCGGCAGGTGGACCTGCGCTGCGGGCGGTGGCGCGATGCCGAGATCGACGAGCGGACGCGCGGCGCTCGTCTCGGTGACCGCTCCACCTTCGGGGAACGGTGTGAAGCCGCCCGCGTGGGTGATCTGCGGGGCCGCGACGACACGCGGTACGGACGAGACCACGGGCGCCGTGGGCGGCGGCGCGACGGGCGCGGCGGCAGGCGCGCGCGGGGGCGCAAAGCCGCTCGGATCGGGGAGATCGATCGGAGGCGGCGCACCACGCAGCGCTGCGGGGCGCGGGCTCGTGGTCATCTGCGGAGACGCGGGCGGCGCCATGGGCGCAGCGGCTGGCGCCCTCGCGGGTGCCGCCGCGGGCAGCGCGCCGAGCGTCGCGACGATGTCGTCCACGGCCGCGTCCGGATCGAGCGGTGGCTCGGAGCGCGACGGCACGTCGGGCAGACCGTCGCGCAAGACAGCCGGGAGATCGGGCTCGTCGTCGTCGCCGAAGAGCGCGGAAGGCAGACCGTCGTCGCGCTCCTGGACGACCGGAGTCTTCGGCGTCGCCAGCGCAGGCGTCGCGATCACCGGCGTGACCTTCGCGACCGCGGGCGCGGCCTTCGCGATCGTCGGCGCGGCCAGCACGGTCGGCGTGGGCTGCGTGGAGATCGCCGCGGGCGTGGCGAGCGGCGTGGGCTTGTCGCGATCACGCGACACCACGCCCGGCAGATCGACCACATCGGGGCTCTCGGGCTGCGACGGCTCGCCCTGGATGCCCTGCACGGTGCGCGCGTGACGCGGGAAGCGCGCCGACACGATCTCGGGCGCGGGCGCGGAGCTCGCCGCGCCGAACGCGAGCGTCCGGCCTCCGGCGGCGCGGGGCGTGGAGCCCGAGCCACGCGCAGGTCCGACGGCGGGCATCGCCGCGGGCGTGACGATCGGTGGGCGCGCGACGGTCGCGCGCGGGACCGCAGGGAGGTTCGGCGACGAGCGTGATCCGGCGCTCGAGGCGCTGTTGCCGCTGAACGCGCCGCTGGGTGCCGCGGCGCGCGACGTGTGAGCGGTGTGGGCGTTCTCGCGCTGCGCAGGATCCTGGGGCGTGTCGGAGAAGAGCCCCGACGCGCGCGCTCCAGGAGGACGTGCAGTCTCCGTGGGCGTCGCGCCCTCGCCCTGGAGACCGTACTGGTGATCGTCGACCGTCGCGCTCTTGACCGTGGGTCGGGTCGCGCGCGCGCTCGCCGGACTGGCACCCTGGGGATTGGCACCCTGAAGACTGGCACCCTGAAGACTGGCACCCTGAAGATTGGCACCCTGGGGATTGGCACCCTGGGGATTGGCACCCTGGGGATTGGCGCTCTTCGCGACGGGCAGCGCGGTTCCGGTCGTCCCGGTACCCCACGAGTTGTTGGCGTTCGCGGCGGCCCTCGCGGCAGCGACCTTGTCGACGATGAGTCCGCGCGCCGGAGCGACGGCGGGCGTGGGGCGCGGCTCGCGGATCGACGGCGCAGCGAACGCGCTCATGCGCGCCGACGCGGCAGGCTTGATCGGCAGCGGCGCCATGACCGAGCCCTCGGTGATCACGTTCGCGATGCCGGTGGGCAGCGACGTGCGCGCGACGCCGGGCGGCACCGACGGGATCTCGATCTCCTTCGTCCGCTCTTCCGGCATTGGAGGGAACGCAGGCTCGGGGTCTTTCCAGCTCGAATCCATGCTCGAGTCCGTCCATCGGAGGTCGCGCGCGGCGACACGTCCGGCTTGGGGTTGTGCGCGCGTCGCCGGTGCGCCGAGGCTTCGGTACGGGCCCGACCGATCGCTGCGTCGGTCGGGACGCAGCGGCGGATCGGGCGGTCGATACGAAGGCGGTGGGAGAGAGTGCGGCACGGGCGAGGCTTCGCGATCCGCGAGCGCGAGCGCTTGGTCCACGGGGACCATCAGGTTGGCCGTGGCGGCGTGGCTTCGGTGCTCGACGCGCGCGCGTCCGGCGCCGAGCGCGAGCAACGCAGCGAGCGCGCGCGCGCCCTCGAGACGCTCGCCCTTCGCCGTCGCGCCCGTGGCGCCGACGACGAGCCCCTCGGCCACGTCGACCTCGACGAGCGCCTTGCTGCTCCGCACCGACACGTGGAACGGACCGACGAGGCTCGCCAGCGCGCGCACGAGGCGGCTCGGACCGGTGGCCTCGAGGCGCGTCTCGAACGCGCGCTCTTTCTCCGCGCGCTCACGCAGCACGCGATCGGGCACGACGAGCGGCTGGATCTGTTCGGCGAGCCGGCCCACGTCGGGCGCGCCCTCGGGGCTCGGCCACAGCTCGTCCCACGGCACGACGAGCAGCGACGCCCAACGCAATCGGTGATCCGCGCGGATGCGACGCACGACCTCGAAGCCCGGGCCCTCGATGCCTTGCGTGTCGACGAGCACCACGTCGGGGTCGAGCGCGCGCGCACGCTCGAGGCCCGCGCCCTTCGCGTCGGCGACGGCGACGGTGGCCTTGCGGGCGCGCAGCTCCTGAGCGAGCGCGTCGGCGCGCGATGGGTCGCTGTCGATCACCAGCACGCGCAGCCCCTCGAAGATCCGCACGTCGACCTGGGCCTCGCCCTCGCCGTCGACGAGCGCGACGGCGCCGCCCGGCCCCTGGTGGAGCTCGTACACGAGCGGCTCGGCGCGAGAGACGAGCGGCGCGAGCTTGCGCACGAACTCTTCGACGGCGGCAGCCACGGGTCGTCCCGCGCCGAGCACGATGCGGAGCGGCTGGCCCTCGCGATCCTGTCGCGCCGCCGGCTCCACGCTGAGGATGCCGTTGCGAAGCTCGCGACCCACGAGCTGCACGAGGTCGTCGAGCGTCGCCTCGCCCAGCGCCTCGGGGTGCGTCGCGCGCTCGCCCAGATCGGCCACGACGGCGGCGATCTGCATCGCCACGGCGTCAGCGCTCGCGATGCGCGGGATCACCGCGACCGCGCCGTGACGGAACGCGCGAACGCGCGCGTCGAAGGCCTCGGGTGGCCCGAGCACGGCCACGGGCACGGAGGCCGTGATCGCGTCTCCCGCCAAGAGATCGAGCGCGCTCTGTCCGCCACCGTCCGCCGAATCGCCCATCAAGAGGATGAGATCGGGCGCCGTCATCTTCACGGCGTTGCGCAGCTCCCCCATCGCCTCTTCGACGAACAGGCCGTGCCGATCGAGGGCCACGCGCAACGCAGCATCGAGCGGCTCGCCGCGCCCGACGAGCAGCACCGTCGGTCGATTCTCGGAGGCCGTGGGCACTGCGGATCATGGTCGCCGATCCGGGGCGACCCCGACAAGGAAGTCGGGGGAGGCGATCGACCGACGTCCCCGGTCGCAGCCTCGTTGACCGTGCGACCCCGCGCGTGATGCGATCAGGGCGCGCGGGCGGTGTGTTCCGCGCGTCTTGGAGGAGCCGATGCCGCGCTCGCTTGTCCGCTTCGTGCTCGCCTTCGCCGTGGGGCTCGCGCTCGGTCTCGCGCTGCTCGCCGCGCCCGCCGAGGCGCAAGTGCGGCCTCGGATCCTCATCGCCTTCGACACGTCGGGCTCGATGGCGCTCGACTTCGGAGGCCTGCCGACGTTCGGCGACGGCGTGACGACGGGCTGCACGACGACCGCGGGCGCGGGCTTCTGCGGCGCGAATTGCACGGCCGGCCTCGACACGAACTGCGACGGCCTCGTCAACGACAGCCGCATCTTCATCGCGAAGAACGCCGTGGCCGACATCGTGCGCGCATACGGCGAGGTGGACTGGGGCCTCTCGCGCTTCCAGCAGAACCAGGCCGCGAACCTGTCGTGCCTCGCGGCGCAGAGCTTCGAGTGCAACTCCGCCGGTCCGTTCGTGACCTCGTACGGCAACCCACTCTGCAACAGCGGCGGCCTCTGCTTCTGGGACTGGGAGACGCCGATGCCCGCTGCGTGCCGACCGGGCACGGGCGGTCTGCGCCGCATCCGTCAGCGCGCCGCGGCCGACGTGACGGTCTGCACGAACTACCAAGGCACGTGCGGGTCGGGCGGCTTCGCGGGCGACACGCTCGTCGGCTTCCCCGACATGGGCCCGTGGGCTGGGCGCGACAACACGTACGGCATCCTGCGGTGGCTCGACGGCGTCGAGACCAACTTCGTCAACACCACGACCGTCGGCAACTTCTGCAACACGACGACGACCGGTGACTGCGAGCTCCGTCCCGAGGGCGGCACGCCGCTCGCGGGCATCCTCACGAGCGCGAACGGCTACATCGATCCGATCCGCGACGCGGACGCGGCGCGCGCGTGTCGTCCGTACTCCGTGATCCTCATCACCGACGGCGTCGAGTCGTGCGGCGGCGCGCCCAACACCGCGGCGGCGACCCTGCTCGCGAACGGCATCAACACGTACGTCGTCGGCCTCGCGATCGCAGGCGGCTCGCAGGCGCTCTTGAACGGCATCGCGACCGCGGGCGGCACCGACGCAGGCGCGGCCGGCGGCGACACTGCCTACTTCGCGAACGACCGCGTCGCGCTCTCTGCCGGCCTCGCCGAGATCGTGCGTCGCTCGCTGCGCTTCGAGGTCTGCAACATGCTCGACGACGACTGCGACACGCTCGTCGACGAGGGCGTGCGCAACGCGTGCAACACGTGCGGCACCGTGCCCACCGAGACCTGCAACGGCCTCGACGACGACTGCGACGGAACGACCGACGATGGCGTCGCGAACGCGTGCGGCACCTGCGGCGTGCTCACCGAGGTCTGCAACGGGTCGGACGACAACTGCAACGGCGCGATCGACGAAGGCGGCGTGTGCACGTGCCCCGCGCCCACGCCCGAGATCTGCGACAACATCGACAACGACTGCGACACGCGCGTCGACGAAGGACCCATCACGCGGGCCTGCGGCGTCGACACGGGCGAGTGCAGCCGCGGCACCGAGACGTGCAGCGCGGGCGTGTTCGGCGCGTGCACCGGCACGGGCCCCGTGGCCGAGACCTGCGACAACCGCGACAACGACTGCGACGGCGTGATCGACGGAATCACGCGCGCGTGCGGCTCGATGGTCGGCGCGTGCAGGCCGGGCACCGAGACGTGCCGCACCGGCGCGTGGGACGGCATGTGCATCGGCTCCGTCGGTCCGAGCACGGAGCTCTGTGACACGGCGGACAACGACTGCGACACGCGCGTCGACGAGGGCAACCCCGGCGGTGGCGCGACGTGCGGCAGCGCAGCAGGCATCTGTAGGCCGGGCACCATCCAGTGCATCGGCGGCTCGCTCACGTGCACCGGCGGCACGAGCCCCGGCACCGAGACCTGCAACACGCTCGACGACGACTGCGACGGGCGCGTCGACGAAGGCATCCCGACGATGGGCGCGTGCGGCATGGACGTGGGCGAGTGCAGCCCCGGCGTGATCGCGTGCGTGGCCGGCGCGTTCGTGTGCACGGGCGATCGCGGGCCCGTCGCCGAGAGCTGCAACGACCTCGACGACGACTGCGACACGCGCGTCGACGAAGGCAGCCCCGGCGCCGGCCTCGCGTGCGGCTCGGACGAAGGCGAGTGCATGGCGGGCACCACCGTGTGCGCGGCCGGCATGCTCACGTGCATGGGCGAGGTCGGTCCGGTCGCCGAGTCGTGCAACGCGCTCGACGACGACTGCGACACGCAGGTCGACGAGGACCTCGGCATCGGCGAGGCGTGCGGCACCGACGTGGGCGAGTGCGTGCCGGGCTTCAACGAGTGCATGGGCGGCATGGTCGTGTGCCGCGGCGCGCTCGGCCCGACCGACGAGCTCTGTGATGGCCTCGACAACGACTGCGACGGCGCCGTCGACGACGGCCTCGCGCTCGGCGAAGAGTGCGGCACCGACGAGGGCGTCTGCATGTTCGGCCGCACGATGTGCGTCGACGGCAGGCCCGTGTGCGTGGGTGGCGTGGAGGGCGGACCCGAGACCTGCGACTGCAGCGACAACGACTGCGACGGATCCACGGACGAGCCGCCGCCGATGGGCGCGCTCTGCCCCGGCACGAGCGCGTGCGTCGAGTGTCAGTGCGCTCCGCCTTGTGTGGAGGGCGAATTCGGCGACGAGTGCGCCACGGGCCGCACGCCGCGCCGCATGGGCGACACCTGCTACTGCGTGACCGAGGCGTGCAACGAGGCTGCGTGCGCAGGCGAGACGGTCGAGCAAGCCGGTGAGGTGCGCTGCGGACCCGACTCGGACGACGTGTCGGGCTGCGTGTGTCGCGGCGCCGAGTGCACGTTCGCGTGCGACGGAGTCGTCTGCACCGACGGCACCGTGTGCGATCCGCGTGACCCGATGGGTCGATGCGTCGAGGACAGCTGTCGAGGCCTGGGCTGCCGCGGCACCGACCTCTGTGACTTCGCGACCGGCGCGTGCATCCCCGATCCGTGTCTGACGGCCGGCTGCGATGCGGACGAGGTCTGCCGCATGGGCACCTGCGAGCCGAGCTGCGCGACGGTGACGTGCGGCGCAGGCGAGCGCTGCACGCACGGCACCTGCGAGACCGATCTCTGCGCGGACGCGAGCTGCACGGCGACCGAGGTCTGTGATCCCGCGAGCGGCGACTGCGTCGGCTCGATGTGCGGCGGCGTGATGTGCGGGACGAGCACCGAGTGCGATCCGCTCACGGGGTCGTGCGAGCCCGACGCCTGCCTCGGCGTGACGTGTCCCTCGGGACAGCGCTGCGACGAAGGCGAGTGCGAGCTCACGACGGGCGATCCCGACGCCGGTCCGACCGACCCCGACGCCGGGATGGACGCAGGGCCCTTCGATCGCGATCCGTTCATGCGCGGCCTCGCAGCCGGCGGTGGTGGATGCCTCTGCGCCGCGGGCGTGGGCGCCGATCGCAGCGCGCCGAGCGCGAACGCGTGGTGGATGCTCGGCCTCGGCGCGATCGGCCTCGTGATGCGCGGCCGACGTCGCCGCGCGCGTGTCGAACGAGCGACGCGCGCGCGTGCGGTCGTGATCGCGAGCGCGGCGCTGCTCTCGCTCGGCGCGGGAGGATGCGCCGTCGACCCTTTCTGCTTCGACTGCGTCGATCCCTCGATCGACGCAGGCCCGACCGGTGACACGACGCCCGCCGACGCGTGGACGCCTCGCTACGACACGGGCATCCGCGACGACGCGGGTGAAGACGCGTTCGGTCCCGATGGCTGCACGCCCGGCGCGCCGGAGCGCTGCAACGGTCGCGACGACGACTGCGACGTGACGATCGACGAGGGCATCGACACCGAGACGGACGAGAACAACTGCGGCGGCTGCGGCATCCCGTGCGCGCCGCCCGGCGCGTTCGGTGAGTGCGTGGCCGGCGCGTGCACGATCCGCGAGTGCGATCTCGGTCGCTTCGATCGCGACATGGATCCGACCAACGGCTGCGAGGAGCGCTGCCTCGCGACCTCGACCGACGACGCGGTCTGCGATCTCCGCGACAACGACTGCGACTTCATGGTCGACGAGGACGTCGCGCTCGACACCGATCCGATGAACTGCGGCCGCTGTGGCCGCACGTGCCGCTTCATCCACGCGGGCGCGAGCTGCACCGCCGGCACGTGCACGCTCGACACCTGCGACCCGGGCTACTTCGACGTCGACGGCGTGTCGGACAACGGCTGCGAGTACGCGTGCACGCCCGCCTCTCCCGCGACCGAGATCTGCAACGGTCGCGACGACGACTGCAACGGCATGATCGACGAGGGCGACCCCGGCGGCGGCGCGCGCTGCGGCATCGACACGGGCGAGTGCAGCTTCGGCGTCGAGGCGTGCGTCGCCGGACGCGTGACGTGCACGGGCGGCGTGAGCTCCACGGCCGAGCTCTGCAACGGCCGCGACGACGACTGCGACGGGGCCGACGACAACGGCAACCCCGAGGGCGGTCGTGTGTGCGGCAGCGGCATCGGCGCGTGCACCACCGGCGTGCAGGTCTGTCGCGCGGGCACGCTCGAGTGCGAGGGCGGCACCGTCGCGACGACCGAGACGTGCAACGGCCTCGACGACGACTGCAACGGCACGGTCGACGACGGCAACCCGGGCGGTGGCGCCAACTGCGGCATCGACACGGGCGAGTGCTCGTTCGGCACGACGTCGTGCACGGGCGGCACGCTCGCGTGCGCCGGAGGCACGGGGCCTGCGCTCGAGGTCTGCAACACGCGCGACGACAACTGCGACGGCCGCAGCGACGAGACCTACTCGCTGATGACCGACCTCAACAACTGCGGCACGTGCGGCCGCGTGTGCACGTTCGCGAACGCGTTCCCCGTCTGCAACGCAGGCACGTGCGAGATCGCGGCGTGCCGCTCGGGCTTCGTCGACGAAGACGGAATGCTCGCGAACGGCTGCGAGTACGCCTGCACCGTGCGCGGCGGTGAGGTCTGCAACGGCGTCGACGACGACTGCGATCGCGCGACGGACGAGGGCCTCGCGGTCCCCTCGAATTTCTGTAACCCGAACGGCGTCTGCGCGGGCACGACGGCCGTGTGCGGCGGCGCGGCGGGCTGGACGTGCTCGTACTCGGCGATGCACTACCAGGCGACCGAGACGCGCTGCGACGGTCGCGACAACGACTGCGACGGAGCGATCGACGAGCCGTTCGCGCCGCTCATCAACCCCATGACCGGCATGGGCACGTCGTGCTCCGTCGGCGCGGGCGCGTGTCGACGCACCGGCACGAACATGTGCACCAGCCTCACGACGGCGGGCTGCAGCGTGACCACGCCGGGCATGCCGAGCGCCGAGCTCTGCAACAACATCGACGACAACTGCGACGGCACGATCGACAACGGCATCCTGCCGACGGCGATCCCCACCGTGACGATCCCCCGCACCGGCGGCGGCACCGTGCGCGTGATGACCTACGAAGCGAGCCGACCCGACGCGACGGCCACCTCGCAGGGCTCCGTCGCGACCGCCGCGTGCTCGAACCCGAACGTCTTGCCGTGGACGACCGTCACGCGAACGCAGGCGCTCAACGCGTGCTGCGCGCTCAACGCGGGCGGCGCGTGCGGCGCGACGGGCTGGCGGCTCTGCGACGCGACGGACTGGACGGCGGCGTGTCGCGGCTCGGCCGGCACGTGCACATGGAGCTACGGCAGCGCGTGCACCACGAGCTCGCAGATGACGTGCAACGGCGAGGAGTACGACTCGAACGCGACGATGTCGGGCGACCAGGACGCGCTCGTCACCACGGGCGGCGCCACCTTCCCGATGTGTTACGCGGACTGGACCGGCGGCGCGCGCATCTACGACATGTCCGGCAACGCGCGCGAGTGGACGAACACCGAGACGTCCGCAGGCTCTGGCATCTACTACCTGCGCGGCGGCAGCTACAACAACGTCGAGCCCGGCCGCGCATGCACGTTCGACTTCGCGGTGGCGACGCCCACGTTCGCCTTCCCGAACACCGGCTTCCGCTGCTGCTTCTACTGAGCTGCCTCTGCGAGCGTGTGACGTCACGCCTGAACGAGAGGGCGGCGGGGTGGGGGTCGGAGCGAAGCCCAGGACGCTGCGTCCGCAAAGCGAAGCGGAGGGCCCCACCCCGACGCCCGGCTGATTCTCACAGGGCAGGTGTGGGCGGACGACCGGAGAGCGCTAGCATCGCGGCCATGCGCTTCACCTCGTCTTCGGTCGTCTTCGCATCGGGCTCTCTCCTCGCCCTCGTCAGCGGCTGCCCCGAGACACCGCCGCCCGATCCGTGCGCGATGGTGACGTGCGACACGGGGAGCACGTGCGAGCTGGGCGAGTGCGTGGTGACGCCGGTGTGCAATCCCGCGCAGCCGCGGTGGGCACCCGGCACGCTCGCGTTCACCGAAGAGACTGCCGCGTGGAACCTCGAGGGCGTGCTCGGCACGCGCCTCTCCGCGATCGACTACGACGGCGACGGCTGGACCGATCTCTTCATCCGCCTCGGTGCGGGCGCGGACGACTTCGACACGATGCGCACGCTGTTCCTCCTCCGGAACACGGGCGAAGGAACGTTCGAGGACGTGACGCAGAGCTCGGGCATCGTCGCGCGTCGCTCGGGAGATCCGGGCGGGCGCCCCGTCGACGTGCACGCGTTCGGCGACGTCGACAACGACGGAGACCTCGACGTCTACCTCGGCGTCTCGAGCGTCGATCAGACGATCACGGGCGGCGAGCGCAGCGAGATCATGCTGCAGAACCCCGATCACACCTTCACGCACTTCGACGAGCTGAGCGACGTGCGCCTCAATGGCCTCACCGACACGGTCGCGGGCGCGAGCTTCGTCGACTTCGACCTCGACGGTGACGTCGACCTCTGGACGCCGCACCACGGCAACGCGACGGCGTCCGGCTTCACGTTCCGACCCGCGCACTTCTACGTGAACGAGGGCGGCGCGTTCTTCGTGGATCAGACGAGCGACCTCGGTCTCTCGACGCGCGGCTGGAGCGACATCGACGCGATCAACAACGCCGAGGCGCACGCGCGCGCGTGGTCGGGCAACGCGTGTGATCTCAACGGCGACGGTCTCTCCGAGCTCCTCGCGGCCAGCTACGGCCGCGCGCCCAACCACCTCTGGCGCGCGGTCGGCGCCGCGGGCGCGGTCACGTTCGAGAACGCGTCGATGAGCTCGGGCTACGCGTACGACGACGATCAGGTGTGGCAGGACGATCAGTTCGCGCGCTGCTACTGCCGCGCGAACCCGATGGCGGAGGACTGCGCGGGCGTCGAGGCGCCGACCGTCAGCTGCGCCGACAACTGGGATCACGCGACCGGACGCGAGCCCTTCCGCCTCGGCGGCAACAGCGGCGCGACGATGTGCGGCGACGTCGACAACGACGGCGACATGGATCTCCTCACGAGCGAGATCGCGCACTGGTGGGCCGGTCAGGGCTCCGACGGCGCCGAGCTCATGGTCAACACCGGGGTCGACGACGTGGTCTTCGAGCGCCCCGGCCGCGAGTCGATGGGCATCGTGATCCCGCACGACGATCCGGGCGGGTGGAACGAGGGCATCATGAGCGGCGCGATCTTCGACTTCGACGGAGACGGCTGGCAGGACCTCTACTTCGGGATGAGCGACTACCCCGGCAACCACGGCGTCCTCTACCACCAGGACAGCGAGCTCCAGTTCACCGAGGTGCCGCGCACCGAGGGCGTCGATCACAACCGCAGCCACGGCATCGCGGTCGCGGACTTCGATCGCGACGGCGACCTCGACGTGATCGTCGGCCACTCGCGCGCACGCTGCGGCGCACCGGACGACTGCTACCCGACGATGCAGGTGCGCCTCTTCGAGAACCAGCTCGGCGCGAACTTCCTCTCGCTCCACCTCGTGGGCACGACGGCGAACCGCAGCGCGATCGGCGCGCGCGTCGCGGTGACCGCGGGCGGCATCACGCAGACGCACGACGTCGAGGGCGGCCACGGCCACTACGGCGCGCAGGACGACTTCTTCCAGCACTTCGGCCTCGGCACCGCGTGCGAAGCCGACGTGACGATCCGCTGGCCCGACGCGTCGCTGACGATGCAGACGCTCCACCTCGTCGCAGGCCACCGCTACCGCGTGGTGCAGGGCATGGAGCCCGTGCTCGAAGACCCGCCCGTCACCTCGATGCCCTGAGGTGCCCGTTCGCCGTCTTGCGAACGAACGGGACAGGCCTGACCGCCGCCCCGAGCCGCGCTGTATCCTCGGCCCATGCCGTGGCTCGTCGACCTCGCGATTCAGAGCGGCCCATGGACGTCGTGGCTCCTCCCGTCGATCGCGCTCGCAACAGGCACTGCGCTCGCGTGGCTCGCGATGCGTGCCTGGACCGCGAGACGTTCGATCTCACCGACGCATGGAGCGCTGACCGCGCTCGACGAGGGACGGCGGGTGTGTTTGCTCGGTCGTCTCGATCGCTCCCCCCACGAGACGAACCACTACGTGCTGCGCACCGCGACGGCGAGCGTGCCGGTGCTCGGCCAGCTCGAGCTCGCCGCCCCGCTCGACCGCGACGTCTTGGTCGAGGGCTTCGTAGGCCGTCTGATGAGACCTGCGCTGCGGGAGCAGGCAGGCGTGCTCGCGCTGCGAGATCAGCGGGACGGCCGCTTCTTCGAGCCGATCCGCGTGCGCTCGCCTGCACCGAGCCGCGTTGAGCTCACGTTGGTTGGTGGCACGGTCTTGATCGTGACGTTTCTCCTCGGTACGCCGCTGGGGTGGCCGACTCCCCGCGAACGTCTCGCGTCGGCACCGTTCGGCATCGCATCGCTCGAAGACGTCGCGAGCGCGGTGAGGCTGGGCTCGCCGACACGCAGGGATGCTCTGATGGACATCGCATGGGGAGCGCCCGAGCAGCCGCTTCATCGACAGGTCGCCGCCCGCCGCGAGCTCTACCCTTGGTATGCAGCGGCCGCTGTCGAACCGCTGGTGTCGACGGCTGTCCGCGCTCGGCGGAGCCTCGAGTCAGGGAGGCAGGATTCAAGGCTGCGTGTCGCCGAGCGCGAGCGCGAGGACCGCGAGCGTCGTGCCTTCGCCGCGCTCAAGAGCGGCGCCACCTTCCCCAGCGAGTGTGCGCGCTGGTCGCATCGACCCGTACGCGAGGCATCCGACGGACCCCGCGAACGTCTCTGCGGCCTCGCGATCCGCGCGAGATTGCCGAGATGCTACGAGTGGAGTCACGAAGACCGCGTACTCACGCCCGAGTACGGGGGCACCACGAAACACGTGCCCGACGCGGACTCCACCGACGGACTCCGATAGTGCGACGTCCTCGTCGGACGGCTCGTCCAGAGCACCGATTCGTTCCTCGTGCACGGCTGACCTCTGCACGTCTGACCTCCGAGCACCCGAATCTGCGTCAGGTCGAGTCGGAGGGCGCGTCTGCTGTTCCGTGCGGTTCACGCCAGAGGATGATTGCCCTGTGATGCGACGGGGTCGCAGTCCGCTTGTCGAGCGGATGAGAGGGGTTCGAGTCCCCTACGGGGCGTGGGGCCGCGGTAGCTCAGCAGGTAGAGCGCTCGGTTGAAGGCCGAGGCGTCGTCAGTTCGATTCTGACTCGTGGCACGAGGGGCATGGGGGGATTGGCACGTTCGAACACTGACGCTCTCTGCGTCAGCGGATCGACAGAAGGCCTGTTTCTTTTGGCACTCGCGGAAGTGGCGAAACTCGGGAGACGCGCTGGTCTGAGAGGCCAGTGGTCCTAGACCGTGAGGGTTCGACTCCCTCCTTCCGCAACAGTCGCGCTCTCGACGACGGGTCTCTCGACAGCGCATCACAGACCGCCCGGGCACGGTGGCCGGGAAGGGGCATTCGTGCCCGGGCGCGTCCCCTCTTTGCCGAGACACAGACGGAGTCAGCGGCCCGTGAGTCGCAGGCGGACGCTCGCGCGGTCGTCGAGGCCCGCGGGCGGCTCCGGCATGCGCGTGTTCGCGTCGACGAGCGCCTGGAGGCCTCGGTGCACGGACTCGTCGAAGATCGCGTTCCCGCTCTGCGTGAGGATGCGGTAGCCGGTCGCGAGGTGCGTGGTCTCGTCGATGAGGATCGAGATCGACGACGACAGGCCCGCCGCTTCACCGGGGCCGAGCGTGGCGGGGATCGTCCAGTGCCGACGCACGATCACCATCGTGCGGCGCGCGTAGTCCTCTAGATCTGCGGAGGGACCTTCCCCCGCTGCATCGGCCGCCGCGTCCGAGGTGGTCGCGCTCGCGCGCGTGCCCACGCGGCCGGCCGCGTGCGAGTCCGAGGGCTCCGAGGTCGCGCGCGGCTCGCCATCCGACGTGGTGTCGACCGAGCTCTCGAGCGTGGTCGTCTCGGACGACGCGGTCGTGGTCTCGGCCCGCTGCGTCGAGCCGCCGCAGGCCGCGAGCGACAGCACGATCGCGATCGAGAGGGCGCGCCTCACGACGCACGCTCGCGCAGCATGCGGGTGATGGCGTCGGCCGTGCTCGCGAGGTTCGCGGTGATCTGTCGGGTCAAGTAGGTCTCCGCGGTGCGCACCAGCGGGCGCGCGACGAGCTCGGGCAGCGAGGCGATCTTCTTGTATTCGATCGAGAGCGCGCCGTGCATCTCGACGCGCGTGCGATCGGGTCCGAGCGCGATCAGCAGCGTCTTGCCGCTGCATTGGACGGCTTCGGGGAACAGATGCGTGCGGATGTCCCACTCGGACGCCCACGTGCTCTCGCTCCACACGGCGACGTCGTCCCAGCGCAGCACGCCCTCCGCGAGGAAGGTGCGGAGGCTCGCGGGGATGTCGCCGCCTGCCGTCCACACCTTGAAGTACTTGCGCACGCCCGGCTCGATCACCTCTTCGGACTTCACGTCGATCGAGGTGACGTTCGGCATGTACGCGACCGCGCGGTGGAGGTCGTCGCGGTACGCGCGGAACACGACGTCCTGCGGGAAGGGCAGCACCGAGTCGGCGTCGAACTTCACGGGGCCCCGTTGTCGCACCCTACGTTCATCGCGCAAGGGCGGAGCGGGCGGACGACGGACACAATCGCGGACCACGGCCAAGAGGGGTTTCTGCTAGGCTCGGCGCTCGGCGGGCACTTGAACACCACTCCGCGATCCATGTCGCCGGCAGAGAGCCGGACTCCAGACGACGCGAAGCAGTCGGGAGTCGTCGCCGTGCCCGCGGTGACCACGCAGTCGATCGTCGGCTTCGTCACGATGCTGAAGGAGCGCGGCCTCTGGGACGCGGTCCGCACCGACATCCTGCGTCGTGACCCGTTCGCCTCGCACTGGGTGGATCGCATCGCCGACAGCACGTGGTGCCCGCTCGACCGCGGCGCCCAGCTCATCGAGACGGCGCACGGCCTGCTCGGCGACGACGGCGTGCGCTCGCTCGGCGTCGCGCGCTTCTCGCGCGCGATGGACACCGGCGTGCTCGCGCCGATGCTGCGCAGCTGGGCGCGCACGGTGGCGCCCGACACGATGACGCTCGTGAAGCTCGCGCCGCACCTCTGGCGCGCAGGCTCGCAGGGCCTCGGCGAGCTCAAGGTGCTCGAGGTGGAGCGCGGCTTCGCGCGCCTCCAGTTCACGAGCGACCACCCGACGTTCGTGGCCTGCCACGCGTGGCACGTGTTCCTCGAGGGCTTCGCGCTCGCGCTCATCGGTCTCTCGCGCAGCGACGACGAGCTGCCCGCCGCAGGCGACGTCGCGCAGATGACGGTCGTCGAAGGCCGCGTCGAGCTGAGTCTGCGCTGGAGTTGACGCTCGCTCAGCCGTCGTCGAAGGGCGAGGAGTGCTGGCCTTCGCCGCCGACGGCGTCGATCTCGCGGCGGCGCCAGCGGAGCTCGCGCACCTTGGCGTGCGCACGGAGCGCGCCGTCGATCGCGCGCAGCACCTTGCGCGTGCCCTCGCCGTCCACGGGCGGGCCGATGAGGGTGGTGCCGGAGCCCACGCCCTGCACGAAGAGGGACGTCTCTCCGTACACGTAGAGATCGACCTGGAACCGCGCCGTGCCGTAGCTGCACTCGACGTAGCAGCCCTCGCGATCCCAGCGCCACGGCGTGGTCTCGACGCTCGCCTCCTCGAGCGACTGCGCGATCGCGTCCATCAAGCTCGCGGGGTCTCCGCCTTCGTACGAGAAGCGCGCCACGCTGCGCAGGCCCACCGGATCGGGCTGCGGCGGTGGGCGCGGCGTGAGGCGCTTGGCGACCACGAGCATCGTGATCAGGGCTCCCATGAAGATCAGCGGCGCGAGGAACGCGAACCACGACATGAGGCGGATGGTTCGTCATCGTCGTGCGCCGAGCAACGCGACCTCTGCCGCGCGACCGAGGCGAGCGCGATCACGTCACGCACACGCGGCGTGCTTCGTGAGAGGCTGGACGCATGCCCTCGTGCCGCACCGTCGTGGCGTGTGTCGTGTTCGGGTTCGCGCTCGCCGTGTACGCGGCGCCCGCGCGCGCAGGGGTCGAGATCGGCTGCTTCAGCTTCGGCATGTGCCGACCGGGTGACCCCTTCGGCGTGATGCCGAGAGAGTGCTCGAGCGGGCGCGACTGCGACGATCCCGGCGCGTGCGTGTTCGCGGCACCGGGCGATCTCACCGGGCTGTGCCTCGTGCCCACGAGCCGCTGCGAGTACTGCCTCCTGCCGAGCTCGACCGAGTGCCCCGAGGCCGCGATCGGCAGCCGCGGACGACAGACCCCTCCGCTCACGATCGCCGGCTGCGCCTACGCGATCTGCGGCGACAGCCGCTACGTGGTGGACGGCGACGCGCCCGACTTCCCCTCGCTCGCGCCGTGCTTCACGGGCCCGTTCTTGAACTGGTGGGGCGGCGGCGACTGCGACGAAGACGGCCTCGTGAACGATCTCGATCGCGGCGAGGCGGTGTGCTTCGCGAACCGTCCCGTCGCGCGCGTGGCAGACGGCGCGGTCACCTGCGAGCGCGGCACGTTCGTGTTCAACCCCGTCGCCACGCGGAGCTGCAGCGTGGTGTCGACCGACCCGCTCGTTCAGGCGTGCGTCGAAGACGGCGTGCTCCCCTTCGGGGTGTGCTGCACGCAGGTCGAGGAGTGCCCGCAGGTGCCCATGCAGGCCGCGCGTTGTGTCCGCTTGCCCGGCGCGCGCGGCGACGAAGGCGTGTGTACGTACGGCCGGGAGATTCCGCCGCTCGACACGTCGTGCCTCACCGCGACGAGCGGCGCGCTGTGCGAGGACCCGAGCGCGCCGACCGCGTACTTCCGATGGGCCAACGGCAACTGCGACGCCGACTGCGATCCGATGGGCACCACCAACGGCAACGCCGAGCAGGTGTGCGGCTGTCGCCCCGACGCAGGCGTCGACGCGGCCATGCCCGACGCGGCCGCGCCCCCCGACGCGGGCACTCAGCTCGATTCGTCCTCGCTCGACGCGGGTCCGCCGATCGATGCCTCGAGCGCGCCGCCCGCGCGCTTCGGTGGCTCGGGGGTGCAGTGCAGCGCTCAGCGGGGCGGCGACGGGACGAAGAGCGACGGGACGATGCTCCTGGTGCTCGGCCTCGCGATCGCGATCAGCTCGCGGCGCGTCGCAGCGTGGCGCGGTGCTCGATCGCGGAGCGCAGGAGGTTCTCGAAGGTGCTCCTGATCTCGTCTGGATCGAGCGACTCGGTGGGCAGCTCGACCGAGAGCACGACGTCGCCGTCTTCGTCCGTGGCGAAGCGCGCCTGGTAGAGGTCGCGGTTCTGTCGGAGGAGCCAGCGCACGAGCTCGAACGAGTTGTCGCCGCGGGTCGCGAGGAATGGGACCACGGACGCGACGAGCCAGTGATCGCTCAGGCGCACGAAGACGTGCAGATCGCCCTCCGAAGAGGGGTGATCGCAGCGGTAGGTGCGTGCGTCGTGGCGCGCGTGCGTCCAGCCGAGGGCCGTGAGCTGCGCGCCGAGCTGATCGATGGTGAGGGACATGGCGTCAGACGAGCTCGAACGATCGCACGCGCGCGGCCTGTCCGACCATGCCGATCGACACGTCGGCGCCGCGCGTGTCGAGCTCCACCTTGGCGCGCACGCCGGGGCGCAGCGCCGAAGGAGGATCGAGCAGCTCGAACGTCTCGCCCGCGTCGGTGACGAGCGCGAGGAGGCCTCCCTCGAGGCCGATCTTCTGGACGGTTCCGGTCTTGGTCATGGGAGTCCTCTTCGATCGTCGGGGAGCGCTCACTTCTTGGGACCCACCAGGGTCTTGAGCGTCGCGCGGGTACACAACTCTCCACGGGCATCGCGGATTTCCACGACCACGTCGTACTCCTTCTTTTCGGACGAGCGCGGGATGCCTGGACGACTCTCCGCGGTGAGCGTGCCGCGCGCCTTCTTGAGGTACTCGAGCGACATGCCGGCGACGATGAAGCGCCCGTCGTCGGGCAGCGTGTACGCGACGGCGACGTTGCCGGTGAGCTCGGCAAGGTTCGCGAGCGCGATCGCGTGCACGCACTGGATGTGGTTCCGGAGGCCCGGACGATCGTGCATCACGACCTTCGCGTAGTTCTCGCGGAGCTCCACGACGCGCGCGTCGATCGTGCCGGTGTACGGCGCCGTACGGCCGACGAGCTTCGAGAACACGCGTGAGCCACCGGGCAGGCCGTGGAGCCGATCCCACGCCGCGCGCACGAAATTGCCCTTCTTTTCAGCGATTCCACGCGATGGACGCAGCGTGCCGAGCACGGTCTCGAGGTTCATGGGCGAACAGAATGACCCGATCCGCGACGTCACGCCCGATGTCGCTGTGCTGGCGCGCGCGTGGTCCCTACAGCGCGCTGCGGGGCGCTACCCTCGCGGCCATGCGCGCGCTGCTCGGTCTCTTCCTCGTCCTCTCGCTCGCCTCGTGCGGCGCCTCGAGCGCCTCGTCGGCCTCGACCCACAGCACGCCGACGGCGCCGTCGTTCGTCCATCACGCCGACGACCCCGCGTGGATGGACGACGTGCGAGCGCTCGCGTCGCGGGCCGAGTCGAACACGCAGACGTACGCCCACGTGGAGTCACTGACGGACGCAGCCGGGCCGCGCCTCGCGGGCTCACCGGGCGATGCGCTCGCCGTCGCGTGGGGCGTGCAGGCGATGACCGCGCTCGGCTTCTCGAACGTGCGCGCCGAGCCCGTCACGGTGCGCGCGTGGGTGCGCGGCGACGAGAACGTGTCGGTGATCGCGCCCGTGCCGCAGCGCCTCGCCGCGGCCGCGCTCGGCGGATCCGTGGGCACGCCCGAGGGCGGCCTCGATGGCGAGATCGTGCGCGTGACGAGCCTCGAGGCGCTGCGCGCGCTCGCGCCGGAGGCTGCGCGTGGCCGCATCGTCTTCGTCGATCAGCGCATGGAGCGCGCGCAGGACGGGCACGGCTACGGCGACACGGTGCCGGTGCGCGGACAGAGCGCGTCGATCGCCGGCGGCCTCGGCGCGATCGCCGTCGTGATCCGATCGATCGGCACGGACGCGACGCGCTTCCCGCACACGGGCGGCATGCGCTACGCGGACGGCGTGCCGCGCATCCCTGCGGCCGCGATCAGCAACGCCGACGCGGACGTGCTCGGGCGCTGGCTCGAGCGCGGCGAGACGGTGCGCCTGCACGTGGAGCTCGGCTGTCGCGACGCGGGCGAGGCGCAGAGCGCGAACGTGATCGGCGAGATCCCCGGCACCGATCGCGCGAGCGAGATCGTGCTGCTCGGCGCGCACCTCGACAGCTGGGATCTCGGCCGCGGCGCGATCGACGACGGCGCCGGCGTCGGCATCGTGATGGAGGCCGCGCGATGGATCGGCAGCGCAGAGACGAGGCCGCGACGCACGATCCGCGTGGTGCTGTTCGCGAACGAAGAGAACGGCCTCGCGGGGGCGCGCGCCTACGCTGCCGCGCACGCGAGCGAGACGCACGTGATCGGCCTCGAGGCCGACTTCGGCGACGGCCGCGCGTGGGCGCTCCAGACACCCGACGCGAGCGAGCGCACGGACGCGAGCACGCCCACGCCACGCTGGGAGCGGATCGCGCGGTTGCTCGCGCCGATGGGCGTCGTCTGGCAAGCGGACGAGCCTCACGGCGGCGCGGATCTCTCACCGCTGCACGAAGCGGAAGACGGTGAGCCGCCGCTCGCGAACCCGATGCCGGTGGTCGACGTGGTGCAGGACGGCACGCGCTACTTCGACCTCCACCACACGCCGAACGACGTGATGACGGAGGTCGATCGCGACTCGCTCGATCACGCGATGCGCGCGGTGCTCATGGTGGCCTACGCGATCTCGCTCGACGTTCCCTGACCCCCTCGATGATCGGATCTCCCCGCGGGCCAGCCGGACGCTGTCGTGAAGACGTGGTCGCGATCAGCATCGACGGAAATGCTCGTGAACAACGGACGACGTGTCCGGGTGCGCGTCCACCGAGCGCCGTTCGCTCGCGGTTGGTGCGGACACGAACGCGAAGGGCCCGGCAGGATCGAGGGGAGCTGCTGGTCGCGCGATGCCAACGATCTCGACGTGAGCGCGCGGTCGCAGAGACGGCGGTTGCAAGACCGATGGGCCTCGATGATCGGACCTCCCCGCGAGCCTGCCGGACGCTGCCGTGGAGTCGTCATCGTCATTCGCGTCGATGGTGTGCTCGTGAGCAACGAGACGACGACGACGTGTCCGGCTGAGCGTCCACCGAGCGCCGTTCGCTCGCAGATCAGGATCAGGACCAGGGGTCACTCTCGCCGTTCCAACGTGCCGAGATCACAGGCGTTCTGGGCGGCCAATGACGCGATGCCGTTTTCTCTCGGAATTTGGCCCTCGCGCGAAAAATCCTGAGAAACGGGCATCGCGTCATTGCGCGTCTTTTTCCTCAGCGATCTCGGGATCTTGCAAGGCCGAGAGTGACCCCGTCTCAGCTGCGCTCTGATCTCCCCACGGGCCTGCCGGACGCTGTCGTGGATGCGTCGCCGTGATTCGCGTCCTCGGGATGCTCGTGCGCAACGACGGCGACGACGACGTGTCCGGGCGCGCGTCCACCAAGCGCCGTTCGCTCGCGGTCGAGCAGGGCATGAACGCGAAGGGCCCGGCAGGATCGAGGGGAGCGGCAAGTCGCGCGATGCGAACGATCACGACGTGAGCGTGCTGTGGTCGAGCCGGAAGGACCGTCTCGGCGTGACGGAGCAGCCGTGAGGAAGGGGCTCCGGCGGACGGCGTATCCTCGCGGTCATGACTCCCGAGCTCGAGGCGCTCTTCGTCGAACAGATCCGCGCGGCCAAGGGCAATTGGCGCAACGGTGGGCTCACGATGATCGTCCTCATGGGGCTGCTCGCGCTGATCTCGTACTTCGGTCTCGGAGGGCGAGAGGGGACGAACCTCGTGGCGCTCTGTGCGTTCGGCGCCGTCGTGGGCGCGCTGTTCCTGATCCCTTCGCTGGGGAACCCGAAGAACGCGAAGATCCTCGCGCGACTCCGCAACGAGGCGCAGCGCATGGTGTGGCTCTACGTGTTCACGCAGACGGGCCGCGGCGCGGGCTCGTGGATCCTGATCGGCTTCGAAGACGGAACGCGCGATCGGCTGCCGGCCATCATGGGTCGCGAGAACGAAGTGCTGCGCGCGGTCGCGAGCCTCGCACCGCAAGCCACCGTGGGCTTCTCGCCCGCGATCGAGGCGCAGTTCAAGAAGTCTCCGATCGAGCTGCGGCGCGCGCGGTGAGCCCCCTCGAGCTCGCACCCTTCGCGCGAGAGAGCCTGCGTCGCGCGCGCACGACGCACCTCGCGCTCGCCGCGATCCTCGGCGGCCTCGGCACGCTGATCGTCGGCATCCTCGCGGCCGTGACGACCTCGGGCGCCGCAGGGCCCGACGATGGCGTGCCGATCATCGCGATCTTCACGTTCTTCGTGACGTTCCCCCCGACCGCGTGGCTCCTGCGGCTCGGCTGGGCGCACGAGAGCAGACACGTGCTCGTGCGCGTCCTCGAGCAGCACCCCGAGAAGGTGCGGCGCGTGAGCTTCTCCTACGCACAGAGCAGCGCGGGGCACGTGCGCATGGCGAGCGTGGAGCTCACCGAGGGCATGACGTACTCGTTCCCCGTGCCGCCCGAAGAGGTGCTCGCGAAGGCGCCCAAGCGCGCCGCGCGGAGCGGACGCGCGATGACGTCGTTCTCGGGTGATTTCGTCGCGCTCGCGAGCGCGTGGGCGGGCCTCGAGGGGCCGGGCGCGATCGAGGTGACCGACGCCGGGCTCGTCGTCACCGGGCTCGCGCGCCGCACGCGTCTCGCGACGACGGTCGGCGTGCTCTTGGGCGCGAGCGCGGGCCTCCTCACCGTGTTCTTCTTCGTGTGGGTGGACCTGCCGTGGATCGACGACCCGCGACTGCCCGCGGTGCTCGCGATCGTGGCCGCGGTCGCCGGTTACGCGAGCGCGAGCTTCCTGCTCGATCGCGCGCTGCCCCGCGCGCGTGTGCGCATCGAGATGCCGTGGCTCTGCGTGCTCGACGTCCGCCCCGCCGGCGCGTTCGTCGATCTGCAGAGCGTGCATCCTCGGCTGAGCGGCCTCTCGCGGTTCCGCACCGATCGCGCCGAGATCCTCGTCGCCCAATGTCGCGAGTGACAGTCATGCGACAGCGTCGCACTCTTCAGTCGTTCTCGGCGTTGTGTCGATCGACCTTGCGCGCGCCTGCGCTCGCCCACACGAGCTTGCGCTCGGGCGAGAAGCGACGGATCACGCCCTCGGCGGCAGCGACCCACACGGTGCCGTCGGGGCCGACCGCGCCGACCGTCTCGCCCGAGAGCAAGCCGCTCTCGTCGTCCGCGTGGAGGTACTGGCCGCTCTTTCGACCCTTCACGTACCTGCGCACGATCGGCCCGCTCTCGAACGTGTAGAGCGTGCCGCTGCGATCGCCGAACACGCTGCCGTACGTGGGGCCGCCGGTCGTCACGCCCTGATCGGCGTCGGGGGTCGCGTAGAGCTTCTGGCCCTGTCGATCGAACGCGGCGACGGCCTGATCGCCGACCACGAAGAACGTGCCATCGAAGCCCACTGCGCACGTCACGCTCTGCGCGCCCGTGATGCGCGGCGTGCACTCCTCGAGCGTCGCGGGGTACTCGTCTTCGTTCCACGGCGTGGGCACCGGCATGCCGGGCCAGAGCGGAACCGCGGTGCCGTCGTTCTTGAAGCGCAGGAAGCGCACGCCACCGCTCTCCTGCTTGCCGACGACGAGCGTTCCGTCGACGTCGCACGTGAGGCACGCGGCCTTGCGGAGATCGATCCCGTCCTTCTGCGACTTGTCCGCGCCGAGCTCAGCCTCGGTCACGCCGTCGGCGACACGGATCCCGAAGAGCGATCGCTGACCGTCGCACCAGAGCACGACGTGGCCGCTCGCCATGTACGCGAGGCGTGGAGAGCCGCGGTGCTTGGGCGGGATCTCCTTGCGCCAGCGGACCTTCACGTCGCTCGACGGATCCGAGGTGTCGAGCGCGAAGAGCTCCGGGTTGCCGCTCGACTCGAGGACGAGCACGGCGAAGAGCGTCCCATCCGCGCCGACGATGAGGTCGTTCACGTCGGAGAAGCGCGGGATGCGCGTGGGATCGGCGCCGTCCTTCTTCTTGTGCTCTTGCTGCGGCTTCTTCGGCTGGCCGCCGCCCTCGTTCTTCGCGGCGACGGGCGCGGCGACCTCCGCGAGCTCGAGCACGAACGGCTTGATCGCGCGCACCGGATGCAAGAGCGCCCAGAGATCGTCGGGCACGTAGCACTGCACGCTGCAGAAGCTGCACGGGAAGATGCGCGGCGTCTCCCCGCTCACGGTCTGCGTGCCGCCGCAGCCGTTGCACTTCAGCGCGACCGCTTCCTTGCGCGCCTGTGGCCAGAGGAGCTCGTGATCTTCCTCGCGCACGAGCTCCACGCCGGGCAGACCGAGCTCGGACAGCGCGGCGCGACACGGCGTGCGCATGCCGCACTCGCACTGGTGCACGTACGCGGCAGTGGACTTCTGCATCGCCTCGCGCGTGATCGGCCGACGACACACCGAGCACGCGGGATCAGTCTTGCGATAGACGACCTGGAACTTCCCTGCGTCGGTGACCAGCGCCGCCGTGCGCTCTTGCCCTGCCGAGAGGCTCGGCCCCTGACGCAGCGCCTCGTGCAGCACGAGCTTCCAGATCCGCGCGTCGAGCTCCGCGGCGCGGCCGCAGCGATCACACGCGAAGCGAGGGAGAAGCGCGTTGCACGCGACGGGCTGCTGGCATCCCCGACACGCGTGCGAGACCTCGACCGAAAGGCTCACCATCGCGCCCGAAGGTACCAAACACACGCGCGCGGTGCGTGACGATCAGAACGCCGCGCCCGAGGCGATCCACGCGTCGACCCGCGCGCGCCCTTCCTCGGAGAGGATGCCCGTGTACGTGGGGCTCGAGTGCGTGTGCCTGCCGCCGCAAGGCTCGGCGCGCAGACCGGGGACGATCGAGAGCGTGCTCGCCGAGGGATCACACGGGGTGACGCGCGGGGTGACGTCGTCGCAGCCCATCACGCCGATCAGGTTCTCGTAGGCAGTCTCTACGCTCGACAGATCGAGGGGGCTCCAGTGCAGGCCTGGAACATGGCACTCGGGGCAGCCGTGCGTCTCGAACACATCGGTGTAGAGCGCGCGAAACGTCGGCGCCTCTCCGCCCGCGTCGACGTCGCAGTGCACGGGCGCCACGTCGGCTGTGACGAACGCGTCGGGGGTCTCGGTCCATGCATCAGGGCTCTCGCTCGACGCATCGGGACCGGGGGCCGACGCGTCGGGAACCTCCGGGGCGTCTGCCACGAAGCCCGCGTCGGACGTCGACACATCGAGCGCGGAGGCGTCCACGGTCGATGGAGCGAGGTCGCACCCGAGGAGCAGACCCGCAGAGACCGAGCACACGAGGACGACGGCGAAGGAGCGCATGGGCCGTGAGTGCAGCGAGCGGACGAATCCGTCACGGCTTCGCGTGGGCGCGTGACGATCGCGATCCCGCCGACGGCGCGCGCGTCGTTTCGGGCTATGGTCGCGCGCCTCTCGGCCCCCGAGACACGCACGAGGAGTTCGCGATGACGACCGTCCGCAAGTTCATGGAGCGCCACTACCTGCACTTCAACAGCCGCGAGGTGGTCGCGGCCGCGAAGGCGTACGAGAAGCACATCGAGTCGGGCGGCAAGATGATGGTCACGCTCGCGGGCGCGATGAGCACCGCGCGCATCGGTCGCATCCTCGGTCGCCTCATCCGCAAGGGCTACGTGCACGGCATCTGCTGCACCGGCGCGAACCTCGAAGAGGACGTGTTCAATCTGCTGGCGGCGAACGACTACCGCATCATCGAGGACTACCGAGGCCTCCGCGCGGAGGACGAGAAGGAGCTCTACGATCAGGGCTTCAACCGCGTCACCGACACATGCATCCCCGAGACGATCATGCGCCACCTCGAGAAGCGCCTGATCGGTGCGTGGGCCAAGGCCGCGAAGAAGGGCGAGCGCAAGTTCGAGAGCGAGTTCCTCTTCGAGGTGCTCGGCGACAAGACCCTCGAGAAGCACTTCCAGATCCCCAAGGAAGACAGCTGGATGTACGCCGCGAAGGAGATGGGCATCCCCGTCTACTCGCCGGGCTGGGAAGACTCGACGACGGGCAACATGTTCGCGGGCGCGGTGTGGCGCGGCGAGGTGCCGAACCATCAGGTCGTGAAGAGCGGCACCGAGCAGATGGAGCACCTCATGCGCTGGTACCTCGACGCGAGCGGGTACAACGACGCGAAGAAGAAGGCCGACAAGGCCGCCGAGAAGGCCGCGGCGAAGAAGGGCGCGAAGGGCGCGAAGAAGGGCAAGAAGGAGCGCGGCGGCAACCTCGAGCTCTCGGCGCCGAGCGTTGGGTTCTTCCAGATCGGCGGCGGCATCGCGGGCGACTTCGCGATCTGCGCCGTGCCCACGATGATCCAGGACCTGCAGCTCGAGGACGTTCCGTTCTGGGGCTACTTCGCGCAGATCAGCGACGCAGTGACGAGCTACGGCGGCTACTCGGGCGCGGTGCCGAACGAGAAGATCACGTGGGGCAAGCTCGACGTGCACACGCCGAAGTTCATGATCCAGAGCGACGCGACGATCGTCGCCCCGCTCGTCTTCGCCTACCTCCTCGGCGACTGATCTCCCGAGGGCGGCCTCGCCGAGAGGCGCGCGCTCGACGACGCGCACTCGCTGCGGAACCAAGGGGCTGCGCTCACGGTCAGCGGGATCGCCACGGCGGGCGCAGGCGTCGGGCTGATGTTCGGCGGTCCCGACTTCGTGAGCTCGATCGGCGGCGGCACGCTCGAGGGCGCGGGCGGCGTGGTGTCGTTGATCGGCATCCCGATGTGGATCGTGGGCGCGCTCCGCGTCGACGTGCTCTCGCGCGATCTCGAGGAGCGCCCTCGCGTCGCTCGGTCGTACGAGCTCGCCGGGATCATCGTCACGAGCCTCGGGCTCCTCACTGCCGCGATGGGCGGTGTGCTCATGGCGGTGAGCGCGTCGGACAGCCGCAACTTCGGATCGACGTTCTTGCCCGCTGTCTCGATGCTGCCCACGGGCATCGCGCTCGCGGCCTTCGTCGGCGCCCCGCTCTGGGCGGAGGGCGCTCGCTTCTAGGGCTCACGCGCGCTTGATCGCGCCGTAGACGCTCACCGGCTCCTTCCTCCAGAAGCACTCGGCGTGATCGAAGCCTGCGCGCTCGATGGCGCGGAGCTCGTCGGCGATCGGGAAGTAGCGGTCTTCCTTCGACCAGCTCTCGAAGTGCGCGCGCGCGGTCGCGGCGTCGATGCCGTGCTCTCCCATCGCGTCCGTCCAGCGCGCGAACGTGCGCGCGGAGAGCCGCGGATGCTCGCTGACCGTCGCGTCGAGCACGACGAGCACGCCGCCCGGCGCGAGCGCCTCGTGGATCGCGCGGTGCACGGCGACCTTGCGATCGAGCTCGTGCACGTGGTGGAGGGAGAGCGACGCGACCACCGCGTCACACGCAGGCAGCGCCTCGAAGAAGCTCCCCTCGCGCACCTCGACGCGCTCGCCGAACGGCGCGAGCCTTCCGCGCGCGGCCTCGAGCACGCGCGGATCGACGTCCATCGCGAGCACACGCGCGCGGGGCAGCGCCTTCGCGAGCGCCTCCGCGAGACGCCCCGTGCCCGTGCCGAGATCGAGGACGCGCGCGTCGGGCGCGACCAGCGCCTCGAGCACCGCGAGACCCTCCCGGACCATCTCGTCGTAGTGCGGCACGAGCCGACGGATCTCGCGATCGTAGTCGGCGATGGAGAGGCTCAGGTGACGCTCGACGGAATGAGGCTGGGCCATGGCCCGAAGGTAGACCGATTCGCGCGAGCGTCCTGACGATCGATCAGCCGCGCTTGGGCAAGAGCTGACGCAGCGACCACGCTTGCACGATCGCCTGCGCCTCGAGGTTCTTGAGGCGCTCGAAGAAGCGGCCGCCGAGGGTGCCGGGGATCACGACGAGGAGCAGGTTGGCCGCGAGCAGGATCGCGAAGGTGCCTCGCTCTTCGAACGCGAACAGCGGCGAGCGCACGACCATCGAGCCGTCGGGGAGGAACTCGCTGACGAGCGGCACGACACCGAGCTCTCCCAGCACCGCGGGCAAGGTGACGGCGAGCGCGAGGCAGGTGTGGAGGAAGTGTCGCTCTCTCAGGCCGGTCTGCGGCGCGTAGAAGATGGTGTAGGTCGCCGCGAGCGAGGGGACGAACACGAACGGACCGAAGAGCGTCGAGAGACCCGCGACCGTGAGCGCCGTCGCCCCGACCAGCACGTGCCACCACACGCGCGAGCCCGGCTGCCTCTGCCACACGAAGAGCGTGAGACCGAAGAGCGCGAGGATCATCGCGAGCACGCCCGTGCCGAGCAGGCCATCGCGGAGCGGCATCGTGAAGTACATGAGCGGCGCGAGCAGCGCCCAGAGCGCGTGGCGGTACGTCGTGGCGCGGAGCACGTCGCGACGGCGATCGAGATCCACGCGCGCGACCTCGGCCGCAGCCTCCGCAGGCGGCGGATCGGGCACATGCGAGAGCACCGACTCGAGCGCGGTGAGCGCGGGCCCGTGAGACGGGTCGAGCACGAGGGCGCGACCGAGCTCGCGCAAGGCCTCGGTGCGCGCGTTCTTCTCGCCCGTGTCGGCGCGCGCGAGGAGCGCCGTGGCCTTCTGCACGTGCTCACGCGCGAGCTCCTTGCGGCGCTGATCGTCACGCTCACCATCGAGGAAGCGCTCGACGGCCTCGGCGAGCGCGCGTGCGCTCGGGATGCGGTAGTCGGCGTCGAGCGCGCACGCCTTCTGACAGAGCGCCTCGAGCTCGGGAGGCACCTCTCCACCATGCGTGCGCTCGGAGGCGCGCATCTCCGCGCCGACGAGCGTGGAGCCCATGCGCGCCGCGGCGCCAGGCCCGCCATGCAGCGCCTCGCGGAAGACGATCTCGAAGAGGATCGCGCCGAGCGAGTAGACGTCGGTGCGGCCGTCGAGGCCGTCGGTCTCGCCCCGCGCCTGCTCGGGAGACATGTAGCCGGGTGTTCCCAGCACCGATCCCGCGAGCGTCGGCGTGCTCCCCGAGTCTCCGCTCTCACCCTCTTCCGGAACGTCTCCGACGCGCTCGCGATCGCCGCGCTGCCCATCGGTGCCGATGATCTTCGCGAGGCCCCAGTCGAGCACGTGCACCTCGCCGTACTCGCCGAGCATCACGTTCGCGGGCTTGAGATCGCGGTGCAGCACGCCGCGGCTGTGGGCGAAGTCGATCGCGCGGCACACCTGCACGAACGCCGTGAGCAGGCGTCGTCGCGGGTGGAGCGCCTGCACGTCGAGGTCACCGAGCGCGATGTCGTCGAGCACGGTGTCGAGCGGCGTGCCGCGCACGCGCTTCATCGTGAAGTAGACGTGCCCTTCTGGATCGACGCCGAGGTCGTAGACCGGGAGCACCGCAGGGTGCTCGAGCTGCCCTTGCACGCGCGCCTCGCGCACGAAGCGCTCGAGACCGATCGAGCTCTTGCGGATGTCCTTGCGCAGCGTCTTGTGCGCGACGTCGCGGCCGATGCGTCGATCGAGGTAGAGGCGCACCTCTCCCATTCCGCCCTTGCCGAGGAGCTCGTGCGCCTCGTAGCGCGCCTCGAAGCTCGGCACGCCCAGCATGCCGACGAACGCGGGGAGATCCGTGGGCAGCGTGTCGCTCGCGGCGCGTCGCGACGTCCCCGGGTCGTGCGTCGCGCGCGCGGTCTCGGGCACGGCGCTCGCGCCCGGAGGCGCAGCGACCTCGGTCTGGGCGCGCTCGATGCGCGCGGTCTCGGATCGGGACGAGGTGTCGTCGGACATGCGGCGCACTCTGCCTCGTGTCGCGGCTCCACGGGTCGATGTTTCGGACGCGCGTGTTTGAGTGCTGACGCGCGAGCCGCGACGGCACAAGATCGGCCGATGCGCATGCTCGCCCTCGCGATCCTCGTGACCGCGACCCTCTCGACCGGGGTCGCGCTCGCGCAAGACGACGGGCTGGACGACGACTCGGTGCCGGCGGCGCCCGGTGGTACGGCCGACTTCGACACGACGCTGACCGACCCAGAGAGCGAGCTCGCCGACGCGGACGTGTCCGGCGACGCGAGCGCGCTGGCCGATCCGTTCGGCCTCGACCTCCGCACGCGCGAGCTCGAGGCGATCCTCGCGGCGGATGCGAACAGCGCTCAGCAAGCGCGCACGTTCTCGGCCGTGATCGGCTACGTCATCGCGGCGATCGGCATCGGCGCCACGCCCGTGTTCTTCGCGCTCGACGACGGCTCGGGGCTCTACCCGATCCTCTCGATCCTCCCGCTCCAGCTGGGGGCGCTCTCGCTCGCGACGGCGATCCTCGGCTCCGTGACCGTCTCGACCGAGGAGCGCCGCTACACCGAGTGGCAGCGCATCGGAGAGACGCGTCGCCCGGACCTCTCCGAGATCGGCCGACACGAAGGCTTCCTCGTCGCCGACGCCGACCGCGCGCGCGACGCGCGACTCTTCTCGCTCGCGCAAGGCATCGCCGGCATCGCGACGGGGCTCTTCACCGGCGTCGTCGGCGTGGCGCTGAGCCGCGCGGAGCTCACGCAGATCACGCTCGGCACGCTCGGCGCAGTGGAGCTCCTCCTCGGTGCGCTCCAGCTCATCGGCGCGCTCGACGCCGGAGAGATCGAGTCACGCCCCGCGCGCTACGAGACCCGCACCGGGGTTCGCCTCTCCATGCGCGCCGACGGCTTCGCAGGAGAGTTCTGATGCGAGAGCGAACAGCCGTCTTGCTCGTCGCGCTGGCGTGCGCCGCGTGCGGCTCGACCGAGCCCGCGCACGGCCGCGCGACTGTGCGATCGCGGTGCGCTGCGCCGAGTCGCGCTGCGTGAACAGCTGTCCCTGACGAGCGCTCGCGAGATCACATCTCGCAGCGCAGCACCAAGCGGGCATCGGGATCGCCCGGCTCGATGACGAGCGCGGCGACGTCGTCGTCCGGACCGCGCGCGATCGCCGCGAGCCGGTGCGCGCCCGTGTCGACGAGCGTGCGGAAGATCCCCGACTCGGGATCGACGATGACCACCGCGCCGTCGGTCCCGCCGATCGCGACGATGCCGTCGCGCTGCGCCGCGTCGGGGGGGCCGAGCACGCGGATGTCGCCGCTCAGCACGTCGAAGCTGGCGTCGTCGTGCATGCGGATGAGCTTGGGCTGCGTGCGGAACTCCTCGTTCGCCCTCACCACCCAGCGTCGCTCTCCGCCGAAGCGCAGGGCGCCGATCACGAAGCCCGCGTGCATGTCGGGCTGCCTGATGTGCAAGAGCTCGGTTCCGTCGAGCGTGCTCGAGAGCTCGATCGTCGCGAGCAGCGGAACGCCGCGATCGATCACCACCGAGCCCCGCGCGATCAGCACGCGATCGTCTGCCAGCACCACGGTCGGGCTGACGCTGGCGCTCCGCGCCTCGACGTCGAACGAGACGAGCGCGAGGTCGACGCCGACGTAGACGAGGTGCGTGTCGTCGATCCACGCGAGCGAGGCCTGACGCGCGGGATCGATGGCGCTCGGCAGCGTGATCGACGCGCCGACCGCATCGCCGCGCGCGTCGAGGAGGGAGAGCTGATCTCCGAGGATCGACACGAACGCGGCTTCACCCGCGGTCGTGCTCGCGTCGGGCAGCGCGAGCAGCGCGGCCCCGCCGCTGCCCACGTCGAGCTCGCGATCGACGATCACCGAGGCCAGCGCGTCGAGCACGATCAGACGCGCGCGCGTCGCAGGGAGCGCCCTCGCCGACGGCGGCACGAGCACCGCAAAGCGACGCTCCGCGCCGAGCCCGACCATCGAGAGCGTGGGCGCGAGCGCGGCCCGGGTCACCGCGACCGGACCGAGCGCGAGGCCCGAGCCCACGCACACGGGCGGCGGCGGTCCCGCGTCGAGGTCGGGGGCGTCGAGCGCGGCGTCAGGGAGCGCGAACGCGTCGATCACGCGCGCGTCGGTGCGCGACGCGTCGACGATCGGCGCGTCGTCCGGCACGCGCGCGGCGTCGCGCTGCGAGTCGAGCTGCACCTCCATGCGGCACGCGGTGAGCGCGACGAGCGCGAAGCTGAACCGGGCCCACTTCACGGTGTGATCTCGGTGCGAGGCGGGTCTTCGTGAGCGCCCGCCCGCTCGGCCGCGAGCTCGCCGAGCAAGCGCGTGCGCTCGGGCGCCAGGTGTCCGTTCGGGAAGCGCGCGGCGTGCTCCGCGAGCGTGGCGCGCATGGCGTCGAGATCGCCTTCGCGGCGGTGGCGCATCGCGCGCTCGAGCAGCGCGACCTCTTCGCGAAGAGAGGACTCGGGGTCGGTCTCGGGATGGGTCTCGGGGTCCGCCAGAGGCTCGCGGTGCTCACGCTCGATCGTTGGATGTGCGGACGGCACGACCTCGGGAGCAGGGTCGCTCACGGGGGCCGCCTCGATCTCGGGCACGACCACTTCGGTGTCGACCTCGCGCGTGACCTCGGGGGTCGTCGTCTCGCGCGGTGTCTCGACCTCCAGCGCGGGCGACGCCGTGGGTTGCACGGTCTCGTCGTCGCCGCCCATCGTGAGCACACCGAGCGCGACCGCGACGATCGCCACCACGGCGAGGGCGATCCACGGCCCAGCCGAGCTCGCCGGCGGAGCCACGGGAGGAGGCACCGGCTGCGGATCGACGGCGCTGCTGCCGAGCGGACCGAGCTGCGCCTCGAGGCGCGCACGGACGCCGTCGAGGCGCGCGCGCGGCGGAGCGGCCTGTCGTGCGCGAGAGATCAGCGCGCCCAGCGCGGGCGAACGAGGGACGTCCTCTTCGTTCATGCGGCACCTCCGAGGCTGCGGTCGGAGGCGTGCACCTCGGCGACCGCATCGTTGAGCGCGCGGCGCGCGAGGCGCAGGCGCGAGTAGACCGTGTTGAGCTTGGCGCCCGTGATCTCCGCGATCTCGGGGGCCGTGAGCTCTTCGAGCTCGGCGAGCACGAAGACCTCGCGCTGATCGGGATCGAGCCGCGCGAGCAAGCGATCGAGGAGCGCCGCCGCGCGACGGGCCTCGACCTGCGCGTCGACCGGCTCGCTCGAGGCCGGCGCGTCTTCGGCGATCTCCTCGTGCGTCCTCGCGCGCCTCACCCCTCGCGCGACGCGCAGCGCGATGCCGAAGAGCCACGTCAGGTGCGTGGATCGGCCCTCGAACTCGTGAAGCTTTCGGGACGCGATCAAGAAGGTCTCCTGGAGGGCATCGTCGAGCGAAGCGTCCGGCACGCCCCAGCGCGCGAGCCCGCGAAAGAGGGCATCCGCGTGAGCCTCGTAGAGCTCGCCGAGGAGCCGCGCGTCACGCGCCGCGAGCGTGCGCGTCGCCGCGGGCGCGGACGTCGAGGGCTCGGGCAGCATCATGAACATCAGGAACAAGGGACACACACTCCACCACGCGCGAGCGCGACGCGCGACAGGACGAGATGACCGTGAGTGCGCCGGCGTCCCGGTTCCGTCACCGAGGTCGAACGTTTCTCGCCGCTCACGGTCAATTCGGGGAGACGAGCGCCCCGACGCTGAGGGAGCCGCGGAGGGGCGGTGCCTCGAACGCGGCGTAGTCGCCCACGAGGTACACGGGCTGTGCGATCGCGAAGAGGAGATCGAGGCGCAGGAACCACGTGACGGGTCCGACACGACCGTCCATCGCGACGGCGAGGCCCCCGTCGAGCACGGCGCTCGCGACGTCGCTCGGCTCCGCGATCCCGACGCCCCGCGAGATCGCCGCGCCCACCTCGATCACCCCCGTGACCGTGACGCCGATGTCGTCGCCCACGCGGCCGCCGGCCTCGACGGTCGCGACGAACGCACGCACCGACGCGCCGAGCGCGCGCGAGCCGTCTCCGGTGCCCATGCTCGACGGCCAGTAGACGACGTGGAGGGCGCCGACGAACGCGTCGATCGAGAGCCTCCCGACGATCCCGGGCGCGACCGAGAGGCCCGGCACCGGCCCGAGACCGAGCCGACCCTCGAGACCGACCGCGAGGCTCATGGTCGTCCCCGTCGGCGCGGTCTCACCGGGGCGCCCCGTCTCGGTCTCGTGCATGTGGAGCTCGAGGGTGTCGGGGGTGACGAGCGCGGGGGCCGTCTCGCCGAGCCCTTCGCGCAGCGCGAGCGCCGCGGCGATCACCAGCGCGGCGACGACGTCTTCGCAGGCCACGTCCTCGAGGGACCGCACCGCCGTCACGCCGCGCTGCGCGAGGTGGAGCTCGCCGCGCACGAGGCCCGACCAGCTGGTCGAGGTGGTGATGGTGATCGTCGCATCGTCGACGTGCTCGATCCCGAACGACGCCAGCCGCGCGCGCACGCTCGCCTCGGTCGCGCAGACGTCTGGCACGTGGAGCTCGAGGGTCTGCGCCTCGGCGCGCGAGCTCGCCAGCGACGACGTGACCAGCCACGACGCCACTACACACACCACGAAGAGCGCCGCGTGCGCGCGCGAGACGACCGACGTCACGTCAGGGTCCCGCGCTGATCGCGCGCGAGGCGATCTCGCGGAGCGCGCGCGCTGCGTCGCGAGACAAGCCCGGCACCACGTAGCGGAGCTCCCTCGGATCGTGCCCGGAGACCACGCCCGCGAGCGTGCACGCGACGAGGTAGCTGCCCGCCTCGGTCGGGTGCGAGCCGTCGGCGCGGTAGAGCTCGATCTCCGGATGCTCCGTGCGCGCGATCGCGAACGCGCGCCCCGCCGGCGCGACGGGCGCGTCGATCTCGCGAGCCAGCGTCCCGTAGGCCTGGCCGATGCGCGCTGTCATCTCGTCCGGCGACTGCGGCGCGCCGTCGCGTCGGTACTGCGGCGCGCCCTCGCGACGCGCCCACGTCTCGTAGAGCACCGTGCGGCTGCCCGCCCCGCGGCTCGCCGCGTGGAGCGCGCGCACTGCGTCGGCGAGCGCCGCCGCGTCTCCCATCGCCGAGAGGCTGTGCCCCTGCAGGATGACGTGCGTGAAGTGCCCCTGCGCGATGCGCCGCTGAGGTCGCCCGCTCGCGCGATGACGCTCGAGCGTCCAGCCCGGGTGCGCGACCGTCTCGACGTCGACGCGCGGCTGGTGCGGGAGCATGCGCAGCGCGGCGCGGACCATGAGCGGCATCGCGTGGAAGCGCGTGTAGCTGTTGCCGATGAAGAGCACGCGGTAGCTGCGCGCGTCTTCGGGCCGCGCAGTCACCGCCTCGACGCTCGGTCGAACCTGGGCGAGCGCGAGGCTCGCGACCAACAGCGAGACGAGCGCGAGCGCCGACGTCGACAGCGGCGCGAGGGGAGACCGGGCCATGGCCTCTCATGTTCCAGGGCCGCGCGTCACGGATCAAGAATCGAGTGAGACGCGCTTTCTTGTACAGCTCACTTGGTGTTGGCGACCATTCGCACATGCGCGGGTGGTTGGTCGCCTCGGTCTTCGGTCTCTTCCTCGTCGCGCTCGCGACGGTGGCACCCAGCCCCGGCCGCAGCCAAGCGGCGAGGCCCGACGACGAGCTCTCACCGCGCGTTCAGCAGGCGACCGGCCTCTACATCTCTGGACCGTACTTTCGCCTCCACGGTGTGGACGGAATCCTCGGAATGCTCCGCCGCTCGCGCATGAACACGGCGGTCATCGACTTCAAAGACGGCATGGGCCGCGTGCTCTTCGACTCGTCGATCCCCGAGCTCGCCGCGTCGGAGTCCGGCCACATCGAGGATCCGCGCGCGCTCGTGCAGGCGCTCCACGACGCGCACATCCACGTGATCGGCCGCATCGTCTGCTTCAGCGATCGCGAGCTCGCGCTGCGGGAGCCAGACCGCGCGATCTTGGACAACCGCCCCCACCACGAGGGACGCGCGTGGATCAGCTGGGGCACGGGCGGCGCGTGGCTCAACCCGTGGGATCGCCGGAACCTCGACATGATCGTGCGCCTCGCGGACGAGGTGGAGGCCTTCGGCGTCGACGAGATCCAGCTCGACTACATCCGCTTCCCCGTCGACGACGGCGTGCACCTCGCGAGCTACCCAGGCGAGCGCACCGACATCACGCGCGCCGAGCACCTGCACCAGCTCCTCGGCCGCATCGACGACACGATCGCCATCCCGCTCGGCGCAGACGTGTTCGGCATCCAGGCGTTCTGGGAGGGCGATCGCTCGGGCCTCGGTCAGGACCTCGCGCTCTGGGCCGATCACATCGACGTCTTCTCGCCGATGCTCTACCTGAACGCGATGCTCGCGTGGGAGCGCGATCGACCACACCGCGCGCGCTCGCTCGTGCAGATCGGCGTGTCGCGCCTGCGCGAGCGCATCGGGCCGCGCCCGATCATCCGACCGTTCCTCCAGGGCTTCGACAACGGTCTCTCCGAAGAAGAGTGGAACACACAGTTCATCGCCGACCAGATCCGCGGCGCACGACGCGGCGGCGCCGACGGCTACCTCTTCTGGAACCCCGGCTCGATGTTCGGGATGGTGCAGCGCGCCGCACAAGGGCCCGCGCGCGCGCTCTCGCCCTTCCCCATCCCGAGCGAGCGCGAGACCGCTAGGCGATCAGAGGCACAACCGGAAGATTCGCGAAAATAGATCACGGGGCTCTGCGCCCTCCACATCGCCCTGCGCCAACATTGTGTTGCCCGCGCGATCACTCGATCGTGATCGTGAGGTCGGTCGACACCTCGCCGAGGCGCGCGCGCACGACCGCGGTACCTGCGCCGAGGCCGCGGTACGCCACGCGGGCGCCCGTCAGCTCGGAACCCGTGCCACCACCGGTCGAGAGCAGGTCGAGGCTCTCGCTCCCGGAGACGATCGTCCAGGTGATCGCGTTCGCGCTGAGCATCGGTCCCTCGGAGCTCATCGCGCGGCACACGAGGTCGAAATCGTCACCGCTGCCGACCGTCAGCGTGACCGCCTGGGACATTTCGAGACCGTCCATGCGCCACTCGAGGTCGCGTCCCGTGGGCCACCGCCCACACTCGAGCGCGGTGGCGACGCGCCCGGTGACGGTGGCCGCATCGATCAGCTCCTCGAGATCACTCAGCCCGACGCGGCCGGGACCCGCGGCCTGCACGAGGATCGGCACATGGGTGTCGCCCTCGCCGTCCGAGCTGACCTCGACCATGCCTCCGCGGGCCACGGAGCCGGAGTAGTCGCCGAGCACGCCGTACCCATCGATCCCATCGACGCGGAGCCTCACGCTCGCGCCGACCGCGATCGGGACGTCGAGGCTGCAACCCCCGAAGAGCCCGGGGCAGAGGCCATCCGTCGTCTGCCAGCGCGTGCGCCCTCGCTCACCATTCGTCCAATCTCCGTCGCTGAGGGAAGAGCACGCCGGGGCGGCCGACACGAGGAGCACGAGGGCGAGGCCGTTCGAGGTGCGCATGATCTCCGTTCCGGTTCGGACATTCCGCAAAGAGGCCGAGACAGCATCGCACGACGGCGCGCGATCACTCGATCGTGATCGTCAGGTCCGTCGAGACGTCGCCGATCGTCGCGCGCACCACCGCCGTGCCCGCGGCGAGACCGCGGTAGCGGATACGCGCGCCGTTCGCGCTCGAGCCCGCGGAGCCGAAGTCGGTCGAACGGATCTGCACGCTCTCGCTGCCCGAGACGATCGTCCAGTCGATCGCGTCCGCGCTGAGCATCGGCCCCTCCGAGCTCGCCGCGCGACACACGAGATAGAAGTCGTCGCCGTCGGTGCCGCTCGGGCTCACCGGGAACGTGAGCTCGTTCGTCACCGCGAGGCCGCTCATGCGCCACTCGATGTCGCTGCCCACGGGCCAGCGACCACACTCGAGCACCGTCGCGACGCGCCCCGTGACCGTCGCAGCGTCGAGCACGCCGTTCGTGTCGGAGAGCTCCGTGCGCCCCGAGCCCGCAGCGCTGATGGTGATCGGCACGAGCGTGTTCGAGTCTTCGTTCACCTGAACACCTCCGCCGCTCTCGATGCCACCCGTGAACGCGGCCGTGACGGCTGCGCCATCGATGCCGTCGACCGACAGCGTCACCGTCGCGCCTACCGCGATCGGCACGTCGAAATTGCAACCACCGCCGAGGCCCGGGCAGAGACCGTCCTGCGTCTGCCACCGCGTGTGGCCGCGCTCGCCGTTGGTCCACTCGCCCTCGATGCCCGCAAGAGGGGAGCAGGCGAGCGAGCCGGCGGAGGCGAGGGTCAGAGCGGTGAGGGCGAGCATCTGGTGGGGGCGCATGGAGGAGCTCCTGGTGAGAGACGAACGCTGCGTCCCGACACTTCGCAAGCTCGGTGCCAGCGCGTGCCGACGCGAGAACGCCTTGTTTTGATTGGGATCCGAGGTCTCGTCTCCGAGGCACGCCCCGCGTGTGAGCGGGCTTCACGCCCCACCGCGACGCGAGTGCCAGCCTGCGCCCGAAGCGAGGTCGCGGTGAGCCGAAGATTCGAGGCAACATCTCGGGCGAGCCGCCGACAAGGGCCGCATGTCCGACGACAAGACCGAAGAACCCACACCGAAGCGCCTCCGCGAAGCGCGCGAGCGCGGCCAGGTCGCCAAGAGCAAGGAGCTGAGCACTGCGCTGCTCTTGCTCGCGACCGGCGGCGCGCTCGGCTCCGCGGGGCCCGGCTTCATCACGGCGTTTCGAGGGCTGCTCGAGCCCGCGCTCGCCGCGGCCCGCGGAGAGAGCGAGGTGCCACCGATCGCCGCGCTCTCTGCGGGCCTCGAGGTCGCCGCGTCGCAGTCCATGCCGATCCTCGCGATCCTCGTGGCGGTCGCAGCGGTCGCGTCGCTCGTGCAGACCGGGCCGATCCTCGCGACGCAGGCGATCGGCTTCGACGCCGAGCGCCTCGATCCGATCGCGGGGGCGGGGCGCGTCTTCGGCCGCGATGCGTGGATCGAGCTCGCGCGCTCCGTGCTCAAGGTGCTCGTCGTCGCGTGGGTGGTGAGCGGTGTGGTCGAGGCCGCGATGCACGGCGCGATCGCGCTGGTCGGTCGCGACGTGAGCGCCATCCTCGTCGCGATCGCGGCGATCGTTCGCGCGCTGCTCTTCCGCAGCGGCGGCGCGATGCTCGCGATCGCGATCGCCGATCTGCTCTACCAGCGGTGGAAGCTCGCGAAGGAGCTCCGCATGACCAAGGAAGAGGTCGTGCGCGAGCACAAGGAGTCGGACGGTGACCCGCACGCGAAGGGCGAGCGCGATCGCGTGAGGCGCGAGCTGGCGCAGCACGACACCAACGAGGCCGTGCGACGCGCGAGCGTCGTGGTCGTGAACCCCACGCACGTGGCCGTCGCGCTCCGCTACGACGACGACGACGACGGTACGGGGGCGCCCGAGATCGTCGCGAAGGGCATGGAGGACGAGGCGATGCGCATCCGCCGCCTCGCCGAAGAAGCGGGCGTGCCGATCGTGCGCGACGTGTCGCTCGCGCGCGGCCTCTACGAGCTCGACCTCGGCGCCGAGATCCCCGATCGCCTCTACGACGCCGTGGCCGCCGTGCTGCACGTCGCGTGGGCCGAGCGCGAGAAGGACGAGCGAGGTGGCCGATGAGCGCCCTCGCCCTCTCGCTGCTTCGTCCTCTCGATCACGGGACGTCTCCGATCGATCACGCGCCCGCGTCGATCGGTGAGCTCGCCGCGCTGAGCGTCCCGCCCGCGCCGACGCCGAGCGAGTCGGCGCCCGAGCTCTTGCGGCTCGGGCCCGCGCTGCCGTCGATCACGGCGCCTCGTGCGCTCGAGGCCGCGCCCGCGATGACGCTCCTCGCCGACGTCGCCCGCATCGGCGTCCACCTCGGTCCGCTCGAGCGCGCGGAGCGTGCGCTCTCGGAGGCCGAGCGCGGTGTCGTGAGCGAGCGCCTCGCGCGCGTGCGGGTGCTCGTGGACTGCGCGAGCGCGCTCGCCGATCTGCGTGTCGGCGTGCTCGCCTCGATGCGCACGGCGAGGGCCGCGTGAGCAGCGTCGATCACGAGACGAGGCGCGTCGTGCGCGCGATCGACGAAGGCCGCGGTCTCTCGACCGCGCTCGGTGTGCCGCGCGAGAGCCTGCTCGCCGCGCGGGCCCTCGCGCGCTGGGCCGACGCGATCGGCGAGACGAGCCTGGCGATCGCCGCGTGGGACGGCTGCGCCGCGCTCGACGAGACATGCGCGTCGTGGCTCGGCCTCGCGGACGCGTGTCTCGCGGCCACGGTGCTCGATCGCGCGTGGGACGCCGCCGGTCGCGTGTCGGTGCATCCCGCCGCGAGCCTCGACGAGCGCGCGCACGCGCACCTCGTGCTCGCCCGCGTCTGTCTCGCGATCGGCAAGGCCACCGAAGCTCGTGCGCACCTCTCTCTCGTCCCACCGACGGCGAGCCCCGCGCTCACGACGCTGGCGCGCGCGCTCGAGTCCGCGCTCGCAGCGTCGCGATGACGTGACGCGTCGAAGCTGCGTACCCTCGACGCGCGTCGCGACGACGTGGAGGTGTTGCGAATGTCCCGCACCCGATCGAGATCGCGAAGAACATCTACGACATCATCCGCTCGTTCCGCGCGCTCGCGGCGAGCGTCGAAGGTGTGACCGACGAGGGCCGCCTCGCGCTCTATCCGGAGAGCATCTCGGAGGGACTGCCCGACGAGTACTTCGTGGAGTTCCCCGCGCTGCCGAGCGGCGTGAACTGCTCGTTCCTTCCGCGCGTGGGCACGATGATCCCCGTCTCGCGCACGCGCGGCCGCGGCCCCAGCTACATGACGAACGTCTACCAAGAGACCTGTCCGTAGAACGACCGGATGGCGGCGCGCGCGACGACGTTGCATGGTCGGCCCGCATGCCGCGAACCCTCTCGGAGAAACCCAACCACGAGTGGCCCAGGGCGCTCGTCACCGGCGCCAGTCGCGGCATCGGGCGCGCGATCGCGCTCGAGCTCGGCAAGGCCGGCTATCCGGTGATCGTCCACTACCGCTCGGGCGAGGCGCAGGCGAAGGCGGTCAAGGACGAGATCGTCGCCGCCGGTGGGCGCGCGGAGATCGTGGGCTTCGACGTCGCCGACTTCGACGCGACGCAGCGCGGGCTCGCGTCGCTCGACTTCGAGCAGCGACCGATCGGCGTGATCGTGAACAACGCGGGCGTCACCGCCGACGCGCCCTTCCCCGCGATGGATCGCGGCCAGTGGTCGAGCGTGATCACGACGACGCTCGACGGCTTCTACAACGTGACGCAGCCGCTCGTGATGCCGATGGTGCGCCTGCGCTGGGGCCGCATCGTGAACATCACGAGCGTGTCGGGCGTGATCGGCAACCGCGGACAGGTGAACTACTCGGCCGCGAAGGCCGGCCTCATCGGCGCGACGAAGGCGCTCAGCCAAGAGCTCGCGAAGCGGAACATCACCGTGAACGCCGTGGCGCCCGGTCCGGTCGAGACCGACATGTTCCAAGGCGCGCTCGCGCAGGGCACGCCGCTCGACGAGGTGATCAAGCACATCCCGATGCGCCGCATCGCGACGACGGGCGACGTGGCAGGCATCGTCGGCTTCTTGTGCTCCGACGCGGCCGGCTACATCACGGGCCAGGTGATCGGCGTCAACGGCGGCATGTGCTGATGTGGCATCTTCACCACGCCGTGCATTCCGTCGGGCGCGGTGTGGGCTCCGCGGGCCTCGGCGCGAGCTGCGAAGCCAACGACGACTGCGCGAGCGATGGCGTCGAGCCGCCCATCCCCGGACAGGTCGGTCCCGGCGGTGTGGTCTCGGCGCTCACGATCACGTTCTGATCGCGAGCCGCTCGCTCACTCGAAGAACGCGAGCGCCCACTCGAACGCGACCGTCAGGATCGTGATGGGCACGAGGAAGCCGATCGCGGAGCCGATCAGGTAATCGCGAAAGCGAACCGAGCTCATCGCGAGCACCACGTTCACGATCGGCGCGAACCACAGCACCGCGCGCAGCGCCGCGATGGTGGTGATCGGATGTGCGTCCAAGCGATCGAGCAGGCGACGCAGCCACGGGCGCTTCACGTCCGTGAGGAGCTGACCACCCACCTTGCGCACCACGAGGAACGCGACCGTGACCGACAAGAGACCGCCCACGTAGCCCGCGCCCGCGCCGAGCACACGGCCGTACGCGACGAGCGCCGCCAGCACGAACACGATGCCGGGGATGTGAACGAGCTCGCCGATCGCGAACGACAAGAGGAAGAGGAGAAAGCCCCAGACCCCGAGCGTCTCCATGAACGCCTGGATGCGATCACGCGTGAGGTACTCCGTGGCTCCCGTGACGTGGCCCACGGCGAACAGCGCGCCGAGCACGACCGCGAGCAACACGAGGCGCGGCCACACCGGCTTGGGCGCCGGCGGAGGAACGACCTCCACCTTCACGGGCTCCACCTTCACGGGCTCGGGACCCGCGAGGCTCTCGTCGGTCTTCTCGGACACGCCCGACTCCATTCGCCCGTACTTGTATCGCGACTGTCCCGGTCGCTCGTGAAGAAGTCTCGACGATCAGTAGAGACGCTGGAGAGCGTCGCCGTACTTCTGCATCACGACGCGGCGCTTGAGGCTCTGCTTGGGCGTCAGCATGCCGTTCTCGACGGTGAGCTCCTCGGCGACGAGGTGGAGCTTCTTGATCTTCTCGAACTGCTTGAAGTCGCCCGACTGCTGGTCGACCTCTTCGCGGAAGAGCGCCTTCACCTTGTCGTGCTCGAGCAGCGCGGCGCCCGATCCCGAGACGCCGTTCGCGTCGGCCCACTTCTGCACCTCGGCCATGTTCGCGACGACGAGCGCGACGTTGTAGGGCTTGTTGTCGCCGTACACCATGACGTTGCTGACGTAGCCGCTGAGCTTGAGCAGCTCTTCGAGCGGCGCGGGCGCGACGTACTTGCCGTTCTCGAGCTTGTACTGCTCCTTGATGCGGCCCGTGATGTAGAGGAAGCCGTCGTCGTCGAGGTAGCCCATGTCGCCGGTGCGGAAGCCTCCGTCCGACGTGAAGACCTTGTCGTTCTCCTCGGGGAGCGCGTGATAGCCCTGCATCACGTTGTGGCCGTACACGACGATCTCGCCGCTCTTCGGGTCACCCGTCGCGCTGAGATCGATCTTGATCGTGACGCCGGGGATCGCCTTGCCGACCGAGCCGATCTTGCGCGCACCGGGCCAGTTGGCCGTGGCGATCGGCGAGGTCTCCGTGAGGCCGTAGCCCTCGTAGACGACGACGCCGAGGTTGTCGATGAACTCGGCGACCTCCTTGCTGATCGCCGCGCCGCCCGAGAACGCGTACTTCAAGCGACCGCCGAAGAGGTCGCGGATCTTCTGGAACACGAGCTTGTCGAACACGCGCTGCTTGAGGTCCGCGACGCCGCTCGAGCGACGCTGCTCCGCGAGTCGCTTTCGCGACACCACGTTCTTCATCGCCGAGCGGAAGATGCCTTGTCGCCACGTCGGGCTCGACGCGACCTGCTTGTTCACGCGGTCGTAGAGGCGGTTGAAGATGCGCGGCACCGAGAACAGGAGGGTCGGCTTCACCTCCTTCAGGTTGTCGAGGATCTTGTCGACGCTCTCCGCGATGCCCATCGAGGCGCCCATCGAGAAGAGCATGTGGAGCTCTGCCGTCTGCCCGAAGCTGTGCGCCCAAGGCAGGAACGAGAGCGAGCGATCTTCCGGCGACATCGGGAAGACCTCGTGCATCGCGCTCACGTTGCTCGCGAAGTTCGTGTGCGTGAGCTTCACGCCCTTGGGCTTGCCCGTCGTGCCCGACGTGTAGATGAAGCACGCGATGTCGCTCGGCGCGGGCGTCACGGCGGCGGCCGGCGACTTCTTCCCCGCGTCGCGCACGAGCGACCACGTGGTGCCCTTCTCCTGGCCCGTGCTCGTCGGTCCCGCGCCCGCGTCGAGCACGATCACGTGCTCGAGCTCGGTGAGGTGCGTGCCGTCTTCGTCGGGCGCGGCCTTCGCGGCGAGGATCGCGTCGCGGATCTTGGCGTTCGCGACGATCACGACCTTCGCGGTGCAGTCCTTCAGGATGTACGCCCACTCGGTGGGCATCTGCGACTCGTACATGGGCACGTACGCCGCGCCGAGGCCGTAGGTCGCGTACGCGCCGATCGCCCACTCGGGACGGTTGTTCGCGATGACCCCGACACGATCACCCGCCTTCACACCGAGCGACGCGAGGCCCGCGCGCACCTCCGCGACCTCGCGCTCGAACTGCCCGTACGTCATCCACTGCCACTCGCCGCGCGTCTTGCTGCCGAAGAGCGGTCGCTCCGCGTACTTGCTCGTCGCGGCATCGAAGACGGCGGTGAGGGTCTCGTACTGAGGCTTGAAGGTCATCGACATCGGTGCCGGACCCTAGCAAAAAGCCCCGCAGACGCCGGGGTCGATCGACGTTCGCTGCCTGTTTCGACGGGCCCTGGCATCCTCGCTGCGTGGTCTCACCCCTCGTCATCGGTATCGCGGTCGCTGTGGCGGTGGTCGGCATCGGCGCCGTCACGTACTTCTCGCGCGAGGCGCAGCTCCGGCGCGCGATGAAGGCCGTGCCGCTGAGCACCGTCGCCGGCGCCACCGAGGGCGCGCGCGTGCGCATCGTCGGACGCGTCGTCCAGCGAGACCACGTGCTCGACGCGCCGCTCTCGCAGAGACGGTGCGTGGCGTTCCGCGTGCTCGTCGAGACACGTCGCCAGTCCGGCAAGAGCTCGCACTGGGTCAAGACGATCGACGAGCACAGCGAGGTCGACTTCATCCTCGAGGACGAGACCGGACGCGCTCGCGTCGAGGCTCCCGGCGGCGAATTCCTGATCGTGCTCGATCACAGCGAGTCGTCGGGGTTCCTCAACGACGCGACGCCGGAGCTCGAAGAGTTTCTCACCGCACGCGGACACACGAGCACGAGCTTCATCGGCATGAACAAGACGATGCGCTACCGCGAGGGCGCGCTCGAGCTCGGCGAGCAGATCGCGGTCGTCGGCCTCGCGCGCTGGGAGGACGATCCGGAAGCAGGCGCGGTGGACGCCGGTGGCGGCGGGTTCCGCGACGCCGCGCGCAAGAAGCGACTCGTGCTCACCGCGAGCGAAGGTGCGCCGATCCACGCGAGCGACGACCAAGCGACGCACACCTGATCGCGGCCCGGATCGCGCGTCAGATCGGGCGCCGAGGAGGCACCGCGGCGGTCGCGACCAACATGCCCGCGGCGATCGCGAAGGCGACGAGCAGCATGCGGAAGCCCGTCTCGATCGCGTTCGCCACGTCGCCCTCGAGCAGCGACCTCACGCTCAAGAAGCCCACGCTGCCCGGCACGAGCGAGAGGATGCCCGGCGTGAGGATCAGCGCGATCGGGCGATCCTTCATGCGCGCGAACGCGTGCGCCGCAGAGGCCACGAGCATCGCCGCGACGAACGCGCCGAGCTCGGCGCCGAGCAGGTAACCACCGAGGCGCGAGCCCGCGAGCGAGATGCCCGCCGCGAGAAGGATCCAGCCGCGATCGTCGGGCCGCGCCTTCAGCAACACCGAGAACGCGAGCGCAGCGGCGAACGGCGCGCCGAGCTCCGTCCACCACGGAAGCTCGGGCGCCTCGTGCAGCCGCGGCTCGTGCGGCAGGAGGCTCGCGACGTGCCGACCGAGCGCCACACCGAAGCCCAGCTGGAGGAACGTCACGATCGCAGCCATCAAGCGCGACGTGCCCGCGACGAGGTGCGCCGTCGCGAGCTCGACCATCGCCGTGGTCAGCGTGAGCCCCGGCAAGAGCACGAGCGTCGCGGCCAACAGCAACACCGACGGCCGCACCGCGAAGCCCTCGACCGCGATGAACGTCGCGCCGAACGACACGGTGAACGACGCGATCGACGGCAGGAGTCGCGCGAGCGAAGGCACGCGCTTGGCGGCCGCCTCGAGCACGCCGACGAGCAGGCCGAGCAAGCCTGCGAAGGGGATGTCGTAGCCGCCGCCGCCGAGCAGCGTCGCGGACACGGCAGAGACGAGGGCGTACGCGAGCGCGGTCGCGACGGGGCCATAGCGGCCCTCGCGCGCGAGGATCGTGTCGAGGCGGTGCGCCGCGTCGGCCGGTCCGAGCTCCTTCTTCTCCACACGCCCGACGAGCTCGTAGAGCGCGCTGAGCTTCTCGAGGTCCGTCCCGCCCGGCTGCACGCGGAGCACGCGCGTGCGCGACTCGTCGTCCCGCTCGAGCGTGACGATGAGCGCGGTCGGTGTGCAGAAGACGTCGATCTCGAACTCGAGCGCGTCGGCCACACGCTCGAGCGCGTCTTCCACGCGGTAGGCCGGCATCCCGTACGAGATGAGGCCGCGCGCGAGGCGCAGGGAGAAGCGCATCGAGGGATCGAGGCCGCCCTCTTCGAGCGTCGCGTTGGGCCCCGCCTTCACCAGCTCGTCGAGCGTGCTGTCCGCGCTCACGCGTCCCTTGCGAGAACGGCGACCCGTCATCACGCGCGCGGCCTGAGAGAGCCAGAGATCCACGGCGCGAGATCTGCCACGAAACGCCGCGCGTGCTCGCGAGACGGGTGATGCGGCTGGCGACGTCGGCGTAGGATGCGCGCCATGCACTTCCGATCGTGGCCCCTCGCGCTCCTCGCCCTCAGCCTCGCCGCATGTCCCGAGCCCGTCGTGATGCCCGACGCGTTCGTCGCGGACGACGACGCGGCTGCCTCGGACGACACCGGCCCGGTCGCGACCGACGCGCCGCTCGATGCCTTCGAGGAGGACGCGGGACCGCCGCCCGAGCCGCGCGCGGACTACGGCGTCGCAGGACCGTTCGCCGTCGGCAGCGTCACGGTCACGATGACGGACCGCACCGGGATGCGCGAGCTGCCCGTCGAGCTCTGGTATCCCGCCGTCGAGGACGCGCGCGCCGAGGCCACGACGGGGCGACCGATCGAGAGCTTCGAGGCGGGCACCGCGAACGAGACGGCGATCGAAGAGCTCGTCGCTGCCGCGCCCGAGACGTGCGTGCGACGTCAGCAGCACTCGGCAGTCGCGCCGGCCGCGGCGACGAGCCCTGCCCTCTTGCCCGTCGTCGTGTTCTCGCACTGTCACACGTGCACCCGCTACGACATGGCCGAGGTGGCCGAGCGCCTCGCGAGCCACGGCATCGTCGTCGCCGCGCCCGATCACGTGAACAACACGCTCTGGGATCAGCGCGCGGGCACCTCCGTGGGCGTGACCAACGAGTTCCTCGCCGTGCGCGCGAGCGACGTGTCGAGCGTGCTCGACCGCCTGCTCGACGCCGAGGCGCTCGAGATGCCCGACGACCTGCGTGGCCGCATCGACGCCACGCGCGCCGCGGTGATGGGCCACAGCTTCGGCGCCGCGACGACGAGCGTGGTCGCGCGCGACGACGAGCGCATCGTCGCCGCGCTCGCGGTCGCCGCGCCCATCTCGGTGCTCGGCAGCGTGCGCATCGCGATGATCGACGTGCCCTACGCGTTCCTCCTCATGCGCGAGGACAACAGCATCCAAGAGATCGGCAACCGCGTGATCCGCTCGGACTACATGCGCGTCGGCGGTCCGGCGACGATCGTCGAGCTCGACGACGCGGGGCACTGGTCGATCTCCGACCTCTGCGGCCTCGTGGACGCGTTCGACGCAGGCTGCGGTCCCGGCATCCGCGGCTCGGTCGGCGGCGACGTCGCGTTCACGTACGTCGATCCCGCGATCGCGCGCGAGGCCGCGGCAGACACGGCCGCCGGCTTCTTCGCGACGCACCTACTCGGCGATCCGGGCGGCGCGACGTTCGTCTCGCGGCTCGACGGCACCGGCGGCGCGAACGTGATGAGCCGACGCTGAGCGTCACTCGGTCGCGAGGCCGAGCGCTTCGAGGATCACGTCACGTTCGTTCGCGTCCTCGCGCAGGCGGTTGCCGAAGCCGTCGTGACCGCCGCGCTCGACGACCCTCAGCCGAACGCTCGGATGCTCGACCACGAGACGCTCACTCAGCGCGAGCGGGATCGTGCGATCGCCCCGGGGATGGAGCACGAGCACGTCCACGTGCGGCGCATCACGCAGCGCGTCACGAGGGATCTGATCGAACGGCGGCGTGAAGCCCAGCGCGGTGGAGACGACGCGCACGATCGCGCGTGACGGCGTGCGGAACGGACCCGGCGGCGTGTACGCGCCGACGAGCGCGTCGTAGTCGCTCGCGGGCGCGAGCAGCACCGCGCGACGCACCCCGCGACGATCGAGCTCGCCGAGCGCAGCGAGCACGGCGCCACCGCCCATCGACTCGCCCATCACCGCGACCGCCGACGCGTCCACGCCGCTCCGCGCGAGCAGCGCGTCGAGGACGAGCAACACGTCGCGCGGCTCACGGTCAGCAAACGTGACGACGGCTCCGTCGCTCGCGGCATGCGCGCGTCCGTCGTACGCGATCACGTGCGCGCCGCGCGCATTCAGCTCGCGCGCCCATCCGAGCATGCGATCGCGGCCGTCGCCTCGTCCGTGCGCGAGCACGATCGCAGGCGCGCTCGCCTCTCCCGGGAAGTACGTCGCGCGCAGCGTGAGGCCATCTTCGGTGAGGATCTCGATCGCGCGCTCGTCGTCCTCGCGCGCCGGCGTGGGATGCGCCACGCGCGCGATCGAAGGGACCACGACACACGAGACCGGGCCGAGCGCCACGAGCACGATCGACACGTGCAGCGCGGCGCACGCGAGAACGATCGACGCGCTGCGCGCCGGCGAGCGCGAGCCGCGTGTCGCGATCACGCGCCACTGGATGCGCGCGACGACACCGAAGGCCACGAGCACGTGGAGCGCCCCGTCCAGCGCCGCGGGAATCGAGGACGCTGAGAACACGACGTGGCCGAAGGGCACGACGAGCAGCGCGAGCGGTGCGAGCCGACGTCTCCCTTCCCCCTCACGCACGCTCGCCCACGCCGCGAGCGCGAAGCACGACGCGAGGCCCACCACCCACGCGACGCGCGGCTCGAGCGCGACGTCGTACGGCAACGGCCCGAGGATCGCGCCGAGACCGAACGGAACGAGCATGGACGCGAGCACCAGCATCACGGCGACACCGTCGCGCCGTGAGATCACCGACTGACTCTCTCGCTCGGCGCTCGACGCGGGTACGGGCGGGGCGTCCACGGCGGCGAGTATGACAGGCGAAGCGGAGTGACCCTGGCGCCTCGGCGCGGTCGGCGGGTCGTGTCTGGTCGCGTCGCGGGATGAGCGAACCGACCGGCAACCATCCCCTGATCGCAGTGCACGGAACCGAGGTCCGCGGCCTCACCGGCAGCTGATCACTCGATCACGCGCCGATCACTCGATCGCGCGCAGGTCCGCGCGGTCGGCGCCGAGCGAGAACACCGGCGGCGAGCCGATCGGCGCGTCGATCGTGATCGTCTGACCGCCCGCGTGCATCTCGCCCGTCCACACGTGGAACCACGTGCCCGGCGGCAGGTACACCTCGCGCGACGTCGCGCCTTCGCGCACCACGGGCGCGACGAGCAGCGTGTCGCCGATCATGAACTGATCGCTCACCGCACGGCTGGGCACGTCGTCGGGGAACTCGAGCGCGAGGTGACGCAGCGGGGGCACCGACGTGGTGTGCGCCTCCTCGGCGAGCGTCTCGAACGTGGGCACGAGCGCCTCGTGGATGCGCGCGAAGCGGCGGAAGTGCGCGGTCGTCTCCGCGTCGCCGTTCCAGTTCCAGTTCGAGAGCGCGTTGAGGCCCTCGTGCGTTCGCATGAAGGTCGTGAAGGCGCCGAGCTCCGTCCAGCGCTGGTAGAGCTCTTTGGTGCTCGGGCCGCCGCTGTATCCAGCGATGTCGTGCGTGACGAGCGGAGTCCCCGAGAGACCGAGGTTCAAGAGCGCAGGGACCACGGTGGGCAATCCGTCGGTCTCTTCCCAGTCGGCCTCTTGATCACCGATCCACACGATCTGCTGCTCGCGTTGCTCGCCCGTCCACCCCGAGCGCGAGAACACCACCCAGTCGCCGTCCGGGCGTAGATCGTCGAGGACCTCACGCGAGGCGAGGTGCCAGAGCCGCGGATACTCGTTGTGGACCAGCAGCGGATCGCCCTCGTGGATCGTGGCGTCGGGAGGGAGCCATTCGCCGAAGTCTGCCATCCATCCGTCGAACCCATACCGACTGACCATCTCGCGGAGAAAGCCCTCCACATAGGTGTAGGTGGCGGGATTGGTGAAGTCCGCGACCGAGCCGCGATTGACCACGATCGGGAACACGTACGGCTCGCCGTCGCGCGTGGGGAGCAGGCCCATCGACGCCATGTCGTCGAAGTGATCGAGATCCTCGATCACGAACGAGTTCGCGTACGCGAGGAACCGAATGCCCGCGCGTCCGTCGGTGCTCGTGCGCGCGTGGAGGTCGCTCACCATGCCGGCGAGGTCCGGATAGAGCGTCTCGTCGGCGATCCAGCGGTAGTAGAGATCGTAGATGTCGCCGGAGATGATCCGACCTCCGGGCCAGTCCTGCACCCACACCGCCGAGAACGGGATCTCGGCGTCCTCGAGCTCCTGCACCTCGGCGAGCACCACGTCGCGACCGCCCTGCATGCCGATCCACGGCGAGAACGCCCACGTCGGAGGCATCGCCGGTCGACCCACACGATCACCGAGCTGCGTGATCACCTCGCGTGGGCTCGGACCATGGAGCACCACCGTGCGCATCGAGCGCTGCTCGTTCGTCTGCGCGGGATCACGGTGCTCGACCTCGACCCACGCGACGTCCGCGTCCGTCGCGCAGAGGTCGACGTCCACGCGCGCGCTCGTCTCGACGAGCACCCCGAAGCCGCGCCAGTCGAGCCACCACGGCATCGGGAAGTACGTCGTGTGCTCGTCGCCCGTGATCGACGCGGCGCCCGTGCGTCCGATGCCCTGCTCCTCGACCCACAGCGGGAAGGCTTCGCCGCGCTGATCGGTCTGGTTGTACTGCGCGCCGAAGCCCGCGAACGACGCGTCGTCGTCGCACGCGAACGGCAGCGCGTAGCTGAGCTCGCCCTCGCCCGGCACCACGCCTTCGATCGCGAGCTCGATCGACGTCGCGACGTCGGCGGTCTCGACGCCGATCGTCACGCGCGCCTCTTGGCCGACAGCGCCTGCGAAGCGAAGGACGACCACGTCGCCTTCGAGCGCGCTGCCGGTGAACGTCGAGAACGCCACGTCCGTCACGCCCAGACGTCGAAACGTGTAGAAGCCCTGCACCATCGTGATGCGCGGTGTGAACGTGCGCGCGAGCGGCCCCTGCCCCGCGGCCGTCGCGACGAGCGGATGCCCATCCTCCGCGATCAGCGCGAACGATCCATCGGCGGCGACCTCCACGCGTGTTCCATCCGAGAGGACGTGAGAGACCGGCTGCGGCGCGGGGGGATCACACGCGGCAACGAGGAAGAGGGGCGCGGCACAGATCCAACGGGCGGTACGACGTCGCATGCGACCGCGAGCATCGCACATCGCCTCAGTCGCCGAGGGCGCCGTCCGGGTCGACGACCTCCGCGAGCGCAGCCAGCAGCGCGCTCAGCTTCGCGAGGTCACGCGCCCCGAGGCGCGTCGCGAGCTCGCGATCGAGGCCCTCCATCACCTCCACGGCCTCCTCGAGCGTGCGCCGACCCTTGGCCGTGAAGCGCACGACGACGCCGCGCGCGTCCGTCGGATCGTCCTCTCGCGTGACGAGCCCCGCTTCCTCGACCTGCACCAGCAGCTGGCTCACCGCCTGACGCGTGACCCCCATGCGCGTCGCGAGCGCGCTGAGGCGCGTCCCCTCGGTGTCGAGCTGACCCAGCAGCGACGTGAACGACGGGCGTAGGCCGCGGTGCCCGCGCGCGACGACACGACGGATCGTCTCTTCGTTCACGGCCTTGTAGGCGCGCAAGAGGCGACGAAGGAGGAGAGCCTCGCGGCGCGCGCGCAGGGCGTTGGGGTCGGACGCGGGGCTCACGAGCGGACTCTCGCGCGGCCCTCCCAGTTAGACAAGGCGCTTGACAAGATAGGAAAGCTAGTTGACTACTTAGGCAAGTCGCTTGACGAATGGTCGACGACGACGCCGCACGGCGGGAGGTGGTCATGGGCACGAGCGCGAATCGGGTGACGAAGGAAGAGACGACGATCGGCGGGCTGAGAGCGCTGTCGATCACGCCGGTGGGCGGATCGGATCGGCGAGCTCCCGTCCTCTTGCTGCACGGTGCGTTCGCCACGCATGCATGCTTCGAGCGCTGGATGGAGCGCCTCGCAGGGCGCGGGCACCGCACGATCGCGATCTCGTTCCGCGGGCGGCTCGGCGTCGGTCCCGAGGCCGCGCGCGGTCTGCGCGTGACCGACTACGTCGACGACGCGCTCGCGGCGATCGACGCGCTCGGGACACATCCGATCGTGGTGGGTCACTCGATGGGCGGCCTCGTCGCGCAGAAGGTCGCGGAGGCAGGCCGGGCGAGCGCGGTCGTGCTCGTCGCGCCCGCGCCCGCATCACGGCTGGACGCGCAGCCGCGCGCGATCCCAGCACTCCTCCCGCTCGTGCCGCGGATCTTGCTCGGGCAGCCGCTGATTCCGTCGTGCTCGACGTGCGAGCAGCTCGTGCTTCACAACCTGCCCGAGGCCGAGCGCGCTGGAGCGCACGACGCGCTCGTGCACGAGTCGGGTGCCGCCTACCGCGACATGATCTTCGGGCGTGTGCGCGTCGATGCGACGAAGGTGAAGGTTCCCGTGCTCGTCGTCGGAGGCGACGAAGACCGCGTGATCTCCGAGGTGCAGCTGCGCGAGACGGCGACGCGCTTTGGCGCGCGGCTCGACGTGCGGAAGGGGCATGCGCACTGGCTGCTCGCGGAGCCCGGATGGGAGCGAATCGTCGACGACGTCGCGTGCTGGATGGAGTCCTCGGACGTCGCCCACGATCCGGTCGTCAGCGCGCGACCGAGCTCGCAGGCCGTCACGGGCGGGCGCTGAGCGAGTCGAGCGCCTTCCGCACGGCGCGCGCGATCGCGAGCGCGTTCGCCCCGTCGCCGTGCGCGCAGATCGTGTCGTGGCCCTCGTGCGCGAGGCGTAGCGCTTGCGCGGCCGCGAGCTCGGGATCGTCGATCAGCGCGCGCGGCTCGCTGCGCGGGACGAGCGACCCATCGGGGCGCATCGCGCGATCGGCGAAGCCCTCGCGCTCGAACGGATCGCCGCCGTGCGCACAGAAGTCGAAGAGCGCACCGCGCGGCGGGCCCACGACCGTGACGGGACCGAACACCTCCATCGCCGCGCCGAGCACGAGCGCCGCGAGCGCAGGGTCGCGGTTCGCATCGTGATAGAGCGCTCCGTGCAGCTTCACGTGCTCGATCGCCACGTCGATCGTGCGCGCGTGATCGAGCAGCGCGCAACACTGCGACACGATCGAGACGCGCAGCGCCGCAGGCTCGATGGCCATCGTGGTGCGCCCGAAGCCTGCGCGATCGGGGTACGACGGATGGGCTCCTGCCCGAAGGCCGTGCGCCAGACAGACGCGCAGACAGCGTGTCATCGAGAGGTCGTCGCCCGCATGACCGCCACACGCGACGCTGATCGCGTGCGCGCATCGCAGGAGCTCGTCGGTCTCGGCGTCGTGCTCGCCCGCGTCGAGGTTGAGGAGGATCGCGCGATGAGCGGTCGTCACCACGGGAAGGTGTCTGATTCTCCGTGGAGCGCGAGGCGCGCGTCGACGTGGGCGAGGATCGCGCGACGCCGCGCCTCGAGCCCCTCGAGACGACGCGCGTCGAGCAGCTCGCCGAAGCCCTCTTCCACGAGCTCTGCGCGGAGCGACTCGAGATCGAGCGAGCGGATCGCCTCGACCGTCGATCGACGAAAGCGCTGCACCGCGGCGAGACGTCGATCCATGAAGCCGATGCGCTGCATGCCGGGCCCGAACGCGCCGCCTTGATCGAGGAACACGAGCGCGCCGCCGCAGCCGCGCGTGCGCACGTTCGTGAAGCCACCGCCCCAGCGATCGATGTTGTGGACGAGGTGATCGAAGAGCACGAGATCCGAGAGCTCTGCGCCGCGATCGTCGCGATCGGGCTCACCCGCGAGCGGCAGCGCGCGACCCTCTTCGTCGACCGGCGGCACGATCGGCTGGCTGCCTTCGGCCTGCGCGATGAACACACGCGCGCGCTGGAACGGCGTGAGGTACGGAGCCGGCTCCACGCGGAACCAGCGCTCGAAGCCGACGCCCAGCTCGAGCGGCACGAGCGGCTCTTCGATCCACGCCGAGAGCGAGCCGCGCACCATGCCGTCGGGCTGCACGATCACCTCGGCGGCACGACGATCGCCTGTGAGCAGCGGCTCGAGGCGCGACCACGCGATCTCTCGCAGCGTCGTCGTCGGAACACGCCCGAGACCGAGCGCACGATCGACGCGGTAGGCGGCGACCTCCGCGCGATCGCTCGATCCCGAGAACGTCTGCTCGGGCTTGAAGTAGCCGCGCGAGCCGTCCTCGAACGTGAGGCGGAAGCCGACGCTGCGGCCGCCCGAGCCACGCTCGATGCGGGTGATCGCGGCGTGACGCAGCACCTCCAGGCGCGGGGCGTCGAGCTCGTCGAAGAACGCGTGGAGGTGTGACGGCGTGACGGGCGGTGCCTCCGCTTCGCGCACCTCGTCCACGGCCGCGGCCGCATCGACGCCGGCGTCGCTCGACGTCTCGCTCGCTTCGATCGTCGGCGCTTCGATCGCGCCATGGCTCGTGTCGCGCGGCGCCTCGCAGCCCACCGCGGTGATGCCCATGGCCGTGCCCATCGCGGTGATCGTCGCGAGACGACCCGCCATCCGTCGCGCGTCGTGCGAGATCGGAGACATCACGCGAGATCGTCGAACGGGCGCTCCGAAGAGATCCAGTTCGTGCCGAGCCGTCGCCCTCGCGAGCACGCGTGTTCAGGGCGGCGCTCGTCCGTTCAGGGAATCACCCAGCTGCCCATGCCGACGTTTCCGACGAACGGATCCGCAGGCGTGGAGGGCGTGCTGAGCACGACTCCCAGGATGATGCCCCCCACGAGCACCACTCCACCGGCGACGCCGAGCACGATGAACGGCGTGGTGTCGGTCGATCCCTGATCGGTCGCACTGGTCGCTCCGGTCGTCGTGACGACGGCCGCGCAGAACACACGAAGCTCGATGGTCGCGCGGCCGCCCGCGGTGAGCTCGCGACGCTGAGAGCCACACGCTGCCTCGCCGCGTCGCACCGTGACCTCGTGTGCGCCCGGATCGACGGGCAAGTCGAGGCCGAGGCTCGCGCGAGCGAGCGGCGCACCATCGAGGAGGATCTCGTCGGTCGCCTGTGCCCCGAACACGACCACCTCGAGACGCCCGACCTGCGGCGAGAGCGTGGCGATGGACTCGCGCGCGCGCTCACCATGCTGCTCGATCATGTCGGGCTCGGCGCGCGCGAGGAAACGTCGGTACGAGTCGATCGCCGCGACCACACGGCCCGACTGCTCCTGCAGCTGCGCGAGGTTCAGCAGCGTCGCGTCGCGCGGCGAGAGCGCGTAGCTCCGCTCGAACCGAGCGAGCGCGAGCTCGGTGTTCCCCGCGCGCGCGGCCTCGACGCCTTGCGCATAGAGCTCGCGAGCGGCGGCCGTCTCCGACGCAGCGCTCTGCGCCAGCGCTGCAGTCGGCGCGAAGGTGCCCATCAGGCACATCGTCGCGAACAGGGTCGCGAACAGAGTCGCGAACAGCGGCGAGGGCGAGGCGTGCTTCATGGACAGCCCGCTGGCTCGAGCGTGCGAGCGACGAGACCGCCCCACCGCACGGCGACGCCCGTCTCGAAGGGCACCGCCGCCGACATCGCGTCGCACGAGACGCCTGGCCCGCCCGTGCCGCGCACGCTGCGCACGTCGAGCACGCGCTGTCCGAGCAGCGAGAGCGCGGCGAGGTACATGTCGCCTTCGCCGACGCCGGCGCACACGCCGAAGTCACCGAGGTGGCCGATCATGTCGACGAACGCCCACCGACCCATCAGCACCCCGTGCTCGATCGAGGCTCCGTCGGGCGAGAGCTGCGCGATGATCGCGGGCTCCGTGAGGCGCACGCGGCCCACGCCATTGGGCACCGGGAAGTCGATGGGCGCGCGCTCGGGAAGGCGCGCGACGAGCGTGAACCCCGTGACGTACGCGTTGTCGTCGAGGATCAGCGGCAGCGACTCGTCGCCTGCGGCGTAGTAGTTCGAGCCCACGTACGCGGTGTCCGTTCCATCCCACCGCGGCTGCGGCAGCGTGTTGTCGACCTCGAGGCCACCCGCGGGCAGGCCGGTGCCGTCGGGCAACACATCGATCGTCGCGGAGACCTCGAGCCGCACACGCGCGTCGTTCGCGGTGCCGTTCCAGCCCGACACGCGAAGAATGGGCACCGACCGACCTCGTCGCGCGCTGAGCTCGGTGTCGCGCTGGAGGCCCGGGATGAACGTGAGGATGCTGACGTAGACCGTCTGCCCCGCGACGTTGTCGACGCCGCCCGCCGCGTCGGCCTGTGGAGGATCGCCGAGCGGTGAGTCGCACTCGCGCGGCGTGTCGAGCACGAGCGGGTTCGTGCAGTAGCCATCGAGGTCGTACGCGGTGCTCGCCCAGACACCGCCGCCCTGATCGAGCTGCGGATCGAGCATCGCGAAGTGGCGTACGAAGCCATCGTCGCCGCCGTCACCGCACGTCATGCGCGCAGGCGGATGCTTGAGCGCGCACCCCACGGGCTCACCGAGGAGGCCCGCGTCGCCTTCGCACGTCGTCGCGTCTTGGTTCGCGTCACGCGTCGCGTCGGGCGGCGGCTCCACGGGCGCGTCCATGCCCGCGTCGGGGCTCTCGTGCGCGTCGACGCCGACGTCGAAGCTCGGCGCGTCGAGGCCCGAGTCCGGCGCAGGTCCGCCGTCCGGCAGCGAGCCCGTGTAGCGAGGCAGCGTCGCGGGATCGACCGCGGGATCGACGCACGCTCCCCGCACGCACGTGAACCCGTCCTGACACTCGCGGTCGTAGCAAGCGCGGTCGAGCACGATGTGGACGACGCGCCGATCGCCCGGCACGAACTGCGTGGCGACGCGACGCGAGAGCGACGGTCGGATGTCCGCGAGGAAGCCCTCGACGAAGATGTCGATGTCGTCCGCGCGGTTCTCCGCCTGCGTGATCCCGAGCGTCAGCGGAAAGCGTCGCGCGTCCGGCCCCGTGAACGGAACGCTCTCGCGCAAGAGCCGACCCGCGCGAGTCTCGACGCGGATCGTGGCGTACGTGAGGTCACGCGGGATCTCGAGCCCCTCACCCAGCTCCACGACGACGACGAGCTCCGTCAGCGACGCCGCCGTGCAGCCCGGCAGACACGCGAGCCAGAGGGCCGCGAGAGAGAGCCAGAGCGCTGGACGAGCGAAGAATGAAGGAAGACGCGAGACGCGAGCGAGCACGCGTCGAGGTTAACACGCAGCGTCGTTCGATCGGGCGCGGCCACGATCCTCTACGACGACATCGTCGTCGCGACCGGCTGTCGTCGATGAGCACGCCGACGCCGCGAACACCCGTGGCAGACTCGCGATCGTGACGCTCCGCGCGGGCGACGTGCTCGGTCGCTATCAGGTCCTCTGCCCCATCGGCGCGGGCGGCATGGCCGAGGTCTACGCGGCGCGCGTGGTGGGCGCCGAGAGCTTCGCGAAGCTCGTCGCGTTGAAGGTCATGCTGCCGCACCTCTCGCGCGATCCGAAGTTCGCGCGGATGTTCGTCGACGAGGCGCAGCTCGCCGCGCACATCGACAGCGCGCACGTCGTCTCGACGCTCGACCTCGGGAGAGACGACCGCGACGGCCTCTACCAAGCGATGGAGCTGGTGCTCGGCGCGTCGCTGCGTCAGCTGCTCGACGCGTCCGAGACTCCGCTCGCGCCGGGCGTCGCGCTCAGCATCCTCGCAGAGCTCGCGCGAGGCCTCGCGGACGCGCACGCCGCGCGAGGCCCGGACGGCGCGCCGCTCGGTCTCGTCCACCGCGACGTCTCTCCGCACAACGTGCTCGTGGGCGTCGACGGACGCACGCGCCTCTCGGACTTCGGCGTCGCGCGCGCAGCCGCGAGCGTGTCTGCGACCGAGAGCGGTGAGCTCAAGGGCAAGCTCGCGTACGCGGCGCCCGAGCAGCTGCGCGGCGAGGTCGCCGACGCGCGCAGCGACGTGTTCGCGCTCGGCGTCGTGTGCTGGGAGGTGCTCGCGGCGCGGCGCTTGTTCACGGCGGAGAACCCGCTCGCGCTCGTCGACATGATGATGACGCGACCGATCCCGCGCCTCGACGAGGTACGCCCCGAGCTCGGGCGCGCGATCGCAGACGTCTGCGCCGAGATGCTGGTCCGCGAGCGTGAGGCGCGAAGCGTCACTGCCGCCGAGATCGCGACCCGCCTCGGTGAGCTCGCGCGCGACGCGCAGGGGAGCTCGAGCCGCGAGGTCGTCGGCGCGCTCGTGCGCGATCGAGCGGGCCAGCCGCTGATCGCGCTCGAGGCCCTGATCCGCGCGCGAACGAACGAGCTCGCGCCTCCCTCGACGAGCCGTTCGACGCCTGCGATCGCTCCGCCCGCGCGCGATGGCTCGCTCTCGCGCGTGCTCGGCGCGAGCGTGATCGTGCTGCTCGCGGTCGTGCTCGGGCTGATCGTGTGGCGTGGTCCCGGAGCGGGAAGCGACGCGCAGCCGCAGACGACGACCGCCGCGACGACGACTCCGACCGCGAGCGTCGCGGTCGTCACGAGCGAGCCGACGAGGGCGAGCGTCGAGCCCGTGGTCGACGGGACGGCGCCGCGGATCGATCAGGCACACGAGGTGCCGGTCGCTCCCCCGAGCGCTGCGGACGAGACAGGCACGTCTCGTGACACCACGGATCCGACATCGAGCCGTCGCGTCGTCGGCTCCCGCGTGACGCGACCGAGCGAGCACGAGGAACCCGACGCCGGAGCGCGAGCGATCGCGACGACGCACGCCGTGACACCCCCGACGACCACGACCGCGCCGCCCGAGACCGGCGGCCTGTTGGGCGTCGAGGACTTCGACCGCGGCGCCGAGCACTGATCGCGAACTACACCCTTCGCGCCCGTCGACCGCGTGAGGATTTCGCGACCGCGCGCCGAGATCTGAGGCACGCTGCGCGTCGCATGCCTCCCGCGCGGCCACGGCGACACGAGCCTCCGCCTCGCACGATCGGACCGTACGAGATCGGGGGACGCATCGCGTCGGGCGGCATGGCGGACGTGTTCGTCGGCCGCAAGCTCGGCACCACCGGCGGCGCGATCGCCATCAAGCGACCGCGGCGCGACATGGTGAACGAGCCCGGCTTCGTGAAGATGTTCCTCGACGAGGCGCGCCTCGCCTTCCACGTGAAGAGCGTCCACACGGTGCAGGTCCTCGACCTCGGCACCGACGAAGACGGCGCGCCCTACTACGTGATGCCGCTCGTCGTGGGCAGCGCGCTCACGAAGCTCGTGGCGCACGGGCCCCTCGATCCGGCCGTGGCGATCGAGATCGCCGCGCAGTGCGCGGATGGTCTCCACGACGCGCACATCGCGCGCGACGACCGCGGCAACGAGCTCGCGATCGTGCACCGTGACGTGTCGCCGCAGAACATCCTCGTCGACGTCGAGGGTCGCGTGCGCATCGCGGACTTCGGCGTCGCGCGCGCCGCGCAGCGCATGACGCGCTCACGCACCGGACAGATCAAGGGCAAGGTCGGCTACCTCTCGCCGGAGCAAGCGCGCGCGAAGGAGGTGGATCGCAGGAGCGACGTCTTCTCGCTGGGCATCGTGCTCTGGGAGATGCTCACCGCCACGCGTCTCTTCAAGGCGAAGAACCTCGTCGACGTGCACCAACGGCTCCTCGTGTCGCCGATCCCGCACCCGAGCGTCACGGTCGCGTCGATCCCGCGCGCTGTGGGCGACGTCGTGCTCGAAGCGCTCGAGCGCGATCTCGAGCACCGGATTCCCGACGCAGCGACGTTCGCCGAGCGGCTGCGCGCCGTCGCGCCGCGTCGGGTTCCGGCAGACGAGCTGGGTCCTCTCGTGCGATCGCTCGCGGCGAGCGAGGTGGCCCGCCTCGAAGCGATCGCGCGAGCGGTGTCGGCCCATCACGAGACCCTCCACACGCTCAGCCTGCCGATGCCCCCCGACGACGGCAGCGAGCTGACTCCTGCGAGCGGGAGCGACGCCCACGACACGATCGTCACGCCGCCGCCGACCGATCACGCGGTCGAACAGAAGGCCGGCGGCGGTCTGTTCGGTTGGCTGAGTCGCTTGCTGCGAGGACGACGGCGCTGACACAGCCACCGCGATTCGATCGGGGCGCGCACGAGCCGTAGCCCGACGACTGGAGCCATGCGTGGTGGACCGGCGCTCTCGAGGCCTGGCAAGTGGGCAACACCCGCGTCGCGGCGTCGCTCGACGAGGCGTAGCGCTACATCGAGGCGTCCGAGCTCGGGCTCGCGCTCGGTACGGGGCCCACGCGCGCCCCGAAAACTGAGACACTGCCGCCATGTCCTTCGCACCCGAGCGCATCCTCCCGATGACCGACATCCTCCTCGGCGCCGTGTACGCCGACTCCGAGCGCACCGACGCCGAGATCGAGGCCGTGAAGAAGCTGCTCGAGAGCGTCTTCGATGGTGATCTCCCGGCCGACGTCGCAGCGCGCCTCGACGACTTCGACGCGGCGAAGTTCGAGCTCGATGCGGCGCTCGAGCCGTTCATCGCCGATCCCCCCGAGCTCCACCGCAAGCTCCTCGAGCTCGTCGCCGCCGTACGCGACGCGGACGAGATCCACGATCTCGAAGAGGACACCTACATCACGCGCGTGGCCGGGATGCTCGGCGTGCCGAAGCTCGCATACACCGATCTCGTGCTCGATCTCGAGGTCGAAGACCTCACCGACGTCGCCGAGACCGTCGCGCGCGGCGCGAAGGCCTGACGGCTCGTCGCTGCAGCGCGCTTCACGGCCGCTGCGCACCGCGCTGCACACGCGGGGTCGTCGATCTCGTGAGTCGCCGATGGGCATCGATCTCCGAGGCCGCACCATGGCCGCGCTCGAGCGCACGAACGATCAGAGCTCGCCGGTGCAGACCGAGCTGCTCGCGAGCGTCTACCTCGGCTTCGGCTTCTACTGATCGGTCGGGGGACCCGCGCGCTTCGACGCGGCGTTGAGCACCGTGCGCTTCTTCTTCCACTGGAGCTCGTAGATCGGCGCGAGGCGCGCGCGCAAGCTCCCGCCTCCGTCGAGCGGACGCTCGAAGTCGAAGCCCGCCTGCGCGAGCGCGAGCAAGAGGACGCCGTTCGTGTGTCGGATCGCCCGGAGCGCCGCGACGTCGAAGCTCGCTCCGGCCTCGACCAGGAGCGGCACGAGCTCCGCGAAGACCGTCGCGCCCGAGTGCGCCACGTGGCTGCCGAGGAGATCGGCGACCGTCGCGCCCGCGTCGTCGCGCACGCTCGGATCGGCGCCTCGCGCGAGCAGCGCGCGCACCATCACGGGCGACGCCTTGCTGCCGATCCACGCCGCCACGTGGAGCGGTGTGCTGCCCGCCTCGTGACGGAGTCGGTTCACCGTGCTCGACACGCGCACGGCAAACGAGCGCGCCGCGGGATCTGAGCCCGACGCGAGGAGCTGCTCGACGCGCTCGACGTGGCCGCGATCGCACGCGTCGTGGAGCGGTGTCCATCCACCGGCCGCGCGTGTCGCGGTCGCGTTCGTCGCGATCGCGCGCGCAGGCGCGGCCCCGAACAAGCGCTCGATCGCAGGACGCACCTCCGAGGGCAGCCACGAGAGATCGAGCGCACCGAGATCGCCCTCGCGCCACGTCACGCTGCGCGGCCACGGAGGCCCGGCGCGCGGGGTGCGTTCTTCGAAGACGACGCGCTGGATCGTCACCATCGTCGCGCGACCCCCCGCGCCGTGACCGTACGGCGTGTGATGCACCGTCACCGTCAGTCCCGGCGTGCTCCACCAGACGCGGTCGTGCATCGGAGCGCCGGTCTCCTCTCGGAAGAGACCGGATGACTTCCAACGCTCGCGCCACTCGGACGCAGAGAGGGGCTTCGGGAAAGACAGAGACATCGCGCCGGACTGTACGTCCGACGGTCGCTCACTCTTCCGCGGCCACCGCTTCCATCGACTCGCTGCGGACGGGTGCCGACGCGCGCACGGCGGGCGCCTCGTTCGACGCGACCTCGGGCTTCGCGTTCCGCGCGGCCCAGCGCTCCTTCACCATCTCGCCGAAGAGCTTCGCGTCGACACGCAGGCGCTCACGCGCGCCCTCGTCCTTGAGCGTCGCGACGAGCGCGTCGACCTGCTTGCCGAGCGCCTTGCCCTGCTTGCCGAGCTTCGCGAGACGACGCGACGCGCGGATCTCGAGGCGCTTCACGCGCGACGCCTTCACCAGCGGCGCGATCTCGTGGAGCAAGAGCGCCGCGCGGCCGGTGACGCCCTCGGTCTTCATCGGCTGTCGCAGCGCGCTCGCGTAGCGCGGGTTCGCCTCGAGGAACGCGCGCGCTTCTTCCTCCGTGATGCCGACCTGCGCGTACGTGCGCGCGAGCTCGTCCTCCGACGCGCGCTTGGCGGCGAAGAGCGTCATCAGCACGCGCGAGTAAAAGTTCGTCGCGCCATCGCCGCTCGTCTCGACGGCGACGAACGGGATGTTGTCGAACTTCGCGGTGACCGCCGACTGCACGCCGTCCGACACGCCGCTCGAGGGCATGCAGCCGAAGGGCTTCACGCTCACGACCATGTGCGACTTCTTGTCGACCGCGTTCATCACGAGCTTGCCGACCTCGAGGTGGCCCTCGCCGCCGCGCAGATCGTGCGCGTAGAGATCCTTCGCGAGCTCGGCGACGCGCCACATGTCGGGCAGCTCGTAGCCATGCAGGCCCGTCGCGTTCGCGAAGCCCTGGAAGATCGCGCGCAGCGCGACGTTCGCGAGCTTCATGTTCAGGAGGCGCTTGCCCGCGCCGAGCTCGTCGAGATCACCGAGGCCCCAGAGGGCGCGATCGGCGCCGCGCACGACGAGGCGCTCCTCGGTGTCGCGAGCGACCTCCCAGATGTTGTAGAGGATGGTCGCGAGCACGGGCTGCACGATGCACTCGCCGCCCTCGCCCTCGAGGAAGGTCTTGAGGTCGTAGTTGCCGTCGCCCTCGGTGTGGAGCGCCCAGAACTCGCCGATCACCGAGACCTTCGCGCGGCAGCGAAGCGGATCGATCTTCACGCTCTCGAAGATCGCGCTCGCCTCACGCAGCGCGCGCACGTACTTGGCCCACGGCTGTCCGTCGGTGACCTTGAGCGCCTCGTAGATCACGCGCTTGGCCTCCACCATCGCGCGATCCGTCGCGCCCTTCTCGAGCTCGTAGGGGCGGATGCGCCAGCCGATCGCGTTCACCACGTCGCCCGCGATGAGCGAGCGCGCGACGGCGAGGAAGAAGTCGAGATCGAACACGAGGCCGATGTCGTCGCCCGTGACCTGCGAGAGGCCGCCCTGCTGCTGGAAGAGCATCACGCGGAAGCCGTCGAAGCCCGCGTCGCGCAGCGCCTTGCGGTACTCGGTCACGTACATGCCGAAGCGGCATGGGCCGCACGCGCCCGCCGTGAGGAACACGTAGTCGGAGATCACGCGCTCGGCGGGGATGCCCTCGACGTCACGAAGACGGATGAGCTCCTGCACGAGGTTGCCCACCGTGAAGTGTGTGGGGTTGCACTGACCGCGGTTGCCGAACTCCTTGCCCACCTGGAGCGCGGTCTGATTCGCGGTGCCGATCCAGCGCATCTTGTAGCCGAGGCCCGAGAGCGCTCCCTCGACGAAGTAGTCCTGCGCGGGCGTGAGGCCCGTGTTGAGGATCTCGATCGAGTCGCGCTCGCGCTTCTTCACGACGGGGTTCGTCATGCGATCGACCCAGTGGTTCTTGCCGCGCGGGTCGGTCGAGAACAGCTGCGCCTGCTCGGTGTCGAGCGCCGCGAGCTCGCGCTCGATCTCGTCGAGCTTGCTCTGGTTCGAGTCCGTGCCGATGACCGGGAGCCTGATTGCCGTCGCCATGCCCGCAGACTGACCCGCCGGTCATTTCGCGGTCAACACCCGAAGCGCGCGGAGGGCACATCGTGGTCGAGGACACACCTCCGGCCCCCGCGTATCCTTGGCCGATGGCCGAGCCCGCCCGCAAGCGCGCGACCCGCGACGACCTCGACGCAGTGCCGGGACACCTCGCCGCGGAGCTGATCCAGGGTGTGCTCTACACGATGGCGAGGCCCCGCTCGCGTCATCAGAACGCTGGGAGCTTCTTCCTCGACGAGGTCTACAGCCCGTTCCAGCGCGGCCGTGGCGGCCCGGGCGGCTGGTGGATCCTCAGCGAGCCCGGCATCGCGTTCCCCGCGCTGGACGTCGACGAGGTCAGCCCCGACCTCGCAGGCTGGCGCAAGGAGCGCCTGCCTGAGCTGCCCGACGAGACGATCACCGTGGTGCCCGACTGGGTCTGCGAGGTGCTCTCGCCCAGCACGCGCTCGCACGATCAGCGCATCAAGCGACCGCTCTACGCGCAGGCCGGCGTTCGCTGGATGTGGATCGTCGACGTCGACGCACGCACGGTGATCGCGAGCCGCAACGAGGGCGGGAAGTGGCTCGAGCTCGGCGTCTTCGTCGACGACGACGTCCTCCGCGCCGAGCCCTTCGAGGTCCACGCGATCGAGCTCCGCGACCTCTGGCTCACCCGCTGACGTCAGAGGATCGACACGAGCGCGCTCGCGTGCTCTTCGGTGAGATCCGCCACGATGTCCACGTCGAGCGCCGCCGACGCGAAAGGGCACGCTCAGCGCGTCACTGGGCTCGGGATGTCGCTTCCGGATCGCGCGACGCGACGCGGCGATCATCGCGTTCGAGAGCCGCAGCGTGAGCGCGAGACGGCCACGCGTCCCCGCCTTGCGCAGCAGCTCGAGCTGCACGCGCGCGGCCTCGGGGTGCGTATCGCTCGGCTCCGTCATCGAGCCCAGCGTACGGCGGCAGCGCGCGAGCGGTCGAGCGGGGAGGATCGAGGTGCTCGCTGCCCGACTCGCGCGGTCCGCCAGCTACGCGGGGCCCGGGAAGGCGAGGCGGAGCGCGACGCGCACGGTGTGGTCCTCGAGGATGCGACGACCGTCCGCTCCGCTACGGCCCGTCGTGCGGACGACGTCGTCGTCGCCCATCACGGCGTACTGCATCATCACCGAGCTCATCGTCTGGATGGTGAGCGCCGTCTCTTCCGAGTCGATGCCCAAGAGCGGCGAGAGCAGCCTGCCGAGCTGCTGGAGATCGCCACGACGCTCGGGCGGTAGCCCGCCACGCTGGGCGTTCGTCTTCGCGCGCACCATGAGGTGCGGGCGCTCCGAGACGACGAACCGGTACAGCCGCCGCACGGCGTCCTCGATGAACCCTCGAGGATCGACGGCGCTCGCCGCCGCCACGCTCAGCTCGCGCACGATCGTGTCGAGCGCGAGGTAGTAGGCGTCGAGGCACGCCTCGAGCAGGCTCTCCTTGGTCGGGAAGTAGTACTGGATCGTGCCGACGCCGACGCCGGCCGCGGCAGCCACCTGCCGCATCGAGACCTCGGTCTGACCGCCAGGCGTCTCGAAGAGCTCGCGCCGCGCTGCGCTCACGATCCGGTTCCACGTCTCGGCAGAGTCCGCGTCCTTGGGTCGTGCCATGGGCGCGGTCGTAGTACGTCGGTTCAGAAGTTCGATCCGGATTCGCCGTGACTACCGGAGACAGCTGTTGCCGGCGCCGCACGTGCCGGTTCCGCCCTCGGGGAGCGGGCAGTCCTCGTCGTCCGAGCACGAGTGCGTGCAGAAGCCCATCGAGCCGCTCTCGAGCCGACAGATCTGATCCGCCGAGGGGCAGCTCCCCGGGTCGGGCGCGCCGGGACCCTCACAGTCGATGAGCGGCAGCCGCATGCAGACCGCGTCGCCGAAGCCCATCTCGCACGCGTCGAGGGCGCTGCGTGTCGGGCAGGTGTACGCGTGAGCCTGGCACACGAACGGGCCCATCTCCGTCGGAACGTCCGTGGCAGACGCCGCGTCCGAGATCTCGACGGCGGCATCGCTCGTGGCCGTGGCCGCGTCGTCCGAAGTGTTGGATGCGTCGCATGCAGAGAGCGCCAGCGCGCAGGTGAACGAAGAGAGGAGCGGGATCCAGGATCGATGAGACAAGGCATGACCTCCAGCGAAGGAAGTCAGCATCCCAGATTCGTCCGCGCGCACCGCCGCACGAATCGTACGGCGTCCGATTCACTTCACCCGCCGAGCGCGCATCGCGTCAGCGCGCGAGGAGCTCGCTCGCGCGTCTCTCGAAGGAGGCCTTGATCTCGTTCCAGCGCCGCTGGCTCATGCCCTCCGGCAACACGGGGTCCCGCTCGGCGTCGTCGAAGAAGGTGAGGGACCGCGCCACGTGATAGAGGTCCGACTCGCTCTTGCCGAACCGCGCGCGAAACGCGTCACCGGCGCGCGTGAGTGACATCCCCGAGGCCAGCATCTCGGACAGATCCCAGAAATCGCGCCGAAGCCCTCGACGCGAGATCGCCGCGAGCTTCATGGCCGCGAGGTCGAGCGGCCCAGCCGTGGGCCACCCTGCGGGACCGCAGACAGGGGCTTCCAAGAGCGGATACCGATACCGAACCACATCGACCGGCGTCTGTCCGACGCGCAGGTGCAGTGCCACGTCGGTCGCCTCCACCAGCTCCGCGTCGTGGGTCTCGGCCAGCATGCGAAAGGGCTCGATCGACACGTCCTCGAACGTGAAGAGATCGAGATCACGCGAGCGTCGATGCTGGAGGTGGAACGCGACGGCCACGCCTCTCGCGAGGTAGGTGGGCGGCAGAGCGTCGACGGCCGTCAGTCGATCCAGGGTGCGGCGTTGTGCTGCCGAGATGCCTCGGGCTCGGGCCACGTGTCCCTCCTGACGTCGAGCGCTGCGCGCCAGAAGAGGCGCGTGCGTCGGGTGATCTCGGGGTGTCCTCCCTCGCGGAAGAAGCGCTCGATGCGCGGCATCCCATAGGTGTGGATGACCCAGTGCACGTCCTCCATGCGCCCACGCTCGAGGATCCGCCCGAGGATCGTCGTGGCATCACGCTCGGTGTCGAGCTTCGCGACGTCGACGTTCCAGAACAGCCAGCGGACCGACTCGGGCACCTTGGACACGATGCCGAGCCTACCTCCTCGGCAAGCGCTCGTCCTCATCACTGTCCAGCTGCTGCTTCTTCTTCTCGAGCAGCAAGAGGCGCTTCTGATCGAGGTCGTGCGCGACCTTCTTCTTCTCCGCGCCCACGTCCTCGAGCGCCTCGTGCAGCGCCGCGTGCGGCACGCTCGAGCTGCCCACGATCGAGCTACGACCACGCGATCTCGGCGAGGCCGTGGTTCTCGATTTGGTGCTGGACCACCTTGTGCGACACGGCCAGCTCACCCGCGATGACGTGGACAGCCTCCTCGCTCACGATCTGCCCCGGGAGCCGATCCCGGACCGCATCGGCGGGCGCGAGCAGCTCGGTCGCGAACGCGCGCGCGATTCGCTGAGGCCGAGAACCTGCATCCGTGACGAGGCGCTCGCGTCGACCGAGCAGCGCCATGCCCAGCCCTCGAGCGCGCAGGAAGCGCGCTGCGGAGCTGCTCGTCGTCTGCTGGAGCACGCAACGTGAGGTTCCCTCGGCAGCGGCGTCGATCCACCCCAGAACGCCTCCGCCGTTCGTCAGACCGTCCTTCACGTCGATCAGTTGGCGGCCATCGATCGCGGCATCGAGAGCGGACGCAACCAGCAGCGTGTCTGCATCGAGGACGCGGTCTCTGAACTGCTTGGCGAGTGCCCAGCCCGCTCGATACGCCACCCCTTCCGCACCGACGCTTCCCAGCTGCGCGCGCGCATCGCGGAGAGCCGACCCACGGGCCGATTCCGTTGTCGTTGCTCGAGCCGCTCGCACCTCGTCCAGGCGACGTGCCGAGGCGACACCGTCACCACGCAGCTCGAGGACGTCGCCCACGAGAGACTCTGGCAGGCCAGCACCGAGCGCGCCGAGGGTCGCCAGCTCTTCATCGCTGACATCGACAGGATCGTCGATGTCGCGGCCGAGAGCCGCCGCTCGCATGGCGGCCGAGCGCTCCTCGCGGCTCGCGCCGCTGCGCTCGCCCCAGAGTTCGACGAGGCTGCGCGCATCGGCGTCGGCGCAGCCAGCGAGTCGCTCGACGACAGCATCCATCAGGGACGACAAAGCAGCGCGGCACTCGTCGAGCTCGACCAGAGAGTCTCGGCTCTCGATGAAGCGAACAGGCGCGTTCGCGTACACACGATCGTCCGCGCGCATGGCGAATCCGACGATGTCGTCGTCTTCCCGAACGATCGTCAGGTCCGGTAGTGGGTAGCCCTCTCGTGCAGCAAGGAGGTTGTGACGGCGGAACCACGCGACAGACGAGCTCTCGACGCGCGGGCTCCTCCAGCGCAGGCCGGCAGGCACGGACTCGGCAAGGAGGAACCACCAGTTCGCGGCGATCCATTCGGCCAACGGCATGAGCGGGAGGTACACGCCGTCGCGCGTCGAGCCGGTGCGCTCACTCGATACACGCGTGAGCGCTCGGTCATCCACGCGAATCACGAAGCGACTCCACGTTCGGGCGTGCGAATCGACGCCCGCGTTCGATCCGTCCAGCCACTCCCATTCGAGTCGCAGCCGCGCGCTACTCATGGCGCGTCCTCCGGAGCTGGAGCAAGCGCCCGTCAGGATCGTCGGGATGTTGCTCGGGCTCGAGAAGATATGCCTTGTAGTAGATGCCCGGCGGGTCCGTGCGGTGACGGGCCTCGAACACCTGGCCCTCGAACCATCCCCAGACGTACCGCGGCCAGCCGTTCGGCTGCTGCGCACCCGGCCGTTGATCGGGATCGAAGTCGGCGCTCGTGGCCTGCGCGGCGACCGACCTGCGAAGGAGGGTGGTGAAGTCCGCCCACCTCTCGCGCGGATACTCCTCGCAACGAAAGCCATCGCTGGGCCTGCGGGCGTGCGGCGCCTCGCCATTCACCGGGTTGACGTAGTCCTTGTGGTCGGGGCTCCCGAGGTACTCGACTTCCGCCGCTATCTCCGCCGGCGATCGCGCGCCTTGCGGCCAGGGCCCGATCGGCACCGGCTTCTTCGACACCGGCCTCGTTGCAGCGCGCCCGCGGAATCGCATGCCAGACGCTAGCACGCGCCCCTCGTGCGATGCCGACGGACCGGAGAGTCACTCCGCGGCGTCGGGTGCCGCGTGTGTTGCGGGGGTCTTCCTTCGCAGCTGCACGAGGCCGTGCTTGTCGCCGCCCTTGTCGGGAATGACGTCTTCGACGCGGCGGCTCACGCGGTAGCTCGCGACCTTCGCGGACAGCTCGGCGATCATGCCCTCGATCTTCGGATCGGAGAGCAGCATCGAGTCGAGCTGCTGCTTCTTCTTCTCGAGCAGCGCGAGGCGCTTCTGATCGAGATCGTGCGCGACCTTCTTCTTCTCCGCGCCCACGTCCTCGAGCGCCTCGCGACGGCGGCTCAGCGTGTGGTGGTACGTCTTCACGCGGATCTTGATCGAGCCGCCGGGCTTGTTCGCGTCGAGGTCGTGCAGGGCCGCGTGCGGCACGCCCGAGCTACGCACGATCGCGTCGACGATGCCGTACGTCGGCGCGTCGTGGCCGCACTTGAAGCTCGAGAGATCGAGGATCGCGAGGTTCGGGTGGCGCGCCGCGACCTTGGCCGCCCACACGCGCTCGGCCGAATTCGTCGAGTAGTTCTCGGGCCACACGTCGTTGATGTCGAGCGGCGAGAGGTTGCGGCCGCTCCCCCCTTCCGTGGGTACAGCGTGCGCGCCGTCCTTGAAGTAGCGCCGCAGGTAGTCGAGGTCCTTCGGCAAGGAACGAACGGACAGAATCGGATAGCCGAGGGCCTGGAACTCTTCCGGGATGCCGTGGTTCAGGCCCGGATCCGAGTGGTACGGGCGACCGAGCACGAGCAGCGCGATGCGATCTTCGGACTCGACCTGATCGAGGATCTGTCGGCCGCGCGCCTCGAGGTCGTTCGCGAACGCGCGGAGCGCCTTCATCGCCTCGGTGTGCGCGTGATCGCACTCGTCGCGCGTGACGCCGAGGCGCGCGCCCCACGTGGCCCACATGCGCTCGCGCGTGAGCAGCGGCTCGGTGAACGTGAGCGCCGGATCGAGGTACTCGATGCCGCGCTGCTTGAAGAAGTCGACCTCCTTCGTGAACGCGCTCTTCATCACCTCGGGCGTGCCCGCGACGATCGGACAGCTCGCGTGATCGACCAGGTTCTCGAGGTCGCTCTTCACGTGCGTGAGGATCGGGAAAAAGATGTAGCTGAGCGGACGGTTCTTCTCCGGCTCGTGCTTCACGAACAAGAGATCGTGCACGTGCGCCTGGACGACCTTGCTGGGGAAGCAGGGATCGATCGATCCGTACTTGCCGCCCGTGACCCACAGCTCCTCGCTCGTCTCCTCGCTGAAGACGACGTTCTTCGGCGGGATGCCCAGCGCCTCGAAGTACGCGCGGAAGTACGGCGCGGTCGAGTACATGTTGAGCACGCGCGGCATGCCGATGCGCGTCTTCTTCAGCTTGTTGCGCACCTCGACGCTCGAGCGCAGAAAGCCCCGGCGCACTTCCTTGCGACGAAGGCCGAGGAAGCCACGCTCGATCACGATGTCGTCGGTGGGCGCGCCCTCTTCGGGCAGCGGCGTCACCGGCGTCACGTGCGCGAAGGCGCGCCACGCCTCGTACGCGATCATGTTCGGGTGCGCCTTGCCGAGCTCCTTCCTGTGCTCGACCACCTTCTTCATCTCCTCGACGCTCTCGACGGTGCCCTTCTCGCAAGAGAAGCCGGCGATGTAGCGAGCGATCTCGCCGTCGGGTCGCTTGGTGTCGACGAACGTCCGCTTGCACTCGTTCGGACAGAAGTGACACGTCGTCGAGTCGTCGGTCTTCGAGGTGACCTCGAGGCCGATCGCCGCCTCGAGGCCGACGAAGCTCGAGCGACCCTTGCGCTTCACGACGCGCAGCGCCTCGAACGCAGCGCCGATCGCGCCTGCTTCACCGCAGTGCGGGTGCACGAGCACCTCGGCGTCCGGCACGCGCTCCTTGATGTAGTCGACCTGCGCTTTGACGGCGGCGAGGTTGTACTGGGTGCCGCCCTGGAGGACGTACTTCTTCCCGAGCGCGGCGAGGCGCGGGATCTGCGCGACGTACTGCCAGACGTTCTTGGGCAACACCTGCGCGAGGCCCGCGAGCAGCTCCTCGCGTGAGAATCCTTCCTTCTGGAAGTTCACGCGATCGGTGTCGAGGAAGACCGCGCAGCCATAGCTGAACTTCGGCGCGAGCTCGGCGGCGAACGCCGTCTCCGCGTACGCGGTGACGGGCAGGCCGAACTGATCGGCCATCGCCTGCAGCAGCATGCCGTTGCCCGCCGAGCACGAGTTCGAGAGCCTGAAGCCCGCGATGTCGCCTTCCTTGAGGAAGAGGACCTTGATGTCCTGACCGCCGATGTCGCAGACGACGTCGATGTCGCCGAAGTACGCCATCGCGCTCGCCGCGTGCGCCACGGTCTCGACGACGTTCGCGTCCGCGAGCACCGTCTGCTCGAGCACGTCGGCGGCGTAGCCCGTCGCGCCGAAGCCGATCACGTCGAGCTCTGCGCCTTGCGCGAGCACGTGATCGCGGAGCTTCACGAGCAGCTCCTTGGTGTCGTCGATCGGGTTGCCCTTGCTGAGCTGGTAGGCCTTCGCGACGATCGTTCCCGCCTCGTCGACGAGCACGGCCTTGCTCGACGTCGAGCCGCCGTCGACGCCGACGACCGCGCGGATGCGCTTGCCCGACTCGAGCGCGGGCGCCTTGAACTTGGGGATCTGGTACGCGTCCATGAACGAGCGCGTCTCGTCCTGATCCTTCACGAGCGGCGGGCCCGCCTGCTCGCCGAGGCGCTCCTTGCGGCCATCGGTCGTGTAGCGGAGCAGCGCCTCGAGGCCTGCGTAGCGGAGATCGCTCGGCTCGCTCAGGCCGTACACGACCGCGCCGAACGCCGCGTAGTACTGCGATCCCTCGGGCGTGAAGATGAGCTCCGAGAGCGGCGCTTCTTCGTGGAAGCGGTAGCCGCGATCACGCCACGTCTCGGGGATGCGCAGCTCCCAGCACTCGCGCAGGAACGAGAGGTACGTGTTCGGCCCGCCGAGCAGCATGACCTTGGGCTTGAGCGTCGAGCCGCGCGTGAGGACCGAGAGGTTCTGCAGCACGATCGCGTCCGCGAGCGAGCAGAGGATCTCGGGCGCCGGCACCGCGCTCTTCACGAGGTTGACGATGTCGGTCTCGGCGAACACGCCGCACTTGGCCGCGACGTGATGGATCTTGCTCGCGTCGAAGCGGATGTCCTTCATCTTCTCGGGCGCGAGACCGACCTTGATCATGCACTTGTCGATGGTGGCGCCCGTGCCGGACGCGCACTTGTCGTTCATCGACGGGTTCGCGTTCTTGCGGATCTTCCCGTCGGGCCCGACGGAGTCCTGGAACATGATGATCTTCGCGTCCTGACCGCCGAGCTCGATCACCGAGCCCACGTCGGGATGGAGCGACTGCGTCGCGAGCACGACGGCGTTGACCTCTTGCACGAAGCGCGCGCCGATCACCGAGCAGAGCGGGCCCGCGCCCGATCCCGTCGCGAAGATCTGCCACTCGCGCTGCGGCGACTCGGGGAACTTCTCTTCCACCTCGCGCATCATCGACAGCACCTTCTCGGGCTGCCGCGTGTGATGGCGCTGGTAGTCGCTGTGGAGGATCTCGCGGGTCTTCGGATCCATCGCGACGACCTTCACGGTCGTCGATCCGACGTCGAGCCCGATCGCCAGGGGAGCCGAGTGAGCGGAGGGCGTGCCCGCCGCGCGCGCCGTGTCGTGATCGGTCATCGACGGGCAGACTGACCCGCCGGTCAGTTTCGGGTCAACCCCTCAATTCGTGGGCGTTTCATGAGACGACGCGACTTCGGCGGTTCACGGGAGGACGTAGGTGGTCGAGCTCGTGTCGCCTCCGTGTCGATCGCGCGGATCGCGCGGATCGCGCGACGTGCGGCTCCCCTCGATCCTGCCGGGCGCTTCGTGAAGCACCTCGCGCATCCACGCTGCGCGTCACCCGAGACCCGACCGCTCGCGCTCCTCGCGGCATTGCAACGAACCGAGTCGCTTCGATGAGTCGGCGAAGCGCCGTCAGGGCCGAGGGGAGATGCGAGCACCAAGACCAGCTCGTTCCGATCGAGGATGCAGGTGGTCGACCACGTGTTGCCCCTCGATCGACCACGCCTCGATCGACTCACGGCGCGTTCCCGCTCAGTCTTGCTCGAGGACACCTTGTCGAGCGGCGAAGACATCCGCGTGGCGACTCATCGCGAGGAGGTCGTTCGGACTTCGGATGCGCTCGCGCGTGATGGCTTCGTGTGCGTCGAGAACGCGATCGCAGAGCCCGTCGTCTCCCAGCTCGATGCGCTCCTCGAGACCACGCTGACATCGCCGACGTTGCGCGCATCGCGCAACGTCGAGGGACGCATCTTCGGGTCGCGGCACCTCCTCGACGACGCGCCCGAGCTCTGCCGTGTCGCTCTCCGCGCCGTGACGCCGACGATTCGGCCGTTGATGGAGGACGACACGGGTCTCGTGCGCGCGCTCTTCTTCGACAAGACGCCCGGCGACTCGTGGGCTCTGCCGTGGCATCGCGATCGCGTGATCGCTGTCCGCGGAGAGGACGGAACCTCGAGCCCCGGTGGCGTCTCGCTCGTGGACGCGGGTGACGCCCTGCTCGCGCGCATGCTCGGCGTGCGCATCCACCTCGACGATGCCGACGAAGACAACGGCGCGCTCCGCGTGCGACCCGGCTCACACGTACACGAGACCGCGACCGACGAACGCACGCTGTGCGCGCGCAGAGGCGATGTGATCGTGATGCGACCATTGCTCTTCCACGCGAGCTCGCGCTCACGCAGCGCTCGTCCGCGACGCGTCCTTCATCTCGAGCTCGCCCCGCTGACCTCGTGCCCGAACGGCCACGCGTGGCACGCGCACCAACCACTGTCTCCGAGCTCCCTGTAGTCGTCGCAGTGCGAGCAGTGCGAGCTGGAGCGAGAGCCTTGTCAGGATACCAAGCCAGCTGATCGAGGCGACCGCTCTGGGACCCCGGGGTTCAAGAGGGAGGCCTCGATCACGAGCACGACGCTCGTCGACCTGCCACGAAGAACCGTGCGCGCTCTCCCCATGCCCCGGGATTGCACCTCCGCCCCCAGATCCCCGCACGTCGCTTTGCTCCTCCATCCTCGCTGCTCCAGCGGGGAGCTGCGCTAGCTGCGCTCCCCGCCGCAAGGCGCCCCATCGACGCTCGACGACTCAGTCGAAGGTGAAGGTGAGCTCGCGCTCGGCCGCGACGCTCGGCGTGAACGTCGCGGTGACGACCTCGTCGTCCTGCGTGACGACCACGCCGTCCGTCGTGCCCGCGCGCGCCGTGCGGCCTGCGGCGTAGACACGCACGCGGTACTCGAAGGGGATCGCGTCGGCCGCGCCTGCGTCCACGCGAAGGCGCACGCGCAGCGTCGAGGTCGTGTCATCCCACGTCTCGCTCACCAGGTCGGTGCCGCCTTGCGTGAGCTGTCGGTTGTGACCGAGGAGCTGCGGGGCGCCCGTTCGTTCGCGCAGCGCGATCACCGCGTGGCCATGCGCAGGAACGGTGTGCGTGAGCGTGCCTCGCACGACGCCGAGGAAGTCTTCGCCCCAGAACTCTTGCGCGAGGTAGTCGCGGTCGGCCTCGAGTCCCCAGCGCGCGAGATCGATCACGTGCGTGCGCGCTTCGTCGGGCATCGCCGCGGGCTCGCCGTCCGCGTCGAGATCGAAGTTCGCGCCCCAGTGGAGCAGGCCCACGACGAGCCACTCCGCGTCCGAGCCCGCGAGCGTCCCTTCGATCGGGAGGCGCCACGTCTCGGGGTAGTGCCGCGTGAAGAGGTCCATCGGACGGCCGCCGCGCGGGTAGCTCGGCAGGAGCTGACGGATGACGTCGATGTGCTCGGGCTCGAGCGTGCGGAGGTCCTCGCCGATCTTCACGATCGAGCCCGACAGACCGATGAACGAGGCCCACGTCGTGGCCTCTTCGAGCGTGAGCGTCGGCGAGCCCGGCGCGGTGCGGAAGAACAAGAGGTCGGCGTGCGAGAGCCACACGCGATCGTGGAAGTAGTAGCGGCGCGCGGCCGTGCGCAGCGCGCCCTTGATCGTGCCGGCGGCGCCGAAGCCGAAGGGCGAGCTGTCTTCCCACCGCGGGCCGTCGTCGAGCGTGAGGCGCATGCCGTCGACCACGCCGAAGTTCATGCCCGTGAGGCCGATGCCCAGATAGAAGACGTCGTCGCCGAGCGCGTCGCCGAACTCCGCGAGCGCACCGTGGTAGGCCTCGACCGAGCTGAGCTCGGGGTTCGCAGCGGGCGGAAACAAGAACGCTTGGTACGCGAAGTCGAGCTTGATCCAGCCCATGTGCCACTCGTCGCGGTAGCGCGTGGCGAGCGCGCGCAGCCACGCGCGCACCTCGGGGTGCGAGACGTCGAGCGCGCGCTGATCGTCGCCGGGTGAGACCGCCCCGCCGAGCGCGGCGTTCGCAGGGTCCTGCAGCCACTCGGGGTGCGCGCGCGCGAGCTCGGAGTCGACGTCGACGATGAGCGCCTTCACCCAGATACCCGGCGTGAGCCCCGCGCCCTCGATCTCCGTCGCGAGCGTGTCGATGCCATCCGGGAAGCGCGTCGGATCGGCGTTCCAGTCGCCGTTCGCGTCTTGGTATCCGTCGTCGATCTGGAGGTAGTCGATGCCGTAGGGCGCGAGCTCGCGCGCCATGATCGCGAGGTTCTCGCGCACGATCGTCTGGTCGATGTTCGTGCCGAGGCCGCCGGTGAACGAGCTGCCGCTCCAGCTGTTCCAGCCGTTGGGAACGGGACGACCTCCATCACGGTGCGTCCACGGCACGACGGCGAGCCACGCGGCCACGGTGTCGGCGTAGGCCTCGAGGCCGAGCAGCGGATCGACGCTCAGCGGGTCGACGTAGATCGTCTCGGAGCCGATGGTCTGCGCGGGATGGAGCGGCTTGCCCGTGAAGAGCAGCGCGCAGTCCACGTAGAGCGCGTCGAAGCCGCGTCGACCGGTGGCCTCGTCGAGCGGGCCGCGGCCTCGCCACGTGGTGCCGAACGTGGGCGCGGCGTTCTCCACGCCGAGCATGCCGGCGATGAAGCTGCGCTCGCCGTCCTGATCGACGATCGCGTGGTTCCAGTTGGCGAGCACGTCGCCGCGCGATCGGATCGGCAGCGCGTTCGCGAGCGCGTAGCGACGCTCGGCGGGGTAGTGGATGTAGGCGTCGGTCTCGCGCACGAGGTCCGCGCCGTCGTCGAGGATGCGATGTCGCGCGACGCGACCTCCGACGAAGAGGCCGCCGTCTGCGCCTTCGGTCACGAGCGGCGTGAGGCGCAGGAGCGTGCGCTCGGGCGAGCCGGCCGCGCTCGTCACGGACAGGTCGGTGACGAGCACGTCGTGCGTGCGATCGATCCAGAAGCGCCAGCCGAGCGAGAGGCCAGCGCTCGTCGTGCACGACCACAGCCATCCCTCACCTTCGGCGAGCCGCGGCGTGTCGTTCCAAGGCGCGTCGAGCTCGGTCCACGCGCCGACGCACGCGTCGCGGCTCGAGATCGTGCCTTCGGTCTCCCCCTCACGCACGAGCGCCTCGGCCCACGCGCCGCGCACGTAGACGGTGCCCCGGTCGTCGCCGATGTCGACGCGGCCATCGTCGCGGCGCACGAGCGCGAGGTGACCGCGCGGCGGGATCTCTACGGGCGGATCGGCCGGCGCGTCGGGCCCAGCGTCGAGCGCGTCGTTCGCATCGCTCGCGATCGCGGCGTCCTCGGGCGGCGGCTCCGCGGGACACCCCGTGACGAGCGTCGTGCCGATCGAGAGGAGCGAGATCGTGATGCCACGGAGCGGCGTGAGCGCGATCGACATGGCCGGCACCATACGTCGCCGCGACCTCCGCGCGCATGCGACGCTCGCCGCGTCTCGCGGGCATGCGATGCGTGTGGCTCCCCTCGGGCCTGCCGGACGCTTCGCGGCTTCGTCGGATCGCAGCAGACGCTCTCGATGCTCACCGCGAGCGACCGCGCGATGTTCGCTGTGACGCGCAGCGCGAGGCTGCGGTTCGCGATCATGGAAGTCGTCGAGCCACCAGTCCTCGCTGACCGCTCTGGGCGCCCCGGCGAAGAAGCGGCGCATCCACGCGTCGCTCGCGCTCACACCCTGATTCTACGGCGTGGTCCTCACTCGACGTAGGGGCGCATGGCGTCGAGGGCGTCGAGGAGCTGACGACGTTGCGCCCGCGCGCCGCTCTCGGCGCGGTCGAGCGCGCTCTCGGTGCGGCGCAGCGAGACCTGCACGTCGTCGTCCGCGACGCCCAGGCGCTCGCACACGCCCATCGCCGTGTGCCCGAGACGCGAGAGCTGGGCGCGCGCCACGGTGCCGTTCCATACGACGGCCTCGATGCGCGTGAGCACGGGCGTGCGACACGGGAAGCGCGCGTCGCCCGTGCGCACGGGCGCGAGCTCGGCGACGTGCTCGGCGAGGAGCGCGAGCGCATGTCGCGCCTCGGCCGCGGCCTCGCGTGAGCTCGCGTCGTAGGCGTTCTCGCAGCGCGCGCGCTCGGCGCCCGTGGTGCGCGCGCAGCGATCGATGTCCTCCATCCATGAGGCGATGCGATCGATCTGCTGGAGGTAGTTGCGGATCGTGCGCGTCTCGACCTCGCCGGGGTGCGCCCACCGATCGAACGGCTCGCACCAGTTGTCGAGCGACTCGAGCGCCGCGCTCGCGGCGTGAGAGCCGGCCTGGCCCGAGCGGCTCGTGATGCGCAGCGCCTCGACCGGCGCACGGTCCTCGCACACGGGCGGCAGGCCCGAGGACGCAGGCGGCAGGAGCGGACGGACCGCGCCGATCTGCGTCGCGACCAGCTCGAGCTCCACACACTGACGCTCGAGGATCGCGATCTGCGCGCGCACACCCTCGGTCGCACCCGAGCTCGGCGCCACGGAGGCAGGCGCGTCACTGGCACCCGCGTCACTGGCACCCGCGTCACTGGCACCCGCGTCGCTGGTGCCCGAGACCTCGCTCGGCACGTCGGTGCTCGCGGACGCGTCGTCCTCGGTCGTCTCGCGCGGTGTCGTGGCCTCTTCTTCAGCGCCCTGTGTCGAGGCCGCTCGAGGCTCGTCGTTCGCTGTCGAGCCCCCGGGCGTGGAGCTCGGGCCACACGCCGAGAGCGGCGCGCAGAGCACGAGCGCGAGACACAGCGCGCGCCTGATCAACGCGCGGCCCCTGCGATCTGCGCGCGCGCCGCGACGAGGCGCGTGTTCATGTCGGTGTAGAGCTGCGTCGCCTCGCGCAGCTGTTGCTCGGCGGCGTCGGTGCGGTCGGAGAGCGCGCGCCCGAGCTGCCCGAGGTGACGCTCGCTCACGCCGAGCGAGGTGCACACACGATCGATCGCGCGCCGCGGCCGATCGGCGGCCGCGCGGGCCCAGCCGTTGGGGACCTGCGAGGCCTCGTCGAGCTCGGAGATCGCCGCGTCGCGACACGGATAGCGCACGTACGTCGCGGGCTGCGCCTCGTGCAGGCGTCGGAACGAGGCGATCGCGCGACGCACGAGGTCGAGCTGATCGGTGGGCACGTCCGAGCCAGCCTCGCGCACCATGCGATCGCCTTGATCGATCTCGCGGCCGATCGCAGCGAAGCGCCCGACGAGATCCGCGGACGGCGACTCCCACGCCTCGAACGCGCTGCAGATCGGATCGAGGCTCGACTCGAGCATCGCCGACACGGACGCGACCATCTGCTCGTCGCCGCGGGCGTTGCTCGCGAGGCGCTGTCGCAGGGCGCCCGTGCACGACGGGGGCACGGTGCCGCGCGCGACCGACGCGGCCTCGCGTCGCAGGGCGAGCACGTCGGGCAGCACGCGCTCGTACTCGCGGATGCGGCGCTCGTTCGCGGCGATCTGCGCGTCGTACGAGCGCAGCGCGGCGCTCGACTGGCTCGTGAGGTAGGCGCGCTGTGCTTCCGTCATCTCCGTCATCGAGGTCGGAGGCGGCGGCGCGATCGTCGGCGATGCGATCGTCGGTGAAGCCGGCGGAGCCGCGGGTGCTGGCGGGTCGACGATCGCGATCGGCGGCTCGTCGTCGGTCGGTGCCCGTCGAGCGCGCGGCGCCGGCGCGATGACCTCGCGCACGACCACGGGCGTGGTCGAGTCGGGTGTCGTGGTCGGAGCGGGCGCGGGTGACGTCGGCTCGGGCGCGAGGGGCGCGAGATCGAGGGCGATCGAGTCGCGCTGCGCGACCGTCGGCGCTTCGTCGGCGCGAGGCTCGTCGGTGGTGATCGCGCTCGCGGTCACCTCGGGCTGGGTCGTCGCCTCGCTCGTGCGATCGAAGACGCCCGTCGTGATCGCGAGGCCACCGACGACGCTCAGCGTCGCGAGCACGCCCACGGCGATCCAGGGCCAGGGCGAAGGTGCGGCGGCGCGTGGTCGCACGCTCGGCTGCGTCGTGCCCTCGGTCGCGGGCAGCGGCGCCGGTCGGATCGAGGGCACGGCCTCGAGCGCTTCGCGCGTGAGCGGGAGCGCCTGAGGCGTGAGCGCGCGTTGCGTGTGAGGCGTGTGGGGCGTGTGCGGCGTGATCGCCGCTGGCGAGACGGCGGTCGCCGCGAGCGCGCGATCGGAGGAGTCACCCGCGGCCCGATGCACGGCATCGAGGAACGCGCGCGCGCTCGGATAGCGATCGGACGCTGCCTTCGCGAGCGCCGTCCGCAGCACCTCGTCGAGCGCGAGCGGGGTCGGACGCTTCGCGTGCGCGGAGAGGAGCGGCGGGTCCTCGGTGAGGATCTTCGCGATCACGATGCTGATCGTCGCGCCCGTGAACGGCGCGTTGCCGGTGAGCATCTCGAAGAGGATGCAGCCGAGCGCGTAGACGTCCGTGCGCAGATCGACGTCCTCACCGCGCGCTTGCTCGGGCGACATGTAGAGCGGCGTGCCGAGGCCCACGCCCGTCGCGGTGAGGTGCACGCTCGGGCCCGCGAGGTTCTTCGCGAGGCCGAAGTCGAGGATCGTCGCGCGCTCCGGCGAGCCCGCGCGTCGCGCGAGGAAGACGTTCGCGGGCTTGAGGTCGCGGTGCACGATGCCGAGGTCGTGCGCGGCGGCGAGCCCGGAGCCGATCTCCTCGAGCACGCGGAGCGCGATCGGCAGATCGAGCGCGCCCTCGCGCGCGATGCGGGTCGCGAGGTCTTCGCCCTCGAGCAGATCCATCACGAGGAACTGCGTGCCGTCGTCCTCGGCGTCGAAGTCGTGGATCTGGACGATGCCCGAGTGGCCGACCGCGGCGAGCGCCTCGGCCTCGCGACGAAAGCGCTTCGCCGCGCCCTCGCGCATCGCGATCTCGGGCAGGAGCACCTTCACCGCGTAGCGGCGACCCGTGCGCACCTGGATCGCCTCGAAGACGGCGCCGACGCCGCCCGCGCCGAGCGCACGCTCTACGCGGTAGGCCTTGCCGAGCACACGTCCGGGCTGCACACGCACGAGGATACGCGCCTCCTACGGTGCGGGCGCTCGATCCTTCCCCGGCCGACTCACGAGACAGCACCGCGGCGTGACGGAGGAACGTCAGCGGCGACAGATCGAGATCCCGAAGCCGGCGACGGGCTCGCAGCGCCAGCCGGTGGGGCAGAGCCCATCCTGACAGAGCCGCGTGCAGTAGCCCGCCGTGTCGCAGAGCGCGCTCGCGCAGTCGCGTCCCGACCCGCAGCTCGCGCCGAGATCGCCGCTGCCCGCGCGCGAGCAGATCAGCGTGACCGTCCCGCTGTCCGCGAGCGGGTAGCAGCCGAGTCCGAGACCGCAGCCGCCCTGCGCCGTGCACGCCTGCGTGCACATGGGACCGAGCGGCGCGTCGGTGTCGCACGCGCCGCTGCGGCACGTGTAGACGAGGCCCGAGGCGTCGACGCGACACGACGCGCCCGCGGGATCTTCGCCGACGACATCCGTCGGCACGACGCAGACGCGCTGCCCCGAGACGAGGTCGCACGTGTAGGGCGGCAGGCCGTCGAGTCGACGCGGACAGTCCGCTGCGCTCTCGCAATTCGAGGTGCAGCCCGTGGCGTCGAAGCAGAGGCCGGTGTTGCAGTCCGACGGGCTCGCGCACGGTCGCTCGATGTCGACGCAGATCTTCGTCGACGCATCGACGCGCGCGCACGCGTAGCCCGCGGGGCACTCGTTCGAGGTCGTGCACGCGCGCGTGCAGTGGCCGATGCCCGTGGTCGCGTTGCCTGCGCAGAGGCTCGTCGCGCACGACGCGGCGCCGCTCGCCGAGGAGCACGCCTCGCCCGTGTCGTCGGGGATGCACTGCCCGCCGATGCATACGTGCTCGTGCGCGCACTGGAGATCGCTCGTGCAGTCGCGCGTGCAGAACGTCGTGCCGCCGCGATCGGCGATGCACCTCGCGCTCGCGCAGTCGCGCGGGCTCGCGCAGCGATCGAGGTAGCGGCCCGTGCCGGCGGAGAACGCGTCGACCGGCGCGCTCCACGCATCGACGCCGGGGACGACGTACGCGTCGGGCGGCGCGCTCCACGCATCGACACCCGGGGGCACGTACGCGTCGACGGGCGCGACGTGCGCGTCGACACCAGGCGGTACGTATGCGTCGGCGGCCATGCCCGCGTCGAACACGGAGGGGCGACCCGTGTCGCGCCGGAAGTCGCGCTCTCCGTCTGCGCAGCCGACGGCGCTCACGGCGATCGCCGCGATCACGAGGAGACGAGAAGCAAGCATGCGAAGCCAGCATAACAGCGGCCCGCGCGCGCCGTCCGCTGCATGCATCTGGGTGATCCCCCCAGTCACGAGGTGCAGACGCACGCCGCGCAGTGACCCGCGAGGAGCTCGTGCCGCAGGATGCACGCGCCGACACCGACAGTTCCGACCGCGCTCGCGCAGTCGAAGCCGACGGGGAAGGTCGTGTCGCCCGAGCCGCGGAAGACGTAGCAGCCCGTCGGCGTGAGATCGGCGGGGCACCGCGCGGCGCAGTCCCAGCTGTCGTTGATCGTGTAGTAGTCGCACGCGCACGTGGGGCACTCGCGCGCGTCGGCGATGCGGCAGCGACCGAGCTGGCCGGTGACGCCACAGCGAAACACGTCGTCGTCGGTACCGCTCGCGCCGTCTGCGAGGATCGCCGCGCACGCGGGGTCGACGAACGCGTCGGGACCGAACACGTCGGGGCCGAACGCGTCTGCGCTGAACGCGTCGGGTGGGGCCGTGAACGCGTCGAACGAGGATGCGAATGCGTCGGGCGAGACCGTCGGCGCGTCGCTCGCGGGTGTGTCTTCGCTCGCCATCGGTGCATCGATCGAGGGCGCCGTGAAGGCATCGCGGTCGCTCTCGCCAGCGTCGGATGGGAGGTAGCGGGTGCGGCCACAGGCGACGACGAAGAAGCAGACGAGGAGCGCGCTCGACTTCGCGTGCATCGCGCGAGCGTACACCCTGAACGAAACCGGCCTGCAGCGCGTGAGGTTCGCGTGCAGGCCGGATCGAAGCGGGAACGTGGGGTTCAGAGCGCGGTGACGGTCACCGAGATCTGCGCGTCGCGGTTGACCCAGTCGCGCACGCGGATGCGGTACTCGCCCGCGGCGAGCTGCTGCGTGATCTGCGCGTTGTTCTCTTCTCCCGAGTCGGAGTCCTCGGCGACGACCGCGCCATCGCGGTGGATCGTGAGCTCGGCGTCGCGGCCTGCGCCGGTCGCCGTGGTCGCGTCGATGCGGAAATTGCCGGGCGCGGCGATCGTGAGCGAGAGTTCGGCGCTCGCAGCGCGTCGGTACTCGCCCGCCGGGGTGTTCACGGTGGTGGCCGGAGCGCCCGGCGCGATCTGACCCGCGGGCGCGAGCAGCGGAAGCTGCGTGACCTGCGCGGTGCCCGTGAGCGCGCGTCCCTGCCACTCCGGGAACCGGGCCTGGTAGGTGCCTGGCGCGAGGAAGGCCACGACGCGCGCATTGACGCCGTCGCCCGAGTCGCCGTCTTCGGCCACGAGGCTGTCGCCTTGCATGAGCAAGAGCTGCACGTCGGGAGTACCCACGCCGTCGACCTGGTACTCGCCCGGTGCAGTGGTTGTGAAGTCGAACGTCGGGACGGCCGGGACGGCGACCGTCGAGGCGGGCGCCCCCAACGTGAGGGTGCCCGGGGCCGAGGCCGGCACGGGCGGAGGCGTGGCCGGCGCGACGGGTGCGGTCGGTGCCGCGGGTGCAGCAGGCGCGGCCTCTGAGCCGCAACCGATCGCGAGCACGGGGACGAGAGCGAACAGCGTGAGCGTCTTGTGGTGTCTCATGGTCTTCCTCACGGCTGGGGGGCGACGGTGACGGTGATGGCGCCTGCGCCGTTGCCGTACTCGCGCACGCGGAGCGTGTACGCGCCGGGCGTGAGCTGTCGTGTGATCTGCGCGTTCGTGCCTTCGCCGGTGTCCGAGTCCTGCTGCACCATCGCGCCGTTCTGGATGATCATCAGCTCAGCGTCGCCGCTCGAGGTGGCATCGAGACGGTAGTTGCCCGCGGACGCGATCGTGAGTGTCGCCTCCGCGCTCGCGGCGCGCGGCGAGTCACCCTGCGGCGTGTTGATCACAGCCGGCGGTGCGCCGGGCGTGATCTGCGCGGCGGGCGTCATCGGCGGAAGGACCCGCGCCGACACCTGCGCGCTCATCGCGCGACCGCGCCACTCTCCGACGCGGACTTGGTACGTGCCCGGCGCGAGGAACGTCACGATCTGCGCGTCCACGCCGGGACCCGAGTCGGAGTCCGTGGTGACCGCGGAGTCGTTCTGGAGGAGCGCCATCTGCGCATCGAGCGCGCCGCCCGCTGCATCGATCTGCACCTCGGATGGTGCAGCGATCGTCAGGGCGAGGGTCGGCATCGCCGGGGCGGTCATCGGAGTCGGCGGAGCGCCGACGGTGAGTGCAGGCAGGGTCTGCGCAACGGCGACCGCGGTGCCCGCGAGCAGGAGGGGACCGACGAGCACTGCGGCGCCGGTCCGAGCACGGAGAGTTGGGTTCATGCGCGCGGAGGGTACTCGTGCGTCCGCGCCAGCACTACCCGTACTGACGGCGTCGAAACGGCTACGCTCGCCGGCCTATGCGCTCTTCGCTCCTCGCCGCGCTCCTCGTGCCCGTCGTGCCCGCTGTCGTGATCGGCTGCAGCTGCGATCCCACGCCCGCCCCGGACGCAGGACTCGACGCGCCCGCCGAGAACGTCGACTCGGGGCCCGACTCGGGGCCGCCCGATCCGCCGCTGCCCGCGCCGTTCACCGACACGGAGGTCATCGAGCGATGGACGCTGCCCGAGCTCTCGGGCGAGGCGTTCGTGGTGCGCACCGAGCTCGACGTGCCGCACGTCTACGCAGAGAACCGCGTCGACGCGATGCGCATCCTCGGCTTCATCATGGCGCGCGATCGCTTCTTCCAGATGGACCTCACGCGACGTCTGTCGCAGGGCCGCATCTCGGAGCTGCTCGGTGATGCCGCGCTCGAGACGGATCTCGAGAACCGACTCACCGGCGCCGCGCACATCACCGACCTCTACCTCGCGGGCGTGGACGAAGAAGAAGGCGCGGAGCTCGACGCGTTCGCCGAAGGCATCAACGCGTACATCGAGCAGGTGCGCGCGCGGCGCCTCCTCGCGCCTCGCGAGCTCATGCTCGGCGCGAGCTTCCTCGGCGCGCGCAACCCCGCCGATCTGATGACGCCGTGGGATCGCCGTGACGTCGTCGCGACCGGCGCGAGCGTGCTCTACGGCACGAGCTTCGAGGGCGGCGACGTCGGCCGCAGCCGCACGTTCGATCGCGTCGATGACGTGTTCGCGGCGGACGCGCCCAACCGCGCGCTCCGCGTGCAGGGCCTACAAGACGACATCATCGATCACTACGCGCCGGCCAACGACATCAGCTCGGCCTACGGCTGGGGCGTGGAGACCGGCGGCATGGGCGGCGGTGAAGGATCGCCCACGATCCGCAGGCAATTCACGCCCGGGTCGTTGGAGGCGCTTCGCGGTGTGCTGCCCGAGCGCGCGATGCTCGATCGGCTCGTCTCGGGCCTCGAGCGCTTCGAGGCGCGCTTCTCGCGCGACCCCGATGAAGGCTACGGATCGAACGGCTGGGCCGTGATGGGCAGCGCGACTCCGGACGGCAGCTCGCTCCTCGCGGGCGACGGCCACCTCGAGCTCAGCGTGCCGCCGCTCTTCTGGCAGCTCGGCATCGACACGATGCTGCTCGGTGGCGCGGGCGAAGACACGCGCCTCCTCGGCGCGACGATCGCCGGCCTTCCTGCGATGGGCGTCGGTACCAACGGCCGCATCGCGTGGACGCAGACCGCGTACTTCGCGGACGTGACCGACTGGTACACGGAAGAGGTCACGCTCGACGCCGCGGGTCTGCCGATGTCGTCGCGCTTCGACGGCACCGATCGGGCGCTCGTGCGCATCGACGAGCCCTTCGTGATCGCCGACGTGCCTGCGCTCGGCTCGGTCGGTCGCACGGAGATGATCCCGCGCTTCACCACGTTCGACGGCCGCTGGATCACGTCGATCGAAGGTCGCGCGACGACGGTCGAGGAGACGCTCGGCGCGGGCGAGTCGAAGGTGCACACGCTCGGCGGGCTCGTCGTGCCGGAGGACGTCGACGGCGACGGCCGCATCACCGCGGTGAGCTTCTATTACGGGCCGTTCGACGGAGGCACGCTGCTCCGCGCGTTCCGACAGTTCACCGAGGCGGACAACGTCGAGGACTTCCGCCAGGCGCTGCGTCACTTCGTCGGCTACGGCGGCAGCATGATGGCATCCGACGCGGACGGCTCGGTCGTCTACAGCGCGTACCACGCGGTCCCCGCGCGCGATCACCTGCCGCGTGATCCGATGACGAACCGCTGGATCCCCGGCGCCGACCCGCGCCGCTTGATCGACGGAACGCGCTACGGCGCATGGCACCTGCCCCTCGACGCGCGCGGTCGCGTGGACGAGGCGATGGCCAACGCGGGCGATCCGAACGAGCACGTCGTGCCCTTCGACGAGTGGCCGCAGGCCGTCGATCCGGGGCGTCAGTACGTGATGATGGCGAACAACGATCCGGGCGCGATCGCGACCGACAACGACATCTTCGACGACCCCTACTACATCGGCGGTCCGTGGATCGAGGGCTACCGCGGTGAGCGCATCGCCGAGCGGCTCGAGTCCGCGATCGCCTCGGACACGGCGTCGCTCGAGGAGATGCAGCGCATCCAGGGCGACCACCACTCGAACCTCGGGCCCGAGTGGGTGCCCGTGCTGCTCGACGCGATCGATCGCGCGCGCGACGCGGCGGCGGGCACTCCGACGGCGGGCACGCCCGAGGCGCGCATGGCCGCGCGGTGGACTGCCGCGCAGGCGGACTACGAAGAGGTCGAGCGCCGCATCGAGGCGTGGCGCGACGCGGGCTTCCACACGCCCTCTGGCGTCGAGACGTTCTACGCGCCGCTCGCCGCCGGTGACGCGGAGAACAGCATCGCGACGAGCGTCTTTCACGCGTGGGTCGTGAACTACTACGGCGAGGTGCTGAACGACGAAGGCATCCCGGGCGATCTCTCGCCGGCCGTGACCGGTGACACGTTCCGCACGCAGACGATGCTCCTCATGGAAGAGGGTCGCGGCGCAGGAAACCCGCTGTCGCTCGGCAGCTTCGATCCGGCGACGAACGAGAGCGTGTTCTTCGACGATCTCCGCACGACGCCCATCGAGTCGAGCCGCGAGATCGCGCTCCGCGCCGTGGACCTCGCGCTCACGTTCTTGCGCTCGGAGCCCACGGAGGATCTCCGCGGCGGCTTCGGCAGCACGGACTGGGACGACTGGCGCTGGGGCTACCGCCACCAGGTGCGCTTCGACTCGCTCGTCGGCGGACAGCTCGGCGGCGCGGGCTCGAGCTCCGAGCTCGATCTGCTCTTGAGCTCGTTCAAGATCACGCCGACGGTGCTGCCGCTCATGCCCGATCTGCCGATGGACGATCCGCGCGCGTCGCTCCCGCACTTCCCGCGCCCCGGCGATCAGTTCGACATCGACGCCGCCAACCCCGGCCTCGACACGAACGACTGGACGCACGGCTCGGGGCCCGTGTTCCGCATGGTGATCGCGCTCGGACCGGATGGCGTGCGCGGCCAGAACATCCTGCCCGGCGGTCAGTCGGGCTTCCCGAACGACGAGCACTTCGCCGATCAAGCGGCGCTCTGGCTCGCGAACCGCACGATCCCGATGCGCTACCTCCCCGAAGAGGTCGCGGAGGGCGCCGTCAGCGTCGAGCGCTTCTTCCCGTGAAGCCCACGCCCGGATGAAGGACTTCGAGGCTCGCTACTGGGAGATGGTGCGGGCGAAGTCGGACCCGGCGTCGGCCGGGTTCACCGCGGAGCTCGTGAACGACTACGTGCTCGCGACGGCGGAGCACGTGATGTATCCCGGCGTCCGGCCGCTCGACACGCTGCGCACGTTTCCGCGCGCGTGGTGGTGGCCCGCGATGGAGGTGATCCTCGAGGGCGAGCGTCTGCCGGGCTCGTGGCGGTCCGACCGCGACTACGTGCGCGCGCTCGCGATGGTCGAGCCCGAGCGGTTCGCGAGAGATCCGCTCGCGCTCGTCGTCCGGCAGATCGAGATGGACGCGCTCTTTCGCGCGCACCGCGAAGAGGTCACGCCGCTCCTTCGCGCGGCGCTCCACGATCTCGAATGCGCGCACCGCGCGGAGGTCGCGCGCATCCTCTTGATGCTGAGCCGCGAAGAGGAGGACGACGTCGATCGTCTGCTCGCGCAGGGACTCCTGCTCCACGCGGAGTGGCCGCTGCGCTGGGCGGGCTACGCCGTCGAGGACGGTCGCCTCCGTCGGCTCGTCGGCGACGCGGTGTTCGAGCTCGCGTACGAGCCTGGCCACTTCACGGAGCCACGCCGCAACGCGGCTCCGGCGTTCGACGCGAGCGCGCCGACGCATGCGCTCGGCGGTCGTGTCGAGGCCGCGCATGCGAGCGGCGCGCGCGTGCGCATGCACCACGTGATCACGCTCGATCCGGTGCCCGAAGGGCTCGGCGTCTCGCTCTCGCGCTTGGTGCTCGCCCTCGATCTGGCGTGGTGCGCGGACGAGGGCGTCGAGCGCTGGTTCGCGCACGACGAGCGCGGCGAGCCGATCGCAGACGACGATCGCATCGACGAAGAGACGGTCGCGCGCGAGGAGGCGCACCCCGCGATCGCGTCGACGCGCGTGCAGCTCGTGCCGATCACCGGCGAGGCGCTCCACCGCACGTGGGGACAGAGCAGCGAGGCGCGCTGCGACCGCGTCGGTGGCCTCGCGTACTTCGTCCAGGACGCGTCGTACCCGGACTGCACGACGTGCGGGCGCGTGATGCCGCACTTGCTCTCGCTCGACTCGCGCCTCCCGCTCGATGGGCTGCTCGACAACGGCACGCGCGAGCTGTGGTGGGGCTCGGGCGGCGTGGCGACGTGCTTCTGGTGCGATCGCTGTCGCGTGAGCGCGTGGTCGTGGGCATGCACCTGAGAGTCGGTGTCGCGACATCACGACGTCCTGAGCGTCACCGCGCGGGATCTCTTTGGTAGGCTCGCGCGCATGTCAGCGGGGAGCGAACCCACGGAGCCACCGGCGCTCTGGCGCGCGGCGCTGAGCCGACGCCTCGGGCTGCTCGTGCTCACCACGTTCGCGATCGGCCTCGTGCCGATCTGGACCGGCTTCGCGGACGCGACGTCTCGCGCCATCTTCTTCGGCGTCGACCTCGCGACGGTCTCGGCGCTCGCGGCCTCGCTCCATCCGCGCGTGCCCTGGCGTGCGCGCGCGTGGGTGCTCGTGATCGTCATCCTCACGTGCGGCGTCGTCGGGATGCTGCGGATCGGCCTGCTCGCGGGGCCGACCGTCTTGCTCGTCACGTCGCTCGTCGTGGCTGCGTTGTTGCTCGGTCAGTCGGCGCTCGTGACCGTGCTCGGCATCGTGATCCTCGCGACCACCGCGACGGCGATCGCGCTCACGAATGGCCTGCTCGGCGCACCAGACCCGTCGGACGTCTCGATGGCGCTCCCGCGCGTCTGGGTGCGCACGTCGGCCGTCGCGGTGCTCGGCATGGCCTCGCTCGGCTACGTCGTCTCGTGGGTCGTCGAGCGCGTCGAGGCCTCGCTCGCGCGCGTGGAGGCCGAGTCCGCCGAGCGCGTCGCCGCCGAGCGCGCGCTGCTCGACGCGGAGCGCGCGGCGGTCGCGTCGCAGAAGATGGAGGTCGTCGCGCAGCTCGCGGCCGGGCTCGGTCACGACTTCAACAACCACCTGACCGTGATCGGCCTCCACAACGGACAGCTGCGGCGATCGAGCGACGAGCACGTGCGGGCCGCGGCCGACGGCATCCACGTCGCGCTCGACCAAGCCTCGAACGTCGCGCGTCAGCTGCTGGTCGTCGGTCGTCGCGAGGTGCGCTCGCCGCGTGTGCTCTCGCTCGTCGCGCTCGTGGACGCGTACGCCGAGACGCTGAGGCGGCTCTTGCCGTCGGACATCGTCGTCCACGTCGAGAACACCCAGGCGCCGTGGGCGCTCGCCGACGCAGGTCAGCTCCACCAGGTGCTCCTGAACCTCGCGTTCAACGCCCGCGACGCGATGCCGTCGGGCGGAAAGCTCGTCGTGCGCGCGCGCCTCGCGCGTCTGACCGAACCACGCGCAGGTCACCCACACACGATCCCCGCGGGCGAGTGGAGCGTGCTCGAGGTCGAAGACGACGGCGCGGGCATGGACGACGCGACGCTCGCTCGCGCGTGCGAGCCGTTCTTCACCACCAAAGAAGACGGCCGTGGCACGGGCCTCGGCCTCTCGAGCGTGAAGCACATCGCCGGGCAGAGCGGAGGTCGCCTCGAGCTGGCGAGCACGCTGGGCTCCGGTACGCGCGCAGCGTTGTGGTTCCCGAGCGTCGAAGCTGCGGCGCCCACGACCGCGGCGCGCGCAGCGGAGCCGCGCTCGCTCGCAGGCAAGACCGTGCTGGTCGCGGAAGACAATGCCGCGGCGCTGCGTCTCATGCGCGCGGTGCTGACCGAGGCGGGCTGCGACGTGCTCGTCGCGCACGACGGCACCGAGGCGCTGTCGCTGCTCGACGGACACGCGGGCGAGATCGATCTGCTCTGCACCGACGCCGTGATGCCGGGCACGCCGATCCGCGAGCTCCTCGAGCGGTGGGCCGCGCGTCGTCCAGGCAAGCCCGTGCTCGTCTGCTCGGGACACGTCGCCGAAGAGCTCGCGCGCCGCGGGATCGAAGAGGGGCGCTACGCGTCGCTCGCGAAGCCTTTCGCGCCGGACGAGCTCGTGGCCACCGTCGCGCGCGCGATCGAGAAGAGCGACGGTATCCCGCCCACCTCCGACCCTCGCGATTGACGCGGAGCACACGCAGGCCGACGCTGCGCCGATGGAACTCCGTCTCGTCGCGTCTGGTCTCGTCGTCGTGTCGCTCGCTGCGGTCGTGGGCTGCGACAGCCGTCCAGCCCGCCGCGACGCGGGCCCCGTCGTCACCGACGCAGCCTCGAGCGATGCGGGCGTGGGCCTCGACGCGCCGTTCCCCGATGCGTTCTCCGCTCTCGACGCGAGCAGCACGATCGACGCAGCGAGCTCGGTCGACGCGTTCACGGCCTCCGACTCGCCGGTCGCGATCGACGCGCGGGTCGCGCTCGACGCCCCGATCGCCGCGGACGCGCCCTCGGCCGCCGATGCGTTCTCGCGCGATGCGTACTCCGCGCTCGACGCGCCGGGCACCGGCAGCACGTTCGGGTACACGGGCTCGATCGCGACGTACCTCGTGCCTGAAGGCGTCACGAGCGTGCGCGTGCTCGCGGAGGGCGCGAGCGGCGGCGATGCGCTCAGCGGCTCCACCAGCTATGCGGGCGGACAAGGCGCGCGCGTCGAGGCCATCGTCCCGGTGACGGCTGGAGAGAGCCTCTCGATCCTCGTCGGTGAGCGTCCCGAGCCGATCGCGTACTTGGGCGACGGCTGCGGCGCGAGCGGCGGCGGCGGCACGTTCGTCGTGCGCGGCGCTTCGACAGCGCTCGTCGTGGCGGGCGGCGGTGGTGGCGCCAGCGCCTTCAGCTCGTACGTGATCGCCGGACAAGACGCGTCGCTCACCACCGCGGGCGGCAGCTCGAGCACCGTGCTCGGCGGCATCGGCGGCGCGGGCGGACAGAGCGTGGCGCACGAGGGCGGCGGCGGTGGCGGGCTCAGCGCCGATGGTGACAGCGGCGAAGGCAGCGGCGGACGCGCGTTCACGAGCGGCGGCGCAGGCGGCGCGCGCGCGACGTCGGAGAGCTGTGGCGCGATGCCTGCGGGTGGATTCGGCGGCGGCGCGGGCGGCGGCAACGATCTCGCGGGCGGCGGCGGTGGCTACTCCGGCGGCGCCGCGCAGGCCGACATGATCGGACAGTCCGCGGGCGGCGGCGGCTCGTTCGCGAGCGGCACGACAGTCGGCATCACGCCGCGCACGATGCACGGCCACGGAAGCGTGACGATCACGCCGATGTGATCGCGCGGCGCGCGCGAGGCCGCGGGTACCGGAGCGCGTCGACGAGCAGGCGAAACGCGGCCGTAGGGCTGACGACGTCTACCAACGCTCGACGGGCCAGCCGCGGCGTCGCGCTTGCCAGCTGAGGCGCGGGTCGGGGTTGATCACGCGCGCCTCGCCCACGTGCTCGAGCATCGGGAGATCGCTGATCGAGTCCGAGTAGAAGATGCTCTTCCGCAGGTCGATGTCGTGATCGCGCGCCCAGACGTTCGCGAGCTCGACCTTGCCGCGACCGAACGCGAGCGGCAGCACCACGTCGCCGGTGAAGCGTCCTTCGCTCACCGCGAGGCGCGTGCAGAGCACGTGGGCGATGTCGAGCTCACGGCCGAGCGGCTCGGCGGCGTAGGGGCTCGAGCCCGAGAGGATCGCGAGCACGAAGCCCTCGCGGCGCTTCTTCTCCACCTCGGCGCGCGCGCGCTCGGCGACGAGCGGCAGCACGTCGGCGCGGAACCAACCGAGGCACTCCTCGGCGAACGCGGCCTCGTCGATGCCCGTCAGCGTGCGCGCGGCGAAGCGGCTCACGGCCTCTGCGTCGACGACGCCGAGCGTGTACTGCAGCGACCACCCGAGGACGCGCGCGAGCTCTCGCGCCGGCATCTTCTTCTCGCGCACGCGCCACTGCGCGTAGCGGATGCCGGTGTTCGCGCGCACGAGCGTCTTGTCCATGTCGAAGATCGCTGCGCGCGCGGACGGCATCGACCGAGCGTGGCACGCGAGCGGTCATGCGCACGCGACGGAGTTCGGCTAGATCCTCGCCCATGACTTCGCTCCGCCTCTTCCACACCTTCCTCGCGCTCCTCTTCACCCTCGGGCTCGGCGCCTGCGAGCAAGGCTCGACGACCAATGACACGGGCACCGCCGCCGTGGACACCGGCGGCACCGTGGAGACGGACACCGGCACACCCGCGATCGACGCGCCCCTCGCCGTCGACGCGCACAGCGTGAACGACGCGCCCGTCACCCCGGGCGAGGACGCGTTCAACGCGGGCGATGGCTCGGTCGGTGTCGATGCACCGGAGCCCGGCGAGACCGACGCGGCCGTCGTCGAGTCGGACGCAGGCTTTCGTGGCGACGCAGGCTCGATCGGCGCGGGCGAGTGCAACCTCACGGTGGAGTGCCCGCCCACGTGCTTCCGCGCGATCACCTGCGTGAAGGAGTGCGGCGGACCGGAGACCGCGTGTGGCTGCTGCCCGTGCGCCGCGGGGAGCATGGACGCGATCGGCTGCAGCGCCGCCGACTGATCGCGGCACGTCGGACTCACCGCTCGGACACGCGCCGTGCGAAGCTTTGCCGGAATGCGGAGCCTCACTCTCGTGATGGGTCGTCTGTCGACCGCGATCCTCTCAGCGCTGCTCCTCTCCTCGCTGCCGTGCGCTACGCGCGCGCAGGAGGCGGCGGAGACGGAGCAGGCCGAGCCGCCCGAGTACGCGGCGCTCATCGACGGCGCGCTCTCGGAGTTCCAGGCCAGCCGCTGGGTCGAGGCGCGTGCGCTCTTCGAGCGCGCGAACGCGTCGTTCCCCAACGCGCGCACACAGCGCGGCATCGGCATGGCGTCGTTCGAGATGGGCGACTACGCGGCCGCGATCCATGCGCTCGAGGCTGCGCTCGCGAGCGACGTTCGTCCGCTGACCGAGGAGCAACGCACGCAGGTCGATGCGCTGCTCGCGCGCGCTCGCGCGCTCGTGGGTCACTTCACGGTGCCGCCTGCGTCAGACGACGTGCGCCTCTCCGTCGATGGCGTCTCGATGCGCCCAGAGGGCGACTGGCCGCGCGTCGCGGGTCGCATCGCGCTCGGCGTGGGCACGCACGAGATCGTGCTCCGCGATCGCGACGGTCGTACCTCGCGCCAGCGCCTCGCGGTGCGCGGCGGTGAAGACGTGACGCTCGACATCGTGCCGCCGGGCTCGGAGGCGGGAGGCGGGAGCGGCGGAGCGGGTGGTCGCGACGAGCCGGCCCCGTGGATCGTGGCGGGCGTGGGCGCAGGCCTCGCGATCGCGGGCGCGATCCTCTACGGAGTCGGCGCGTCCGACATCGCCGCCGTGAACTCGACGCCCGCAGGCACCGAGTGGAGCAGCGTGGCGGGTGTCTACGACAGCGCGCCGATCCTCACGGGCGCGGGTCTCGCTGCGCTGCTCACCGGCAGCGCGATGGTCGTCGTGGGCGTGGGATGGGGCCTCGAGCGCGCGCTGTCGGGCGGCTCGAGCTCGAGCCAGACCCGCCTCCGCATCGCACCGCTCGGCCTGTCGATCGAAGGGAGCTTCTGATGCGCGCGCGTTCTCTCTTCGCGCTCCTCTCGCTCACGACGCTCGTGGCGAGCCTCGCGGCGTGCTCACCACAGGCACCGACGGATGGCTTCTACGGGTGCGCGACCGGCGCGTGCCCTGCTGCGTTTCCGTACTGCGATCCGGTCGATCTGCGCTGCCACGCGAACGTCCCCCAAGACAGCGGCCCGCGGCCCGATGCACCCGGCCTCGATGCGTTCACGCCCGTGTCGGCGCGCGAGTACACCGCGTGTGGCACGCCCCCCAACTGCCCCGCGTCGCTCGCCTGCATCGGCGGCTCCTGCATGACGGCGTGCGGTGGTGGGGGAACGTGCACGGACGCGCGCAACTGCCGACCAGTCTCGATGACGGACACGACCATGGCCTGCGTCGTGTCGTGTACGGGCGGCGGCACTTGCCCCAGCGGCACGCGCATGCGCACCGTGATGGGCGGCGAGTGCCAGTGCGCTCCGATGACCTGGCCCTAGGAAGGAACCGTCCCGTGAGGGACGGTCGGGGGTGGGGTTGAGGGAGCGAGCCCGCAGGTGAGCGCCGAAGGCGCGAGACCGAGGACTGCGAGCGGACGAGGCCCCACCCCCGACCGTCCCGGCTCCGTCGCGCCACCCTGCTTCCCTGCATCGGGGTCGACGCCCGG
>CAZCVE010000013.1:0-100779 GCA_964502175.1 uncultured Sandaracinaceae bacterium
CGGCGCCGGAGCCCGGCACCTACGCGGAAGGCACCGCCCCCGATGGCACGCCGCTCATGGTGTCGGGAGGTGGCGTGCTCTCCGCTGCGCGCATCAACGCGATCGACGGTCGCTACCTCGAGACCACCTGGAATTTCGACGCCGGGTACTTCTGGTTCGATCAGCTCGAGCGGGTCGGATACTTCTACGACAAGCTCGCGGCCCTCATCGTCCTGACGGATCCGACCACGTACTTCCTCGGTCGAGACACGGACACGGACATCCGCCGCTACCAGATCAACTTCGCGAGCTCGTTCGGCCCCGCGATGACTGGGCTCTTCCGCGGCATGCTGGGCGAGGACTGGCGCTCGATCGCCCCGCGCGCGAGCGGCGGCAACGTCGTCTACCCGGATCCGTTGCAGATCGTCGACGGCGACATGCCCGGAACGCCGATCACGCCGAACGTCGGCTTCTCCGTGCAGCTGTTCGCGAGCGTACTGGGCATGTCGTTCATGCCGCAGACCTACGACCAGGACTTCCTCAACCGCTCGCGCATCTGGGTGCTCGACGCCAACGAGGCGATCGGCCTCCCGGCCGGCACGCCGACCATCGAGTTCACGGATGACCTCCCCGCCGACGGTGGAAGCGGCCTCCGCTACATCGCCGTCAGCTACCCGGACGCGGGCGGACGTGAGACGGGCGTCGGGGCGCTGATGCTCCTCCACGCCGAGGCCCTCCGCACGGCAGGCGCCGCCGCAGACCTCCGCCGCTTCCGCGACAACATCGACCTCGTCCGCCGTCTCTCGACGATCTACGGCGCTGGCGTGCAGCCGATCGAAGGCCTCTGACGGAACGCGCCGAGCGGCGCGCTGACACGACGAAGCCCCGGGACTCACGTCTCGGGGCTTTCGTTTTTGGGCTTTCGTCTTTTTGGGCTTTCGTCTCTTGCGGGAGCTACCGGTCGGTTCCGAGCGGCGCGTCGTCTTCGGGCGGCGCCTCGTCTTCCGGCAGCGTCGGCGTCGCGAGCGGCTCGAAGGTGCGACGCGTCTCGTTCCACGTGAGCCACACGCGCTCGCGCGGCCTGCGGATGCGAAGCGGGAAGAACGCCTCGTCGCCGTTGGGACCGCGGCTGAACGGGCCGCCGAGCCCATCGCGTCGCACGTCGGGCAGGTTCTGCCCGGACGCGAGCCGCATGTCCCACACGACCGTGTCGATGTCCGAGACCACGCGCGCCGTCCACGTCTGTCGGCCGTCTGCGGCGACGCGACCCGAGGGCCACTCGGCCAAGACGAGCACGGACTCGCCATGGTTCGACAGCTCCGTCACGAACGCATCGGCCAGCGCGCCCGCAGTGCGCACGACGTGGCGCTCCATGAGGTTGCACATCGCGTCGGTCTCGTAGATGCGCGCGCTGCGCTCGTCGATGCCGAGGAACGCGTCGTACACGACCGCGCCCTCGTGCAGCGTGACGCGCGACAAGACCTCGGTGGGCGCGAAGGCGTCGATCGGCGGGGCGCAGCGACCGTCCTCTTCGAGCAAGCGTCGCGCGGTCCAGCCGTCGAGCGCGCTCGAGCCGAAGACGCGCACCCAGCCCTCGGTCTCTCCCGCGCCCGAGATCTGCTCGTCGATCGTCCCGATCATGCCGACGAGCAGCGCGTCGTCGGTGACCGTCGCGATGAGACCTGCCTCTTGCGTGGGACCGCGCCGTACGTTCGACCGCGCGTTCGTACGGAACAGGCGCGGCGTGAGGATGGTGCCCGAGAGCGCAGGCGCGTCTTCGGGTCGCGACGTGGTCCCGAGCGCGCGCGCGACGCGCTCGGCGAGGCCCGGGCTCGCCGTGGCGAGCACCCATCCATCGCCGAGCGGACGCACGACGAGGCCGCTGCGATCGCCGGCCTCGAGCGCTCGCCAGCGCGCGGCCAGCAGCGGGAGCGGCGTCGGCTCGCCGATCAACGTCGGGATGGTGGGCTCCACCGGAGCCACCGCAGGCGGTCCGCCTGGAGGCGGCGATCCGACGCGCCCGCCGGACGCTGCGCCTTCGTCGAAGCCGACACTCCCGCCGCCGCCACCACCGCCGCGGACCGCGAGCCCATCGCCTTGGAATCCCGTCGCCGCAGAGGGCGTCTGCAGCGGGGGGGCGGGCGCAATTCCGTCGGGTGATGCGCTGCGGTTCTGCGCGGCGAAGAGCGCGAGGCCCGCGGCCGTCGCGGTGCCCAACATGCCGAACATCGCGAAGAAGCCGCGCCGTCCGCGGGGCTTGGCGGGGATCCGCTCGGTCGTCCCGGCGCGCGCGCTCGCGTCGACGGCGCTGCCTCCTCCGGAAGCGGGCCCCGTGCCCGGTGGCGTGCTCATGACGACCGTCGGCGCCGTCACGCTCACGCGACCCACCTCGAGACCCGGCAGCGTCTCGCCACGACGCCCACGCGAGAGCGCATCGCGCAGCGCGCGCGCGTCGAGGAACCGATCGTCGGCGCGTCGCGACATCGCGCGCTGCACGATCTCGGCGACGAGCTCGGGCACCTCGGGGCGCAGCGATCGGATCGTCGGCGGATCTTCGGTGACGATCGCCGCGATGATCGCGGTGGCGCTCGGGCCCTCGAACGGAAGTCGTCCCGTGACGACCTGGTAGAGGATCACGCCCATCGCGTAGACGTCGCTGCGCGCGTCCACGTTCTTCGCGGAGCGCACCTGCTCGGGCGACATGTAGTGCGGCGTCCCGAGCGTCTGCATCGTGTGCGTGAGCGCGCTCGCGTCGGGCGCCGCGGGCCGCGCGATGCCGAAGTCGAGCACCTTCACGACGACCGCCGCGCTGTTCGCCACCTTCGCGAGGAAGAGGTTCGCGGGCTTGAGGTCGCGGTGGACGATCCCCGCGTCGTGGATCGCGGTGAGGCCGACGAGCGCCTGATCGAGCAGATCGAGCGCCTCGTCGAGCGTGAGCGGCGGGCTGCGCTTGAGGCGCTGCTCGAGGCTCTCGCCCTCGAGGAGCTCCATCACGAGGTACGGATCGCCTCCCGCGTCGCGCCCGTAGTCGACGACGTCGACGACGTTCGCGTTCCGCACGGACGCGGCGCTCTGCGCCTCGCGGAGGAAGCGCTGCAGCGTGGTCTCGCCCGCGTTGTCGCCGATCACGCGCTTGAGCGCGACCTCGCGTCCGAGCGTCACGTGCTTGGCGCGCCAGACGATGCCCATCCCGCCTTCGCCGATGGGAGCGACCAGCTCGTACTTCTCTCCGATGACGCGACCGCGTTCCAACGCGGCGAGTATACGTGACGACGGCCCCGAACCTTTGCCGTGACCGCGACCCGCGCGCCCTGTATCAACGCGCCCGTGGCCACCACCTCCAGGGCTGCGCGCGCCGTGCTGACGCACTCGGTCCTCGCCGAGCTCGATCGATCGCCGCGCGCGCGCGACGTGATCGCCAAGGTCGGCGAGGCGCGTGTGGCCAAGATGCGGCAGCTCTTGTCGATCGCGTGGGTCGATCTCACCGAGCACCTCGCGCTCGTCGAGGCGCTCTACGTCGTGATCGGCCCAGACGAATACACGCGCTTCTGGCGGCGCGTGATGGTGCAGACGCTCGGCACCCCGCTCGTGGCCGGCCTCGTGCGCATGTCGACGACGAACGGTCCCGTGCGCCTCCTCTCGCGCGGACAGATGGTGCACGGCGCGCTCACGCGAGGCACGGGCACCCTCGGGTTCGAGCCGAGCGCGAGCGACGACCGATCCTGCGTGATCACGCTGAGCGGCTTTCCTTCACGCGACTTCTCGCTGCAGGCCTACGCCGACGGAATCGCGGGCTCGATCCTCGGCGCGTGCGATCGCGCGAACGTGCGCGGATTCGTCGTCACGAGCGTCGTCTCTCAGCCCAAGGGCGACGTGAAGTACGACGTCTCGTGGTCGGGCTGAGGCTTCATTCGGCCGTGAGGCCCGTGACGATGCTCGTGCCGACGCGGTCCCACACGGCCCTCGCGCCCGTGCGCGAGAGGTGGATGCCGTCGACGGTCGCGCCTTCGCGCACGCGAACACCGCGCGGATCGATCACGCGTCCGCAGCGCGTCGCGCGCGTCGCCGACTCCTGCAGCACCTGGATGCGCTCCATGCGCCCGGACCAGTGCTCGTTCTCGCCCTCCGCCGGAAGGAGCACGAGCACGCGACGCGCGCCCGCCGCGCAGAGCGCGTCGACGAAGCTGCGCACGCGGCCTTCGTAGGTGGTTCGCCAGCGCGCCTCGTCGCGCCACTGGATCCACTCGGCCGTGCGTCGCGCGCGACGGTCGGTGCGCACGGCCTCGGGCAGCTCGCGCTCACGGAGCCGGATCGCCTGCGCGTCGTTGCCGCCCGCGTAGAGCACCAGGCCTCGCAGCGCGTGCAGATCACCGAGGCTCGGGATCTCGGCCTCCCAGTCGTAGAAGTCGGGGCGCGAGAAGCCGCTCGACGATCGCGCGCGACGCTCGGGGTGAAGGCCCGCCGTGGCGAGCTCGCTCTCGATCAAGCGCCCGAGCGCGCCGTTCACCGACGAGCTGCCGATGATGAGCACGTTGCTCGGCACGCGCGGCGCGCGCGCGCGTCGCTGCGCCTCGCTGCCGGGCGCGAACACGAGGCTCGACGTGAGCGCGAGCAGCGCGATCGACAGCGAGACGAGCGCCGAGAGGCGCGACGTGATCGTGCCCGTGGCCACCTCGTCGGGCGGCACGCTCGGCGGACGCTCGGGCTCCGCGCTCGCCGTCGGCGCGGGCGTCGGGTGATGGCTCAGCGCGACGACCGACCCCTCGGGATCGCGCACGTAGAGCGTGTACGCGGTCTCCTTGAACACCGGATGTCCCGCGGACTCGAGCGCCTTGCGCCAGCTCTCGCGCTCCTCGACGTCGATGCCGAGCGCCACGCAGTGCCAGCCGATCGCGTCGTCGTGGCGCGCCGGGCCTTCGTCCTCCGCGCGCTCGAGCGCGAGGAACGGCTGGGCTTGACGGTCGGGCTTGGGGCCGAGCGCGAGCCAGATCGAGCGAACGCCCTGATCGTCCTCGCGTCGGATCTGCACGCGCAGGCCGAGCACGCCGACGTAGAACCTCTCTGCCCGCGAGAGATCTTTGACCTTCACCGCGAGGTGGTGGACGCCGAGCCGCAACGCAGGAGCTGTCACGGCGGGCCAGGTAGCACGCTCTCGATGCCCGCGGGAGCAGCGGGCACGAGGACGGTCACCGCGGCTCGATCGCCTGCGCGCGTGCACCGAGGCGCACGCTGGCCGCGATCGAGACGCCCAGCATCGCGAAGCCCGACGCGATCGCCCACACCCCGAGCTCGAGCGTGGTGCGCGGGGCCACGAGCGCCTCCTCCACGATCGCGAGGTGCACCGCGCCGAGGCCGATCGGCGCGAGCGAGACGAACGAGCGACGCCGCGCGAAGAGCCCCAGGCACAGCACGAGCAGCCCCGCGTCGACGACGACGTGATGCGTCGAGAAGAGCCCGTCGGCCCCCACCGTCGTGAGGCCCAGGTAGCCGAGCGCGATCGCGCCGAGCGCGAGGCGACGCTGGGCCTCGATCGACCTGCGCACGAACACGATCGGGCTCGCCGCGAGCGTCGTTCGATCGCCGCGCGTGAGATCCTCGAGCATCGGCACGCCTCGGTAGGTCGGACCGCACGGCACCGCAGGCGCGGACGTCGCCTCGCCGCGCGAGCGCACCGCATGAAGCCCGAGGCTCGCCGCCGCGAGCACGAGCGTGAGCGGCGCGAACTGCGCGTCGACCCACGCCACGCCCATCACCGTCGCGAAGACCACGACCCACACGCCGAGCTCGCGATGGAAGAGGCGCGTGCCGACGAGGACGAGCGCCGCGATCAGGGGCACGCGCGAGACGCCCATCTCCACGCAGGCGTAGGCCACGTGACCGAGCGCGGCCGTGGCGAAGAGCACCTGCACGCCGCGCATCGCGCGACGCCCCCGCACGTCGAAGCCCTCGTCCGACGACACCGTGCGCTGCGAGGAGAGCGCGGCCACGCCCACGCCGAACACCGCGAGCGCGGCGAAGGTGCTGCGCTCGTCGAACGTCGTCCACCGCGACACGATCGGCACGAGCGCCACGCACGCGGCGCCCGCGGTCGGGACCCAGCGCGCCGACGCCGAGAGCGCGAGCCCGAGCGCGCGCGACAGGAGATCGAGCTTGATCGCGAACACCGCGACCCACGCGAGCATCGCCACGAACCCGACGGTGTCGCGGTACGCGCACATCTCGAGGTGGAGCGTGACGTCGCACTGGTAGAGCGCAGCGAGCAGCCCGAGCATCACCGCCGAGCGACGGTGACCGTGCGTGCGCAGCACCCACGCGCCGGCGATCAGCGCGAGCGCATAGAGCTCGGCGATCGCGGAGACGCCGAGCGCGCCGAAGAGGCCCCGGTGCGCGAGCTCGCGCGACGCGATCCACAGCCCGCCGAGCACGAGCGCCGCGCTCGCGAGCGGCAGCGGGTTGTAGGTGATGAACCACTCGACGAGCAGCGCGCGGAGCGGTTCGTCGGGCGACGGGGCCGGCTCGGCGGGGGACGTGGGCGGCGGGGTGAGATCGTCGGGGTCGCGGGTCATCGGAGCTCCTTGGCCGGGGCCCTCAGCAACGCGGGTGCCCGCCGCCGAACCTCGGAGACACCGCGGAATTGCACGCGTTTCGCGCCCAAACCGACAAGACGGCATGACGGATCGGCGCGATCGAGCGCCTCGGACCGAGGCCCGGCGACAGCCTGGTACCCGGCGTCCAGCGCGGTGGTCTCGCGGCCTTGTTGCGATCGCGTTGCGTCTGCAACCGCGGCGCGTATGATCGCCAGCCCCGCCGAGACCGACCGTGAACGAGCCCTCCACCATGACCCGCGTGAACGCTGCAGACGATGCCTCCGGGCACGACCATGCGTCGGGCGCGCAGTCGCTCGCCGATCGCATGGGCATCGGCGTGTCGCTCGGCTGCGCGGTGCACTGCGCGGCGACCGGTGCCCTCTCGATCGCGCCCTCGTTCAGCTCGTTCTTCGGCGGCCAGGGCGCCGGCGTGCATGCGTCGGGCGAGGGCTCGTCGATCACCGACGTGCTCGAGTGGATGGAGACTCCCTTCCTCGCGTTCGCCCTCCTCGTCGGCCTCTACGCGCTCGTGCCCGCGTACCGCAACGAGCACGGCAACCCGCAGCCGCTCGGGCTCTTCCTCTTCGGCGTCGCGCAGCTCGTGCTGAGCCGCTTCCTCGAGGGACCGACCGAGATCGCGGTCACCGTGCTCGGCGTCGCCTTCATCGCGAGCGCGCACCTCGTGAACCTCCGCGCCTGCGCGCGCCTGCACCGCGAGTCGACGCCGCCCGTGGCCGTCGCGAGCGATGGACGCGTCTGACACACGTGGCTCCGCTTCGGGGACGCGGAGCGAAGCGAGCCTCACGGCCACCGAGACCGACTCGCTGCGCGCGCTCGCGGAGTTCGTCTCGCGGCGGCGCAGCCTCGACGAGCTCTTGTCCGAGTGCGTCACGCGCGCCGCGGAGCTCGTCGGCTCGCCGCGCGCCAGCATCCAGGTGCTCGACGCCAACCGCGCGCAGCTGATCGCGCGCTGTCGCGCGGGCGAGCCCGTGCACGGCGTGCCCGCACCGTTCGCGCTGGGTGAAGGCCTGGCCGGATGGATCGCCCTCCACGGCAAGCCGATCCGCGCGGGACGTGCGGAGCACGACGCGCGCTTCGTCGCGCGCGCGAGCCGCACGGTGCCGCTCGCGAGCTACCTCGGCGTGCCGCTCGTCGCGGGAGGCGAGTGCCTCGGCGTGCTCTCGTTCGCGCACGTGAAGGAGGACGCGTTCGACGCGCACGACGAGGCGATCGCCGTGCTCGTCGCCGCGCTCGTCGCGCCGCACGTCGAGCTCGCGCGCCTCGCGCGCCTCACGCGCATCGATCCGCTCACCGGCGTGCTCAACCGTCGCGGCCTCGACGCGCTCGAGGGGACCGACCAAGACGAGCGCCCCTCGCACGGCATGGGTCACGGCTCGGTGATCTGCGTCGACATCGATCACTTCAAGGACGTCAACGACACGCGCGGTCACGCCATCGGCGATCGCGTGCTCGTCATGGTCGCCGACATGCTCGCCAAGGCCGTGCGACGCGGCGACTCGGTCGCGCGCACCGGCGGCGAAGAGTTCGTGGTGATCCTCCCGGGCGCGCCGCTCAGCGCCGCGATGCGCATCGCGGAGGCGGCCCGTCAGGCGATCGCCGCGGCCGCGATCGACTCACCCGCGGGTCCCGTGCGCGTGACGTCGTCGTTCGGCGTGGCGGAGCGACGCGCCGAAGAGACGCACGAGGCCTGCGTCGCGCGCGCCGACGCCGCGCTCTACGCCGCCAAGCACGCAGGCCGCGATCGCGTCCTCGCGGCCTGAACCCAACGAGTCTTCACGGGGCGCCTTGCGGCGGGGACCCCCGCGAGCTCGCCGCTACGAGATCTCGTGCGGCTTGCGCTGGGTCTCGATGAGCTCGCCGTCCTTGGCCTCGGTGCGCTCACCGATGTCCGTGACGATCACGTCGGGCCCGATCGCGGCGCCCGCGTGCACGACGAAGCGCGGCGGCACGAACGCGCCCTTGCCGACGACCGAGAAGCGCATCGGCTGCTCGTCGCCCATGCCTCCGACGCGCGCGCCCGGACCGATGCGCGCGCGGATGTCGCAGATCGCGCGCTCGATGATCGCGTCGCGATGAACGATGCAGTCGGTGAGCAGCACGGAGTCGCGCACGATCGCGCCGGGCTCCACGCGCACGCCGGGGGAGAGCACGCTGCGCTCCACGCGCGCGCCGCCGCCGATGTAGCAGCCGTGCGCGATCAGCGAGTCGCTCACCACGGCGCCTGCCGCGATGCGCGCCGGCGGACGGTTCTCGGAGCGCGTGTGCACGAGCCAGCCGCGGTCGTGGAGGTCGTACTTCGGCGGATCCGAGAGCAGATCCATGTGCGCCTCCCAGTAGCTCTCGAGCGTGCCGACGTCGCGCCAGTAGCCGCGGTAGTGCCACGCGGACACGCGCTTTCCTTCCGCGATCATGCGCGGGATCACGTCCTTGCCGAAGTCGTGGCTCGAGCCCTGACGGTCGTGATCCTCGAGCAGCATGCGATCGAGCACGGCGTAGTCGAAGACGTAGATGCCCATCGAGCCCACGCCCGGCACGGGCTCCTTGGGCTTCTCGACGAAGTGCGTGACGCGCAGGTCCGCGTCGGTCTGGATGATGCCGAAGCGCGACTTGTCTTCGTCGGGCACGTCGATCGTCGCGAGCGTGACCTCCGCCTGCTTCTCGACGTGGTGCGCGATGAGCTCGCGGTAGTTCATGCGGTAGATGTGATCGCCCGAGAGGACGAGCACGAGATCGGGGCGCCGATCCTTGATGAACAGGAAGTTCTGCTGGACCGCGTCCGCGGTGCCGGTGAACCAGCCCGACTCCTCGCGCGAGAGGTACGGCGTGTACACGCGGAGGCCGCCGTTGCGCTCGCGGTTCATCTCCCAGGGACCGCCCGCGCCGAGGTGCTCGATGAGCGAGTGCGGCCGGTACTGCGCCACGAGCATCACGTCGTGGATGTCGGAGTTCGCGCAGTTCGAGAGCACGAAGTCGATGATGCGGAACTTGCCGGCGAACGGCACCGCGGGCTTGGCCCGCTTGGCCGTCAGCACACCGAGCCGCGTCCCTTCACCACCCGCGAGAATCACCGCGCAGACCTTCAGATCGGGCATACGAGCGAGGGTAACAGAGCGCTTCTGAGCCCCGCGAGAAACGCGGGGGACGGGGCAGAGGCCGGCATGTCGGTTGCTCTAGCGGCGGCGACCACCGCGGGTGGGCGAGCGAACGCTCGGAAGTCCCACGAAAACAAGGTGTTCGCGCTCTGCACAAGGCAACCCGGCTGGCCACGACGTGGCCGACCGAGACGCCACTCCCTCGAGAGGACTCGCTCCATGATCCCGACCTCCATCACCCTCCGCTCTCTCTTCCTGTGCGCCTCTCTCGCAGGCCTCGCCCTCTCTGGCTGTGTCGCCGAGCAGGCCGAGCTCGACAAGCTCGAGGGCGACGCCGAGGTCGAGGACTGGGATCTCGCGGCCGACAGCATCACGCGCCCCACGGAGATGGGTGAGATCAGCTCGGGCGCGACCGTGAACGGCACCTTCGCCCGCAACGCGCGCTACCTCGCGTGGACGTTCACCGCGAGCGCGACCGACACCATCGAGATCACCGCGAACGGCGTGCGCCCGCGCTGGCTCGACACCGTCGTGAGCGTGTACCGCACCACGCCCGGCCTTCGCCCCACCGGCCGCGCGCTCGCGTCGAACGACGACTGTGATCCGACCACCCTCGGCTCGTGCGTGTCGCTCACCGCGCCCGAGACGGGCACGTTCGTCATCGTCGTGCGCCGCTACGATCGCGGCGACAGCGGCACGTTCGCGCTCTCGCTCGACGTGGTCTCGTCGATCCGCCGCTGCGGCTCGCGCGGCCTCGGTCCCTGCCACGAAGACGAGTTCTGCGCGTTCGGCGAAGGCGCGAACTGCGGACGGGCGGATCACCCGGGCGTCTGCACGCGCCGCCCCGACGCCTGCATCACGCTCTACAACCCGGTCTGCGGCTGCGACGGCTCGACGTACTCGAACTCGTGCGCGGCCGCGAACGCTGGCGTGAGCGTGGAGTTCGACGGTGAGTGCGCGACGCCCTGCGACGCGCAGGACGCGCGCGGCGAGGGCATGTGCCGCCGCCTGCCGTTCGGCTGGGCCTGGTCGGGCTCGCGCTGCTTCGTGGTGCAGGGCTGCGAGTGCATCGGCGAAGACTGCGACAGCCTCTACGCCACGGAGGCCGAGTGCTTCTCGGCGCGCTCGAGCTGCGACTACTTCTGCGGCGGTATCGCCGGCCTCGAGTGCCCCGAGGGCACCTACTGCGACTACGCCGCGGAGACGATGTGCGGCTCGGGTGATCAGGGCGGCTCGTGCCGCGTGGCGCCGGACGTCTGCACGCGCGAGGTGCGCCCGGTCTGCGGCTGCGACGGCAACACCTACTCGAACGCGTGCAACGCGAGCGCCGCGAGCGTGAGCGTGCTGCACGACGGCCCCTGCTGATCACCCGATCGCAGCTGGACTCGAAGGGCCGTGCGAGCGATCGCGCGGCCCTTCTTCGTTCCGTCGCAGACGCGAGCCGATCAGAAGCGGAACGGGAAATTCACGGTGAACGTGGGGCGCACGAACATCGGCAGGCGCGCGCCGCGCGTGGCCTCGACGAAGCACGCGGCGATGGGCGTTCCTTCGTACGGCGCGGGCACGACCGCCTCGACGAGGTGACCGTCCGACGCGAAGACGAGCCTGATGCTGACGGTGCCGTGCTGGCCGTGCACGGCTCCGCACGCCGCAACTCCGGGGTAGAGCGCCTGCATCGCGGAGACGACCGCCGCGCGTCCCGGCGTCTGCGCACGATCCGTCGGATCCGTGGCGGGATCGGCGAAGGCCACGGTCGGAGCGGCGAGCGCGAGGAGCGCGGTGAAGAGGGCGACGGGGCGCATGCGGCGAGCATCGCACGTCGTCACTCCGCTCGACCTCGCTCGGGGCACAGGCGTTGCTGAGAGCACCGACGATCCCTTCGTCGGCGAGCGCGACGCTCGAAACGCCCGACGAACACGAGGCGCTCACGCCTCGCCGGCCACCGAGGTGGCCACTCTGCTGGCCGACCTGCTCGCCAGCCCGTCTTCGAGGAGTCCCGACATGAACGCCGCCCTCTCCTTCCGCTCGCTCCTTCTCTCTGCCTCGCTCGCGGGCCTCGCGATCGCGGGCTGTGTCGCCGAGCAGGCGGAGCTCGACAAGCTCGAGGGCGACGCCGAGATCGAGGACTGGGATCTCGCCGCCGACAGCATCACGCGCCCCACCGAGATGGGCGCGATCACGTCGGGCTCGACGGTCAACGGCACCTTCGGCCGCAACGCGCACTACCTCGCGTGGACCTTCACGGCGAACGCGACGGACGAGATCGAGATCACGGCGAACGGCGTGACGCCGCGCTGGCTCGACACCGTCGTCAGCGTGTACCGCACGACGCCGGGCCTCCGCCCCACGGGTCGCGCGCTCGCGTCGAACGACGACTGCGATCCGACCACCCTCGGCTCGTGCGTGTCCCTCACGGCGCCCGAGAGCGGCACGTTCGCGATCGTCGTGCGCCGCTACGACCGCGGCAGCTCGGGCACGTTCGCGCTCTCGCTCGACGTGACGTCGACGGTGCGTCGCTGCGGTGGCCGCGGCGGCGCGAGCTGCAACGCCGACGAGTACTGCGCGTTCGGCCCCGCGGCTGGCTGCGGCCGCTGGGACGCACAGGGCACGTGCACGCACCGCCCCGAGGCGTGCACCGCGCTCTACCGCCCGGTCTGCGGCTGCGACGGACAGACCTACTCGAACAGCTGCTCGGCCGCGAACCGCGGCGTGAGCGTGGAGACCGACGGCGCGTGCCCGACGATCGACTGCGGCGAGTCCATCGCGGCGATCGACGCTGCGGCGTCCGAGGTGTGGTTCCTCAGCGAGAGCGACCGCGGCCTCAGCATGGAGGTCTTCGCCGGTGAGGGCACGAGCGCCCCGACGCTCGAGAGCGTGCTCGCGCGCGCGATGGCGCCGGCCGGCGCGACCTCGAGCGTGCGCGACGCGTCGACGTTCGCGCGCCACTTCGAGCCCGCCCCCGGCTCGCCCGAGGAAGCGCCCGCGATGCTCGAGGCCGCGATCGCCGCGACGCTGACGGACCTGCTCTACGTCGCGATCGTGAACCCCGCGAACCGCGCCGAGATCCGCGTGATCCTCGTCGGTCGCACGGAGTGCGGCGACCTCGTGTGGATCGAGTCCATCTCGATCGAGACCTGATCACCGCTGCGAATCCAGCGCATCCCGGATCCCGCGAACGAGCGCGCGCAGGTCACACGCGTAGAGACCTGCGCACGACGCGCTCCCGATCTCGACGACGCAGTACGTGTCGCCCACACGGCCCACGTCCATCACGAAGATCGGATGGGGTGACCACGTGCGCGCGAGATCCTCGGCGAACGCGATGACGCTCGCCGGCGCGCCCGGAACGACAGCGCTGCTCCGACGAAATCGGTATTGAGAGCAGGCGATCACACGACCGCTGGCCATGAACAGGCGCCACTCCTCCTCGATCGGACGAGGCGAGGCGACGACGCACAGGGTGTCGAGCGGAGCGCGGGCGCTCACGACGCGGACGAGCTCCGACAACGCGTCGCGGTGCACGAGCTGACCGTCGAACGACTTGTCGTTCTCGTCGGGACGCACGAACAGCACGTCATCGACAGCGAGCTCGCGAACGAGCGCATCGCGCTCCGAGGAGACCTCTTCGAGGCGTACGAAGCGATGCTCGGACTGAAGGAGCTGCCCTCGGTACGGGGCGTAGTACGCCGAGCAGCGCAGGCGCGTCGGATCCGCGAACGCGATGGGGGCGCCGGGGCATCGCGCGAGCGCAGGTGCGGGTTCCTGACGCCAGGGTGAGGATCCTGGACGGCCCTAGAGATCGCACGGGTCTTTTCGGGCGCGAGGGCCTAAGGTCGCGGCCATGCAGGCTCGATGAAGACGTACGAGTACGATTCCGAGGTCGCGGGCTTGAGGCGCGCCCATCCCTGGACGACGACCGCCGACCCCGATCACCGCCACTACGACTTCCGCGAGTCGCCGGAGCTGATCCGCTCCTCGCTCGAAGATCTGGTGCCGTGGAAGCGGTACCCGGCGATCGAGCGCATGTACGCGATGATCGAGTGGATCAACGGCGCGAGCTCGAGCCTCGAGTCGAACGACTGCGCGCTCACGGGCCCCGAGCCGAGCACGCACCCGGACACGCGACTTCCGATCGAGTGCTCGGGCCGCGTGATGGTGTTGTTCCGCGATCTCGCGCGCAACGTCGGCGGCGACGCGGTGGACGAGCTCTCGCGCACGCTGCTCGAGACGCTCACGCGCGCCGATCAGAGCTTCGAGCGCGGCGCGATCGGCACCACGGTCATCCCCGTGGACTACGTGACGCTGCCCGAGGGTGAGCGAGACGGCTCGCAGCTCATGATCTCGTTCTGGGCGTGGGGTCGCAACGACGCCGAGTGCATGGCGAGCCTCGATCGCGTGCTCCGCAACCTCGACAAGGCGCTGCGCGAGCTCGCGACGGCCAGCTGATCGTTCAGCCCGCGCGACGCGTCATGCGGTGCGACGGCGGAGGGGCCAGAGCGGCATGTCGGGGCCGAGCGAGACGCTGATCGCCATCAGCGTCAGCGTCACGTTGCGCGCGACCGTCCACCAGCTGACCTGCGCCTCGGCGAAGTGTCCGAAGCAGCCGCAGTCGAGATCGATGCCGCGCACGATCGCCTGCACCATGCCGGCCGCGAAGCCGACGAGCATGAGGCCCGCGGTGATCGACGCGCCCCGCGCGTAGACGCCCGTGATCAGCGCGAGGCCGATCACGATCTCGGCGACCGGCAGCATCAAGGACAGCGGGCCGATCACCGCGTCGGGCAGCATCCGGTAGTTGTCGATGTCGCGCGCGAACGACACGGGATCGAGCAGCTTCGGGAAGGCCGCGAAGAGAAAGATCCCCGCGAGCGCGAGGCGGAACACGAGCAGCACGGCGCGGCCGCGATCGGTCTCGAGCGCGCGGGTGAGCTTCTCGATCACGGGCACCTCACGCACGGGCCGGACTCCGCGGGGAAGTCGTTCGAGAGCCAGAGCGGCATGCCGCCGCGGAGCACGCGGACGTCGCTCACGCCGTTCTCGACGAGGAGGCCCGCGAGGCGACGGCTGCCCGCGCAGTCGTCGTTCGTGTCGCAGTACGCGACCACGGTGCCTGCGCCTGCGACGAGCGGGAACGCGCGCGGATCGATCACGCCCGTGTCCATCGGCATCGCGATCGCATCGGGCACGTGGCCCGTCTCGAAGTCGACGAGCGCGCGGGCATCGACGAAGACCACGTCGGCCGTGTCGACGAGCGCGCGCGCGTCGTCTTGCTCGATCCAGCGCACGTCCGGGTGCTCGGCGACCGGCGGCGCGCAGGCGGTCACCGTGCGGAAGTCGTCCGGGGTCGGCGCCGTGCGGAAGGCCCAGCCGAGGATCGCCAGCGACGCGCACACTGCGACGAAGCGGGCCGCCTCCACGAGGAGCGAGCCCGAGGTCCGGGGCGTCGGCGAGGGCGCTTGCGTCACGACGGAGCTCGCATGGGACGATCGAGGCGGTGACATAGCACGTTGGACCGCTCGGCTATTCCGGGGCGTCGAGCGCCCACGCCGCCGGCGAGCAGGCGCTGCGCACCAGCTCTGCGCTCTTGCGGAGGACGAAGCTCGACGCGGAGATCATCGCGCACTCGCCCGCGTCGTACGCGGCGGCCTCGGAGACCAGGGCCGGCACGAGCGCGAGATCTTCGAACGACGGATCGTCGCCGGACGCTCCGCGCGCGAGCACGACGATCGCGCGGCGCGCGAGCGCGACGGCGGCGTCGGGCGCGTCGTCGGCGTCGCGCTCGAGGGCGTCGACGTCGTCGCGCGAGGGGCCCGTGAGGCCTTCGGTGGCGCGCAGCGCCTCGCTCAGCACGGTGCGCGCGTGCGTGTCGTCGTCTGGGAGGTAGTCGACGCCGAGCGACGCGATCGCCGCGCTCGCGCGGAGGATCGCCGCCCTGCGCTCGGGATCGTCGCCTCGTGATCGGATCGCGATCGCGAGCAGCCAGTCTCCGCGCGGACACTCGCGCCAGAACGCCGACGCGTCGCCGTCGATCGTCTCGGCGTACGCGACCACGTCGCGCGTCGCGCCGAGGGACTCGAGCCAGGTGGACGCCGCGCTCATGCTCGGATCACGCGCTCTCTCTCCGCTGCATTCATGGACGTCACGAGATCAGCCGATCGATCGCGTCGAACGCTTGGTACCGCGCCCAGTTCACGCGCGACGCGCGGCCCATGTCCTCGCGGAAGAGCGTCCAGTAGACCAGATCGCGCAGCGGGCGGTCGCTCGCGTACTGGTGACGCTTGCGGAGCACGCCCTCGCGCGTGAAGCCGAGCTTCTCCGCGATGCGGTTCGAGCCGGCGTTGTCGGGATCGCAGTGGATCTCGACGCGCGAGAGCGCGAGGTCGGTCAGCGCGTGCTTGGCGAGCGCCGAGGCGGCCTCGGTGACGAGGCCCTTTCCCTGATGGCGCTCGTCGATCCAGTAGCCGATCTCGAGCCCCGAAGGCCCGCAGTGCGGGTGGAGCCCGGTGCCGCCCACGAACGACCCGTCGCGCAGGAAGATCCCGTAGAAGTAGTCGTCGCCGAGATCGAAGCGACCACGGAAGGAGCGCAGGAGATCGACGCGCTCCTCGAACGTCGTCGGCTCGCGCACGGCCCAGCCCATGAACGGCACGAGGTGCGCCTTGTTGCGCGTGACGACCTCGTGGACGCCCTGCGCGTCACGCGGCTCGTAGCAGCGCACGACGAGCCGATCGGTCAGGAGCTTGTACGCAGGCGCGCGGTTCATCTGCTCGCCCACCGAGGCTATCCTCGGCGCCCTCATGAGTGAACCCACGAAGAAGGCCTCCTCCAGCCCGGGCGCCGGCGAGCGACAGGGCGGCGAGCGACAGGGCGCTGGGCGCGAGAGCCCGATCCAGCTCGACGACCTGGACGTGTTCGTGCGGGTGTTCGAGGCCGAGAGCATGTCCGCCGCGGCGCGCGTGCTCGGCGTGCCCAAGTCCACGGTGAGCCGCGCCGTCAGCCGCCTGGAAGACGCGATGAAGGTGCGCCTCCTCCAGCGGACGAGCCGCGCGCTCTCGCCCACGGACGCGGGCCGTGCGCTCTTCGAGGAGTCGCAGCCGCACGTGCACGCGCTGCGCGGGGCGAGCGACGTGGTGTCGGCCCTCGTCGACACGCCGCGCGGGACGATCCGCGTCACGGCGCCGAACGATCTCGCCTCGGTGTTCCTCGCCGACGCCTTCGCGCGCTTCGTCGCGCGCTACCCCGACGTCTCGCTCGAGGTGGTGCTCACGCCGCGCACCGTCGATCTCGTGGCCGAGGGCTTCGACGTCGCCATCCGCGCGGGCACGCTCCGCGACAGCTCGCTCGTCGCCCGCAAGGTCGGTGAGGCCGACGGCGCCCTCTACGCGTCGGCCGCGTACCTCGCGAAGCGCGGAACGCCGCGCACGGTGGAGGATCTCGCGGATCACGATCACGTCCTCTTCAAGCCCCAGCGCGGCAAGTGTCGCTACGTGCTCGAGCCGAGCGCGGGCCCGCCGAAGGACGGCGGCCGCGGGGAGAAGACCACCGTCGAGGTGAAGGGGCGGCTCGGCGGCGACGACTTCGGCTTCGTCTGCGCGGCCGTGCTCGCGGGCGCGGGCATCGGCCTCATGCCGTCGTTCATGGCGCACGCGTACGCGAGCAAGAGCGCGGGGCGCGAGCGGCTCGTGCGCATCCTGCCGGAGCTCGCCTGGAAAGACGGCGCCTTCTACCTGGTGCACGCGAGCGGCCGACACGTGCCGCGAAAGATCGTGGTCTTTCGCGAGTTCCTGATCGAGGCGTTCAAGGAGCTGCCGCGCTGCACGGCGGACAAGCGCGCAGACCCCTCGCGCTGACAGCTCGCGCTGGCGCCTCGCGCTGACACATCGCGTCAACTCGCCGAGCGAGCGGCCGCGTCCGGGACCTCCGCGGTCGGACGGCGTTTTTTGACCGACCCCCATGCGTTCCTCATACTCGCGCGATGACGGAGAGCGACCCCCTCTTCGCGCGGTTCGGGCGCGACTGCGCGGCAGGTGAGGTCCTGTTCCGCGAAGGCGATCAGGGCGACGTCATGTACGTCATCCGCGAGGGCGAGGTGCGCATCTCGAAGTCCGCCGGCGACGGCGAGAAGACGCTCGCGGTGCTCGGCGCCGGCGAGTTCTTCGGCGAGATGTCGATCCTCAACGCAAAGCCGCGCAACGCGACGGCCGAGGTCGTCGAGCCCTCGAAGCTGCTCGTGATCAACGCGCGCACGTTCGAGCAGATGGTGAAGGGCAACGCCGAGATCGCGATCCGCCTCGTGAAGAAGCTCGCGATGCGACTCGACAGCGCCAACGAGCTGATCGACGTGCTCCTCCACCGCGACCCCAAGGCGCGCGTGATCCTCGGCCTCGCCCGGCAGGTCGAGCTCACGGGCGAAGAGCGCGAGGGCGGCGTGGTCTTCGTGCCGATGGAGCGCGAAGAGCTCGCGAGCGAGGTCGGCGTGTCGGTGTCGGAGTCGAGCGAGGTGCTGCACCGCCTGCGTCGCCTGCACATCGCCGAAGAGTCCGTGGACGAGCTCGGGCGGCTGGGCTTCCTCGTGCACGACGTGCGTCGCCTCCGCGAGTTCCTCGAGTTCCTCGAGATGCGCGAGAAGTTCGGAGACGGCTGATGGAGCTGCGCGTCCTCGGCTGCCACGGTGGGGAGACGCCGAAGCATCGGACCTCGAGCTTCCTCCTCGACAGCACCACGGCGATCGACGCCGGCGCCGTGACCTCGATGCTCGCGCTCGAGGAGCAGCACCGCATCGAGCACGTGCTCGTGAGCCACGCGCACCTCGATCACGTGCGCGACCTGGCCACGATGGCGGACAACCGCTGTCAGCAGGGCGGCAAGTCGCTGATCGTCGCGGCGATCCCCGAGACGATCGCGGTGCTGAAGAAGCACTTCTTCAACGACCTCCTCTGGCCCGACTTCTCGAAGATCCCGCTGCGCGGGCAGGGCACGGAGATGACGGTCGTCTTCCAGGCGATCGAGCCCGAGAAGACGATCCGCCTCGGCGACAACGAGATCACGCCGGTGCTCGTCGATCACACGATCGACGCGTGCGGCTTCATCGTGAAGACGCCCACCGGCACGCTCGCCTACAGCGGCGACACGGGGCCGACGGAGCGCCTCTGGGAGGTGCTCGCAGGTCACGGCGATCTGCGCGCGCTGCTCATGGAGATCTCGTTCCCGACGGACCACCACAAGCTCGCCAAGGTGAGCGGTCACCACACGCCGGAGTCGCTCGAGGCCGAGCTCGGCAAGCTCGATCGGCTGTCCGGTCCGGGGCAAGACGCCGCGCGCCAGCTGCCGGTGCTGCTCTATCACATCAAGCCCGTGTTCGAGGCGCAGGTGGAGCGCGAGCTCGCGAAGATCGCCCATCGAAACATGGAGATCTGTCGCCTCGGAGAACAGTTCATCCTGTGACTCGCGCGGCCTGTCTCCTGGCGCTCGTGGCGCTCGCCGCGCCCTCGATCGTGCGCGCGGAGGTTGTGGTCGAGCCCGACCGCGACGCGACGCCCGACGCGGAAGAGCATCACTACGCAGACGCGTCGGGCGAGCCGCTCGCGCGCGTCGCCGGCCCGACCACGGGCGCGGCGTCGATCCTCTCGGGTCGCACGCTCGGCGCCGGACGCACGGCCGTCGCCGCCGCCGCGGGCTGGCCCGGTGCGTGGGCCGAGCTCGCGCTCGCGCCGAGCTCCGAGCTGAACATCCACGTGCGAGGCACGCTGCTCTACGGCGGTCCGTTCATGGGCCTGATCGAGGGCCTCGGCGGCGAGCTCGCGATCCCCGTGCGCGTCCACGTGCTCGGCGAGGGCGCGATCGATCTCGCGGTGCGCATCACGCCGCGTCTCGCGATCGGTGAGGGCCGACTCTTCGGCGAGCGCGAGGGCCTCGGAGGCTCGCTCTCCGGCGGCTTCCTCGTCGACGTGCACGGCGTGTTGGGCTTCGCGCTCGATCCGAACGTGACGCTGATCGCGGGCCTCGGCGGCGGCGCAGGCGGCTCGCTCGTCGATCGCAGCTCGATGGGCGCGTCGTGGGTGGCGCGCGTGGCGGGCGAGCTCGGCGTCGAGGCGCTGCTCGCGAGAGACTTCATGCTCTTCGTGCACGTCGAGGGCGGCTACGGCTTCGCGCCCGATCGCACCGGCCTCGCGTTCTATCCGCAGCGCGAGGTGCTGAGCGTGTCGCTCGGCGCCGCGTACGTGCTCTAGGAAGGAACAGTCACGTGAGGGACGGTCGGGGGTGGGGTTGAGGGAGCGAGCCCGCAGGTGAGCGCCGAAGGCGCGAGACCGAGGACTGCGAGCGGACGAGGCCCCACCCCCGACCGTCCCGGCTCCGTCGCGCCAGGGTGCTTGGCGTGATGGAGCCGGAACGGTTCCTTCCTAGACGCAGAGCGCTTCGATGCGCGCGCGGAACGCGTCGATCTCGCTCGGGGCGACGACGCCCTCGTGACGCTCCACGATCTGTCCCGCGCGATCGACGACGATGACGTTCGTGCGGCCGCGCGTGAGCGAGAACGGGGGCCCGGCGAGCGACCCTTTCCAGTCGAGCAGGATCTCCAGATCGGCCTTCGCGCCGAGCGCTCGCACGACGCGCCGCACGATGCTGCGCACCGGATCGAAGTCGAACGACGCGACGTCGCCGATCGCGAGCACGTCGAGGAGCGGCGTGCGCAGCGCGAGCCCGCGCAGGGCACGCTTGAGCGCGGCGTTGTCCTCGAGCCGATCGCGCGGCTCGTAGAACGCGACGACGACCCGTCCCGGCTGGAACGGCGCGCGGTCCCCACCTCGGTTCGACTCGAGGCGCAGCGCCCCGATCGCCGACGCGGACGAGCTCGACGACGACGCGGACGAGCTCAGGGCGTGGTCCCGCCGGCCGGAGGCGCGGTCGTCGGCGGCACGGGCGTGCCTCCGCAGTTGCGGCCGCTGTTGAAGCCGTCGCTCGGATCGCTGTCGGTGCAGCCGGTCGTCGCGCAGTGCGTGCCGCGACCGAGGCCGTCGCTCGGATCGTTGTCGCTGCAGCCGCCGCCGGAGCTCAGCGCGCCGAGGCAGCATCCGGTCACGCCGAGCGCGGAGGCCGCGCCGACCGTCGCGGCTCCGAGGAGCGTGATCGCGCGGCGCGACATCATCCGCCCCGTGGCGATCTCGTTGGGGGAGAGCGTGCTCTTCTTCGTCATGGCCACCTCGACGCGGAGGAGACCACGACCGCGCGCGCCGCGGCAAGACGGCGCGCGCGTCGAGTCACATGCGCGCGTCGACGGCGACCGCGGCCGCGTGAAGCGCGCGTAGGCCGTCGCCCTCCGAGCTGCGATCGGTCGTGACCGCGAGACCGCTGACGATCTCGTCGTAGTCCTCGCGGTCGTGCGCGAGCCGCACGAGCACGGGCCCGAGCTCGCGCCTCACGAGCGCGAGCATGTCCACGTCGAGATCCGGATCGGGCCCCTCGGCCTCGTCGGGCATCACGCCGACGAAGATCGGCTGCCGCATCGGATCGGTGCCCACCGTCCAGAGCGTACACGGCAGGCGCGCGCGAACGGCGGTGAGGGACTGTCGCGCGCGCACGAGCTGCATCGTCGCGAACATCAGCGAGAGCACGACCGCGCCTGGAGCGCGCGTCGACGCGTCGGCGAGCGTCTCGCGGAGAGGAGGCTCGACGCGCACGAGCTGCCACAGGCGCACCTGATCGCGGCCTGCGTCGGCGAGGATCAGCGCGCGCCCCGGCGAGAGCACACGGCTGCTCGCGGCGTGGAGGCGCGCCCACGCGATCAGCGCCGCGCGACCCGCGTTCACGTCGTCGTAGATGGCGCGCGCGCGCGAGTGGAAGCGCCAGCCTCCGCCCGACGCGCTCCAGTCGCCGCGCGTCGTCCGCTCGGGCACGAGCGCGAGCCGCGCCACCTCGTGGAGCAGCGCGCGCCCGTCGACCGGCGGCCAGATGAAGCCGCCCGGCATGTTCGGATCGGGCCTGAAGAGACGCTCCTCGACCGACTCGAGGTTGGGCTCGGCAGGCGCTGGCTCGGCAGGCGCTGGCTCGGCAGGCGCTGGCTCGGCAGGCGCTGGCTCGGCAGTCGCTGGCTCGGCGGTCGCTGGCTCGGGGGAGACATCGGCGAGCTCGACGATCGGCGGAGGTGCGGGGATGCGCGCGTCGGAGTCCTCCGCGGGCGCAGCGAGCTCGACGCTCGCTGTCGGTGCCGGTGTGAGCTCGAGCGCGGGCTCGCGTGCGGGCTCGGGCGTGGGCGTCCGCACCTCGGCGACGTCGCGCCTCGGTGGCGACGCGAGCTCGAGCTCGTCGATGCCTCGCATCCGATCGAGCAGCATCGAGGGATCGTCGACGTCGGGTCGACCGCGCGGGATGGCGCCCGCCTCGGCGAGCGCGCGCACGCGATCGAGCGCGAGCCGCACACCGAGGACGAAGGCCTCGCGCACACCATCGCCGGAGGTCGCGACGGTCTCCGTCAGCGCGATCGGCCCGATGCGATCGAGGCGATCGCGCAGCTCGCCGCGCGGCAGCGCGCCCACGGCGTCGCGCTTGTTCGCCTGCACGACGATGCCCGTGGGCGGACGTCGCTGCCGCAGGATCGGCACGAGATCGCGCGCGAGCCGCAGCGCGTCGGCGAACGGCTCGGGCGTCGAGTCCGCGACGAGCACGACCGCGTCGGCGGTCTCGAGCAGCGCCTCGCGCCGCGCCGCGAGCTCGCGCTGACCAGGCACGCTCACGATCTGGCAGCGGATGCGACGGCCGTCGAAGAGACCTCCGACGTAGTCGACCCAGTCGAAGAAGAGCGTTCGCCCCTCGCGCTCTTCGGGCGTGACCACGCCGACACCGAGCCCGCGCGCGAGCGTCCGGAGCGTGGTCGTCTTGCCCGAGAAAGGAGGCCCGTCGTACACGAGCCGCAGCACGAGCACTCCGCGTTCGTCGTCGATGATCGGCATGCGCCCGCGGATCGGATCAGCGCAGCTCGTTGACGTGCTTGTTCACGGCAGTGCGGACGATCGCGAGGTTCGACTGGCTCTTGTCCACCGCGAGGTAGAGGAACGTCGACCGCGTCACGAGCTTGATCAGGTGGATCTGATCCGTCAGCGAGATGAGCATGTCCTCGATCGTCCCCGTGAGGCCGAGCGTCGTCATGATCTTCAGCTTCTGCTTCACGAGCTCGCTGTTGTAGGCGCTCGCCGCGGTCAGATCGAAGTCGGGTCGCACCGACTTCACGGCCAGGGTCATGCCCGACTCGAGATCCACGAGCGACGCGGCGATGAAGCCGCTCGCGTCGTTCTGGATCTTGCCGAGCACCTCGATCAGCTGTTGTTCACTCGCCATGTCGCTCTCCTCTTCGTCTTCGTTGGGTGTGCTTCGGGATCGCGGTCGCCTCTCAGACGACCAGCTCCTTCTCGATCGCGGCGAGGCGGTGGCGGGCCATCGCGAGGTTGCCGCGGGTCTTGTCGAGCACGAGGTAGATGAAGAGGGAGTCGTTGCGATGGAGCGGGCGGATGATGTGGTACTGCTTTCCGAGCGTGATGAGGATGTCCTCGATGTGATCGTCGAGCTTCAGCGCGGTCATCGTCTTGCGCTTCGCGCGCACGACCTCGGTGTTGCCCGCGGCCGCGATCTCGAGGTTCACGTTTCCGCCGCCCTCCGCGCCCAGCATCATCCCGCTGTTCGAGTCGACGACGCACGCCCCCATCGCGCCGTCGAGCTGAAGCATCTGACTCAGTGACTCTTTGACGTTTGCCAACGCGGCCTCCTGTGTTCGCTCGACGCGGCGCCGCGAGCGGTGCTGCTCAGCGGTCGTGATCGCGTCGTGACGAGCGCTGGCTGAGCAAGCGTCAGGCCACGCGGATCTCTCGTGAGAGTCCGTGGTCGTGGTCACTCGCGATGGCGACGACGGACGTTCGGCGGCGTGCGTCCGCCACCGACCGGCGAAAACCGCCAGGGGCGCACGCGATGACTGGCGGAGACGCAGGTCGATCGCGCGGCACGTGCGTTGCTCGACGTCATCACGGTGGACGCTGCACCGTCTCAGAAGAAGATTGCGCTGGACCTGGATACGGTCCGCGGGCCCGTCGCGCTGGCCGATGCGCGCGGCGCGATCGTATGGACGTCGCTCGAGGCACGCGAGCTCCTCGCGCGCACGACGCGAGAGTCGCTCGTGCTCGACACGGTGCCGCAGCGCGTGTGGGAAGAGCTCGAGTCGAACGCGTCGGGGATGACGGTCGAGTGGCGCGAGTCGACGGCGACGCCCAGCTCGATCGAGTGCTGCCGCTACCCCGCGGGCGCGCACTGGCTGATCGTGCTGCGCGAGAGCTCGCTCGAGAGCGTGTCGATCGCCAAGGCGCTCCACCGCCAGCGCCTCGAGGTGACGGGGCGCCTCGTCGCGAGCATCGCGCACGAGCTGCGCAACTCGGTGTCGAGCATCGTCTACAGCGCCGACGTGATGCAGCTCCACGAGTCGCTGCCCGAGGGCGAGTTCGAGGACAGCGTGCGAGAGATCATGGAGGCGAGCCGACGCTTGCAAGCGACGGTCGACGGCCTCCTCGACTACGCGCGCCTCGGGCCTTCGGTGTCGGTGCCGGTGTCGCTGCGCGAGGTGCTCACGCGCGCGCAGGGCTTCCTCGGTCCGTACTACCGCAGCGGATCGCATCGCCTGCGCGTCGCGATCGCGCCCGACGCGGACTCGGTGCAGGGCAACTCGATCGTCATCGAGCAGATCTTCGTGAACCTCCTCTTGAACGCGGCGGAGGCCTCCGATCGGCCGATCACCGTGCAGGTGCAGGCCGACGTCGTGTGTCACCCCGCGAGCCCGCGGCCCATGGTGCGCGTGCGCGTGAAGGACGACGGCCCCGGCGTGAGCGACGCGATCCGCGATCGTCTGTTCGAGCCGTTCGTGACGGGGCGCGAGCGAGGCACGGGCCTCGGGCTCACGAACAGCCGGGAAGCCGTCGAGAGCCTCGGCGGCGCGATCGTGCTCGAGGACGAGCGGCCCGGCGCGACTTTCTCCGTCTACCTGCCGCGGAGCGTGACGCCGTGACCCAGACGCCCTCGGACGACACGACCCTCATCGCCCTCGTCGACGTGCGGACGGGGCGCGTCGTTCCGTCGTCGACCGGCGGCCCGCACCCCGAGCTCGTGGAGCTCGCGCCCGCGGTCGCCGAGCTCTACGCCGCCGATCACGCCGCGTGGGCGTACGCCGCGTTCGAGCAGGCGCTCGACGGAGTGGAGACGAGCTCCCTCGACGAGATCGTGATCGTGAGCGCGACGCACGTGCGCGTGCTCCAGCGCCTGCCGTGGGACGCGGACCGCGCGCTCGTGACGGTGGGGCCTTGGGTGCAGCAGCCAGGCGTCGTGGTGTCCCGTGCGCGCGACGAGCTCGCGCGACGCGAAGGTGAGCCGTGATCCCCCCGAGCATCGCTCCCGATCCGATGCTCCTGCGCGGCGCCGTCGGCGTGCTCGCGCGCATCGAGGGCCTGCCGCTCGATGCGAGCGGCGTGCTCCGCTACGGATCGAGCGGCGCGATCCTCGTCGAGAGGCGATCCGTCTGTTGGGCCACCGCGACGGGCATGGAGAACCGCTTCGCCGAGCTCTTGCGCCACCAGCGCAACCCTCCGCTCGATCGACGATTCCTCGAGGGCGTCATCGAGCGCTGTCGCGCGTCGGGCACGCCTCTCGGCGAAGGCCTGCTCGAGTCGGGGGAGATCACCGAGCCCGGCCTGCGCTCGGCCATCTTCAGACAGTCGGTCGAGTCGATCGCGCACATCGCGCGGGAGCACGCGGGGCCTCCCGACTTCGTGGCGCGCGCGGCTCCGACGTACGCGGCGCGCTTCAAGTTCTCGCCGGTGGAGATCTTCGCAGCGCTCGGCGCGCGGCGCGATCACGTGCAGGCCACCGTCGCGCGTCAGCACCTCGAGTCGATCGTCGCGCCCGGCACCGCGGCGGCGGCGTTCCTCCGCAGCGACGAGACGGCCGCGCCCGAGGTCGTGGCCGTGATCCACGGCTCGGACGCCACGGTCGAGACGCTGTGGGAGTCGAGCGCCTGGACGCTCAACCTCTTCGAGGTCGTGAGCGCGGTCGACCCCACCGCCTTTCTCGCGATGGGGACGTGGCGAGGGCGCGAGCGCGCGGCGTCTGCGGTCGCGTGGCGCATCGCGCCGCTCTACTTCGTCGCGCTCTGCCCGCACCGCGCGGCGGCGGCGGTGCTCGTCGGACGTCTCGCAGAGCACGAGCGCAAGGGGACCCTCGAATGACCACGCTCCTCATCGTCGACGACGATCAGGGACAGCTGCGCCAGCTCGCGCGGGCTCTCTCCATGCGCCGTCGCGATCTCACCGTGCTCACCGCGTGCGACGGCCTCGAGGCGATCGAGGTGCTCGAGGTGGGTCCCATCGACGTGGTGCTGACCGATCTCCAGATGCCGGAGATGAACGGCTTCGATCTCCTCGCGTGGCTGCGGCAGAACCAGCCGCACGTGCCGGTCTACTCGATGACGGCGTTCCCCGCGGAGGTCACCGATCGCCTGACGGTGCTCGGCAGCCTCGAGTGCTTCACCAAGCCGCTCGACATCGCCGTCGTGCTCGAGCGCGTGTCGAAGGTGCTCGCCGAGGGCGCGCGCGGGCACGTACGCGACATCGGCCTGCCCGCGTTCCTCCAGCTCCTCGAGATGGAGCAGAAGACCTGCACGCTGAGCGTCGTGTCGGGCGATCGCGTGGGCTACCTCTACCTCGAGCGCGGGGCGCTGGTGGACGCGCGCGCGCTCAACGTGCAAGGCCTCGACGCGACGTGGGCGATCCTCTCGTGGCCCGAGCCTGCGATCACCATCCAGAGCCCGGTCGCCAACGTGCGTCGGACGATCGAGCTGCCGACGAGCTTCGTGATCATGGAGGCGATGCGACGCGCCGACGAGAGCGGACGAAACGGGTTCGCCGACGATGGTCGCACGACCGAGCCGCTCCCGCGCGCGACCGCCACGCCTTCGTCGCCGTTCTCGTCACCGTTCCTGCGGACGCCGACGCCCACACCCACGCCCGCAGTCAGACCCTCGTCGCGGCCTCGCAGCTCGAGCGCGCCGCTCAGTCGCTTCCCCGTGTACCTGCCGGCGGACGCGACCGCGATCGCGCTGGTCGAGTCGAGCACGGGTCGCGTGCGTGCGGCAGCTGGCTCGCTGAAGGGTCTCGATGCGCACGCTGCGCTCACGGCCGCCCTCTTCGCGGCTCAGCGCAACGTCGTGGAGAAGCTCGACGAAGAGGTGCAAGAGATCGTGATCACGACGACCCACGCGTGGACGCTCGTGCGACCCGTGCGCGTCGACCCCTCGAGCCTCGTCATGCTCGTGTTCGATCCGTCGCGCGCCAACCTCGTCTACGAGCGCCGCGAGCTCACGAGCTTCGTCGACGAGCTCGAGGCCTGGTGTGCCCGCATGATCTGAAGGTGCGCCCGCATGATCTGAGAGACCGAGAAACTTTCGTTTCTCGGGATCGAATCGTCGTACGGGGTTTGGGGGCAGCGCCCCCATCTCGCGGCGCCTGCGCCGCGGACAACTGAGCTCTCCATTCAGCGTTGGTGGTAGCGACGCAGCTTGTCGCGCAGCGTCGTCCTCGGGATGTTGAGCTTGCGGGCGGCCTCGCTGAGGTTGCCGTTGCACTCGCCCGTCACGCGCATGATCAGCTCGCGCTCGAGCTCGGGCAGGTCGGTGATCGCGGTGAGCTGCACGCCGCTGATGCGGGTCTCGCTCTGCTCGCGGGGCAGCGGTGGCGTCTCGCGCTCGGGCGGCGGCACCATCGCGAGCTGCGGGTACACGCCCTCCGGCGGTGTCATGCGCCACTGCCCGCGCGAGTGCATGGCCTGGACGACGTGGCGCACGCCGATCATGTCGGTCTCCGCGCGCACGGCCGCGGACTGGAGCACGGCGCGCAGCTCGCGCACGTTGCCCGGCCAGTCGTAGCTGCGGAGCGCGTGCACCGCCTCGCGCGAGATGCGGGTCGGCGCGTGCGCGTGCGTCGCGCGGAACGTGGCGAGGAAGTGCTCGGAGAGCTCCTCGACGTCGTCGAGGCGCGTGCGCAGCGGCGGCGTGAGGATCGTGTAGCCCGCGAGGCGGAAGTAGAGATCGGGGCGGAGGGCATCGTTGGGCGCGCCGCGCACGCGGCGGTTCGTCGCGCTGACGACGCGCGCTCGCAGCGGGATGTCCTCGCTCGCGCCGACGCGGCGGTAGCGCTGCGTCTCGAGCACGCGGAGCAGCTTCGCTTGGAGCGGCGCGGGCATCTCCGCGACCTCGTCGAGGAAGATCGTCCCCGAGCCCGCGGCCTCGAGCAGGCCCGCGTGTGAGCTCTTGGCGCCGGTGAAGGCGCCCGACGCATGACCGAAGAGCTCGCTCTCGAAGAGCGTCTCGGGCATCGCCGCGCAGTTGATCGCGACGAGCGGGCCCGACGGCCGGCCGGCCTCGTGGAGCGCGCGCGCAACGAGCTCTTTGCCCGTGCCGCTCTCGCCGATCACGAGCACGGGAAGATCACGGAAGCTCGCGACCTTCGCGATCTGCTCTCGCAAGATCTGCATCGGGCGCGACTGGCCCACGAGCGGGCTCGCGCCATGCCCGCCCGGGATCTCGGGGCGAGTGTCGCTCGCGCGTCGCATGAGCTCCTCGAGGTAGCGCGTGTCGACCGGCTTCTCGAGCACGTCGAGCGCGCCGAGGCGCATCGCCTCGATCGTGGAGCGCGCATCGAGGAAGCCCGAGACGATGACCACGGGCACGTCGTGTCCCCGTCGGCGGAGCTCGACCAGCACGTCGATGCCGCTCGCGTCGGGCAGCCGCATGTCGAGGATCAGCACATCGGCGTCGAGAGCCCCGCGAGCGAGCAGCTCGGTGGCCGTCGGCACGATCGCGGTGCACCAGCCGCGCAAGCTCAGATACCGTGCGAGCGCCGTACCGGCTGACACGTCGTCGTCCGCGATCAGGACTCTCCTGGCCGTGCCCACGCCTGAACCAAGCTACACGATCGGTGTCCGCCTCGGGAAGATGTGGAGTTGATCGCTCAAGCGATTCAGCGTGTACTTTCTTTTTCCAGTCTGCCGATTCTCGCTCGAGGTACCCGATGAAGCGCGCGCTCTTGGTTCTCACGTTGGTCGCTCTCGGCTCCGCATGTGAGGTCGGGGGCGGCGGTGGCAGACGCCGCGACGCAGGACCTCCGCTCTTCACCGACGCGCCCGGCCTCGAGACGCCGGACTCGCCGTTCGTGACGATCGACGTGGGCCCGCTGCCCGACGTGCCGTTCCTCCCCGGTGACAGCGACGGCGACGGAATCGCCGACGCGGACGAGGCGACGTACGGGACCGATCCGAGCAACCCCGACACCGACGGCGACGGCCTCGGCGACGGCGTGGAGGTCCTCGCTGAGACCGATCCCACGAACCGCGCGAGCCGCATCCCGGACACGGACTTCTACGTGGTCCTCCCGTACATGGAGCCGCCGATCCACCGACCGCTCGACTTCCGCGCGCGCCTCGGCCGCGCCGACATCTTCTTCCTCGTCGACACGACCGGCTCGATGACCGGTGCGATCTCGAACGTGACGAGCTCGCTCTCGACGACGATCGTGCCCGCCGTGAACGACGCGATCGCCGACGCGGTGATGGGCGTGGGTGACTACCGCGACTTCCCCGTCGATCCATTCGGGCAGACGGGCGACTGGACGTTCGAGGTGCGCCAGACGATGACGAGCGACGTGGCGGCCGTGCAGGCAGCGCTTCGAACACTGCGCGCTGGGGGTGGCGGCGACCTCCCCGAGTCAGCCAACGAGGGGCTGTTCCGCAGCGTGTCGAGCGATGGCTGCGCCGATGCGTTCGGCGAGGCGTGCTTCCGGCTCATGTCGCACCCGATCATCGTCCTCGTGACGGACGCACAGATCCACAACGGGCCCGACACGGCGAATGACTACGGCGCTGCGGTCCCGACGGCGCGCACGTGGGCCGAGACGACGGCCGCGCTCAACGCGAACGACGTGAAGGTCGTGGGCGTCGCGGTGGACTCGGCGCCGTTCCCGCTCCCGTTCCCCATCCCGGTCGCCAGCGAGCCCGACCTGCGTGCGCTCGCGATGGCGACGGGCTCGCGCTCGAGCACGGGCAGCCTGACCGTGTTCACCGCCGCGAGCGGCTCCGTGAGCACGTCGGTCGTCGGCGGCATCGTGGACCTCATCGGCGCCGCCGAGCAGGACGTGTCCGCGCGGAGCTTCGACGACGAGACCGACGCGGTCGACGCGAGGCAGTTCATCCTCGCGATCACCCCGCTGAGCGCCACGCGCGCGACGCGCTTCGACTCGACCACGTTCTTCGGCGTCGCGGGCGGCACGACCGTCACGTTCGACGTGACCTTCCAGAACAACATCGCGCCCGCGACCGATCGCGTGCAGCTCTACCGCGCGTTCATCGAGGTCTTCGACGTCGCGAGCGACACGGCCCTCGACCGACGCAACGTCTACATCGTCATCCCGCGCGAGGACGGCGGCCTGATCTGACCTTCTTCAGCCGACGACCCGATCGACGAAGCGCGCGACCTCGGGATCGATCGCGGAGACGAACGCGCTGAGCCGCGCGCGGTCGCGAGAGCGGCTCACGCGTCCCCTCGATCGAGGAGCGCGAGCGAGAGCTCGTCCTCCGTCACGAGAGACCACGTGAGCCGCAGCGCGCGCTTGCGATCGAGCTCGATCGCGAGCTCGCTGGCGAGCCTGCGCTCGACCCGCAGGAGCGCGGCATGCGCCTCACGGTGACACGAGGCGGGGCACGCGAACGTCGCGTGCACGGCCTTGCCATCGTTGCGCGCGCTCTCGAGGCGGACCTCCTCGAGCGCGGGATCCTCGAAGCTCGCGAGGGCGAGCGCGAGGGTCTCGCGCGCTTGCGATGCGATCATCGCGGCGCGCGGATCAGGAAACAGATCGAACGAATCGAACGAACCAGGAGCCTGCGCGCGGGTGCCTCTACGGCCCCGCTCGCGAGAACGACGGTGGGTCAAGACGAGCCTCGTGCCCGCACGCGTGCGAGCCGCCAGGGTGGACGGTGCGATCGCGCCGCGCCCTGCTCGTTTCACGGGTCCGTGCGTGCTCGTCGTCGCCGCGCGTGCGGGACGGAGGCTTCGCTCAGGACTCGTCGTGCCGAGAGAGGGTCGCGGGATGTGCGTGCGCAGTCATGGCGTCCTTGAGAGGTGCGGACGAGACGCGCGTCGTCTCGTGTGCTGACGATCGGCGGGTAGAAAGAACGAAACGAGGAAGCGAGGGTCGCTCGCTTCCTCGTTCACCGCGTCCGCCACCGAGGTGCTGGGCGCGGGGCTCGATCAGTGGTTCAGAACGGGTTCTCGGGAGGCGCCTCTTCGGGAGGCGTGCCGCCGCCAGAGCCTTCGCTGCCGCCGCCACCACCACCGCCACCGCCGCCACCTTCGCTGCCACCGCCGCCGCCGGTCTCACTGCCGCCGCCGGAGCCTTCGCTTCCGCCGCCGCCCGTGGTCTCGCCGCCGCCCGTGGTCTCACCGCCGCCCGTGGTCGGCGGCGGACGCGGACGCCCACCACCCGTGGCCGCCGGTGCGACGACGAGGGCGATCTCGACGCGCGCCACCATCGCCTCGGAGCCCGCGGTGAACGCGGTCGTCGCGACGTTGGCCGAGCCAGACGTGTAGCCAGACAACGACGCGGTCACGCGCAGGTCGCGCGTGGGCCGCGTGAGCGTGAGCGTCGCGGGCGAGGTGCCCGAGCGCCCGCCGGCACGAACCGTCGCGCCCGGCGGCGTCGTCACGACCTCGAGCCGGTACGGGAGCGCCTCGAGCGTCATGCGCACCGCGCGCTGGCCTTCGGCGACCTCGATCTCCTGAGTCGCGTCGCGGTAGCCGTCGAGGTGAGCGACCAGCGTCGCGTGACCGACCATCAGCTCCACCTCGGCAGGCGACGTGCCCAGCGTCGTCTCGCCCTGGCGGATCGTCGCGCCCGGCGGCGTGGTCTCCACGCGGAACGTCACGCGCGGCAGATCGGCCTCGACGGCCGTCGTGCCCTCGGTGCCTTCGGGCGGCGTGCCTTCGGTGCCCTCGGGCGGCGTGCCTTCGGTGCCCTCGGGCGGCGTGCCCTCGGTGCCTTCCGGGGGCGTGCCCTCGGTGCCCTCGGGCGGTGTGCCTTCGGTGCCCTCGGGCGGTGTGCCCTCGGTGCCTTCGGGCGGCGTGCCTTCGGTGCCCTCGGGCGGCGTGATCTCCGTCGTGGTCGTCGTGTCCGGAGGCGTTGTCGTCTCCGGCGGCTGCTGCATCGCGTTGTAGACGAAGTATCCGCCCACACCGATCGCGAGGATGGTGCCGAGGATGATCGGCAGGAGGTTCGAGTTCGGCTCGCTCGGCGGCGCGACCGGCGTCGCCGCCGCAGGCTTGTCCGCGGCCTTCGGCGGTGCGGCCTTGGCTTCGGCTGCGGCCGCGGCCTTCTTGGCCGACTCTTCCTTCTGTTCCTTCTCCGCGGCCGCCTTCTTCGCGGCATCCGCGGCAGCCTTCTCCTTCGCGGCCTTCTCGGCGACGACAGCCTCCTCGGCCTCGCGCTTCTTCGCCTCGGCGTCGGCCTTCTCGCGATCCTCGCGCTCGCCCTTCTCTCGCTCGGCGCGATCGCGCGCCTCCTTCTCGGCGCGCTCCTTCGCCTCGGCCTCGTCCTTCGCGCGCTGCGCGGCGGCCTCGCGCTCCTGCTCGATCTCCTCGGTGCGCTTGCGCGCCTCGACGGCCTTGGCCTCGGCCTCCTTGCCCGCGAGATCGTCGGCGCCACCTTCGCTGAGCGCCGCCGCGAGGAACTCGCTCGCCTGACGCACCTGCGTGCGGTCTTCCGGCGGCGGGAGCTCGGCCTCGGTTGGGCCCGCGCTCGGGAAGAACTGCATCGTCGCCTTCGCCGAGCGCACGGGACGCGGCGCGGGAGAGGGCGAGGCCACCAGGCCGTCGTCTTCCTTCGCTTCCTTGTCGCCGCCGCCGGCCTCGTACTGGCCCGGCTCGTCGCCGCGCTGTTCGACGATCTTGTCGACGAGGACGCGGCTCTCCGGGTCCATCTTGATGAACTTGATCCCCATGCCCGCGGGGTTCGCGTCGGTGCTGCCGTCGGTCGCCTCGCGCTTCCACACCACGCGTCCGACGCCCTGGATCAGCTTGCTCTCGTCCTTGAGCTGCAGCTCGAACTTGAGGAGCGTGCCGATCGCCATCGGCTGCTTGGACTTGATGAAGAGACCGCCGTGGCTGATGTCGTTGCTGTAGTGCTCGACGAACTCGTCGACCGTGGCGCTCTTGAAGCGCACCTTCAGCGAGACGGGGGCGCGCTTGTCCTTGCGCGTGTCATTCATCGTTGGGCTCCTGGGCGATCGGGATGAACCCCCGAACGGGGCGCGATGCTACCACGGTGCCTCGCGGCTCGCGTCCTTTCGTGGTGTCACCGCGGGCCCCTCGCGCCCAGAGCCAGACGGTCAGGCGCCCTCGAGCGCCGCGGTGCGGACGAGCTCGAACGCGCTGATCAGGCTCTGCTCGTCGAGCCCCGGACGGCGCGCGCGGATCCGCGAGGCCGCGTCGCGCACGCTCGCGACGATCTCGGGGTGCACGCGCCGCCGCGCTGCCATGGCGATGCCGGTCACGACCGCGCGGATCATGCTCGCGCGAAAGCCCGAGCCTTCGTGCACGCCGATGACGGCATCGAGGTGCTCGGGCAGCTCCGCGAGGATCCCGCGCGCCTCGGCGCCCGGGACCTCGGCGTCTTCGCCCATCACGTACGCATAGATCAGATCGGTGCGGTGCGTGGTCTTTCGCAGGCGCGAGACCTCGTCGACGGCCCGCCGCGCTGCGTGCGCCGAGAACGGATGGCGCCCGCTGATCACGGCGATCACCACCGGGCCGTGTACGCCGAGCGCAGCGCCTTCGTCCTCGAAACAGATCCTCGTCGACACCAGCGGCCAGACCATCGAAGCCGCCAAGATTGCTCAATGTCCGCGGGCTGCAAGCGCCGCGAGGATCCCGCCCGCCGCTTGGATGCGCACGAGCGCGTCCTCGTCCGAGAGCTGCTCGCGCACCTCGATCGGATGCATCGCGTCGCGGGCGAGCGCGCGCACGACCACGCGCCTCACGGTCGCGTCGGTCGACGACAGATCGGCGCGGAGACGCGCGAGGCCTTCGTCGTCCCCCGCGCCCGCGAGCACCACCGCCGCCTGCGCGCCGGTCATGCCGTGATCTTCGTGGAGGAGGCGCCTGAGCGCCGCGCGCGCCGCGTCGCCCGCGCCATCGCGGAAGAGGAGCGCCCGCGCGAGCGAGAGGCGCACGCCGACGTCGGGCTCGGACTCGACCAGCAGACCGAGCGCGTGCGTCGTCACCTCGTCGGGCGCGAGCGCCACCAGCGCCATCGCGGCCTGTCCGCGCAGCGTCGGATCCGTGTGCGTGAGCGCCGCGAAGAGGTGCGTGCGCGCGCGCAGCACGTCGTCCTCGGTCGGCGCGACGTTCGCATCGAGGCGCGTCGCGACGAGGCGCGCTGCCTCGATCGTGCTCGAGCTCGTCGGGGTCTCGAGCAGCGACGCGACGGTGTCGCGACCTTCGTCGCGCTGTGCGCGGAGGAGCGACTCGAGCGCTGCCGTGCGCACGCGCGGCTCCGCGTCCGAGAGGCGATCACGCAGCGCGAGCACCGCCTGCTCGCCGAAGCGTCCGAGCGCGCGCGTCGCCGTGGCGCGCACGCTCGCGTCCGGATCGATGCGCGCTCGCTCGACGAGCACCGCGAGGATCTCGCTGTCGGGCGCGAGCTCACCGAGCCGACCGCACGCAGCGTCGCGCACCTCGCGCGCGGTGTCCGCGCACCACGTGACGAGCAGCGCGCGATCGTCGTCGACGGTCATGCCCAGCACCGACGCGGCCCGCACGCTCGCGTCCGGCGAGTCTGCGAGGCCGCGCAAGTGCCGCCGCGCGTCGCGATGGCCCACCCGCGCGAGCGCGACGAGCGCGTCGGTCGACGCCGGCCCACCGCTCCCCGACAGCCCCTCGAGCGGCTCGCGCCCCCGCGTCCCCGCGAGCGAGAGCTGCTGCACCGCCGCCTGCCTCCGCGCGGCGTCCTCGGATCGTGCCTCGAACACGAGCAGCGCCTCGGCCACGTACCCGAGCAGCTCCTCGTCGTCTCCATCGCGCGAGCGGATGTCCTCGTAGCTGGCGCGCGCGGTCTCGAGATCCCCGACCCGCGCCGCGTCGGCCACGCGCGCGCGCATCCCCCCACCACACCCCGCGAGCGCGAGCATCACGACGAGGAAGACACGCGAGACCGACGACGAGCGGAGCATCGACGACGAAGGTACACGATCGACCCGCGTCGACGGCTCACGCGCTTCGAGGCGAGGCGACCTCGAAGAGCGCGTCGCCGAGCTCCCGCTCGAGCCGATCGAAGAGCTCGGTGATCACTCGTCGCTCGGCGGACCGTCGGTCGCGTGGACCTCGCCGAAAAAGCCGCGGAGCAGCTCGGCGCCGAGCTGATCGAAGGCCTCGGTCGCCATCGCTTCGTAGATCGCGCCCGCGCTCGCGAGGTCGTCTCCCGCCTCGATGTGGACCGACGGCGGGGGCGCGACGTCGATGCTGAAGGTCGCGCGCGGACCGGGCGTCGCGGGCGTCGCCGCGTCGGTGGTGGGCGGCGTCGGCGTGCGCATCTCGATGTCGAAGCGGATGCGGAAGCCGACGAAGGCGCGACGGTCTTCTTGCACCGCGGGCGCGAGATCGGGGCGGTGGATGCCCATGCGCGCGAGGGCGGCCGCGAGCGCCGGATCGCCCATCGTGGCGGGGATCGCAGGGTCCGGGCTCGACGTGAAGATGCGGCCGTCCGGGAGCACGTCGTAGAGGATGCGGATCTCGGGCTCACCGCTGTCGTCGTCCTGATCGTGATCGAGCGCGGCGGTGGCCGCGGCGAGCGCCTCGCGATCTTCGAGGTGCGGCGCGAGGTACACCGCGCGCTGCTCGGGCGTGAGCTGCGAGGGCAGCTGCGTGCCGCGCACCACGGGCAGCACGTCGCGCGGCGCGATGCCGATGAACGCCTCGCGCAGCCGATCGAAGACGAGCGCCTCGCGCTGCTCCGAGAGTCGCCGCGAGAACGACGGCGAGATCGGCTCGACCGGGCGCTCTGCGAGCTCGGACGCGATGCGATCGAAGTCGCGCAGCACCTCGCTCGACGGCGTGCGGAAACGGACGAGCACGTCGTGCGTCTCGTGCGCCTCGAGGTACGCGAAGAGCGCGCGGAAGAACGTGATCGCCTCGGGACGACCGCCGCGAAGGACGATCTCGTCGAGCACGCGCGTGTAGCGCTCGCTCCGCCGACGCGCGGCCTCGGTGGCCTCGGGCGTGCCCGGATGCTCGCGCATGACGAACGCGTAGCTGCCCACGTCGTCGGCCTCGATCGCCGACGCGAGCGCGAGCCTCGGCAGCCGCTCGCGCGCGTCGCCGGCCTGCGGCGCGTCGGGGAACCGCGAGAGGAACGCGCGCAGACGCCACGCGTCGTCTCGCGCGATCGCGTACTCGCCCTCGATCCACGCCGCGCGCGCCTGGGCGGTGTCGGGACCCTCGGGGTACGCCGTCACGTAGTCGCCGAGCAGCGTGAGATCACCGCTCGCCACCGCGCGCCCGTACGCGGCGTGAGGCAGCGCGTTCGCGGCGACGTGCGCGGCGTGCACGCCGTCGTGCTCGACGTAGCAGCGCAGCGCCTCGACGTCGTCGCTCGAGATCGCCGCTTGGAGGGCGACCCGATCGGAGATCGCGTTGCGACCCACGAGCACGATCACGCCGAGCGCGAGCGCCACCAGCGCGCTCACCACGACCGAGCGCGGCACGTCGCTCGCGGGCGCGGCCTGCGCGGCGCGCTCCCAGACCGTGGTGCGCTTGAGCTCGCCGAGCGGGTCTCGACGACGCGCATCGCGCGCCGATCCCGTCGGTTGCGGCACGGGCTCGCGCACGCGCTCGATCGCGCCCACGGCCTCGTCGGCCTGGAGCGCGAGGATCGAGAGGGTCTCGGCGGGCTCGTTCTCGAGCCAGATCGTCACCTCGGCGTACGGCGAGAGCGGCAGGCGTCGCGGCGTACCGACGGCCGCGATCGCCGAGATCGGGACCACGCGCATCGCGGCCGCAGCGCTCGCGTGCGCGAGGATCACGTCGTCGCTCGTCACGTAGACGCCCGGCGCGAAGGGCATGCGCTGCGCGGCGATTCGCGCGCCCACCGCGCGCGTGACCACGTAGGCGATCGGCATCGCGGCGGTCGCGTAGGCGACAGCCCAGATCCACGTCTGCGTGGGCCAGCACGCGTCGGCGAACGCGCCGAGCGCGAGCGCGATCAAGCCCACGAACGAGAACGGCAGCAGGCCGAGCGCGAGCCTCTCGCGCGCGACGAAGCGGTCGCGCCCGCGCGCGACCACGCTGCCCGCGCCCGATCCGAGCGCCTTCACCAGCTCGGCGCGCTGCGCGTCCGACAGCGAAGCGAACGCGATCGTGCGCCCCGCCGTGGTGGGTCGTGCGGTCTCGACCTCGCCCTCGCTCACGCGCGAGCTCGCGAGGTCGTGGCGCGCGTCGTCGTTCGGTCCCGGCTCATGCGCCGCGATTCTGCCGGAGGTTCGCCTCGGCGCGCACCCGGCTCGTCACGTCCGGTATCGTCCGGCGATGCGCACACGCTGGGCCGCCTCGCTCCTGGTGCTCGCGACCGGCTGCGGCGGCGAGCCGAATCCCACCGACGACGCATCACGCAGCCTCGACGCGCGCCCCTCCGCGAACGACACGGGCGCGAGCCTCGATGCGCCCTCGACGCTCGATGTTCGAGGTGACGACGCGCCATCGCCGCTCGACGCGGCGATCCCGAGCGACGCTGCGACGCCATCGCGGTGCAGCGGCACCCACGCGCCGCCCGATCTCGTGGGCGTCACGCTCCGCACGATCGACGCGGTGCCGATCCGCGATGGCTTCGCGCCGGGGTGGGGCATCGTCGAGGGACCGGTGTGGATCGGCGATGCGCTGCTCGTGTCGCACTTCGGCGGCGGCGCGACGCCCGACGCGCGCCTCTACCGCGTCGCCCCCGACGGCACGACCACGATCGCGCGCGCGGGCTCCGGCACGAACGGCCTCGCGCTCGGACCCGACGGCGCCCTCTACGGCGCGAGCCACGCGCTCGGCGCGATCGTGCGCTTCGATCTCGCCGACCTCGCGGCCGCGCCCGTCACCATCGTCGGTGAGCACGAGGGCGAGCGCTTCGATGGGCCGAACGATCTGGTGATCAGCACGCGCGGCGCGATCTGGTTCACCGACCCGGACTACCAAGCGCCGAGCCCGCGCCCGCAAGACGACACGCGCGTGTACCGCTTCGCCGACGGCGTGCTCGACGTGATCGCCGACGACCTCACGCAGCCCAACGGCATCGCGCTGTCGCTCGACGAGCGCACGCTCTACGTCGGTCACGCGGGCGGCCTCGTGCGCTACCCGCTCGACGAAGACGGCGCGATCGCGGGCGTGCGCACATCGGTCGCCGCGATCACGAGCGGCGTCGACGGCCTCGGTCGCGACTGCGCGGGCGACCTCTACGTCACGAGCAACGGCGAGGTCGTGATCCTCCTCCCGGACGCCAGCGTGCACGGACGCCTGCGCGCAGCGGGCGCCACGAACGTCGCGTTCGGCGGCAGCGATCGCCGCACGCTCTACGTCACGTCCCTCGGCGATCCGCCGACGCTGCGCAGCGCCAACCTCGACGTCGTCGGCCTCCCCGACTGATCTGGAGTCAGCCGACGAGGCCCATCTCGCGGCCGATCTCGGTGAACGCAGCGATCGCGCGGTCGACGTGCGCTGGCTCGTGCGCCGCCGACATCTGCGTGCGGATGCGCGCCTGGCCGCGCGGCACGACGGGGAACGAGAAGCCGATCACGTAGATGCCGCGCGCCATCATGCGCTGCGCCATGTCGCTCGCGACCTTCGCGTCACCGAGCATCACCGGGATGATCGGGTGGCCCGCGCCGGCGAGCGTGAAGCCCGCCTTCGACATGCCCTCGCGGAAGCGCGCGGAGTTGTCGCGCACGCGCTGCCTCAGCGCATCGCCTTCCTCGAGCAGATCGAGGCACGCGATCGTCGTCTTCGCGATCACCGGCGCGAGCGTGTTGGAGAAGAGGTACGGCCGGCTGCGCTGACGCAGCCACGCGACGATCTCCTTGCGGCCCGACGTGTAGCCGCCGCTCGCGCCGCCGAGCGCCTTGCCGAGCGTGCCCGTGATCACGTCGATGCGGCCCATCACGCCCGCGAGCTCGTGCGTGCCCCGGCCCTTGTCGCCCACGAAGCCCACGGCGTGGCTGTCGTCGACCATCGTCATCGCGCCGTAGCGATCGGCGATGTCGCAGAGCGACTTCAGGTCCGCGATCACTCCGTCCATCGAGAAGACGCCGTCAGTCGCCACGAGGATCCGCTCGCAGCCGTCGGCGCGCGCTTGCTTCAGCTGCGCCTCGAGGTCGTTCATGTCGTTGTTGGCGTAGCGGTAGCGCTTGGCCTTGCTGAGGCGCACGCCGTCGATGATCGACGCATGGTTGAGCGCGTCCGAGACGATCGCGTCCTTCTCGCCGAGGAGCGTCTCGAACAGGCCGCCGTTCGCGTCGAAGCAGCTCGAGTAGAGGATCGTGTCCTCGGTGCCGAGGAACTTCGAGAGGCGTCCCTCGAGCTCCTTGTGCACGTCCTGCGTGCCGCAGATGAAGCGCACCGACGCCATGCCGTAGCCGTACCTCGGGATCGCCTCGAGCGCGGCCGCGACCAAGCGCGGGTGGTTCGCGAGGCCGAGGTAGTTGTTCGCGCAGAAGTTCAGCACCTCGCGACCCTCGGAGCGGATCACCGCGTCCTGCGGCGAGACGATCACGCGCTCTTGCTTGAAGAGCCCTTGCTCCTTCAGGCCTTCGAGCTCGCGCGAGAGATGATCGAGGTAGTCGCGATCCATGACGGCGTCCTCCAGAGAGGCGCGCACAGTACCCGGACGAACGCGCGTTTGCGACGACGCCACTGACCCCCGGGCTGAACAGCCCGGGGCACTCGAAGAAGCCCAACCCATCCGGGTCGGGCTGAGGCCGGGAGTAACATCCGCGGCTCCGATCCGTACCTCTGCCCGATGCGTAACGACGACATGCCTGAAGCGCGCGAGCCCGACCCGCAGCCCTCCGACGTCGAGCGGATCCCGCGCGGCGGCTTTCCGTGGCTCACCGTCGTGTTGATCGTCGTGGGTCTCGGCGCGCTCGCGTCGACGACGATGATGACGCCCGCCGTGATGGGGCAGCACGCGACGACGATGCCCACGCGCGAGAGCGCGCTCCGAGGTCGCGCGACGCCCATCCCGACGGCCAGCGAGCACTTCGTCTTTCACACGCCGCTCATGGGTCCCTTCGCCGCGGGGACCGAGCGCGCGTACTTCGCGATGGGCTGCTTCTGGGGCTCGGAGCGTCGCTTCTGGACGATCCCGGGCGTGGTCTCGACGTCGGTCGGCTACATGGGCGGCTACACGCCGAACGCCACGTACGAAGAGGTCTGCACCGGCGACACCGGCCACACCGAGATCGTGCAGGTGGTCTACGACCCGCGCCGCGTGCGCTTCCCCGAGCTGCTGCGCGCGTTCTGGGAAGGCCACGATCCGACGCAGGGCATGCGTCAGGGCAACGACGTCGGCACGCAGTACCGCTCGGCGATCTACACGACCACGCCCGCGCAGCTCGCGGCCGCGCGACGCTCGGTGGAGGTCTACCAAGAGGCGCTCACGCGCGATGGCTTCGGCCGCATCACGACCGAGGTGCGTCCCTCCACGGAGGCCGGCGCGTTCTATTACGCCGAGGACTATCACCAGCAGTACCTGGCGAAGAACCCGAACGGCTACTGCGGCCACGGCGGCACGGGCACGACGTGCCCCATCGGCCTCGTCCCCTACGAGGACTGATCACGCCGCCGCGCGAGGGGCGAGGAGCCACGTGCGCATCTCGCCCTTGCCCTTCACGGCGATGACGCCGCGGTCCTCCATCACGAGCTGACCGTCGAGGGCCTTGGCGGTCACGTCCGAGACCTGCACGCGACCGGGCAGGCCCGTCGACTCCATGCGCGACGCCGTGTTCACCGTGTCGCCCCAGATGTCGTAGATGAACTTGCGCTTGCCGATCACGCCCGCGACCACGGGGCCGCTGTGCACGCCGATGCGGATGCCGAGGCTCGTGCCGCGCGCGGCGTTGAACGACTCGATCTCGTCGAGCATGTCGAGCGCCATCGCCGCGACCGCGCTCGCGTGGTCCTCCCGCGGCTCGGGCACGCCCGCGACCACCATGTAGGCGTCGCCGATCGTCTTGATCTTCTCGAGGCCATGTCGCTCCGCGAGCGCGTCGAAGCGCGAGAACACGTCGTTGAGCACGATCACGAGCTCTGCGGCCGGCACGCTCGAGCTCAGCGCGGTGAAGCCGACGATGTCGGCGAAGAGCACGGTGACCGATCCGAACGCATCCGCGATGGTGCCCTCGCCCTGCTTGAGCCGCTCGGCGATCGGACCGGGCAGCACGTTGCGCAACAGGCGCTCGGCCTTGGCGCGCTCGCCCTCGAGCTCCGTGTTCAGGCGCTCGAGCGACGCGAGCATGTCGTTCACGGTGCGCGCGAGGTGCCCGAGCTCGTCACGGCCGGACTCCGACACGCGCAGCGAGTGATCACGCGCCGCGCCCACCGCGCCGACCTCCACGCCGAGGTGCATCACCCGACGCAGGATCGTGCGCTCGAGCAAGAGCAGCACGATGAGGCCGAACGCGAGACACGCGAACCCGACCGATACCGCGATGAAGTTCGCGTCGGCGCGACCCTCGCCGTACACGGTGCGCGGCACGAGCACGCGCAGCACGGCCACCGGCGTGCCGTGCACGTCGCGCACGAGCGCGTGCGCCGCGAGCACCTCGTCGTCGATCGGCGCGATGTGCCGTCCTTCGGCGTCGAGCGCGCGCACCTCGTCGAGGTGACGCGAGAGATCGCCCGGCAGCTCCGCGTCGAGCGGCACGATCGAGAGCGCGATGCGCACGCGCTCCGCGAGCTCGGCGACCGGCTCGGGCGCGAGCGACCGACCGAGCAGCAGCGTGCCGCGCGAGTCGCCCGTCTCGGCGCTCGTGCGGATCGCGTGCGCGCCGACGATGAAGAGGCCTTCGCTCGTGCGCACGACGCCCGCGGCCGCGTCACCCGCGAGCACGTCGTCGCCCTCGGGCAAGAGCTCGCGCACGGGGATCGACGCCAGGCGCGGCCGTCCCTCGCCCATGAAGCGCGACGCGTAGCGCACCGCGCCGTCGCGACGCGCGACGAGCGCGAGATCGAGCCGGTTCTCCGTGAACATCGCGTCGGAGAAGTTCGACGTGACGTACTCGCTCTCGCTGCCCTCGGTGTCCTCGGCGACGAACGCGTACGTCTCGTCCCACACCGCGTAGTCGCGCGACATCGCGCCGACCGCCTCGATCTCGGCCGCGAGCGTGTTGCGCGCGGCGTCGAGGTCGTCGGCCGCGAGCTGGCGCTCGATGTGCGCGAAGCGATCGAGGATGTGCGCGCGCAGCGGGATGCAGATCACGAGCACGAGCGCGAGCGTGGCGAGGAGCACCACGGCGAGGGTCTTGGTGCGCAGCGAACCGGCGGAGGTCATGCCCATCGCGGCCGATGCTACCAACGCCCTCGGGTCGCGTGCGCCGCGGCGCGCGGGATTCAGGCTGTTTCAGCGTCGTGCTCGCTCGGGGCGCGCTTGCCCTGTAGGGTCCGGCTCTCGATCGTGCGCGGCATCGACAAGTGGGTCGGAACGATCCCGGGCGACCGGGTCGTGAACACGATCATCGACTACTTCCCGGCCACGCTGACGGGAGAGGAGCACGTGCCGCTCGAGGGCGGCGCGCTCCTCGTCGGCAACCACGGTCTCTTCGGGATCGACGCGTTCATCCTCGGCGCGCTGATGGCCCGGCATCTCGGGCGCCTGCCGACGTGGCTCGGAGAGCGGCACCTCTGGGCGACGCCGTTCCTCCCGCCCGCGCTCGCGTACGTGGGCGCGATCGTCGGCGAGCCCGAGGCCGCAACGCGCCACCTCACCGCGGGCGAGCTGGTGGTCGTCTACCCCGGCGGCATCCACGACTCGTTCAAGACCTCACGGGAGCGGCACCGGTTGCAGTGGGGCTCGCGCGCGGGCTTCGCGCGCGTCGCGATGCGCGCTGGCGTTCCGATCGTGCCCGTGGCCGCGTGCGGCATCGACGACGCCTACCACGTGCTCGCGCGCGAGCCGGGCCTCGGCAAGCTGCTCTTCGGCCACTCCCGCTTCAACTTCCCGATCGCGTTCGGCCGACGCGGCACGCTCCTGCCGAAGAAGGTCCCCGTGTCGTTCCGCGTGCTCACGCCGATCGACACGACGGGCGATGCTTCGTCTGCCGAGGACGTGGAGCGCGTGCGCGCGGCGACGCACCGCGCGCTCTCTCGCGCCCTCGGCACCGGCTGACAGAGGTCAGAAGTCAGCGGGGAGGAGCGGGACGCCGTGCGCGTCGTCGCGGAGGCGCGCGTAGATGGCCGAGAGGTACGACTCGATGCGCTCGGGGTCGTCGATCAGCGCGTCGAGGTGGTACTGGTACTCGAGCGTCGTGATCGACGGATCGTCGGGGTGCGTCCGCGCGATCAGCGAGCCCTCGAGCGTGGTGATGATCGAGGTGCCCCATACCTTCTGCCAGCGCGTCGCGGTGAGCAGCGGCGCGTCGTCGGTGCCCTCGATCACCTCGTGTCGCCAGCAGAGGCGGAAGTCGACGTCGACCACGTCGTCGACGTGCACCTGCGTCTGGTAGAGGCCGTCGCACTCTTCGGCGATGGGCTCGGGCAAGACCATGAACGGCGGGTGCGTGGAGCTCGGATCGCGCCCCGTCTGCGGGTTTCGGATCGCGTCCCACACGACGTCGAGCGGCGCGTGGATGCACGCGCGCGCGTGCACGGCCGTCGAGCGACCGAACGGCGCGACGCGCGCGAGCGTGATCGTCTCGGGGCACGGATCGCCTTCGATCGGCGCGGGCAGCGGCGCTGCGTTGGGCTCTTCCCACGGCTCGAGGCCTGGTGGAAAAGGCGTGGCCACGGTGTCGAAGCAGCCCGACACCGTGGCGCTCGTCAGGGCGACGAGCGAGAGCCCCCGCAGACCGCGCGTCACTGCTGCTGGACGATCACTTCGCCGCCGCTCGTGCCGCCGCCCGAGGGCACGACCTCGCTGACGTAGCCCGACGACGGCGGGAACTGCGACGCGGGCGCGGGCTCGGTTGCGCCGCACTGCGTGGCCTGCATCTGTCCGCTGGCGTCCTGCACGAGGCGCTGACACGTGGTCTGGCACTGGCCGACGCCCGCGAACTCGTACTGCACGAGGTAGACGGCGCCGGCGTACGGCACCTGATCGAGCGCCGCGCCACAGCCACCGTCCGAGATGCGGTTGGTCACGGTGACCAGCTGCTGACGCGGCACCTGACGCGTGCAGTACGTGGCGCCGTGACGGTTGTGGCCGCACTGGTAGCGCTGGGTGTCGTAGACCGTGCGCCATTCCTGCGTCTGGATGAAGTGATAGAACTCGGTCTCGAAGCCGTACTGCAGGCCCTCGGGACGCACGCGCATCGTGCCCTGTCGCACGCCGCCGCCGCCTTCGCTCAGCGTCACGGCCTCGCCGTTGATCGTCACGATCTCCTCGACGTTCGTGCCGAGCGTCGCGTGGTGCACGACGCGGATCTGGACGTCCGCGTGCGGCTCCTCGGGGCTCGGCTGGGAGTAGCGGCGCACACAGCCGGCGCTGGCGATCGCGCCGAGCGAGAGAGCACCGATCGTGAGGCGGGCGAGGAGGGACGACGAGACGTAGGTCATGGTGGGCTCGGACTTCGAAGGCGACTCGGGGCGAGTCGGGGGCTCGGGAGCGTGTCCCGAGACGTGTTCGTGAGCGGCGCCGATTGCGACGCGCGTGCCAGCGGCGATCTTCACGGCGTTCTCTCGTGCCTCCCCGTGGATGGCAAGAGCGGCAGTGAACGACGCTTCACGAAGCGAGGCCGATCGTGAACGCGCCTTGACCCCCCTCGGACCGACGCATAGCGTTGCGGCCCTCGATGTTGGGCCTCCTCGCTCCTACCGACCCGACCTGGGTCGATGCCGTCGAAGGCGATCTCGACCGCATGCTGCGCGACCACGCCCACTGCGAGCTCAAGGCCGCCCAGAGCGCGCTGTCGCTCGTGGCGCGCTTCGCGGGCGAGCACCCGGAGCTCGTCGCGCCGCTGGTGGCGCTCGCGCACGAAGAGACGGAGCACTTCGATCAGGTGCACGGCCACATCCGCGAGCGCGGTGGCGCGATGAGCCTGCCCGACAGCGACCTCTACGTGGCCGCCCTCCGCAAGGCCGCGGGCAGAGATCATGGGGATCGGCCGCCGCTGATGGATCGGCTGCTCGTCTCGGCGCTCGTCGAGGCGCGATCGTGCGAGCGCTTCAAGCTGCTCGCGGAGCGCCTGAGCGACGCCTCGCTCCGCGCGTTCTACAAGGACCTCATGGCCTCCGAGGCCCGACATTTCAGGCTCTTCGCGCGGTTGGCCGAGGAGCGATTCGGCGAGCACGAGACGCGCACGCGCCTCGCGATCCTCGCGGAGCGGGAGGCCGACCTCGTGGGGTCCCTCCCCCTCGGACCGACGGTGCACGGGTGAGCGAGAGCGAACGCAGCGAGCCTGACGAGGCGGATGCCACGAACGACGGCGACGCGACCGCAGCAGCGCCGAAGAGCGACGACGGGAAGACCGACGCGAAGGCCGACGTGGCGAGCCCCTCGAAGCCTGGCGCGCCGACGCCACGACCCACCGCGAAGACGCCGCCGGCAGAGGTCGACTCGTTCCGCTCGAACGTGCGGACGATCGCGGGCGCCTTCCTCGTCGCGATCTTCATCCGCGTCGTGGTCTTCGAGGCCTTCGAGATCGAGGGCCCCTCGATGGAGCCCACGTTCGTGAACGGCGACCGCGTCATCGTCGCGAAGTACCCGTTCGGCCTCTTCCTCCCGTTCATGAACGAGGCGGTCGTGAGCTGGGGCATGCCCAACGCGGGCGACGTCGTGATCGTGCGGAGCCCCGCCGACAACGTCGACATCGTGAAGCGCGTGATCGGCGTGCCCGGCGATCGCATCGAGATCCGCGACGACGTCGTCTACAGGAACGGTGAGGCGATCCGCACGCGCGAGCTCGGACCGTGTCGCGAGGAAGAGAGCTCCGAGGATCCGGGCATCTGCGTCTGGTACGAGGAGCGCATCGACGGCCTGATCCACCGCACGAGCACGAGCGTGATCGAGCCGCCCGAGTCCCACTCGGAGCGCGAGGTGCCGCCCGGCCACGTGTTCGTGCTCGGCGATCACCGCGATCGCTCGAACGACTCGCGCAACCCCGCGGTCGGCATGATCCCCGTGGGCCGCATCAAGGGCCGCGCCGTGGCGATCTACTGGTCGAGCGACGAAGAGATCCGCTGGGACCGCTTCTTCACCGCCGTGCAGTGAGCGGCGGTCAGCGCGTCAGCTGCGGAGCGTCGTCGCTGCCTCGGCCGCGCGAAGGTCGAGAGCGAGGTGAAGGCCTCGGAGCAGATCTCGTCCAGCGAGCATCCGTCGCAATGGGTTGAGTCGCACGAACGGGGAGCTCGCCCACGAGCGCACGCGACGGATCGGGAGTGGCGCATCCCGCTCCGATCCATCGCCGAGTCGAACTCGGACACGAACACTGTCGGGACTCCAGTAGAACTGGCGCCCGAGGTGATGGCCGATGAACCACAGGGCGTCGTCTCGCGACGTGCTCGCGCCGAACGAGTCGTCGAGGAACGTCCCGTGGGATCCCGTGTCGAGGTCCGCGATGCACGCGAGGCCCATGATCTCGAGGGGGATCGTGGGATAGCGATCGCCGCGAATCCCTGACTCGACGGCGGACCAGTCGGAGCTCGAGGCAAGCTCTTCGATGAGTGGGGCCTCGAACAAGAAGGGCACTCGATCCGACGCGCGTCCCAGCGCGAGCACTTCATCCATGGACGGCAGCGAATCTCGATCGTTCGACGACAGCACCACGTGCCCGTCGACGAACACGAGCCACGTCGCGCCCCGCCGAGCGAGCTCCGACTCGACGCGATCTCGCAGCAGAGTCGCGGCGCGTTCGAACACCAAGGCGCGCTCGGCGCTCGAGCGCGACAGATACTCGGCGAGGCTCAGGGCAAGCGGGCTCTCCCCTCGCTCCTCCTCCACGATCTCGCGAACGAGCGCGCGGAAGCGCTCGCGATGCCTGTCGAGGATGTCGTCGACGTCGAGAGGTTCCACAGCGATGACGGTAGCACGCACCCGTTCGACCCCTGCTCGCGCGAGCGTCGAGCCTCGTGCTAGAGCCGCGCTCATGGCGACGATGGTGCAGGCCGTTCGCATGGCCCTTCACGTGGGCGAGACGAAGCTCGGTGTCACCGACATCTTCGGTGAAGACGTCGGGCCGCCGCTCGGCGGTGTGTTCACCGGCACACAGGGGCTGCGCACCGCGTGGAACACACCGCTCGACGAGCGCGGGATCATCGGCACGGCGATGGGCCTCGCGATGGCGGGGCAGAAGCCCGTCTGCGAGATCCAGTTCTGCGACTACGCGTTCAACACCATCGACCTGCTCAAGGTCGCGGGGAACACGTACTGGGCGTCGGGCGGTGACTGGAACCTGCCGCTCGTGATGATGACGCCCGTGGGCGCAGGCATCCACGGCTCGCTCTACCACTCGCACTCGTTCGACGCGCAGGCGACGCGCACGCCGGGCTGGAAGATCGTGATGCCGAGCAACCCGCGCGACGCGTACGGGCTCTTGCTCTCGGCGATCGACGATCCGAACCCCGTGATGGTGCTGATCCCCAAGGCCCTCATGCGCAGCAAGGCCGCGGGGCCCGACGAGCTGATCCCCGGCGAGCCCGAGGACGCGCGCGCGCTCGGCAAGATGATCGACGCGCCGATCGGCTCGCGCGAGGGCTGGGAGCCCGAGTGGCCTGACACGGCGGTGGAGAAGATCCCGCTCGGCGTCGCGAAGACCGTGCGCGCGGGCAAGGACGTCTCGGTGTTCACGTACGGACGCATGGTCCACGTGTGCAAGCGCGCGGCGGACGAGCTCGCGGCCGACGGCCTCGACGTGGAGCTCGTCGATCTGCGCACGCTGCATCCGTACGACTGGGCCGCGATCGCGACGTCGATCCAGAAGACGGGACGCGCGGTCTTCGTGAACGAGGACACCGAGGTCACGAACTTCGGCGAGCACTTGATCCGCCGCGCGATCGAGGAGCTCTGGGACGCGCTCACGACGGCGCCCGTGCTCGAGGCGGGCAAGCACCTTCCCGGCGTCGGCCTCGCGGACAACCTCGAGAACGCGTCGGTGCCGGGCTTGGCCTCGGTGAAGTCGGCGATCCGTCGCGCGATGGAAGGCAACGAGCGCCGCGCAGACGTGCCGCGCGATCGCAAGCACGCGGCGAGCTTCGCGTTCACCCACGTCGACTTCGAGCCGGGCACGGGTCCGGTGTCGCGCGAGCTCTTCGCGGCGATGGATCGCGCCCACCGTCATCGCTGACGATCACGGCCGCACCCTCTTCTCCGCGCGGAGTGAGCGCCTTCGCCGCAGTGGCCAGTGGGGAGGCTGGTCACTCGAGTCGCCGTCTGCACTGCGGGCCCTCGAACCACGACGTTTCTGGGCGTTTCGGCGTGGAACACGCCGTGCGTAGTGGTCGGCGCCATGACCCTGCGACGTGATCTCCTCACCCTGCTCGCCACCTCTGCGATCGGCCTCACCGGCTGCGTCGATGCCTCGATGGCGGACAAGACGGGTGACGAAGAGGACGCGCCGATCGATGGCGCGTTCGACTCGTTCCGCAGCCCGACCGATCACGGCGCGCTCGCGTTCGGAGAGCAGGCGAGCGCGTCGCTCACCGCCGACGAGGGCTTTCACACGTGGACGTTCGAGCTCTCGTCGTCGAGCGACGTCGCGCTGCGCACCGAGCGCGCGACGCCGACGACGCGACCCGTGGACACGGTGCTCTATCTCTACCGTGAAGGTCCGCGGGGCTGGGGCCGCGCGCTCACGTCGAACGACGACACCGGCGGCACGTTGTTCTCGGGCATCTCGCGCACGCTCGAGGCCGGCCGCTACCGCGCGCTCGTGAAGGGCTACCAGCGCTCGACGCGAGGCCGCTTCGGCATCGTCGCCGAGTGCACCGGGGCCGGCTGCAGTCCGGCCGTCATCGACGCGTGCGTGCTCGGTGATCGGTTCGGCGCGGTGCCGGAGAGCCTGCGTCTGTTGGTCGGCGGCTCCAGCACGCACTCGATCGCGTCCGAGCTCGCGCCGCTCCACGTGACGCAGCTCGTGCGCGCCGTGAACGACGCAGGTCATCCCGCGGTGACCACGGCGGAGGGCGCGCTCGCGGTGATGACGGACCATCGCGCCGAGCGCTTCGAGATCTACGACGGCCCCGGCGGGCGCGCGTTCACCGCGTGGCGCTTCGTGCTCGGCGATCACTACTTCGGCGCGGTGTTCGAGGCCGGCACGGCGACGCGCGTCACGCGCATCGTCGACGACGAGATCACCGAGTGCACCGTGGGCTTCGAGCTCTGCACGCTCGGATCGACGTACCGCCGCTTCCGCGACGGAAGCCTCGCGCCCGTGTCCGCGCGCGTGCTCACGAGCGCGACGGGCCTCTCGACCACGCGCACCGCGCAGCTCGTGCGCGCGGTGACGGAAGCCTACGAAGAGGTGCGCACGGCGACCGACGCCTTCGCGGCCGTGGACGGCGGCGAGATCAACGAGGTGATCCGTCGCGACCCGGCGACCGGCCGCACGTTCGTCGCGTTCGAGTACGGCGCGGGCGACAACTCGTACGGCGCGATCTTCGAGGGCGAGGCCGCGACGCCCGTCGGCCGCGTGCGCGACGGCGACATGTACGGGTGCACCGCGTTCTCGCCCGCGCCGCCGCTCGCCACCGAAGGCCAAGACTGCAGCCGTGCGTCGCAGTGCGCAGAGGATCTGCTGTGCCGCGGCGTCGCCGAGGACGAGGGCGTCGGTCGCTGCGCGGGCACGGCGGACATCGAAGGCGACGGCCTCGCGTGCTCGGCGTCGGTCGCATGCGCGACGGGCCTCGTGTGCAGCGGGATCACGCGCGGCCCCGAGGGGATCTGTCGCCCGGCGTGGATGCGCGGCAGCTACGCGAGCAGCACGCGCGTCGTGATCCCCGACAACAGCGCGGCGGGCGTTTCGTCGTCAGTGCTCGTCTATGGCCTCGCAACCGTCGACACGGACGTCGAGGTCACCGCGCGCATCCAGCACGCGCGCTCGACCGATCTGCGTGTGGTGCTCGTGAACGCCGCCGGCACCGAGCAGCCCGTGTGGGACGGCGCGACCCAGTCGCTAGAGCGCGCGAGCTTCGAGATCCGCGCGAGCGTTCCAGGCTCGGGCGACGAGTCCGTCACGGGCCACTGGACGCTGCGTGTGATCGACTCGCGCGCCGGCACGACGGGCGCGCTCGAGTCGTGGTCGCTCACGGTCACGTCGCGCTGGGACTGACCACGAGCTCGCGTTCAGGGCGCTTCGAAGGGAACGGGCTCTGCTTCTTCGCCTGTGAACGACAGCGCGCCGATCGAGTCGCTCTCCGACACGCGCACGTGGATGTGGTTGTCGTGGTTGGGCCAGTGCTGGAGGTGCACGCCGTCGTCGAAGAGCGGGACGAGATCTTCGTCGAGCTCGCCGACGAGGCTCGCCTCTTCGGCGCCCGTGATCGTCGCAGGATGGAGCTCGCGGTCGAGGAAGCACATCGTCACGCGGCCGCTCGCGAAGATGTCGCCGAACCAGATCGCGTTCGCCGTGCCGTCGTAGTTCGTGATCGTTCCCGGCACGCACTCGCGGCCGTCCGCGGTGCTCTCGGGCTCGCAGTACGTGCGCCACTCGTTGCGACCATCGAGGCCGTGGAGCGCGATGTCGACGTCCTTGCCGCGCTGGTGGCTCGCGTGTCGTGTCGCGCCGACGTCGGTGCCGGGCGTGAGGCCATCCCACTGCGAGAAGTCCTCCGGGATGAGCGGCGCCATGCCCATCGCGGCGATTCGCTGGCCCGCGTGGCGCACGTACATGAGCAGATCACGACGCCCGTACTGGTAGCGGAACACGGTGCTCGAGCGTGTCGCGTAGCCGTCGATCGCCGCGTCGTTGGGGAGCGGCATCTGGAGCAGGCGCGCGCAGTCCTCGAAGCACATCGGCCCGTCCTCGAAGGGCACGCGCGTGATCGTCAGCGTCGCGTCGAGCGAGGGCAGCTCCGTCGTCACGCGCGCCCAGAAGGTGCGCGGGCCCGAGTCGTCGAAGACCGCGAGCGTGCGCAGGCCGGGACCTGCGTCGGTGAGGCCCAGCGAGATGGCTTCGTCTCCGTCCCAGCGGAGCACCTCGAGCTCGATCGTGCGCAGACCCTCGGTGAACGTGAGGAAGAACGTGATGTGCTCGTCGGGCGCGGCCTCGATGCGCACGAGCGCGGGTGTGCTGGGCGTCGCGTGCACGTCGACCTCGTCGTCGCCTTCGATCTCTCCCGCGAGACCCGGCCGCGGCGCGACGCCGCTCGTCACCACGGCAGCGTCGGGGGACTCGCGCCATGCGTCCTCGACGGAGAACGCGTCGAAGGCTGGTGCGTCGTCGGCTGTGACGAACGCATCGCGGCGCGAGGGATCGAGCACGTCGATCGGCGGGGCTGCGTCCGCTGCCCCCATCTCGCCGTCGCACGCGGCGAGCGCGAGCGGGAGGCAGAGCGCGATCACGCACGTTCGGGGGGTGTTCTGGCCGGGCGCGTACGAGGACACGCGGCTAGGGTAGCGCCGATGTCCGTCCAGGTGCGTCTCGAGCGTTGGCCTCTCGTGGTGATCGTCGTGGGCGAAGAGCTCCTGCTGCGAGAGCTGCCCGAGCTCGAGCGAGAGATCGACGCGATCTACGGACGCAACGAGCGCTTCGCGACGTTGATCGACTGCTCGGCGGTGAAGTCGATGCCTGACGCCTCGACGCGCAAGCGCCTCGCCGAGTGGCAGAACGAGACGCGCGGCAAGATCGCGCGCCTCAACGTGCTCTCGGCGACCGCGATCGACTCTGCGGTCGTGCGCGGCGCGATGACGGCGATGAACTGGATCTTCCAGCCGCCCAACCGTCAGGTCACCGTCGCGACGTTCGCCGAGGCGCTCGAGGCGTGCGTGCTCGCGCTGCGCGCCGAGGGCCTCACGCTCCCGCGCGGGCTCGATCGACCGTCGAGGCCGCTGCCGAAGAAGCCGCGCGAGCTCTTCGCCGACTGATCGCGCGTGCACGCGATCACCATCTCGCCCAGCTACCGCGGGCACCCGCGCCGCGTGCGTCTCTGGGTGCCCCCGCGTGATCGTTCTCTCCACGAGACGAGCCCGCCGGTGCTCGTGATGTTCGACGGCCAGAACGTGCTCGACGATCACGGCAGCTTCGCGGGCGGGTGGCACGCGCACGGGGCGATCGCGAAGCTGCCGAAGACGATCCGTCGACCGGTGATCGTCGCGATCGACTCGGGCCTCGGCCGCATGTCGGAGCTCTGGCCGGAGCTCGACGACTTCTTGCGGTTCATCACGCGGGACGTGCTGCCGTTGGCCGAGAGCACGCTGTCGATCCGGTTCGATCCCAGCGCGCACGGCATCGGTGGCGCGTCGATGGGCGGGCTCGCGAGCCTCGCCGCGGGGGCGCGTCATCCGCGCGTGTTCCGGAAGGTGATCGCGATGTCGCCGTCGGTGTGGACGGTGCCGCGCGACGTGAGCCGCGAGCTCCAGCGCGCGCGCTTCCCGCACGACGTGCGCCTCTACGTCGACGTCGGTCGGCGCGAGAGCGAGCGCATGGTGCGTCACGCGACGGCGGCCGCGACGATCCTGCTGCGTGGCCTGCCGAGCGAGAACGTGATGTGGAGGCCCGACGCGCGCGGCAAGCACCGCGAGCTCGACTGGCGACGTCGCCTGCCGAAGGCGCTGCGCTTCGCGTTTCGCGGCGAGGCCACGGCTGGCTGACACGCGCCGCATGCTCGGCTCGCGTGCGAGCTCGCGTGTTCGGAGCCGTCGTCACCCACTGGCTCCCTGGCGAAAAGTGCCCGCCAGGCGTCCGCCAGTCCGCCAGATCTCGTTCGAATTCCTCGACGATTGATCGCCTGAGGGCCGGCGCGGGGCGTGCACGACGAGGCTTCACGACGCTCAGCTCGAGCGCGTGGAGGTCCTCGTCATGGCTCAGCTCCGATGGTTCGCACCGGGTGTGCGCGCGTACTCCGTCGTCACGAAGTGCGCGGGCGACGAGATGCTCATGCGGCCCGATCCCGAGACCAAGATCATCATCGCGAAGGCGATGCAGCACGCGTGTCAGAAGCACCCCGGCGTGAAGCCCGTCGCGTGGTCGGTGATGTCCACCCACATGCATCAAGACCTGAGAGTCGACACCGACGAGGACGCGCTCGACATCTCCGACTACATGAAGGATCTCGATCAGGAGATCGCGCAGAACCTCAACAAGCTCCGCGGGCGCCACGGACACTTCTTCGAAGGAAGGCCGAGCATCACGGCCGTTCTCGACGGCACGCGCGTGCTCGGCGGGATGACGTACACGCACGCGCAGCCGGTGCATCACGGGCTGGTCGAGCGCGTGGAGGAGTGGCCGGGGCTGTCGAGCTTTCGCGCGGTCTGTGACGGCGAGTCGAGCGTCGAGGTCGCGTACCTCGATGAAGCTGCGTGGCGCGAAGCGGGCGCGAGGCCGAGTGAGATCGGCGACTACACGCAGACCGCGTCGATCCCGCTGTCGATGCCGTTCGAGTGGGAGGGCTTGAGCGAGCGTGCGCGACGAGACGCGCGTCGGGCGCACGAGCGGTGTGTGCGCGACAAGGAGCGCAAGAAGCTGATCGAGCGAGCGGCGAGCGGTGATCGTCGTCGGCTGCCGAAGCCGGCGTCGTACACGCGCGTCGATCCGTTCTCGCGGCCGGAGAACACGACGCGGAAGCCGAAGCCTTGGGCCTATGGCGACAAGGACGCGGTGGAGGCGTTCGTCGCCGCGTACTCGCTGATGCTCGAGAGCTATCGCGCGGCGTCGCTGCAGTTTCGATCGACGGGTGTGCTGTGCGCGTTCCCCGCGGGCACGCGGCCGCCGTGGATCTCGAGGGCGCCCGTCATGACGTAGGCGCGCTTTCGGTCCTGAGACGAGGCCTGTCGCGGTGTGCGGCGGGAGAGGTGTGCCCGCCGACTGTCGAGTCGAGCGGGCTGCTCGTGTTGGTGTCGTCCGTGGGTGTCGCGTCGGAGCGGTGGACTTGGTCGCGCGTCGACGAGGCGGCCGGCATGCGGCGAATGTCCTACGGCGTGGATGGTCGAACCCGCGCGCGACGCTCGGAAGTCGAGCCATCGGATCGAGGTCTGACCTACCGACGTCGGCGGCGCGCGCGATCCGGGACCGACGCCGGCGGCTCGGTCGCGAGACGATGGACGATCGCGTCGAGCGACCCGCCTGGGCAGGCCGTGTGCGCGCCCTCGACGCCGCCGTGACCGAACACCCTGGCGCGCGCGATGCGAAAGCGACCCCGCAGCGCATCGACGAGAGAGGTGAGCGAAGCGACCTGACTCCGCGTCGGCGCCGTGCTCTCGAAGTTGCCGACGAGGACGATTCCGATCGCGACCTCGTCCCACAGCTCATGCGTGTGGGAGTCCCGCAGCGACGACGCGACGTGCGCGCCCGGCTGCTGTCGCGTCCAGCGCGGTCCCGCCTCGATCACCCCGTCGCCGAGGCCGCGTCCGTTGCCGATCACGAAGTGGTACGCGAGCCCCCGCGGAAAACCGCGCACCCGACGGTGGTAGTCGTCGATCGACGCCGCGCTCCCCGACGCCGACGCCGAGTGATGAACGACGATCGCGCTCCACCGACGCGGTGCCACGCCAGGCGCGCGGATCACGGCCCCCACCGACACACCGCGCTCTCGCTCCTGCGCGTGCGCGCTCCCGAGCGAGAGCATCAGGAGCACGAGGGCGACCAGCTTCGAGAACGACGACATCGCGACACGGTAGGAGAGGTGCCACGCGCTCCTCGAATTCTCGGCCATTGGTCTCTTGTGGCCGGAGCCCCCGAAGACATAGAACCTTCGCCATGACGCGCGTCCACAACTTCAACGCAGGTCCCGCCGCTCTCCCCCTCGAGGCGATCGAGCGCGCGCAGAAGGAGCTCGTCGAGATCGACGGCACGGGCATGTCGATCCTCGAGCACAGCCACCGCGAGCCCACCTACGAGAAGGTGCACCGCGAGGCCATCACGCTGCTCCGCGAGTACCTGTCGATCCCCGACACGCACGACGTGCTCTTCATGCAGGGCGGCGCGCGCATGCAGTTCGCCTTCGTGCCGCTCAACCTGCTGCACGCAGGCAAGAGCGCCGACTACCTCGTGACGGGCACGTGGGCCAAGCAAGCGCACGAAGAGGCCTCGCTCGTGGCCGCGAGCTACGGCGCCAAGGCGCGCAAGGTGATCTCCACCGAGGTCGACAAGAAGTTCGCGCGCGTCCCGAAGCCCAGCGAGTACACGCTCGATCCCGAGGCCGCCTACGTGCACCTCACGAGCAACAACACGCTCTTCGGCTCGCAGTGGCCGAGCTACCCCGACACGGGCAGCGTGCCGCTCGTCTGCGACATGACGAGCGATCTCGGCTCGCGTGCGATCGACTGGAGCAAGGTCGCCGTGGCCTACGCAGGCGCGCAGAAGAACCTCGGCCCCGCGGGCGCGACGATCGTGATCGCGCGCAAGGATCTGGTCGCGAACGGCCGCACCGACATCCCCGGCATCTTTCGCTACAAGGCGTACGCGGAGAGCGAGTCGCTGCTCAACACGCCGCCGGTGTTCGCGATCTACATGCTGCGCAACACCGTGCGCGCGCTGCTCGACTGGGGCGGCATGGGCGCGATCAGCAAGGAGTGCGGAGAGAAGGCCGCGATGCTCTACGGTGTGATCGACGCGAAGCCCGACTTCTGGCGCGCGCCCGTCGAGAAGGAGAGCCGCTCGATCATGAACGTGGTGTTCCGTCTGCCGACCGAAGACCTCGAGAAGCAGTTCCTCGCGGAGGCGACCAAGTCCGGGCTCGTCGGCCTGAAGGGCCACCGCTCCGTCGGCGGTGTGCGCGCGTCCATCTACACCGCGGTGCGAGAGCCCGCCGTCGAGGCGCTCGTCGCGTTCATGCAGAGCTTCGCGAACCAGAGCTGAACGACCGAGAGCCGAGCCGGACGCCCATCGGCCTATCGGTCCGCTCACGAGAGTGGGTACTCTGGGGCGATGCGCTTGGGTCTTCGGGTCTCCTGTGCTCTCGTGACGCTCCTCTGTCTGCTACCGCTCGACGCGAGCGCACAGCGACGCACACGACGCGCACGACCCACGCCCGCGGACGCGCCCGCAGCACCGGCCGAGCCCACGCCCGTCGCGGTCGCACCGGTGGTGGTCGCGCCGCCGACGCCCACCGATCTCGTCGCGCAGGGCGAGGCTGCGTACGAAGAGGGCGACTTCGAGAGCGCGCTCGCGGCGTTCTCTCGGGCAGAAGAGGCGGGCGTCGATCGCGCGCTCTGGGTGCGCATCCTCTCGCGACGCGTGCTGATCGCGCACGCGATGGGCGACACGAGCACGCTCGAGACGCAGGCGCTCCGCCTGGTGTCGCTCGAGCCCGAGGCGCTGGGCGGGGAAGCCTCGCCCGACGTAGCGCGCGCGCTCGCACGCGCGCGCGAGCGCGCAGACGGCGTGGTGCGGCTGCGCATCGAGCACGAGGTCGTCGGTGAGTCGCTCGCGCTGCGCGCGCGCGTCGATGGCGACGTGGCCGGCATGGTGCGCGAGGTCCGCCTGCGCGCCCGGCGCGGCGACGGGGCGATGAGCGACGCGGTCGCCGGCGTGGCGACGGTGACCGGTACGGACATGGAGGGCGTCGTCTTGGTCGCCGAGTGCGTCGGCCCTGGTGGCGCCGTCCTCGCAGAGCTCGGGACCGAAGCTGCGCCCCACCCGCTGTCGCAGAGCGTCGCCGAGGAGATCATCGCCGCCCCCGCGACCAGCGACGACACCGGCCTCCACATCGGCCTCGTCGTAGGCGGCGTGGTCGTGGTGGCCGCAGCCGCGGTGGTGCTCGGCGTCGTGCTCGGGAGCGCGAGCGGACAGCTCACGGGACCCGTCGTCACATGGTGAGCACGCGCTCCGTGCGAACGTGCGCGATCGGCTTCGTCGCCTCGGGCGCGATGCTCGCGTCGTGCAGCTCGGAGTGGCGCATCCGCTTCCAGAACCAGACCGACTCGACGCGCACGGCTGCAATCGAAGCCATCATCCGGCGCGAGACGTGTGACGGCGCCGTCGTGTGGCGAGGCACGATCCCGCAGGGCGGATCGCTCACCGGCGTAGGGGTCCCCGCTCTCGCGGACGGTCGCTACGCGTTCGACGTCACCGCGCGCGACGCCGACTGCACCACGGTCGCAGCGGCGTGCGTGCAGGCCACTGCGCCGTTCCGCGAGTCGGTGGTGGTCACCCTCCTCACGGTGTCCCCATCGGTCTCGTGCGCGCCGAGCGAGTGCGACCAAGGCGTGTGCGCGTGTGAGAGCGCGTGTGGCGACACCGACGCCGGCATGCCCGACGCCCCGGTCGGGGTCGACGCGCCGCCCGCGGAGGATGCGTTCGTCGACGACGACGCTCCGCTCGATGCCCCACTGCCCGGCGACGCGTGGGCCGGCGACGCGTGGGCCGACGACGCGTGGGCCGCCGACGCCTGGATCGCTCCGCCCGCGTTCGCTCCCCAGGTCGTGAGCCCGTGGAACGGCGTGACGACCGGCGCGCCCATCACGGACTCCCCGCTGGACGATCCGCCGCTCCGGCCGGAGTTCGTGTGGACCGTGGTCGACGGCGCTGCCTCCTACGTCGTCGAGCTCGCGCGGTGCGACGCGGCCAGCTGGCGCACCTGCACGCTCGACGCCCCGACGGCGGTGATCCGCACGGCTGGCGACGTGTTCCGCGCGCGGCCCGCCGCCGACCTGCCCGTCGCGACGACCGCTCCGGTGGGCGCGCGCTACGTCTTCCGCGTCGGCGCGTGCACCACGCTCGATCACCGCGGCTGCAGCTACTCCGACGTGCGCTACCTCGACGTGGGTCGATCGGCGAGCGACGTGGACGGCGACGGCACCGGTGATCTGCTCGCGATCGGCGACGGTGTCGCCAACGACGTGCTCTACGACGTCGAGCCCAGCGCGACGACGACGATGCGCGCGACGGCGGTGACGGCAGAGAGCCTGGGCCTCGTCGTCCCAGTCGGCGACTACGACGGAGACGGGCGCGCGGAGAGCATCGTCCTCGCGCCCGCGAGCACGCACCCCGGAGGACGTTGGCTCTTCGTGGACGACCTGCTCGTCGGCGGCGAGGAGGGGCTCACGACGACGGGCGCGCGCTTCGGTGAGCGCGTCGTCCCGCTCGGCGACGTCGACGCGGATGGCTACGCGGACTTCGCGGTCACGGCGCCGGGCATCGACGTCGTGCGCGTCTACTACGGAGGCTCGACGTTCGATCCCTCCGCGCGCGCCGACGTCGCGCGACCTTCGGGGATCACCGAGTTCGCGGTCGACGTGTGCGGCCCCGGCGACATCAGCGGCGACGGCCGCGCCGACCTCGCCATCCTCACGCGCGAGAGCACGACGACGGCGATGACCGTGCGCATCTACTCGCAGCGCGATCCCGCGATGCGCTCGTGGCGCGAGCTCACGCTGCTCAGCACGATGACCGCGACGGGCTTCACGGAGCTCTCGCCCGACGGCTACAAGTACCTCGAGCTCGACTGCCGTGGCGACGTCGACGGCGACGGGAGCCCCGATCTCGTGATCGGCCGTCACCGCCTCAGCACGGTCACGGTGATCACGGCGAGCCGAACCTCGGTGTCGGTCGCGAGCCCGACGATCAGCGCGCTCGGGTGGGCGCTCGCGCTCGGCGATCTCGACGGCACGGGTCGGCTCTCGATCCTCGCGAGCCGCTCCGGCATCCCCGACGGTGGAGAAGACGGCACGGCGCTCGTGCGCTTCGCGTTCAGCCCACGCCGGCTGACGTTGGCCGACTTCGATGCGTCCTCCCGGCTGATGTCGGCGGGCAGCGACTACGACGGCGATGGGCGCGACGACGCCGTGATCCGCGACACGAATCTGCACGTTCACCTCGAGGGCGGGACGACCGTCTACGCGGTGGCACCGCCGGGAGGGCGCTCATGGGGCCAGGTCGCGTACTGATCGGTCGGCGCTCGCTCGCGCGCGGCGCTGTCTTCGCGTGCGGCATCGCAGCGCTCTTCGCGACCGCGTGTGGCTCGCCGGAGTGGCGCATCGTGTTCCAGCGCGCCGAGGATCGCGACGCGACGCGCGTGGTGCTCGCGCGCGTCCACGTCGGCAGCTGCGACGGCGCGGTCACGTTCTCGACGTCCATCGCGCGCGATGCCGCCGGCATGAGCCCGCCGACGCTCGCGCCCGGCCTCTACGGCTTCGAGGCGAGCGCGATCGACGCGAGCTGCGCCGTGATCGCGCGCGCCTGCACGCTCGTCGAGATCCCGACGTCCCGCAGCGTCACGCTCACGCTCGAGGGCGTGACGCCCGAGCCGCAGTGCGCCGCGGCCTCTTGCTCGAACGGCACGTGCAGCGCGCCCGGAGACGCGGGTCCGCACGACGCGTTCGCGGGCCTCGAGGTCGGACCGTCGGACGCGGGCATCGACGCCGCCTCGGTCGACGCTCCGACCTTCGACACGTCGAGCGACGCGCGGATGGACGTCGGCGTGCCAGACGATGGACCGAGCCCCGGCTTCGATGGTGGCGTGGATGCTGGCGTCGACGCCTCCTTCGACGCTGCCCTCGACGCCGTCACGGTGCCGGACGCCGCGATGCCGCTGCCGCCGACCGTCGTCGCGCCCTGGAACGGCGTGGGCACGGGCACGTGGCTGCCGGTGATGTCCGACGTCACCGACCCTCCGCGGCGGCCGCTCGTGCAGTGGCGCGAGAGCATCGGCGCGAGGTCCTACGTGCTCGAGTGGATCGCGTGCGCCTCGCATGACCTGTCCACGTGCTCGTTCGCATCGCCCGACGCGCGCACGATCGTCGACGACGTGACCTTCGAAGCGCGGCCCACCGTCGACCTGCCCATCGACGAGGTCACGCCCGGCGGGCGTCGCTACGCGTTCCGCGTGGGCGCGTGCGCGATGCCTGCGGGCGTTCGCTGCGCGTACTCGAGCCCGCGCTACCTCGACGTCGCGCGCCATCCGCAAGACGTCGACGGCAACGGCACCGACGAGATGGTCGTCACGCGCGCCAGCACCGTCGAGGCGCATCGAGGCATCGGCAACACGCCGTCGGCGATCCTCACGATCGCCTCGGGCGCCACGCTCGGGACCGTGGCGTACGCGGGCGACTACGACGCGGATGGCCGCGGCGACGTCGCCATCGACGTCGGCGGCCCGACGGGGCGCTTCGAGATCCGCCGCGGGGACGGCTCGCTGATCGGCGGCGTCGACGGCCCGAGCGCGAGCGCGCTCTTCGGCAGCGTCCTGGCCGGCACGGGCGACGTGGACGGCGACGGCTACGCGGATCTGGCCGTGGGCGCGCCCGGCGCGGACACGCTCACGATCTACTTCGGCGGCGACACCTTCGACGCGGCGCGCAGCGTCGACGTCACCGACCTCACGGACGTGGAGACCGCCGCGATCGAGCTCGCGCACGCGGGGGATCGCGACGGCGATGGGCTCGCCGACCTCGTCGTCGGCAGCCGCCTCGAGACGGGCCGCGCGCGGATCGATCTCTACTCGTTCGCCGGTCGCACGCCGCTGCGGTTCGACTCGATCACGCTCGACAGCGGCGAGACGGATCCCGCGATGCAGCCGCGCACCGTGAGCCTCGCCGGCGGGCTCGACCTCGACGGCGACGCGCGCCCCGAGATCCTCGTGGGGCTCTGGTGCCTCGACACGGTGATCGCGTGGACGAGCGATGGACCGCTCGTGATGGACAGCCGGCCCGGCGAGACCGGCCGCTCCGTCGCCGTCGGCGATCTCGCGGGCTCCGGCGTCGCGCGCGGCGTGGTCGGCTCGCCCAGACAGCGGATGGGCGCGTCGGAGACTGGCTACTACGGCCACCTGAGCCTCCTCGGCGGAGGCGTCCTCATCACGTGGATCTCGATCGTGAACCCCGACGGCTGGGGCCGCCTCGTGTCGAGCGCCGATCTCGACGCCGACGGACGCGACGACATGATCACCATCGCCCGCACGGGCGAGGTGGGTCACACCGGGCGCTTCTCGGGCGGGATGGTCGGGGCGGGGACGAACTTCCGGTTCCTCTTCGGAAACGGCGCGAGGTTCTTGGCGCGCTGGTGAGCGGCTGCGCGGTACGCTGGGGTCCGTGCGCGACGAGCAGGCGACCGAGCCCGAGAGTGTCGGCAAGCAGATCGGCCGCTACCGGCTCGCGTACGAGATCGCGGCGGGCGGGCAGGCCTCGATCTTCATGGCCGTCGCGGATGGACCCTCGGGCTTCGGCAAGGTCGTCGCGCTCAAGCGCCTGCACAAGCACCTCGCGAAGGAGCCCGCGTTCGTCTCGATGTTCCTCGACGAGGCGCGCCTCGCGTCGCAGCTGACGCACCCGAACATCTGCGGCGTCATCGACTTCGGGGTCGAAGACGGCGAGCACTTCATGGCGATGGAGTACCTGACGGGCGTGACCGTCGCGAAGCTCGCCTCGCAGGCGCAGAAGCTCGCGAGCCAGGGCAAGCTCGATCGAGAGCGCTGGGTCCGCCTCGTCGCCTTCGTGATCGCCAGCGCCGCCGACGGTCTCCGTGCCGCGCACGAGCTCCTCGGCTCGCGCGGCGAGAAGCTCAACGTCGTGCATCGCGACGTGAGCCCGCAGAACGTGATGGTCGGCTTCGATGGCTCGGTGCGCGTGATGGACTTCGGCATCGCGAAGTACGACGAGCGCGAGACCGAGACGTCGATGGGCGAGGTGAAGGGCAAGTACGCGTACATGTCGCCCGAGCAGGCGCGCGGAGAGACGCTCGATCGTCGCACCGACATCTGGGCGCTCGGCGTGATCGCGTGGGAGCTGCTCACGCTGCGTCGCCTCTTCAAGCGCGAGACCACGGCGCAGACGGCCGTCGCCGTGCTCCACGAGCCGATCGACGCGCCCTCGACCCTCGAGCCGCTCGCCGAAGGGGAGATCGATCGCCTCGTGCTCGCGGCGCTCACGCGCGACATCGACCACCGGATCGGCGACGCGCGCGCGTTCGGCTCGGCGCTGCGCAAGGCGGCGGGCGGTGACTTCGACGCGTCGGACCTCGCGACGTTCGTGCAGACCACGTTCCCCGCGGCAGAGGCCGAGGCGCGCACGATGGTCGACCTCGCGCGACAGTCGGCGCGCGGTCTTCCCTCGATCGCGAAGCGAGACGGCGAGACGTCGAACAGCTCGATGAGCGTGCCGCTCCACGTGGTGGAGCCGTCCCTCGTCGAGAGGCCCGCGAGCAAGCGTGGCGCGGTGTACGCGGGCGCGGCGATCATCGCCGTGCTCGCGATCGGCGCCGCGATCCTCGGCGTGCAGCTCGCGGCCGGTGAGCCACCGCAGACGACCGAGCTCGCTGTCGCCCATCCGAACGATCCGCCCAGCGATCCGCCCAGCGTCGATCCACCCAGCGTCGATCCACCCAGCATCGATCCACCCAGCGTCGATCCGCCGCCACTGCCGGTCACTGCGCCACCTCCACTCGAACCCGAGGCGCGCGAACCCGACGCGATCGACACGACGCCGCCGGCCACGACCCTCGCGCGCCAGCCCGCGATCGACGCGGTCGGCACCGGGACGCGACCGCGCGTTCGTGTCTCCGCGGAGCCCGAGCCCGATCCGCCGGCCACGAGTCCCGTCGCGCCTCCGTCGTCGTCGACGCCCCCGACCACGGCCGCTCCAGCGTCGGACACGGGCCTCCTCGTCGTCGTCACGCCCGGAACGTGGGCGAACGTCTACGGTCCGAACGACGAGCTCTGGGGCGCCACGCCGCTTCGTCGTCAGCTGCACGAGGGCCCGTACCAGATGGAGCTTCGCTTCGAGGGACAGCCGCCCGGACGCGACGTGACGGCGACGGTCAGGGGCGGCGAGACCACGCGCGTGATCGAGCGTCCCTGACACGAGCAGAGGTCAGCGGACGATCGTGAGCCGATGACGGGGAGCTCGACGCTCGAACGCTTCGATGACGTCACCCGTGAGGTCCTCGCGTCGCTCGTCGAGCGAGACGCCACCGATCGAGGGGATCCAGTAGTAGGTCGGGTCACCGAAGCGCACGACCTCCATGCCTTCGATGTGGCCCTCGCTGCGCGACGCGTGATCGAGGAGCCGCGCGACGACCTCTTGCGCGCGATCCGAGTCGATGCCGTCCACCGTCGACTCCCACGCGTCGAGCGAGCTGCGCGTCACCTCGCCGGTCACGCTGAACTTCGACGGGTTCAGCGCGAAGTAGACACCGATCCGATCAGGCCGCTCGTCGTCGCGCAGGAGCTCCGGGTGCGTGAGCCACATGCACTCGTAGAGGCGACACGACTCGGGTCGCGTCTCGTACCTCGAGCAGCCGTGCGCATCGAGGCTCGCGCAGGTCTCGAACTGCCCCTTCGCGAGCTCTGCGATCTCGGGTCCGCTGCAGCAGCCCTGGCACGGTCCGCACGAGCGCACGTCGGCGGCGCCGATCAGAACGTGCCGCCGACGCCGGCGTGCAGACCCCAGCCGACGAAGTCGCTGCCCACGCCGTAGGGTCCGCCGAAGCCGAGGCTCGCGCGCACGAGCACGCTGATCGGCGCGAGCTCGAAGCGCGCCCAGCCCTCGGCCGACGGCTGCGCTGTGCCGGCCGTGGTGCCGAGCGCCAGCGCAGCGACCTGGGCGCGCGCGCCGAGACGCAGGAACGACATGACCTCGGCGCCGAGCTCGGCACCCAAGAGGAGATCACCGAGGATCTCGTCACCCATGCCGCCGAGCACGCGCACGCCGAGCGCGGCCGCACCGTCGAGCGCGAGCACCATCGTGTCCGAGAGCGCGATCGCGAGCGTGAGCGGCACGTACACGCCCAGGCGCTCGGCGCGGTAGCGCCACGGTCGGTAACCGCCGTTCTGCGCGAGGTAGGCGTCGTGCACGAGGCTCGACGCGTCGAACGCGGCTTGCGACGCCGCGTCCGAAGGCAGCCGCGTCGTCGCGGCGACAGGCACCGCGACCCCGACGCCGAAGCCGAAGCGCACGTCGCGCCCGACGAGCGGCAGCCACTCGAAGCGCAGGTCCGCGTTGCGTCCCTCGACTCGCCCTCCGCGCGCGTCGAAGGGCTCGACCGTCGCGCCGCTGTACGCACCGAGCACGTGCAGGTCCGCGAACGCCACGCCCCAGTCGAGGCTCACGCGCGCGTCGGGCGCGAGCGCGAAGCGCAGGCCGAGATCGAGCGTTCCCATCGTGATCGAGTCGTTCCGCACGTCGCCCGCGAAGATGCCGAGCGAGAGCCAGGCCGCGTCGTCGAGCCCCGCGTCGTCGAGGCCGAGACGCAGGTCGTCGAGGAGCCGACGCGACGCGACCTCGATCGGCTGCGCCGCATCGGGAGCGAGCTCGGTCTCGATCGCGGGCTCCGTGTTCGCGATCGGCTCCGCGTTCTCGACGGGCTCCGTGTTCGCCACCGGCTCCGTGTTCGCCACCGGCTCCGTGTTCGCCACCGGCTCCGTGTTCGCGATCGGCTCCGCGTTCTCCACGGGCTCGTCGTTCACCACCGGCTCCGTGCTCGGCACGGCCTCGGCGTTCGTCGGTCCCGTGTTCGTCACGGGCTCGGCGTTCGCCGCGGGCTCGCTGGGCTCCTCGTCGATCGCGACCATGCGCGCCGCCGCTGGTGTGCCCAGGCCGAGCACCCACGACGCGGCGAGCACGATCGACGCGACAGCAGCGGAGCCGCGACTCATCTCACTTCTTCTTCGGGGGCGCGAACAGCGTCATGCCGAGCGCCATCGCGCGCGATGCATCGCCCGTCAGCTTGAGGCGACCGATGACCTGCTGCGGGGTGAGGTCACCTTCGCGCATGTCCTCGAGGTCGTCGTAGCCGATCGCCGCGGTGAACTGGGGCTTCGCGGGCGGCTCGGACACGCCGAGCCCGCAGCGCACGGTCACGTCGCCCATGCCGTCCGGCAGGTCCGTGACGACGACGTGGAACTCGATCTTCTGGTTCGCGAGGATCTTCTCCGCGCGCTTGCTCGCCACGCGCGACAGACCCATCGCGGCCTTCGGATCATCGAAGCGTCCGCTCTCCTCGAGCAGCTCGAGCGCGCCCTTGGCCGCCTCGCTCGAGAACGCGAACACGCCGCGCACGGCGAGATCCGGCTTGGCCTCGGTGACCGTCATCGTTCCGTTCGAGACGGCGATCCAGCGCTCACCGCCGCCGTCGCCCTCGACCACCACGCGCACGACGCCGACGGCAGCGCGCACGTCCTCGAGCTCGTCCTTGGCGCCGGGCGCGCTTGAGGCCTCGAGGACCGCGAGCCCTTTCTCGAACTGCGCGGGGAGATCGTGGTCGAGAAAGGCGAGCGGTTCCTTGTGCATGCGTCCTCGTCAGGCGGGCGGGGGCCCGCGGGGCGCGCAGTATAGCCGTCTCGCGAAGACCGCCAGCCCCCTCGCGCACGAGCGGCTACGCTGCGCGGATGCGTCGCTCGAACGCCTCTTCCGTGCGCTGGCTCCTCGTGCTCTCGCTCCTCGCGCTCTCGGCCTGCGCGACAGGCGGCGGAGAGCGCGATGCTGCCACGACGCGCGACGTACCCGCGGCCGACGCGTCGATCGACGCGACGACGAGCCTCGATGCGCCCTTCGCGAGCGACGCGTTCTCGATCGACGACGCGTTCACGCCCGACGCGTACTCCGTGGACGACGCGTTCTCGGAGGACGATGCGTTCGTCGAGGTCGACGCACCGCCTGCGATCGATGCGTTCGTGCCCGGCGCGGATGCGTTCGCGTTCGACGCGTTCGTGCCGCCACCCGATGCGTTCGTCCCGCCCGACGCGTACGCGCCGCCCGACGCCTACGTGCCCCCCGACGCCTACCTCCCCGCGTGCACCGGTCAGCTCGACTGCAGCGCGTGCACCGGCGGCCACTGCGTGCTCGGCGCGTGCTCGATGACGAACCCGACCACGCTCGCGTACGACTTCGAGGCGGGCCTGCCGACTGGCTGGACCAACGGCATGGGCAGCACGGCGAGCTGGACGATCGACACGACGATGCCGCGCGGCGGCGCGCGCGCGCTGCGCAGCGGCGTGATCGGTCACTCCGCGCAGAGCCGTGTCGGCTTCTCGCTCACGCTCGCGAGCGCCGCGACGCTGTCGTTCTGGATGCGCACCAGCACCGAGAGCTGCTGCGATCACGGCGAGCTCTGGGTCGACGGCGTGCGCGTGCTCCAGCGCGAGGGCACCACGAGCTGGACGCAGCTCGCGGCGGATCTCCCCGCAGGCTTCCACTCGATCGAGTTCCGCTACACGAAGGACGGTTCCGTCGTCGCAGGCTCGGACGCGGTGTGGATCGACGACGTGACGCTCGGCCCGCCGAGCGACCCCAACACCGGCTTCGAGTCGGCGAGCTTGCCCGCTGGCTACGCGAGCACGGGCACCGCGTGGACGAGCGTCGCGACGATGCCCTACGCCGGGACCCGCGCCGCGCAGAGCGGTGCGATCGGCCACTCGGCGACCTCCACGCTCGCGCGCAGCGTGACGCTCGGATCCGCGCAGACGTTCTCGTTCTGGTACCGCACCTCGACGGAGGCCACGTACGACTGGCTCGAGATCTGGATCGACGGCACGCGCCGCGATCGCTGGTCGGGCACCACGGCGTGGACGATGGCGGCGTACATGCTCACCGCCGGCACGCACGCGATCGAGTGGCGCTACGTGAAGGACGCGTCCGCGACGGGCGGCTCGGACGCCGTCTGGATCGACGAGGTCTCCTTCGGCCCCGCGCCCGTCGGCGGCCCCCTCTGCGGTCCCTGATCGCTGCCGCTCACTGAGGCGTCACCGCGTGACCCCCCACTCTGACTCTGCTCGCGTCGCGGACCAAGAAACGCGCGCGACATCGGGGGACGTGGGCGTCGGTGAACTCCCCCGGCTCAGGTCGGGTTGTAGCGGCGTATCCAGACCAACGTCGTCGAGTTGCGCCAGAGCTCGGGGTTCCGCTCGCCGGAGATCCCATCGTCCCCGGCCAGAAAGCCGGAGCCGTCACCGTCATCGTCGGAGATCACGATCCGATCCTGCCCGCTGCTCGACGAGTAGCACTCCCTCGCATCGCTGGGCAGCGCGTCGAACTCCAGCACCGGGTTGGCGAAGAAGACCACCACGTTTCGTCCGCTGGAGGTGCACGCTGTCGGCAGCCCACTACGCCCGTGCGCAACCGTCTCGAGGCCCCGAAACACGTCGAGTTCGATGGTGCCGCTGGACGACAGCAGGGTGCCCCGACTCTCGGTGAGCCAGCCGAGGTTGTAGTAGTGCGCCTCACGGATCTCGCGCGTGGGCCCCTCGGAGCGCGTGCCCGCTGGCAGGTTCGTCGGCGAGGTCGGGAACTCGCTCCCAGACCCCAGGGCGACCATCCCCCACCAAGGATCGGAGATGTCCGGAACATCGTTTCGGATGCGGTAGACGAGCATCCAGCCACCACCGTCCGTGGTCTGGTCGCAGTAGACGTCGCGCGGCAGGAGCGGCCCAGCGCCGTCGGGATCGACGAGATAGAGCCCATCCGTCGTCCCGCCGCGCTCGCGTGCATGGAGGCAGTCCTCGTAGACGCAGCGGCCGTCTCGACACGCGACGTCGCACGACTCGCCATCCGTCGCGCCGCTGCACGCACCGGTGGCACCGCAGTGCTCGATGCTCGCGCTCGGGTCGATGCAGTCTGCGCCACACGTCAGAAACGGCGGCGGGCAGGCGCCGCTCACGTCGCGGCAGGTTCCGCCGACGCAGAACGCGCCGGATTCGCACGCGGTCGTGGGGCCGCATCCGCCGCAGTGCGCTTCATCGGTCGAGGTGTCCACGCAACGTCCGGCGCACTCCGCAAACGGCGCTGGGCAGCTCGAGGTTCCTGCGGTGTCCACACCAGGAACGACGGACGCATCGACCGTGGGATCGACGAAGGCATCGACCGTCGGGTCCACGAACGCATCGAGGCTCGGCACCGAGGCATCGACGCCCGGCGACGCACACTCGCAGACGGCAAACGTCCCGTTGGCGCGGCAGCTCTGCACTCCCGATCCACCACCAACGCACAAGCAAGCTGCCGTCGAGCCCGGCACGCACGTGGAGGTCGGACTCGGACAGCCAGTCGTCGCGAGCATCGCCGCGAGGCCAAGAGCTGGGAGATGCTTCATCGAGAACATGGCCCCTCCATCCTGGGTGTCTCAGAGCGCGTCGGTGCGTCGAGCGGCGAGGTTCGTGCGGGAACGCGTCACAGTGGGTAACGGCGCATCCATACGAGCGTCGTCGAGTTGCGGTAGGTCGCGCTCGCCGACAGCGAACCGTCACCCGCGATGTAGCCGAACCCGGCACCGGCGCGCTCGCGGATCCTGATCGTGTCGCCGCCGCTGCTGATTTCGATGCACTCGATGGCCTCGCTCGGCAGCGTGCTGAACCCGAGCGCGGGCAGCGCCGCAATCACCTCCACGTTGCGACCGTCGGATGCGCGACACGTGGTCGGCATTCCGCGTCCTTCTGAGATGGACTCCAGGCTACGAAGAGCGTCCAGCACGACCGCGCCGGTCGAGGACAGCAGGGTCGCCCGGCTCTCGGTGATGAAAGCGAGGTTGGCGAAGTGCGCCTCACGGACTTCGCGCGTCGGCCCCTCGAAGTGCATGCCAGCCGGCAGGTTCGTCGGCGAGGTCGGGAACTCGCTCCCAGAGCCCAGCGCGACCATCCCCCACCAGGGATCGGAGATGTCTGGGACGTCGTTTCGAATGCGGTAAGCGAGCATCCAACCACCGCCGACCGTGGTCTGGTCACAGTAGACGTCGCGCGGCAGGAGCGGCCCGGAGCCGTCGGGATCGACGAGATAGAGCCCATCGGTCGTCCCGCCGCGCTCCCTCGCATGAAGGCAGTCTTCGTAGACGCAGCGGCCGTCTCGGCACGCGACGTCGCACGACTCGCCATCCGTTGCGCCGGTGCAAGCACCCGTGGCACCGCAGTGCTCGATGCTCGCGCTCGGATCGATGCAATCCCCACCACACACGACGAACGGAGGCGGGCACGCGCCACTCACGTCACGACACGATCCGCCGACGCAGAAGGCCCCCGACCCGCACGCCGTCGCCGGGCCGCACCCACCGCAGTGGGCTTCATCGGTCGACGTGTCGACGCAACGTCCGCCGCACTCCGCGAGCGGTGCCGGGCAGCTCGACGATCTCGCGGCATCGACGCCAGGAACCACGAACGCGTCGACCGTGGGGTCGACGAACGCATCGACCGTGAGGTCCACGAACGCGTCGATGCTCGGCACCGACGCGTCGACCCCCGCAGTCACACACTCACACGCGGCGAAGGTTCCATCCGATCTACAGCTCTGCACGCCGGTCGCACCGCCTACGCACAGACACGCCATCGTCGAGCCAGACACGCAGGTGGACGTGGGACTCGGGCAAGCGGCCGTCAGCAAGATCGCTGAGAGGGCCGTGAGTCGGATGTAGTTGTTCGTGAGCACGGCCCCTCGAGAGATGCGAAGAAGACACCAGCGTCGACGGGGACCTGCGTCCCGTCAAGGCCGTCGGCGTGACCGCGCATCCCTGCGGTCGGCACGCTCGTCTTGCCAATACCGCGTCGCCAATCGGCGTCTCCCAACTCGAGCCGTGCCGAACGCCCCCCATGGCAGTTCCGGCCGGCGACGACCGTCGTTCGACGCACGCATGCCAGCTCCAGCGCGGAGACTCCGCGTCCCTCTACGCCGGAGCCAACTCCAGCGCGGAGACCTCAACCCCGTTTTGCGCACAAGCCAGCTCCAGCGCGGGGACCGCACCCTCTACGCCGGAGCCAGCTCCAGCGCAGAGACGTGGTCCTCCCTTTGCGCCGTAGCCAGCTCCTGCGCGGAGGCATTCACCTCCCTCCGCGCACAAGCCAGCTCCAGGGCCGAGACCGGTATCTCCCTCTGCGCTGGAGCCAGCCCAGTGCCGATGCGCGTGGCGACCTCGACCCAAGCTCACTGAGGCGTCGCGGCGATCGTCTCGGTCGCGGCCATCACGCGGAGCACGTTCTGTCCTGCGATCGCGCGCACCTCGAGGTGGCGGCGCTCGAGCTCGCGGAAGAGCGCGGGCATGTCGCTCACGTCGTCCATGCCGCGCGGGAGCTCGCCCACTCCGTCGAAGTCCGATCCGAGGCACGGCGTCTCGGGGCCCGCGATCTCCGCGACGTGCGCGAAGTGCTCGCCGAGCGTGCGCAGCGTGGGCGGATGGAGCTCGGGCGCGAGGCGTCGCGCGAGCGCGTTGCGCGCGTCGGACGTCGACCACGAGCGTCCCTCCGGCAACGCGTCGAACTCGGCGGCGTGCTCGCGCTGGAGCGCGCGGCGCGCCGTGCCGTACACGGGGTCGACGAACTGCGCGTAGTAGTTGATGCACACCGCGCCGTGCGTCTCGCCGATGCGGCGCAGGATCGGATCGGGGATGTTGCGCGGGTGATCGCCCACGGCGCGCGCGCCCGAGTGCGACGCGAAGACCGGCGCGCGCGACGCCTCGATCGCATCGAGCGCGGTGCGGTCGGACACGTGGCTCACGTCGACCATCACGCCGAGCGCGTTCATGCGTAGGACGAGCGCGCGGCCCGCCAGGGTGAGCCCGCGGCTCGGGTGCGCGCCGCTCGAGGCATGCGCGAACACGTTGTCGTTGGTCCACGTGATCGTCACGTAGCGAACGCCATCGCGCGCGAGCTCACCGAGCCGATCGAGCAGAACGGTCTGCGCGTCGTCTCCCGCGACGGGCTCACCGAGCGCGTGCGCGCCCTCGAGCCCCATGAGGAACGCGATGCGATGCGAGCGCGCGGCCTCGCGCACCTGCGCCGCGGTGGTCGCGAGCACGACGTCGTCGGGATGCGCCGCGACGAACTCGCGCACGGATCGCACGAGCGCCTGCGCGCGCGCCCACCCCGCCTCGCCGCGGAAGCGACGCGGGTCGACCCAGATGCTCATGAACACTGCCGTGAGCCCGCCCTCGCGCATGCGCGGGAGATCGAGGTGCCCATCGGGCAGGCGCGTCGAGAGATCGGCGTGCTCGTCGAGCAGCCGCTGCGTGGTGTCCGAGTGCGTGTCGATGGCGATCATCACGTCACCGAGCCCCGCATCGACATCCTCGTCGACCGCGCCGCCCTGCTCGGTCGCGCCGCTCACGACGGAGTCGGTGGCGCCCTGCGCCACGGGCTCAGTGGCGCCGCTCGCGACGGGGTCGGTCACGCGAGCTTCCCCCTCGCGCCCCGCGGGAGGGGCAGGGGAGGGTCCGCGAGGCGCCTCTTCGCGCGCGCTCTCTTCCCGCGCGCTCTCTTCTCGCGCGCTCTCCTCTGGCGCGCCCTCGCTCGGCTGCGTCGACCCACACGCGCAGGCCCCGAACGCGCCCATCACGAGCGGCACGATCAAGAGCGCGACGCGACGCGCGTCGATCACCGTCCGCCGTCGATCACACGGAAGCGCGAGCGGCGCTCCTTGGCAGCTGCGTCCGAGCCGCTCATCGCACCGGCATCGGCGCCGGGGGTGCTCACGGGCGACGGAATCGGCGTGCTCTCGCTGGGCATCGACGGACGCTCGCCCGCGGGCACGATCGGGCTCGCGGCGGCGCTGACCGACCTGGCCGGTCGCACCTCGCCCGATCCCGACGAACCGGAACCCAACGAACCAGAACCCAACGAACCAGAACCCAACGAACCAGAACCCAGCGGACGCAACGACGGCACGGCGCTGAGGCGCGGCTTCTTCTGTCGCTCGACCCACACGAGCTCTCCGTCGAGCTCGGGAGGCGGAAGGTGCGCTTCGACGACGATGCCGCGCCCCGTGGTGCGATCGATGACGGCGTAGATCGCGCGCCAGCCGAAGCGGCAGCGCGACACGATCCCCTGGAACGCGAGATCCACCGAGACGCCGTTCGCGTCGTACGAGAGGTCGAGCGGATAGCTGGGGTCGAGGTCGATCACGAGGCGCGCTTGCCACGTGCGTCGCACCGACTCGGGCACCTCGACGTCGTTGCGGCGCGCGTCGATCTGGAGGCGCGGCGTGTGGCCCGCGCCGTAGACGTCTTCGACGGCCGCTTGGATCGGGTGATGGATTCCCTTGCGCGTCACTTGAAGGCCTCGGCGAGAGACTCCACCTGCGCTCGTCCGAGCTCGGGTGTGAAGAGGAGCGGGAGCGTGACACGAGGCAAGCCCGGAAGCTTCTCGGACAGTCGCTTGAGGCTCTCTTCCTGGATCGCCTCGCGCGCGGCGCGCGCACGGCCGGCCACGGCGAGCGGCTGGAGCGCAGCTGTCGCGGCGAGCGTATCGGGGAGCGACTCGATCGTCTCGCGCTCCGCGGGCTGGAACAGGCGCGGCAGGACCTGGTTCACCACCAGCATCTTCACGGGCAGCACGAGCTCGGTGCGGAGGATGCCGTGGAGCTCGATGCTCTCCTGCACCGGCATCTCTTCGGCGAGCGACACGATCACGACGCCCGCGCGCGCGGGATCGCGGAAGAGCCCCACGGCCTCTTCGGCTTCACGCCTGAGCAGGCCCGGCGGCGCGACGTCCGTGATGATGCGCGGCACGCGGAGCATCTCGAGGCCGTGGCCCGTCGCCGGTGCGTCGACGATCACGAGGTCGTAGCGAGGACGACCGTCGTCGGCCGTCTCTTTCGTGTGGAAGTACGCCTTGCCGAGCATCGACCACGCCTCGATGCCAGGCGTGCCGCGCAAGAGCGCGGACACGACGCTGCTCTCGAACACCGCCTTGAAGAGCGTGCGCGAGCGCAAGACCATGAGGCCGTACTCCTCGAGCGCCTCGCGGGGAACCATGTTCACCACGTCGAGGTTCGGGAGGACTCGCACGTTCTTCGATCCGATCGGCGGCACACCGAGGAGCGAGCTCACGCGCTCCTTCGCGTTGCACATCGCGAGCAGCACGCGCTTGCCGCGCGCCGCCGCTGCGATCGCGATGGCCGTGCCGACGGTGGTCTTGCCCACGCCGCCTTTGCCCACGACGAAGATGAATCGATGACCGAGCAGGTTCGTGGAGGAGGACATCGTCGTCGTGAGGAAGGGGCGCCCGCTTCGGCGCGGCGCGATGCTACCGCGATGCGTGGGTGCTGCCACCGTCGTCGCGCGTCCGAAGGCGCGCGCGGCGCGTGCGCGCGCGATCGCCACCTCACGCACCGCGAGCGCGTGGTATGCGGGCCGCCGTGACGGCTCGGACCCTCGCGCCGATCGTGCTGCTCGCGATCGTCATCCTCGTGCTCGTGTACGTGGCGGGCTCCGCGCTCGACGGACCACGCACGCCTGCGCACGTGGTGAGCCCGGAGCCGGACGCGGGCGCGGCGCACGACGCGGGTGGGTTCTGGACGGACGATCCCGATCGCTTCGGGCCCGACGGCACGGTGCTCGCGGCCCCGAGCTCCGAGACGTTCGCGTGCCGTGTGCCTCGGCTCACGATCGCTCGCGACGCCGCCTGCGATCGCGGCGAGCCCTACCCCGCGTGCCGCTGGCAGCTGCCCGACGAAGACGCGAGCGAGGGCCTCTACGGGATCTGGCGCAACACCACGCCCGCGCATCGGTGGGCGCGCCCCGGCCTCGTCGCGCTCGTGCTCGCGTCGGTGCGCGAGTACGCGATGCGCTGGCCCGGAGAGCACGTGACCGTGGGCGATCTCGACGCCGAGGGGCCGCGTCACCAGACGCACGATCACGGCGTCGACGTCGACCTCTACCTCTTGCACGCGATGGCGGATCGCAACGAGGCGGGTCGGCCGCAGACCGACAACTACCACGGCCTCTCACGCCGCACGGTGCGCCTGCACCGCGCGCGCGTGCTCGACCTCGCGAAGATCCTCGCGCGCTGCTCGGGCGGTCGCCTGCGCATCTACTACGCCGACCGCGAGGTCGTGGACGCGTTCCGCACGTGGTTCACCGACGCCGGCCTCCACACCGACGTCGCGCCGCAGGCCATGCAGATGCACAACGACCTCCACCGCTTCCACTTCCACGTGTCGGTGGCGGAAGATCTCGACGTGCTGCCGAGCGAGTGAAGCGAGCCACGCGCTCGAGACAGTCCTCGCTCGAGAAAGTCAGCGCGCCCAGACGCGGTGGATGGTCCCGTTGGATCCGTTGAGCGGGAGGTCATCCATCTCCCAGCGCCCCGCGGAACCGACACCCCAGCTCTCCGTGGCACCGACCAGCGGGAAGTCGGTGAGCACCTCGTCGCCCATCCCGTACGCGTACACGTACGAGCTGGCCGGCAACCGGCCGGTGTGTCCTCCGAGGAGCGTGTGGCGAGTCTCCACGCCCGCGAACGTGTTGCGTCCTTCGCGCCAGCCATCGAGACCCACGGGGGTGGCGAAGTGAACGATCCGCGCATGTCCCGTCGTGGCGCCGAAGAAGCGCAGCTCGGTCGCACCGAGCGAGGCCGCGACGGCGCGAGACACGTGTCCCCACCGCGCAGAGCGCACCGACTCGCCCCCGGCCAAGGCCGTGGGCGTCGAAGCGGGCCAGTCCTCTCCGGGCGCGATGACGTCGCGCTCCGGCAGGGTGCCCGCGCTGCGCACGTACTGGAGCACGAGCGCCCAGCCGCCACCCTCTGCCGAGTCGATCGACACGCGATGCGGGCCCGCGCCGACATCGATCCAGTAGGTCCCCGTCGCTGCGCTGCGTAGCTCCGCGAGGGAGCGCACGGGACAGGCGAGCCGGCTGCCAGGCGTGCACGCGACGAGCGGCGGCTGGCTGCCCGCGGGCGGTGCCGACCATCGACGCACGAGGTAGCGCTCGGTCGTCGTGAGTTCTTCGTCGTCGAGCGCCCGCGCGTACACGAGGACCTCCCCATAGCGTGCCGCGAGGCTGCCTTCGCCCGCGTCCGGATGCCGACCGAGGAACCACGACGCCGGCGACGAGACGGCGCCGACCAGCGTTGCGCCCGACACGACCTCCTCGTGATCGACCCAGATCCGCACGAGGCCATCCGCGGCCGTGCGCCGCGCGACGAGCACGTGCAGCTCTCCATCGTCCACGCGACCCCGCGAAGACGGGCGCATCGTGGTCTCGCGACCGAAGCCCACGTGACCGCCCGCGAGCACGATGCCGCCATCGTCCACCGCGAAGCGTGCGTCGGCGCCGAGCAAGCTCGCGGAGTTCCAGCCCTCGCCCTCGCCCGTGCCGTCGTCCGTCGAGAAGACGACGAGCGCGGTGAGGTCGCCGCTCACGGGCCGCGGAAACGTGACGCTGCTCTCGCCGTCGTCGACACCCCCGAGCTCCACCGCCGCGCGTCCGCCGCCGAAGCCGTCGGCGCGGTAGGTCGCGCGCACCGTCGTCGCCATCGTCGCGCGGGTCGATCGATCGTCCCAGCGCGCGAGCACCGTACCGTCTGCCACGTCTTCGTCACGCAGTGGTCGACGTGCGTCGAGCCACAGCGAGAGATCGTCTGCGGCGGGCATGGCAGGCGAGCCGAGGCCCCAACGATCGAGCAGCGCCGCCGTGATCGCAGACCGATCGGACGCCGAGAGCGGCAGGTCGAAGACGAGCACCTCCGAGATGTCGATCGTCTGCGCGCGACCGTCGTCGCTCGCGCCGATCAAGAGCGGCGCGCCGACCGGCGCAGCGACGCCAGTTCCTCCGCGCGCCACGACCGTTCCGTCGATGCGGACCTCGCCGCCCGTCGGACCGCTGAACGCGTGCCAGAGCGTGGTGTGGCGCGTGTCGCGACCGAACGGGCCGGTCATCGTCTGCGCGGGCTCGCCGCCGGGCATCGCGAACACGTAGCCCTTGTCGCCAGGCAGCTCGACCGTGAGGGGCGTGCCCGACGCGGACGAAGTCGCGAGCGCGACGCCCGGGGTGATCGAGCGCGTGCGCGCGACGAGGAAGATCTCGGCATGCATGCCGGCGCCGCTGATCACGCCGCGCGTCGTGAGCGCGCTGCCCTCGAAGCGCACGGCGCGGCGTCCACCGGCACCGTCGACGAGCGTGGGCGCGCCGAGCGTCGGCGTCGCGTCGCCCGTCTCCGTGAGGGCGAGGTTGCTCCACCGCGCGAGCGTCCCGAGCGTCCCGCCGGTTCCGTCGCCGAGCGGATCACGCGCGTCGAACCACGCGCGGAGCCCGGGCGCGCACACGCCATAGACCGTCGGCCCCATGCACCCCGTGCACTCGCCGCCCACGCACGCCTGCCCCGGGTCGCAGGGCATGTCGCAGCCGCCGCAGTGCATCGCGTCGGTCCGCGGGTTGACGCAGCGCGCGCCGCACACGCGCTCCTCGCCTTCACACACCAGGCCCGTGTCGCCCGGATCGGGCGGAGCATCCACGGACGCGTCCGCCCGCGTCGTGTCGTGGATCGCACCACGATCGATCAAACAACCATGGGAGGCGATGACGAACAGCGTGATCGCGAGCCCGAGAAGCGCCCGTTTCATGAGGTCACTCGGCAGCGTCGAGATCGAAGAAGACGTTCTCGGTGGCACCCGCGGCGATGCGGACCGAGCGGTTGAAGGTGCGACCGTCACGGTCGACGATGCGCAGCCGCACCGTGCCGGAAGGCACCGTGGCTTCACCGATGGGCGTCGTGCCGAGCTCGCGAGAGCCGATCCACACCCGCGACCACGGACGCGTGTTGATCGACAGCGTGGCGGGCGGCGCCGCCGGAACGCGGGGCGTGGTCGACTCGCGCACGAGCTCCGGCATGACGGCAGACTCGCGGCCCGCGCTCACCACGACCTCGCTCTCCCACGCTCGGTAGCCCTCGCGCTCGACGCGCACGGTGACCGTGCCGGCGGCCATCGCGATCGGGGTCGCGAGCTCCTCGAGGCTGAGCGTGCGATCACCGAGACGCACCGTGGCGCCCTCGAACGACGCGCCCTCGCGGAGCGCGAAGCGCACGGATCCTTCGGTCGCGGGCGGGAGGCTGGTGGGCCCCGACGTGCCAGTGGGGCCGACGAGCTCCGTGCCCGTGGTCGGCGGAGCCGTCGGGGGTGGCGTGACGGCGGTGGTGGGCGGCGGCGTCACCTGCGTGACCGTCACCGTGCGCGGGGTGTCGTCTCTGCCGCCGATGACCACCGCGGCGATGACGCCCGCGAGGAGCACGGCCACGAGCGCGAGCACGGTCGGGAGCCATCGTGCGATCGTCGACCCGTTGTCGCGTGGTGCCGGCTGAACGACGGGCGCGGGCACGGGGAGCGGCATCGCCGCGTGGGACACCACGGGCGCAGCGGCGGCGGCGGCAGCGATCTCGGCGCCGAACGTGTTCGGATCGAGCGGGAGCTCCGACCCCGGCATGCTCAGGCGATCCCCGGTCGCGACGCTCGGTCCAGCGCCCGAGAGCCCGGACGACGAGAGGCCAGAGGACGACGGATTCGATCCGATGAGGCCGATGCCGCTCGGCGAGCTTCCGTCGATGCCCTTGCGGCGCTGGAACGAGCTTCCGAACGGCGTGGAGTCGACGAGCGGACCCGCGGCGATCTGCTCCTCGAAGAGCTTCTCCATCACGTCGCCGATGCGCGACGTCGTCACGCTCTTGCCCGAGCGCGCGATCCAGTCTTCGAGAGCGTTCTGCATCTCCGACGCCGTGCGGAACCGGTCGTCGGGGCTCTTCTGCAGCGCCTTCTGCACGATGGCATCGAGCTCGATCGGCAGCTTCGGCTTCTTGTCGCGGATCGACGGAACCGGGTCCTCGATCACGGCGCGCATCGTCTCGTACTCGGTCGGCCGGTGGTACAGCGACTCGCCGACGAGCGCCTCGTACAGCACGACGCCGAGCGCGAACACGTCGGCGCGGTGATCGATGTGCTTCCCCGTGCACTGCTGGGGAGACATGTACGAGAACTTCCCCTTCACCACACCGGCCTGTGTCTTGGTCGTGTGGGACCCGGCCTTCGCGATGCCGAAGTCGAGGAGCTTCACGTGCCCCTCGTACGAGATCATGATGTTCTGCGGGCTGACGTCGCGGTGGACGATGGAGAGCGGCTGACCGTTCGAGTCCTTCGCGCGGTGCGCGTAGTGGAGCGCCTCGGCGACCTGCGACACGACCTTCGCGACGAACTCCGGCGGGAGGCCGCCCTTGCTCCGCGCCCTTCGAATGATCTTCCCGAAGGCGGCTCCGTAGATCCACTCCATCGCGATGAAGTAGGAGCTCTCGAGCTCGCCGAACTCGTAGATGTGACAGATGTGCGGGTGGTTCAGCAGGATCGCGAGGCGCGCCTCGTCGAGGAACATCTCGACGAACGCCGGATCGTCGGCGACGTGCGGCAGGATGCGCTTGATCGCGAGCATGCGCGTCGCGCCGATGTTGGTGCTCTCGCGGCCGAGGAAGATCTCGGCCATGCCGCCGAACGCGATGCGGCCGAGGATCTCGAAGCGACCGAACGTGCAGATGGCAGGCAGCTGATTCGGCGGCACGCGCGGCTGCATCGGCTCGGTCTGGCCCGTGTTCACGGCGGCGAGCTCGGCGGCGCTCGGCTCGGGCGCCGCGAGCGCCTTCTCGATCTCGTCCATGGCGATGTCGAGGTCGGCCCCGTCGCTCTCTTCGGACTCGTCTGGCGGCGGTGCGACCGGCGCGCGCGGCAGCTTCGGGAGGGACCGGTTCGTCGCGGTGGCGCTCGCCGCGGCGGCGGCCGACACCGCCGGAACCGCACCGGTCTGGCCCGTGGGCCGACGGGCCACGGTCATCACATCACCTGTGATCGCCTGGCCGGCGGGGTTGGAGCGCACGTCCGAGATCCGCGTCGGGCCTTCGGTGTCGGGCGCAGCGGGATCCTTGGTGCCCGGACGAGAGGTCATGGGAAGTGGCCAGCATACACCGCTTCTCGGATACAATGCTTCCTCCATGCGCTGGGCCCTCGCTTCCACTTCGACCTCGACCTGCATTTCGCGTCGTGAGCCGGCCTCGTTCTTCCTCGGCGCGCTCGCCGCGTTCGCGTTCGTGTTGGCGCTGCTGGCGCCGATGCGCGCGCGTGCACAGGACGGCCCGGATGCACAGCTCGCCGCGGCGCGCGATCTGGTGCTCCACGCGAGCTACCGCCCCGCGCTGGTCGCGACGCAGCGCTACCTCGAGCGCGCCGATCTCGGCGCGTCGCAGCGAAACGCGGGCCTCGAGCTGGTGGCCATCATCCACCTCGCGCTCCGCGACGAGGTCTCGGCGCGCCAGGCGCTCGGCCAGCTCTACGCGCGCGACCCGGACTTCCGCCTCACCGATCCGGACGCGAGCCCCGTCGTCCTCTCCGCCGTCGCGCGCGCACGCGCCCAAGCGCGGCCCGTCACCGTCACGCTCGCGCACGATCCGCCGCTGCTCACGCGCCGTCGCGCGCCGCTGGTGAGCGTGCGCGTCGAAGAGGGCGCCGACGCGGTGTCCGAGATCCGCATGCACCACCGCGTGCGCGGCCAGACGAACGTCGAGACGGTCGTCATGCGCATCGGTGAGCTCGCCACGGCCGAGGGTCGACTGCCCGTCTCCGCCGATCCCGCGGCCTACACGGCCGAGTACTGGCTCGAGGCCGTCGCGCCGTCCGGCTTCGTGCTGGCGCGCCGCGGCTCCGAGGCGCAGCCCGTCGCCGTGAACATCCCGATCGAGACCGTCGAGGTCCGCGTCGAGACGCGCACCGAGATCGTCGAGACGCAGACCGACATCGCCAGCGAGCCGTGGTTCTGGGTGCTCATCGGCCTCGTCGTCGCTGGCGGCGCAGGCGCTGGCGTCGGCATCGCGTTCGCCACGCAGGGCCCGCAAGACGGAACGCTCGGCACCGTCACGCTGCCGCTCGTCGAGTTCTGAGAGACCGAGAAACTTTCGTTTCTCGGGATCGAACCGTCGTACGGGGTTTGGGGGCAACGCCCCCAACGCGCGGCGCTTGCGCCGCGGACAACTGAGTTTACTGAGGGTCCATGCGGACCCTCCCCCGCGCCGCGGGGCCCCCTCCCGCTCCACGCGCCGAAGCGCGTGCTGCGCGCGAGGCCCCAACCCCGCTTGCACGCCTCGCGCTGCGCTCGGCGATTCGTTCGCGGTCCCCGAGTGTGCCGGCCGCTTTCTGGCCTGCTCCGCGAGGGTGATCGTAGCGTGTCGATCGAACCCTTTTCGCGAGGAGCACGCCATGTTCGACATCCCCGAGGTCAAGCGACGCAGCGCCACGCGACGCATGGCTCGTGTCTCTTGCGAGGCCGTCGCGGCCGATGGCTTCGTGCGCATCGGCGGAACGCTCCGCGACCTCAGCGACACGGGCATGCTGCTCGAGTCCGAGGTGTCGCTCGCGCCCGGTGAGGAGATCTATCTCTCCTTCCGTCTCCCGCGCTCCACGCAGTGGGTGGGTCTCGTGGCGCGCGTCCAGCGCGCGAGCCGCCCGATCGACGGCCCCGTCTGTCTCGCCGGCCTCCTGATCGAGGACATGGACCCTCTCGAGCGCTCGCTCCTCGCGACGGCGATCGAGCGCCTGCCCGTGCACCCGCAGAAGCGCAAGGCGCCACGCGACTATGCCGCGTGGGTCGCCCACGTCTCCGGGATGACCGAGCTCTCTGCCTTCCCCGACGTCGCCCTGACGCTCGGTCACTGACCTCGCGGCGCTCCGTCGCCGGCGATGTTGACCCGCGTCACGCCAGAGAAGATCCTCGGGGGATGCTTCGATCGTCCCTCGGCGTCTGGCGATTCTCCCAGGCCGCTCTCGTCTGTGCCGTGGCCTTCGTGCTGGCGCTCGGCGCCGCGGGCTGTGCGGATCGCACCTCGATCCTGATCACGGTGAGCTCGGAGGACTTCGTCATCCCCGACGACATCGATCGGATCGTGATCAACGTCCGCGGCGACAACACGGGCATGTCCATCGAGCGCGAGTTCCCCCTCGGCGCGCCATGGCCCCACTCGCTCGCAGTGAGGCCCGGTCAGGTCGAGGCGAACCAGGTCCGCATCACCGTCACGGCGTGGCACGGCGAGACCTTCGTCACCCGCCGCGTGCTCAACCGCTCGTTCTCGATGGGTCTCGAAGAGGGCGTCGAGATCGTGCTCCAGGAGCGCTGCCGCAACGTCCGCTGCTCGAGCGACACGTTCGACTGCATCAACGGCAACTGCGTCGGCGAGATGCGCGACGCGGGTCCGCCGCCCGACTCGGGCCTCGACGCCGCGATCGACGGCGGCGTCGACGCGAACACCGACGCGCCCTGCCCCTCGGGCTTCACCAACTGCGGCGGCACGTGCATCAACCCGCTCGAGAGTCCGGCGCGCTGCGGCGCCGACCTCGCGTGCGCGAACTACCAAACGTGCGTCGGCAACGAGAGCTGCATCGTGGGCGTGTGCTCGCTCTACTGCGAGCCGGGCCTCATCAACTGCGACGGCTTCTGCGTGAACCCGCAGACCGACCGCAACCACTGCGGCGCGAGCCTCCTCGACTGCGGCGGCGGCACCGTGTGTCCCGCGGGCGAGTACTGCGCGCTCGGCGGCTGCACCTCCTCGTGCCCGCCAGGCCTCTACCTCTGCTTCGGCAACTGCATCGATCCGACGAGCGATCGCCAGTACTGCGGCGTCGGATCGGACTGCGCAGGCGGCGCGGGAACGTGCTTCGCGGGGCAGTCGTGCTCGCAAGGAAACTGCGTCACCACGTGTCCCTCGGGCCAGATCGCGTGCGGCGGCCGCTGCATCGATCCTCAAGCCGACCGCGTCTACTGCGGCGCGAACTCCGAGTGCGCGGGCGGCGTCTCGTGCGCGGCGGGCCAGTTCTGCGTCAACGGCTTCTGCGGCGCGACGTGTCCGATGACGCAGATCGCGTGCGGCGGTCGCTGCATCGATCCGCAGACCGAAGAGGGCTACTGCGGCGCCGCCCCGGACTGCACCGGCGGCGAGGTCTGCGTGGCGGGCTTCATCTGCCGCGACGGTGACTGCATCGCGAACTGCCCCGCGGGTCAGGTCGGCTGCGACGGTCGCTGCATCGATCCGCTGACCGACGAGACCTACTGCCACGCGTCCGCGACGTGCACGGGCTTCGAGGCCTGCGGCGCCCGAGAGACGTGCGTGGGCGGCGTGTGCGGCTGCCAGGCGCCCGAGCGCGACTGCGGCAGCGGCTGCGTCGACACGCGCTTCGACCCGACCAACTGCGGCATGTGCGGCACGATCTGCGACCCGGGTGAGGTGTGCGCTGCGAGCGCGTGTGCCCCGCTCAGCGGCGGCGGCTTCACGGGCGAGTTCGGCACCTCGTGGACGTCGTTCATGTTCCGCGAGGTCAGCTGCATCCAAGAGTTCATCCCGCGCGCGGTCACCGAGGTGTACTCGGGCCAGGGACCGAACTTCGGCCCGTACGACCCGATGACGATGATGTACCGAGCGGAGACGCCGCCCGCGTACACCATCCAGCCGAACTGCTCGTTCGCCTACTACGGCGGCGGCATCTTCCAGGTCACGTCCACCGACGTGACGTTCTTCCAGCCGCCCACGCACGAGTGGCGCACCGCACCGCTCGGCATGGACCTCGGCCCGGTCGGCATGTCGATCACCGACCTCGACTCGCTCTGGACGGCCAACAGCGCGTTCCTCATCCGTGGCTCGCCCGCCACGTCGACCGTCGAGACCATCTCGGTCGGCACGACGCTCGTCGCGCCGCGCGTCACCTTCGACGACCTCACCGACCGCATCTACTTCGCGAGCCAGGGCACGAACGTCCTGCGCTCCTACGATCCCGTGGCGCGCTCGTTCCGCGTGGAGGGCTCGGCGCCCGGGCTGATCGGCACCGCGTTCTGCAGCGACCGCGCGGGACACATCTACGCGGGCTCGCAGACCACGCCGGGACAGATCTGGCAGTACTCGCCCGCGAGCAGTCGCTGGGTGGACCTGCCGCTCCTGCCGGGCACCGTCACGGGCACGACCAACTGCGGCATCGCAGAGGCGGGCTACCTCTACGTCGCGCTCTCGCCAGGCTCGACGCTGTACCGACTCCCGCTCGTCAGGATCTGAGCCGGCGCTGCTCGGCAGCGGACGCGGTCGCAGCTGCACGAATGCAGCACGAGGCTGCAGCCGTGCAGCTACCGCGCGTTCGAGTTCCGGCGCATCACGTGGATCAAGGAGGCCAGCATGACGGAGCCCACCTCGATCCCGGTCCTCGATCTCTCGCTCACCACCGCCGACGGCGCCACCCTGGGCGCACGTCTCTTCGAGCCCGAGCACGCGCGCGCCAGCGTCCTCATCCAGGGCGCGACGGCCACGCCCTCTCGCTACTACGACCGCTTCGCGCGCTGGCTCGCCGAGCGCGGCCTGCGCGTGCTCACGTTCGACTACCGCGGCGTCGGACGCTCGCGCGCCGGCAAGCTGGGGCGCGACGCCATGACGATGCGCGACTGGGCCGAGCGCGACTCGGTCGCTGCGCACGAGGCGCTCCGCGCGCGTGATCCGAACGCGAAGATCCTGCTCGTCGCCCACAGCTTCGGAGGACAGTCGCTCGGCCTCGCCGACCGCCTCCACGACGTGAGCGCCGCGGCGATGGTCGGCGTGCAGTTCGGCTGGGTCGGTCACTGGCCGACGCTCGCGCAGGCGCGCCTCGGCGTCGTCTGGAACGTGCTCGTCCCCGGCTTCTCGAGCGCGCTCGGCTACGTGCCCGGCTGGGCGGGCCTCGGCGAAGATCTGCCCGGCGGCGTCGCGCGCGAGTGGGCGCGCTGGTGCACGAGCCCGGGCTACCTGCTCGATCACGTCGAGGGCTCGCGCGAGCGCTTCGCGCGCTTCACCGCGCCCACGCTCTTCTACTCGTTCACCGACGACGACTACGCGCCGCGCGCCGCGGTGGAGCACTACCTCTCGACGCTCACCGGCAGCGAGCGGACGCACCGTCGCTTCGCGCCGAGCGATCTCCGCGAGAAGGAGATCGGCCACTTCGGCTTCTTCCGCCCGCGCTTCGAGCCGACGCTGTGGCGCGAGGTGCTGCGCTTCTTCGACGACGCGCTCGAGGGCCGCGCGCCCTCGCTCGCGCCGCGCACACCGCGCGTCACGGTGAGCGACGCGGAGATCGCGATGGACCTCGCCTACGGCCGCGACTGAGAGACCGAGAAACCTTCGTTTCTCGGGATCGAATCGTCGTACGGGGTTTGGGGGCAGAGCCCCCATCTCGCGGCGCCTGCGCCGCGGACGACTGAGCTCAGCTGAGGCTCGCGCGACGCTCGAGCGGCGTGACGCCCGTCCACCGCTTGAACGCGCGGAAGAACGCGCTCGATTCCGAGAAGCCGAGCAGGAACGATCTCCATCGGATGAAGCACGACGGCTGTGCCCTTGATGACGAACGAGGGGTTGAAGCGTGCGTGCCCCGACGAAGTCACAGCGTCGAGAATTCGTCCGCGAACGAGCCGTGTCGTTCGGCGAACTCGTCCCACGCGCGCGCAGCCGCCCTCAGGCTGTCCGCCTCGGCACATCGCTCGCCCTCGCGTCTCTCGACGAGCTCCACGAGCAAGGCGTCCTGTCCCGAGAGGTTCGGCGTCAGAGACCGCGCTCGCTCGACCAGATCCGCGTCGAGCGAGAGGTTCTCTGCGCGCTTCGAGGCTCGGGCGTCACCGCGGACTCGCATGGTGCGGATGGTGTGCGCATGACCGAGCCTCGGCCAGCTCGACCCTTGGACGCGCGACAGATGCCCGGCGCCGTCGGCTCGCGTGAGGGGTTCACCTCTTCTTCTTCGTGAACGCGCCGAAGGTCTCGGCGAGGAAGCGGACGACCGTCTTCACGCGCTTCTGGCGCGCGCTCGTCGGGTGCATCGAGAGCCACACCGGGCGGCTCGGTCCGGGCGTGCCGAGCTCGATCTTCACGAGGCCGTCCGCGAGCACGTCGGGTAGGAGGCCCAGGCCCACGCCGGCCTTCACCGCGCTCAGCGCCGTCGAGACGTTGTCCGTGCGGAGCGCGATCGGTCCATCCGGGATCTGCTGACGCAGCCAGTCGCCCTCGGCGACGGAGAACCGCAGACCGAAGAGCACCTGCGGGATGCTCGACGGCTTCTTCACGTGCGCGGCCCACTTCGTGGACACGTACGGCGAGAGCGTCACCACCCCGATCTGCCGTGCGATCAGCCCTTCTTGCTCGGGCTTCTGGAGGCGCAGCGAGATGTCCGCCTCGCCGCGCGAGAGATCGAGCACGCGCAAGCTCGTGTCGATCTCGAGCAAGAGGCCCGGGTGCTCGGCGAGCAAGCGCGGCACCGCAGGCGCGACGAAGCGCGACGCGAGCACGTCCATCGTCGTCAGGCGCACCACACCGCGCGGCGCTTCGTCTTCGAGCGCGACGCGACGCTGCACCTCCGCGATGCCGCGCTCGGTGGACTCGGCCACCGTCGCGAGCGACTCACCCGCCTCCGTGAGCGCGAGGCCCTTGCCCACGCGCGTGACGAGCGGCGTGCCCACGGCCTCTTCGATCGCCTTGATGCGGCGCCCCACGGTCGTCGCGTCGACGTTCAGCGCGCGCGCCGCGCCCGCGAGGTTCTTCGCGCGACGAAACGCGAGCAAGAGCGACAGATCACGCCAGTCGAGGCTCACGCGCGCCCCGCCGCGCGAGCACCTCTCGTGCGCGACAGCACGCGGCCGGGCCGTGCGCCCGTGTGCTTGCCGTCCTTCACCGTGAAGACGCCGCGCACCATCACGTGCGCGATGCCATCGGGGTGCTGGCGCGGATCGGCGTAGCTCGATCGATCGCGCACGTCGTTCGGTCGGAGCACGACGAGATCGGCGACACCGCCCTCTCTCAGCGCACCACGATCGGTGAGCCCGAGCTTCTGCGCGGGCATGCACGTCATCTTGTGGATCGCCGTCTCGAGCGAGAAGAGGCGCTCCTTCTTCACGTACTCCTCGAGCACGCGCGGATAGGTCCCGTACGTGCGCGGGTGCGGCTTGCCCTCGCGCTGCGGAAAGCCGTCGGTGCCGATCATCGTGGTCGGGTGCGTCATCACCGTGCGCACATCGTCCTCGCTCATCACGTGCGCGATCGCGGCGACCGCGAGCTCTTCTTCTTTGAGCAGATCGAAGAGCACCTCGTAGAGGGGCTTCTTTCGCTCCTTCACGATGTCGGCGATCGACATGCCCTCGTAGCGGTGCTCGTACTTCGTCGAGCTCACCACGACGACCTTGCTCAGCTCGCGCATCACCCACGGCAGGATCCAGCGCTTGGGAAAGATGCGATCGAGGATGCCGGGCAGGTGGATGAAGCGCAGGAAGCGCTCGTCGGTGTCGCGCGACATGCGCGCGCGCACTGCGGGATCGCCGAGCCGCTCGAGCAGCTTCTCCTGCGAGCCCTCGAAGGCCCACAGCGGCAAGAACATCGCAGACAGCACGGTCGATCCCGCGGTGTAGGGATAGACGTCGCTGTGCACGTCCATGCCCTGCTCTCTCGCGCGCTCGAGCAGCGCGAGCGTCTTCTTCACCTTGCCCCAGTTGAAGCGACCACCAGCCTTGTGGTGCGAGATCTGAACGGAGATCTCGGCCTCGCGGCCCACACGCAGGGCTTCCTCGAACGACTGCACGAGCCGACCGCCCTCGTCGCGCATGTGCGTCGTGTAGATGCCTCCGTGTCGCGCTGCGACCTTCGCGAGCGCGACGATCTCTTCGGTCTCCGCATACGCGCCCGGTGGATAGACGAGGCCCGTCGAGAGACCGAACGCGCCTTGTGCGTGCGCACGATCGACGAGCTCCTCCATCTCGCGCAGCTCGCTCGGTCGTGCCTGCCGTTCCTCGAGGCCCATGGCGTGCGCGCGCACGTTGCCGTGCGAGACGAGCGGCGCGGTGTTCACGCTCGCGCCGCCGTCGTCGAGCCGCGCGCGGAACGCCTCGAGATCGCGAAACGTGCCGCCGTCGCTGCCGCCGCTCTCCTCGCCGAAGAGCATCGGCGAGAGGCGCGCGTAGAACGACGCGACGGTGTCGTTGGCGGGGAACACACCGAGGCCACAGTTGCCGACGACCTCCGTCGTCACGCCCTGCATGACCTTCGCGGCCGCGTCGCGATCACGCGGGATCGCGAAGTCACCGTGCGAGTGCATGTCGATGAAGCCGGGACACAGCACGGCGCCAGCGCAGTCGATCACCTCGTCGGGCGCGAGCGAGGTCTCGCCGAGCTCGGCGATGCGATCGTCCTCGACGAGCAGCGAGCCCTCGCGCGAGGGCGCGCCCGTTCCGTCGACGAGACGCGCGTTCGTGAAGAGGAGACGCATGCTCGCGGAGCATAGCCCCGCGCGACGGCCGTTCAGTCGGCGACCGGCGCGATCACCTCGTCGATTCGAACGAGGGGGTACGCGGGCGCGTCGCCTGCCATCTGGAGGAGCCGCAGGACCTCCAGCTGCGCCTCGCCTGGCACGGCGCGCCGATCGAGCGCCTCCACCTCCGCCACGAGCGTCGCGAATTCCTCGGATCGGCTGGTTGCCGTGACGAGCGGTCGCGCGGCATCGAGGTACGCGTGGATGGACGCCCGATCCTCGATGTCGAGATCCCACGCCTCGGCGTCGGCGTCGCGCCCCACACGAACGAGGAGCAGGCGCGCCGCACCGAGCTGCGCGTCGACCTGCGACGGATCCTGCGCGGCCGCGGCGCGGTAGCTGAGGAGCGCGTCGTCCGGGCGCGCGAGGTGCTCGTACACGTCGCCGAGGCGCGTGCGCGATGGGCCCGACGCGCTGGGCGCCAGCGCGATCGCGCGGGTGAGCGCGACCTCGGCCGCGGCCCAGTCCCCGACCGCGATCGCTGCGCTCGCCTCCGTCTCACGGTCGTGTGGAGCGTCGTCCGAGATCTCGATCGCGCGCCGCGCTGCCGCCTGTGCCTCGCTCCATCGGCGCGCCTCGAGCTCGAGATCCGCCGTCCGGCTCCACGCCTCGCGCAGGCCTGGATCGAGACGCGTCGCCTCGGCCAACGCGCGCTGGGCATCCACGGGAGATGCACCGCGTGCGCCCTCGACGAGCTCGCGCGCACGCTCGGCGTCGCTCTGACAACCGATGGCGAGCACGGTGAGGACGAGCGCCCAGACGGGCAGAGGAGCACGCATGCCTCCGCGAGACGCCATCATGGTCCTGCGATCTCCGCGAGGACGACACCACCACGTGTCCCCCCTCGAAACGCAACTGCCGTCACGCCAGCGCGCTGCGCCACACGGAACGACTCGTACGCCGTCGTCGTCGCGCCGACGGCGTCTTCGACGCAGTGACGCGTGCCCACGAGTCCCTCGGTACTCACGGCCACTGTCACCAGCGCCGCATCGTCTTGCCAGACCACGCGAACGGCGCCGGATCCGCCGTCGACGACAGCCTCGATGTTCGTGGGTCGGGCGCGACCGAGCGTGATCGGTTCTGCGACGACCGCGCCTGCGATCGTCACGACGCGGAGCGCGGCGACCTCGGCGCCCGCAGCGCCCGCGACGTACGCGACGAGCACGCGTCCCGCGCCGAGATCCGCGGCGGTGATGCGCGCACATCGACCCTCCACGGCGATCGGAATGGGCGTTCCTGGGGCGCCGTCGGCCGCCAGCGGAGTGAGCTCGCAGCTGCCCTCACCGCCGGCGATGGCGGCGAGCGCTCCATCGCTGCGTCGCGCGAAGATCACCTCGCGATCATCGGGAGCGATTCGACCGAGCGCCTGGGCACCCACCCCCGACATCGCCAGACGCCACATGGAGTTGCGGGCCCCGGCCGCCCCCTCGACGAGAACCAAGAGCTCGCCCCCGGGCAGGGCTCCGACAGCTCCGGTGCGGAGCCCACTCGCCGCGGACGTCGCCGTCGGCGTGTCGTACGCGGGACCCGACCATCGGACGACGCTCGAGACGCCTTCCACGGAGCCGACGAGCTGGACGTCGTCGCCAGCCAGCGTGACGATCCCGAAGGGAAGAAGTCGCTCGGTGGCCAGAGGCAAGCTGGTCACGACGAGGCCGTTCACGCCACCGACCGTGTCGAGGAACGCGGTCGAGGTGCCCGTGTCCCAGAACACGCGCCAGCCTCCGGTCGCGTGCCGGGGCGCGAGCGCCAGAGCACCGGAGACACCGAGCCCACCGAAGCTGGTCGCGCGAACGCTGGAGCACTCGGTGGAGATCGGAGCATCCGCGACCTCACCCGCGTCGGCGCTCGAAGCATCGGCCAGCTCCGTTCCGCGCATCGTCGGCGCGAGCGTCGTGGGTTCGACCGTCGGGGTAGGCACGCACTCGGAGCCCGACGCGGGGCAACTCTCCGTTCGAAGACAACCAACCCCGCACTCCGACGGCAGAAAGAGAGGTAGCAACAACGCGCGCTGCGGGAGAAATCCCGTACGCGCGGAGCGCCTCACGACGCGATCCGACTCCTGCGGCTCGACGCATGTACGAAGGGCCTCGGCGGCAACCTCCACGCGCTGCGTGGCGTCTCCCCCCGGCGGCCCGACCCCGAAGGAGAATGGAACGGCGACGGCGGCGGGAACCTCGAGGATCCGGTACGTCGGACGGTCCCCGACGCGCGACACACTCAAGCCGATGCACTGAAAGTCGACACCCGCGACGAGGTTCGTGTCGACGACGACGACGAGCTGCGTCGCGCCGCGGGAGCAGCTGCTGACGACTGGGACGACGAGCCCTGCGATCAACACTGCAGCGGCGACTTCGGACAACCCGAGCCGGCGGCACCAAGAGGGACGCATCCATGCACAGGCTATCAAATCCGCGACGACGCGACGGGGTGCAACGGGACACACGTCAGCGCCGCTCGGCGGATCAGCCGCTCGTGTACGCTGGCGGTCATGAAGCGCATCGCGATCCTCGGCGCCGGGCCCTCCGCCCTCACCGCGGCTTGGAACCTCTCGGAGCCCGGCCTCGCGCACGAGATCACGATCTACACGCAGGGCTGGCGCGCCGGCGGCCTGTGCGCGTCGGGCCGCGTGGGCGCAGAGCAGTGGATCAACCAGAACGGCACCCACTACATCTTCGGCTGCTACGACGCGACCGTCGGCCTCTTGAAGGCGGCCTACCAAGTGCTCGCGCAGCACGGTGACACGCGCTTCGGTACGCTCGATCAGCAGCTCGTGCCGCGCGACCTGCTCGTCATCCGGCAGCTCTTCCACAACGCGTGGACGGACTGGGTGATGACGATGCCGCGACGCGCCGGTGCGCCGGGGCAGTCGCAGAAGCGCCTCGAGCCACACGAGTCGTGGGAGCACATCGGCAAGAACGTCTTCTCGCTCCTCCGCAGCGACGAGGTGAAACAGCACGTCCACGCCGCGGACGCGGCCGCGAAGAAGGAGGCCGCGGAGAACGGACGCGGGATCGTCGCGGGCATCCGTCGCTTCGTCGAAGCGGTCGAGGAGCGCCTCGAGGGCGCAGCCGTCGACACGCTCTCGGGGATGATCGACGAGGCCGGGCGCCTCTTCGAGGACGTGCTCCTCGCGCTCGATCGCTCGGGTCACGACGGGACGATCGACGCGCTCGCCACGCTGCTCGCTGCGCTGCGCGACGCGCTGCTCGTCGTGCTCGAGCCGCTCGGCCTGCTGAGCGTCGATGCGCACCGACTCGCGCTCCTCGTGGACATCGGGCTCACCGTCGTGCTCGGAGGGCTCCGCGATCGCGCGTTCACGAAGGAAGGGCTCTTCGCGCTCGACGCGCTCGACTTCCGCGCGTGGCTCGAGAAGCACGGCGCGCGGAAGAGCTCCGTGTGGTCGGCACCGATCGCCGTCTGGTACGACTCGATCGCGGCCTACCGCGGCGGCTCGCAGAGCGATCCCCAGGCCTCCACGTGCGCGACGCTCATCGGCTACGCGCGCCTCATGACCTACGCGCACGCGTTCGCGTACCAGCTCAGCTGGGAGGCGGGCGACTCGATCATCGGGCCGATCGTCGCGGCCCTCCAGCACCGCGGCGTGCGCTTCGCGTTCTTCCATCGTGTGTGGGACGTCGTGCCCTCGGCCGATGGCACGCGCGTCGATCGCGTCGAGCTCGAGCAGCAGGTCGCGCTCGAGAGCGGTGATCCGCTGGGCTATGCGCCGTTCCTCGACAGCGTCCCCGAGCCCGGCCGCGCGGTGTGGCCGGACCAGCCGAACTGGGATCAGATCAGCACGCCTCAGCCCGATCACTGGGTCGGCGGTCTCGCGGCGGAGCTGCTGCACACACTGCCGCTCGATCCGAGCCACGCGCCGACGGTGCGACCGGGCCTCGAGTCCGCGTCGTACCCGCGGCTCGGCCCCACGGTGATGCTCGAGGTGGGCCGCGACTTCGACGTCGTGATCGGCGCGATGGGTCTGCCGGTCTACGCCCGCTCGGCGCCGTCGCTGATCGGCGCGTGGCCCGCGCTGAAGACCGCGCACGGGGTCATCGGCGGCGGCGACACGCAGTCGCTGCGCTTCTGGTTCCGCCCCACGCTCGTCGGCCTCGGCTGGACGACACAGGCACCCATCCTCTCTGCGTACGCGGCGCCGTTCGCGACGTGGGAGGACCCGACCGCCTGTCTCCACTCCGAGCAGTGGGGAACGGACCAGCCGCACACGGTCGCGCACCTCTTCGGCGCGCTCGATCACGCGCAGGTCCCGGATCCCGGCGACGATCTCCAGGCGCCGACGACGGCGGCCTACCTGAACGCCGCGGCATGGAGCACCTACGCGGGCGCGATGCTCTGGCCCGGTGTCGCGTCACGCACCGAGCCGCTGGCGATCGATCCGCAGCACGTCGTGGCGATCCAGGTGCGCGCGAACGTCGGCCTCGATCAGCTCTACACGCAGATCCTCCCGGGCACTGCCGCCGCGCGTCCCCTCCCGGGCGCGACGCCGTTCTCCAACTTCGTGATCTGCGGAGACTGGACGCGTACACCGCTCCTCACTGGCACCCTCGAGGGCGCGGTGGAAGCGGGCGTGGCCGCCGCAGGCGCTGTGTAGTGGCAAAACCTTCGACGAATTGACACTTTTCGCGCAGACATGCTGGCGTTTTTCCGGCATATTCGCCAACGATGTTTCGCCGAAGGCTCGCGCCTCCCACTGAATCGGCTTTCTTGTTCGGCCCGCGTGGCACGGGGAAGTCCACCTGGCTCGGCGAGCAATTCGCCGACGCGGTGACCTACGACCTCCTCGACTCGGCGCTGGCGCTCCGCCTGGCGCGCGATCCCGGGACGCTCACGCGCGAGCTCGCTGCGATCGATCGCCGCCGTTGGGTGGTACTCGACGAGATCCAGAAGGTGCCTGCGCTACTCGACGCGGTCCACCGCGGGATCGAGCAGGACGGGAGGCGGTTCGTGCTCTCGGGATCGAGCCCGCGAAAGCTGCGCCGCGGTGGTGCCAATCTCCTGGCGGGACGCGCGACGCAGCTCGACCTCTTTCCGCTCGTCTCGAGTGAGGTGGGCGCCGTGCCCACGCTCGATCGCCTCGCGTTCGGAATGCTGCCGAAGGCCCACGGCGCGGCGCGCCCGTACCGATTCCTCTCCACCTACGCGACGACGTATCTGAAAGAGGAGGTCCAGGCGGAGGCGCTCACGCGCAACATCGGCGGCTTCGCTCGCTTCTTGGAGATCGCAGCCATCCACAACGGGCAGATCACCAACGCCACGAACATCGCGCGCGACGCGTCCGTCGCGCGTCAGACCGTCCAGTCCTACTTCGAGATCCTGGTCGACACGCTGCTCGGTCGCTGGCTCCACGCGTGGAAGCTGAAGCGGGCGACCAAGCTCGTGTCTCACCCGAAGTTCTACTTCTTCGACGCAGGCGTCGCGCGCGCTCTCTCGGGGCGGCTCCCGTACGCACCGAGCACGGAAGAGATGGGCACGATCGTCGAGACCTATCTGCTCCACGAGATCCGCGCGTTTCTCTCGTACACGGAGCGGGACTATCCGCTCTACTTCTTCCGAACCCACGACGACGTCGAGATCGACCTGCTGTTCGAATCCGCCGATGGCTTGGTCGCGATCGAGATGAAGGCCAGTCGTACGTGGCGAGGTGAGTTCCAGAAGGGCTTCCGCCGCATCACCTCGGAGCTTCCGAAGGTGCGTTGCATCGGCGTCTACACCGGAGATCGCCGGCTCGTGCACGATGACGTGACGATCTATCCGTACGGTCAGTTCGTCGAAGCCCTCTGGGAAGAGAAGCTGTTCCGCTGACGCGGCTCACGGAAGATCGCCGTCGTCGGGGGGCTGAACGGTGCTGATCAGGCCGTCTGCGTACAAGCGCTCTCCGAGGATGGGATAAGGCACTCCGGAGATCGCGCGGGCCGCCAACAAGCCTCCCATCACCGCGCCTTCGAGGCATGCGGCGTAGAAGCCGTTGTCGATCCAGTCGCCCGTGATCGTCAGGTTGGAGACGCCGGTCGCATCTGCCGCCATGCGGTTCTTGTTCGTGCCTGGCAACGACAGCGTGCAGCGCTCCGACGGATCGGCGTTGCTGCGGATGTACTGCGCAGCGAGGCGCGCCGGTCCCACGCGGTTCTGGTCGTCGTGGAATCGGGCCCAGTCGACCTTCTTCGGATCACTCGGATCTGCCATGCCCGGGAGGATGGTCAGCATGTCGACGTCGATCCACCGGAGCGCCTCGAGGCGAGCGAGCTCCATGTTGCGCGTGACGAAGTCGGGATCTTCCGCGACCGGCGGACAGAGGAACGGACCGGGCTGAGACCCACAGAAGTAACTGACGTCCTTTGGTCGCGGCTCGGCCGCAGACTGCCAGTCTTCGAACTTCATGGTCTGCGTCATGTCCGACCATGTGTCGTATTGCTCGGGGCCGTCCGAGAGCAGCGGACGCGGCCCTGGCCAGCCGAGCGCGGCTTGATCGCAGTCGAACCAGATCTGCATCGCGACCGTCTGCACGGTGCCCACCGTGTTCACCATCTTGTTCCAGCGCGGACGCTTCATGAGGTCCGGCGAGACGAACGGAATGCAGCCGATCGGCGTGTTGAGCAGCACGTGGTCGAAGTCCCTGCCCACGTCGAAGTCGACGACGGCCTGACCCTCGTGGCTCGCGTAGTAGGTCTCGAGCTCTTCGAAGTTGGCTGGGCCTCCCCCCTCGAGCTGATCGCCATTGGGCCGATCGGGCCAGCACGGCAGTCCGAGCACGCTGACGAGCGGCAGGTACGACTCGACGCCGTTCTTCACCACGCACTGCTGCCACGCGCTCACGCGCGTGATCCGATCTCCCTCGAGCGCGATGTCCTTCACCTGGTGGAAGAACCGGAACTTCACGCCGCGCGTGACGAGCGCTTGGTAGATGGGCGCGATGATCACGTCGCCCATGCCCGCCTGCATGCGGAAGTAGGTGGCGCCCTTGGGCCCTGACGCGATGCGCAGGACGCACATGTACGCGGTGCCTGCGGACATCTGCTTGTCACGCGAGCGGCCGTCCTTGTACGAGAACGCCGCGAAGTAGATGAACTGCACGAACGGGCACGTGCGGTGCTCGTTCCGCAGGCCGTGCTTCACGAGCCAGTCGGCGAAGTCGTACTCGTCGATGCGGGCGAAGCCGCCGGGCGAGAGCACCTCGTCGGCCGCGGTGCCGCGCAAGAGCGCGATGAGCACCTCGAGCGTCTCGAGCACCAGCTTGGCCATCGAGTGGCCCTCGACGAGCCTGCTCGCGAGCGCGTCGATCGCCGCGAAGATGCCCTCGATCAGACCGATCACGCGCGGGATCAGCTTCTCGAGCGTCACCGACACGTCGTGGATGAGCTCGAAGATCGCCGGCAGCGCGGTGATCACGACCTTCGTGATCGCGTCCGGCACGCCCTGGCTCGGATCCCCGGTCGACCTCTCCCAGTCGCGCCCGAACGGGAACATCACGTGCTCGAGCGCGTTCGCGGCGCGCGGCCCGAACATCACCTCGAACACGCCGACGATCAGCTCCACGAGCCACGCGCGGCTCGAGTTCATCACACCGCCCTGCCCCGGCACGGCGTCGTTCCTCGGCAGCGTCAGCTCGAGCGGGATCCAGCGACCGTTGTCCTTCCACTCGAGCACGCCGAGGTCCTCGGGGTGGAACGCCTGACGCCACGTCGAGAGCGGCGAGCCGGGCAGGCGGTTCAGCTCGCCGTAGACCTTCTCGATCATGTCGAAGAAGTTGTCGTAGAAGCCGAACATGATGTGGAGACCGTGCTCCTGGATGCGCTGGTTCTCCGAGGCGTTGCGGCCGCTCGCGCCCTTTCCGCCGTTGCGCCAGCCCTGCTGGAGCACGGTGAACTCGTAGCGGTCCTGCCAGCCCGGCTCCGCCGTGAGGCGCCACAAGCACGTGAGCGCGGAGGGTCCACCGCCCACGACGAGGATGCGCTTCTTCTTCGTTTCCATCGGTTCTCCTGGCGTGGCCGGCGATCGAGTCAGAGAGGGAAGTGGTTCGCCGCGACGCCGCCGAGGCCGTGCTTGCGCACGAGATCGGCGAGCTCGCCTGCGCTGCGCCCGTGGTCTCGCTCGAGCGCGTGGAGCGCGAGGGCGCGCTCCCACGGCTGAGACATCGCCTCGGCGAGCGTGACCGCGCGCTCGAGCGCCTTGGCCGACTGAGCCTTCTTGCCGCGCAGGCGCAGCTCGTACGCGAGCAAGAGCTCCGAGAGCGGACGCGCCGCAGGCCAGCGACTCGCGAGACGCGACAGGCCATCACGCGCGCGCACGGCGTCGCGCTGGAGCTCGTCCGCAGGTGGCAGCGACTCGGTGTTCGGTGCGCCGCTCTGCTTGAGCTCGAAGAGACGCGTGAGCACGAGCGCCGCGTGCGCGTGGCCGTCCATCGCCCGCGCGAACGCCAGCGCGTCGTCGCTCTGCTTGGCCACGAGCGCCACGCACTTGCGCGCGCTCGTCAGCGCCTCGTCGTAGCGGTTCGTGAGGAGCAGCGCCCACGCGTGCACGCCGAGCGCGACGAGCGACATCATCGTCGGGCCGGGCTCGGCGACGACCACGCCATCGGCGCCCGACAAGAGCGCGAGCGCCTCCTCGGCGCTCTTGCCAGCGCGCAGGCGACACGCGGCCTGCATCGCGCGGCACATGCCCGCGACGGGCGGCTCGACCTTGCGGGCGACGTCCACGCAGCGGTCGAAGAGATCGTCCGCCACGTCGAGCTCGCCGAGGTGGTAGTGCGGCTCGCCCGACTGGAAGAGAGCGCGATGACGCCAGAGGCCCGAGCCGACGCGCTCGGCGAGCGCCCGCGCCTCGTCGAGGGGCGCGAGCGCATCGCGGTTGCGACCGAGGCTCGAGAAGGTGAGCCCGAGGATGACCTTCGTGCTGATCTGCGAGGGTCGATCCCCGAGCGCGTCGGCCATCTTCACCGCCGCGAGCTGATCGCGGACGCCGACGTCGTGCATGCCGACGACGACGAGGATGAAGCCCATGAGGCTCTGCGAGATCGCGCGCTCGGCCGAGGGATCGCACGCGTGCGAGAGCACGTCGGCCCAGATCGCGAGCCCCAGCTGGCCCACGCGATCGCCAGCCCACGTGGCGACCGTCTGCAGCGTGGTGTTGGCCAGCAGCGCCTGCGCGTAGCGAGCGCGCGTCTCTTCGTCGGCCTGCGTCGCCGGCACCCACCGGCGCCACACGTGGGCGGTGAGGTTCGTGAGCACGTGCCCCGCGTGCGTGGGCATGCGGAGGCCGCTCCAGCGGAAGGTCTTGGCGCCCCAGCCGCGCGCAGCGTCGTGCTCGCCGAGGCTGTAGCTGGCGTCCGTCAGCATGCGGCCCCAGCGAGCGCGCGTGAGGTCGACGTCCTTGGCGCCGCGCGCGATCTCGTCGAAGCGCAGCGCCTTCGTGAGGTGATCGACGCACTCGCGGTTGGCATCGGCCTCGAGCGCCTGGCCGCCCGCGAGGCCGTAGTAGTAGGCCGCGCGCTCCGCCCGATCGGCGATCTCCCAGTGGTGCGCGAGCAAGGCCGTGACCGCGTCGAGCTCCGTCTCGGGCGACGCCTCGATGACCTGCGCCGCGGTCGCGTGCAGCGCGCGTCGCTCGGCGAACGTGAGCAGCGAGTACGCGGTCTCGTGGAGGAACGCGTGGCGGAACCGCCAGCCGTCGGCGATCGACGGATCGGGATCGAGGAACGTCGCGTCCGCGAGCTGCTGCACGATCGCCGTCGTGTCCTCGGCGCCAGCCTCTCCGAGCAGCGACGTGAGCGTGCGGATGTCGAAGCTCGGGCCGAGGACCGAGGCCGTGCGGAGCGCGCTCCGCTCGGGCCCCGCGAGGCGATCGATGCGGCTCGTGATCACGCCCGTGATCGAGCTCGGGAGATCGAGCGTCTCGAGCGGGCGGGCGATGCGGACCTGACGCGACTCGACGAGGAGACCTCCGGCCTCGCGCGCCGCGAGCGCGATCTCCTCGGCGAAGAACGGGTTGCCGTCGGCGCGCGCGGCCACGAGCGCGAGGAGCGCGGGCGGGAGCTCGTCGACGCCGAGACGCATCGCGACGATCTCGCCGAGCGCGCTCGGCGGCAGATCGTCGAGCACGATCACCTCGCGATCCGTGCCGGTCGCGAGCACCTCGCGCTCCGGCGGCGAGGTCGTCGTCGGTCGCGTCGTCGCGAGCATGAGCAGGCCCGGCACCTCTTCGACGAGACGCCGGCAGAGAGACCACGACGCGCGATCGGCCCAGTGCAGATCTTCGATCGACCAGATCACGGGCGCGCGCTCGCGGGCCGCGCGCACGAGAGCGACGAGGAGATCACCGAGGCGCTCGGCGCGCGTGGTGCCGATGATCTGCGCGCTCTCCGCGCTCTCCGGCAGATCGAGCGGGATGATCGCGTCGACGAGCGGAGCGAGCCACGCGAGCTCGGGCACGTGCGCCTCGAGGCGCGTGAGCGCGAGCTCTCTCGCTCGCGCCGTCGGCGAGCCCGCAGGAATGCCGAGCAGGTCGAGCACCGCGCCGCGCACGGCGAAGTAGGGCGTCGCCGTCTCGACCGAGTCTGCCGCGCCGTCGAACACCACCGCGCCGCGCTCGGTGGCCAGCTCGCGCGCGGCCTGCATCAGCACGGTCTTGCCCATGCCCGGCTCGGCCTCGAGGATCACCGAGCCGCCGCGTCCCGCGAACAGGCCCTCCACGTACGCGAGCACCCGCGCGAGCTCGGCGCCGCGTCCAGCGAGGCGCGGGATCACGCGCGCGCGACCGGTGCGTCGTCCCACCGGACGTGCGACGGCCTGCGGCGCCGCGAAGCCCTTGAGAGGGACCGCGGGCAGATCGACGAACTCCACGGTGCGGCCCGCGAGGCGGCGTGTCTGACCGCACACGAGCACACCGTCTTCGACGGTCTGCATGAGGCGCGTCGCCAAGATCGTGGCCGGGCCGACGACGTCGTAGCACTGACGTCCCGTCGCACCGGCGGGGCCCGCCCAGACGACGCCCGAGGCCACGCCGATCGACGCGCGCATCTCGCGCGACGTGAACGCAGCGCGCACCGCGAGCGCCGCGTCCACGGCGCGCACCGCGTCGTCGTCGTGCGCTTGCGGAGGGAGACCGAACACGCCGACGAAGCCGAGGCCCTTGTCGCCGAGCACCTCGAGCTGGGGGCTGCCGAGGCGCGCCATCTCGACCTGCATCGTCACGACGGCCTCTTGCAGGCGCGCCAGCGCGGCCGGGTCTTCGACGTCGACGCTCGGGAGGCGCGCGAAGAACAGCGACACGGGCCGGAACTCGGCGGCCGGAGGCAGGCCGCTCGTCTCGAAGCGCGTGCGAACGGCGGGAGGGATCGACGCGACGATCGCATCGTGGTGCGGCGCCGAGAGCTCGAGCGGTGCCGTGCTGCGGAGCGACGCCGGGCCCGTCGCCTCGACGCGGAAGACACCGCGGTCGGCGCGCGTGCCGCGTCGTTCTTCGCCGAGGCGAGCGAACACCGCGTCGCTGACCGTGACCTCGCCGCGCGCCCCCAGCTGATCGACGCGCGTGTTGTCGACGATGGCCTCGCCCTGGACCATCAGCACCCACGCGCCCTCGTGACCGCCGACCTCCCACGTGCGGATCTCGCCGCAGCTCACGGCCGCGCGGACACCGACACCCGCCGCGTTGGCCGACGCCTCGAGGCGCTCGTGCGCGTTGAGCGCCGCGCGCACCGCACGACGACACGCGTCGTCGCGCTCGGACTCGGTAGCCGCGGGGAACACGGCGCAGACGGCATCGCCTGCGTGGTAGAGGACGTCGCCGCCGCCGCGGAGCACGTGCTCGGTGATCGCGCCGAAGAACACGTGGACGATCCCCGAGAGCGCCTCGATGCCGCGCGCGCCTTCACGCGCGTGACGCTCGGCGAGGGCAGAGAAGCCCGAGACGTCGATCGTCACGACCGCGCCCCACGAGCGCTCGACGACCGTTCGATCGGCGTCGGGCCCGAGGCGCACGATGCGCCTCAGCTGCGCCACGGGCAGGAACGCGCGCATCGCCGCGAGCCTCGACGCGTCGAGGCGCGACGATTCCTCTGCCCGCGCTGGAGAGAGAGCGGGATCGGAGGCGCGCTGGGAGTCTGTGTCCGCCACGCGAGGGCATCGTCCTGGATGCCGTGCTCGCGGGTCAAGGGATGCCAGCCCTCCTGATGCCAGGCCCGCCACCGTTCTCGTTGACCTCCACGCCCGCCCAGGCACGATCGTCCGCGTGAGCGTCCTCGACGCGGACATCCAGAGACACGAGAACGACGCCTCCCTCGCGAAGGACGTCCCCACCGCGTGGGGTCGCTACTCCGGCTACCGCGAGCTGCTGCAAGGCTTCGCGCTGCGGGAGCGCGAGGGCGCGCGCACCTCGATCGCAGGCCGCTCCGTGGACGGCGAGCCGATCGTCCGCTTCGAGCTCGGCCCAGAGACCAAGGCCGGCTCGGCGCTCGTGCTCGGCGGCATCCACGCGATGGAGTGGATCGGCGTCGAGAGCGCCCTCGCGATCGTCGACTCGCTCCTCCGCGAGCGGCCCTCGCGTCGCGTCGTGATCTACCCACTGCTCAACCCGGACGGCTACCGCGTCGCCGAGGCGAACCTCCGCGCGCGCCGCTTCCGGTTCGTGCGCGCCAACGCGAACGGCGTCGATCTCAACCGCAACTGGCACACGGACTGGCGACCGCGAAAGCCGTTCTACCAGCGCATCTTCACGTTCCTCGGCACGCCCGGCGCGAAGCCCAGCTCCGAGCCCGAGATCGCGTCGGTCACGCGCGAGCTCGACGCGTCGCGCGGCGACTTCGTGCGCGGCACGTCGCTGCACTCGTTCGGCGGCATGCTGCTCCTCCCTTACGGCGGCCGCTTCGGGAAGCCTCCGGACTTCGACTCGCTGCACGCGCACGCGCGCGGCGTGAACACGCGCCTCGGCGACCGCTACACGATCCGCTCGAGCTCCCGCTGGGTGCCCGGACAGTTCGCGCACGGCATGGAGCTCGACGATCTGCACGCGCGCGGCATCACGCCGATCCTCGTCGAGTGCGCGTGGGGGCAGGCCTCGCTGTGGAAGCCGAGCACGTGGCTCCACCCGTGGCGCTGGTTCAACCCGGTCGATCCCGAGGTGCACGCGACGCGCATCGCCGCGGCGCTCGAGCCGTTTCTCTTGGACGGCTGACCGTCCGCGGCGTCGTCACTCCTCGTCGCTCGAGATCACGCACCCAGGCCGTGGTCCTTCGGGGAACGCACGACACCGCGTCGGGCGGGCGTCGTAGATGCGGCACGCGTCGTCGTCGTCGAGCATCGGACAGCGATCGTCCTCGTGATCGGGGAAGCGCAGGGACGCACCGCCGTCGTCGCGCGCGTGGAGCACGAGCGTCGCCTCGAGCCTCGCCGCATGCGCGCGCATCGCGATCGCCTCGCTCGCGTCGAGCGCGAGCACCTGCGGCCCCCGACAGCACAGCGCGCCGCACACGTCGCGACAGAGACGCTGCGCCTCGAGCACGCTGAGGCCGGGCTTGCGGAACACACGACGCTCATAGCGGTTCCGGCGTGATTCGTCGCCGCCCTTTGGGCACCATCCGCGCATGCCGACCGCCGAGACCCCGAAGCCCTCGAAGCGCACCGCGAAGCCTTCGAAGAGCACCGCGAAGCCTTCGAAGAGCACCGCGAAGCCTTCGAAGAGCACCGCGAAGCC
>CAZCVE010000013.1:100879-184116 GCA_964502175.1 uncultured Sandaracinaceae bacterium
GAAGCCTTCGAAGAGCACCGCGAAGCCTTCGAAGAGCACCGCGAAGCCTTCGAAGGCCGCCGCGAAGCCTGCCGCCGCGAAGAAGCCCAAGGTGCTCGGGCCCGTCGCGTCGCTGCCGCCGCGTGCGCCCGGCGAGGTGCGCTACTGGCTCGTGAAGAGCGAGCCCGACGTCTTCTCGATCGACGACCTCGCGCGCGAGCGCACGACCTCCTGGGAGGGCGTGCGGAACTTCCAGGCGCGCAACGCGATGATCGAGATGGCCCTCGGCGACCTCGCGCTCTACTACCACTCGAACGCGGAGCCCTCGGGCGTCGCCGGCATCTGCGACGTCGTGAGGCTCGCCTACCCGGACCCGACGCAGTTCGATCCGAAGAGCGAGTACTACGACCAGGGCAGCAAGGCCGACGATCCGCGCTGGAAGATGGTCGACGTCGGCTTCGTCGAGAAGCTCGCGCGCACGATCTCGCTCGACGAGCTCAAGACCGAGAGGGCGCTCGAAGGCATGGTGATCCTGCAGAAGGGCACGCGCCTGTCGGTGACGCCCGTGTCGAAGCTGCACTTCGATCACGTGCGCGCGATGGCGAGAGCCTGAGGGTCAGAAGCGCACGAGCGGCGCGATCAAGATCCCGCTCGACCCGCCCGAGGGCTGCGGCGCGGTCGCGATGCCGACGCCGATCGCGACGCCCGCGATCACGAGCACGCCGACGCCGATGCCGATCCACAGCGCGGGCTCTTCGTGGAGCGGCGTCGAGGCAGGCGCGACGGGCAGGGGCAGCGCCGCGCGCACGACGATGCGCTCGCCCGCCGCCACGGTGACGTCGGCCTCGAACGGCGCGCGTCCCTCGCGGATCACGTAGACGACGTGCGCGCCGACGCTCACCTCCACCTCCGCGTGACCGAAGCCGACGTCGGCGTCGTCGATCGCGATGCGCGCGTCGGACTCGCTCGCGTCGACGACGATCACGGCCGGCAGCGCAGCGAGCTCGACACCGAGCGTCACCGCGTCGGCGGCCAGCGTCGCGCGATGCTCCGTGAAGCCGGGAGCGGTCACGACGATGGTGTGCGGCCCCGGATCGAGCGGGATCGCGCGCGGCGAGCCGCTGCCCTCGATGACCGCGCCATCGACCTCGACGCGCGCGCTCGGGGGGCTCACCGCGATCGCGAGCGTGCGGATCGCGTCACGCGCGGCCGCGCGCAGAGACACCACGTCGCCGGCGATCCGATCGTCGAGATCGCTGCGCGCCTCGAGCGTCTCGACCATCGCGAGCGCCTCTCGCGCGCGGCCGAGACGGAGCAGCGTCGCGGCGATGTTGAACTCGGTGACGGCGCGCGCCGCGAGCGCTTCGGACGCCTGGAACTCGAGCAGCGCGTCGGCCCAGCGCTCCGCGCGCGCGTGCGTGCGGCCCGCTTCGAAGCGGGCTCTCGCCTCGGCCTCGCTGGTCTGCGCGTGCGCGCCGCTCGCCGCGAGCGAGCACACGAGCAGGGTGACGACGATCGTCGCGAGTCGGAGCGCGCTCACCATTCTCGGATCTCCGGCAGGCCTTCGGTCTCCGTCGGCTCCGTCATGGCCTGCGCGGCCGCAGGCTCGACAGGAGGCGCGGCTTCGACCGCGACGGGCGTGACAGTGCCTTCCCGGGTTCGCGCTGCGATGGTCGCTGATGTGGACTCGGTCGCCGCCGAAGGATCACGAGGCGCATGCGTGGAGGGCTCGACGTCGATCGACACCTCGTGCGCGCCGTCGGGCCCGATCGTGATCGCGGGTTCCCCTTCGTGCGTGCCCTCCGCCGCAGGCTCCGGCGGGATCTCGATCGGGGCCGTCTCGTCCGTCGCGTCGTCGCGCGCCGGCTCGATCGCCGCGTCCTCAGCGGGCTCCTGCGCGGCGCGGTGCGCCGCCTCGTTCGCGCTCGACCACACGAGCGCGAGCGTGACGACGGCGAGGAGGAGACCGATCGCGCCGACGACGAGGCCCGTCGACGCGCGGCTCGCGCGCTGCCCCGCGATCGATGGCTGCGTGTGCGCGCTCGTGCTCGCCGTCGCGCGCGGACGGCTGCGACGCGGGCTGTGCACGAGCGTGGTCGCCGTCTCCGGATCTTCGTCGGGACAGTCCGACGTGCCCTCGGGCGGCAGCGGCACGCCCGCTTGTTTCGCGGCCTCGCGCAAGAGCGACGCGAGCGCGGCCACGCTCGGCGGCCGATCGGCAGGCAGCGGCGAGAGCGCGCATTCCACCGCGGTGGCGAGCGCGCGCGGGACCGAGGGCGCGAGCTCATCCACGCGCCGCGCGCGCTCGAGGACGATGCGCGCCATCACGACGTTCGGGTTCACGCCGTCGAACGGGACCTCTCCGCACAAGCACTCGAAGAGCACCGCGCCGAGCGAGAACAGGTCGCTCGCCTTGGTCACGACCTCACCGCGCGCTTGCTCGGGCGACATGTACGCGGGCGTGCCGATGATCGTTCCGCTCTGCGTCGTCGGCGTGAGCGCGGGCCCGTTCGATGCCGCGGATCGGAGGGGCTCGAAGAGCTTCGCGATGCCGAAGTCGAGCAGCTTCGGCACGACGCGTCCGTGCTTGTTCTTCGCGAGGAAGACGTTGCCCGGCTTGAGGTCGCGGTGGATCACGCCCGTCGCGTGCGCGGCCTCGAGCGCGTGCATGACGGGCAAGAGGATCGCGAGCGTTCGTGCGATCGACAGCGGTCCACGCGTCAGCCGATCGCGCAGCGTCTCGCCCTCGAGCAGCTCGAGCACTTGATAGACGAGCCCGTCGTGCGTCTTGCCGCAGTCGAGCACGCCGACGACGTTCGGATGATCGAGCGTCGCGGCCACGCGCGCCTCGCGGAGGAAGCGCTTGGTGATGCTCTCGTCCGTGCGCTCGAGGCGCAGCACCTTCACCGCGATCGCGCGACCGGTGACGAGGTGCACGCCGCGGAGGACGACGCCCATGCCGCCCGAGCCGATCTCTTCACCGAGCCGATACTTCTCGCCGAACACGCGACCCTCGAGGCCCGAGCGCGGTGCCTCGATCGCCTCGTCGTCGGCGTCCTCGTTCGTCGCTCTCGTCGCGGGCGCGCCCATCACGGCTCCAGGTGCACGAGCAGGGAACCCTGAAACATCTCGCCGCGAAAGGTGCCCGGCGCGTTGAGGAAGGTCGCGCTCGCGAGCACGCCGCCTCGACCGTCCGACGTGCACGCGCTCACCCAGCCCTGGTCGCCGACGGCGAACTCCGACCACGTGGGAAGCCCCGTCGGCCCGATCGCGATCATGTAGCCGCTGGCCTCTGACGTCGGCGGCGTGACCCCGAAGAGACCGGAGAGGAAGCCCGGGCGAATCCCCTCGTGCGGCGTGATGCCGCAGAACACGACGTCGGGCTCACGCCCCGCGAGAGAGATCGCGCGCACGCTCGCGATCGACGCGACGGACCGTGGGTCGTTGCCGTCGGTCGCGCGCACGCTCGTCCACACGACGCGAGGCGCCGCGGCGCTCGGTGCGATCGATCCGCCGAGGGCGTCTGCGACCGAGTACGGCAGGTCGAGCGTCTCGAGCACCGCCAGCGTGACGACACGATCTCCGGTCCGCACCACACGGTCGTCCATCGCGATCGTGACGGTCTCGGGGATCTCGAGGAGGGTACGGCCCCAGACGACGGTCCCGGCACCGTCGATGTGGAGCGCCTCGAGGCTCGTCGGCGCACCACCCGCGCCGCAGGATCGGTTCGTGTTCTCCTGCCCCGTCGAGCGAGAGCCGACGGCGACGAAGAACCCGCCAGCTTCGTCGGGGTCGAGCGCCATGCTCCCCGAGATCTGGTTGAACGTGGGGCTCGAGATCGGGGAGGTGACGCCCGACGAGACGTTCACGCGCAGCAGCACCGCGTCGGGGAGCGCGCAGCCCTCGAGCACGACGGGAGCGCCATCGAAGGTCACCTCGGTCGTGTCGCGCACGAGCAAGGAGACACCGAGCGTGTCGCGGCTCACCGCGAGGTCGTCGCACACGACGTCGACGCCAGATGCGATCGGGTGGATCGCGCGCGGTGCGCCGGTGAGCAAGTCGAGCTCGAGGAGGAAGGCGGCGTCGTTCGAGTCGTCGAAGCCATCGTTCGACGATGGCAGCGCCGCCAGCGCATCGGGAGCGAGGGTGCCGTCGTAGGATCCGCACACGAAGACGCGATCGCCCGAGACGGCGGCAGCAGAGGACGAGAGGCTGCCCTCGGTGGCGTGGTGCCAGAGCGGGCTCAGTTCCGCGCTCAGACGGACGACCACGGTGGTCGGTCCGCCGCGCTGCGTGTCTGCGATGCCGAAGACGGGTCGATCGCTCGTGTCGGCGACCACGATGAGCTCGCCGCCGGCCAGCGGGACGATCCGTCGAACGAAGGCGAACTCGCCCGCGAACTCCGTCACCTGCCGCGTGGGCTCTGGGAAGCCGACGGTCGAGGGCACGCCCGCGTCGGCGGGCGCGGGGCGCGCTGCGTCGGCGAGCTCGTCGCCCGGTCTCACGGGGATCAGATCCTCGACCGGCACCTCGGGCGACACGCACGCGCCGTCGACGCACGTGAGGCCTTCACCGCACATGCGATCGCGGCACGCCGCGCCGAGGAACACGGGCACCGCGAGCGTTCGTCCTTCGCTGAAGCCAGTGCGCACGAGCCTCGTGACGGTGATCTCGCCGCGACCATCGATCGCCGAGACCTCGATCTCGACGCGCGAGGTCGGGTCGCCGTTGCGCGGCAGCACACCGAACGAGAACGGCAGCGCGACGAGTCCCTCGCCCACACCGACCACGGCTTGTCGCGTGGTCGGCTCCGACGTGAAGGGCTCCCCCGCGACCACGGCGATGTGCACCTCGACGATGTCCGACGCAGGAAGATCGGAGCGCACCACGACGAGCAGCTGCGTGACGGGCGAGCAGCCGAGCGCGAGCGTCGCGACGAGCGCGGCGATCGCGACCAACGGGCACCACGCGAGGCGCGACATGCGCGACGGACGATACACCCGCCGGCCGTTTTCTTGTGTCCGAGACCGACGGCTACGTAGCGTCGCCTCCGCACCAGGAGGGAACGATGACGCGCGCAGCCTGTTGGATGGGCCTACTCGCCGGACTGGCGATGATCGGATGTGGAAACGAGATGACGGCGGCCGACGCCGCCACGCCTGTCGACGGAGCACCCATCGCGTGCCTCGACGTGTCGGGCGTCTACAGCCCGACGTTCGTGGGGTGCGACCTCTTGGGCCTCGCCAGCTCCGACGTGACGATCGATCACGGCTCGAGCTGCTCGATCACCCTGACCTCGGTGGCGAACAAGCAGCCCGCGCCGGTCAACGGCACCGTGGGGATTCGCCCCGACGGCAGCTTCGGGCCGGCTGAGCTCATGGTCGGCAGCGGCGAGCCCATCTCCTGCACCGGTAGGGCGGTCACCGCCTCGTACGAGGTGACGTGCGGCGAGTGCGTCATGACGCTGACGCCTCCGACGTGAAGCGCGCGCTCGTGGCGACGGCGATCCTCGCCGCGCTCGGGTGCGATGCGCCCCCGGTCGTCTCGTCGCTCGGCCCGAACGGCCCGCACGTCGTCCTTCCGGGAGAGCGCAGCGAGTGCTTCGACGTCACGGCGCTCGTGCGCTCGCCGCGCGCGGCGATGATCTCACCGCGTCTCGATCCGAGCGTCGCGCACCACGTCGCGCTGCACCGCGCGCGCGAGGCGCCGACCGATCACGACTGCGCCTCGATGGGCCGGACGACGCTGCTCTACATGGGCTCGCCCGGCGACGATCCGCTCCTGGTGCCGAGCGATCACGCGCTCGTGCTGACGCGCTCCGAAGAGGACGTGATCGTGCTCGAGCTGCACTACGTGAACACGACGGGCGCACCTCGCGAGGACGCGAGCGGCCTCGACGTCGTCTCGGCATCTGCAGGCGCCTCCCACGAGATCGGCCCGTGGACGGTCGGCGATCCCGTGCTCGAGATCCCCGCCCGTGCGCGCGGCCACATCGAGGAGAAGCGCTGCACGATCCGCACGGACCGGCCCGTCACGCTCCACGCGGTGAGCCCGCACATGCACGCGCGCGGCGTCGCGCTCTCGGTCACGCGCACGCGCGGCGAGCTCGAGGAGCCCATCCTCGTCGTCGATCCGTTCGACCCGCTGAGGCAGCGCACGGTCGGGCTCGAGCCGACGCTGACGCTCGCGCCCGGCGATCGCATCACGCTCCGCTGCGTCTACGACAACCCCGACGCGTTCGACGTCGGCTACGGCGTGCGCCTCGAGGACGAGATGTGCTTCGCCTACTTCTGGGCGAGCCCCATCGAAGCCCTCCTCGACGACGCCCCCTTCTGCCACTGAGTTGGCCTGGTCGAGGGACCTCTGAACGCGACTCTGGTGTCAGCCGTTTTGGGACGTCCAGAGGGACGAGATCGGAACCGCATGGAGGTTGGCTGCGAAGGGGATCGTGGTGGTCCCGTCATGCAGCAACACACCGCGCACGAACCGCGAGCCCACCGACTCCGCGAGGACGCGGAGGCCGCGGAAGTCGCCCGGCCGAGGTGTGCGGGTCGCCTTGATCTCCACCCCGTAGAGACCCCCGCGTGAGTCTTCCAGGACGACATCGACCTCGTGCCTGCCGGGGTCCGACGATCAAGACGGCGGGCGTATCGCCGAGCGCCTCACGCACTCGGCCTTCGATCGCACGAGGAAACACATCGCGAGCTACCCTCGTCGATGGCTGAAATTCCACCACCCACTGGTGGATTTTCGGCCACAGCTGGGCGTGGAAGAAGCCGCGGTCGTCCGACAGCTCGTCCCGAACGACGATCACTGAGCAGCAGAACCGGCGAACTCGAAGGTGAACAGCAGCCCGGGCTTGATGCTGGCAGTCCGTAGCCGGTGGACCGCATGGGGCAGGGCGTCCTCGAGGAATCGGGCCCACCTCGCCAGGTCGTCCGCGTCTCGATACCACAGGACCTCGGGCGCGTTCCGATCCACCTCGCTGTCGGTCCAACTCAGGAGCGTCGCCGCTCGAGATGCTTCCGGGCCCAATGTCTTCCAAGCCGAAACGATGACGTTGTGGACTCGACACATCTCTAGACAGGCTCGGCCGCTACCGAGGATGACTCCCAACGAACCCAGTGCGGATGTGCGTAGATCGTAGATGGAGAGTTCGCGTCCGAGGCCGAGAAGCAGCCGAACGGATGACGCGGCGCCCGATATGGCTTCTTTTCGGCCTCCCGCGATCGACGCCAGGATCCAGGCGTCGTCGTCGCGGCGGGTGCCGTACAGTCTCGTTCCGACCTTTGGCAGACCGGCCCGCACCAGGCTTTGGCCCACGATGACGTTCACCGCGCGGGTGGAGGCAGGCGGAGAAAGTCGACCGCGGGGACTCATCAGAAGTCGTCAGGAGGTTCGCTTCGACGACGACCACGGTCAAGCGTCGAGGCAGACACGACGAAGTCGGGTCCAGGGGGCGCTTCCGCCAACAGCGTCATTCGCAGAGCGGACCAACCACTCGACGCGCGACTCGGCCGTTTCGCTCGTCCGTGACCGGGAGGCCGTCGGAGCCGTAGTCGACGAACAAGGGACAGAGTGCCAGCTGAGCGCGTGGGTCCCAGTCGACAGGAGGGCCATCGAGCCGCGAGTGCCAGCGGAAACCGTCGTCAATCCAACGGCGCCGTGCGAGCAGCGCGGAGTATCGGGTGCAGTCTTCGTATCCGAACTCGGTGCCACAGCAGGGGCAGATGTCCCTGCTTGGCTCGTCACCCGCCGCGCCCCACGGATCGAAGTCCCCGAGGTCGAATCCACAAACGAAGCAGCGGGCCATGGGCGTGGCTCGCATTCGGCCACGACGGCTTCGAGCGCGTCAACGCCCGACCGTCGAGCACAGAAGCCCGCAGCGAGCGATCGCTGCGGGCTTCTTCTGTTGGGGGTGCCGGCCGGCAGGCCCGGCCCGCGCCTCACGGCGCGGAGCGAACAGTCGCGTCCATCGACCAGCTCACGAGGCGGCCGGTGTCCTGGGCGGCGCGGTCCGAGACCACGAGGCGCCAGTTGCCCGCGAGCTCCTGATCCGTGAAGCCGTCGACCGTGTAGGTGCGCGTGAAGGGCGAGTCGCTCACGTCCTGGCGGTCGAAGAGCACCACCTCGCGGCCGCCGACGCGCTGGAGCGCGATGCGGAGGTCGGCCGGGAACGCGTGCTCCACGGTGACCGTCGCGGTGAGGCGGCGGATCGAGCCGCGGTCGGTGACCTGGATCTCGCTCGAGACGCCCGTCGTGTTGTTGTCCGGGATGTCACGCGCCGTCGTGTTCTCGTAGCGACGCGTCGTCTCCGTCGTCGTGCCGCCGCAGCTGCCCATGCAGCGCGTGATGCGAAGGCCCCAGCTGTTGAACGTGCCGGTGTCGGCGCGCGCCGTGTCGATGACCGTCAGGCGCCACACGCCGGTCGCGTCCGCGCCGTTGAAGTCCGCGAGCGAGAAGGCCTCGGCGATGTTGTCTTCGCCGGCGCCCTGACGATCGACGACCGTCACGGTGCGATCGCCGTGCGTGAGCGTGATGCGGACGTCGCCGCGGTACGTGTGCGCGATGTCCACGTCGAGCGCGAGCGACGCGATCTGACCCGCCTCGGTGATGTTGATCTCGCTCGAGAGGCCCATCGGGTCGTTGTCGGGGATCGCGGTGCGCGGCGTCGCCGTCGTGGTGCCCATCGTGGGCATCTGGCATGCGGCGGCCATCGTGCAGTCCGTGTCCATGCAGTCGAGGCGGCCGTCGCCGTCGTTGTCGCGGCGGTCGTCACAGACCTCGCGCTGCGTGATGCGCGGGAGGCCCGACACGTACGCCTGCATGAACTCCTGGACGTAGCGCTGCGAGATCCAGCCGAAGCCCGCGGGATGCTCCGTGGTGCCCGGCACCTGCTCAGGCGCCCACGTGTCGTTCCACGAGTTCTTGAACAAGTAGAAGCCCGTCTCGTAGACGGGCTGGCCCATCGCATCGACCTCGGGCTGGCCCATCGCGTTGATGCGCTGCGCGCGCATCTCGTTGTCGAAGCCCACGAGCAGGACACCGTGACCCGCGGGACGCAGGCGGCTGTCGGTCTGATCGTCGGCGCTCGGGTACTGCACGATGCCGCGGCGCTTGGCCTCCGGGTTCGTGGTGAGCATCGAGCCGCCGTGGCTCCACGCTTGGTAGAAGAACGTGCCCGACACGACGACCGGCAGGCGGTTGTTCACCATGTAGCTCTGGATGCTCGACGCCCGCGAGTTGATCCAGCGACCCGCGGGCAGCGTGAAGCGCTGCGCCATCGCGGCGGCCGCGGGGGGCGCGCCGTTCGTGTGGCAGCGCGTCGGGCGCGCGGCCGGTTCACCCACGCACATCGGGTCGTTCGACGCGCCCCACGCCGCGATCTCGTAGGCCCAGTCGCTCTCCTGCACGATGCCGAAGCGCGAGATCGCCTGGAGGTTGACCTCGTTGTTCGAGCCCTCGGTGTCGGTGAACCGCATGAGCTCGGTCTTGGTCGACCACTGGAGGTGCTGCTCCGAGAAGTCCGGGTTCGTGATCGTCCCCTCGGAGATGTAGAGCGACTCCATCAGGCCGATCGTCGAGAACATCGTGCACGTGCCGCGACGGCCCTGGTTGCGCGCGGGCGTCTGGATGGAGAGGAGGTCGTAGCGACGCGGGAGCGTCTCGTCGGCCTTGCCCTCTTCCGCGAGCGAGTCGTTGTTCGGCGCGCCGTCCATGAGCGAGCCCAGGTCCGAGACCTGCGCCTCCTCGAACGTCAGCGGGTCGTCGCCGGTCGGCGACTGGTTGCAACCGACGACACAGCTCGCGAGGAGCGAAGCACCGGCGACGGCGACGAAGCGGAGGGAGCGCGGGAGGGTCATGGCCGCCCATCATCGCAGGTCTCGTGCCACCCCGTGACGCTTCCCTCGCCCCAAGGATCACCCACGAATCCGAGCAATTCCGCGCGACGGGGCTGGCGTCGGCCAGTCGAGTTGCCGGTGGACGGGGTGGCCGTCGTCGCTGCGTGGGCCTCGTCAGCGGTGCGGATCACCGTGGCCGCCACCATGGCCGCCACCGTGACCGCCCGAGCCGCCGTGACCGCCGCCGTGACCGCCCGAGCCGCCGTGACCGCCGCCGCCCGAGCCGCCGTGACCGCCGCCGTGACCGCCCGAGCCGCCGTGACCGCCCGAGCCGCCGTGACCGCCCGAGCCGTGACCGCCCGAGCCGCCGTGACCGCCCGAGCCGCCGTGACCGCCGCCGTGCCCACCCTGGTGCTGCGCAGCCGCGGGCTGCGCGAGGACGAGAGCGAGCGCGAGCGAGAAGATGGCTGTGAGGAACATCCGAGTCGTCATGTAGCTCTCCTGGTGATGCTGCAGTGGTCTTCGTCGAGGATACCCCATACCGCACGATTCCTCCCTCACGCATCCGCCGGCACGTGATACCAGCGGCCGCCATGCATCAGAGCCCAGCGACCTCGCCCGCGCCCACGCTGCCGTTCGGTGAGCCGACGCCGCTCGGCCTGCTCGGTCTCTCGATCGGCTGCGCGTCGCTCCTGCCGATCGCGTTCGGGATGATCCCCAGCGAGCCGGCGCGCGCGGTCGCGATGTTCTCCACGGCCGCGTGGTTCTGTCTCCTCTTCGGCGCGGGCTGTCAGTTCCTCGCGGGCATCATGTCGCTCGCGAACAAGAACACGCTCGGCGGCACGCTGCTCACGACCTTCTCGTTCAACTGGGTGATGAACTGGTACACGCTGAGCGAGGCCGCGGCGGGGCGTGCGGTCGATCCGAGCGTCGTGCTCGCCGTGGACGTGACGTTCGTGCTCGTGTTCGTGGTGCTCACGTACGCGTTCGGCTTCTTCTCGAAGCTGCTCTTCTTCTTCCTCCTCGACATCGACGCGCTCTACGTCCTGCGCATCGCGCGTCACTTCGTGGCGCCGACCGACGGCCTCTACGGAACGCTCGGGCTCGGCGTCGCCGTGGCGACGCTGATCCTCATGGGCATCGCGCTCTACATCGCGTTCGCGATGCTCGTGAATCCGTCCGCGGGTCGTCCCGTGTTCCCGATCGCGGGTCCGATGTGGCTGCCCAAGCCGCCGCCCGCGCCGCCCTCGGAGAGCTGATCCGCGAACGCCCCATCCGCGAGGGCCTGTGTAGGATGGGCCGCATGCGCGGTTCGATCGGCGTCTCGCTCGTCTTCGTGTCGGCGCTCGCGTTCTGGGGATGCGAGTCGCGGGTCTCGCTCGGCCAGCGCTGCACGACGAACGCCGAGTGCGGCGATCTCACGTGCCGCTTCGGTCGGTGTCGATCGGAGTGCACGACGGCCAGCGACTGCGCGCAGCCCGGCGCGTTCTGCATCGGCGAGCCCGGCGCGGGCGTGTGCACGGTGCCCGCGGTCGACGACTGCTCGACGGACTGCGCGAGCAGCGGCCTCGTGTGCGCAGGCACGGCATGCTCGACGCCGTGCACGATGGGCGGGACCGAGTGTCTCGCTGGATCACGCTGTGAAGAGGTCGGCGCGGTGCGAGCGTGCGTGGCGAGCCCGCGCGAGGACGCAGGCCTCGTCGTCGACGCGGCCACCGACGCTGCGCTCGCCGTCGATGCGGGCACGCCGCCGCCCTCGGCACGACGTCAGCTGTGCACGGGCGAAGCTCACGCGTGCGTGCTGCGCGCGGGACGCGTGCATTGTTGGGGCCTCAACCAGGTCGGCCAGCTCGGTGACGGCGCGACCGCGACGGGCGCGGCGACTCACGAGACGTGCGGGTCGACCGACTGCGCGACGACGCCTGACGCACCCGTCTCGCTGCGCGCCCCGGCGACGCCGCTCACCGACGTCGTCGAGATCTCGTGCGGTGCTGCGCACACCTGCGCGATCGATGCGATGGGTCGCGCGTACTGCTGGGGCGGCATGGGCGACGCAGGCCTCGGCCACGGCGAAGCGGGCTGGGCGGCCGAGCTCGTCGACGGGCTCGATGGCTTCCACGCCGACGCGATCCGCGGCGGCAGGTTCCACACGTGTGTGAAGGACGATGCCTCGACGACGTGGCGCTGCTGGGGCCAGAACGGCACCTCGAGCGGCGGCGTCGACGATCGCCTCGGCACGGGCGGAACGACGATCGATCGCGCGGCAGCGGCGATCGCAGCGCCTGCGTTCGACGACGCGTACGAGGTCGCGCCCGGTGGCTTCTTCACGTGTGCGGCGCACGCCGATGGCAACGTGTCGTGCCGCGGCTCGAACGTCGGCGCGCAGGTCGCGCCCCTCGCGAGCGGAGAGATCGTCGCGACGGGCCACACGATCGCCGCGCTCACGTCACCGACCCTGCTCAGCGCGGGCGCCTTCCACGCGTGCGCGCTCGTCGGCACCGAGATCCACTGCTGGGGCTCGCACCACACCGGACAGCTCGGCGCAGACGCCCCGTCGTGCACGACGTTCGCGTACTGCCGCAACGAGCCCATGCCCGTCACCGACACGATGTCTCGCGACTTCGTCTCTTTGTGGTCGGGCGCGGGCATCACGAACGCGAGCTGCGCGATCACCGACACGGGCGACGTCGTCTGCTGGGGCAGCAACGTGAACGGCATCGCCGGTGTGGAAGACGTCAGCACCGAGCGCGTCACCGAGCTCGGCGCGGCGATCTCGGGGATCACCGACGCCGTCGAGGTCTCCGTCAGCGAGACCTTCGCGTGCGCCCTCGACCGGGCGGGCGCCGTGCACTGCTGGGGCGCGAACGACTCGGGCCAGCTCGGCTGCGGCAGCTCCGACGCAGCACGCCACGCCACCCCGCCGTGCGCGATCCCCTTCGACTGATCGGAGATCCATACATGACGTCCTCGGCCAAGAGCGCAGTCGTGCACGCGCGGCTCGATCACGAAACCCACGAGATGTTGGCAGCGCTCCGTGTGCGTCACGGAGCCCGTGACTCAGCGATCATTCGCGACGCCATCCGGGCACTCTACGCCGCGACGCATTCGACGAGGCGCTCGAAGATCGTAGGCGTCGGCGAGTTCACCGCGCGCGAAACGGACCTCGCAACCAACCCGAAGCGCCTTCGAGCATTCGGCAGCGAGAGGCGGACGCGGCAGTCGGAGCGTCTCGTCAGGACCACCTCGCGGAGGTAGTGCGAGACGCGCGGCAGGTCCGTCGAACCGGTTGCTCAGAACGGGACGTGGAGGCCGGACTGCGCGATGACGGCGTCGCCGAAGCGGCTGCCTTGCCAGAGGTAGTCGAAGCTCAGGTCGAAGTAGCCGCGCGAGAGGAACGAGAGCGGCGTGCCGGCGAGGAACTCGAGCTGCACCACGCCTCGGAAGCCGAGCAGGTGGCTCGCGAACGCGGCCATCTTGGGATCGGCCGTCACGAACGGATCGTCGGACATGAACATGTCGACGGGCCGCCAGAAGAACGAGCGCGTCTGGCCGTAGAAGCGGTAGCGCGCGCGCAGCGTCACGGCGTCGCCGATCTCTTGGTAGAGGCGCACCTCGGGGTTCACCGCGGCGAGCTCCCAGTCGTCGAAGTAGCTGCGGTACATGAGGTGGATGGCCGTGCGCGTCGGCTCGAAGAAGTACGCGAGGCGCCCCGAGATCGCGTGTCGCGCGCGCGCTCCCGGGTGCTGCTCGGGCATGAGCACACCCTGCACCATCACCGAGCGGTACACGTTCGCGAGGTAGCCCTGCGTGTACACGAAGTCGTACGTCGCGCTGAGCCACAGGTTCGGCAGCAGGATCTGCTGCACCGAGAGCGAGGTGTTCACGCCCTCGAGCTCACCGATGCGCCCACGGTTCGAGAGGTTGCCGCCGCCCGGCGTCGGCATCATCGCGCCCCCGCCACGCAGCACCGCGCCCACGTCGTCGTGGATGTAGCCGATGGATCCGGTGATCAACGTCGAGCGCTGGTTGAGGCTCAGCGTCGCGTTCACGCCGAGACCCGTCGCGAGATAGTCGGGCTCGTGGCTGATGCGGCCGAACGCGCCGAGGCGGAGCTGCGCGTCGCCGAGATCGAGCTCGCGGCTCAGCGTGATCGTCCCCTGGTTGCGCACCTCGGTGAAGCGGATGTCCTCGATGACACCCGCCGCGATCGACGCGCTCGTGATCGCGTCGACGAGGTAGTCGGCGGTGATCGTCGTGCCGTCGGGCGACGTGAGGTGCAGGCCCACCTCGGGCGCGACGACGCGCGTCGAGGTCTCCCAGTAGTAGTTGCCTTGGATCGTGAGCTCACCCGTCCACGTGCCGGACGACTCGTCGGCGGCGAGAGGCGCGCCGAGCCAGTCGTCGCCGAACAGGCCGAGGCCCAGCGTGACGCTGATGGCAAACATGGAGACGAGGCGGATCGAGGTGGAACGAAGCTTCATGATGTCGAGCAAGCGGGGATGGGGCCCCGCGCGCAGCGCAGCGCGGAGCGGGAGGGGCCCCAGCGCAGCTGGGGAGGGTCCGCTTGGACCCTCGGGAAACTAGTTACAACCGCAGCCGCCGCCGGTGGAGCCGTAGCCGCCCGTCGCGCCTTCGCGCGAGTCGTGCACGTGCGCGCGGAACCCGCTCTCGGACGACTCGAACTCGGTGCTCATCGCGGGGCGCGAGAGGAGACCGCGCTGGTAGGGCGCGACGGTGACGCAGCCGGACAACCCTGTGAGCGCGAGAAGGGTGAAGCAGAGGAGACGCATGGGCGCAGAGGCTAATACGGGGCGCACCGCGGAGCGAAGGCACGTTCGACACGTTCGACGCGACGCGGCGTGAAGCGCGGTCACAGCCGGGTCCTCGCCGCCATGCCTCGACGCGGTGCGCGCGGCGCGTCATCGCTGGATCGCCCAAGAAACATGGCGCTTGGCATGCGGGCATGGGCGATGCGCTGTCGCAGGGCATGACGCACTCCCTCGGTTCCTCGTTCCTCCTCGCGCTCTTGGTGACCCTGTTCACGACCTCCGCGCTGGCAGACGATGCCGACGGCGAGGCAACGCAGCCAGCGGAGAGCGGCGCGGCGACCGGTGACGCACACGCGAGCGACGCGAGGCGCGAGCCCACCTCCGAACCGCGTGAAGCGATGCGTGATCGCACGATGGAGCACGTGCGCTTCGAGGGAACGATCGGCTTCCTCGGAGGCTGGGCGCGCTACGCCGACGCGGGCCTCTCGGGGCCGCTGCCCGCGAGCGCGTTCGAGCGCGGCGTCGGTGAAGGCGCGCCGATCGCGGGCCTCCGCTACGACGTGCGGCTCGTCGTCGCGTTCGTGCGCATGACGATCGGCGCCGACCTCGCGTGGAGCCTGTTCCGCGCGCAGGACACGACGCGCACGATCGTGATCGACGACGGCACGCGCACGCTGAGCGATCGCGCCGCGTTCCTCTGGGCGCTGCGCTTCGGGCTCGGCCTCGAGGTCGGCGTGAGCGACGACGTGCGCCTCTTCGGCGACGTGATCGGCTCGGTGCGGTTCCTCGAAGTCCAGAGCACGCTCGAGACCACGAACGTCACGAGCTCGGTCGTGTCCTTCGCGCCTGGCCTGCGGATCGGCGCGCGCGTTCGCATCGTCGATGCGTTCTTCGTGCAGCTCGCGGCCGACGCGTCGCCGTTCGGGCCGTGGATCGCGGGTGACCTCGCGGTCGGTGGTGCGTTCGAGTGATCGATTGACGGGCGCCGCGCTGCGCGCGAGACATGCGCCCCATGAGCGAGCCGATCACCACGTGGGCCGAGACGATTGCCGAGAACGAGGAGGCGCTGCTCGAGGCCTTCGCGTCGCGGCTCGAGGCGATCCAGCGCAAGCGGGACACGGGCAAGAAGCTCGAGCGCGGCCTCCACATCAAGCAGCACGCCGGCGTGCGCGCGCGCTTCGAGGTGAACGCCGACGTGCCAAAGGCGCACGCGCACGGCCTCTTCGCGAAGCCCGGAACGCACGAGGCGTTCGTCCGCTTCTCGAACGGCAGCGCGCGCGATCAGCACGACAAGGAGCCGGACCTGCGCGGCATCGCGATCAAGGTGCTCGAGGTCCACGGCCCCAAGTCGCTCGGCGACGCGCGCACGCAGGACTTCCTCCTCATCGACGAAGAGACGCTGCCGTTCCGCAACCCCGAGGAGTTCGTCACGCTGCTCGAGTGCGCGGAGAACCTCGCGACGCTGCCGTTCAAGCTCGTCAGCCGCCTCGGCGTGCGCGCGTTCGGCCTGCTCGGCGGCGTCGCGAAGTTCAAGGGCAAGCGCGGCTCGGTGCTCGATCTCGCGTACCACTCGGTCGCGCCGCTCTGCGTCGGTCCGCACGCCGCGCGCCTGCACCTCGTGCCGCTCCACCAGCCCTCGCCGCACGCGCGCGCGATGCCCGAGCGCGACTACCTCAAGAACGAGCTCGTCCCGCGCGTGGCCGCGGGCGGCCTGTCGTTCGGCGTCGAGGTGCAGCTCCACACCGATCCGACCGAGTCGGTCGAAGACGTCTCGAAGCCTTGGAAGGCGCCCCAGGTCCGCGTCGCGACGCTCACGCTCGTCGCAGACGATCCGCGCAGCGCCGAGGGCCAGCGCCTCGACGCGTTCGTGCGCGAGGCCTCCTTCGATCCCTGGCACACGCTCGTCGCCCACCGTCCGCTCGGGATGTCGATGCGCGCGCGCAAGCACGCGTACTTCAAGAGCACGCAGGCCCGAAAGGCCGCGGGCGAGCCCGACGCAGCCGCCTGGAAGAGCTTCGGCTGAGCACCGCCGAGGGCCCGACGAAATGAAACGGGCTCCACGCGCGTAAGATGCGTGCGCAGCCGTCGTCGCGGCCGCAGGAGATGGAAGAGATGGCCCAGCCCAAGAAGAACCCCGGACTCGCAGCGGTGCTGTCGTTCGTCATCCCGGGCGTCGGCCAGATCTACAACGGCGCGTTCTTGCGCGGCATCTTCTGGCTGATCATCACGCCCGGCTTCTGGATCGGCTCGGGCGGCATGCTCGGCTGGATCTGCCACATCGTCGCGGCCTACACGGCCTACGACTACGCCGAGCGCCTGAACCGCGGCGAGATCCGGGACTGAGGGTCACTGACCCGCGGGCGCGCCGTCTTTGCGGAGGTCGCTCGCGGCGTCGAGCGAGGTGATCGTGCCGCTCGGATCGCGGTGGATGCGGATCGTCTGCACGTTCGCGCTCGTCTCGACCGACGCGACCTGATGTCCGCGCGCGGCGAGGCCCGCCACGATGCGAGCATCGAGGTTCGCCTCGTAGCTCAGCGTCGCGGGCATGCCTTGGTGGTGGATGCGCGGGCGCACGACGGCCGCGCCTGCGTCGTCGCCGAGCAAGAGCTGGAAGATCGCGACCTGCTCGGCGGCCGTGACGATGCGGCTGCCGCCGCTGCCGCCCACGCAGAGGATGGGCTGGTCGCCTTCGAACACGATCGTCGGCGACATCGTCGAGACGGGACGACGACCGGGGCCCGGCAGGTTCGCGCTGCCACCCGGGAGACCGAACGCGTTCGGCGCGCCGAGCTCGCGCGCGAAGTCGTCCATCTGATCGTTCATCACCATGCCCTCCACGGTGAAGCGCGCGCCGAACGGGAGGTTCACCGTCGTCGTGAGCGAGGCGATGTTGCCCTCGGCGTCGACGACGCAGATGTGGCTCGTGCCCTGGTCGCGCGGCATCGCGTCGGCCGCGCCGAAGGACTCACCGGGCACGTCGTAGTCGCTCATCGCGCGCGCGCCGAAGCGGTCGAAGCGCAGCGCGCGCATGTCGAGGCGCGTGGGCTCGAGCAGGCGATCGACCGGCACGCTCACGTGATCGGGATCGCCCGCGTAGAGCGCGCGATCGCGGAAGCCGCCCTTCCACGACTCCGCGAGCGCATGTCGAAAGCGCGCGCCTTCGCGCGGATGCGGCAACCACCGCTCGAGCAGGCCGAGGCTCTCGAGCATCGTGAAGCCGCCCGCGGACGGCGGCGGAGCGACGACCCACCGGCGGCCGAAGCGCTGGCCCTCGAGCGGAGCGCGCTCGACCACGCGGTACGCCGCGAGATCGGCGAGCGTGATCGAACCGCCGCGACGCGCGACCTCGCGCACGATCGCGCGCGCGATCGCGCCTCGATAGAACGGCGCGCTGCCTTGGCTACCGAAGGTGCGGATCGTGCGCGCGAGCGCGGGGTTGTGGAGCGCGTCGCCCGTCGCGATCTGCGCCGCGCCCGGCGGAAAGAACGCGCCCAGCACGCGATCGGTGCGGATCGTCTCCGCCGTGAACGTCGAGTACATCGACGTGTAGCGGCTCGCGGGCCAGCCGTTCTGCGCGAGGCGCGCCGCGGGCTCGGCGATGCGTCGACGCACCACGCGACCGGACCCGAAGCGCGTGAGGAGCGTCTCGAGGCCGAGCGGCTCACCGAGCACGCCGACGGCAAGGCCGCCCACCTGAGAGCGCTGCGCGGCCACTTGGTCGGTGTCGCCGTCGCGCCGCGCGTACATGTCGGGCGTGGCGCTCGCGGGCGCCTCCTCGCGGAAGTCGACGAACGTCGTCGTGCGATCGGACGCTCGGTAGTAGAGCGCGAAGCCGCCACCGCCGAGGCCGCTCGAGGCGGGGCTCACCACGCCGAGCGCGAGCGCCGTCGCGACCACCGCGTCCGCCGCGTTGCCGCCCTGCGCGAGCACCTCGGCGCCCGCCTGCGAGGCCAGCGGATGATCGGCAGCGACCGCGTAGCGGGTGAACCGCGCCGAGTGCGACGGCTGCTGTGGCAGCGCCTCCTCGTAGTACGCGCGCGCGTTCGGCCACGGCGCGGCGATCGCGATCGCGAGCAAGAGCGCGACGAGCGCCGCCACCTTCTTCCTCGCCTCGAGCACACGCACGGGAGCCACGCTCAGCCCGCCTCGAGCGCGCCCTGGTCGAGCATGCTGGCGTAGAGCTCGTCGACGGCGACGGTCACCTCGACGCCAGCGATCGTGGCGACCTCTCCTGGTCCGAACGCCTCGTAGATCCAGCGCCGTCCCTCACGCCGGTACGTCTCGATCGAGCGCTCCTCGTGCCCCACGAGCACGTAGCACTCGAGGCTGGGAATCCGGCGGTAGTGAGCCCACTCGTCGCCGCGGTCGTCGGTCTCGGTGGAGGGCGAGAGCACCTCGACGATCACCATCGGTTTCGTGATCGCGTCGGCATCGACCGCGCTCGGGACGATCCTGCCGCACACGATCGAGAGGTCGGGGTACGTCGAGCGCCCGGCGGCCTCGACGCGCACGCGGACGTCCGAGCTGAAGGTCTCGCGAGGACGCTTGCCGAGCGCGTTCCGCACCAGCTGCGCGACCTTCGTCGCGAGCCGGCCATGCTCCGGCGTCCCGCCGGCCATCGCGTCGATCTCTCCGTTCACGTACTCGTGCTTGGTCTCGGAGGCGCGCTCGAACGCGAGGTACTCCTCGTACGAGGCCTTTCGCAGGGGCACGGCGGACATCGGCACGAGCATAGCGCAGCGTCCTCGGCTCAGGCCTTCGCGACGCGCGTCTCGATCCACTCGATGACCTTCGCGCTGTAGTTCACACCATCGAGGCGCGACATCTGCTGGATGCCGGTCGGGCTCGTGACGTTCACCTCCGTGAGGCGACCACCGATCACGTCGAGGCCCACGAAATAGAGGCCATCCGCGCGCAGCTTGTCTTCGAGCGCGGCGATGATCCGGAGGTCGTGATCGTCGAGCGGTCCCTTCGCGACCGAGCCGCCCACGTGGATGTTCGAGCGCACGTCGTCCTTGCGCGGCACGCGCAAGAGGCCTCCGAGCGGCTTGCCGTCGAGCAGGAGCACGCGCTTGTCGCCGTTCACGACGTCAGGCAGGAACTCCTGCACCATCGCGAGGCGTCGACCGACGTGCGTCACCGTCTCGATGATCGCGTTCACGTTGAGGTCGTCGTCCTTCAAGAGGAACACGCCGTCGCCGCCCGCGCCCGAGAGCGGCTTGAGCACGGCCTTGCCGCCGTGCGCGCGGAGGAACGCCTTGATGTCGTCCTTGTCGCTCGACACGAGCGTCGCCGGCATCTGACCCGGGAAGTGCAGCGCGTAGAGCTTCTCGTTCGCGTCGCGCAGGCCTCGCGGATCGTTGACGAGGAGAGTCTTTCCGCGCGCGAGCTCGAGGATCTGCGTGGCCCAGAGGTAGTTCGAGTCGAACGGCGGATCCTTGCGCATGAGCACCGCGTCGAGCTCGTCGATCCACACCCGCTCGTTCGCACCGAGCGAGATCGGCGCACGCGACGCGTCGCGAGACATCGACGCCCGACGGATGCGCGCGCCTGCGCGGCGCTCGTTCGTCTTCGGATCCGCCTCGGCGAAGAGATCGGTGATCAAGCAGTGATCGACGCGGTGCCCTCGCGCTTGCGCCTCTTCCATGAGGGCGAACGAGGTGTCCGCGTCGACCTGCACGGTCTCGGGAGGATCCATGACGACGAGGATGCGCAGCGGCATCGCGCGACCATAGGGCCTCACCCCCTCGACGTCGATCGCCTCTGTCTCGATCAGGAAGGGCGCTTCGCGACGTACGCGACGAGCGCGTCGGCGGCGTCGTCGAACATCTTCGCGAAGCGCGGCCGGATCGCGAACATCAGCGGCTTGAACGGGATGCGCGGCTCGAACGCGACCGTCCACACGAGCTTCGATCGGCCCTCACCGAGCGACGTGATCTCGTAGTCCTCGAAGAACGCGGACACGAGCGGCGTCGTCATCTTCTCGGCGAAGAACGCCATGCGCACGCCGCGATCCCACACGACGAAGTGCTCGATCACGTCGCCCGAGCCGGTGTCCGCGCGACGGATCGCGCCGACGCGCGCGCGCTCGGGCTCGGGGCTGATCCAGCGCATCGCGCGCATCTCCGGGAACCACTTCGGCCACGCGGCGATGTCGGCGAGGAGATCGAAGAGCGCGTGGGTCGAGAGCGGAAGCTCTCGCTCCATCACGAAGCGGTGCTTGGCGCCGCGCGGATAGGCCGCGTCGAGCGGCGTCAGCGTGAACCACATCAGCGGCACTCTTGGAGGCGCGAGTCCGGCGTCGGGAAGCACGTGTCCGTGGGGGCCTCGATGCCGCCGCGGAGCCACTGACAGCGCGCGAGCCACAAGCTGCTCGAGCCACACGGCGGCGTCTCGAGCGTCCAGAACCCGGGCGACGCGCGGATCGCTCGATCGGCCGCGTCGCAGTTGGTCTCGCTGCTCGACGCGGCCGAGCAAGCAACGCCGCTCACACGGTCGGTGAGGCGCGCCGTCTCCGTGCCGTTGCAGTCGAAGTCGAAGGCGCCGCAGCCGTTCACCGTGGTGAAGAACGAGGTCTGGCCCGGGTGCACGCGACGATCGAAGTCGCAGCAGTCCGTGACGCCGGCGGCGGGCGCGAGGTTCGTCGTGGCGCGCGGGCACCCACCCACCGCGGGGCGCGAGGGATCCGCGCAGACGTCGAGCGGGCTGTCGTCGTCGGGGTAGGTGTCTTCGTCGAAGTCGCGGTAGCAGCTCAGCGTCCGCCCTTCGTCGACGGAGCCGTCGCAGTCGTCGTCGAGATCGTTGCACGCGTCGTCGACCGGCCCGATCGAGCAGTCCGACCACACGCGACCATCGACACACGTCTGGACGCCCGCGGCGCACTCACCGGGCTGCGGACACTGGCGCGTCGCGCCGGGCGTGCAGATGCAGCCCTCGTCGATGACGGCGTTGCAGTTGTTGTCGATGCCGTCGCAGAGCTCCTGCGCGGTGGGCCGAACTCCGTCGAGCGAGTCGTCGCAGTCGAGGCCGCAGTTCAGGCGTCCGCTGCCCGTCGGCGTCGGGTTGCAGCAGAGCGCGTCTTCCACACCGTCGGTGTCTCCGTCGCGGCTTCCGCGGGTGTTGAGGTCGCAGTCTTCGTCGACGTCGTCGGCGTCACACACCTCGAGCGCGCCCGGGTAGCGGCGCTCGTTGGCGTCGTCGCAGTCCTCACCCGTGGGCACGCCGCGGCGGTCGAGGCAATTCGCGTCTCCGAACCCGTCGCCGTCCATGTCGGGGGCCACGTGCGTGCAGACGTCCGTGTCGACCGAGCACGCGTCCACCGTGCACGCGATGCCGTCGTCACAGGTGGCGATGCCCGCGGCGCACACGGCCGCGGTGCACGTCTCCGCGCCGTTGCAGAAGATCCCGTCGTCGCACTCGTCGTTGCTGGTGCACGAGATCGCGGGGCCGGCATCGCCGGAGGCATCGACGGACGCGTCGCGAGGGCGCGTCACGCGGGCCGCGTCGGGGCCGATCACCGGCTCGGGTCCCGAGGAGCAAGCGGCCAAGAGCCCCACCACGACCACCCACGAATGCCGACGTCGCATGGGACGGATGCTCGCCCCCCCGCGCGACCACTGTCCAGCGAGACGTGAGAACGGCACCCAACCGCACGAGCATGTGTGGGCTTCTGACCGGGCGCGCGTTCTGCTACACCCGGACACCCATGTTGGGCATCGGCTTCTGGGAGATGTTGGTCATCGCGGGCCTGATCCTGATCGCGGTCGGCCCCGATCGGCTCCCGGCCATGGTGAAGACCGTGTCGAAGTTCTACCGGCAGTTCCGGAGGACCGCCGAGGACCTGCGCGCGTCGACCGGCATCGACGACCTCATGCGCGACGAAGAGCTCAAGGAGCTCGCGGAGCTGCGGAAGCAGAAGCTCGCGCTCCTCGGACAGACACCGAACAAGGCGCCCGCGAAGTCGCTGCCCAACGGCAAGCCCGTCCCCGCCCCTACGCCCCCGAAGTCGGTCGCCACGCCCGACGCGGGTCCGGGCACCGCCGTCACCAAGCCCGCGACGCCCATCGAGGATCCCGGCCACGCCATGGTCGGCTCCGCGATCCCGCGCACGCGCGCCGTCGAGGCGCCTCGTCAGGGGCTGAGCGACAAGGAGCGCGCGCTCGAGGTCCCGCCCGAGGGCGTCGATGTGTTCGAGGCGCGTCGCTTCGAGCCCGAGCTCAGCGAAGACGAGCTGATGCTCCGCAAGGCGCGCATCACGGCCAAGACCACGGGTCGACCCGTGGAAGAGATCCTGGCCGAAGAGGCCGCACGCGCCGCGGGCGCAGGAGCGAGCTGAGTGGGCAAGCCCCTCGAGAGTCGCGTCGCGCCCGTCCCGCCCGAAGAAGCCGACGAGAAGAAGACGCCTACCGCTGCGGGCGACGTGGAGCCCGAAGACGACGTCGAGATGACGTTCCTCGATCACCTGCGCGAGCTGCGCACGAGGCTCGTGCGCTCGGTGTGGGGCTTCATCCCGGGCATCGCGGTCGCCTGGTACCTGCGCGAGGAGATCCTCCAGTTCCTCGCAGATCCGTACATGAACGCGTTCCGCACGCTCCACATGGGCGAGCCCACGCTGCACTTCGCGAACCCCGCCGACATGTTCGTGAACTACATGATGATCGCGCTCGTCTGCGGCGCGATCCTCGGGAGTCCGTGGGCCTTCTACCAGGCGTGGCTGTTCATCGCGCCGGGCCTCTACCGGAGCGAGCGCGCCAAGGCGATCCCGTTCGTCCTGCTCTCGACGATCTTCTTCGTGGGCGGCGCGTTCTTCGGCTACCGGTTCGTGCTGCCGCCCGCGTTCGACGCGCTGCTCTCGTTCGGCGGCACCGTCGGCGGTCTGCGGATCCAGCCGACGATCATGATCAACGAGTACCTCGACTTCGCCCTGCGCATGCTGCTCGCGCTCGGCGTCACGTTCGAGGTGCCGATCGTCATCGGCTTCCTCTCGTACGTGGGCCTCGTGAACTGGCGGCAGCTCTGGGAGTTCAGCCGCTGGTGGGTCGTCATCGCCGCGATCATCGCCGCCGTGCTCACGCCCTCGGGTGACGCGCCGACGATGCTCCTCGTGCTGACGCCGCTCGTGCTCCTCTACTACGTCGCGATCCTGTTCGCGTTCATCATCGGGCCGAAGCCGCCGCCCAAGACGCCGCCCGAGAGCACGCCGGACGACCCGAAGAAGGCCGCCGCCTGAGCGCGCGTGTCGGACAGGGCGACACCCGAGAGCAACGACGGACGCGAGGCGCTCGCGACGCTCCTCGGTGACGTCGCCGGACGCGGCAGGCGCTTCGCGATCCTGACCGGCGCAGGCATCAGCACCGAGAGCGGCATCCCCGACTACCGCGGGCCCGAGACGCAGCGCCGCGCGCGGAACCCGATCCGCTTCGCGGACTACATGCGAGACGATCATCTCCGCGCGCGCTACTGGGCGCGGAGCCTGCTCGGCTGGGAGCGCTTTCGCGCCGCGCGCCCGAACGCCGGGCACCTCGCCGTCGCGAGCCTCGAGCAGCGCGGCCTCGCGAGCGGTCCGATCACGCAGAACGTCGATCGCCTGCACCACGCCGCGGGCAGCTCGGACGTGATCGAGCTCCACGGCGCGCTCGCGGAGGTGAGGTGTCTCGGCTGCGGCGTGCGCGAGGCACGCGATCACGTGCAGGTGCGGCTCGCCGAGAGCAACGCCGCGCTCCTCGTGCACGCGCCCGAGCTCGCGCCCGATGGCGACGCCGAGCTCGACGCCACGCGCGCGCTCCTCGCGGACTTCGTGGTGCCGCGCTGCCTCGCGTGCGGCGGCACCCTCAAGCCGGACGTCGTGTTCTTTGGTGAGAACGTGCGCGCCGACCTCGTGGCCGCGGCGTACGCGCGCGTGGTCGAGGCCGACGCGCTCCTCGTGGTGGGCAGCTCGCTGACGGTCTTCTCGGGCTACCGCTTCGTGCGACGCGCGCACGAGCTCGGCAAGCCCGTGGCGATCGTCACGCTCGGTCCGAGCCGCGGCGACGATCTCGCGCGCGTGCGCGTCGAGGCGCGCGCGGGCGACGTGTTGCCGTGGCTCGCGTCGCGCCTGGTATCGTCCGCGCGATGACGACGTCCGCGACCCAACCCTCGCTCCCCGCCGTGGGCGCGAAGGGCAGCCCGGCCGTGGGCGCGAAGGGCCCGCCGCCGCGACCGTTCTACCTGTCGAGCACGTTCTTCATCGTGCTCGGCCTGAGCCTCGGCGTGGTGCTCGGCGGCTTCTTTCCGCAGGACCAGTACCCGCTCGCGTACGAGCTCTTCCGCTTCGTGTCGCGCGCGTTCATCGCGCTGATCAAGGGCCTCATCGTCCCGCTGCTCTTCTCGACGATCGTCGTCGGAGTCGCGCAGACGGGAGACATCAAGGCCGTGGGCCGCATGGGCGCCAAGGCGCTCCTCTACTTCGAGATCGTCACGACGATCGCGCTCTTCATCGGCCTCGGCATCGCGAACTGGCTGCGCCCCGGAGAGGGCCTGCCGATCGATCTCTCGGTGACGAGCTCGGGGGTCGCGCCCGCCACACAGACGGGCTGGGATCTCGCGCTCCACCTCTTCCCCTCGAACGTCGCGCTCCACGCCTCGCAAGGCGATCTGCTGCCGATCGTCGTGTTCGCCGTGCTCTTCGGTGTCTCGCTCACGCGCGTCGGCGAGCGCGGCGAGCTCGTGCTCTCGTTCTTCGAGGCCGTCGCGCAGATCATGTTCAAGTACACGGACATGGTCATGCGCCTCACGCCGCTCGGTGTGTTCGGCGCGATGGCCTACAACGTGAGCCACATGGCGGCGGGCCACTGCGTGAGCGGCGCCGACCTCGACCAGTGCGCCGAGCCCGACGTGATCCGCGGCTGGCCTGCCGTCATCTACCTGATCGGTCGCTACGCGAAGCTGGTGGGCTCGCTCTACCTCGCGCTGATCCTGCTGTTCTTCTTGGTGTTCGTGCCGGTGATGCTGTTCATCCGCATCAAGCCGCTCGCGTACCTCCGCGCGATCCGCGAGCCCGCGATCACCGCGTTCACCACGGCCTCGAGCGAAGCCGCGCTGCCGCGGCTGCTCGAAGACGTGGTGCGGTTCGGCGTGCCGAGGCGCGTCGCGAGCTTCGTCATCCCCGCCGGCTACTCGTTCAACCTCGACGGCTCGACGCTGTACCTGGTGCTCGCGAGCGTCACGATCGCGCAGGCCGCGGGCATCGAGCAGTCGCTGACCGATCAGATCGTGATGATCCTCGCGTTCATGCTCACGTCCAAGGGCGTGGCCGGCGTGCCGCGCGCGACGCTCGTGATCATCGCGGGCACGTGCGCGAGCTTCGGTCTGCCAGGCGAAGCAGGCGTCGCGATGCTGCTCGCCGTCGACGAGGTGATGGACATGGCGCGCACCACCATCAACGTCATCGGCAACGGGCTCGCGTCGGTCGTCATCGCGCGATGGGAAGGCGTCCTCGAGGAGCCATCGACGGACGAGCCACCCCGCAGCACCGAGGTCGGCGACATCGTCGCGCCCGACACCAGGGCGCCCGACACCTCACCCGATCCGGAGACGGACGCGGACCGGCCGAGCGTCGAGTGATGGGAAACGCGGGGACGGGGGAGCCCTCGCGCGGCGGCTCTGATATCCTCCCGCGCGTGACCGTGCCCGTCCGCGAGAACGGTGCGCACGCCGAGGGCCTACCTCGACCCGAACCGGCCAGCCTCGAGGCGTGCGAGCAGGCGACGGACCTCACGTGGCGGCTCTCACAGATCCCGCCCGAGGCCACGTGCCGAGGTGCGTTCTTCAACATGCTCGACGACCGAGCGGCAGCGCTCAGCCTCGACACGCAGGCCGAGTACCGACGCTTCTTCCGCCTGCATCGGTACGCCTCGTTCCGGATGTATCCGCTCTCGGACTACCTCACCCGCGTGGTCGTCCTCGCGCAGATCCACTACGGCGCGGGCGCCATCTACTCGGGGGTTCGTCAGCTGCAGTCGGGCGCCTTCGACGCGTGGGCCGACACCCTGCTGGGCAAGGCCGCGCTCGCGGTGGTCGACCCCAGCCTCGGCAGCATGCTGCGCATGCTCGAGCGCGCATACGCGAGCCGCACCGTCGTCTCGAACGCGCGCTTCCACGTGGTGTCCGAGACCGCGACGGAGATCGTGACGGACATCGAAGAGGAGTACGTCTACATCGAGCACGCGATGGTGGGCGCGATCGAAGGCGTCGCGCGCGTGTGTGGCACCAAGGTGACCGTCGCCGCCGAGCTGCGAGGACCGTTCGACGGCATCTTGAGGATCACGATCCACGACACGCCGGGGCGGGACGGATGAAGTCCACGGTGGCCCTGCACCTCGTCGACGTCCTGCGCGACTTCGGCGTCAACGTCGTCTTCGGCATCCCGGGCGGCGCGATCAGCCCGTTCTACGACGCGCTCCTCGAGCGGCCCGACGTTCGGATCATCACCACCAAGCACGAGACCAACGCGGCGTTCCTCGCGATCGGCTACGCGATGGCCACGGGCCGCCCGGGTGTCGTCGTGACGACGGCGGGCCCAGGCATCACGAACGCGCTCACGGGCATGGCCTCGGCCTACTACGAGGGCGTCCCCGTGGTGCACATCGCCGGTGAGGTGGCGCGCTCGGCGTTCGGTCGCGGGGCGCTCCAGGAGGGCTCGGCTGCGGGCCTCGACGCGGTCTCGATCATGCGGCGCGTGACGAAGATGAGCGTGCTCATCTCGCACCCGGGCCCTGCTGCGTCGGTGCTCCACAAGGCGCTCACGACGGCGTTCAGCGGACGACGCGGTCCGGTGTTCGTGACGCTGCCGCTCGACGTCGCGACGGAGCGCCTCGCGCCGCAGCCGCTCGCGGGCCACGAACGCACGACCTACGAGATCGACGAAGACTCGACGCGGCGCGCCCTCGAGCTCCTCGAGCGCGCGAGCCGACCGCTGATCCTCGCGGGCTCGGGCACGCGCGAGCTCGCGAGCCGCCGCGCGCTGCGTCGCCTCGCCGAGCACATCGGCTCGCCGGTGTGCGTGACGACCAAGGGCAAGGGCGTGTTCCCCGAGGACCATCCGCTCTACCTCGGCGTCACCGGCTTCGGTGGACACGACTCGGTCGGTCACTACCTCGAGGCCGGCGTCGACGTGCTGCTCGTGGTCGGCAGCGGCCTCAACGACTTCGCGACGAACGCGTGGAGCCCGCTCGTCCGCGCGAGCCGCGCGTTCATCCAGATCGACATCGACGACGCGCAGCTCGGCAAGAACTACGCGATCGATCTCGGCCTCGTCGGGCCCGCCGATCGCGTGATGACGCACATGCTCGAGCACCGCGAAGAGGGCCGCACGCCGACCATGACCGTCGCCGATCCGCCGGTCGCGGTGCAGCCGGTCACGCCGTCGCCCAGCGGTCGGCTCACCACGATGGACGTGGTCACGACGATGAACGAGGTCTGCCCGCGCGACGCGGTGTTCACCGCGGACATGGGCGAGCACCTCGGCGTCGCGCTCCACTACCTCAAGGTCCGCGAGCAAGGTGACTTCTTCACCTGCCTCGGCTTCGGCTCGATGGGCTCCGGGATCAACGCCGCGATCGGCTACCAGCTCGGCGCGCCGCACCGACGCACCTTCGCGATCTGCGGCGACGGCGGCTTCCTCATGTACGGCACCGAGCTCGCGACCGCCGTGCAGCATCGCCTCGCGACGACGTTCGTGATCATCAACGACAGCCGCCTCAACATGGTGCACCACGGACACGTGGGGCTCTTCGGTCGAACGCCCGACTTCACGACGCCGCTGATCGACTTCGCGACGTTCGCGCGATCGATGGGCGCGGACGGACAGGTGATCGAGACGCGCGAGCAGCTCGTGCGTGGCCTCGAGACGCGCGAGGGACCCGTGGTGCTCGACGTGCGCATCGACGCCGACATCCGCCTCCTCGGCAACCAGCGCATCGCCGCGCTCAAGCAGTTCCGCGCGGGAGACCAGCGATGAGCGCGGCGCGCGATGGCAGCGCGCTCGATGGTGTGGGCATCTTGGGCCTCGGCGTCGCGCTTCCGCCGCGCGTGCGCGACAACTCGTTCTGGGCCGGCGTGATCGGTCCGAGGGACGAGACGCAGCGCAGCAGGGACGTGCTCGCCGTCGAGCGCTCCGCCAAGGGACAGAAGACCGAGATGCCTCGCGAGATCGCGGACGCGATCGCGGCGACGGGCGACGACCTCTTCCGCGGCGCGCGCGAGCGTCGCGTGATCGACGACGACGCCCTCGTGTCGGACCTCGAGGTCGAGGCCGCGCGCGAGGCGATGAAGGACGCAGGCGTCGGGCCCGACGAGATCGATCTCGTGCTCGTCCACTCGCTCATCCCCGACGTGCTCATCCCGAGCAACGCGCCCGCCGTGCAAGACAAGCTCGGCCTCACGCGGGCGGCCGCGTGGAGCCTCGACGTCGGCTGCGCGAGCACGCAGGCGCACCTCGTCACCGCCGCGGCGCTCGTACGGAGCGGCGCCTTCCGCAAGGTGCTCGTCGTGCAGTCGCACGCAGGCACGCGGTCGGTCGATCCCAAGACCGTGACCTCGACGAACTTCGGCGACGCTGCGGCCGCGGCGGTCCTCGGCGCGGTGCCCGCGGGCTACGGCATCGTGGGGCAGTGGCAGCGCACGGACGGCAGCCTGCGCGACGGCATCGTGCTCGCGCCGATCGTCGACGGACGCGCCGAGCGCAGCTGGTGGAAGACGCCGGTGGTGCCCGAGCTCGCGTCGTTCGATCCGGACGTCGGCAAGACCGCGGGCCTCCGCGCCGGTGAGTTCTGCCGCGAGGCCTCGCTCGGCGCGCTCGCGCAGGCGGGCCTCGGACTCGAGGACGTCGATCTCTACGTCGGCAACCAGAGCCTCGGCTGGTTCGTCGACGCGTGTCGTCGCTCGCTCGGCCTGCCGCTCGAGAAAACGTTCCACACGTTCGGCGAGGTCGCGAACATCGGCGACGCGGCGATCCTCTTCAACCTGCACGCCGCGCGCGCCGCGGGTCGCGTCGCGCACGACGGCACGCTCCTCCTCTACTCACCCTCCGCTGGCTTCACGCGCTCTGCCGTGGTGCTGCGCTGGTACGCACCGCTCGCGGCGAGCGCGGACCCAGTCACATGACGGTCACGCCCGTGTTCGCGTGCGTCGTCGAGGAGCAGCCCGGCCTCACGTCTCTCTTGGCGGGCTCGGGCGACTTCACGATCCTCCGCACGTACGACGCGACCACGCCGCCGGACACGCGCGGCGCGGCGCTCCTCTTCGTCGAAGACACCGACCTCGGCACCGCGGCGCTCGCGCGCGCGCGCTCGTTCGCGGCGGCCGATCCCGAGGTGCTGCTCGTGTGCGTGGTGCCGCCAGGCCTCACGCTCGAGCGAGATCGCGCGCTCCGCGAGGCGGGCGCGTTCGACGTGATCGAGCTCGGCGCGCGTCTCGATCGCGCGCTCCTGCGCCTCGCCTTCGCGTCGCGTCGCGTGATCGCCGTGCGTGACGAGCGCGCGCAGCTCACCGCGGGTGTCGCGCACGAAGATCGACTCGCGGCGATCGGCAAGCTCGCGGCGAGCGTGAGCCACGAGATCAACACGCCGATCCAGGTGATCGTCGCGAACCTCGACAGCATCCGCGGCGAGCTCGAGGCCCTGCTCGCGCGCCCCCGCTCGCAGCACGGCGAGCTGCTCGCGCGCTACGCGACGAACCTCGTCGAGAGCGTCAGCGACTCGCTCACGAGCAGCCGACGCATCGCCGCGATCGTCCGCTCGCTCAAGGAATTCGCGCGCACCACGGAGGGCTCGCCGCGCTTCGAGCCGACGATGCTGAACGACGAGGTGCAGAGCGTGCTCCGCCTCGTCGGCAAGGAGGCGCGCTTCCAGGTGAAGATCGAGCTCGAGCTCGATCCGCTGCTTCCGCACGTGATGGCACCGCCGCACACCATCACGCAGATCCTCACGAACCTCGTCGTCAACGCGTTCCAGGCGCTCGATCTCGTCGAACCGGGCCAGCGCCGCCTGCGCATCCACACCGCCGCCGACGACGAGGTGGTGTGCGTCGAGGTCTACGACAGCGGCCCCGGCATTCCGTCGGGGGTCGTGTCGCGCATCTTCGATCCGTTCTTCACGACGAAGCCGAGCGGCCAGGGCACCGGCCTCGGCCTCGCCATCACGCGAGAGCTCGTGCGCGAGGCCGGCGGCGAGATCCTCGTCGACAGCGAGCCCGGGCGCGGCACCGCGTTCCGCGTCGCGTTCCCGCGGCCCGCTCCCGTCTCGGCGCGTCCGAGGCCGCTCAGCGCTCCGCCTCCCTCGATGGCGCGCCTGCGCGTGCTGCTCGTCGACGACGACGAGCTCCTCCTCCGCGCGCTCGCCCGCGCGCTGCGTCTGGACTTCGAGTGCACCACCGCGACGAGCGGCCGCGCCGCGCTCGAGCTCCTGCGCAAGGGCGAGGAGTACGACGTGATGGTGAGCGACATCGTGATGCCGGAGATGAACGGACACGAGCTCTTCCTCGCGATCCAAGAGCTCGACCCAGCGCTCGCCGAGCGCGCGATCTTCCTCTCGGGCGGCCTCCAGGCCGCGGCGCTCTCTCAGGCGATCGCCGACACGGGCCGAGGCTTCCTCGAGAAACCGCTCTCCCCCCGCGACCTCGCCCGAAAGATCCTCGAACTCGGCGCCACGCGTCACTGAGCTGGGGCCGTCACCGATCGTTCCGCGCGCGGCGTGAGCTCAGACCCTCACGGCGAGGGCCATCGAGAGGGCTTCGCGGAGCGTGATGGAGTCGCACGGCTTGTGGAGCACCGAGAGGGCGCCCGACTCGTACAGCTCTCGCTTGCGCGCGTCGGTGACGAAGCCCGTGAGGAAGACGACGCGCGTGTCGGGCCTGCGCTTCTTCATCTCGACGAGCGTCGCGTGGCCATCGAGCTCGGGCATGTCGAGGTCCATGAGGACGATGTCGATCTGCTCGCCCTTCGCCTCGAAGATCCTGAGCGCCTCGCGGCCATCGCCCGCGGCGTCGGTCGTGTGGCCTTCGCGCATGAGGAGACGACAGATGCTGCGGCGTGAGAGCGGCTCGTCGTCGACCACGAGCACGCGCGCGCTGCGCACCGAGGTCTCCGCGCGCGGCATGCTCGCGGGCGTGCGTCGCTCGCGGCGCGCGGCGGCCATCAGCGCGGGGAGCACGATGCGGAACGAGGTGCCGACGTTCGGCCGGCTGTCGCACTCGATCGTGCCGCCGTGTCCCGTGACCACGTCCATGACCGTGGCGAGACCGAGGCCCGATCCCTGATCCGCGCTCTTCGTGGTGAAGAACGGCTCGAAGATGCGCTGACGCGTGGCGGCGTCCATGCCCACGCCAGTGTCCGACACGACGAGCCGCGCGTGGTGCCCCGCGACCGCGACCGTCTCCGGCTCGATCTCGGACGCCCGCGCGTAGCCGAGGTTCACCATCAACGTGCCGCCGTTCGGCATCGCGTCGCGCGCGTTGAAGAGCAGGTTCATCAGCATCTGCTGGAGGTGCGCGCGGTCGCCGCGCACGTGCACCTGCGGGACCACCGCGCGATCGATCTTCACCGAGCGATCGAACGAGCGACGCGCGATCTCGACGGTGTCGTTCACGAGCGCGCTGAGATCGATCTGCACGTGCTCCACCGCGCCCCGACGCGCGACCGCGAGGATGCGGCGCGTGAGATCCGCGCCGAGCAGGCTCGCAGCGCGCAGGTCCGCGAGGCACTCGCGCACCTCCGCGTCGGTGAGGCTGCGATCGCCGAGGCCGAGCACGTAGTCGACGTTCATCAAGATGCCGCCGAGCACGTTGTTGATGTCGTGCGCGATGCCCGCGCCGAGGCGTCCGATCGCCTCGAGCTTCTGTCGATGGAGGATCCGCTCCTCGAGCGGATCGGCGTGCGAGAAGAGGAAGACCGTCTCGCCGATCTGGATGTGATCGCCGAAGCGGATCGGCGAGCGATCGGCCTGTCGGCCGTTCAGCAGCGTTCCGTTGCGGCTGCCGAGATCGACGAGCTCCCAGCTCGTCGCGTTCGTCTGCGAGCGCTCGAGCACGGCGTGCTTGCGCGACGCCATCGCGTCTTCGATCTGCACCGTGCAGTTCGAGCCGCGACCGATCGAGCTGTGCTCGTCGAGCGGATAGCGGCGCCCCGCCTGCGCACCACGGAGGATGACGAGACGAGCCATCACCGTGCTCGGGGCCGCGACCGGCACGGGCATGAGGCCGCTCCCGGTCTGGCTGAGCAAGTTGCCCGTGTCGCGCTTGTCCTCTTCTACCGTCACCGTCTCATCCTCTCCCGCGAGCTCACCGCGTCGAGCGCGCCGCCCACGGAAGCGCGACGTGGATCGTGAGGCGCTCGGGCGAACGGCGAACGTCCGGTGCGACTCGAAGCGGGCGCAGGGCCGCCTCGATCGTGGCCGTGGGATCGACGGCCGGTGCGGGCGCGAGCTCGATCGTGGCGCCGCCCGCATCCGCCCGAACCGTGAGCGCGCTGCGGGGGCTCGTGGGCAGGCCCGCGCTGATCGCGACGAGCGTCTCCGAGACGGCGCGCAAGACGTGCTGTGGGTTGCCCGCGGGCGCGAGCGCCGAGTCGATGTCGAGCGCCACGTCCACCCGCCGACCGAGCTGCGCGTGCGCGAGACGCAGCGCCGTCAGCACCAGGTCTTCGAAGGTCTTGTCGTGCGAGCACGCGCCCACGTAGAGGCGCAGATCGTTCGTCAGCTCTCGAAGGCGCGCCGTCGCGAGCTCGAGATCGTCGACGATCTCCGCGAGCTCTCGCGCCGCCTGCTCTCCCGCCTCCGACCCCTCGCCGATCGGGAGACCGCGCACGACCGGCAGGTTGGACGTGAGCACGGCGAGCGGGCTGGCGAGGTCGTGCACGAAGCCGCGCAGGAGGGTGAGCGTCAGCTCCTCACGCGACGTCGCGTCGGGCGGGGCTCCCCCATCGATCTCGCGCGCTTCCCGCATGAATCCGCGCATCCTACGCAACGCGCGCGGCGAGAGGAAAGGGATCCGTCACGACGTCCTCACTCGAGAGCCCTCGCTGTCGAGCCCTCACTGAAGGGACAGCGACCCGCCGCCGAGCGTGAAGTGGCTGCGATCTCCGAGCATCAGCGCGGGACCGTCTTCGCCCTCACCCTCGGCGCCGGCGGCCGAGCCCTCGTCTTCGAGCGGCTCGTCTTCGAGCGGTGCGTCGTCGTCCTCGGGCGCGCTCGGCGCCGCGATCTCGGGCGCGCGCAGCGTGAGCTCGCCGCTGCCTTCTCCCTCGGCCTCGATCGCTGCGAGCTCTTCGTCGGTGATCTCCTCCTCTTCTTCGAACGCTGACGCGCCGAGTCGACGCGAGAGGAGGTCGCGCAGCTGCGAGCGACGCGCTTCGGGCACGAGCTCCAGCACGGCCGCGGCCTCCCGACGCATGTCGTCGTAGCGGCCCGCCTGACGGTAGATCTGCGCCGCGGCGAGGCGCGTGTTGAAGTCGGGGTTCACCTCGACCGCGTGCTCGATCTCGACGACGGCGTGCTCGAGATCACCCTGCGCGGCGTAGAAGCTCGCGCGCAGCGCGGGGAGAATGTAGAGGTCCGGGTCCGCGTGCTCGGCCGCGTCGAGCTCGGTGCGCGCGAGGTCGGGCTCGCTCTGGGCCATGTGGATCGCCGCGAGCGTCGCGTGGGCGTGCGCGTAGTCGGGGAACTCCTCCAGCGCGGCGGAGGCCTCGCGCTGCGCGGCGTCGAGATCCTCGCGCGCCATGTGCAAGCCCGCGATCAGGTTGCGACGCGGACCGTCTGCGCGGATCTGCTGCGCCGACTCGAGCTCCGAGAGAGCCTCGTTCGGGTTGCCCGCGACGAGGAGGATCGCGCCGCGCACCGAGCGCGCGGCCGGCGATCGCGGAAGGAGGCGGATCGCCTGCGAGCTCGTCTCGAGGGCGCGCTCGGGATCGTTCTCGCGCACGAGGAGGTGGAGCGCGCGGACGTTCACCGCGGCGCCCACGGCCTCGACGTCGTTGAGCACGCGGTAGTCGTCTTCTTCGGGCTCCGACTCGTGACCGCCCCACGGGTCGAAGATGCGCGGCGTGCCCTCGCCCGCCTCGTCCTCGTAGACCGCGACGCCGTAGTAGCCCATCTGTCCCGAGGGATCGGGCGGCGAGCCGTCGCCGGGGAAGCGATAGATCTCCGTGATCATCGCGTTGACGCCGCGGCTGCGGAGCGCCGACACGGAGATCGCGGCGACCTCGATGGGATAGAGGCGCGCGGCGCCGCCCGCCTCGCGCATGTCTTCGTACGCCTCGATGGCCGTGCCCGGCGCAGTGTCGCGCGGCACGCCCAGCGACCAGCGCACGAAGTGACGCGCGTTGGCCTTCTCGCGCATCGCCTCTTGCACGCCCTCGGCGATGTCCATCACCTCGTCGCGATCGTGGGCCGCGCGCGTGGCGAAGCCTTCGATCCCGTCGTCGGCGACGAGCAGCGTACCGAGCTCACCGGCGTCCGCGCGCAGGCGGCGGAAGTGTCCCGCGAGCGTGCTCTCCGAGAGCGGTCGCATGGGGATGTCCTCACCCACCTGCTCGGGCGCCTGGCTGCGCCACACGGCATAGCCACCGATCAGCGCCGCGACGATGACCGCGACCGCGCCCGGCACGAGGTACGGGTTCTGCGCGGCCTGCGCGGTCTTGGCGGCAGCCGACTCGATCTTCTCGAGGCCCGTCACCCGCAAGCACTTGGGGCAGCGCAGCTTGCCCTTGTCGTCGTGCTCGAATCGCTCTTCGCAGTTGAGGCAGAGGTATCGCATGGCTCTCGTGGACCGCGGGTGTTGGCGGCGCGGCTTCGTACCATACGACCCGCTCGGCGGCTCGATGTCGGACTCCACCCGAGCGACGACGCTTGGCCATCGCGCCGTGCTCGGCCTCCACGCGCCTCATCGACGGCGCGTGGCTTGGTACTGGGCAAGGACCTGCGCGTACCACGGGAAGTGCGTGGCACCGTGGAAGACTCGCATCGAGGGCGTTCCGAACAAGGACGCGGGTTTCTCGACGTTCGCGACGATGGCGATCAGGTCACCTGCGCCGTGCCAGTGGTGGCGGGCGACCATCTCGGTCTTGATGTCCTCGTTGCTCCGGTCCTCGTCCATGAGGCGGCGGACGTCGCCGAGACGCTCGAGGATCCCGTCGACCCAGAGCTCCACCAACGTCACGAGGCCGTGATCACTCTCGATCACGTAGCCATCGCAGTTGACGTGAACCGCGCGTCCGATGTGACTGCCCGCGGTCACCAGGCACGTGTGGTGCGTGAACCGCTCCTCCGTCACGGCGACGAGGCCGGTGAGCTCCCGGATCTTGTCGCGGACGACCTCCCACATGTGGCGACAGTCGCGCAGGGCGCGGGCCCCGTCCACTGCGACGTTCAGCGACGCGCCGCCTCAGCGGCGTGACAGCCGGGCTGCGCGACGGTCGCCGGCTTCTCGCGCCCGGCGCTCGTCGTCGGGGGTTTCGGCCAAGAGAGGCGGCACTTCCTTGGGTTGACCGTCCGCGCCGACGGCCACGAACGTCATGAACGCGTCGACCGACGCGCGTCGGTGCGCGGTGACGCGATCCTCGACCTGTACGGTGACGCCCACCTCGACCGACGTGCGGAACGCCGCGTTGAGGCGCGCGCTCAAGATGACGACGTCGCCCACGCGGATGGGCGCCACGAAGTTCACCGAGTCGATCGCCGCCGTCACCGACACGCAGCCGGTGTGACGCTGCGCGCAGATCGCGCCCGCCACGTCGATCCACGCGAGCACCGTGCCGCCGAACGCGGTGCCGAGCACGTTCGAGTGCTGCGGCAGGACGAGCTCGGTCATCTCGGTGAGGGACACGCGCGGTGAGCGCGGCGCGACGGACATGGCGGGCTTCGTAACACACGACGTGCGTGGGTGCGCGCGGCCGCGATACGGTGGGGTGTCCGATGCCCGAGACAGTCCACAGCACCGAGCTCGAAGCGCGCTTCGCGAAGGAGAGCGCGGAGACGAACCTGCGTCGTGCGCGCGTGATGATCGCGCTCGTGCTCGTCGTGCACGTCGGCGTCGTGTTCTTCGGCAACGCGCCGTCGGGTGAGCTCGAGGCCTCGGAGCGCGCGTGGTGGGCGGCGCTGTGGCTCTCGCACGCGGTGATGGCGGGCGTGGCCTCGTCCTTGATCGCGCTCGCCGCGGTGCCGGGCTCCGTGATCGGAAGGCCCGGCTGGAGGAGCGTGATCGCGCCCGTGATCGGCGAGGTCACGGCGATCGCGTACCTCGCGATGGGGATCGCGAGCTCCCTCAACGATCAGCGCCAGTTCGCGAGCAACATCAACGCGTACGTGGTCGCGGTGCTCGTGCCGCCGCTCGTGTTCCGTCTGCGCTTCGCGCCCATCGCCGTCGCGCACGCCGCCGGCCTGATCGCGTTCTTCGTGTTCCTCCCGAGCGTGCAACCGTCCGAGGCCGCGCGCTTGTCGGTGAGCGTGATCGTGCCCGTGATCGTGCTGCTCGGTCTCGGCCTCTCGTGGGTGCTCACGTCGTTCGCGAAGCGCGAGCTCGAGAGCCGGCTCGCCGTGGAGCAGCAGCGCGCGGAGATCGAGCGCAAGAACCGCGAGCTCGAGGGCAAGCAGGACGAGCTCGAGTCGCTGAACACGAGCCTCGAACGGCGCGTGAAGGAGCAGGTCGACGAGATCGTCGCGCGCGCGAAGGACATCGACGCGCTCAACGCGCAGCTCATGGAGCGCGTCCAAGAGCGCAGCCGTGAGCTGTCGAGCGCGCTGGCGCGTCTCGCGAAGGGCTCGGGCAAGGCGGGTCAGCGCCTCGAGCCCGGCGCGCGCCTCGGCGACCGTGTGCGCATCGAGTCGGTGCTCGGTGAGGGCGGCATGGGCGTCGTCTACCGAGGCCACGACTCGCTCACCGATCTGCCCGTCGCGGTGAAGGTGGTGCAGGCCGCGTCGGCGTCGGAGCTCGACAGCCTGCAGCGCTTCCTCACCGAGGCGCGCGCCGCCGCGAGCGTGCAGCACCCCGCGATCGTCAAGACGCTGCACGTCGACGTCTCGAGCGACGGCGAGCTCTTTCAGATCCAGGAGCTCGTGGTCGGAAAGCCGCTCGATCGTGTGCTCGCGGACGGTCGCTCGCTCTCGCCCGCGCTCGCGTGTCGGCTCGGCGCGGTGCTCGCGGACGCGCTCGCCGCGGCGCACGCGAAGGACGTGATCCACCGCGACGTGAAGCCTGCGAACGTGCTCCTCACCGAGACGGGCGCCGGCCTCAAGCTGCTCGACTTCGGCATCAGCAAGCTGCGCGAGGCGCGCAAAGACACGGGCACGCTGACGAAGGAGGGGCTCGTCGTCGGAACGCCCGCGTTCATGGCGCCCGAGCAGATCACGACGCCCGAGCTCGTCGGCGATCGCACCGACGTGTACGCCGCGGGCCTCGTCGTCTACCACGCGCTCGCGGGCCGCTCGCCGTTCGGCGCGACGAGCGGCGCGCTCTTGCTGGTCGCGCACGTGACGGTCGATCCCGAGCCGCTCGGCGAGCTCGTGCGCGATCTCCCGCCCGCGCTGGTCGAGCTCGTGCACCGCGCGATCGACAAGGACGCAGCTCAACGACCGAGCGCGACCGAGCTCGCGAAGGCGCTGAACGACATCGCCGATTCGCTCGACGCGGAGCCGCTCGTCGAGCTCGTGGCCGAGGTCACGCTCGCGCCCGAGCGACCCGCCGCGCCGCGACCTGCGGAGATCAGCGCGCTGGCCACGCGCGAGGTCGGTCGGAGGGACGACGCATCGCAGGAAGAGCGGAGCATCCCCGCGACGCGCATCAGCGGTGCGTGAGGGCACGGCCTCCCGTCGATCTCGCTGCTACCTTCGGCGCCCATGACTTCCGCCGTCCGCTCGCTCTGGCCCGCCCTCCTCGCGCTCGCTGCTCTTCCTGCGTGCAGCAACGCACCGCCCGGCAACCCGGGATCATGTCGTCTGCCGACGATGTCGAGCTGCGCCGCGGACATGGGCAGCGGCGTGCCGTTCGACCTCACGGGCACCACGGCGATGGAGAGCGACGACTTCATGCCGAGCTGTCCGATGGGCGGCGGCGACGGTCGCGACGTCGCGATCGAGTACACGGCGCCCGAGGCGGGTCGCTACGACATCACGACGGCGGGCTCGTCGTTCGACACGGTGCTGACGGTGCGCCGCGGCTGCGACGGCGCGGAGATCGCCTGCAACGACGACGTGCGCTCGGGCAACACGACGTCCTCGGTGACCGTCGAGCTCGCGGCGTGCGAGACGATCGTGATCGTCGTCGACGGCTTCAGCGGCGGAGAGTCGGGCGCGTTCGAGCTGCACGTCACGACGCGCGAGAGCGCGTGCGCCGACGGCAACGACAACGACGGCGACGGCGACGCGGACTGCGCGGACACCGACTGTTTCTCCGCAGCGTGCTCGGGCACGGACGACTGGCCGATGGCCTACCAAGACTTCGAGTGGCGCGTGCTCGAGCTCACGAACCAGCGCCGTGCTGCGGGCGCGACGTGCGACATGGACGTCTTCGGCCCCGCGGGCCCGCTCGAGATGAACGCGGTCATCCGCATCGCCGCGCGCAACCACTCGCTCGACATGGGCCAGCAGGGCTACTTCGAGCACGACAGCCTCGACGGCCGAACGTTCGCCGATCGAATGACCGAGGTCGGCTTCATGGGCGCGAGCCCGTGGGGCGAGAACCTCGCCGCGGGCCAGAGCACCCCGGAGGACGTGGTCGAGGGCTGGATGAACAGCCCCGGTCACTGCCGGAACATCATGAACCCCGACTACCGCACGATCGGCATCGGCTACGCGAACGTCGACGGCTCCCCCTACGGCCACTACTGGACGCAGGACTTCGCAGCCGGTCATTGACCGACGCCCCCGCCGAGCACGCCCCCGCTCGACGCAACGCGCACCAGCACACTCCCCTCCCGCGCGCGGGAGGGGACGGGGGAGGGGACGAGAGAGCCACTCCCCCATAGAGCTTGTCGGCGCCATCACGACGAGGCCCCGAGATCCAGAAGGCTTCGCGCGTGACCTCGTCGAGGCAGTTCCACTTGTAGCCGCTCTTCGTCCTGAGGAATCGACGACCGCGATACGAGTACGAGCGCCCAGTTCGAGACATCTCGACCCACCCGATGCGGCCCGGCCCATCGAGCCCGTGGCTCTTGTCCTCGACGTACATGATGCGACGCACGACTCCGTTGAGACTCGCGATGGCGTGGGCACTGACGTTCATTTACGGGCGTCAGCGCGTGTCGGTCCCGCGCGAATGCCTCACAGCGCGCTCCAGGGGATCGCGCGCACGCGCTCCGTGAGCTGCTGGGGTGCCTCGCAGCGACACACGACGAGCCCGCGACGCGCACGCTCGGGATGCTCGTCGAGAAAGCTCTCGACATGACGCGCGTCCTCGGGTCGCGGGCGGTCCGTCCACTTCACCTCGATGGGCACGTCTTCGCGCACCGCCTCCCACACGTAGTCCACCTCCGCACCCGAGACCGTGCGCCAGAAGCTCACGCGATGAGGTCGACCCAGGTACGAAGCGCGTGCGATGAGCTCCTGAGCAACCCACTGCTCGAGAAGCGGACCGCCCACGTCCGGAGTGAGGCGAGCCTCCAACGAGCGGCCCGCCGCCGCGTTTCGCACGCCGACGTCGAAGAAGCAGAACCGGGGCGCCGTGAGGAGGCGCTTGCGACCGCTGCGGGCGTACGGCTCGAGCCAGTGGCCGACGAACGTGTCGACGAGCACTTGGTAGTAGGTCGAGATCGTCCGAGCGGCGACGCCGCTGTGCTGAGAGAGCTTGGCGATGTTGGTCTGCCCGCCAGCCTCTGCCGACGCGAGGCGCAGGAACACGATGAACGGCCCGAGGTCCCGCACGACCGCCTCGCGACGGATCTCTTCTTCCAGATACGTCTCGACGTAGGTCTCGAGGGTCAGTGCCGCGCTGCGCGAGGACTCCGAGAGAATTCCAGGAAGGGAACCGAGACGTAGGAGCCGTTCGAGCGGCACGTCGGGAAACGTGCCCTTCGCGGTCGTGTTCGCGATGGGAATCGAGAGCGCACCGACGTGCGCCATCTCCCACCGACAGACGGGATGGATGCGCATGGCGTGGCTTCGGCCCGGGAGGAGGTTGGCCGAGCCCGCGCGCAGGCGGCGTGACGAGCTCCCGGTGAGGAAGAACTGACGACGACGCGGGTCACCGTCGTAGAGCACCTGCACTTCATCGAGGATCGCGGGAACGTGCTGCACCTCGTCGACGACGACGTTCCGCATGGTCTTGGGCAGTGCCAGCACCTCGCGGGAGAACGCGGCCGGCTCAGCCTCGAAACGCTGTCGCATTCGGGCGTCGGCGAGGTCGAAGACTGCGGTTGCGTCGCGATCCAGCGCGTGCCGAAGGATGCTGGTCTTGCCGGTCTGCCGGGCACCGAAGAGCACGCGAATCTTGCTCCGCGACGCGGCGGAGGTGAGGCGGTTCTCGAGGACACGTGAACGGTACATGCGTTGCCGATTCTACGGGATAATCGGCAATGCGTTGCCGATTCTTCCGCGACGCTTCCACATTCCTGGGGCGCGAGTCTCGTGGGCGCTCGCGAATGCGCCTCGCAATGCTATCTCCGCGGCCATGCGCGCTTCGGCACGGTTCACTTGTTTCGCGGGATGCGACGAGCACTACGGCCTCGACGAGGTCGTCTACCGCTGCCGCAAGTGCGGCGCGCTGCTCGACGTCGAGCACGACGTGGCCGCGCTGCGCGAGCGCTCCGGCGCGGCGTGGATGCAGCTCTTCGATCGTCGCTGGATGCGCACCGAGTGGCCGTACGGATCGGGCGTGTGGGGCAAGCTCGAGTGGGTCTTTCCGGGGATCGATCCGTCGAGCATCGTCAGCTTCGCCGAGGGCGGCTCGAACCTCCTCTGGGCCGAGAAGTACGGGAGGTCGCTCGGCCTGAACGACGTCTGGATCAAGCAGTGCGGCAACAGCCACACCGGCTCGTTCAAGGACCTCGGCATGACCGTGCTCGTCTCGGCGGTGCGCGAGATGAACCGCAAAGGAAAGAGCGTGCGCGCGATCGCGTGCGCCTCCACCGGTGACACCTCCGCGGCGCTCGCGGCGTACTGCGCGGCGGCCGAGATCCCCGCGCTCGTGCTCCTGCCGAAGGACAAGGTCTCGATCGCGCAGCTGCTCCAGCCGCTCGCGAACGGCGCGATCGTCGTGTCGCTCGAGACCGACTTCGACGGCTGCATGAAGGTCGTGCAGGAGCTCACCGCCGACGGCTCGATCTACCTCGCGAACTCGATGAACTCGCTGCGCATCGAGGGACAGAAGACGATCGCCGTCGAGCTCGTGCAGCAGTTCGACTGGGCGGTGCCCGACTGGATCGTCATCCCGGGCGGCAACCTCGGGAACGTGTACGCGCTCGGCAAGGGCTTCCTCTTGATGAAGGAGCTCGGCCTCGTCTCGCGCCTGCCGCGCATCTGCGTGGCGCAGGCCGCGCGCGCGAACCCGCTCTACCTCGCGTACCAGCGCGGCTTCGAGCACTACGAGCCCGTGAAGGCGCAGAAGACCGCCGCGAGCGCGATCCAGATCGGCGATCCCGTGAGCATCGATCGCGCGATCCGCGTGCTCCGGCAGTTCGACGGCGTCGTCGAGCAAGCGAGTGAGAACGAGCTCGCCGACGCCGTCGCGCGCGCCGATCGCACCGGCATGTACAACTGCCCGCACACGGGCGTCGCGCTCGCCGCGCTCGAGAAGCTCGCGGCGCGCGGCACGATCGCGAAGGACGAGCGCGTCGTCGTCATCTCGACCGCGCACGGCCTCAAGTTCACCGAGTTCAAGCGCAGCTACCACCAAGGCGAGCTCGAGGGCACCGACCCGCAGCTCGCGAACCGCCCCATCGAGCTGCCGCCCGACGTCGATCGCGTGCGCGCTGCCATCGACGCGCGCCTGTCGCGCTGAGCCTCCGCCCATCGAGCTCGCAGTGGCCCCTCTTGTGGGGCGCTTCCTCATTGCGGACGCTCGTCGTCATGCGGAGCAAGAGCGGGATCACGGGCCTCGTCCTGACGTCGTGCGCGCTCGCGCTCTCCGCGTGCGGAGGCGGTGGCGGTGGCGACGACGCAGGCGCCTCGCCTGGCATCGACGCCTCGGTGGAGGTCGATGCCGCGATCGACGTCGGCCCGATCGAGGTCGTCATCGAGTCGATCGAGATGACGCGCTGGGTCGACGAAGGCACACCCCTCGCGAGCGCGAGCGTGACCGTGCGCTACGCGACGCCCTTCCCCGTCGATCGCATCGTGAACGTCGCGGTCGACGTGAACGGCGACGGCGTCATCGCGGCCTACGCGCTCCCGAGCGGCGCGACGCAAGAGGAATGGGTCGCTCAGGACGACACCTGGGCGATCACGAGCGGCCCACTCACACGGTGGTTCGCGCTGCGCGATCCCGCGGCGTCCTCGAGCGAGCTGCGCGTCTACACGTCGGCGACGGGGACTCCCCGATCCGCTTCAGGACACCAATCGATGTCTTCTCTCGTCCCTCGCGGCGAACCTCGCTTGGTTGGCGCGCTCCGGTGGTTTCGCAGGATGCCTCGAGGGCCTCACGAACCCCGACACGATGCCCTTCGAAGACGAGAACAACCGCGTCGGCATGTTCCAGTTCGCTCCGGCCCGAGGCGTGGAACGCGTGAACCGAGGCCCCGGCATCCAGCGGTTCCTCTCGGCGACCGGCGTGCCCGTCACGCTGACCGTCTACGATCGACGCGCCGCGATGCCCCCGACCGCCGGAGCGATGGGCACCGCCATCGGGAACGCGATGATGAACGGGTGCGCCGTCGTCGTCGGCGTGCAGTTCGACGCAGGAGCACACGCGCTCACGCTCGCTGGCACCAACGTGACGGGGCGCCGCTTGTCGGGTCTCGTCGTGCACAACTCGCAGACCGAGTCCTACGAGGACGTCCACCCGCTGGCGCTCGACAGCTCGACCGGCCACCTCATGCTGCTCGGCGTGCCGCGGGCCGCAAGCGATTCCGCGCCCGAGGACGTGCCCATCCTCGAGCTCTTCGTCATGTGCGTGGGTGGCGTGCCCTCGGTGAGGCTCGCGTTCGCGCACAACACGATCGCGATGGGCAGCGACGTGCACGCGCGCTGCTTCGACGAAGGCCACATGTCGGCGCCCGACATGTGCGCGTGCGATCACTGGCACTCGGGACCGCGGGGCACCGCGATCCGCGGCGAGGCGCGCGTCATGGAGATGCCCGAGAACCCATGCGGGCACGGCTGCTACAGCCCGACGACGCCGTGGGCCGATCTCGAGGTGCGGTGCTGCGGCATCCCACCGCCGTGAAGCGTGCACGGCACGGCGCTGCTGAGGTGACGGCGCGACGTGCCGCGTCACGTGCGAGGTCGCGGGCTGCGGTGTGAGCTGCGAGGCCGACGCGACGTGCTCGCTCCGCTGTCCCGGCGAGAGCGCGCTGCGCACGGTGACGGGCGACGCGCGCTGCGAGTGATCGCGTCGATCACGACTCTCACCGCTGAAGAGCGGACAGCAGCATCGTGGCGAGCTGCTTCTGCACCTCGTCGTCGCGCTGCGCGCTCGCGCGGCGACCGAGCGATCCCCAGAGGGGCTTGCGGCCCAGCGTGTAGCCGATCGCCGCGCAGATCCCGATCATCACGGCGCGCTCGAGCGTGTCGCGATCGATCGTGGCGCCCCCTCCGCTCGAGGCAGAGGCGTTCACGTACGACTCGAGCACGTCGACCGTCGCCGCGAGGCCGCGCGTGCGGAACACGACGAAGTCTTCCTGCTCGAGGCGACCCGTCAGCAGCGCCCACACGAGCAGCCGCACCGTGAGCGGATGTGCGAACTGCTCGAACGCGATCGCGAGCCACGCCTGGGGCTCGGTACCCGCGGCCTGGATGAGCTGTAGGCCCTCGAGCCGCTGCGACTGGAGGTGCTCGACGAGCGCCTCTTCGACGAGGTTCTCGTACGTCTTGAAGTAGTGCGTGACGAGGCCGTGCGAGACGCCCGCGGCGCGCGCGACGTCCTTGAGACCCACCGCGTCGGGGCCGCGCTCCGCGATGAGCGTCTGGGCCGACGCGAGGATCAGGCGCTTGGCCTCCTCGGGCGTGCGGCGCTTGCGGTCGGTGCTCGTCGCGGGCTCGACCTGCGTCGTCTCGACCACGCGGGCCTTCGCCGGTCGAGCCTTCGCGGACGGGGTCTTCGCGGGCTGCTTGGTCGAGGACTTCGGGGACTTTCGGGGCTGGATCCGCGGCACATCGGCAGCCTACACGCTTCTTCTCATTGTCAGACTTGCCAATATCTGCGGAGCCTGTATTGTCATCCTTGCCAACAAGAGGAGGACACCATGGTCGCCCGAGCCGATGGACCGATGCACGCCACGCCCGCCCACGAGTCAGCCCAGCGACCCGCCCAGAAGCAGCCTCCGGCGGCGCGCGTCGATCACGTCGCCGACACGAAGGACGTGGGGCGCGAGCCGAAGATGGACGAGGCGAAGGCGGCCCGCATCGCGCTCGAAGGGACGCCGCTCGAGCGCGCGCGGCTCGCGTACGGCGCCCTCCGTGATCTGCTCGACGATCCCAACGACACGACGCGCGTCTTCGTGCTCGGCCTGCTCGTGAGCCGTCGCAGCTATCCGCGCTTCCTCGCGCGCCTGACGATGGACGACCGCGGCGGTCGCCTCCTCCGCGAGCGTCCCAGCATCGACAGCGCGAGCGTCGACTTCGATCGGCTGCGCGCCCTGCCCGAGACCACGCTCGGCGGCGCGTACGCGCGCTACCTCGACGCGCAGGGGCTCGATCCCGATCTCTTCCAAGCGCCGCCCGGTCTGCCCGACGTGCCTTCGTACGTCGCCAAGCGCATGCGTCAGGTGCACGACCTCTGGCACGTGCTCACGGAGTACGACACCAACGTGCGCGGCGAGGTCGCGCTCCAGGCGTTCACGTATGGACAGACCGGCACGCCGAGCGCCCTGATCATCACGCTCGGTGCGCTGCTCCGCTTCGGCGCGAGCGATCGCACGATGCTGCCGCTCGCGGTGGACGGCTTCCGTCGCGGGCGCGCGGCGGAGTTCCTGCCGCCCGTGTGGCTCGAGGAGATGTGGGAGCGACCGATCGACGACGTCCGACGCGAGCTCGGCATCCGTCCGCGCACGCGTCACTGATCGCGGGACCTGCTCGGCTGGAGGGATCCACGCCGTGCCTGTCCGTGCGCGCTCCATGAGAGCCTCGCGGCCATGGCGACGCACCCCGATCCCGACGCGCTCCTTCCTCCCATCGGCACCATCGCGCCCACCGAGCGCATGCTGCGCGCGAACTTCCTCTCCGCGGTGGAGCGATCGCCCTCGGGCAAGCCGCTGCTCTGGCCCGAGTGGGTCGCGCGTCAGGGACGTTCGGTGCACATCATCGACGTGCGCGAGCCCGAGGAGCTCGTGGGCCCGCTCGGTCACATCCCGGGCTCGGACTGGGTGCCGCCCGATCGCATGCCCTCGCTCGTCGATCGGCTCGGCAAGACCGCGAAGGTCGTGCTGGTGAGCCGCGCGGGCGAGCGCTCGGCGCCGCTCGCCGGCAAGCTCGAAGAGCTCGGTATGCCGTTCGTGGGATCGATGGTCGGCGGCATCGTCGCGTGGCGCTACCTCGGCTTCGCCACGACGCGCGACACGAGCATCCTCTCGCGACGCGACGTGGTGCGGCCCACGCCCGAGATCGCGCAGCGCGGCCGCGGCCTCCTCACGCTCGCCGACGTCGAGGCGCACGTGGGCGATCCCACGAGCGTGCGCTGGATGAAGATGGCCGCGATCCTCCTCCACGGTCGACAGTCGTGCGTCGACGGACGCGACGAGACGGCCGTGATCGGCACGCCGGGCGGCGACGCGGGCGAGCTGATGCTCGGCCTCTCGGCGATCGAGCAGGTCACGGGCGAGAAGCTCACGCCGCTCCAGATCCACACGATCCTCGGCCGACGCCTCGGCACGCTCGGGCGCTTCTATCTCCACGGCGACGTGAGCGCGGGCAACGCGCTCATCGCCTCGATGCGCAGCGACCGACGGCTCGACAGCGCGCTCTCGCAGATCAGCGAGTCGATGCAGTGGCGTCGCTTCTTCGCGAGCCCGCCGGTGCACGTGCGCGAGATCGTGCTCGAGCACGCGCTCGTGCCCGCGCACATCGGCTGCGGTCACCTCCGCTTGATGGCGACCAAGCCCGACGTGTACGGCGCGCGGCCCGAGCTCGTGTACGGCCTGCTCGAGGCGTTCTTCCGCGCGCGCTGGGAGGGCTCGATCGACGCGGAGTTCACCGTGCTCCCCGGCGGACACGAGGAGGGCGCCGTGCTCGACGTGCGGCTCGACGAGGAGCTGCGCGCGTTCACGCAGGTGCCGCTGATCTCACCGCTCGCGCAGGGCACGCAGACGTTCGTCAGCCACCCCGAGGTCGCGTCGTACCTGCGCTGCGACATCGCGCACTTCCTCGTGCGTCAGGGCGATGCGCTGCGCGTCGAGAAGAAGCACGCCGATCCCGTCGCGGAGCTCATGGACGAGCTCGCCGGCAAGCAGACGAGCGCCACGCTCGGCGCGCTCGCCGCGGGCCTGCCGATCTTCCGGGTCACCTTCGGTCGCGGCGGCAGCTTCCACGTCGCCGAGAGCGGCCAAGTGCCTGGTACGCGCGGGGGCCACTGATCAGCCCAACACGCTCCCCAACACGCCGAGGATCACGCCGCTCACGACACCGCCGACGAACACCATCATCCCGAGCAGCATCCGCTTCTGGAGCGGCTGACCGCTCGGGAGGAACGTGTCGCTGCGGAAGAACCTGTGGCCCTGGAAGAGCAGCGCGCCCTTGGTGTTCGGCGGGGCGACGTGACCCAGCAAGAGGAACACGTGCACGGCGGCGATCAGCCAGCCGAGGAACGCGACGAGGCCCGCGACGGCTCCGAGGAGCGAGAGGATCGTGCTCAGCACTCGCACCCCGCGACCGCGCAGCTCGTGAGCGTGACGTTCAGCGTGTAGCGCCCTTCGTCGTCGAACGCAGACGATGCGTCCACCACGATCACCACCCAACCGTCGCGCGCCGCGGTGTGAGTGAACGTCTCTCCGTTGCTCACGTGGTCGTGGCACCACCGATCGGTGCCGCACGTGACGTCGGCGCAGCCCGAGCTCTCGTAGAGCTTGAGCGTCAGCGCCGGGCTCGAGAAGCAGGTCGCCGCGCGCGAGGTGATCCGCGCGCTCACTCGCTCGCCAGCACGAAGCCAGATGCGATACGCGTGGTCGGAGCCGGCGTCCCAGCTGCAGTCGTCGAAACGATCCGATGCCGCGCAGAGGTCCGCCGTCGCGCTGTAGCCGGCGGCCATCGCCGCCTGACGACGGCCGATCACGCGCGCCCCGGTGCAGCGATCGCGCGTCTCGGCTCCGTCCGCGCACGCGTTGCTCGGGAGCGCGCACACCGAGTACGCGTCGGGCACCACGTACGCGTCGGGGATGCGGTACGCGTCGGGCGGCACGAAGGCATCGGGCGGGGGCGTGTACGCGTCCGGGATCACGTAGGCGTCGGGCGCGCGGTACGCGTCGGGCGGAGGCACGAACGCGTCGGCCATCGGCGGCACGTACGCGTCGGGCGGAGGCACGAACGCGTCGGGCATCGGCACGACGAACGCGTCGATGGGCACGACGAACGCGTCGGTGCCCGGCATCACGAACGCGTCGGGCGAGATCATCGGCGCGTCGAGCGTCGCGATCGCCGCGTCGTCCTCGGGATCGATCGCCGCGTCATCCTCGGGATCGTTCGCCGCGTCGTCGGTTGCGCCGCCTCCATCGAGGTCGCCGCCGTCGCCGAGCGCGCCGGGCGCGTCCATGCCGCCGCCGCCGCCGCCAGTGTCGCGACCGGTTCCGTCACCGCCGCTCGCGCAGGCGGTGAGCACCGAGAGCGTCAGCGCGACGCTCGATCCCAGGAACCGCTCCGCACGTCTCGAGCGCCGCATGGGACGAGATGGTGCGCCCAGCCGAGACCGCCGCTCAAGAGGGCTACCCGGCGTGATCTCACACTCTCTCGATGCGCACGATCACGGCCGTGACGTTGTCGGTCGAGCCTTCTTCGATCGCGCGCGCGAGCAGAATCTCGCCCGCGTCGTCCGGCGCGAACATCGCGAGGGTGTGGGCGATCTCGTCGGAATCGAGCACGCCGTGGAGGCCATCGGACGAGAGCAGGAACACGTCACCCTCCTGCACCTCGAGCTCCGAGACCGTCGGGGTGAGGTGCTCGCCGTGGCCGATCGCCTTGGTCACCACGTGACCGAACTGCGCCGCCATGCGCTCGCGCTCCTCTGGAGATCCACCGCTGCCGCGCGCGTCGAGCTCGGCCATGAACGAGTCGTCGCGCGTGAGCGCGTGGAGCGCGCCACCGCGCAAGAGCACCGCGCGGCTGTCGCCCGCGTGCGCGACCACCATGCGCGTGCCGGTGCAGACGAGCATCACGACGGTCGAGCCCATCTGCGCGAGCTTGCCGCGCCGCTTCTCGCGCACGGCGCGGTGCGCGAGCTCCACCGCGACGATCGCCTGCTTGCTCGCGAGGGACAGCTCCCCCTCCGGCACGTGCGGCCACGTGTGCTCTTCGTCATCGCGGTGCGTCTCGTAGAGCGCGACGAGCGCGTCGATGGTCGTCTGGCTCGCGATCTCACCGCCCTCGTAGCCGCCCATTCCGTCGGCGACCGCGAAGAGGCCGAGATCGTCGCGGACGACGAGACGGTCCTGGTTCGACTGCCGTCGTCCCACCGTCGTTCGACCCGCGGCGCGAGCGACGAGCTGTCGGGACGAAGCAGGCTCAGTCGAAGGAGAGCGAGAGACGAGCGAGCGGAGCAGCGCGAGCGGCGACATGGCGACCTCCGCGATCGCTCATCGCAGGAAGGGTGCCGCGCGGATCGTCGGCCGATCGCACGATCACCGGGGGGCCAGCACCCCACCCGCCTCGCGCTCGGCGATGTGATCGGGCTCCGAGATCAGCGATGCGTGCGCACGGCTGCGCTGTGGAGCGCTCTCAGCTTCGGCGTCTCGTCGATCGGCTGACCGAGCCGCTCGGTCGCGCCCCAGAAGCCATCGCGACCGCCCGCCGTGCAGTCGACCATGTGGACCATCAAGCGTCCGCCCTCGGCCTCGAACGCCTCGAGGTAGTCGTCATAGAGCGCCTCCATGCGCGGGTCGCGCGCCGCACGACCGAGGAACGCGGTGACGTCTTGGTCGCCCTGCGCGACGTAGTGCTGGCCACCTTCGTACGCCACGAGCGCCAGGCCTCGATCGCGCGCGATGCGCGCTTGTTCACGGACCGCGTCGCGCGCGGGCGCGAGATCGTTGGCCTCGGCCTGCGCGAAGAACGCCTCGGGCGTCATCGCGCGCCAGCTCGCGTATGCGTCGGGCGACACGGGATGGCCGAAGTACGGGGCGATCGCGAGCACGTCGGCGCGCGTGTACGCGTCCTCGAAGTCGAGGATCTGCTCGCTGCGCCAGGGGCTCACCGACTGGCTCGCGTACACGCGCACGAGCCGCGTGGGATGCGCGACGTCCTCGCCGAGACCTTCTGCGAAGAGGCGGTGGAGCTCACCGGTGCGCCGCGCGTAGAAGCGGAGCGCGGCCTCGTCGTCCCCCTCGCCTTCACCGACGAGGCCGAGCGCGCGGCCTCGCTCGATGGCGTAGGCGTTCTGAGGAAACTGCGCGTTCCACACCTCGTTCGAGTACTCGACCCACACGCGCAGCGACGGATCGAGCCGCTCGCGCACGAGCGCACCCGCGCGTCGCGCGAAGTCGTCGTCGGCGCGCGCAGGCAAGGTGAGCCACGGCTCGACGTGCGCCGCGTTCGCGAGATCGATCATCACCTCGAGCGGCACGCGTCCCCACCAGCGCGCGTCGTCGAGCACGACGCGATCGTCCCAGCGCGACTCGTGCGCGAGCTCCGGTGGCAAGGACCCGGTCTGCGTCGAGTTCGCGTCCGCCCAGTTCATGAAGCGGATCACCGAGTAGTGCCGCATCGACTGGAGGAACCATGGATGAAAGCGATGCGTGGCGTGGGTCTCTTCGAAGCTCACGCAGCGGGTCTCCCCGTCGCACGCGGTGTTCGCGTCGCAGAAGCGCGCGGCGTCGTCTTCGCACGCGCCGCCCGGAACGATCACGCGGAGCGCACGCAGCGGATCGGCCACGCTCGATCGCACGAGGTTCACGATGATGCCCGGCCCATCGAGCGACGGATTCAGCCGCACCACGAGGCGACCCGGTGATCGCTCCACGATGCGGCCGGCGTCTTCGAGGCGGCCGACGTGGCCCGCCAAGAGCTCGACGTCGCCGTCGCCCTCCCACAGGACGACGTAGTTCCCCGCGGGATGCGCGGTGATGTCCCATGCGAGCAGCGTCCTCACGATCTGGCCCTCTTCGAGGTGCGTGGGCCATCCGTGCGCGTCGAGCGCGATCGGCGGCCCGCCCTCCCAGTGCTCCAGCGTGCCGGAGATCCATGGGCGCGAGGTGCGCATGAGGTCGACGAACGGGAGCTCGCTCGACCAGTCGACCGCGAAGTCGAGGTTCGTGCCGACGCCGTGCGGCAGCGACGCGGTCGGATCGCGAGGCGGCTGTCGCGGCCCGCGGCATCGCTGCATGCCCAGCAGCGCGGCGAGCCCGACGATCGTGATCGCGGCGCACACGAGGACGCCTCTCCACACAGACGAGGAGCGCGTCATCGCTTCGCTTTTCGGATCGCGCGCGCGAGTTTCTTCGCGAGCTCCTCGACCTTCACCGGACGCACGAGCACCTCGGCCGCGCCGGCGCGCAAGAGCGCAGCGAGGCGCTCCGTCTCTCCGGCGGCGATGTCCGAGAGCACGGGACGCCCGCCGAGCGCGACGAGGCGCGCGACCTCGTCGCTCGTCGCCTGCGGGGCCCACACCGCGCTCGCGCCCTCGAGCGCGCCGTCACCGTCGGCGATGAACGCGTGCATGCCCTGCGCGGCGAGGCCGATCGCGTGTCCGTCACCGAGCGCGTTGCCGTCTGTCGGGGCGATCACCGCGATGGTGTGCTCGGACTCGAACGAGCCGCTCGACAGCGCCGAGTCGCGCGGACGCGCGCCGACCGCCGAGATCATCCGCGCCGCGCGTCCCTCGAGCGAGAGCGCCGCGCGCGCGCGCTCGTGCGCCTTGTCGCTCAAGCTCGAGAGCTCCTCGCGCAGCGCCGACGCCGTGGGCCGCGCCGCAGCGTCCTTGTCGAGGAGGCGCATGACGAGCGACTCGAGCGCGTGTGGCACCGTCACGTCGGCGTGCACGCTCGAGAGCGGCGGCGGCACCGAGTAGACCTGCTGCGTCAGCACCTGCACGTACGAGCCCTTGAACGGTACGCGCCCGCACAGCATCTCGTAGAGCATGCAGCCGAGCGCGTAGAGATCGCTCGGCGGGCCCACGACACGCCCGAGGCTCTGCTCGGGAGAGAGGTAGTCGGGCGTGCCGGTGACCTGTCCCTCGCGCGTGAGGCGGCCGATGTCGCCCGCCCCGTCGATGAAGGCGAGCCCGAAGTCCACGACCACGACGCGCTCCTCCGCGCCCGCGACGACCGGCGGCTCGAGGAAGACGTTGTCGGGCTTGAGGTCGCGATGGACGAGGCCGATCGAGTGCGCCTTCACGAGCACGCCCGCCACCTCGGACACGATCCGGACGACGCGCGGCAGCGGCAGGAGCGGCACGTGCTCGTCGACGAACGCGCGGAGCGGCGCACCGTTGAGCAGCTCCATCGCGAGGTAGACGTAGCCCTGCGACTTTCCGAAGTCGTAGATCTCGACGGCGTTGGGATGATCGAGCTGCGCCGCCACGCGCGCCTCGCGCTCGAAGCGGCTGAGCGCGCCTTCCTGCGCGGCGAGCTCGGGCCTCAGCACCTTGAGCGCGACCTTGCGCCCGAGGTTCAGCTGCGTGGCGCCGTACACCTCGCCCATGCCGCCCGCGCCGAGCATGCGCTCGACGCGGTACTTCCCGGAGAGCACGAGGCCTGGGTACGGACGCTGCGTTTCGACGGTCATCTCGCGAGACGAGTATGGAGGAAGCGACGCGACACGTTCGCGCGAAACGCCAAGCATCGGGCAGTTGCGGTGGAGGTGACCATCTCGTAGCCTCGATGGTCATGTCCTCGTCCACACGTCGAGTCGGGATCGCCGAGGCCAAGGCGCGGATGGCGGAGATCGTGCGCAACGCGGCGACCGCCCGGACGGTCATCCAGCGGAGGGGCGACGACGTGGCGGTGGTCATCGGCATCGAAGAGCTGCGGCGCCTCGAGGCGGCCGGCGGCGGTGCGACTGACGGCGCTCGGTTGCTGCACCGACTGGATGCATGGCGCGATCGGACGGGCGGCGTGGAACTCGACGAAGACACGTTCCCCCGCGCATCGATCGTGGCGACTGACCCGTTCGCCTCGCCAAAGCGTTCACGCCGGCGAGCGCGCGCCGAATGAGCGCGAGGTGCCTATGAACACGCGGGGGTGGCTGCTCGACGCGAACATCTTGTCCGAGCTCGCGCGCCCCGAGCCCGATCCCAACGTGCGGGCCTTCTGCGCGGGCCTCGAGCGCGTGATCACGTCGAGCATCGTGGTGTTCGAGCTGGAGCGCGGCGTGGCACGCCTGCCCAAGGGACGACGCAAGACCAGCCTCACCTCGTGGCTGACCACGACGCTCGAGCGCGTCGAGGTCGTGGCGTTCGATGCCAACGCGGCGCGCGCGGCAGCTCGGATCGAAGTCGAAGCCGAGCAGCGCGGCCTTCGCATCGAGATCCGCGACGCGCTCATCCTCGGTGCAGCAGTGTCGTCCGACCTGGGTGTGGCCACGCGCAACCTCGCGCACCTCGCCGGGCGCGGCGTGACGACCATCGACCCGTTCGCAGGGCGCTGACCTCGCCGCGGGGCGCGTGATCGAGGGCTGGCCGGTCTTGCGCGTGCCCGCGCGCTTGTGTACCGCTCTGCCCCACATGCTTCTTCGCTTCGTCTCGCGCGCGACGTTGGCCGTCGCGCTCGCGTGCTGCTCGATCGCCCTTCCCGCGCACGCGCAAGAGCTGCCGCCTTCGCGCGCCGACGAGGTCGAGCTGTTCGACTACACCGTCGTCGCGGGCGACACGTGCGCCTCGATCTCGCAGCAGTTCTTCGGCAACCGCCGTCGCTACGATCTGATCCACGCCTACAACCCCGGGATGGGGCCGCCGCCGCACGACCTCGAGGCCGGGCAGATCCTCCACCTGCCGCGTCGCGCGACGCCCGCGGATCAGCTCGCCGACGCGACGGTCACGGGAGTCGAGCGGCGCGCCCTCGCGAGGCCGCGGCCCGCCGACGACGCGTGGGTCGCCGCCCAGCGAGGCCTCGGCCTCTATCGCGGCGGGCGCGTCGCCACGCAGCAGCGCAGCGCGGCCGAGCTCACGTTCCGCGACACGTCGGTGGTGCAGCTGCGCGAGCAGACGCTCGTCATCATCTTCGGGCCCAACGCGACGACCACGCGCACCGCAGGCATGGAAGCGACGCTCGAGACCGGCGCGCTGCGCACGCGGCTCGGTGAGCTCCGCGGCGGCTCCGCGGCTGGATCGGGGGGCGGCAACACGCTGCGCGTCGTGACGGGCTCCGGCACCGCGACGCTCTCGGGCGGCAGCGCCGTCGTCGGCGTCGACGAAGGCGGCACCAGTCGTCTCTCGAACCACTCGGGCGGCGCGAGCATGCAGTCGTCCAGCGGCGGTCGACCCGTGACGCTGCCGGAGAACACGGGCTCGATGGTGCACACGGGTCAGCGACCGACGCCGCCGCGCCCGCTCCCGCCCGCACCGACGTGGCAGTCCGGGACACGCCGCTTCTTGGGCGTCGCAGGGATCGGCGGGGATCTCGACGGCAGCTGGACGCAAGTGCCCGGCGCGACGCGCTACCGCATCGAGATCGCGCGACAGCCAGACGGACGCGAGGTCGTGTTCGCGACGGAAGTGCCCGGAGAGATCTCGGGCTTCCAGGCGCATCGACTGCCGCCAGGTGTGTTCTACGTGACCGTCGCCACGCTCGACGGCGATCTCTTCGAGAGCCGCCCGTCGGTCGCAGAGCGATTCGAGATCCTCGAGGGCCGCATCGTGCCGCCGGGCGCGGATCCGTCGGCGCCTGCGCCTGCCTACGATCCGGGCGATCCGACCGCCCCGGCCGCGGCGCGGATCGAGGCGCTCGAGGGCACGCTCTACTACGTGCCCGACGGGATCCGCTGCGGCTCACCCTCGCCGATCCTCCTGCGCTACGACGACATGTGGACGTGCAACGACGCGACCGGCGCGAGCATCGGAGTCCCACCGTTCGACGTGCGCCGCGTGCAGACCGCGATCGACGGCGTGCCTCACGATCCGGACGATCCCACGCAGCAGGTCGCGGGCCCCGCGATCGAGATCGCGCGCGGCACGACGCGCGACGCGGTGCTCGAGCCCTCGCTCGAAGGGACGCTGCCCGACGATCTCACGCTCGTCGCGGACGAAGGCGTCACGCTGTCGAACGTTCGACGAGACGGCGCTCGCTTCACCGTGTCGATCACCGTCGCGACGCGATCGGAGTCGATGATCTACGTGCACTGGGCGCGATCGAGCGCACCGACGCAGTGGATGGGCGGCGTACGCGTGCTCGCGCGCGATCCCGAGCCGACGCGCGTCGTTCCTCCGACGCCGGTCGCGCCCGAGCCGCCGCACCAGCCGCGTCTGACGGAGGCCTACGCACGCTCGCCCGTGGTGAGCGCGCTCGCGCTGACCGACGTGGATCGACGCGGCAGCACGGTCGGTCTGTCGCTCGCGGAGATCGCACCCGCGCCGCGCGCCGAGGGTCGCACCGAGCGCACGCGCATCGCGGTCGCCGCCGATCTCTCGCTGCTCGACGATCAGATCCAGGTCGGCACCGTCGTCCCGATCGACATCGCTGGCCGCGCGAGCGGAACGTGGGAGGCGGGCTCGCTCGACATCTACGGCCACGCGCGCTGGGTGCCGCTGCGTCGTGATCCCGCGGCGGACGACTCGCTCGCGCTCGCGATCGATCTCGGCGCGTGGTTCCCCACGCACCCCGAGGGCCTCACGGCCGACGACCGCAGCGGCCTGCCGCTCGTGCGCCTCGCGCCCTCGATCGAGCTCGCCTACGCGTTCGAGCGCGTCGCGTCCTTCCGCACGCGACAGGGCGCGCTCCTCGATCTCGACGACACCGGCGCGCGCCTCTGGGCCTCGGCGTATGGCCTCGACCTCGAGCTCGCGCGCGCGATCACGATGGGCGTGGAGATCGACCTCGTGCTCGGCCCCGAGATCGAGGCGAACCTCTTCGCGGTGAGCATCTCTCCCCAGCTGGCAGTGGAGCTCGACCCGCTGGTGCTCGGCCTCGGCATGCGCTTCGGCCTCAACCGCGACGGCCAGGCGCTCTTCGGCGCGGCGTCGGTCGCGATCAGCGCGTCCTACGCATTCCGGTGACCGGACGGGTTGGCGGTCCTCGGTACGAGTGCAATCATTGATTGCATGGCGAGCATCACGATCCGCGACCTCGACGACCGACTGAAGGCACGGCTCCGCGTCCGTGCCGCCAAGAACGGGCGCGCCATGGAGGAAGAGGTCCGTGTGATCCTGCGGACCGTCCTGTCCACGGACGAGCCACCGCCCCGTCGTCTCGGCGACGCGATTCGCGCCCGCTTCGAGCCGCTCGGCGGCATCGAGCTCGAGCTCCCGCCCCGCAGCGCGATGCGCGCGCCGCCGAGGTTCAAGTGATCCTGCTCGACACCAACGTGCTGTCCGAGCTGATGCGCACGACGCCCGAGCCGCGCGTGGTCGCATGGCTGAACGAGCAGGTCGCGACGCGCGTCCACACCGGGGCGCCCAACGAGGCCGAGATCCTCACGGGCATCGGCCTCTTGCCCAGGGGCAAGCGTCGCGAGTCGCTCGCGAAGGCCGCACGTGCGTTGTTCGACGAGGACCTCACCGGTCGCGTCCTTCCCTTCTCTTCGGCCGCGGCGCGCTGCTACGCCGAGATCGTCGTCGTGAGACAGACCGCCGGGCGTCCCATCTCGACCATCGATGCCATGGTCGCGGCGATCGCAAAGGCAAACGGTGCCGTTCTCGCAACGCGCAACGTCGACGACTTCCGCGATTGCGGCGTGGAGTGGGTCAGCCCTTGGGACGTCGCACCACGATGAGTCGGTGACCGGACGGCTCGAGGCAGGCACCATCGTCGGGTGACGATCCGCTCCCGCCTCCGTGCTCTCGTCTCGCGTCCTTCGAAGCGCCCGATCCGCCTCGCGATCGGGCGCATCGCGCAAGAGACGAACGCGCTCTCGCCGGTGCTGACGGAGCTCTCGGACTTCCGCGCGATGCACTACGTGGAGGGGCCCGCGATCCTCGAGATGTGTCGGAGAGATCGGTACGAAGCGCAGGGCTACGTGAAGAACGCGGAGCTCAGCGGCTTCGTGCAGCGCGCGCAGGCGATCGGGAACGTGGAGCTCGTGCCGACGGTGTCAGCGTGGGCCGTGCCGAGCGGTCCGCTCTCGCCCGCGTGCTTCGAGGCGCTGGTCGAGACGCTGATCGCGAAGCTCCGCGCCGCGGGGCCGCTCGATGGTGTGTTCCTCTCGCTGCACGGCTCGATGGGCGTGGTCGGCGATCGTGATCCGGAGACCACGCTGCTGCGCCGCGTGCGCGAGGCGATCGGTGATCTGCCGATCGCAGCCACGCTCGATCTGCACGCGAACCTCACGCGCGCGCGCATCGAGAGCGGCGCCGTGTTCTTCGGCTACCACACGAACCCTCACCGCGATCACGCGGCGCGCGGTGCTCGCGCGGCCGACGTGCTCGTGCGCTGGGCGCGCGGTGAGGTGCGGCCCGTCACCGCGTGGCGATCGATCCCGATGATGCTCGGCGGCTCGCCGACGATCGACGTGCTGCCGCCGATGCGCGCGATCTACGGCGCATGCGCGAAGGCCGAGCGATCGAAGGCGCTCTCCGCGAACGTGCTCATGTGCCATCCGTGGCTCGACATGGACGTCGTCGGGTGGAGCACCGTCGTCACGACGGATGGCGATCGCGAGGAGGCCGAGCGCCTGGCCGACGAGCTCGCGGTGAAGTGCTGGGCCGTGAAGGATCGGCTGCCCGAGACCTTTCCCTCGATCGAAGACGCGATCGCCACCGCACGTCGTGCGCGGCTCGCACGCAAGCTCGGCGTCGTCGTGCTCGCGGACGCGTCGGACGTGACGACTGCGGGTGCGCCCGGTGACTCGACGGGCATCCTGCGCGGCTTCCTCGCGCACGGCGCGGGCCTCACGAGCTACGTCGCGGTGCGCGATCCAGAGGTCGCGATCGCGCTCTCGGCGAAGACGATCGGCGAGCGCGTGGACGTGGAGGTCGGTGGTCACCTCGATCCGAAGCGGCAGTCACCGCTGCGCATCACGGGCACGATCGCGCACCAGCGCGACGAGACCGGCCACGGCAAGCGCGTGCGCGTGACGCTCACGCCCGAGGCGCGCGGAGGGCACGAGGGCGGCGCGATCGAGCTCGTGATCACCGAGGGCCCCGCGTTCAACGTGAAGCCTGGGTTCTGGAGCGAGATGGGCCTGCGGCCCCACCGCGCCGACGTGATCGCGGTGAAGAACTTCTTCCCGTTCCGCATCTTCTACGCGGCGTACGCGCGCAAGACGATCTACGTGCGCACGGGCGGCACGACCGATCTCGACGCGGCGTACGTCATCCCGTTCGATGGGCCGATCCATCCGCGCGATCGCGTGGACGACTGGCGGCCGACCGATCGTCGACGACGCGGGATCTGATCAGAGACCGTCGAGGCAGCCGACGGGGCCTTCGCCGGGCCACGGCTGAGAGCTGGGCTGCAGCCCGTCCTCTTCTTGCCCACCGACGAGGTGCGAGACGTAGCGCGACGTCGCCGTCCACCTGCCGTCGTCTGCGAGATCATCGCCGACTCTCGACGAGATGAAGAGTCGCCCCGACGCTCGGCGGCGTATCCTGCGCCACGCGAATGGAGCGAGTCCTCTTCACGTCTGCGAGCGCGGCGGCGCGCATCGAGCGTGCGCGCGTTCACCTCGCGCGAGCGCTCGACGCGGGTCGTCGCGTCACGCTGATCGCGCCGACACGTGAGGCAGGCCGCGAGCTCGTGCGCCACGCCGCGATCACGCGCGGTGCTTCGTCGCGCATCGAGCCGACGACGCTGTCCGAGCTCGCGCTCTCGATCGCGCGATCGAGCCTCCTACGTCGTGACGAGACGTTCGTCTCGGGCGCGGGCTTCGACGCGATCGTGGCCGAAGCGATCGCGAGCACGAGCGCGCTCGGTCGCTACGAGGCCGTGCGCGATCGACCCGGCACGCCGCGCGCGATCGCAAGCGCGCTCGAAGAGCTGATGCTCGCCGACCTCGCGCCGGATGCGCTGCTCGGGATCGATCCAGCGCTCGCAGCGATCGCGTCGCGCACGTCGAGCCTGCTCGCGGCGCGACGACTCGTGCCGTTCGCGACGGTCGTCACGCGCGCCACGGAGGCGCTCCGCGGGGAGACCAGCACCGCGCTCGATGTCGTGTTGCTCGATGTCGCGCTGCCCTCGGGCCTCGAGGCCGAGCTCGCGCGCACCCTGGTTCGCGCCGCGACGAACGCGACGATCACCCTGCCCCACGGTGACTCGCGCACGCGCTCGCGCTGGATCGAAGGGCTCGACCTCGCCGAGGAGCGCGACGAGCGTGGTGCCGCGTGCGCGCGCCGCGTGTTCTCCGACGCGACGCCGACGGAACCGAACGAGACGCGCGCCGTCGAGGTCCGATCCGGAACGACCGAAGCGGAAGAGTGCCTCGAGCTCGCGCGCGTGATCCTCGACGAGCTCGATCGGAGCCCACCGACCTCGCTCGATCGGATCGCCATCGTGGTCCGCGACGTGGAGCGCTACCGCGTGCCCATCACCGAGGCGCTCGCTCGAACGGGCGTTCCGTTTCATCTGGAGCGCGCCGCGCGGAGGCCCGATCCCGCAGGTCGTGCGTTCTTGAGCTTGCTCGAGTGCGCGGCCGAGCGGCTCTCGGCGCGCGCGTTCGCGGACTACCTCGCGTTCGGCGTGCTGCCCGAGGTCGACGAGCGCGGCGCGCCCGTGGTCTCCGCCGAGCGCGGCGAGGCCTCCGATCGCGCGCTCGACGACGACGACGACGACGACGAGACGAAGAAGAAGCGCGCGGTGATCGGAGGCGCGCTGCGCGCACCGCGTCGGTGGGAGCGCCTGCTCGTGGACGCGGCGGTGATCGGCGGCGACCCGGCGCGATGGTCGCGACGCCTCGCGGGCCTCGCGGCCGAGCTGCGCGACGCGATCGATCACGCCGAGGATCGCGAGGGACCCGAGGCCAAGCGCGCGACGCAGCGTCTCGCAGATCTCGAGCGCCTCACGGGCTTCGCGCTGCCGCTGATCGATCGGCTCGCCACGCTGCCGACGCGCGCGCGGTGGTCGGTGCTCGTGCCCCGCCTCGAAGAGCTCGCGCGCGCGGCGTTGCTCGATCCGCGGCGCGTGCTCGACGTGCTCGCGCAGCTGTCACCGCTCGCGGGTCACGACGAGACGGACGCGCAGCTGTCGCTCGACGAGGTGCGGCGCGTGCTCCTGCCGCGCCTCTTCGAGATCACGACGAGCCCGCCCGATCGCGGCGGCGTGGTGCGCGTGCTCGCGGCCGACGCGATCGCCGGGCGCGCGTTCGACCTCGTGCTCGTGCCGGGTCTCGTCGAGCGCTCGTTCCCGCGCCGCATCCTCGAAGATCCGATCTTGAACGACGACGCGCGGGCCCTCGTCGCCCCGCGCGCGAGCGACACGATCGATGGCAGCACGCGCTCGCCCCTCGCGACCTCGGAAGATCGCGCGGACGACGAGAGGATGTTGCTGCGTCGCCTCTCGCAGGCCGCGCCGCGCCTCGTCGTGAGCCACCCGCGTCGCGACGAGCGCAACCGCGCGCGGGTGCCGTCGATCTACTTGCTCGAGCTCGTGCGCGCCGACCGCGGGCGATTGGTCACCACGTCCGAGCTCGAGCGTGAAGGCAAGAGCCGCGAGGTCGCCCCCGGCTGGGGCGTGCCGCGACAGGCCGAGCGCGCGATCGATCTGCGCGAGGCCGATCTCGCGACGATCGCCGCGCTCGTGGGCACGGACGCGGGCGCGGCGCGAGGACGCGCGCACTTCCTCGTCGCGAGCAGCCCCGTGCTGCGCCGGACGCTGCTCGCGCGACACAACGCGCATGGCGCGAAGTGGGTGAGCCAGGACGGCCTCGTCACCAAGGACCCCGCGGTGCTCGCGCTGCTCGCGAAGGAGCGACCCGGCGCGCGCGTGTTCTCCGCGACGGCGCTCGAGTCGTTCGCGGCGTGTCCCTATCGCTTCTACTTGCGCACGATCGTGCGTCTCAAGGCACGCGAGAGCCTCGAGCCGATCGAGACGCTCGATCCGATGACGCGCGGCTCGCTGATCCACGCGATCCAGTACGCGGTCGTGACCGAGGCGCGGGAGAAGGGCATCGCGATCCACGACGACGAGGCCGCGCTGCGCGCGATGCTCGATGTCCACGTGAAGGCCGTGGCGGACGCCGCGCGTGATCGCCTCGCGCCGGCGATCGATCGTGTGTTCTCGGACGAGATCGCAGCGATCGAGAAGGATCTGCGGAGCTGGCTCCACCACCTCGTCACCGAGCGCGCGTTCGCGCCCGCGCTCGCGGAGCTGGGCTTCGGCGAGCCGGGCGGCGCGCAGCACGATCCTGCGAGCGTGGACGTGCCGATCACGATCTCCGTGCCGCGAGGCGAGGGCAGCGAGGGTGAGATCTCGCTGCGGCTGCGAGGCTCGATCGATCTCGTCGAGCGCGGCGAGGGCACGCTGCGGGCGACCGACTACAAGACGGGCCGCGCAGAGGCCAAGTCGGGCGCGCGCGTGTCGGGCGGCACGAGCCTCCAGCCGCTGCTCTACGCGTTGGTGCTCGAGTCGATGCTGAAGAGCGAGCAGCTCTCGCTCGGTGATCCTGCGCCGCAGGTCGTGGGAGGACGCCTCTGGTACTGCACGAGCCGCGGCGAAGATCGTCGTGTCGACATCGCGCTCGACGACGAGGGACGTCGCGCGATCGGCGAGGTGGCGACGGTGATCGATCGCAGCGTCGAGCGTGGCTTCTTTCCACGCGCCCCTGGCGACAAGGGCTGCGCCTACTGCGACTACGTCGCGATCTGCGGCCCCGATGCCGCGTCGCGCGCCGATCGGAAGGACGACGACCGTCGTCTCGAGGGCCTCGTCACGCTGCGAGGTCGCAAGTGAGCGCGACGAACACGCTCGTCGACGCCATCGCGCGACGGCGCATCGCCGAGGACCTCGACACCACGTTCGTCGTCGAGGCCGCAGCGGGCACGGGCAAGACGACCGCGCTCGTGTCGCGCATCGTGGGCCTCCTCGCGAGCGGACGCGCGACGGCGCCGAGCCTGATCGCCGCGACGTTCACCGAGAAGGCCGCGGGCGAGCTCGTCGTGAAGACGCGCGAGGCGCTCGAGACCGCGCTCTCGACGAACACGCTGGAGCGCGACGCGCAGCGCCGCCTCGAGCGCGCGATCGCGGAGCTCGAGACTGCGCGCATCGGCACGATCCACGGCCTCGCGACGGATCTCCTGCGCGAACATCCGATCGAGGCGGGCCTCGATCCGAGCTTCCGCGTGCTCGCCGAAGACGAGAGCGCGGAGCTGATCGATCGTGTGGTGACGCGCTGGCTCGAGGAGCGGCTCGCTGCACCGCCGCCTGCGCTCGCGCGCTGGCTGCGCAGGCCTCCGAGCTGGCCCGACACGCTGCGCACCGCGCTGGTGAAGGTCGTCTCGCGCATGACGGAGCAGCGCGATCTCGACACGCCGTGGCGCAAGCCGAGCTTCGATCGCGACGCGCGGATCGGCGAGGCCCTCGCGTCGATCGAGCGCCTGCGACCGCTCCGCGATGACGCGCGCAAGCAGATCGATCGCGACCGACCCACGCCGTGGGAGAACCTCTACGAGTCGCTCGACACGCTCGTCACCGCGCTCGACGAGGGCGCGCTCGCGGCACGCCTCGCGAGGCGTGACGACCTCGAGGGTCTCGAGGCGCAGGTCGTGAAGCTCTCGCGCCTCTACCTCAAGCGCGGGCGCTCCAAGATGTTCGGCAAGCGCCTCCGCGCCGATGTGCTCGCCGAGCTCGATCGCACGATCGCGGTGCTCGATGCGTTCCGACGCGACGCCGACGGTGAGCTCGCCGCGGCGCTACAGCCCGAGCTGCGCGACGCGGCGCGCGCGTACGAAGACGAGAAGAGGCGCCGCGGCGCGGTCGACTACGGCGACCTCCTGTTCGAGCTGCGGCGTGTGCTCGCCGTCGATCACGCCGTGCGCGCGCGCCTCCAGCGACGCTTCACGCACGTGCTCGTCGACGAGGTGCAGGACACCGATCCGGTCCAGTACGAGATCGTGCGCATGCTCGTCGCCGACGAGCGCGCGGACCGCTCAGCCGATCCGCAGCACGCGCGCCCGATCGCGGGAAAGCTCTTCGTGGTGGGCGATCCGAAGCAGGCGATCTACCGCTTCCGCCGCGCCGATCTCGACGCGTACTTCGAGCACCGCGCCGCGCTCGTGGACGCGGGCGCAGAGATCCTCCACCTCACGACGAGCTTCCGCAGCGAGCCCTCGATCCAGGCGGCGGTGAACCGCGCGCTCGGCGGCGACGTCGAGGGACATGCGCTCCGCGAGTACGTGCCGCTCTCGCCGCACCGTCCCGCGCGCACCGATCGGCCGAGCGTGATCGTGCTCCCCGTGCCGCGGCCCTACGGCGACTTCGGCACCAACTACTACAGCATGCTCGCGCGCGACTCCTACGCGGAGGCGGTGGGCGCGTTCGTTCACACGCTCGTCGCCGAGAGCGGCTGGACGATCGAAGAAGACGGTCGCGAGGTACCCATCGCCGCCCACCACGTCGCGATCTTGTTCAAGCGCACGCAGAGCTGGGGTGACGATCTCCAGCGTCCATACGCAGCAGCGCTCGAAGCGCGCGGCGTGCCCGTGAAGAGCGCCGAGCGACGCGCGTTCTTCGAGCGTGAGGAGATCTTCGGGCTGCGCACGGTGCTCGCCGCGATCGAGTGGGTCGACGACGAGCTCAGCGTGTACGGCGCGCTGCGCGGTCCCTACCTCGCGCTCTCGGACGCGGACCTCTTGTCGTACCTGCGCGAGCACGGCTCGCTGCATCCGCTGCGCGTGCCGAAGAAGCTCGAGCTCACACCGGGACAGAAGGCTCCGGCGGGAGAGGACGTCGCCGACGCGCTGCGCTTGCTCCGCGCGCTCCACGTCGCGCGCAACCAACGACCGATCGCGGACACGCTGCAGCGCTTCCTCGATGCGACGCGCGCCCACGCGCTGCTCGCGCTCGTGCCCGATGGCGAGCGCGCGCTCGGCAGCGTCTCGGCGTTCGTCTCGGTCGCGCGGCGCGCGGAGGCGCGCGGGACCTTGTCGTTCCGTCGCTTCGTCGAGGAGCTCGAGGCGCGCATCGAAGACGGCAAGCACACGGACGTGAGCGCGCCCGACGACACGACGCTCGGCGTGACGCTCAGCACCGTGCACGCGGCCAAGGGGCTCGAGTTCCCCGTGGTGATCCTCGCGGATCCGACGGCGCCGCGATCGATGCCGACGCCGGGCAGCTTCACCGATCGCAAGAAGGGCCTGCACGCGGAGCGCATCGCGCAGATCGCGCCGCTCGATCTCTCGGAGAACGAGGGCTTCGTTCGCGAGGCCGACGAAGACGAGTCGCGACGTCTGCTCTACGTGGCCGCGACGCGCGCGCGCGATCTGCTCGTCGTGCCGAGCGGCGGCGATGGTCCGTTCGACGGGTGGACCGAGCCGCTCGAGGTCGCGCTGCGACCCGGCCGCAAGGACGCGCCGCTCGACGGCATCGGCGTCGCACCGGGCTGTCCGCCGCTCGGCGAGCAGACGGTGATCGATCGTCCGTCGCGCGTGGCCGACACCGATCCGTGGACGGCGAAGCCCGGGCGTCATCGCCTCGGCGAGGGCCCACATCACTACGTCGTGTGGGGTGTGTCCGCGCTCGAGCTCGACGTGACGCCGCGGCCCGGCGTGCGCGCGATCGAGTGGCTCGAGGCACCGCAGAAGGACGCGTCCGGCAAGCCGCTGCACGACGGCGGTGTCGCGAACGACAAGGCGCTCGCGCTCACGCGCGCACGGCGTCTCGAGCAAGCGAGCGCAGACGCTGCGATGAACGGCGCGCGCGAGCCGATGTCGATCCTCGCGGACAAGCCGCTCGCGATGACGTCGATCGAGGTGGAGGTCGAAGAGATCGCGGTCGCGCTCTCGCTCACTCCGCGCGACGACTTCGCGACCCGCAAGCTCGAGGCGCTCGTCCGCGCAGCGTTGGTCGTGCAGGCGGGCACTCCGTCACCGAAGGAACGGGGCGGCTCCGCGCGCACGACCGATCCCGTGACCTACGTCTCGCGCGCGTTCGCGAGCTCCGCCGCCGATCGCGACGCCGCGCGCGCGGTCCTCGACGCGTTCACCGAGCACGACGCATCGCGCGCGCTGCTGGAAGGCGCGACGTCGATCCGCACCGACGTCTTCGTCGCGCTGACGACCTTCGACGGCTCGCTCGGCGAGGGCCGCGTGCCGGTGGTGATCACGACGAAGGACGCCACGTGGGCGATCTCGATCGCGCTCGCGGGCGAGCTCAGCGCGAGCAAGACCCGCGAGCTCGGCCTCGCGGCGACGGCGATCGCGCGAGACCTCGGCACGCCCGTGCGCGCGCGGTTGTTCGTGATCGGGACGACGTGATCGACCACTTCCTCGTCCGTCACGGCCACCTCGTCGGCTTGCTCGCACCGGCGCTGTTTGCGGTGTTGGTCGTGTGGGTCACGCGGGCCCGGACTGGCGCACGACACCGCAGCGCGTTGCGCGCCTTCGGCACGCCCGTCACGCCAGACCCGCGCCGGATCGGCCAGATCGTCGTGATGGACGGGCGACTGCGCGCACAGGGGAGCACGAAGCGTCACGCAGGCCCGGGAACCTGCGCCGCGTCGAGCGTGCGTGTGGAGGGACGTGACGAGGATGCCTCGCTCGCAACGCGCCACGCGACGCTCGAGCTCGCTGCGGACGTGATGCTGCGACTCGAGGGCCCGTGCGAGGTTCGCTTCGGCCGAGATCAGCGAGTGGTCGGTGCAGAGGACGCGCGAGCGCTCGGCCTGACCGTCGAGGCGCACGACGCCTGGATCGATCATGCGCTGCACGAGGGCGATCGCGTGCGCGTGCGCGCGCGACTCGAGCAGGCCGATGGCGCGTACCGCGAGCGCGCGCTCCGTCTCGTCGCCAGCGCGGACGAGCCGATCGTGCTCGCGTCGCTCGAGCCGTCGCGGCAGATGCTGAGGCGACGCAGTGTGGTGGTCGGCCTCGTCACGTTCGTCGCGACGTCGGCCCTCGTGCAAGTCGCGGCGCTGGGTGCGAGCCAGGCGCCTCGAGGGTTGCCGCTCGACGGATCGGCGCTGCCGCGGCCGCTCGGACATCGGCTGGCCCTGCTCTCGATCGATCGAACGGCCTCGCTCGACGAGCTCGACGAGCTCTTGGCCTCGGCGCGAACGAGCGAGGACCTGGTGCTCCTGACCGCTGACGCGCACCGCGCACGAGGAGGCTGTGGCCGAGCGATCGAGATCGTGGCGCGGCGTGGATTGGTCGACTCCGCGCGTGATCGAGCGGGCCGGTGCCGTACCATCGAGGCGTCGCGAGCGATGGTCTCCATCGACCGAAGCGAGGGCGACCTGACTGCCGCGCTGGGGCGCCTCGAACCCATCCACGCGCAACATCTCGAGCGATTGCGCGACGAGCTCGGACGCGGTGATCGCAGCTGGCTCGGGTTCGCGCCGCGCCTGGCCGTGGAAGCCGGGCGCTTCGACCTCGCGACGCAGTGGCTCGACGACGAGATCGCGCTCCGGCCGCGCGGCGCCGAGGGCCTTCGTTGTGTCGCGGAGGCGATCGCGGATCGAGCCGCGACGGCGCGGGCCGACTCGCCAGCGTGCACGCTCCTCTCGCAGCTCCCGCTCGAGGCTCCGGACGTGACCGACGCTCCGACAGAGGCCGAGCTTCGTTTCTCGCGCGAGCTCGGATTCACGACCGAGATCTTGTTGCTCGAGGGCAGCACGGCGCGGTGGGATGCGGTCACGCAGCGCTCGCTCGCGCAGCTGCGCGCGGGGGCCAACGAGGGACCCGACCGATGTCGGCTGGAGACCGCGAGGATCGTGCATGCGGTGATGCTCGACGCGCACGCCCCCAGCGACCCCACGCTCCATGCGCTCCACTGTCCCGCCGAGAGCCTCGACGCGTACATCGCTCTGCGTGCAGCGACAGGCCCGTTGCCTCCAGCGAGCGGCTTGCTCGCAGCCGCGCTCGTGTTCCGCGCCGAGCCCTCCGCGACGAGCCTCGCGACGCTGGAGCGCTACCGCGTGCTGACGGCGTATCTGCACTCGGATGAGATCGGCGGCACCACGCCTGCCGTCATCACGCGTGCGTCACGCGGCGATGCGGTCGCCCTCGAGCGCACCCTGGGTGCACGGCTCGCGAGCTACGTGTCGCCTCGACCCGCCGCGGCGATCGACGCAGCACGCTTGCGCGCGCGAGGTGGGCCCGAGGTCACGATCGATCAGCTGCGCGACGAACGATACGAAGACCTGCGTCTCGCGGAGCTCTCGCACGACGAACACGCCGCAACGCGTGCGCGCGAGGCGATCACTCGGCTCGAGCGTTCGCTCGACTCGAGAGAGCGTGTGATCCTCGCCGCAGCGATCAGCGCGGCGCGCTGATCCCGAGGTCGCTCAGGTCGGATCGCCGGTGTCCCACAGATCCGCGAGCGCGATCTCGTGGACCTCGAAGGGCTCCGCCCGCATCCGCTCGTCATCGGCCCACACGCCGATCTCCATCCATCGGCCGCTCTCGTTTCGACTGCTCGCGACGACGGTGCGCGCATCGATGTCGACGATCCACATCCAGCGAACACCCGCTTCGGCGTAGAGCGGACGCTTGACCTTCTGATCGTGCTTCCGCGTGGTCGGCGAGAGGATCTCGCAGACCCAGTCGGGCACGATCGTGATCGATCCCTCTCGCGGCAGCTGAGGAAGTCGCTCACGGCGCCATCCTGCGAGGTCGGGGACGATCTCTTCCACGTCGAGCGCCGGCACGGCGATGCCCGGCTCGTCGACGATCCACCAACCGCCGGGACCGCCGCTTCGTCCGCGCTGGAAAGGGCCGTTCAGCTCCGCGCCGAGAACGCTGCCCGCGGACTGATGCACGGCTCGCGGGCGCGGCATCGTGTAGAGGACACCGCGGATCAGCTCGCCGACGTGCGTCGACGGAACTGCCTCCAGGTCGCGCCAGGTCATGCGGCGAACGGCGGGGTCGGCCATCGGACGAGGATGACAGATCACGCGCGGTCGGGTCAGGCGCGACGGCGGCGCGCGAGCGCCAGGCACAGCGCGAGCGCGACGGTCGTCATCGCACCGCCTCGGCCGCGCGCGCCCGCGCGACAGGCGCAGCCGCTCGGAGCCGGCGCGCTCGCGCCTGCGTCGCGCGTCGTGATCCCCGCATCGTTCCGACCTGCGTCGCTCGTGCTCGCGCCCGCGTCGACGTCGCTCGATCCACACGTGCCGTCGCCCGCGACGATCTCGGCGCGGAACGCGCGCCATCCGCGGATCGCGCGCAGGCTGCGCTCCAGATCGCTCGCGATCGTCACCGCGACGAGCACCTGCACGTCGCTGCCGATCGACTCGGCGTGTCCCTCGCCGAGGCAGTGCGTGAACGTGCGCGCGTCCTCGGCGACATCGGTGCGCTCCTCGTGCAGCACGCCGTCGACGTAGATCGCGACGCGCGACACGACGCGATCGGCGGGCGCGTCGATGCTCACTTCCATCGCCGTGCCGAGCGCGATCGGGGTGGCGATCGTCGGCGTGCTGACGCTCGCGCCGTCGATCGACAGCGCGACCTCGGGGCGCTCTGCGTAGGGCGCCGTGATCGGATCGCCGAGCACGAGGTTGTGCCAGTACACGTACGGCATGCGGCCGAGGTACGCCTCGCCGAGCGTCGCGCCCGACGCGTAGTCGACGAGGAATTGTCGCGACGGAAAGCAGTTGTTGAGCGGCTCGTCCGTCGTGCCGTGTGCACCTGCGACGCCGCGAGCGACCCACCGCGCGATGGAGACCTGGCTCTCGCCGCTCTCGCGGAAGTTCTCAGGCACCGCGCCGAAGCTCGTGAGGTTGTCGACGATCGCGCCGGGCACGAACGTGTTGCCTTCGATCGTCGTCCCGAGGCCCGCGGTGCCGGTGACGAAGCTCGCGAGCGCGAGGCCCGTCTGATCGGAGGCGAACGGCACGCGACGCGCGCTCACGCCGAGCGCCTCGAGCCCCGTGAGCACCATCGGGTACTCGGTGTCGAGCGCGCCACGCGCAGGATCGGCGCCGTCCATCAGCACGATCTCACCGGCCGCCGCGCCCATCCCCTCCGATGCGATCGCGCTCGTGACGAGGCTCATCGCGTCCGCGTCGGTGCGACCGTGGAGCATCGTGACGAGCACCGGTCGGTGGATGACGCCCGAGGCCGTGCGCTCGTAGCCCGCCTCGAACGCGCCGCCTCGGTAGCCGCTCCGCCAGTAGGCCGCGAGGCACGGCGTGCCGCCGCAGTCGACCATGCGGCCCGGGTCCTGACCGAGCACCGGCGTGCCGTCCATCATCGTCGTGTTCCAGAGGCCGAGCGCCGCGGCGAGCGACACACGACGGCTCGCACCACCGACGTCCATCGAGACGCGCAGCGGCACGCCTCGCGCGATCACGATCGCCTCGATGCGATCGAGCACGCCCGCGTCCGAAAGACACGCCCTGAGCGGCGCGCGAACGGTCGCCTCGAAGTCCGCGAGCGTGATGTCTTCCGTCGTCGGCATCGAGAGCGCGCACACCTGTCGATCGGGGATGTCGCGCGCGTCGGCGTACGCCTCGGCGAGGCCCACGCTGCCGGGCACGTCGGCGTTCGCGAGCACCGCGACGGAGTCGGGGCCCGGCGTCGCGTGCGCCGTCGACGTCGACAGCGATGCGAGCGCGACGAGCGCCATGATCGAGAGCCTCGTCGCCGTGAACCGTCCCGTCATCCGACCAGCGTACGTCGTGCGCAGGGTCCGCGATATCCTGCCTCCGTGCCGCGTCGGCCGCCGTCTCGCCTCGCTCGCGCGTGCGCGCTGTGCGCAGTCTGCTGCGCCACCGCGTGGATCACCGCGTGCGGCCGCGTGCTCTACCGCCCCGGCGACGCGTCGAGCGCGCCCGACGCCTTCGAGCTCGACGCCGCACGGCTCGATGCGTCGAACCTCGATGCGTTCGCGCCCGACGCATTCGCGCCAGACTCGTTCACACCCGACGCCTTCGCGCTGGACGGGTTCGCACTCGACGCGGGTGCCTGCGCATCGATCGAGACCGCAGGGGAGCTCGCGGTGTTCCCCGATCACGATCCGATCGGCGTCGGCCCCTTCACCCTCGAGACCTGGCTGCGCACGTCGGTGCCCGGTGTCACGGTCGTCGCAGCGAACCGCACCGGCACGGGGCCGGGTACGTACCGCGGCTATCTCTTCGGTGTCTTCGGCAGCGGGTTTCCGCTGGTCCAGCTCTCGGACACACCGAACATCGAGGCCACGACGCGCGTCGACGACGGCGCCTGGCACCACGTGGCGATCACACGGCTCGCGGATGGGACGCTCTCTGCGTTCGTCGATGGCGCGGATGTCGGCCTGACGTTCGCCTCGAGTCCGCGAGACGTCCCGATGGCCACGTCCGTCGTGATCGGACGCGACTCCGCGGGCGGCGGCTCGGACTTCCCCGGTCGGCTCCGCATGCTCCGCGTGTGGCGCGTCGCGCGCACGGTGGAGGAGCTTCGTGCCTCGTGGTCGACCTCCGTCGGCGCGCATCTCGACCTGCTCTTCGAGGCACCGCTCGACGGCGTCGCGGTCGGCGGAACGATCACCGCGGACGTGCGGCGCGGTGGGGTGCTGTCACGCGAGATCGCGGCGACGACGCGCCTCGCCGTCCCCGACTGTCCCTGACGTTCGCGCGCGCGTCCGGCTACCATCCCCGCGATGGACGAGCTGCTCCTCCTCATCCTCTGCTCGCCTTCGGGCGCCGGGAAGTCGACGCTCACGCGCTTCCTCCTCGAGGCGCTGCCCGAGGTCACGTTCTCCGTCTCGCACACCACGCGCAAGCCGCGCGCGAACGAGATCGACGGAGTGCACTACCACTTCCTCGAGCGCGACGCGTTCACGCGCAAGGTCGACGACGGCCGCTTCGCCGAGTGGGCGCACGTGCACGGCAACCTGTACGGCACGAGCACCACGGAGATCGATCGCGCGCGGCGCGAGGGCAAGCGCGTGCTCGTGTTCGACATCGACTACCAGGGCGCGCGGCAGATCAAGGCGAAGCTCCCCGAGGCGGTCGGCGTCTTCATCTTGCCGCCCTCGATGCCCGAGCTGCGGCGTCGCCTCGAGGGCCGCGCGACCGACGCGCCCGACGTGATCGAGCGCCGCTACCAGAAGGCCCTCGTCGAGATCGAGCACTACGGCTTCTTCGACTACCTCATCGTCAACGACGATCTCTCGCGCGCGCAGCAGGCCCTCCTCGGCATCACGCTCGCCGAGCGGCATCGCCGCGTGCGCCTCGCGCCGATCGCCGAGCAGCTCCTGCGTCACGGAGCGATCGAGCCGCGCGGATGACGGGGGACGAGCGGCGAGGCGCACCGCCGAGCGAGCCGCTCGGCCCGGATCCGGACGACACGAGCGAGCTGCCGAACCCCGAGCTCGTGCAGCTCATGCTGCGTCGTCCGACGCTCGGCGCGCGCGTGCGTGAGCGCGTGACGTCGCGAGGGGCCGCGCTCGGTCCGCTCGCCGAGCGGGTGGGCAAGATCCCGCGTGAGGGCCGCATCGCGTGCGAGTGCGAGGACGTGCTCTTCGCAGAGGTCGCGCGCGCGATCGACGACGGCGCGCGATCGCTCGCGCAGATCGTCGCGCGCTGCGGCATCGGCACGGGCGTCTGCGGCGGCGCGCGGTGCCTCGACTCCATCGCCCTCCACGTGGCGGCGCGCACCGGACGCCCTGCGCGCGAGCTCCGCGCGGAGGTCGAGACGATCGTGCAGCGCGCTCAGCCCGACGCGCGCAGCGCCGAGGGACCCGATCGCGGCCTCGCTCGCATCAGCCTCGCGTATGCGCGCCTCGGAGACGACGCGTTCGACGACGCGATGGACGACGACGAGCCGGAGATCGTGGTGAACGAGCCGCGCGCGAAGAGGCGTCGGCCATGAGCGAGGCCGCACGTGAACGACGCACGGTGGTGATCGTGGGCGCAGGCGTCGCGGCGCTCGCGGCGGCCCTCTCCGCGCGCGCTGCGGGCGCGGAGGTTCGCATCGTCGGCGGACCGCGCGGGCTCTCGCACCTCGCGAGCGGTGCGTGGGATCAAGGCCCGCTCACCGTCGCGCCCGCATCGCTGCGCGCGCGCTTCGCGGACGCGCGTCGCAGCGCCCAGCGCGCCGTGCTCTCGGCGCTGGGCGGCTACCGCGCGATCCCGTTTCGCGCAGGAGATCGACCGGTCGTCGCGACGATCGAGGGCACGCTGCGACAGACGCTCTCGATCGAGCGCAACGTGCTGAACCTCGGCGCCTCACCGCGCGCGCGGGTCGCCGTGGTGGGCTTCGGCGCGCTGCCGCTCTTCGACGCGCGCGCGCTCGCGCGCTCGCTCGACGAAGACGCGATCCGTCGTGACGATGCGCGCCGCTTCTTCGCCGTGGAGGCCGAGCACTCGCGGCGCCTCCACGACGTGCTGCTCTCGAGCCTCGAGCTCGCGCGCACCAACGAGCCTCCCGCCGCGCGACAGCGGCTCGCGATCGCGCTGCGCCGCGCCGTCGCCGATCTCCCGTGCGATGCGATCCTCCTTCCGCCGGTGCTCGGCACCACGGGCGACGCCGTGACCACGCACCTCGAGCGCGCGCTCGGTCGCCCCGTAGGCGAGGTGCTCGCCGCGCGCTCGACCCAGAGCGAGAGGCTCACGACCAAGCTCGAAGACGCGCTCACCGCGATCGATCCCGCGCGCCTCCGCGGCGACGCGACCTCGATCGAGCGCGCCGACGACGCGGTGGTCGTTCACGTCGGACCCACGCGCGTGCGCGCGCACGCCGTCGTGCTCTGCACGGGTCGCGAGCTCGCAGGCGGCCTCCGCGGAGGCCACACGATGCTCGTCCCCGCCGACGCGACCGCAGGCGCAGAGATCGACGAGAAGGCGCGCATCACGAGCCGCGGCGCGATCGTCAGCGAGCGCGTCTTCGGCGCCGGCTCGCTCTTGAAGGGCCTCGATCCGGCGCGCGGCGTGGGCCTCGGCGCGATCGCCGCCACCGGCTGGATCGCAGGCGCAGAGGCTACGCGCCTCTGACGCGCGGCTCGGTCGTTCAGAGCACCTCGACCTGACAGCTCGAGTCGCAGCCATCGAGCGACGTGGTGTTGCCGTCATCGCACTGCTCGCCTCGATCGAGCTGGACGACTCCGTCGCCGCAGCGCGCGCCGAGCTCCATGCACCCGGGCGCGCAGCTGCTCGGGCCGCTGCCGAGGTTGAGGCCGTCGTCGCAGATCTCGCCATGCTCGCTCTGCACGATGGCGTCGCCGCAATAGGGCGTCAGCTCGCAGTCCGCCGTGCAGCCGTCGTACGTCGCACCGTTGTCCATGCCCTCGTCGCACGCCTCGTCGGAGGCGACGACGTCGTCTCCACACGTCGAGCGGCACTGAGACGGCGCGCGGTTGAAGTTGGTGAGCGTCAGTCGGTACTGCGAGCGTGTGGTGTGGCGCTCGGCCTGGAACACGACGGCCTCGTAGATGCCTCCGGTGCGCAGCGCGAGCGGCGAGAGACACGTCGGCAGGTTCATCGCCGGATCGGCATCGTCGCACTCGCTCAGCGTGATCTGACCATCTTGCCTTCCGTGCACACCGCCGATGTCGACGGCGAGGCGTCCATGGATGAACACCCACACGTCGTCATCACCGGAGAAGGCCAGTGTCTCGGTGCCCTCGTAGGCGAACCAGAAGCGCACTTCGCTGGTGAAGAAGAAGTTCTGGTTGCCGCTGCCGCCGCCGTCGGCCGAGAGAAACTCGAGGCCTTCGGTGGTGAAGCCCGCGACGGGGCTCCCATCGATCGGCGTGCTGAGCGGGAAGAAGCTGGCGTCGTCGAACTGGTAGGCCCCTCCACCAGTGCCACCGAACGTCATCGCCTGGACGACCGTGCGGTTGATGTCGTCGCTCGAGCGGTACCAGCTGCCGAAGCTCTCGTCGCTCGTGAGCCGCGTCGCGGTGCCGACGCGGGTGGGCACTCCTCCCGATGCGCTCGTGAGCATGGCGCCGACCATGCCTGTCTCAGCGCCGCTGTAACACTGGAAGTCAGGGTGTCCGTACGGGGCAGTCGCGCCCGCTGCCCCGCGCTGCAGACGGCCCGGATGACCGTCGTAGTCACAGGCAGAGAGGAAGTCGCGCACGACGACGGGCAGTGTCACGGAGTCCGGGTCGGGCAGCGCGACTTCCTCGCACGCATAGCCCACCTCCTCTCGGCAGGTGGACGAGCAGCCATCACCCGAGAGCGTGTTCCCGTCATCACAGGTCTCTGGCGCGAAGACGACGTCATCACCACAGACTGCCACGCACGTTCCGTCAGTACAGCTCGGCTCGCGCAGACAAAAGGGCGTACAGCCATCGCCGATGAGGGGATTGCCGTCGTCGCACTCTTCGGTTCCCTCGGGCACGCCATCGCCACAGTCCGACTCACCACAGGGCTCGCCCGGCGTGGGACACACGGCGCCCGGCTCGAGCTGACACGCATCGCTGCAGCCATCGCCGCTCTCTGCCGCGCACGTGTCGCCATCACTGGCAGTCACGCACTCGGCGTCGGTGCGACACGCGGTGCCACCACCACCGCTGCAGGTGCCGCCGTCGTCGCAGATCTCGAAGCCCGCCACGACACCATCACCGCAGCGCGTCGCGCGACACGCGGTGCCCGCCACGGGACAGACCCAGCCGTCCTCACGCTGACACTCGGCATCACAGCCGTCGTCGGGCGTCGTGTTGCGATCGTCGCAGGTCTCGCTGCCCTCGATGCGCGCGTTGCCGCATGTCACGACGCGCACGCAGGCGCGACCGGGCACGGGGCACACGTAGCGAGGATCGACGGTCAGGCAGTCACCCGAGCACCCATCGCCATCGACGGTCTCCCCGTCGTCGCAGGCCTCGCCTGTGTTCAGCGCGCCATCACCGCACTCGCCCGCGACCGGCCCGGTGTCGTCGCGCGGACCTCCATCGAGGAAGGCCGCGTCGAGCCCAGGCGCGTCGGGCGAAGAGGAGGCATCCGCGCGCCGACCGGCATCGCCACCGGGCACGGGCCCGGGATCGTCACAGCCGACGACACAAAGAGCGAGCAGGGACGCGATCCAAGGAGACGACGACGTGCGCACAGCAAGCACCTCTTTCGAAGCGCGCCGCCCCGCAACGACGCGTCCGATCCGGGATAGCGGAAGATGACGCACCGTGTCTACGCCTCTGGCACGACCTGCGGGGATCCCCGCGGTGCGTGACGGCGCTGGAAAACGCGCACCACGGACGGATCCGTCGCGCGATCCCGGACGGAAACGTGGGCACGTCAGCGTTCGTGCTTGTGCGACCGTCGCCCCCTGTAGACCATCGCCCCGTGCCGCCGTCGTCGCGCTCGGTGCTCGGGGTCCTCGCGAAGCCGCGTCAGCTGGAGCTGGCGCGCGAGCTCGAGCTCAGTGTCTCCACGCACCTCACGAAGGACGCGCTCGCCGAGGCCATCGCGGGCTCGGGTCGGATGCGCTTCCGTGATCTGCTCCAGCGTCTCGGACGCGACGAGCTCCGCGCCGCATGCCGCGCGCATGGTCTCGCGGACACCTCGCGCTCGCGGCCCGAGCTGATGTCGCAGCTCCTCCAGGCGCACGGCGGGGCTGACTCGATCCCACCGCAGCCGCTCTTCTCTTCGCGCGAGGCGCGTCGCGACGTCCCCGTGAAGAACGACATCGTCCGTTGTCGACATCGGCAGTGGCTCGTCGAAGACGTCATCCCGTCGGCCGAGCCGCAGCACTCGACGCTCGTGCGGCTCGTGTGTCTCGACGACGATCACCAAGGCCGTCCCCTCGACGTGCTGTGGGAGCTCGAGCTCGGCGCCTCCATCCTCCAGCCCGCAGCGCACGGCCTGTCGTCGGGCGAGCAGGGCATCACGAAGATCGACCCTCCCGCGCACTTCGCGGCGTACCTCCACGCGCTCAAGTGGAACGCGGTCACCGCGGCCGATCCGAAGCTGCTGCAGGCGCCCTTCCGCGCGGGCATCGCGCTCAAGGACTACCAGCTCACGCCGCTCCGCAAGGCGCTGCTCCTACCGCGCGCGAACCTCTTCATCGCGGACGACGTCGGCCTCGGAAAGACGATCGAGGCCGGGCTCGTGCTGCAAGAGCTCTTGCTGCGTCAGCGCGTCGAGCTCGTGGTGATCGTCTGTCCGCCCTCGGTCGCACTCCAGTGGCGCGACGAGATGAGCGTGCGCTTCGGTCTCTCGTTCGAGATCTACAACCGCGCGTTCGTGGGCCGTCGTCGACAAGAGCGCGGCTTCGGGGTGAACCCGTGGTCCACGCACTCGCGCTTCATCGTCAGCTACCAGACGCTGCGCCGCCCCGAGCACCGCGACCCACTGCTGGCCCACCTCGGTGATCGCGCGCGGAAGTCGATGCTGATCCTCGACGAGGCGCACACCGCAGCGCCCGCGGGCACCAACAAGTTCATGGCCCTCGACTCGCGGATCACAGGCGTCATCCGCGACGTCACTCCGCGCTTCGAGAACCGTCTGTTCTTGTCGGCCACACCGCACAACGGCCACTCGAACAGCTTCTCTGCGCTGCTCGAGATGCTCGATCCGAACCGTTTCACGCGCGGCGTGGAGGTCAGTCCGATCGCCCGCGAGACGGTCATGGTCCGTCGTCTCAAGGAGGATCTGCGGCAGGTCCGCGATGCGGACTTCCCGCGGCGCGACGTCATTCGCATCGACCTGACGCACGAAGGTCGCCGTTGGTCAGCGAAGGCGTCGGTCCGCCAACCGACCGGCAGCATCACGGCTCACGGGACGCCCCGATCACTCGATGAGCACGAGCCCGTCGAGCTCCGCCTCGCGACGCTGCTCGCGGAGTACACGGCGCTGATGCGGCCCGATCGAGGCACGGGCCGCCTCGTGTTCGTGAACCTCCAGAAGCGCCTTCTGTCCAGCGTGTCCGCGTTCCATCGCACGTTGCAGCTCCACGCCGAGCGCGTTCTCGCTGGCTCAGCCCGCGTCCAACTCGACCTCAACGCAGGAGGGCTCCCCTCCCGTCAGCGGGAGGGGCTGGGGGTGGGTCAGCGAGGCCCCGACTCGGAGCCCTCTCCGACCGATGAAGACATCTACGGCGAGTCCGACGACGCCATCGACGCAGCCGACGACGTCGAGACGCTCACTGCCTCCTCACGCCTCTCCACCCCCGCAGGCCAAGCACGCGCGCTCCTCGACGAGATGCTCGGTCTCTCTCGGGCTCACCACGGCGGCCCCGACGCCAAGGCGCTCGCGCTCCTCGACTGGATCCGTCAGCACCAGTGCGCGGGTGCGCGCGCGGGCGGTCTCGCACCCAAGTCACCCAAGTCCGACAAGGCATGGACCGACACGCGCGTGCTCGTCTTCACCGAGTACGGCGACACGAAGAAGTGGCTCAAGGCGCTTCTCACGCGCGCGATCGAGGGATCGGATCAGGACGACGAGCGCATCCTCGAGATGCACGGCGGCATGGCCGACGACGAGCGCGCTGCCGTCCAAGCTGCCTTCAACGGCCCACCGTCGGAGCACCCAGTCCGCATCCTCCTCGCCACCGACGCCGCGCGCGAGGGCGTGAACCTCCAGGGCTTCTGCGCGGATCTCTTCCACTTCGACATCCCGTGGAACCCAGCGCGACTCGAGCAGCGCAACGGCCGCATCGACCGCACGCTCCAGCAGTCGCCGGTCGTGCGCTGTCACTACTTCGTCTATCCCGACCGCGGCGAGGACGTAGTGCTCGACACCGTGGTCTCGAAGGTGGAGGTGATCCGCCGCGAGCTCGGCAGCCTCGGCTCCGTCGTGATGGAGCGCTTCGACAAGGTGCTCGAGCGCGGCATCGACGCGCGCACGAAGCTGGATCTCGACGACGCCGAGAACGCGGGCCTCCTGCGCAAGACGGCGAACGACGAGCTCGAGGCCGCGCGCGAGGATCAAGCCAAGCTGAAGAAGGAGCTCGACGACTGTCAGCGTGTGCTCGAGAGCTCGCGTCAGGTCCTCCACTTCGACCCACCCCTCTTGCGCGACGCGATCGACGTGGGCTTCGCGCTCGCGGGCGCATCGTCCCTGTCTCGCGTTCCGGACACGCAAGATGCGTGGACCCTCCCGTCGCTCCCGCCGTCGTGGGACCAAACGCTCGACTCGCTGCGACCACCTCGCGCGTCCGACGAGCCGCTCTACGAGTGGCGCAAGCGACCGCTCCCCTCGGTGACGTTCACCGCGCCCAAGAAGATCAGCGATCAGCGAGTGCACCTTCACCTCTCGCACCCGCTCGTGCAGCGCGTGCTGAGCCGCTTCCGCGCACAGGGCTTCAGCGCGCACGATCTCTCGCGCGTGACCGTGGTGCGCAGTCGACACGACCACGTCGCGCGGGTGATCGCGTTCGGCCGTCTGTCGCTGTTCGGCCGCGGCGCGAGCCGTCTGCACGATCAGCTGATCCCCATCGCCGCGCCGTGGTTCGACGCAGCGGGCGAGGGTCACCTGGTTCCGTCGAGTGATCCGAACGCAGACCGCGAGGCGGCGCGACGTCTCGAGACGCTCTTCCTCGAAGCCCCCGCGCTCGAGCCGGTGACCCAGGGAACGCTCGAGAAGATCCGCCTCCGCGCCGAGGGCGACTTCCGCGCGCTGTGGCGCTTCATCGAGCAAGAGGCCGACGCGGTCACGACGGACGCGGAGCGACGTCTGCGCGAGCGGGGTCAGGCGGAGAGCGCAGCTCTGCAGAAGATCCTCGAGACCCAGCGCACCGGCATCGTGAAGCGCCTCGGCCAGCGCGCGCAGCTCGATCTCTTCGCCGACGCGGGCAACGAGGGCCGAGACGCGAAGAAGCAGCTCGAAGACGAGCTGAGCTACCTCGAGAGTCGTGTCCGCACGATCGAGAAGGACATCGCCACCGAACCGGCGCAGATCGCCTCGCTCTACGAGCTCCAACGCCGCCGCCTCGAACCGGTGGGCCTCGTCTACATCTGGCCGGAGACAACGGGATGATATGTGATGCGAAACATTACTGAGTTCGGCCTGAACATGTATGCCTCGCGAATTGTCCTCTGTCTCGCGTCGCATCTCGATCGCTTGGGCACACTCGACGAACCCAACGACTTTCATCTCTACATGGTGGGAACCAGACCGCGCATCTCGATCGACCCGAGCATTGCCTTCGATCCCGCGTCGATCAGCGGCACCTTCTTAGTACAGAAACGAGGCCAAGTTCTCTCCGTTCCGTTCAAGGTGAATCAACCCGTGGACGGCGAACAGATCGATGGACTGCGGTCCGACTGGCCCCACTCAATGGCCACTTTCACCGCAAAGTCGGCCGACGTGAAGGAGTTTCATGTCGCTGGGTTTGCCTCCTTTTTTCCTCACATGGAGGATCACTGCGCGCTCGAGATCGTATATGTCGGGCAGGCGTTCGGTGAAGACGGGGAACGGTCGGCTGTCAAACGCCTCTCGGCACATTCCACGCTGCAGAAAATTCTCGCCGAGACAATGTTCCTAGAACCCGACAAGGAGGTGTGGCTCGTCGCGCTCGATATGCAACCGGTGCTACTGACCCGATTCGACGGTCGCTTCGGGCCTACAACCGAAGAGCGCGAGCGCGACGACGAGCGACTGAATGTACTGCTGTCGCGGCCGATTTCGGCACAGCACCAGATCAACTTTGCCGAAGCGGCTCTGATCAAGCACTTTTCACCGCGCTTCAACAAGCACTTTAGGCAGAAGTTCCCAACGCCAGAGCACTCATCCTACAGAGACTGCTACGACCTGGACTACGGCATGCTGTCCGTGGAAGTCAGCAGTGAGGACATTCGGGCGAAGCTGTACTCTTCAAGCCGAACTGCGACATGGACCCACATGGCCATGTTCGATCTGCATGATCCGGCCCAGCGGGCATCGATGTTTGACTACATGAGATAGGCGGACACGGCCGAGCTAACGAACTCCTTCGACCGAACAGGCGCGTGCCCAGGGACTCGCGTCGTGAAACCCGATAGGTCCTTGCGAGAGAACGTTGTTGTTCCAACGCTGGATACAGGATGGCCAGATGACACTCTACACGCGAGGCCGCCAGTTCACCGTCGGTTGCCTGGTGAAGCTCAAGACTCGTGGGCCAACGATCTCGAGCCTGACTCGACCACGTCCTGCGGAGACATCGGCGTTCGTCATGCTTTTCGTTGGCGCGTGTCCGACTCACTTGATCTCAGATGTCAACGTGACCCTCGTCAGCCCCTTGAGAATAGTGTTCGATGGGCCGCACTCCAGCGACAACTTCAACCGCTGGTGGCAACTGAAGCAGGACGACGGTGTCGACGTTTGGGTCCTCGAGAGTTGCGTTGAACACGCGTGCGGGGAGAGTTGCCCGGCATGACCGACCTCGCCGAACGCTTTCACGAGGCTTGGCTCGGGTTGGTTCAGCCGACCGAGGGGCTCGTCGTGTCCATTCCTGCGCTCGTCGATGCGCAGTGCATGGCGCGGGTGTCGAATGACCTCGTCGAGCAGTTCCTCGCGATCTGCCCCGTAAGCGCCGACGGTGAGCGCGCGATCTCCGATCTTCCGCTCTTCTTCGATCGCATCCTCGGGCATGCGCCTTCGGCGTTCGACTCCGGGAGCGCGCTCCCCGACGCGCTCTCGCTGTTCGTGCCCGAAGGACGGCAGATGCTTCGGCCCACGCTCGCGCTGAAGCGGGCCGGCTCCGACGTCATCGCGGTGCCTGTCGATGCCTCGCCTGCCGCGCAGGCGGGGGCGGCGTATGTCGCGCTCGTGTGGGAGGTGCCGGACGGGCTCGACCTCGATGCGGCGGAGACCGTGACCGGGGCGTGGGAGTACCCGCCTTCGGCCAAGCTCGATCGGCTCCTGCGCGAGACGCGCGTGTCCGTCGGCGTGCTCACGAATGGGCGTGCGGTGCGGCTGATCTATGCGCCGTCGGGGGAGTCGTCGGGGTCGATCACGTTCCGCGTCGATCACATGGCCACCACCGGTGGGCGGCCGATCCTCGATGCGCTCGTGATGCTCCTCGGGGCGCACGCGTTCTTCACGGCGGGGGAGACGCAGTCGCTCGCGCACATCTTGAAGGACAGCCGCGCGCGGCAGGCGAACGTCACGAACGAGCTCGCCGAGCAGGTCCTCGAGGCGATCCAGATCCTCCTCCGCGGGTTCGAGCAGGCCTACGAGCGCGACGGCAGCCCCTTCCTCGACGAGGCCATCCGCGAGGACGAAGCGCGCGTGTACGGCGGCCTGCTCACGGTGCTCCTTCGTCTGGTGTTCGTGCTCTACGCCGAGGCGTGGGGCCTCGTGCCGAACGACTCGCCGATCTGGTCGCGTGACTACTCGGTGCTCGCGCTCTTCGAGGAGCTGCGCGCCGACGCAGGTGCCAGCCCCGACTCGATGTCTCGCCGCTTCGGCGCGTGGGGACGGTTGCTCGCCGTGTTCCGCGCGATCTACCTCGGCGTCGATCACCACAGCGACACTGGCAACCTCCGGATGCCTCCCCGGCGCGGCGACCTCTTCAACCCCGAGCGCTATCCCTTCCTCGAGGGCTGGGCTCCTTCGGGCGGCGCGCCGATCAACGATCCTTCCGCGCGCTCGGCCGTGCGCGTCCCGAGCGTGGACGACGAGACCGTCTACCGCGTGCTCGAGCGGCTGATCCTCTTGCAGGGCCAGCGTCTCTCGTACCGCAACCTCGACGTCGAGCAGCTCGGCAGCGTGTACGAGGGCCTCATGGGCTATCACGTGGAGAAGCTCGTCCACGACGCCGTCGCCCTCAAGGTGAAGGACAAGCCCTCGGCCGCGCGCGCGTGGGTGCCAGTCGCCGCGCTGCTCGAGGTGCCGAGTGCGCGTCGCGCCGCGTGGCTCGAGGACGAGCTCGGCTTCGACAAGGCGAGCGCGAAGAAGGCCGTGGCCGCGCTCGAAGGCGCCAAGGACGAAGAGTCCGGCTGCGACGCGCTGCTCGATCTCGGCACGAGCCGAGGCAAGTCCGGCGCTCGATCACGCAGCGCCGCCGACAAGCGCGCGCGCTTCTTCGGACCCCGCGGTCGCCTCGTGCTCCAGCCCGGCCCCGAGCGTCGACGCACGAGCTCGCACTACACGCCGCGCTCGCTCTCCGCGCCCATCGTGCGCCGCACGCTCGAGCCGCTGCTCGCGGTGATGGGCGAGCACCCGTCGTCCGAGCGCATCTTGAACCTGAAGGTCTGCGATCCCGCGATGGGCTCCGGCGCGTTCCTCGTGGAGGCCTGCCGCTTCCTCGCGGACGAAGTCATGAAGGCTTGGGCTCGCGAAGACTCCCGCTCTCCCCACCACGACCAAGCACACTCCCCTCCCGCCAAGCGGGAGGGGCCGGGGGAGGGGACACGCGATCTACCAGGTCACGCGCACACGCTCCTCGAAGCCCGGAGGTTGGTCGCCCAGCGCTTTCTCTACGGCGTGGACAAGAACGCCTACGCGGTGGAGCTCGCGAAGCTCTCGCTGTGGCTGGTGACGCTCGCGCGCGAGCTACCGTTCACGTTCCTCGATCACTCGCTCCGCCACGGCGACTCGCTGGTCGGCTTGGACTTCGATCAGATCCGCGCCGGCCACTGGAAGGTGGGCAAGCAGGTGGAGACGGCAGAGCTGACGCTGCGCGAGGCGCTGAACGAGGCGATCGCGATCCGCCAGGAGATCGTGGCCCTCGCCGCCGACCCCGACCCGACGACGCAGCGTCTGAAGGAGCAGAAGCTCGCAGACGCCAACGACGCGCTGGGCCACGCCCGCCTCCTCGCCGACCTCGTGGTGGGCGCGTTCTTCGCGCACGAGAAGGACAAGGAGAGGGAGAAAGAGCGAGCCAAGCGCGTCGACGCGTTCGCGAAGTGGAAAGCGAGCGGCGAGGTCGATGTCCCGGGCGAGCTCCTCGAGTGGCAAGACACCCTGAGAGCGAGAGTCCCCGCGTTCCACTGGATGCTGGAGTTCCCCGAAGTCTTCTACGCCGAACGCCCCGACCCCCTCGACAGCGACCAGGTGAACCGAGCCGCCTATATGGATGCGTTTATCGGCAACCCCCCGTTCGCTGGAAAAAACGGCATCGTAGAATCCGGTGGACCGAGCTACGTGTTTTGGCTGCTCAACACGAATGACAATGCCAACGGCGCCGCAGACCTGAGTGCGTACTTTTTCCGAAGATGTCACGCGTTGCTCGGTCCGCACGGCACCCTCGGTCTCATCGCAACGTGACCGCTCAGCGAAGCCGGGATGATCGCGGGGCGCGGCTCGGTCACGTTCGC
>CAZCVE010000014.1:0-98075 GCA_964502175.1 uncultured Sandaracinaceae bacterium
GTGCAACCCCTTCATCATGCCGCCCTGCCTCCGCTCAGGATCGGATCCGCCTTGGTTCGCAGCGGTCGACCGCGCCAGTTTTGAGTGATGTGGCAGAAGAGGCGATGCTCGATCTTGTTCCACTTGCTGGTGCCCGGAGGAAAGTGCGAGACGACGACTCGCAGTGCGAACTCGTCCGCCAGTTTCTGAAGCTCCGCCTTCCATGCCCTCACTCGATAGCCGTTGCTCCCCCCGCCGTCGGCAGTGATCAGCAACTCCTAAGGCGAGGCGCAGCGCCAATTTGCTCAGAGAGCAATTTGCAGGGAAAACGATGGTCCTTGTTCCTGCAAGCGGTTGCGGGCGACAGGCGCGTTCGCGGCGCCCTGCGGCGACGATGGGACCCAGAAAACCCCCTCTCGCGCGACAAGCACGTTTGCCCCGCTCGACCTCACGGTCGGCGGGCGCACGTTCGCCGTCGGTGTCCCGACTGCGAGGTTCACGGGATCGTGTCGAGTCGCTACGACTCGACGAAGGCGTACATGATGCGTGGCGGGTAGGTGCCAGAGGGGAACGGAGGCATGACGCCAGTCTCCCGGAACTGGAGAGAGGCTCTGTGGTAGGCGGGCAGCATCTGCCAATACGCGGCGTGGAACTGCGCCACTTGCTCGGGAGTGCCAGAGGCCCACTTGCGGCGGCGGCGCTTCGGCTTCGGGTGCTTCGGGCGAGAGCGCGGATCCCGCTTCGCCAGGCTCTCCACAGGCGGCGTGCTGCGCTCGTTGCGCGCTCGCTCCGCCGCTGCACGGCGCTCCTCCTCGCGCATGCAGGCGACGGTGGCTCGGACCTTCGCGCGTCGCTCGCTCGCGGTGATGCCGTCCCAGCTCGGCGGGCGAGAGACCTTCACCGTCACCGTCTTCATGTACAGGCCACGCAGCGCGTCGAGCGCACCTGCGCGACGCCATGCCGTGTCGTCGAGGAACGTGTGACTGATCTCGTCGAGGTCGTTCGCATACGCGCTCCAGCTCGAGACGCCGGGGTAGTCCTCCACGCGCTCCACGAGGTGCGCGCGCACGGGGTTCGCGTGGAAGTAGTCGACCGCGCTGTCGGCGGCGTCGTTGTCGAGCACGGCGCTCCATCGAGAGGGCACCCTGGCGGCGGCGATCCGCCAGTCACTCGTCGACGCGAGATCCTCGCGGTGGCCTGGCCCTCACCCCGACCCTCTCCCGCAAGCGGGAGAGGGAGATTTCAACGGAGCGAGACCGACCTCGAGCACGCACTCCCGCCCCTCTCCCGCGCGCCCGAGAGGGAGATTTCAGTCGGAGCGCGACCTTCGCGGATGTGCCTGCGGGGTGCGGCGTCATCGACCACGAGAAGGTTCCGCGCGGCTCGTCGGAGATCGAATAGCTTCTCCCCGTGCGGTCTCGATGAAAGTGCTCGGCTACAACGGCGGCCTCGACGGATACCTGCTCAAGGTCGGGGACTCGGGGCACGACGCCGCTGCGGCGCTCGTCGTCGACGGAGAGGTCGTCGCGGCCTGCGAGGAGGAGCGGTTCACGCGGGAGAAGCACACCGGGCGGTTTCCGCGGCGGGCGATCGAGTTCTGCCTTCGCCAGGGTGGCGTCGCCGACGTCCGGGAGCTCGATCTCGTCGCGTACTACTTCTCGTACCCGCTCATGTACCAAGCCGCGAAGCATCGCGAGGCGCGTGGTGTCGTGTCGCCCGTCACGCGCGCGGGGATGGCGGCGTTCCTCGGGGCGATGCGCGCGTTCCACCGCGTCGGAGGGTATGACGATGCGCGGAGCCGACGCGTGTTCGAGCGAGAGCTCGGCGTCTCGATCCCCGAGCACGGGTTCGTGGCCGTGCCGCATCACCTCTGTCACGTCGCGAGCGCGTACTACGAGTCGGGGTACGAGCGCGCGCTCTGCCTGACGCTCGACGCCGAGGGAGAGAGCACGGCAGCGATGGTCGTGCGCGCGGCGGGGACGTGGCTCGATGTCGTCGAGGAGATGTACGCGCCGAACAGCCTCGGATACTTCTATTCGCTGCTCACGCTCTATCTCGGGTTCGAGAAGTTCGACGAGTACAAGGTCATGGGCCTGGCGCCCTACGGCGATCCATCCCGCCATCGCGCGTTCTTCGACTCAGTCGTCTCGACGCTTCCCGCGGGGAGGTTCCGGGTCGACCCCGGGCTCGTCAGCTACCTGATGTGGCGCGATGGCGCGCTGCGGCGTGACACGCGCTTCTATCCTCGCTCGATGGTCCGCGCGCTCGGCCCCGCGCGACGGCAGGACGAGCCGATCACACAGCGGCACATGGACATCGCCGCGGCGCTGCAGGAGGCGCTCGAGCGCGCCGTGCTCCACAAGCTCACGCACCTCAGGGCGACCACGGGGGAGCGTCACCTCTGCATGGCCGGAGGCGTGGCGCTCAACTGCACGATGAACGGGAAGATCGCGCGGAGCGGGCTCTTCGACGGCGTCTGGATCCACCCCGCCGCGCACGACGCGGGCACGGCCGTGGGCGCCGCGCGGTTCGGTCACCACAACGTGCTCGGGCAACCACTCACCGAGTCTGTCCGAGCGCGCACGCCCGAGGTCTATCTCGGTCCCCAGCACGACAGCGTCGCCGTGGACGCGGCGCTGGCTTCGTTTGCTCCGCAGATCGTGACCCAGAGACCCGAGGCTCTCTTCGAACACGTCGCGAAGGCGATCAGCGCTGGCAAGGTGGTGGGCTTCTTCCACGGACGCATGGAGTGGGGCCCGCGCGCGCTCGGCAACCGCAGCATCCTCGCCGACCCGAGGCGCGACGACATGAGAGACGTGGTCAATCACGCGGTGAAGCTCCGTGAGGGCTTTCGACCCTTCGCTCCTGCATGCCTGATCGAGCACGCTGACGCGTGGTTCGACATGACGGGCCTACCCGAGAGTCCGTACATGCTCTTCACGGTGCCCGTGAGAGAGGACAAGCGCGCGCGCATCCCCGCGGTGACCCACGTGGACGGGAGCGCGCGGGTGCAGACGGTGTCGCCCGGACAGAACCCACGCTTTCACGCGCTGCTCACTGCGTTTCATGCCCAGACGGGCGTGCCCGTGCTCCTGAACACGAGCTTCAACGTGAAGGGCGAGCCGATCGTGAACACGCCGACCGACGCGGTGCGGTGCTTCCTCGGGACGCAGATCGACCTCTTGGTGATCGACGACGTGGTGATCGAGAAGCGCCCCGAGATCGAGCGCGCGCTCGGACGCGACAGCGGGACCGCTCGATCGACGGGCCGTGTCGTGAACGGTCGGATCACGTGAGCCGCGAAGTGAGCGCCTATTGCACGGTGCGGTACGGCGACCTGCGGGTGAGCTACCTGCCCGAGCTCGACGGAGGCGGGAGGACCTTCGGGCAGGCCTTCATCGGCCTCGTGCGCGAGCGGATCGGCAAGGTGGGCCACGTGTTCGAGTTCGGCGCCGGCCCGGGCTTCATCGGGTTCTCGCTGCTCGCGCACGGCCTGTGTGACCGACTCACGCTCGCGGACATCAACCCCGCTGCCGTGCGCGCGTGCGAGGCGACCATTCGCGACAATGGTCTCGAGGATCGCGTGGCGGTCTACGAGGCCGACGTGCTGGACGGGATTCCGTCGCACGAGCGCTGGGATCTCGTGGTCAGCAATCCGCCTCACTTCGACGGCAGCGAGGAGAGCTACCGCGGCGCGATCCGACTCGTCGATCCCGGCTTCCGCATCCACCGACGCTTCTACGCGGACGTGTCGCGTCACCTAGCGCCCGGAGGCGCGATCCTCTTCCAGGAGAGTCGCAAGGCCAGCGACGGTCGGGTCTTCGCGGAGATGATCGAGGCGAGCGGGCTCGAGCTCGTGGGCTTGATCGATCTCGACGGCCGAGGTCCGCCCGAGCCGATCGCGCCGCCGCGCTGGCTCGCGCAGAAGCTCGGCCACGCCGTGCGGACGATCGCGCTCCCGATCGAGCAGGCCCTGATGACCCCGCGCGTGGAGCGCCTGTTCAAGGACAACGACCTCTACCGTCGCCTCTCGACGCACCCCGCGCTCGTGCCGCGTCAGTTCTACTTCGTGTGGAGTCGAGCGCGGTCCTGACGCGCACGCGGGCGGCGAGCCGTGGTACTCGTCGCCCCATGCAACAGCAGATGATGATCGCGCGCGTGATCGGATGCGCGATGGGCCTCCTCCTCACCCTCGTGTCGCTCTGCATCACCGGCGGCATGGTGTTCATGCAGATGCGCTCCCACTGAGTTCAGTTTTCTCGCTCACGGCATGTCGAACGCGCGCCTCGTCACCATTCGCTACAGCCACTTCTGCGAGAAGGCGCGGTGGGCGCTCGATCGGGCGCGCGTGCCCTACGTGGAAGAGGCGCATCCGCCGCTCTTGTCGTGGCGCGCGACGCTCGGGGCGGGAGGCAATCGCACGGCGCCCGTGTTCGTCACGAGCGAGGGGCGCGTGCTCCGCGAGTCGACCGAGATCCTCGAGCACGCCGATCGACACGGCAGCGCGCCGCCGCTCTTTCCCGACGGCGCGGTGGGCGACGACGTGCGCGCGCTCGAGGCGCGCTTCGACCACGAGCTCGGTCCTCACGCGCGACGCTACGCGTACGACCTCGTGCTCCGCGCCGACTCCGCGGTGATCGAAGACCTGCTGAGCTCGGGCGCGAGCCCCTTCGAGGCGCGGCTCGCGCGTCGGTTCCGGGGCGCGTTCGTGTTCGCGATCCGACGCGGCCTTCGCGTCGATCCGCCCGGCGTCGAGCGCTCGCGCGCGAAGCTCGAGGTGCTCATGGCCGAGATCGAGGCGCGCCTCGCCGACGGACGCACGTTCCTCGCCGGCGATGCGTTCAGCGCCGCCGACCTCACGTTCGCCGCGCTGTCGGCGCCCCTCGCGTTCCCCGACGCGTACGCGCGCACGGCCGTTCCGTTCGAGCGCCTCAGCGTGGAGGCGAAGGCGATGATCGAGGAGTTCCGCGCGCGGCCCGCGGGGCAGTTCGTGACTCGGATGTACGAGTCGCGACGGGCATGAGCGGCTAGCTAGATTTGGTGCGTTGGTTCGGGAGTTCGATCTGGATTGTCGTTCTGCCCGGGACTTCGTAGTGGGCGCTGGGCGAAGACGGGTCGCGTGTTCGAGGCACCGCTCGTCGAGGAGATCCCCAGCATGTCGAGCGTGCTGGGAGCAGAGATCGCGCTCCGCGCTGCCGATGCTCACACCGTCGTCCGGTGACCGCGCCGCGCTGAGACGTCGAGGGCTACTCGCGGAAGACCTGATCACGCGCCGCATCGCTGATGGCCTGGACCGCGGGGTTCTTGATCCGTCGCTCGACCGTGATCGCGTAGAAGCGCTCGCGCAGCTCCGGCGCGCGGCCGACGACCTCGACGCCGTAGTGCTCGCGGAGCTCCTTCTCCATCGCGGTCGGGCCCGGGAACACACCCTCGCCGCGCTCGCCGAAGAGGCTCATCAGCGCGCTGTCGGCGAGCTCGGCGACGACCTGAGGGCGCACGCCGTGGCTCTCGAGCCAGCGATCGAGGCCGCGACGCATCACCGTGCTGTCGGTGGGCAAGAGCAGCGGCTGACCGTCGAGGTTCTTGGGGAAAGGACCCGTGAGGCGCGCGGCGACGTCCTTCCGCGCGAAGAAGGTGAGGCCGCTCTCGCCGAGCAAGTGGTTGAAGGCGCGCACGCGCGAGCCCGGCGTGATGGGCGAGTCGGCGATCACGAGATCGAGCGCGCTCGCCGAGAGATCGGCGAGCAGGCGATCGGTCTTTCCCTCCGTCACGACGACCGAGACGCGCGGCTCGCTGCGCAGCGCAGGCTCGAGGAGGCGGTGCGCGATCAGCTTGGGCACCACGTCCGAGATGCCGACGAGCAAGCGCATCGGTCTCCCGCTCGGGCGGCCCTTGAGCGTGTCCTGCAGCTCCTTGCCGAGCGTGAAGATCTCTTCGGCGTAGCGGTACGCGATGCGGCCCGTCTCGGTGAGCTCGAGGTTCCTGCCCGTGCGCACGAAGAGCTTCTCGCCGAACGACTCCTCGAGCGCGCGGATCTGCCCGGAGATCGTGGGCTGCGCGAGGCGCAGCACCTGACCGGCCTTCGCGATCGTGCCCTCGCGCGCGACCACGTAGAAGTAGAGGAGGTGATGGTAGTTCAGCCACTCCATGTCGCCCGAGCGTAGCCGCGATGCGCCGAACCGCGACGCGCCGCGCGCGAGAAAGTCGAAAGATCTGGCGGGATCGTGCACCATCGATCCGTGCCGTATCGGCCGTCATCGTTTCCCACCGGCGCCCGCACGCTCTCGGCCGAGGAGGTCTCCTCGCTCGAGCGCGACATGGCGGAGATCGTCGCCAAGAGCCACCTCTTCAAGTCGCTCGACGAAGGTGCGCGCAAGGAGCTCCTCGAGAGCGCGTTCGTCATGCAGTACGACGCGGGCGAGATGCTGCTCCGCGAGGGTGATCCCGGCGACACGATGTTCCTCGTGATGGAGGGCACGGTCCGCGTGCACACCCACAGCCCGCAGGGCGAGATCCAGCTCGCGGAGCTGTCGCGCGGCGCGTGCCTCGGCGAGGTGTCGGTGCTCATGGGCTCGCCGCGCACCGCGACGGTGGACGCGGTGACCGACGTGACGTGCGCGGTGCTCGCGCGCCACCGTGTGCAGCGCATCCTCGACGCGCACCCGCGCGTTCGTGCGCTGCTCGAGGCGCTCGTCGAGGGGCGCGCGCGGCAGACGATCGAGCGCATCCTCGGCAGCTGAAGAGCTCGCGCGGAGATGAGCCCTCGCCGCATCGCGCGGATCGCGTTCCTCGCGGCGCTCTACCTCGTGCAGGGCTTGCCGTTCGGCTTCCAAGCCAACGCGCTCTCGGCCCTCTTGCGCGACGAGGGCGTCTCGATGACGCACATCACGCTGACGACGGCGCTCGCGCTGCCGTGGTCGCTCAAGGCGCTGTGGGCGCCGTTCGTCGATCGACACCACTGGCCCGCGCTCGGGCGTCGTCGGTCGTGGATCGTGCCGATGCAGCTCTTGCTCGCGGGCTCGATGATCGCCGCCGCGTTCGCGCCGATCCGCCCCGACCCGTGGCCGCTGCTGGTGCTCGTGCTCGTGATGAACTTCTTCGCCGCGACGATGGACATCGCGGTCGACGGGCTCGCGGTCGATCTGCTCTCCGAGGGCGAGCTCGGCGCGGGCAACGCGGCGCAGGTCGTGGGCTACAAGGTCGGCATGCTCGCGGGTGGCGGCCTCCTCGTGTGGGCGAGCGAGCGCCTCGAGCTCGGGTGGCAGGGGCTCTTCTTCGCGATGAGCGCGGTGGTCCTCGCGATCCTCGTGATCACGCTCTTCGTCGACGAGACCAAGCTCGTCGACACGCACGCGACGGGCGCGGGCTCGGCACCGTCAGTCGGTGAGAAGGCCGTGCACGTCAGCTTCCGCGCGATCTTCGGCGCGCTGCGAGAGGCGATGACGCGGCCCTCTGCGCGGTGGCTCGTCTTGCTGCTCCTCGGCTACAAGCTCGGCGAGTCGCTGGTCGATCCGGTGTTCCTCCCGCTGCTCGTCGATCAAGGCATCCCTCGCGCGACGATCGGGCTCTGGGTCGGCACCTACGGCATGGCCGCGTCGATCGGCGGATCGCTGCTCGGGGGCGCGCTCGCGAGCCGGCTCTCGGTCGATCGCGCGTTCGTGATCGTCGGCTCGATGCGCGTGCTCGCGCTCTCGATGCCTTGGGCCATCGCTGCGCTGCGGGTGGAGCCGGCGGGCCCGCTGACGGGCTCGTTCGTGATCGCCGCGACGTGCGCCGAGCACCTCGTGTCCGGCGCGCTCACGACGATCATGTTCGCGTTCATGATGCAGCACACCGATCGCCGCATCGGCGCCACGCACTACACGCTGCTCGCGACGCTCGAGGTGCTCGGCAAGGCGCCACTCGCGATGTCGTCGGGGTGGATCGCGGACACGGTCGGCGCGCACGTGTCGTTCGGGATCGCGGTCTCGCTCGCGGCCGCGTGGGTGGGCTTGTTCGTCGCGATCCGTGGGCGACTCGCACCGCCTCCGCGCGTCGCGGCTTGAGCGCGCTCTCTCGCCGGGAGCCTCTTTTCTTGCGGTTCTGCGCGTGATGAGGCTTCCTACGCGGTGGAGGAATCCCCATGTCGCTTCGTCTTTGGTCCGCGCCCGTGATCGCGCTCGCGCTCTCTCTCGTCGGCTGTCCGAGCCCCGAGGTCACTCCCGATGCTGCCGTTCGCAACGACGCGTTCGTCGCGCCGGGTGAAGACGCACCGTCTGCGGTCGACGCGCCGAGCGCGAACGACGCGTTCGTCGTCGCGACGGACGACACCGGCATGATGGCGGACCCGGATGCGTTCGTGTCGCCCGATGCGGTGGTCACGCCGGCCACGTGGACGGACGTTCACACGGCGCTCCAGGCGAACTGCACGCCGTGCCACGCGTCGATCGGCTCTGGCGGCCACAACATGGCGCAGGCCAACGCGATGATGGCGTACATGGACTCGCAGCTCTCTGCGGGCGCGTGCGCGGGCATCACCAAGGGCGCGTGCGCCGCGATGCGTGTGCGCGCCGGCAGCATGCCGCCGGGCGGTCTCGCCGAGCCGACCCGCACCGAGGTCGCCAACCTGCTCGATGGTTGGGTGGCTGCTGGTCAGCCGGCGCCCTGATCCGCGCTGTTCCTCGGTCCCCGCGGAGGCTCGACGCATGTCGTCGGGCCTCCGTTCGTTCCGTCCGTGCGAGATCCGTGGCCTGACGCGCTCGACGCTGTGGCATCATCGAGGTTCCTCGTGAGCACCTCACCGCCGGGCAAGAACGCGGGCGCGATGAAGATCCTCGATCGTCTTCGCGACGACGCGCGCATCAGCGCGAGCCAGTACGAATCCGTCTATCACCAGGCCAAGCGCAGCGGTGAGGCGATCATCGAGCTGCTCATCGAGACGAACGCGATGTCCGAGCACGAGCTGCTCAAGGCCGTCGCGCACATGTACCAGACGCGCTTCGTCTCGACGGATCGCCTCGCGAAGGCCGGCATCGATCGGCAGACGCTCTCGATGGTGCCGCGGCGCGTGTGCGAGCGGTACCAGTGCTGTCCGGTCGTGTTCGACTCGCGCTCGCAGTCGCTCTCGATCGTGGTCGCCGATCTCGACGACGATGTGCCCAAGCACGTGCAGGTCGTGACCGGCGTGCGCGAGGTGCGCGCGTACGTGGCGCGCCCCGCCGCGATCACGGCGTCGATCAAGAAATACTACGGCGGCGATCCGATGGCGTTCTCGAAGCTCTTGCCCGACAAGAGCAGCGGCCTGCCGCCGCCGATGGACGAGACCGGTGGGCCGATGGGAGGCCTCGATCTCGGCCTCGACTTCGACGTCGGCACGGGCGCGCGACCCCAGCCCGGACGCGGTGCCGCGGCTGCGCCTCGCGCACGCCCACCGGTCGCCGCGCCGGGCACGCCGGTGCGCGGCATCGACCTCGGCGGCCTCGACGTCGGACCGTCGCCGCCGCCGCGCTCGCCCACGAGCCGCATGAACGTGGCGGCGCCCCCCGCGCCGGGCCTCGACCTCGGGCGCTTCGACGCCACGAGCGGCGGAAAGATCGACGACAAGCTCGGCACCTTCGAGGCCGCGCCCGACTACGCGAGCTACCTCGAGACGGTGAAGGTGCTCGTCTCGCTGCTCGATCAATCGCGCGGCGAGCTCCGCGGGCACTCGGCGCACGTCGCGTCGATCGCCGCGAAGATCGCCGATCGGCTGTCGATGACCAAGGCCGACCGCAACGCGCTCGCGGTGGCGGCGTACCTCCACGACATCGGCAAGACGGCGAGCGCGTACCACCTCACCGCGCTCAACGTGTCGCGCTTCGACGGTCATCGCCTCCAGGCGCAGAAGTCGTTCGACGCCCCCGCGAAGCTCTTCGAGGGCGCGCGCCTCAACGACGCGACGCGCGCGATCCTCGAGAGCATGTACGAGCGCTGGGACGGCAAGGGGTTCCCGAAGAACCTCGAGAACAAGCAGATCCCGCTCGGCGCGCGCATCCTCGCGATCACCGAGACCTACTGCGACCTCACCACCAACGCGAAGAACCCGTACCGCCGCGTGCTCACGCCGCGTGAGGCCGTGGAGGTCGTGCGGCAGCTCGGCGGACAGCTCTTCGATCCGGGGCTCGTCGATCCGCTGCGCCTGGTCGCGGGCTCCGACCGCGCAACGAACGTCGGCATCCGCCCGCGCGTGCTCATCGTCGAGCCCGAGCCGCAGGTGACGATGAGCCTCGAGATCCGCTTCCAGGAGCAGGGCTACGACGTCACGACGACGCGCACGCGGCCCGAGGCCGAAGGGCGCCTGCGCGGCGAGCGCTTCGACATCGTGATCACGGAGGTGGATCTCGACGGCGGTGATGGCTTCGGGCTCGTCGCGGTCGCGCGCGCCGAGGAGCGCAACAAGGACATCGCGTTCGTGTTCCACACGCGGAGGAGCGATCGCGAGTCCGTCTCGCGCGGCTACGAGCTCGGCGCCGCGGACTACCTCACCAAGCCCACGGCGGTGGAGCTGGTGGTCGCGAAGTGCGGCCAGATCTTCGAGGCGCTCCTCCGTCGTCGCGGCGGCGGCGGCCTCTCGGGGAGCCTGCGCGACATGGGCCTCTCGGAGGTGGTGCAGGTGCTCGGACAGGGCCGCAAGTCGGGCTGTCTGCGCCTCGTGTCACAGCACCGCGTGGGCGAGATCTACTTCGCCGAAGGGCTCATCGTTCACACGGTGTTCGCGCAGGTGGTCGGCGAAGAGGCCTTCTACCAGATGCTCTTGCTCAAGGACGGCGACTTCAAGTTCGACCCGACGGTGAAGCCCAAGGAGAAGACGATGCAAGCGAGCATCGAGTCGCTCCTCCTCGAGGGCATGCGCCGCATGGACGAAGCCGGGCTGTGATTTCCCGAGGGTCCGTGCGGACCCTCCCACACTGTGTGGGGCCCACGCCGTGGGGCCCCCTCCCGCTCCCTCGCTGACGCTCGGCTGACGCGCGGGGCCCCATCCCCCTTGCTCGGCTCGCCGAGCTCGCCGCTGCGCTTCGCTCGCTGATCACTCGAGGGTGATGCGGGCGCCGCGGCTCTCGGTGGTGCCTCGGCCGATCGCCGTGATCGCCCACGTTCCTGGGCTGAGCGTGAGCTCGGTCTCGCTCGCGCCGACGACGCGATCGAGCACGAACGATCCGCTCTCGTCGCGGTAGACGGCGAAGAAGCGCACGTCGGCGATCGACGGGTGACCGACGCGCACCGTCGTCGCGTCGGACACGAGCGAGGGCGGCTCGGGGTGCGTGGTGAGGCGCGGGATCGCGGGAGGGAGCGCTGGGCTCGCGTAGACGCGATCCTCGAAGGCGGTGGCCACGCCGAGGAGATCGTCGTCGAGGTTCGCGTAGCGGAAGTAGAGCGAGCCCATCACGCGACCGTCGGGCTCGAGGCCGCGCACGATCTCGATCTGCGTCTCCATCTGATCGAGCGTCCACGTGGCGGTCGAGCCGAGGCGGTAGAGCGCCTGCCCTGCGAACACGTGCTCGTGCGCGTCGGCCTGCATGCCCCACCAGCCGATCAGCGGCTCGAAGGCCTGCGCCGCGGGCGTGGTCGGCCAGTAGAGCTGTGGCGCGACGTAGTCGACCCAGTCCTCGCTCATCCAGCGCGGCGCGTCGCAGTAGATGGTCGCGTACGCGTCGAGGCCGCGGATGCCGCTGGGCATGCCGGGTCGGTAGATGCCGAACGGCGAGATGCCGAAGCGCATGTCGGGGTGATCGCGCTCGAGCTGATCGTGCACGGCGCGCACGAGCGCGTTCACGTTGTCGCGGCGCCAGTCTGCGAGCGCGAGCGTGCCGCCTCCGTCGGTGTACGCGTCGTAGGTCTCGTCGTCGGGGAAGGGCGTCGAGTCGGCGTCGGGGTACGGATAGAAGTAGTCGTCGAAGTGCACGCCATCGACGTCGTAGTGGTCGGTGAGATCGGCGATCACGGCGAGCACGTGCTCGCGCACCGGCATCGCGCCCGGATCCATCACGATCGCGGAGCCGTAGCGGATCGCGTGGTCCGAGAGCGTGCGGGTGACGTGCGTCGACGCGGTGGTCGCGCTCGCGCTCGACATGCCGCGGTACGGGTTGAGCCACGCGTGAACCTCGATGCCACGCGCGTGCGCGAGCTCGAGCAGGATCGCCAGCGGATCCCAGCCTGGATCGCTCCCCTGCGTTCCCGTGAGGAAGCGGCTCCACGGCTCGAGGCTGGAGTCGTAGAGCGCGTCCGACTCGGGGCGCACCTGGAAGAAGATCGTGTTGAGGCCCGCGCTCTCGACGCGCGCGACCACGGCCTCGAGCTCCGCGCGACCCTGCGACTCGGTGAGGCCGGTGCGGCTGGGGAAGTCGAGGTTCGACACGCTCGAGAGCCACACGCCGCGGAGCTCGCGCGCATGCCTGACGTCCACGAGATCCGTGCGCGGCGCGTCCGGCGTGGCGAACGCGTCGTCGGTGCGCGCAGCGTCGAGCTCAGCGACCGTAGGAGCGTCGAGGCCGGGCGCGTCGCGCTCGGGCAGGGTCGCCGCGTCGTCGCTCGCGGACGTGCCGCCGCAGCCCGCGGCGAGGAAGAGCGTGGTGAGCCCGGCGAGTGCGCGCGTGCGAGGCGAGGCGAACATGTGCGCGACGATATCGCGCGGGTGAGATCTCGTCTTCTGAGGACGCGCGCGCTCTGTCAGCATGCGCCGATGCCGACGATCGACGAGCGCGACGCGCGTGTGCGTGTCTTCACGTTCAAGGAAGGCATCCTCTCGGCGGTCGCGCACGACCTCGAGATCGACGTGACCCGCATGTCGATCGAGTGGCCCGACGACGCGAGCCGGATCCGCGCGGAGCTCGACGCGAAGAGCCTGCGCGTGCTGCACGCGGTCGTCGATGGCCGGCCGGCACCCACGGCGCTGTCGGACAGAGACAAGCGGAAGATCGAGCAGACGATCCTCGACGACGTGCTCCGCGCGTCGCGGCATCCGACGATTCGCTTCGAGGCCTCGCTGGCCTGGTCAGCGGCGCAACCCTCGGTTCCCGCGATCGAGGGAATGCTCGAGCTGCACGGTCGCTCGCGCAGCGTGCGCGTCTCGGTGGAGCCCCGCGGCGACGACCTCGTCGCGACCGCGACGCTCCACCAGCCAGACTTCGGGATCGCCCCGTATTCGGCCATGTTCGGCACGCTGAAGCTCAAGCCCGACGTGCGCGTGGAGGTCCGCATCCCGGCCTCGCGGCGGCCGGGCGCGCGCGCCTGAACGATCGTCCCCGCTAGGTCGAGGAGTTTCTCCCCCAACACATTTTGCAACGCCGACCCCGTTGCCAACCCTGGGGGTTTCGTGCTCCAACAGAGTGGTCCTCGAGTCGTCGCGAGCCCGCCTGGAGCCACCGCTCCGAGCACCGGTCCGAGACCCCCGAGGATGGTTCGCTGAGTGGTTCGAGCGGCCCAGGACACGACAGCCGGTGTGGGCCGGTACCGTCGAAGAGGTTGGGAAGACCTCGCCCCCCCAAAACCAAGAGCGCGATGACAGACCGTCCGAAGATCCCCGTCGTCCGTCGTCGTCCCGCTGCGGACGGCCCCAAGGAGGGTCCGGATCCCAGTGGGACCAAGACCATCCCGACCCCCGCGCGCGGCCTCGATCGCGCCGTGCTCGAGCGCTACATCGCCGCGCCGCAGCCGCCCGCGTTCGAGCGAGACCGCGCGCCGCGCCGGAACTTCTACACGCCGAACGCGATCGTCGCGCCGCGTGAGCCGAACCCGACGCCGTCGCGTCCGATCCTCCGCGAGGCGCCGGTCGTCGCGCCCAACGTCCGCACGTTCGGCAGCTCGCGCGCCAAGACCGGTGGCGGAGGGCGCTCGTTCGACCGCAGCAAGCGCCTGCCGCGCCCGATCCGCGAGATCAAGCCGCCCACGCCGCCCAAGGCGCGTCCGCCGATGGAGGTGTTCGCGATCGACGAGCTCACGCTCAAGGTGCTCCGCGCCGTCGTCGAGGTGACCGACCGCAACGCCGCCCTGCCGCAGGCGGGCGCCGACCCGGAGTTCGTGCCGGGCGCTGCGTACCGCGACCTCAAGCGCGTGCTCGGTCTCGCGTGGCCGGATGTGCGCGATGCCGTGCAGCGCGCGCGACCGCATCAGGTGCTCCGCGTGGCCCGTTTCTTCGGGCGATTCGGCCCGGTCTTCGTGATCAGCGAGTACGGCAAGTCGGTGCTCGCCGCGATCGACGCCGGCCAGCCGATCCCCGCGCCTCCCGAGGACATCCAGAGCGCGCTCGAGGCCGCCAAGGCCGCCCGCGCCGAGTGGGACGCGGAACACGACTGACTCTTTTTCCCGAGGGTCCGTGCGGACCCTCTATTTCCACAGGGCCCGCGATGCGGGGCCCCCTCCCGCTCCACGCGCCGAAGCGCGTGCTCCGTGCGGGGCCCCAGCCCCGCTTGGACGCCTCGCTCTCGCTTGGCGGGAGTCACTCGAAGCGTCTTCGAGTGGTCACTCGAGGCCGAAGCGCTTGAGCCTCTCGAGCAGCGTCGTGCGGCTGATCGCGAGCTCGCGCGCGAGCTGGGTGCGGTTGCCCTGCGTGCGCTCGAGGCCTCGCGTGAGGAGCGCGCGCTCGAGCGACTCGATGGCCGCGTCGAGGGTCCCCGAGCCCGCTGCTGCCGCGTGGATCGCGGGGTCCTCGGCGCCGCCGCCGTAGCCGCCGGCCTCGCGGATGGGCTGCGAGAGGTGCTCGGGCCCGACCTCGGGCGCGCCGACCGCGGTGATCGCCCAGCGCGAGACCTCGGCGCGTAGCTCGCGCACGTTGCCGGGCCACGCGTGCTTCTCGAGACAGCGCATCGCCGTGGGGCTCACGCGTCCCGGCACGTTCGGCGTCTCCGCGACGAACTGATCGAGCAAGAGCTTCAGATCGCCCGTGCGCTCGCGGAGCGGCGGCAGCTCGATCGCGAGCACGTGCAGGCGATAGAAGAGGTCCTGTCGAAAGCTGCCGCGCGCGACGAGATCGGTGAGGTCGCGGTGCGTGGCCGCGAGCAGGCGCACGTCGGTGCGCTTGGGATGCACCGCGCCGACCGGGAGGTACGTCCCGTCGGACAAGACGCGCAGGAGCTTCGCCTGCATCGCGAGCGGCATCTCTGCGACCTCGTCGAGGAAGAGCGTGCCGCCGCGCGCCGCGCCGAAGAGACCTTCGGACGCGCGGATCGCGCCCGAGAACGCGCCGCGCACGTGTCCGAAGAGCGTGGACTCGAGGATCTCGTCCGACATCGCCGCGCAGCTCTGCGCGATGAAGGGCTTGCCGCGTCGCGTGCCGTGGTCGTGGATCGCGCGCGCCACGAGCTCCTTGCCCGTGCCGCTCTCGCCGACCACGAGCACGTTGGCATCGCTGGCCGCGACCTTGCGCACGAGCTCGAACACCGACCGCATGCGCGACGACGCGCCGACGATCCCGAAGAGACCGGGCAGCGTCGGCGCGGCGACGTCCTGTCGCGCGGGTGTGATCGTGCGCGCGCCCTCGCCGCGCCCGACGACGCCGGCCTCACGCGGCGTGAGACGACGCAGCTCGTCCTCGGCGTCGTTGGCGATCTCCTGCGCGGCCACGCGCAAGATCGTGCGCACGGTGGCCGCGCGATCGCCCTTCACGATCGGCAGCTTTCGTACGGGCTCGGTCGCGTCGCGGAGCGAAGGATCGAGGGCCACGAGCGCGTGCGCGAGCGCGCGAGGATCGACGGGCGGCGCGCCCACGAGGCTCGTCGCGGAGAAGCCGCTCGCGACCACGTGGATGATCCCGTCTGCGGTGCGCGCGGGGACCGAGAGACATCCGAGACCGAGGTGACACGTGCTCACCTGCTCGGCCTCGCCCGCGCCGATCGCGCGGTAGTGCGCGTCGCAGCGCGCGAAGCCCTCGCGCGAGAAGAGCGCCGTACGACAGACCTCGCTCGATCCGACCATGACGCCGCCGCGCGCGTGCGCGAGGGGACCGGCGTCGCTGACGAGCACCAGCTCGAGCCCGAAGGCGTCCTTCAGGATCGCGCGCGCGACCGACACGCCGCGCAGGCGCTCGAACCGATCCAGGGTCTCGACGTCGACCATCGCCCGCGAGTGTAGTCGCGGCCGCGCTCGCGATTCGAGCGTCCTTCGCGGAGCGACTACGCTCGCCGCCCATGGAGCCGTTTCGCCAGCTGCCGTTCACGCGCGTCCCGGACGCGCCTCGCGTCGCGCATCGCTTCTTCGAGACGGAGGCGCGGCACGTGGCCGTGACGTCGCCCGCGCTCGGAGCGGTGCGTACGCACGTGCGCGTCCACGGATCGGGCCCGCCGCTGCTGCTCCTCCACGGCTTCATGACGACGAGCTACTCGTGGCGCTACGTGCTGCCGCTGCTGGGTGCGCGCTTCACGCTCTACATGCCCGATCTCGTCGGCGCAGGGCGCACCGACAAGCCACGCGGTCCGTACACGCCCGACGCGATCGCGGAGCACCTCGTCGCGCTGATCGACGCGCTCGGTCTGCGCGGCGCGCCCGCGATCGGGAACTCGCTCGGCGGCTACCTGCTGATGCACGTCGCGCTGCGCGATCCGGGCGCGATGTCGCGGCTCGTGAACCTGCACTCTCCGGGCGTCGCGACGGCGCGCATGCGCGCGCTCCGCGTCGCGACGCGCGCGCTGCCGGGCTGGCAGCGCGTCGTGTCTGCGCTGGTGCGCCGCGACCCGGAGCGATGGGTCCACCGCAACGTCCACTACTGGGACGAGCGCTTGAAGTCGCGCGAGGAGCACCGCGAGTACGCCGCGCCGCTGCGCGAGCCCGATGGCCTCCGCGCGTTCCTCACGATGCTCGTCGAGACGCTCGACGCGAAGGAGATGGACCGCTTCGCCGACATGCTCCGCTCGCGCGACCGCTTTCCGATCCCGCTCCACCTCGTGTACGCGAGGCGCGATCCGATGGTGCCGCCGATCGTCGGCGAGCGCCTCGGCGCGCTGATCCCCGACGCGCGGTTCACGTGGCTCGACGACGCCTCGCACTTCGCGCACGTCGACGCGACCGAGCGCTTCGTCGCCGCCGTGCTGCCGTTCCTCACGGACGAAGCGCGCGGATGAGCGACGCGCTCGCTCCTGCGTCGCTGGGCCCGCTCGAGCTCCAGAGCCGCGTGATCAAGGCGGCCACGTTCGAGGGCATGAGCCCGGGCGGCGTCGCGACGAAGGAGCTCGCGCTCTTCCACGAGCGGCTCGCGAGCGGCGGCGTGGGGCTCACGACGGTCGCGTACTGCGGTCGACGATCACGGGCGCACGTTCGTGAACCAGCTCGGCCTCGGTCCCGAGTCGCGACGCGTGCTCCGCGAGCTCACGACGCGCGTGCACGACGCGGGCGGCGCGGCGTCGATCCAGCTCGGTCACGCCGGCTTCTTCAGCAAGGTTCGCGGTGCTCGCGAAGACGAACCTCGCCGACGGCTTCGAGGGAGGCCTCGAGATCGAAGAGTCGATCGAGATCGCGCGCGCGATCGACGCGAGCGGCGACGTCGATCTGATCGTGCCGAGCGGCGGATTCACGAGCCGAACGGCGTTCTTCCTCCTTCGTGGAGGCTTGCCGCTCGCGCGCATGGCCGCGGCGCAAGACGACGCGATCGCGCGCGTCGCCATGCGCGTGCTCGGCGGGGCGGTCCTCGATCGCTACGAGTTCGAGGAGGCCTTCTTTCGACTTCGTCGTGCTCGGGCGTGCGCTGCTCGCGGATCCGGAGCTCGTGCTGCGGATGCGCTCGGGCGAGCTCGATCGCAGCCGCTGCAACGCGTGCAACGAGTGCATCCCCGAGATGGATCTCGGCGGCGTGCGCTGCGTGCTCGACGGTCCGCGGTCGCGCTGAGGGGCACTGACGGCGCGATCCGCGACGGCCTTCGACGCGAGGCCTGCTATCTTCGGGCGATGCGAGTCGCACGGAGTGTGTCGGCGCTCGTCCTCGGTGCAGGCGCGATCCTGTCGTTCGTCGCGCTCGGTCCCGCGATCGCCGCGCAGGACGCGCCCCCGCCCGCGAGCGGTTCGCCGCCTGCGCAGGTCGATGCCGATCTGCCCTCGATGCAGGGGCGGATTCGTCTCTCGGTCGAGCGCGGTCACCGCACGGTCGTCCTCTTCTACGAGGACCGCGCGCACGTCTACGACAACGACGCGTTCAAGGGTGAGATGCGCCGCTACGTGGCCGACAACCACCTCGAGGAGCGCGCCGTGCTCTACGGCGTGGCGAACCTCGGCGACGTCGGCATGGTGCCCGAGACGCTCGTGCGCTCGATGATCCAGCCCGCCGTCGAGCGATGGGGGTCGGACATCATCCTCGACTGGGAGGGCGTGATGCGCCGCGCGCCGTTCGGCTTCGCGACCGACGCGGCGAACGTGGGCATCATCGACCGGCAGGGTCGGCTCGTGTACCGCTTCGCAGGCCCGATGACGGAGACGAGCCGGCGCGACGCCTACCGCGCGTTCCGCGCATCGCTTCGTTGATCCGCGCGTTGATCCGCGAGCGCTCGTAGCGAAGCGCCCGAGAGGCGGTGCACGGTCCACTCGTCGAGCGGCAGCGCGCCGAGCGATCGGTAGAAGCCGAGCGCGGGCTCGTTCCAGTCGAGCACGTTCCACTCGAGCCGACCCCAGCCGTTCGCGACGCACCGCTGGGCGAGCGCGACGAGCAGCGCCTTGCCGAGGCCGTGACCGCGGTGCTCGGGAAGGACGAAGAGATCTTCGAGCCAGATCCCGTGGCGACCGACCCACGTCGAGTAGGTCGTGAACCAGAGCGCGAAGCCGACGACCACACCGTCGAGCTCGGCGACGAGCGCGAAGACGCGGGGCGCCTCGGCGAAGAGCGCGCGCTCGAGATCGTCGGGCGTGGCGAGCACCTCGTGCGCCGCGCGCTCGTACGTGGCGAGCGCGACGATCAACGCGTGGATCGCGAGGACGTCACCGCGGCTCGCCTCGCGCACGCCCGCCGCCGACATCACCGCCGCCGACGCCACCGGCGCCGACATCACGCGTCCTTGGACGGCGTGGCCTCAGCGGGCTTCTCTTCGGTCGCGCTCGTGTCGACCAGGCGCGAGGGCTTGCCCGCGAGGCGACGCGAGATGTCGAGCACCGCCTCGAGCACGCCGATCGTGATGTAGCCGGCGAGCATCCACACGAGCGCGAACGCGGGGTGGAACACGATCGCGATGGCGGTGGCGGAGCCGACCGCAGCGACCGCGAAGAAGATGCTCCGCACGCCCCAGCGCACGTCCTTGAACGAGCGGAATTTGATCGTGCTCACCATGAAGAACGAGAGCGCGATCACCACGGCCGACACGAGGTAGGGCTGTGCCTCGAAGCTGCCGGTCACCGCGAAGTTCGCGACGACGATCGAGACGACGATGCCCGCCGCGCCCGGGATGGGGAGGCCGAGGATGAACTTGCTCGGCTTCTTCGGCGCGCCGCTCGGCGCCATCGCGAGCACGTTGAAGCGCGCGAGCCGGATCGCGCCGCACGCGAGGAACACGAAGCTGATGCCGATGCCCGCGTCGCCGAGCTGGTGGAGCGACCAGCGGTAGAGGAGGATCGCCGGCGCGACGCCGAACGACACGACGTCGGCGATCGAGTCGATCTGCACGCCGAACGCGCTCTGCGTCTTGGTGAGGCGCGCGACGCGGCCGTCGATCGTGTCGAAGAACATCGCGAACACGATGAGGAGCGCGGCCTTGTAGAACGCCCCCGCCGTCGGCTCGCCGAGGCACGTGAGCACCGCGAAGAAGCCGCAGAAGATCGACGACAGCGTGAACAGGTTCGGCAGGATGAAGAGCGCCTTCTTCAGGTCGAAACGCATGCATCCACCGTTCGCGAGAGGATGGTACTTCTGCCCGGAACTTCGTTCCGGGTTCTTCTCGTACGTCGGTTCAGCAGTTCGCTCCGGACGGAACCGCGAGTCCGGATCGAACTTCTGAACCGACGTACGAGCGAGATCTCCGCGCGTCGTGTCCCGCGCGAAGGGCCGAAGGATGACGTGGGCCCGTGGGAGGTCAACTCGGGCATCGGTCAGCTGCCGTCGCCCGACGGATGCACGTCTTCGCTGTCGAGCTCGACGAGGCCGAGGGCCAGGGCGTGGTTGCGCAGGCGCAGGTTGCCGCTCGCCTCGTACGCAGCCTCGAACGCGAACCGCGCGCCGGTGTTGTCGCTGCGTGAGAGACGCAGGAAGCCTTCGGTCTCGAGGCCGCGCTGGCCTCCCGCGCGGACGTAGTCGACGAGCGCGTCGTCGCGGAACTCGGTCCCCTCGCGCGGGCCGTGGAAGACGAGCCAGCCGTGGTAGGCGCGGAGGAGCGCAGAGTCCATGCCTTCGGTGAGGGGACGTCGGTGGATGCCGTTCCATCGCGCCCACGCGAGCGACTCGATCACGACGGCGGGCGCCACACGCCGCCCATCGATCACGGCGCCGTAGAGCTCGAGCGACGCTGGGAAGGCGCCCTTGTCGCCGAGCCGCGCGTCGCCGGGGACGCCGAGCGCCTCGATCGTCCCGAGGACGTCAGCCGCGCGCACCGCGTCGATCGTGCCCTCGTCGGAGAGCTCTGCGGCGATCGCCTCGAGGCGCTGATCACGCGCGCGCGCCTCGTCGGGCGTCGAGGTCGGACGGACCTCTTGGCGACCGTGCTCGAGGTAGAGCGTGGTGCGTTCGTCGCCTTGCTCGGACTGTTCCGGAGCGCTGTCGGCGAGCCGAACGATCGCGGCGTGAGCCTGCGCGGCGTCTTGGTGCGGCACGACGAGCGGCGGCATCTCCGCTGGATACGCGGGCCTCGGCGCGAGCCACAGCGCCGCCACGCTTCCGGGGATCGCGACGGCCGCCAGCACCGCGTAGAAGCCTGCGCGCGAGGGCACGCGAGCCGCGCTCGGCGGGCTCGCCGCGGGCGGGGTGGGCGGCGTCTCGGGCGCCTCGTTCTCGGACGATGAAGGCTCCGTGGCCACGCTTGACATCGATGCTGCACGCTCGCACTGTCGGCCTCAAGCCATTTCATCCGGCTCCGCTCTGGCGAGCGACGGGGCGCATGTCCGCAAGTCGAAGACTCCACGAACGCTACGACGTCGAGCTGCCCGTCTTGATCCTCCACGACGGAGTCGAGATCCCCGCCTCGACGATCAACGTCAGCCTGGGCGGCATGCTCATCAAGACGGAGAGGCGCGTCGCCTTCGGCGCGAACGTGCTGGTGCGCGTCGAGCTCCCGGCCCTCAAGGAGCCCGCAGAGATCGCAGCCGTCGTGCGCTGGGATCGCGATGGCCAGGTCGGCGTCCAGTTCGGCTCCTTGCGGGCGAAGGACACGTGGGCGATCAACCAGCTGATGAAGCCGCGGTGAGCTCGGCCGTGCGGGCGATCGTCTCGTGACGGCGCTCCAGCAGCTCGTGTCGAGCCTGCCGGCATGGGTGCGCTGGGGCCCGGCGCTCTTCTATCCTTGCCTCGCGCTCGGCACGCTCGTGCCGCTCACGTGGCTGCTCGAGGCGTGGCTCCTCCGCCCGTTGTCGCGGCTGCGCTCGCCGGCGCACTGGTCCGAGCGAGCGCGTCTCGGCTTTCCCGCGCGCACGCGCCTCGTGTCGTGGGCGATGACGTCGACGGTCCTCGTCGCGATGGCGTGGGTGCTCTGGCTCGGGCGCCTCACGCCGATCGGCGTCGCGATCGCGCCGGCCTGCGCGATCCTCATCGCCACGATGCTCGCGGTCGCGCGCGTGGGTCGGATCGTCGCGCCCGATCGCCCGCGCGTGACGTGGCGTGGCGTGCTCGGCCTTCTCGCGCTCGGCCCCGGGAGCCTCGTCGTGCTCGCCGTGCTCTGTGTCGTCGCGAGCGAGCAGTTCGATCTGCGCACGGCCCTCGCCGTGGTGCTCGCCGCGGCCGCCTCGCTCACGTGGGCGAGCGGTGCACCGGCCGCGCTCGCGACGCGCATCGGCCTGTTTCGTGGGCCCTCCGCGGATGTCGCCGCGCTCGTCTCCGAGTCGGCGTCTCGCGTCGGCGTCGCGCCGCCGCCCGTCTCGATCGCGGAGCTGCCGATGGCGAACGCGTTCGCGCTCGTGCCTGCAGAGCGCCTCGTCATCACGCGCGCGGTCGTCGACGAGCTCCCGCGCGACGCGCTGGTCACGATCGTCGAGCACGAGCTGACGCACTTCCGCGAGCCGCGCGCGCTGCGTGTCGCTCGCTTCGTGTCCTCGATGGCGCTCGTGCCCGTCGTGCTCGTGCGCGCGGCGCACGGCGCGTGGGGTCTCTCGGGGCTCGCGGCGATCGGCGTCGCGATCTCGCTGCTCGTCCTCGTGCTCGCGCGCGTGCGCCATCAGCTCGAGCGCAGCGCGCTGCCCGAGCCCGGCGACGCAGCGGCGCGCGGTGTCGCCTACGCGAGGGTGCTCGAGCGCATCCACGAGCTGAACGGCGTGCCCGCGGTGATGCGCGGCTTCTTCGCCAAGCAGAGCTCGCTCTACGATCGGATGATCGCCGCGGGCGCCGAGCCGACGTTCGCGCGTCCAGCGCCGCCCCCGCGGCTGCTCGTGCCGCTGCTCACGTGCTTCGCGCTCGCGCTCGTGTCGCTCATGGGAACGCGCGTGCTCTTGATGTGGGCGGAGCTCGCGCACGGCGAGCGCCTCGGCGTCATGCACCTCGTGCTCGCGACGACGGGCGGCGACTCGAACGCGTTTGAGCAGCTCGGCTACGCGCGCTTCCTCGAAGGCGACGTGCCCGGCGCCACGACGGCGTACGAGGCGGCGGCGGAGCTCGAGCCCGACGACGCCGAGCCTCGCGCGCTCGTCGCGCGTCTCCGCATGATGTCGGGTGACTGCTGGGGCGCCGCGGGCGCGGCGTGGGACGCGAGCGTCGTGGCCGATCGTGCGGGGTCGGAGCGCGACCGCGCGCTCGCCCGGAGCATTCGACGCGAGCTCGAGCGGTGCGAGCCGCGATGAGCGACGAAGGTCTCGACAGCGCGGCGGTTCCGACGGACGCGCAGCCGCCTGCTCAGCCGCCCGCCGCTCGGCCGCCCACGTCGGGCACGAGGGTCATGACCACGCTCGCGGCGATCGTGATCGTGATCTCGGGCGTGCGCGTCGCGGGAGGTTTCTTCCTCCCGGTGCTGGTCGCGATGTTCCTCGCCGTCTTGTCGAGCCCGCTCGTCGAGCGCTTGGTGCGATCGAAGGTCCCGCGCGTGCTCGCGATCGCCCTCACGGTGCTCGTCGACGTGCTCGTGCTCGCCGGTCTCGTGGCGCTCGTGGCCACGTCTCTCTCCGGCTTCGAGGCGATGGTGCCGCGCTACCAGGTCGCTCTGTCCGAGCTCGCGTCCTCGAGCGTGTCGAGTCTGCAAGCGCGCGGCGTGCCCATCGATCACGAGGATCTGAACGGCCTCACCGACTCGAGCTGGATCATGCACGTGTTCGGCGATCTGCTGCGCGAGCTGACCGAGGTCGTGTCGAACGCGCTGCTCGTCGTGCTGCTCGTGGTGTTCATGCTCTTCGAGGTCGTCCCGATGCGGGCGAAGCTCGCGATCCTCCTCGGCGCTTCGCACGACGGAGTCGCGGCGCTCGCGGGCAGCGCGGCCAAGGTGCAGCGCTACCTGCTCGTGAAGACGCTGCTCTCCGCCGTGACGGGCCTCGTCTTCGGCGTCTATCTCGCGGCGCTCGGGGTCGACTTCCCGGTGCTGTGGGGCCTCGCGGCGTTCCTCTTCAACTTCATCCCCACCGTCGGCCCGGCGATCGCGACCATCCCGCCGATCGTCATCGCGATCCTCACGCTCGGCCCGGGCTCGGCCGTCGCCGTGGCGGTCGGTCTGCTCGGCGCGAACGTGGTGATCGGCAACGTGGTCGAGCCGCGCATGATGGGCGAGGCGCTCGGTCTCTCGACCCTCGTCGTCTTCGCGTCGATGCTGTTCTGGGGTTGGCTCTGGGGCCCCGTCGGGGCGCTCCTCGCGGTGCCCCTCACGATGCTGCTCAGGGACAGCCTCGCGCTCGGTCCGTCGACGCGGTGGCTCGCGGCGCTGCTCGGATCGGCCGAGTGGCTCGAGTCGCAGCGCGCCGGCTGGGGATGGCCGGCGCGCACGATCGAGGCCGAGATCACGCTGTCGCGCGCCGAGTGAAGGGCGCTGACGGAGTCGGTCAGGGCAGGTTCGGATCGCGCCCTTCGCGACGCGCCTGGATCCGCCGCCGCACCTCGCCGAGATCTTCTTCGGGTCGGCTCCACAAGAACGTCGTGTTGATCGCGAGCACGGCGTTGCCGAACGACGCGAGCAGGTGTCGGTACTCCGGCGCGGCCATCCCAGCGAGGAAGCACGCGCCGAACGCGACCATCGACGGCCAGAGGCGCGCCTCGATCGTCGCGACGGCCGCGCCCGCCACCCCGGTCCACACGGCGAAGTAGAGGACGAGCACGAGCGTCGACGGCAGGTCCGCGATCCACGCGCCCACGGAGAGGAGGATCTGCGCGATGAACGCGGCCGTCATCACGCCCACGATGCCGCGGTTGATCGCGGTGCGCGTCATCGAGTCGCGCGCCCAGTAGAAGAGGGCTCCGCCGAACACGCAGAGCAGCAGGTTCGTCAGCACGTGGTTCAGGTGCGAGCTCGTGAGCAGGCCCATGTCGTCGACGAACCAGAGCCCGATCGGCACGATCGTCCACACCGCGCCGAAGATCACCGACACGAACCACCGCGTGCGCCGGCCGACCATCGGATCGTAGTCGCGAGAGGTCGCGCGCAGCGCCTCCTGCTCCTCGCGATGCACCCGAACGGCCTCGGCCACGCGGGCCGCGAGCGCAGGATCGGCGGCGACGTCGGCGAGCAGCGACTGCGCGGCGAGCGCGTCACCGTCCTTGAGCTCGAAGTCGATCATCGCCCTCACGGCGCGCGTGAGGCCTTCTCTCGCGGCGTCGTTCTCGGGCCACGTGCGGAGCGCCTCGAGGAACGCGAAGCGCGCCGCGCCGAACGTCTGGTAGATGGCGACGCGGTCGATGTCGCTCGCCGCGAGCATCGCCCCGAGCGCCTCGACGCGCTCTCGACCATCGCGCGCGAGCTCGATCGATCCGCGGCGCGAGAGGTACGTCGAGAGCGAGCGACGAAACGCCTCGGCGGACTCGAAGCGATCTTCGGTCTTGGGCTGCATCGCGCGCGCGACGAGGCTCGCGAGCTCGCGCGGCACGTGCTCCGGGATCTCGGGGACCACGAGCGACTTCGCGACGAGCTCGGCGAGCGACTTGCCATCGCGCGGAGGCTCGCCCGTGAGGATCTCGTAGAGCGTCGCGCCGAGCAGGTAGACGTCCGTCCGTACGCCCACCTCGGACGAGCCGCCCCACTGCTCGGGCGCCATGTACGAGGGCGTGCCCGCGAGCTCGAGCGCGTTCTTGGCGAGCGGCAGCCGCGAGGTGCCGTCGTCCTCGAGCGCGACGGCCAGGCCCCAGTCGACGACGTAGACCTCGCCGAAGCTGCCGACCATCACGTTCTCGGGCTTGAGATCGCGATGCACGATCCCGCGCACGTGCGCGAAGTGGAGGGCCTGCGCGACCTCGAGCAAGACGCGCAGGTTCCACTCGAGGAGATCGCTCGCGTCGAAGCGACGTCGCACCTCGTCGGCGTCGGCGAAGAGCGAGTCCCACGACGCGCCCTCGATGCGCTTGAGCACGATGCGAGGCTCGCCGCGCTCGTCGATGCCGAGATCGTGCACGGGCACGATGTTCGGGTGCTCGAGCTTGCCGGTGATCCACGCCTCGCGGAGGAGCTTGAGGCGCGCGCTCGGCGACTCTTGCCCTTCTTTCAGCGACTTGAGCGCGACCGCGCGCTCGAGGGAGCGCTGCTGCCCGAGCTTCACCACGCCCATGCCGCCTTCGCCGAGCACGTCGTGCTCGGAGTAGCGCTCCGACACCGAGCGCCGCGCGAGCGCGCCGATCGCGTCGTTCACGAGCGTGTCGAGGTCGCGCCGCTTCGGCTCGATCGTCATGCGCGGGTTGCGCTCGACGGTCGGATCATGGCCCTGGGACTCGATGGTCTTGGCGAGATCGTCGACGGGGGGCGCCGAGCGCACGGCGCGAGCGTACTCCAACGCGCGCGCGTGTTCTCTTTTGCGGCGGCAGCTGCGTCATGGGCCGTCCCTCAACTACGTCGGCTACTGCGATCTGCTCTCCGCGAGCGATCCCGCGGAGCTCCTTTACCGTTCCTTACTGAAGTCTGACCCGCACGCGCTCGCGCCCTGTTGTGCTCCGTGTCATCTCCTCGACGTGCGCTCGCGGGCCTCGGGTCGTTCCATCGCCGTCGCGATCTTCGCGATCGCGACGATCGTCTCCGCCCGAGCGTCGGCCGAGAGCGAGCCGCGCGGAGGCGTCGCCGATCACGTCGCCAACACGGAGATCGCGATCGAGGTCCGTGCGGGCGAGTGGGTCGCGGCCGGCACGTGTGGCCTGCCCGGCGCGCGCAACGACTTCGACACGACGCTCCGCATGCGTGGGCCGGATGGCTCGGAGATCGCGTACAGCGACGACGCGTGCGGCGGGCTCGGCTCGCGCTTGTCGTTCCGCGCGACGCAGACAGGCACGCACCACCTCGTGCTCGGCTGCTACTCCGGCGGCTCGTGCGGAGGCCGCGTCGCGTGGCGCATCGACGACGAAGAAGTGTCGATGCCGGAGGCAGAGTGGCAGGCGGGCGTGCAGGCGCGCGCGCTCCTCGGGCCCGACGGACAGGGCCTCGTGGCGGACGCATGGATCGCCGTGCGCATCGACGCGCTCGGTGGCCTCACGCTGCGGCTCGACGGCGCGCCGATGGGCATCGCAGGAGGCTTGGGCGGCGGTCTGCTCGCTGGCGCCGTGCAGCTCACGGCGGGCTTCGACGCGGGCTTCGTCTCGTTCGGAATCGGCGGCGGCGTCACGACGCTCTCGCGCAGGTCCGAGGGCATCGAGCAGCGCGAGGCCGCGACGCTCGCGCTCCGCATGCGCTTCGGCGCGCCCAACCACTTCAACGCAGGCGCCGCGCTCCTCCTCGCGTTTCCGGGCGAAGACGAGCCCGACTTCAACCTCGACTTCGACGCGATGCTGCCGATCGAGTCCGTCGAGATCGTCGCGCGCGCGATCTACGGCATGTCGGGCGTGTGGCTCGGCGAGGTCGGCGTCGTGTGGTGGGCCGAGGGCGTGTCTCGCCGCGGTGTGGGCCTTGCTCTGCTCGCGGGCGGCTCGGCCGTCTCGTACCAGCCGGTCTGCCGCTTCGGCCTCGTTTGTCAGTCGACCACCTACGCCGGGCCACACGTGGGGCTCGGGGTTCACATCAGGCCTTGATCACGGGGCGGTGTCGTCCGAGGAGGATCCATGAATCGTTCGAACGGGCCGCGCGTCGCATGCACCATGCGACATCGACAGCACCTCAGCGCTCTTCTCACCTGTCCGTTGGTCGGGACACTGTCGGCCCTCTCGCTGTCGGCCCTGACAGTCGGGGGCTGCGGCTTCAACCGCGACGACGGCTGGCTCGCGGACGAGGTCGTGAGCCTCACCGACGCGCCGCCCGCGATCCACGGCGGCACGCTGCTCGTGCTCTCGGCCCGCGCCAGCGCGCGCCCGGCGGTGATCGTCGGCGACCCGGATCGCGATCGGGTCGTGCACGTCGAGCTCGCGAGCGGCACCACGCGCGAGCTGCGGCTCACGCGCCCGTCCGATGGCTCCCACCTCGAGCTCGGCCGCATGATCGAAGACGATTCGGGCCACGTGCACGTGGTCGCGCGTCGCGCGGGCGTGGTGATCGAGATCGATCCGAGCACGATGACGGAGCTCGCGCGTCGCGACGTGTGCGACGCACCGCGCGGCCTCGCCTACGAGGCCGAGGGTGATCGCCTGCACGTCGCGTGCGCCGACGGAACGCTCGCGACGCTCGGCCCTGCGCGCGCGATCGATCGCAGCCTCCACCTCGGCGGCGATCTGCGCGACGTGTCCCTCGTCGACGGCGCGCTGCTCGTGACGCGCTTCCGCAGCGCCGAGACGATCCGCGTGCTCGCCGACGGCACCGTCGAGAGCTCGAGCGCGATGCCGATCTCGCGACTCGTCTCGCCCGCGAGCCCCGAGCTCGAGCAGACGTACGACGCGAACACGGCGGTGCGCTTGGTTGGTCTTCCGGGGGGGGTCGGTCGACCGTCGGGCGCGTTCCTCCTTCACCAGCGCGCGCGCGTGGGCCCGGAGTCGGTCGTGCGAGCGCCCACGTCGACGTACAGCTACTCGTCGCGGCCCACGTCCGATGGCTTCGTCACGTGGCAGGACCCCTGCGACAACGCCGTCGCGCACGTCACGGTGTCCGTGCTCGCGGAAGACGGATCCGCGGTGGCGGCGGGCATGCCGGTGCGGCGCGCCGTGACGCCGGTCGACCTCGCGATCTCGAGCGGAGGCCGCGTCGCGCTCGCGCTCGCCGGCGATCCGGGCGGCCGCTACAGCGCGGGCCCGCAGGTGATCTCCGCGGTGCTCGGCGACGTGATGCGGAGCGCGCGCTACCCCACCGAGTGCCTGCCGAGCGAAGAGCACCGTCAGTATCCCGGCCAGGTCGTGTCGGTCGCGTTCAGCGCGGAGACGATGGTCGTCCAGACGCGACAGCCCTCGACGCTCGTCGTCGGTGAGGGCGACGATACGCGCGTGATCGCGCTCGGCGGCGAGACCGTGACCGACACGGGTCACGCGCTCTTCCACATGGATCTCGGCGGCACGATCGCGTGCGCCACGTGCCATCCGGGCGGCGGCGACGACGGCCACGTGTGGACCTTCATGGCCACGGGCTCGATCCGCACGCAGTCGCTCGAGGGCGTCGTGGGCCTGCCGCCCTACCACCGCGAGGGAGACGTCCCGAGCTTCGAGGCACTCCTCCGCGGCCTCGAGGCGCAGATGGACGCACCGCCGCTCGACGACGCGCGCACCGACGCGCTCGAGCGCTGGCTCGCCGCGATGCCGACCGCGCCGCAGGGCACGTCGCGCACCCCCGCGCTCGTGGCCGAAGGCGAGGCGCTCTTCGTGCGCGAGAATTGCGCGAGCTGTCACGCAGGCGAGCTCGGCACGGATCGACGCCTCCACGAGGTCGCGGGCCTCACGCGCATCACGGCTCCCCTCGCGGGCGTCGCAGCGCGCGCGCCGTACCTCGCCGACGGTCGCGCGCGCGACCTCGAAGACGCGCTCGTCAGCCACGAGATCGAGGTCTCGGACACCGACCGCGCCGCGCTCATCGCGTACCTCGAGTCGCGCTGACGGTCCCGCGCGCGCCCGTCGCGCTTGACCGCGTGCGGGCACTTCGCGAGCATCGCAGGCATGGGGTCCGCTCCGAAGACGTTCGTCGCCCGGTGCTTGCCTGTTCGCGCCGCCTCGCTCGCCTCACTCCTCGTCGCAACCACCGACGGGTGTGCGCTGACCACGGTGCCGTCGAGCGACGCAGGGCCCGTCGAGGCCGGCGCCATGCACGACGCACCGCGAGCCGCGGATGCCGCCCTGAGCGACGCCGCGCTCATCGCCTCTGACGCGCACACCGCCTCTGACGCGATCGTGCAGCCCGTCGACACCTCGACTGCGCCGGACGCCGACGTGCCGCCGGAGGACTTGAGACGAGGGCATTTCTCGCCGACGGATGTCTTTCTCGCCGGCACGCTGGGATCGGGCGCCTGCTACCTCGACGCCATCGCCGATCCCAGGGCTCCGAGCGTCGCTGTGGTCGGGTTCGACTGCTACTTCGACGAAACGTCGGCGATGATCGCGCCCGACGGAACTCTCCTCTACGTCAACACGTTCGAGGATGTGCTCCGTGAGTTTCACTGCGACGACTGCCCGGGCTTCGAACCAACAGACACATACCCCAGCGACGTGCTGGCCAACGACACGATCCGTCCCACGCCGCCGTGCGATCCGGAGACTAACCGGCTGACGGCATTTCGCATCGCCCCGGACGGAGAGGTCCTCCACTCGTGCGGCGGCGTCTGGTACGACGACACCGGCGCCGAAGTTGCCCGGGTGCTCGACATCGTCGCGGTGAGCCACGGCGGCCTCGTCCTGGGTTTCGACGAGGTCCCAGGGAGGGACGCTCTGGCACTGCTCGACCGCGGCACAGGCGCGCAGACCGCGGTCGCAGGGGTTCCAGACTGCACACTCGCGGCGGTCCGCTCCGAGCCGACTGCTGGCTTCTGGCTCGCGTTCGAGTGTGCGGGCACCGACGAACGATGGTCGATCGGCCCTGACGGGACGGCCCGGCGGGACGGAGCATTTCCCGCCTACCCAGCCGGCTACCGCGGTAGCGGGCAAGCTGAGCTGGCAGGAGACGGTTCGCTCTGGACGTTCGCCGGCGGCCCGGGTTCCTTCGAGGATGCGATCGTCAGACGAACGATCGCAGGCGCCAGCGAGCTCATCTACACGGAAGCGATGGAGCCCGCACCTGCGGTCGAGATACACATCTCCGACCTCGTCACGGGCCCTTGATCAGCCTTCGCCGTTTCTCGTTCAGTTGGGCGCAGCGCCCGAGCCGTTGGCCCAGAGCGACGTGCGGAGGGCACCCATCTCCTGCTCGACGATGCCGAGGCGCGAGAGCGCCATGCCCGTCTCCTCGCGCACGCGACCGACCTCGGTGTCGCCGCGCTGCTGCGCGACCTTCGCGTGGCGCACGACCTCGGCCATCGACTGGGTGAGCTCTTCGCTCGCGTTCTTCACGAAGTCGACGAGCTTGTCGCCGAACTCGTCGATCTGCGCCTCGAACGCGCTCGCCAGATCCGCGGCGGCCTTCTCCACGGCCTGCGGTGCCTCTTCCATCGCGCGCTTCTTCAGGTCGCGATCCGCGCGCTCGCGGAACACGTAGGCGAGCACCGGCGCCGCGAGCGCCATCGCGCCGCCGACGAAGATGTTCGACACCGCCATCACCGTGAGGCCGAACGCGCCGAGCGCGATCACGCCCACGTCGTACGCGAGCGTCGAGACCTGGAGATCGACCTTGGGCGCACCCGGGAAGGCCTCCGCGATCTTCTCGCCCTTCGCGCGCGCCTCTTCGCTCACGAACGCGATGGCTTCCTCGGCCACGCGCTCGAGGCGCTTCGCGAGCTCGAGGCCCTGACGGTCCGCGAAGTTCCTGAAGCGCTCTTCCATGAAGTTCGGGAGGTAGCGCTTGAGGTCGTCGGCCTTGCTCGACTCGATCTCCGCGGGCAGCGAGGCCGAGAAGCGCTTGCCGAACTCCTCGCACTCCTTGCGCACCAGCGCCTTGATGCCTGCGAGCGACTCGCGGATCTTCTGCTCGCGTCGCGCGTGAGAGTCGCGCGTGCTCGACAGATCCTGCTCGAGCGTCGCGAGGCGCCTCTCGAGCTCGTCGTGATCGAGCAAGAGCGCCTGCTTCTGCACGTCGATGCCGCGGCGCAGCGTGGTCGCCGTGCGCAGGCCCTCGTCGAGGGCGTTGTCGAGGAGCACGCGGCCGCGATCCTCTTCGAGGAACTTCACGAGGTCGCGCTCGAGCGCGCCGATGCCCGACGCCTCGCGGTCACCCGCCAAGGCCTTCTCGGCGCTCACCGCGTACACGCGCGGCTCGGCGACGAGCTTCGCGAGCTGCGTCTTGGCGTACGAGAGCGCCTGCTGCTTCTCGTCGTCGTCGAGGAGATCGATCTTGTTGATGACGAACAGCACCTTGTCGCGCGACTGGCTGAGCAGCTTGTTCGCGAGGAACGTGCGCTCGCTCTCCTTGAGGATCTGGCCCGCGTCGAGGAGGAACAGGATCGCGTCGGCCTTGGGCACGTAGCTGTACGTGATCTCGGCGCGCGTCGAGTTGAGGTCGTTCACGCCGGGCGTGTCGACGAGCACCACGCCGCCGCCGGTCGACTCTCCTTCGCCGTTGCCCATGTTGAGGAGCGCGCTCGGGTAGTGCACCTCGAGGTAGCGCACCGAGTCGGTCGTCGCGCTGCCGCCCACCACGTAGCTGCCCACCTCGTCGAACGGCACGATCTTCGTCTCGCCGCTCTCCATGATCGCCTTGGCGCCGCGCACGCCGTGGACCACTTGGTGGATCACGGCCGTCGTCGGCGTGACGCCCATCGGCAGCACGGGCGCGCCGAGCAGCGCGTTCACGAACGTGGTCTTGCCGTGGTTGAACTCGCCGAGCACCACGAGGTGGAACTTCTCTTCCTCGAGACGCGGGATGCGGTCGCCGCGGAGCTTCTTCGCCAGCGTCGCAGCGCCGGTGTCCTCGGAGAGGATCGCGACCTCCCGCAGCAGATCGAGGACCTTGCCGCGCTTGGCCTGGTAGTCCGCCGCGCCAAGGCGATGAGACTCGGGAGCTTCCGTCATGTCGAGGATCCTGCCTTTCCGTCCGTGCTGGTGCTGCCGTCCATGCTGATGATCGCGCTCGTCTTCTCGTCGACCGCCTCGATGCTCGTGCCGCCGCTCTGTCCGATCGCCGAGCGGTAGAGCTCGCTCTCCGCAAAGGCCTGGAGGGCCTTGATGCGCTTGGGCAGGTACGGGTGGCTCGAGAAGGCCTCCATGTAGCGGCCCACCGAGCTCTTCGCCTCGTCGTGCTGCGCGAGGAACTCCGTCATGTCGACCTCGTCCGAGAGGCGCTTGCTGCCCACCGCGAGCTTGATGAACGAGCGCGAGGCCGAGTCGAGATCCTGCGAGCAGAGGAGGCCCGCGCGGTCGCACGTGATCTCCGCGCGCCGGTACCACGCGTTGAGCGCGACCACCGCGGGCAGGATCAGCGGCCCGATGAACATCTCGGCCATGCGCTGGAGGAGCACGAGCGCGGTGCTGTAGACGACGTGCTTGTTCTGGATGTGCCCCGTCTCGTGGCCGATCACGAAGAGGAGCTCCTTCTCGGAGAACGCGTCGACGAGCGCGGAGTGGAGCACGATGAACGAGTCGTCCTCGGTGCCGAACGTGAAGGCGTTCATCACCGGGCTGTTCGCCACGTACACCTGCGGCACCGGCACCTGCAGCGTGGCCGCGCACTGCGCGACGAGCTTGTAGAGCGAGGGGAACTGCTTCTCGGTGACCTTCACGGTCGAGCCGAGCAGCGTGCCGCGCAGGAACTCCTTGTTCATGCGCACGACGGTGGCCGCCGCGATCTCGACGGGCCGGATCTTCGAGAACCCGCGCAGCATGGCGAGGTCGGCGGAGTACGCGTACCGCGCGTCGTCACGCCGGCCGTAGCCACCGCTCTGTTGTCGCTCGACGAACTCCCCGAAGCTGATCGTGTCGCTCATGTGGTGGCTCTCTTGGGTGGAGGCGCGCCCGGCAGACCGAGAGTAGCGCGTGCGGCTTGGAACGTACGACGAACGCAGGTCATTTCGCGCCCGGGAGGCCCGAAACGGCAAGAATGCTTCTGCGTGCGTCTGACGAGTGCGTGAAGAACCGTGTGCGGGAGCGGTCACCGTGCGGTCTTGCCGCGATCAGCCTCGGGGATCGACGAGGCGCACGCCGGCCGCCCCGAAGTCGTGGGGGTTGAGCGTGGCGATCGGGATCTCGTGGACGAGCGCCGTCGTGGCGATGAGGCTGTCCTTCACAGGCATCGCGCGACCCTTGGCGCGCAGGCTCGCGATGAGCTCGGCCCACCGGAGCCCGCAGCGCGCGTCCCACGTGAGGCACGGCAACGTCGCGACCCCCGCGTCGAACCATGCCTCGAGCCGCGCGCGTCGAGCGGAGCGCCGCAAGAGCAGGATTCCGTAGCGGATCTCACCGAGGATGACGGGATCGACCACGATGTCGGCCTCGTGCGTCTCGAGCCAACGGACGACGCGCGGATCGGGGGTGGGCTTGGTGGCCTCGGACAGGACGTTCGCGTCGACGAGGATCGTCACGATGCTCTCGCTCAGAGGTCGTCGGTCGACTCGGAGTCGATGGCCACGAAGTAGCCCTTCTCCGGACACGCTCGGAGCCAGGCGACGATGCCGGCGCCGCGTCGTTCCACGCGCGTCAGCCGGTACTCGCCTCTCTCGACGCGCACGACCTCGAACTCGTCGCCCGGCACGATGCCGTCTTGTTCGCGAAGCGTCGCGGGCAGGATGACCTGCCCCTTCGTCGAGAGGGTGGTGCGCATGGACGTAAGATGGCGTCTTACCTACGCAGGGGCAATGCGCTCCAACGGCTCGTCACTGCGTGCTATGCGTGGCCACCATGCCGGGCACGACGATCATCGGGTCGGGGCGCTTCTTTCCGGGCACCCCAGTCACGAACGACCAGCTCTCGAAGGTGATGGACACCAACGACGAGTGGATCCGTCCGCGATCGGGCATCGCGCAGCGGCACTACGTGGCCGAAGGGCAGGGCGTGTCGGATCTCGCGGTGCCCGCCGCGCAGCTGGCGCTCGAGTCCGCGAACGTCGATCGCGCGGAGATCGACTACATCATCTTCGCGACGATGACGCCCGAGCACGTGTTCCCGGGCTCGGGCGCGCTCTTCGGCGCGAAGCTCGGCATCCCCGGCGTGCCCGCGCTCGACATCCGGCAGCAGTGCGCCGCGATGCCGTTCAGCATGCAGCTCGCGGATGGCCTGATCGGCTCGGGCGCCGCGCGCACCGTGATGATCGTGGGCGCCGAGGCGCACGCGGGCTTCATGCCGTACGCGTGGGACGTGCTGCTCGGCACGAGCGATCGCGACGTCACGCCCGAAGAGTACGAGTTCGCGACCAAGCACCGCGGCACGGCCGTGCTCTTCGGTGACGGCGCGGGCGCGCTCGTCGTGCGCAAGAGCAAGCACGAGGGACACGGCTTCCTCGGCGCGGCGAACCACTCCGATGGCCGCATCGCCGACCAGATCTGGATCCCCGGCGGCATGTTCACCAAGCGTCACTACTGGGACGCCGTCGCCGACTCGCACCTGCCGACCATGAAGGGCAAGGACCTCTTCAAGAGCGCGGTGACGTTGCTTCCGAGGGCCGTGCGCGAGATCTGCGAGAAGGCCGGCGTGACGCTCGACCAGATCGACTGGTTCATCGCGCACCAGGCCAACGACCGCATCAACGCGTCGGTGCGTCAGTCGCTCGGCGTGCCCGAAGAGCGCGTGCCGTCGAACATCGCCAACTACGGCAACACGTCCGCGGGCACGATCCCGATCCTCGTCGACGAGATGCGCCGCGACGGCCGCCTGAAGGAAGGCCAGCTCCTCTGCTTCCTCGCGCTCGGCGCCGGCCTCAATTGGGGCGCGGCGCTCATGAGGCTCTGACATGCGGGGGCCGATGCGCTGCGCCCACACCTCTGCGTTCGTCGCCGCGCTCGGGCTCGCCGCGGGTTGCCCCAACGTCGAGGCGCCCGACGCTGCGACGGACCTCCGCGATGCATGGTCGCTCGACGGGTCCAGCCTCGTGGATGCGACACACCTCGATCCGACCGACCCCGATGCGCCGACGTCGCTCGTCGACGCGTCGGAGACGGACGCCCCGATCGATCCGGCACTCGACTCGGGTTCGATCGACGCAGCCTCGGGCGACGCCGTAGACGCCGAGGCCGGTGATGCGCGCGATCCGCACGACGCACCGCTGGCCGCGGATGCCCCGTGCCCGCCTCGGCTCGGTGACTGCGACGGCCTGGCATCGAACGGCTGCGAGACCCCCCTCACCACGAGCGCCGACTGTGGCGGATGCGGCGTGCCGTGTGCGCCGTCGGGCGCTGTCGGCGATTGCTCGACGGGCACCTGCCAGGTCGTGGCCTGTCTTCGAGCCGACTTCGGTGACTGTGATGGTCTCGCCTCCAACGGCTGCGAGACCAGCCTGCGCACGACGGGAGACTGCGCTGCTTGTGGCGTGCCTTGCACGGTCCCGGGCGGCGCCGCGACCTGCGCGAGCGGATTCTGCTCGCCGACGGGCTGCGCCGTCGGGCTCGCCAATTGTGATGCGGCCCCTGGCTGCGAGCAGTCGACGAACACCTCGACGCACTGCGGTGACTGCAACGTGGCGTGTGCCCCGAGCCACGCCGCGGCGTCCTGCGCGACGGGCACGTGCCAGATCACGCGCTGCGACGATGGCTGGCTCGACTGCGACGGCCGCGCGAGCAACGGCTGCGAGCGGGAGAGCGCTGGCTGCTGAGGGGGACGCGGGTGGAGAGCCAAGGTCGTTCAGCCTTCTACGTCGAAGCTCGCATGCAACGCCTCATGCTCATGGTGCTCACCCTGCTCGCGCTCGCGATCCCGAGCGCCTCGCAGGCACGCTGCCGCATGTCGCCCGGTGATCAGCTGGTCGTGATCAACCCGCGCGCAGAGCACGGCATCGTGCTGCTCCAGCGTCGGCCGGCGTTCTCCGAGGGTGACGTGCTCACGGGCGCGACGCCGAGCACGCTCGCGCTGCGGCAGACCACGGGCTGCACGCGTCGCTGCACCTCGCAGGCGCGGCTGCGCGAGCTCGCGCCCAACCTCTACGCGATGACGATCCCCCGCGTGACGGGCGCCTACGCGATCACCACTGCGGGAGCGCGCGGGACGTTCGAGAACGCAGCGTCCTTCACGGCGGCGCCGACCGCGATCCCCGTCGCGCCCGCGGTGCCGTCGATCGATCGACAGATGGTGGGCACCGGCTCCTTCGCGCCGACGATCGTGCTCGGCGCGCCTGCGCCCGCCGAGGCCGTCGGTGTGATGGCGCGCTGGCAGGGCGCGTCGGGGCCCGTGTCGTTCTTCATGCCCGCCTCGACAGATCGCGCGCGCTTCCTGCTCTTTCCGGGTCGCTGTCGCGGGCCGCTGCCGGGGTACACGCCGCCGACGCCGGGAACGAACCTCGACGTCACGTTCGTCGACGCGCAGGGCAACGAGTCCGCGTTCAGCCGCGTGACGCTGCGCGACGTCTCGCTCGGCGGCTCGTTCCGCTGATCGCGCTCAGGCGCGAGGTCGTGCGCGCACGAGCTCGTGCAGCATGAGGCTCGTCGCGATCGAGACGTTGAGCGACTGGATCGCGCCCGTGCCGCGGATCGCCAGCATCGCGTCGCACTGCTCCTTCACGCGCGGCGAGATGCCCTCGCGCTCGTGACCCACGACGAGCACGCACGGACGCGCGATCGTGAAGCGCGTGATGTCCTCGGCGCCGTCGTTCTCCGCGCCGTACACGCGCACGCCGACCTTGCGCAGCTGCGCGAGCGTCTCCGCGAGGTCGGTCGTGCGCGACAGCGTGAGCTGCTCGGCGCCTCCTTCGGCGACGCGCGCTGCGTCCGGAGGCAGCGCGGGGTGGGGCGCGGGCGCGCCGAGGATCGCGACGTCGATGCCGAAGAATGCGGCCGTGCGGAGGATCGCGCCGATGTTGTACGGGTTGCGCACGCGATCGAGCGCGATCCCGATCGGGCTCCGCATCTTGTTCTCGAACATCGCGCGCAGCTCCTTGCCGCTCGCCCACCGCCGCGGCGTCGTGCGCACGACGACGCCTTCGTGGTGCGCCGTCTCTGCGACGCGCTCGAGCTCGCGATCAGGCAGCTCGCGCGCGTTCATGCCTGCGCGCGCGACGAGGGCGCGTGCCTCTTCGCGCTGATCGGCGGAGACGAACACCTCGCGGATCGCGTCGGGGCGCTTCGCGAGGACCGCGAGGCACGCGCGCAGGCCGAAGACGATCTCGCTCGGCTCCGCCGACGGCGTCGACGAGGGCACACGAGGGCCGTGCTGCGAGCGGGCAGCGTCGGCGCGGTGAGGAGGGCGATCTCGCGGGGGACGCGGCACGCGCGGAGCCTACCAAGCCGGAGCCGCCTGGGTGTCCGTCCATCGGGACGAAGCGCGCGATTGCGGACGCGACCGAACGGCTCTGTTACAAAGGAAAGCTCGCACCTCGGAGGGAGTGTTCATGACGAGTCAGTCGGGATCGTTCGCTGCGCATCGGCTCTGGGTCACCATCCTCGGGGTCGCCACCGTCCTCTCGATCGCAGCGCTCGCAGGCGCCTGCGGACCCGGAGGCAACCCCGACGCAGCGCCGCCCGCCGACGCCGTGGCGCCAGCAGACTGCTCGAGCGGAGACGCGATGGCCGGACGCGTGGCCGTGGGCATGCGCGCGTGCTCGAGCTGTCACAGCGCGGATCTCGGCGGCGCCACGACGGGCACGCCCGGTCCGAACCTCACCTCGACGAACCTCGGCACCTGGACCGATCAGCAGATCACGAGCGCGATCCTCGACGGTCAGGGCACGGGCGGCGAGCCGCTCTGCTCGGCGATGACGCGCTTTCGCATCGCGCGCATGACGGGCACCGAGGTGTGCAACATCGTGGCGCACCTGCGCTCGCTCGCCCCGATCACGCGCGACGTCGCCGACACCTGCATGTGACGCTCCGCCGAGGCGCATCGCGCTAGGATCGCCCGATGCGCGCCACATCCTCCTCGTTGCTGGAAAGCTCGTCGGTGGCCTTGCTCTCGGCGGGGCTGCTCTCGGCGGGGCTGCTCTCGGCCTGCGCGTGCGGTGAGCCGGTGCGCGAGGTCGATGCCGGCCTCGGCGAAGACGCTCGCGTCGACGCTGGCGGCGTGGACGCGGGGCCCCCACCCGACGCGGGGAATTGTCGACGCTCGATCGGTGATTTCCCCGCACCGATCCCGGGGGTCTGCGCGCCGCGTACCGTCGACCCGCTCGCGACCTTGCCGGTAGGAAGCGAGGACACCGATCAATTCATCGTGCCAGGCGGTGAACGCCTCGTGCGCGTGGGGCGCAACGTCGAGGTCGGTGGGTTCCCGATGCGCTTGGTCGAGGTGCCGGGCACCGAGCTCGTCATCGTCACCGACGGAGGCCTGCGTGAGGAGTCGCTCGCCGTCGTGGACCTCGCGTCGATGACGCTGCGCGACGAGGCCGTGTTCACGCCCGCGACGGGCTCGTTGTTCTGGGGCCTCGTGGTCACCGGCGCGGGCGCGACGCGTCGCGTGTGGGCCTCGGGCGGAGGGGGCGACGAGATCCTCGCGTACGACCTCGACGTCGCGAGCGGCACGCTCACCGAGATCGCCGCCGACCGCATCGCGCTCACCGGCGCCACGAACGGCTACGTCGCTGGGCTCGCGATCCACGGCAGCACTCTCGTCGCCGCGCTCCTTCGCGAGCAAGCGATCGCGGTGTTCGACGCGGCGAGCGGCGTGGAGCTGCGGCGCATCTCCACCGAGCGCGCTGACTTCCCCTACGACGTGGTGCTGAGCGCCGATGGCGCGCGCGCCTACGTGTCCCTGTGGGGCGCCTCGGCGGTCGCGTTCGTCGATGTCGCGAGCGGCGCCATCGAGGCGCGCATCACGGTCGGCAAGAACCCGGAGGGCCTGGCGCTCTCCGCTGATGGTCGGCACCTCGCGGTCGCGTGCGCCGACAGCGACAGCGTCGTCGTGATCGACACCACGACGCGCACCGTCGCGAGCACCTTCTACCTCGACGCCGAGGAGGCCGACCGCGGCTCGGCCCCCGCTTCGCTTCGCTTCTCGAGCGACGGCGCGCGCCTCTTCGTGGTGAGCGCGCTCGACAACGCCATCGACGTGCTCGACGTGAGCGGGGCGATGCTGTCGCGCCTCGGCCGGATCCCGACGCTCTGGCACCCGACCGACGTCCTGCCGCGCGCCGACGGAAGCGTCGCGTTCCTCAACGGTCGTCATCTCGGCACGGGCGCCAACACGAACCCCTCCGAGGACGACATCACCGAGCTCCTCGGCGGCTCGCTCAGTCTGATCGACGTGCCCCCCACCGATGCCGAGCTCCGCGACTGGGAGATCGAGATCGCGACCAACAACACGCGGATGAGCCGCTTCGTCGACGTCGCATGCCCGGCGGGCGCGGACTACGACTTCCCCGTCCCGCGCTCCGGCGAGGGCGCGTCCACACGCATCCGCCACGTCGTCGTGATCGTCCGCGAGAACAAGACCTACGACGCGTACATGGGCGACTTCCCAGGCGCCAACGGTGATCCGACACTGACCCTCTTGCCCGCGGCCGACATCGAGAGCGTGATTCCGAACACCTACGCACTGGCAGGTACGTTCGGCCTGGCCGACAACTACTACTCTCACGCCGAGCAGTCGATCCAGGGCCACGTGTGGGCGACGCTGGGTCGCACGACGGACTTCGTGGAGCGCTCGTGGCTGACCACGTGGGGTCGCGGCCATTGGTCCGTACCCCCTCAGGCGACCACGTCGATCGGCTATCCGGAAGAGGGCAGTGGGTTCGACTACCTCGACGAGAACGACATCTCCATCTCGAACTACGGCGAGATCGTCGGATCCCGCAACGCTCCGCCTCGTCGGGGCTATCCCGGTCTGTTCTACAGCTACGAGCCCGAGGTCGACAAAGCCGACTTCGTCGCGGGCCAGATCCATGCGTGTGACATGCGCTCGTTCACGTTCGTCGTGATGCCCAACGACCACACGCAAGGCACCTCGCCGGGCGAGCCGACGCCACGCTCGATGATCGCCGACAACGACGAGGGCGTCGGTCGTCTGATCGACGCGATCAGCCACTCTTCCTTCTGGCCCGAGACCGCCGTCTTCGTGTTCTGGGACGACCCGCAGGACGGCGGCGATCACGTCGACAACCACCGCTCTCCGCTGCTCGTCGTCTCGCCCTGGGCCCGTCGACGGCACGTGAGCCACGTGCACGTGAGCGAGGCGTCCGTGTGGCGCACGATCCAGCTCATCTTCGGCCTCGACGCACCGCACAGCCGTGAGTGGCTCGACGCTGCGCCGCTCTACGACTTCTTCACCTCCACGCCGGACTACACGCCCTACGACCACGTGCCGCGTACGTTCCCGCAGGAGCTCAACCCGGACCGGCGCACCCGAGATGCGATGATGTCGATGGCCTACGACTGGTCACTCCCTGACAACCAGCCTGGGCTCTCGCGGCTCCTGTGGCGACACTTCCACGACGGCGCTGAGGCCCCATGGGTCGAGCGTGATGCCGACGAAGCGATCGACGAGGCCGCGGCAGAGTCCGAGGGCCGCGATCCGCGTTGACGTCAGGCGAGCGCGCGGAGCGCTTCGCCGAGACGCGGGAGCGCGTCCTGGATCTCGCGCATCGAGACGGCGCCCACGCTGAGTCGGAACCATCCGGAGTCGCCCGGGTAGCCGAACGCCTGGAACGGCACGATGCCGATGCCGGCCGCGTCGAGCACGTAGCGGCGCACCTCTTCGTTCGTCGTGAGCGTCTGTCCCGCGGGCGTCTTCTTGCCGAACGGAGCGAGCTGCACCGTGAGGTAGATCGCGCCCTCGGGAGAGAGCGAGTCGACCGGCAGGCCCTTGCTCTTGAGCGCCTGGAAGCCCTCGTGGAGCGCGCTCAAGCGTCCGACGACGCCGGCCTTGAGACCATCGACGTACGTGCGACACACGCCCGGCTCGTCGAGCATCTTCGCCGTCGCGATCTGCTCCGCGCGCGGCGCCCACGCGCCGACGTGTCCGAGGATCGCGCTCATGCGATCGATCACGTCGGTCGGTCCGATCGCCCAGCCCACGCGCACGCCGGTCGCGGCGAACGCCTTCGAGATGCCGTCGACGAAGATCGTGTAGCGCGCCATCTCCGGCACGAGCTGCGGAGGCGAGACGTGCTCGGTGCCCGCGGCCGTGAGCATCCAGTAGATCTGGTCATACATGAGGTAGACGGGCTTCTCGCCGCGCGCGCGACGCTGCTCGTTCTCGCGCACGATCGCCTCCGAGACGCCGAGCACCATGTCGCGCGACATCGCCGTGCCCGTGGGGTTGAGCGGCGTGTTGAGGCACACGAGGCGCGCGCCCGGCAGCGCCTTCTCGATCATCTCGCGCGTCGGCAAGAAGCGTGTCTCGGGGCCGCACTGCACGGTGACGCTCTTGCTGCCCGTCATGGTGACGTAGTGGTTGTTGTTCCAGCTCGGCACCGGATAGACGACCGTGTCGCCCGGATCGACGACCGCGCGGTAGATGCCGTAGATGACGGGGCGCGCGCCCGACGCGATGAGGATCGAGTCGAGCGGGTACGAGAGGCCGAGCTCGCGCTGGTAGAAGCGCTGCACGGCGTCGCGCAGCTGCGGCATGCCGTTCGAGGGCGGGTAGTTCGTCTCGTGCGCGTCGTACGCGGCGACGATGTGCGCGCGCAGCGACTCGGGGATCGCGAACTGCTTCGGATCGAAGTCGCCCACGGTGAGGTTACAGACGGGCTGACCCTTCGCGACGAGCGCGCGGATCTCACCAGCGATCTTCAGGATCTCGGAGCCGACGATCTTGCCGGCCATCGCGGACACGCGCGGACTGGTCGAGTCGTGAGGACGGACGAACGACGAGAGATCGACGGGCGTGCTGCTGCTCATGGGGCGCGAGAATGGCACGCGAGCGAGGGCTCGCTAGCGCCGATCCGCACGCGCGCAGGGGACCGGCGAGGTAACTCACGCTCCGCGCGCGTCATCACGCGGCGCGCGCGTCACGAGCACACCCGCGAGCAGCACGAGCGCCCCACCTGCGAGCGCCCACAGCGAGAGGCGCTCACCGAACGCGACCCACCCGACGACGCACGCGACCACGGGCTCGACGAACGCGAGGATGGCCGCGCGCGCGCTGCCGATCACCGCGCTGCCGCGGAGGAACGCGAGCCCCGCGAGCGCACCGGGCACGAGCCCCGCGACGAGCAAGTACGGAACGTCGCGTCCTTCGATGTCGAGCAGCTCGCTGCCCGCGAGAGGAAGGAGGAGCAAGAGCGCGCCGAGCGCGTGCACACCGAGCGTCGTCGCGGTGCCGATCTCGAGCGCGAGCTTGCGACCGAGGAAGACGTTGCCCGCGTACGCGATCGCGCTGGTGAGGCCGAGGCCCGCGCCGAGGAGCACGTCACCTCCTAGCGCCCCGTCGCGCCACGGCTCGAGCAAGAGCGTCACGCCCGCGAGCGCGAGCAGCGCGGAGAGGCCCGCGCCCGGCACGCGAACACCGTCGACGCGCGGTGCGAGCAGCGCGACGAGCACCGGCGCGAGATCGTGCGTGAGCACGGCGACCGCGACGGTCGTGATCGTCATCGCGTGAAAGAACGTCGCCGCGTTGAGCGCGTCGAAGAACGTGAACGCCGCGAGCATGCCGACCACGCGCGGCGTCCACACGATCGGAGTCTTGCGCTCCGTGCGCTCGCGCGAGATCAGCGGCAGCGAGCTCAGCGCCATGCACGCGAAGACCACGGGCGCGGTCGTTCGGCCCGAGAGCTCCGTGGGCCTGAACCACAGGCTCCACGTCCCCCACATCACGGCCGCGAAGACCACGAGGATCGTGCCCGTGACTCGGCTGTTGCGTCCGTCGTCGCTCGCGCCTGGGACCACCGCTTCGCTCACGTGCGCTGCTCGGTCCCCTGCGCGAGCGCGACGCGCTCGGCCTCGTTGCGCGCCGCGGTCGCGAGCACCTCGTCGATCTCCGCGAGCGCCTCGTCCGAGAGCCCCTCGAGCGGCGAGCCCGTGGCGGCGACGAGCTCACAGTCGAAGAGCTCTGCGAAGATCGGGAGGTACGCGTCGATCACGTCGTCGATCGCCAGCGAGCGTCCGAGCTCGAGCTCGAGAGACGTCACGCCCTTGTCGGTGATGCCGCACGGCACGATCAGCGAGAAGTGCGAGAGCAGCGTCGTCACGTTGATCGCGAAGCCGTGCATCGTGACCCAGCGCGACAGCCGCACGCCGATCGCGCCGATCTTGCGATCGCCGAGCCCGCCGTCGGTGAGCCACGTGCCGTTCATCCCCGCGATGCGCGTCGCGACGAGGCCCCAGCCGAGGACGAGGCGGATCATCGACTCCTCGAGATCCTTCACGTAGCGGCGCACGTCCTGTCGATCGGGCGACAGATCGAGGATCGGATAGCCCACGAGCTGTCCAGGCCCGTGGTACGTGACGTCGCCGCCGCGCCCGGTCTCGTGCACCTCGATGCCACGCGCGCGCAGCGACGCTCGCGGGAACCGAAGGTGCTCTTCCTTCGCGCCGCGGCCGAGCGTGATCACGGGCGGATGCTCGAGCAGGAGCAGCGTGTCGGGCACGAGCTGACGCGCGCGCGCCTCCTGCAGGCGCTTCTGCAGCGTGTGAGCTTGGCCATAGCTGATTGTGCCGAGTCGGTGGACGTGCACCGTGCGACGCATGGCGCGCGATCTACCACCTCGCTCGACACGCCGCAGCCGTGCGCGTTGACGGTGTCCGGCCGTTTCTCCGACGCTACGGCTCGCGATGCTCCTCGCCGTCCCTTCGACCGCCGCGCTCGTCCATCGCGCGTTCGCGCTCACCCGCGATGATGCAGCGCACGCTCGTGCGCTCGCCGCCCGCATCGTCGAGGTGGGCGCGCTCGCGGCCAGCCCCGAGATCGGTGGGTGGCTGAGCGCCGCAAAGCCCGTGAGCCACGACAGACGTACGCCGCTCGATCCGCGCGTCGACGACGCCGTCGCGCGACTGCACGCCTTCACGATGCGCTGGCCCGAGATGACCGAGACACGCGACGCGGCGATCGCTGCGTGGTCGTCGACGCCTCGTGATGTGTGGCGCTCTGCCGAGGAGACGGTCGTCCACCGCGTGATGCGCGCGCTGAAGCTCCTCGCGCTCGATGCGCCGGCGATCATCGTGGACACCGAGCTGGACGGGCTCGCCGCGGCGATCTCCCTCCTCGATGGACCCGCGCCTCGCGTGCACGCCGCACCCACGACCGACCCGGGCATGTACGTCGAGCTCGCGCACGCGATCGCCGTCCACGCGCCGGTGGATCTCTCTCTCGGGACGAGCACGGACGTCCTCGCGCGTCTCGGCGCGTCGGACCTCTCGTCGCTCTCTCCGGGCGAGCTCCTCGCGCCTGCGTCCGCGATGGCCGCGCGGGAGGCGGTCGCAGACGACGAAGAGCGCTTCGTCCTCGCCGGGCTTCGTGCCTGGAGGATCGGCGATCCAGCGTCCCTCGCGACCGCGGCTCGCGCCTTTCTCGCGACGCTCGACGACGCATCGACGTCCCAGCGCGCGAAGCTGAGCAAGGCCCTCGACCGCTCAGCGCCCGAGCTCCTCCGCGGCCTCGACTACGTCGCGTCCACGCGCACGAGGCTCGAAGAGATCGCCGAGGACGCCGAGCACGCCGCGAACGCGGGCCTGGTGCTCTTGTCCGAGCTCGCGCCAGCTGCGGAGATCTGATCGGTGCTTCGACCTCTGAGCGCTCCGCGAGGCGCAGGACCATACACGGCACTGCGATCGTCGAGCAGCGAGCTCGTGTACGATGACCTGGGTTCGCGCCGCGTGACGCGCACCTCGAATGGATCGTGGGATCCGGTTCCATGAGGACTCCAACATGCCGTTCGCGCTCCGCATCTCCTTTCTGCACGAAGGCGCCGCAAACCCGCCGGCAACACGAGTCATCGACGGTCTGCTCGCTCTCGACCCCGGCGCGTCGATCTCTGCGGCCGAATCTGGTCGCCTTGCGATCGCGGACGTGCCGGAGATCCGTCGCGACCTCGATCTCCTCCGTTCAGTCCACATCACGCTCGCGATTGCCCACGAGTCGTGTGCCGCCGAGCTCGAGCTCCTGCCGCAGGTCACGCTGACGATCGGTCGCTTGCCTGCCGCGATGTCGCTCGACGCTTGCACCGCGCTGCTCGACGCCGCGTGCCGGTGGACCGCGGCGGACTTCGGCAGCGTGCAAGAGCTCGAAGAGACCATCGGCGCCGCAGGCTCTCTCGATTACCTGCGGCGCGCTGCAATCAACATCGCCGACGCGCGCTACGAGACGCTGGGGCCCGTCGCGCCGGGCGCGGCGACGCGTACGTCGGGTCGCGTGAGCGCACTGTGCAGCACACCGTGGGTCGCGAGCGACGGTCCGGGACGACCGACCCAGGCGGACTACCGCGCTTTCTGCGATTGTGGACTCGGTGCGCCCTGTTCGATCGTCGATGGACCTGTGGTGTTCGGACCACCGGCTGCCTGGCGTCCGCTCGCCGCCGTGCGCACCAAGCCACGCGCCGCCAGCGACGCGGCCGTCCTCTCCACGCTGGCCGATACGGTCGACAGTCCGGACCCCGTCGATCTCGCGGACCTCGACGTCGCCGCCGGCACTTCACTGGTCGCGGCAGATCTGTCCAACGCGAGGCTGTGGTTTCTGGGCGTCGCCGACATCGTGCTCCGGTGGGTCGTGCTGGAGGACGCGCTGTTGCTCGAGTGTGGCTTCGAGCACTGTGACCTCCGAGGCGTCTCGGTCGCGAACGCGGTCGTCGACCAGACGCTGTTCACCGACTGTCGCCTCGACGGCATGGATGCCGAGGGCAGCACCTTCTCCGAGTGCCGCCTCGTCGGCTGCAAGCTCGTCGGCGCGTCGCTGAGTGGCGCGAAGGTCGACCGCACGCGTTTCGAGCACTGCGATCTGAGGAACGTCGACTTCGCCGACTCGACCCATCCCGGCAGCGAGTACGTCGCGTGCTCGCTCGACCCCGCCGCGCGTGCACACATCGTCGCGACCGGCGGTGCGGTGTTCGACCCGCCGTGAGTGGGCGCGTGCCGCGCCTCCGGATCTCGTCGTCGCTCAGCGCGCCGTGATCGACGCCGGGCCCGAGCGGCCCCACGCCACGAACGCTGCGAGGCCGCCGAGGACGGCGTTGACGGCGATCATCCCGAGCTCGCCGTAGAGGAGGTGCGTGCCCGAGGCGAGGACCATGACGGTCGCGAGGCCGGCGGCTGCGAGCGGGGTGAGCTTCGGCTGGATGCGCGTGATCGACGGGAGGATCAGGCCGAGCGCGCCGAAGACCTCGGCGGCGCCGATGAAGAGGATGAGCGCGCCGGGTGCGTCCGCGGCCCAGCGCATCTGTGCGCCCAGCGCCTCGTGAGGCGTCGTCAGCTTCATGAAGCCCGAGCCGAGGAACGCGAAGGCGAGCAGCGCCTGCACGACCCACAGGCCGATCGAGAGGCCGCGGGCGCCGGTGGAGGTTGACGATGCGGAAACGTTGGCGGTCGCGGTGGTCATGGTGCGTTCCTCGTCGAAATGTGTGACTCAGCTATGGCGCCGGGCGCCGAGGCCCACAAGACTCGCGGCATGCGACACGAGGTTGCCAAATCGGAAACCATCGACACGGCCGCCCTCGGCCTCACGGACGTGCGCGCCTTCTGCGCCGTCGTGGATCTCGGCTCCGTCACGGGCGCCGCGAAGGTGCTCGGCGAGACGAAGGGCGCGGTGAGTCGTCGGCTCGCACGCCTCGAGGCCACGCTCGGGGTCTCGCTCCTGCGTCGGTCTCCGCGTCGCGTCGTGCCGACCGACGAAGGCCGGCTCTACCGCGCGCGCGCCGGGCAAGCGGTGGAGGCGTTCGACGACGCGGCGCGCGCGCTCGTCGACGCGCGCGACGTGCCTCGCGGTCTCCTGCGCGTCACGGCCCCGTCGGACCTGGGCGTGGGTCTCTTGCCCGAGCTGTGTGCGCGGTTCGCCGATCGCCATCCGGAGATCCGCATCGAGGTGCTCGCCAGCGACGCGCGCCTCGACCTCGACGCGCAGCACATCGACTGCGCGCTGCGTGTCGGCGCGCTCCGCGACTCGACGTTGAAGGTGCACAAGCTGCGCGACCTCCGCATCGGCGTGTACGCGAGCACTGCCTACCTGAAGGCGCACGGCACACCGAAGCGGCCCGAGGATCTCACCGCGCACCGCATCGCCGCGTACACGAACATGCCGCGCCCGCTCGAGCTGCCGTTCCGCCGCGGAGCGCACACGACGCGCGTCTCGCTCGATCCCACCGTGCTCGGCGACGGCGCGTTCGTCCGCGAGGTGGTCGCGCACGGCGGCGCGCTCGCCTGCATGCCTGGGCTCGTCGGCGATCGAGACGTCACGGCCGGACGCCTCGTGCGTGTGCTGCCGGCCTACGAGGTCGACGTCTCCGCGCCGCTCTCGCTCCTCCACTCGGCCGGCGCGTTCGTGCCCGCGAAGATCAGGGCGTTTCGCGACTTCGTGATCGAAGAGCTCGGCCCTTCACGTCCTCCGCGCTCAACGCGTCGCTGACCGAGTGCGCGTGGTACGCGCGCTAGCCCGTCTTCCCTTCGGCGCGCCTGTCGTGGGTGACGAGGACTTCGGCAGCCAGAGAAACCATCGTGACCGACTGACGCTGGTCTGAAGTTCTGCGAGGATGTGACCGTGTGGGCGAAGGCCAGACCTTGGTGGATCGCGGTGCTCGCAGGCTACGGGCTCTGCGTGAGCGCTCCGTTCATGTTTCTGTTCGGCGTTCCGGTGCTTTGGTTGCCGTGGCTCCTTCGCCGCATCTCCGACCATCGAGAGCCCGTCACCGAGGGATTTCGTGAGGTGGTCACGCGCGCTGCGCTCGTTCTGCCTGCGTGGGCGTTCCATCTCGCTTCGAGCCATGTCGCGCTGGTCTTCGCACGACAGGCGGGCCTGGCACCGTCGGGCCTCATTCCATTCGCAGTGGGCGTCCTGGCCGGGCCTTTCGTGCTTCCGTGGTTCGGGGCCACCGGCTTGATGAAGTTGCCCATCGCTGACGGGGTCTCGCGGTCGTTCGATGCCTGGGACACGCGCGGCGCTCGCGACTGGATGCTGCACGGTCTGCTCGTCGGGCTCCTTCTCTCCTGGCCCTATGGTGTCTTCTCGCTCGGCGACGGCGTCGCCCTGCCATCGGGCATGCTGTCGCCCGGCGTGGAAGTCCTGCTCCTTCTTCTCGGAGTGTCCTGTGTGCCAGCGGCCGTGGGTATCGCCCTACGGTACGCAGCGGTGTCGACCCGGACCCCGCCCCGCGAAGTCATGGGGTCCGGTACGGGCACTCTCGTGGCTGCGCTCGGCGTCCTCGCCTCGGCAGCCTGGGTCGTCACCCTCGCGATCCTGTCGACCCCACGACTCTCGCGGCCAGCGCCGATATTGGCGTCCACGCTCGTCACCGTGATGCTCGCGCCGTTGGCGGCGTGGATCGTGTTGGCGATCATCACAGTCCTGCGTCGGCCGAAGGGGAGGCCGTTGGAACGCAGACCGGCGATCCTGCAAGGGACCCTCGTGGTTCGCGGCATGACGGTTCTCGCGCGCGAGACCGTGGTGCTCCAGCTGGAGGATGGCTCTTCCATCGCGCTCGCCGAGGGCGAGTCGGTTGCCGCGGGCTACTTCCTCGTCGACACGCTGCCGTCGGGTTCATCCATCGAGCTGTGGGTCGAACCGGGCATGTCCGAGGTCGCGTTCCGCAGCGCGACGGCGCGCAGCGCCATCGTTGGACTGCATCCACCGAGCCCGCGAGTCGCGACGCCTGTCTCTCGCGTTCCCTCCCCCTGGTTGCCCGCGCAGCACGCCGTCATGCTGATCACCTGCGCGTGGATCTGGTCGCAAGTCTGGTTGTTCGAGAACATCGGAGCTCGGTGATCCCCCGCGATGTCGCGTTGGCTGCGCGACGACGCGTCACCGCCGCTGTCGCCAGCGTCGCACCGAGGAGGAGGACGGCGAGCGGGACGGAGGGTCTGCCGTGTGACGCGGAGCAGCCGAGGAGCGGCGGCTCGTACGGATGCGCCGTCCATCGACGCGCGGTGGGGTCCCACGCTTGGGTGGTGACGGTGGGCTCGCACTGTCGTCGCGTCGCGCACGTGCCTTCCGTGCACGCGCCGCCTGCGCCGCAGAGGCCGATCGGCACGTCGCGCATGGCCGAGTCGTCGGCGAGCCGGCCACCGCTCGGGCTCACCTCGCGGGGTGCCCAGCACTCCGCGATCTCGCGACACGCCGCGCGCGCGCCGCACTGTACGTCGGCCCTGCACGCGCGCGGCACGCAGACCTCGGAGTGCCCGGAGATCGCGACGTCGAGGCCCGGCGGACAGTCCCCCTCGACCGGCATGATCGCATCGGCGCGCGCGAGCGTCGGGACAACCATGCCGAGCGCGAGGACGAGAAAGAGTCGAGTCATGGTCGAGAGGCTAATCGGTGTTCGCCGTCCATGCGCGCCCCAGTCGTCAGCGCGCCACCAACTCGGCACCGGTTCGTTCGAGCGTGAGCGTCGAGAGTCGCCGCACGCGCAGCGGTCCGACCGTCTCGTCCGTGAAAGCCTCGGCGACCACGCGGTATCGCGTGGGAAGATGGAGCGCGGCGAGCTGGTGGAAGAGCGGCACGCGGACCCGGCCGCGGGGCGGGATGAGCACCGGGTCCGGCAGCCAGTAACCGTGACCCGGCCAGCCGACGACCTGGGGTGGGATCCAGCCGCCTGCATACCAACTCTCCAGTTGGGCCGTCGCGCTGATCGCCGCACGACGTCGATTGACGAGAAATAGGCCCTGCGGTTGTCCGGGGAGGATGGCCAGGCCGTCACGCGGCGCCTCGAGCTCCAGGCGAAGTCCCGTCGTGGGACCATGGAGGACGAGGCGCGGATCGCCCACCGCGGTGCTCGCATCGATGGCCTGCTCCCGTCCGTCGAACGCCACGCGCGCGTGCCACGACCATTCCTGACAGCGGAGCTCGACGTCGTGCGTGCCGCGTGGCCACGCGCCTCGAACGCTGCATTGGGCTCGAGGTCCACTGCACGAGGCGAGTGGCCGACTCTCGGTGCCGACTCGCAGTGTGAGCACTGCAGCCTCGTACTCCTCCGGCCCAACGGAGCGCCTTGACGGCGGCGGCTCGCAGTACCGCGGGTTCCTCCGCGGGCCGCGGATCGGGTCCTCGGCTTCTGACTGCGCGTGTGAACGGGGAGCGGGATCGACGAGCCCCGCGAGGGTCGCGAGGAGGAACGCCGCGAATGGAACGGTCGATCGCACGCGTCTGGGACACTCCGACCGCGCGGCCATTGGGTGGTCAGCCGCGGAGGCGGAGGTCGATCTTCTTCAGGAGATCCAAGAGCTGGATCATGTGCTCGTGGAGGGAGTGTGCGTCTTCGAGGTTCTTCGCGGCGCTCTGGACGAGCGGGACGAGCGTCTGCTCCGTCAGCGCGACTTGGTGCGAGAGCATCTCTGCGTAGCCGCGCGGCGGCTCGACGGTGACGTTCACCTCGGGCTTGCCCAGGCCCGAGAGTGAGCGATTGAGCTCCGCGAGGCTCTCGGCCAGCCACGGCGGTGCGTTCTTGTCGCGGCCGTCCGTGAGCGCCGCGCGCGTGACTTCGCCCTGTAGCTTCGCCGTCTCGGAGAGCGCGAGGATCATGTCCTTGCGGTCCTTCTCGGCGACGTCGGCGCGCGACACCGCTTGGGCCAGCGCGACCTTGATCTCGTCGAGGTTCTGGCCGAGCACGCTCAAGGTGCCAGTGACCCGCGCGACCGGATCGTCGTCGCCCGAGCCCATGGTCTTGCGGCGCTTGAACTCGGCCTTGATCTCCGCCCAGCGCGTCTTCTGCACGTCGCTCATCCGCTGACGAAGGTCTGCGAGCTTGAGCAGGTTCTGCTCGCCACCGACCGTGAGCGTCTGCGACTCACCGCGGTAGTGATCGTCGATCAGCCGCTCGAGCTCGTCGTCGTTCATGGCGGCGACGACCTTGCCGGCCATCTTCGTCATGTTTCGATAGCTGCCTTGCAGCTTGAACGGCGGCTCCGTGCGATAGGCGTCTTCCTGACTGGCGCTCAGGATGTACTCGGCGTTCACCTTCAGGAGCACGTCGCGCACGCGGAAGAGACGCTGGAGCACGGTCGTGATCTCGGAGAGCTCGGCGCCCGAATAGCCGTGCTCGAGCTCCGTCGTCGCGATCTGCTCGCCCATCGCGATGCGCAGGATCTTGTCGACGTCCTTGGCGCTCCGCGTCGCGAGCGGCGACAGCACCGAGTTCGAGGTCAGGCAGTTCTCGACGTAGCTGAGCGCGAACGCGTCGATCTTGCCCTCGAGCACCTCACCCAGGTTGTAGGTGTCGGCGCGGTTCGCGAGCATGTCGGGGATGCGGAACTTCTCACCCGTCTCGGTGTACGGATTGCCCGCCATCACGACGCAGAACTTCTTGCCGCGCAGGTCGTACGTGCGCGTCTTTCCGTTCCAGATGCCCTCCATCCTGCGCTGCGCGTCGCACATCGAGATGAACTGCTGGAGCAGCTCCGAGCTCGTGTGCTGGATGTCGTCGAGATAGAGCATCACGTTGTTGCCCATCTCGAGCGCGAGGTTGATCTTCTCGACCTCTTGGCGTGACGTCGCGTTGGGCGCTTGTGCGGGATCGACCGAGCGCACCTCGTGACCGAGGGAAGGTCCGTTGACCTTCACGAAGACGAGGCCCAGGCGATTGGCCACGTACTCCATGAGCGTCGTCTTGCCGTAGCCGGGCGGCGACACGAGCAAGAGAAGACCCATCGTGTCGGTGCGCTTGCCCTCGCCGAGCGCGCCGAGCTGCTTGCTCAGGTTGTCACCGACCATCGGCAGGTAGACCTGATCGACGAGCCGATTGCGCACGAACGAGGCCATCGGCTTGGCCTTGAGCTCGTCGAGGCGCAGGCGCTTTCGCTCGCGCTCGAGGATCGTGTGGCGCAGCTCGCGGTACGCGCGGAAGCCCGGCACGTGGTGCGTGCGGTACGCGAAGAGCCGTGAGAGCAGCTCGTCGAGGCGCAGCCCGAGCTTTCGATCCGTGATGCGCGGGTGCTGACCGAAGAGCTCGCGCACCTCGGCTTGAACGAGCGCGTGCACCACCTCGCGGTCGAGCTTGCGATCCGTCGCGACGAGCACGCTCGCCTCGAGCTCCGCGTGCGCGAGCTCCGGAGAGCGCTGGGCGACGCCGCGCATCCAGGCGCGCACGAGCGCGAGGCGCGCGCGCGCATCGCCCTCGAGGGCGCGGAGGTCGTCGTCGAACGCGCGGCGCGCGCCGGAGACGTCGAGGTGCGCCTTGAGCGCCTCGGCGAGCTGCTCGGCAGACGCGCTCGTCGCGAAGCGCACGGGCTCCTTGGCGAGCTCTTCGACGAGGTACGCGGCGGCGACGCGCGCGTCGGCGACGTCGGCGGGGATCTCGAGCGCTTCGGCGTTCTTGGTGATCGCGATCGCCAGCTCGTCCGCGAGCTGCGAGAGACCCGACGCGTCGGACGTCGTCGCGCGCAGACGCCCGAGGCTCGCCGCGCGCCGCGCGAGCAGCGTCTTGGTCGACGCCTCGAGCAGGCCACTGCCCGCAGGTGATCCCGAAGCTGCGAAGCCGAACGCCCAGAACGCGCACGCGATGGCGCGAGGCGTCGCCGCGAAGCGCAGGAGCCCGGCAGACGCGCGGAGCGTGAGGACCTGCCCGAGGATCTTCACCGCGTCCGCGTCGTGGACGCCGCGGTCGTAGCCCTCGTCGTAGCGGGGCTGCGCGTAGCTGCGCACGAGCTCGAGGAAGGCAGCCTCTTCGCGCTGCGCCTCCGTGAGCTTCGCGATCGTGAGGCCGCTCTTGCCCTCTTCGGCGTCGAACAAGATCGAGGCCGCGAGGTACTCGCCTCGGTAGACGTCCTGGGTCTCGCTCACGAGCGACTGCGTCCAGTACGGCTTGGCGGCCCGGAGCGCGGGATCGTCGATCGGCTCGAAGAAGTCGGTGCCCGTGAGGTGCAGCGCGAGCGTCGTCTCCGCGTCGTCACCCACGGTACGGGGCACGATCGTGATCTCGAGCGGCTGGTTGTTGACCGAGAACTTGTGACGCCCGAGGCGGACGACGCTGTCGCCCTCTTCGAAGAGATCGAGCTTGTCGCGGAGCGCGCGGAGGGCGTTGCTGCGCGCAGCCTTGCCCTTGCCATCGACCTCGTCCGCGCGGACCGTGTCGCCGATGCCGCGGAGCTGCTCTGCGATCTGGCGGAGCTTGCTGACCATCGCGTCCGACGCGAAGTAGGCGTTGAGCTCGTCTTCGGTCTTGAACGTGCGCGAGCGACGGCCGACGCCTTCGAGGATGCGCTCGGCCGCCGACGTGAGCGACTGCGCGCGCTTCTGACGTTCTTCGAGGAGCTGCTGCTTCTTCGCGCCGAGGGCGTCCGAGATCTCCTCGCGCTTCTTGGCGAGCTCGAGCACGAACTCGTCGAGCTCGCCGAACTTGGCCTCGATCTCTTCGAGCGACACGAGCAGCCGCGCGAGCTCGGCGTCGCACTTCTCGGGGCTGTCGGCCACGGCGAGCGAGCTGCTCACGCTCTGCCCGAGCAGCTTCATCTGCGCGCCGAACGACGCGCGACCCTCGATCGCCGCGAGCTCGCGTCGTCGCGCCTCGAGCACGGCGCGCACGCGGTTCTGCTTCGCGAAGACGTCGCCGATGTTCTCGAGGATGCGGGCGCGCTGCACCGGATCGTCCACCTCGAGGCCGCCCACGACCTCCGAGAGCACCGTGAGCCCTGCGCCGACGCGCTCGAGCTCTTCGTGGAGCGGGCGCGCGTCGACGGTCTTCTCGACCTTCGTGATGCCCTGATCGATCTCGTCGAGCTTCTGCGAGACGGGCACGAGCGCCTCGGCGCCCGAGAGGAACGCCACGCAGGCCACGGAGACCTTCTCTTGATCGGCGATCGTCGCCTTCTCGAGCGCGTCGACCGCGGCGAGATCGACGTAGCGGATCTCGCGCACGCTCACGAGCTGCCCGCGCTGCCCGCGCAGCGACGTGAGCGCGCCCATGAAGTCGTCGACCGAGCGCATGTCCTCGGGACGCGTCTTGCGCACGAGCTCGTCGCGCGCCTTCTTCGCCGACTCGAGCGCGTCCGTCGCGCGCTTCTTCATCGCGAGGACCTTCTCGAGCTCGTCGATCACGAGCTCGGCGGTCTTCTTCACCTCGAAGATGGCGCTCTTGAGGTCGAACGCGTCTTTGCTGCCGACCCAGTGGTACGCGTCCGAGACGCGCTCCGCGTTCTTGACGATCTCTTCGTAGGTCGAGCGAACGAGCTCGGCCTTCTGCGCCATCTTCGCGATCGAGTACGTGTCGGAGATGCCGCGCACGAGCTCGGCGTTGCCGACCTTCGAGAGGAACGAGCCGTCCGTCTCGGCCTCGGCGGCGTGCTCGGCCGACGTGTACGGCGTGCGCCAGATCTGCACCGGATGGATGCGCGACGGCTCTTCGGACGCGGAGCGAAAGACCACCAGCGTGCCGTCGTTGAAGAGCGACATGCCGTGGCAGACGATCGGCGTGGCGACCTCTTTGCGGATCAGGTTGTACGAGAGCAGCTGATAGAGGCCCTGATCGCGGCGGTGGTAGACGAACAGCACGTCTTCGCCGTTCGGAGACTTGATGACGCGAAAGAGCTCGAGACCCTCGACGTGCTTGTCGAAGACCTTTCCTTCGCCGACGTCGAGGTAGTAGCCGCCGGGGAACACGATGCCGTGGTCCTCGGGCAGCTGACGACAGCTCTGGCCGATCGCGTCGATGCGCAGCACCTCTTTGGTGCGGCGGTTGAAGACCAGGTAGCGAGTCTTGGTCTCGCGGTAGGGCTTCATCGACAGGAGGATCAAGCCGCCCACGACGGCGTACTTGATCTCCGCGTCGTCGAGGGCTTGGTTCGGATCCTCGACCTGCTCGGCGTAGATGCCTTGTCCGGTCTCGGTGTTGTCCTCGATCTTGATGGTCAGATCGCCGTGGATCGTCTCGACGAAGAGCTCGTCTTCGATCGACACGTGCGGATGCCGACCCGTGCGCTGCTGATCGCGGCCGACGACCTTCCACTCGAAGTCGAACGGGCTCGGAAAGACGTGATCGCGGTCGCCGCGCTCGTCGAGGTAGGCGACCTGACCGGCGGCGTCGACGCTCCACCGGAGCACGCGCTGATCACCGAGGGTCGCGCCCGTCTGGAAGATCGCGAGGATGCGATCGCTCTCGACGCGGACCTGGAGGAGCTTGGTCTCCTTGTAGTACCGGAAGAGATCCCCGAACTCCTTGAGGAAGCGCGGATCGTCGAGGAAGCCGGGGATCGTGGTGCGCGGGACCTCGGAGAGATCCCACGCGCCGTCGTCCGTCTTCACGAAGCGGTGGAGCGACAGGACGTCGTGGACCTGGGTCTCCGCGCGCAGGCCGAGGAAGACCTTGTAGCCCATGACCAGCGTGCCTCGGAACGACACGAGGTCGCGCGGCACGCAGTTGTTCTCCGTGCGCACGCGCTCGTTCGCGACGATCGCGAGCTCCGAGCCGCCAAACGTCTTCTTGCGCGCCTCGTCGAGGAGACCCGTGCGCTCGACGAGCGCCTTCGCCTGCTCGTCGAGACGACGGCGAAGGATCTCGTAGTTGCCCTGATCGATCTGCTCAGCCACCGCGGCTCAGAGCCCCAGCTTCTTCGCCTGGGTGAGCAGCGCCTCGAGGCGCGACTTGGTGCTCGCGTCGCCCGCGTCGGCCGAGAGCTTCGCGAGGAACGCGCTCACGCTGAGGTTCTTCAGCGCTTCGCTGTCGAGCTTGGGGTTCTTGAGGATCTCGGTGAGATCCTCGGGGAGGCTGCGGTTGTTCTGGAGGTAGTCCGCGAGCACCGTCTTGATGGTCTGGCTGTTGTCGACGGTGGCGTCGATCGCCTGACCCATCGTGAGGGCGCTGGCGAAGCGCTCGAAGAACTGACCGTCGCCGCCGACGATCTGGATCTTCGCGTTGCCCATCGCGGTGGCCATGACCTCGGCCTGGGCCTTCGCGATCTCCTTCTTCACCTCGATGCCAGCGAGCTCCACGGCCTTCTCCTTGTCGAGGCGGAGGCGGAACTCTTCGTGCTCGCGGCCGACGCCGTCGAGCGCCTTCATGGCGTTGGCCTTCTGCGCGAGACCCGCCGCCTCGGCTTCGAGCTTCTGCTGGATCGCGCCGGCCTCGGCCTCGCCGCGCTTGGCGATGGCGAGCGCCTCGGCCTCTCGCACGCGGGCGAGCGCGAGACCCTTCTGCTCCTCGCCCTGCACCTCGATGGTCGTGCGCTCGCGGATCACGGCGGCCTCGGCGAGGCCTGCCTTGCCCTGCGCCTCGCCGCGCTTCTCGAGGACCTTGGCCTCGGCCATGCCCTTGTTCTCGAGGCCGGTCGCCTCGGCCGTCATCTTCTTCTCGATGACGAGCGCCTCGGCCATGCCCTGCTTCTCGATCGCGGCGGCCTGCGCCTCGCGAACGCGCACCTCGGCGAGGCCCGCGGCCGCGTGCTCGGCCTGGACGCCCTCGGCGACGCGCATCTTCGCGCGCGCCTGCTTGTCGGCGGTCTCGAGGTCCGCGTCGGCGATGGTCACGCGCCGCTTGGCTTCGTGACGCGCCACGGCCTCGTCGGCTTCGGCCTTCTTCACGATGCGCACGGCGGCCTCCTCGGCCGACGCGCTCGCCGTGATGACGACCGCTTCCTTCTGGCGCTTGGCCTCCGCGACGAGGCGGAGATCCTTGATGCGCTCCTCTTCCTCCGCGACGGTCTTGTCGACCGCGATGCGCGCGCGCACCACGTCGGCGATGTCCTTCTTCTGGACCTCGACTTCCTTCTCCTTCGCGATCGAGCCGAGGCTGACCTCGCGCTCGCGCACGATCTGCTCGAGGGCTCGCGCCTTCTCGACGCGCTCGGTCTCGACGGCGATCTCGCGCTCGCGGCCCTTCTGGGCGATCGCGGCGCCGCGCTCCTTGTTCTGCTGCGCGACGAGGATCTCCTCTTCGTACTTGGCGCGGAGGACCTGCGTCTTCTTCGCCTCTTCGTCCGAGATGCGCTGCGCCTCTTGCTGCTCGCGGGCCTGCGACGACGTGATCTCCTTGTTGGTCTTGGCCTCGACCTCGGCGCGGCGCTGGTTGAACGCGAACATCGCCTCGTCGCCCTTGAGCGTCTGGCTGCCGATGTCCATGCGCTCCTTCTGACGGAGCTCGTTCGTCATCACGTTCTGCACGGTCGTGATGTCGGTGATCTTCTTGATGCCCTGCGCGTCGAGGATGTTCTGCGCGTCCATGAGCTCGAGCGGCGTCTGCTCGAGGTAGTCGATGGCCACGTCGTCGAGGACGAAGCCGTTGAGGTCACGGCCGATGACCTCCTTGATCTGATCGCGGAAGACCTCGCGCTTCTTGTAGAGGTCCTCGAAGTCGAGCTGCTTGCCGACGGTCTTGAGCGCTTCCGAGAACTTGGCGGTGAAGAGGTGCTCGATCGTCTTCTGGTCGGAGGCGCGTGCGGCGCCGATGGACTGCGCGACCTTGAGCACGTCCTCCACCGTCTTGTTCACGCGGACGAAGAACGTGACCTTGATGTCCGCGCGGATGTTGTCGGCGCAGATGAGGCCTTCCTTCCCTCGGCGATCGATCTCGATGGTCTTCACCGAGATGTCCATGATCTCGGCGCGGTTGATGATGGGCCACACCGTGAACCCGGTGAACGTCACGTGCGGCTCGCCGCCTCCGAGCCCGGCGCCCGTCTTGATCAGGGCCCGACCCTGATCGACCAAGCGGTAGAAGCGCGCGAGCATCGCGAGGAAGCCCAAGACGAGCACCACTGCGGCTAGGACGACGCCCACGATCATCAGCTGGTTCGACGACATGATCCTCCCTCTGCCTCGTGTGAACGAGGCTACGAGCGCCGCGGATCCAATCAGACCCGCGCGGTGTTGTCACCGCCGCTCTCTCCTCCGTGCCGTGCCGAAAACGAGCGAGGACCGTCGACATTCCCTCGGGGTTGTGAAGGGCCCCGGAAGGAACCGATGGATCAGGTCCGCTTTCCCGAGGCCTTCTCGGATCCCTTGCGTTTCTGGGCGCTCTCGTCGATCGTGCTCATCGGCTCGACCTCGAAGCTCTCCGTCTTCGCGTCCCAGCCGAGGATGAGCGCCTCGTCGTCTCGTGCGAGCGCGTCCGGATCGGCGCACCGCACCTGGAGCTGAAGGCCCGCTGCGCCGTCGTCGAGGTGACCCTCGCCGAACCTGCCGTCGACGCGTCCCGTCGTGATGCGCACGACCTTGCCGACGAGATCCTTGTGCTTGGTTCCTTGCTTCGTCGCGAACAAAGGAGCGAGCGGACGGACGGCCGCGCTCGTCGCGAGGAGGCTCGTGGCGAACGACGCGATGAAGACGAGCGCGCTGATCGCGATCGCAGGGAGCGGGACGACCGGGCCGACATTCTTTGCGAGCACGTAGCTGACGATCCATCCGAACAGACTCAGGAACGAGAGGGACACCGTGACGGGCACGCTGCGCAGCTTGAGGGCCGAGAGGAGGGACGAGAGCACGCCCTCCTTGGCGGCGGCCCCGTCGGCGAGACCGTCGTGCCCGACATCGTGCGCGTGACCGGCGTCGCCGACGTGGGCGTGGCCGACGTCCGCCATCACCTTGCCCTCTGCGCCGCCGAGGACGTCGACGTCGAGCGCGCCCAGGATCACGGTGAGCCAGTACACGACGGATGCGATGACCAGGCAGGTCCACGGCAGCGTCGGCATCGAGAAGACGATGGAGAGGAGCTCGTCCACGGGTGCAGTCTGCCAGACACCGCGGTGATCCGTTCGATTCCGCGCGCGTGATCGTGAGCCTTGGCCTCGGCGCACGGTCCCGGCTACCGTTCCGGTCTCGCGGGTGGATGCGCACGACGACAGCACGGCCGGCAAGCCCGGCTCTCCGAAGAAGGACGACGCGGCCCACGAGCCCCGCGTGAGGATCGTCTTCGTCGAAGATCTCGCGCCGCTCCGGCGGCTCGTGGTCTCCGCGCTCGCCTACGAAGGCATCGACGTGCGCGGCGCGGGGACGCTCTCCGAGGGGCTCGCCGCGGTCGTCGCGGGGGACCTCGACGTGCTCGTGACCGACCACTGCTTGCCCGACGGAACGGGGCGCGAGCTCGTCGAGCACGCGCGTCGGGTGAAGCCGGGGCTCAAGACGATGTGCGTGTCGGGCTCGCCGCAGCGCGACCCGATCTTCGATCGCGTCATCGAGAAGCCGTTCGACGTCGAGGTGCTCGCGGCCGAGATCCGCGCGCTCGCGCGGCGCTGAGGGTCTCGACGTTCGCCCGGAAACAGGGCAGATCCGGGGCCGTGACCGAACAGGCCGAGCCCGAAGTCCTCGCCCCTCCCGACCCGAATCCCGAGGCAGCGCCCGTCGTGTCGTCGCCTGCCGCGTCAGCGGCCGTGTCGTCGGCTCCCCAGTCGCCCGCCGTGTCGTACGGCTTCTTCGGAACGCTGCGTCGCATGTGGCGCATGTTCGTGATCACGACGTGGACCTACTGGGTCGTCACGATCCACCGCATCAAGGGCACGCCGCCCGAGGGCACGCACGCGAAGGGCCTCCGCTTCTGGGCGCGCGGCGCGCGACGCATCCTCGGCGTGGACTTCCGCGTGGTGAGCGGTGAAGCGCGCGAGCCGACGAAGGCGCGCCTCGTCGTCGCGAACCACCGTACGCCGCTCGACATCATCCCGATCGACATCCTCTTCGGCGGGCACTTCCTCGCGAACCACAAGACGCGCACGGCGCCCGTCGTCGGCATGGCGGCAGAGATGGTCGGCACGATCTTCGTGGACCGCGACGACCGTCGCTCGGGCGCGAACGCGATCCGCACGATGAAGCGCTACCTCGAAGAGAAGCGCACCGTGATCGTGTTCCCCGAGGGCACGACCTACGGCGGCGACGAGGTGCGCACGTTCCAGCGCGGCGCGTTCCTCGCGGCCAAGGGGCTCGACGTGGAGATCATCCCCGTGGGCATCGCGTATCCGCCGGGGAACGAGTTCACGGGCCAGTCGCTCGGCGCACACGCGCGCGGCTTCCTCTCGCGCAGAGTGAACCGCGCGTGGATCTCGATCGGCGAGCCCATCGCGGCCGACCTCGTGGTGCGTGACGAAGAGCTCGTGCGCACGCGCGTGCAAGAGCTCGTCGACCGCTCGCGCGAGCGCGCGAAGGCAGAGGGCGCGTGAGCCAAGAGCCTGCGATCCACACGCTGCTCGGCTCGATCCAGCTCGCGCTGGTGGCCGAGCGCGCGCGCGGCTGGCTGATCTACGACCTGCGCGGGAAGAGCCTCGTGGCGACGCGGCTGCTCGGGCTGCGCGTGGGCGGGACCGAGCGTCGGTTCTTCTACTGGATCCCGGCGGAGGGATTGCCGGTCGCGATCGTCCACGAAGACGACGCGACGGGACTGCCCGAGCTGCCCGGGGATCGCGTTCGGTATCGCACCGCGATCGAGCTGAGGAGCGCGCTCGAGGCGCAGGTGCCGCGCGAGGGCTCGGTGCTGGTCGAGCAGGCGCCGTTCGCGCAGATCGCGGACCTCGCGGTGGTCGACGAGGCGACGCTCTCGCTCCTCCGTGGTCGCGACACGATGGCGAAGAGCTCGCTCGAGCTCGTGAACCGCTTCGCGGGCCCGCTCGCGGAGGCGGAGCGCGACGAGGTCACGAACGTGATCTCCGATCTCGCGGCGCTGCGCGGCGCGCTCGCGCGCGCGCTCGCGGGTGGCGCGTTCGCGACGTGGCAGGACCTCTACTTCCGCGCGGAGAACGAGGCCGCCGCGCGGATGCTCGAGCTCACCGTCGAGTCGGGCTTCGCGATCGATCAGCTCGCGCGCGCGCAGCGAGCGCCGGAGCGCGAAGGCGGCGCGATCGTGCCGGGCTCGAGCGCGCGCATGGACCTCTGGGCGATGCGACGCGGCGGACACTCGCGCGTGCTCGTGCCGTGCTCGATCGATCTCGTGGTCGGCAGCGAGAGCGCGGCGCACGCGAGCCTCGCGGCGGTCGTCGCGGCGACGGAGGACGAGATCGTGCGTGCCATCGACGAGCGCGCGAAGCGCTCGCGCTCTCACGCGACGCGCGTGCTGGGCAGCGAGATCGCCGAGATCGCGTGGAGCGCGGTGCGACGCCGCGGGCTCGCGCTCACCTCGACGTGCGCGGGCTGGCCGCTCGGGCCGGTGGCGCGCGGATCGCACGCGTGCACGTTCGACGCGGAGGGCTTCGCGGATCCTCGCGAGCTCGTGCTGGGCACCGCGTGGGCGCTGCGCCTCGGCGTGGACGACGGTCGCGCGATCGCGTGGCGCACGGCGGTGATCGAGCGCGTCGAGGGTGGCGTGCGCTTCCTCGCGCGCGGCGGCGACGGATGCCTCGTGGTGAACGCCGCTGCGTCGCGCGAGTAGGACGCTCGTAGTTCTCGTCACGCGCGAGGGCGACCGCGCCGACCGGGCTCTGCGGGTGGGTGCGCGACGAGGAAGCGGTGCAGCGTGGCGCGGCTCACGCCGAGCGCTCGCGCGGCGTTCGTTCGGTTGCCCGCGGCGTCCGTGAGGGCGCGCTCGACGCGACGCGCCGACAGCTCGACGCGCGGCCCGCCGAGGCTGCGCTCGCTCGGCGTCGCGAGCCCCAGATCGTCGGGCTCGATCGTGTCTGACTCGGCGATGGCGCAGGCGCGTCGCAAGGCTTGCTCGAGCTCGCGCACGTTGCCGGGAAACGGATGCGCCAGCAGCGACGCGAGCGCGCGCCGCGAGAGCTTGCGACGCGGGGGCGCGAGGCGATCGAGGATCGCGCTCGCGAGGAGCGGGATGTCCGAGGCGCGCTCGCGGAGCGGCGGCAGCGACACGGCGACGCCCGCGAGCCGGAAGTAGAGGTCGCGACGAAACGTGCCGCGCTCGACCTCGTCGGCGAGCCGGCGGTGCGTCGCGGTGACGATGCGGACGTCGATCGCGATCGCGGCGCGGCCACCGACGGGCCGCACCTCGCGCTCTTGGAGCGCGCGCAGCAGGCGCACCTGCATCGACTGAGGCATCTCGCCGACCTCGTCGAGGAAGACCGTGCCGCCCTGCGCGCTGCGGAGCAGCCCGGCGTGGTCGCGCGTGGCTCCGGTGAAGGCTCCGCGCATGTGGCCGAAGAGCTCGCTCTCGAGGAGCGGCTCGGGGAGGGCGCCGCAGTTGATCGCGAGGAAGGGGCCGGTGCGGCGCGGGCTCTCGTCGTGCGCGAGCCGCGCGAAGAGCTCCTTGCCCGTGCCGGACTCGCCCTCGATGGTGACGGCGAGATCCGAGCGCGCGACCTTGCGCACGAGCTCGATCGCGGCGCGGATCGCGGGCGCGCGGCCGACGATGCCGCCCGGCGCGTCGTCGTGCGTGCCGTGGGACCCGAGGGTCGCGCGGCTCGCCAACAGCGCCGCCATGCGATCGGCCTCGAGCAGGTGCGTGCTCGCGCGCTCCTCGGCGGCCGCGCGCGAGCTCTCGGCCTCGCGCACGCGCGCCTCGCTCGCGCGATGGAGGCGCGCGTTCTCGAGCGCGAGACCGATCACGTCGGCGAACGCCTGCGCGGTCTCGGAGACCTCCGAGTCGAAGCGTCCGCGCTCGAAGCGGTGATCGAGGTAGAGCGCCCCGACGACGCCCGACGGTGATCGCACCGGGACGCACACGATCGAGCGGAGGCCGAGGTCGAGGATCGATCGCGAGCCCGCGAGCTCGGGGTCCTCCGTGGCGCTCGCGGTGACGAGCGGCTCGTTCGTCGCGAGCACGCGATCGGCGACGGAGCGGCTCATGCGAAACCGCGGCTGCTTGATCGTGTCGCGATCGAGGTTGCGCGCGACGGCGATCTCGGCGCGCTTCCCGCCGCGCTTCAGGAGGAGGAATCCCCGCTCGGCGCCCGACGCCGCGATCGCCTCGTCGAGCGCGGCCTCGAGCAAGCGTGACTCGTCGTCCTCGAGGAGCGTGCGTCGCACGAGAGAGACGAGGCGCTGGCCGACGATGCCGAGCCCGTCCGCTGCTCGCGAGCCTGCGGTCGACGTCGACGGAGCGGCGAGCGGTGCCGTCGGCGCCACGTTCTCGGTCCAACGACGTACGAAGCGCTCGCGCAGGCTCGCGGGCGTGCGCGCCGCGAGGTCACCCAGGCGGCGGCGAAACGCGGTCGTGTGCACGTCCGCAGCGCCCGTGCCGAGCTCGGCGTGCGAGCGCGCGAGGAACGCGAGCGCGTGCAGCTCTTGCTCGAGCTGCCGCGCAGCACGCGCGTGCTCCAGCGCTTCCTCGGCGAAGGTGCAGGCATCGCTGGTCCGTCGATCGCGGAGCGCGCGCGTGGCGCGGAGCACGGACGCACGCGCCGAGAGGCCCGCCTCCTCGAGCTCGGTGGACATCGTGCGTTCGAGGAGATCGTTCGCGCGGCCCTCGAGCGCGTCGATCTCCGCGAGGGCGAGCGACGCCTCGAGGGCCTGCCGCGAGGCGCCGAGCTGCGTGAACGACGTGCGCGCGGCCGCCGCGCGCTCACGCGCGGCCCGCACGTCTCCTCCATCGCGGGCCAGCTCCGCGCGCACCAACGCGACCTGTGCGACGACCAGCGCGATGCCCGCGCGCTGCGCGACGTCGTCTGCGCGTTCGAGCAACGCGGCGGCTTCTTCGTCGGCGCGCAGGAGCTGGTGCAGGCCCGCGAGGTTGACGAGCGCCGTGGCCAGGGACGCGGCGCGACCGAGGCGCTCCGCGAGACCTGCGGCGCGCTCGTACGCCGCGATCGCTGCGTCGACGTGCCCCAGCACGTGGTGCGCGGTCGCGAGGTTGCCGAGGTAGGGCGGCAGCGCGGAGAGATCACCCGCGGCCTCCGCGTGCGCGAGGGCGCGCGCGTGGTGTGAGAGCGCGCGCGCCGGATCGCCGCCGAGACCGGCGATCGCGCCGAGGCGGGCCTCGACGAGCGCGAGCAGCCCTCGATCGCCGAGCGACTCGGCTCTCTCTCTCGCGCGCTCTGCGCAGGCCACCGCATCTGCGCGATCTCCTCGCGCGAGCGCGACGTCGCTCGCGATCGTGTCGAGGCGTGCGCGTGCGATCGCGTCGAGCGTCGAAGGCGCGCGATCGATCAGAGCGCGCGCGAGCTCGAGCTGGCCGCGTCGGTGTGCGCTGGTCGCGCCTGCGATCAGCGCGACGGCGAGCACGTCGGGCGACAGCTCGGGCTCGTCGAGCAGCGAGCGCGCTTCGTCGAGCGCCTCGTCGAACCGGCCGAGACGCTCGAGGAAGCGCGCCCTGTCGGCGCGATCGTTCGTCGAGCGACGAGCAGCAGCGACACGGTCGATCGCCGTGAGCGCCTGCGCGACCGATCCGACGCGACCATGGGCCCACGCCGCGAGTCGGAGGGCCTCGTCGTCGTCCTGGGTCTCGATCGCGGCGAGGACGGCGCGCGGAGCGTCCCTCGCCTGCGCGTCCCGCGCGCTCGATCGGCGCGCCGTCTCGTCGGGCTCGCTGCCTTTCACCGGCGTCCCGAGCACGCGTCGGAGCGCCGCTTCGAGCGACACGCCCTCGCGTGAGAGCGCGTGGAGCGCGCGGTGGATCGTCCCGCGTCGTCCGTCGGTGCGCGTGAGGATCTCGGCGCGTCCGGAGGCGTCGAGATCCACACGGGCATGCTCGAGCGCGCGGGCGAGCTCGGCTTCTTCGACGAGAGGGATCGACATCGTGAGGAGCGACGGGCTCGCGTCGCGGAGCGCACGAACGAGGCCAGGATCGGCGCCGACGATGATCAAGCTCCCGCGCGCACGACCGAACGTCGCGCGGGCTGCGGTCACGAGATCCGCGAGGAGATCGGGGCTCGCCGCGTCTGCGCCGTCGATCAGCCATCGGACCCCCGCGTCCATGGCGCGCGAGTGGGCGCGCTCGACGAGGCGCTCGCGATCCTCGGTGTGAGGCGTGTCGAAGAGCGGCGCGGTGGCAGCGAGGCCGCCCACGAGCACGCGCGCGTCGATCCGCGCGAGCGACCGCGCGCCGAGGTTGCGGTGCACGACGCGCTGCGCGAGGTGGGTCCGACCTCCGCCCGCGGCCGACGTGATCACCACGGTGCGTCCGTCGTCGGCGTCGATCGCGCGCTGGAGCTCTGTGAGCAGTCGGGTGAGCGGATCCTCGTGCTCGACCGATCGGGTCGACCTCCGCGGGAGCGCGTCGAGCTGCGCGAGCGCGACCTCGATCGACGGCGGACGTGCGCGCGGATCGATCGCGACGCACGCATCGAGGAGCCCATCGAGCCGCGCGTCGAGGCCTCTGAGGCCTGCTCGCTCGAGCGTTCGCGCGAACGCGTAGAGCTCCGTCTGCGCGCTCGTGGTGGCGCCGGCGAGGAGCTCCGGCGCGAGGAAGCCGTGCGTGCCTCCGCGCGCCGTCGCACCGAGCGGCGTCACGAGGCCGAGGTCGAGGAGGCGCACGACGTCGTGCACGTCGACGAGCACGTGCGCGGGCTTGAGATCACCGTGCACGAGGCCGCGCGACTCGAGCGCGTGCAGCGCGTCGAGCACCTGGGTCGCGATCGCACGCGCCGACTGCGCGGACGGCGCGAGGCGATCGAGCGGTGTGCCCTGCACGTCCTCGAGGACGACGGTGAGCGTGCCGTCGTCGTGTCGCGAGATCGCGTGCACCGCGCGCGACGCGGGGTGGCCGTCGAGGTCGAGCAGGAGGTTCACCTCTCGCTCGAGCGCGTCGCGCGCCGCGCCCGCGACAGCGCGCTTCACGATCACGTCGGGTCCACCCAGGCGATCGCTCGCGCGCCACACGTCCGGCCCCAGCGCTGTGTGCGAGACGAAACGATCGAGCCCGGGCCGCATGTCTCGTTGATACAATAAGAAATGTCGCGAGACAATAAATGGCCCGTGATCAGGCTAGATCTCGCGGATCCGCTCGATGCGCGTGGTGGCACCGTGCTTGCGGAAGGAACGCATCCCCTTCTCGGAGGTTCCTCATGCGTCTCGGTCCCGCACTTCTCGCCGCCGCGTCTCTCGTCTCGCTCGCTGCCTGTCAGGCAGAGCCGCTCGGGCGGTCGGCCTACGCGGTCACGGCCTGCACCGACGACGATCTCTGCGCGGCGGGCTCGAGCTGTGTCGAAGACCGATGCCTCGAGGCGTGCGCGGCGGACGCCGACTGCCCGAGCGACGCGGTGTGCCTCGACGGCTCGTGCTGGGCTGGTCGTGGCGCGCCGTGCGAGACGGACAGCGCGTGCGGCCCGAGCATGTTGTGCGCTGCGGGCACGTGCGCGGTGTTGCCGGGCTCGCTCGCCTGCGCCGCCGACGCGGACTGCCCCGCCGGCTCGCGCTGCGACGCGGGCGCGTGTCGCGCGTCGGTCGGTTGTGAGCCCGTCGCCGAGTCGTGCGCGAACGGCATCGACGACGACTGCGACGGTCTCGTCGACGAGTCGTGCGGCGGTGTGTGCACGGTCGACGCGGACTGCTCGCCAGCGCAGGTCTGCGCGATGGGCGCGTGCGTCACGTCGGGGCCCGAGTGCACGACCGACACCGACTGCGGCACGGACAGCGTGTGCGTCGCAGGGAGCTGCGAGAGCCGCGGCCCCGTGTGCAGCGCCGACGACGACTGCGGTGCGGGCCAGGTGTGTGTCTCGGGTGTGTGCTCGGGTGAGCCCATGTGCAGCGCCGAGGTCTGCGGCAACGGCGTGGACGACGACTGCGATGGCCTCGTCGACGACGAGTGCGGCGACGTGTGCGCGACGGACAGCGACTGCGCCGCGGGGCAGGCGTGCATCGCCGGGTACTGCGGGACCGCGCCTTCGTCGTGTCGCTCGAGCGCGGAGTGCGCGGCGGGCCAGGCGTGCGTGGACGGCGTCTGCACGGTCGAGGGCGACTCGTGCAGCGCGGACACCGACTGCGCCGCGGGCCAGGTCTGCATGTCGGGCGTGTGCACGAGCGCGTGACGCGATCGCCGATCGACTGACCACGCGCTCGCTCGATCTGTCAGCCTGGAGACGCTCCTCATGCACCCACGAACGAACGATCGCTCCGTCACTCGCGCCCTCCGGCGCACGCTCGCGGCGCTCGTCGTCTCGTGGGGCCTCGCGGCGTGTCTCGCGACGCCGATCCCCGATCCGCCCTCGCTCGAGGTGAGTCGCATGATGCTCGTGCAGGCGAGCGCGAGCGAGGTGCGCATCACCGGCAGCATGGGCGCGGTGCGGCCCGGCGGTCGTGCGCTGCGGGTGACGAACCCTGCGGCGCCAGCGATGACGGCGAGCGTCGCGATCTACACGGCGGCCGATGGCTCGTTCGGCGCCACGCTCGCGGGCACCACGGCGGACACGCTCTTCCTCGAGGGACTCAGCGACACCGCAGACACGTTCGAGGTGGCGGTGCGCCTCGAGTCAGGCAGCGTCGTGAGCACGAGCGCCGGTGGTGATCGTGATCTCGACGGCTCACCCGACATGATCGACTGCGCGCCCGACGATCGCATGCAGAGCGGTCAGCGCTGCGGCATGGCGTGCGCCACCGACACGGACTGCGCGGCCGGTCAGATCTGCGTGAGCGGGCTCTGCACGGTCTCGATGTGCGACGTCGCAGAGATCTGCGGCAACGGCACCGACGACGACTGCGACGGCCTCACCGACGACGGCTGCTGATCGTCAGTCGACGACGAGCGGCGACTCCTGATCGAGCACCCACGTGCCGAGGTACGGATACGTCGTCCACTGCCCTTGGTAGGCCTGGTACGCGATGTACGCGGGGTAGAGGACCGAGAGGATCCAGCCCACGACGAACAGCGGGATGAGCGGCACGAGCAAGATCACGCCGACGCCGCACGTCACGAAGTAGAGAAAGAAGAACACGAGCGCCGAGACGATCTGGATGCTCGACAAGAGCGCTTGGAACCACGCGGCCTGGTTCACGTGGAAGAGCACGAACGGGTTGCGGCTCGAGTTGAAGACGAGCACCAGCGTCGGCGCGGCCACGGGGAAGAGCACGCCCGCGGTGACGAGCCCGACGACGGCGCCGAGGAGGTGTGCCAGCGCGGCGTGCGTGCGGTCTTCGGAATTCTGGAGCGTCTGGGCCGCGAGGGCGGTGTCCATCGCCGTGCGAAACGGTGCGGGCATGCGCTGACGATAGCAGCGCGGGCTCGGTGTTCGCTCAGAGACGCCTCACACGTTCACTCGCTCACTCGGGCCCGGCTCTCGGCCAGCACGAGGTCGAGCAGTGACCGCGCGAGCGTGTCGGGCACGTTCGATCCGCGCGCGACCGACAGCCAGTGCTGACGAACCACGGCTTCTCGCGCGTCGTCGACGCGGCTGAGGCCGAGGCGCGCCTTGGTCTCTCTCATCCTCGCCACCAAGGCGCGTCGACGTCCGAGCGCTTCGAGGAACGCGCGATCGATCGCATCGATCTCGTGGCGCATCGCGTCGATCGAGTCGTCGGGTCTCGGGGCGGACATCGACCAGGGCTACCACACCGCCTCCCCGCTCGCGGTGCTCACGCGCCGTGGTGTGGTCACTGGTATCCTCGCGGAATGCTCGAGCGGGTGGTTCGCGAGGCCTATCGACGTGAGCAGCTGCCCTCTGCGGTGCTGTGGACGCTCGCCGCCGATGGCATGCACGCCTGGTACGCGATGCTCCGCAAGGGGCTCACGCCCGTGGTGGGATCACGCGAGCGCGCCGAAGAGGAGATCGTGAACGCGGCGACGATCGCGTACCGCAAGCGCTGGGCGAGCTTCGTGGAGCGTCATCCGAAGATCGATCGGGACGAGCAGCAAGCGGCGCGTGTGCTCGGTGCGCTGTCGATGGTGGCGCGCGATCCGAAGCGACGTGCGTGGCCGTTTCGCGGGCTCGGAGGTGCGGCGCCCACACGTCGACGCGATCACCTCGCGGTGGAGTGGGCGCTGCGCGACGTGCCCGTGATCGATCGCTGGCACGAGGTGACGACGCACCTCGGCGAGATCCTCATCGCGCTCACGCAGACGCTGCCGCAGGCGGTGCCCACGGGCGCGAACGCGGCGCTCGGACAGATCTGCTTCGAGGGCGGACGCGCGAGCGCTGCGCAGGCGAAGAAGATGTTCGCGCTGCCGGACGCGCCCGAGAGCGCGATCGAGGTGCTGCGCATGAGCGAGTACGTGTTCCGCGTGAACCCGCACCACTGGCACGAGGCCGACGCGGCCGCGAACACGGGGATGATCGAGGGGACCGCGTGTCCGTGGTTCACGTCACCCGGCTGGTCGATGATGCACTGCGGGATCTTCGGCCAGTTCCAGGCGGGCATCTCGTCGGTGTTCGGCCTGCGCTACCAGCTGACGAAGACGATCCCCAAGCACGGCGGCACGACCTGTCGGATCGACCTGCGTCCCCTCAAGCGCAAGGACGGCTCGAACGTGGCGCTGCGTGGCTCGAGCGTGGCGCGGGGCGGACCGACGACGTAATCACCGCGCCCCCACGATGAGCACGCCCCGCACGCGTCCCGAAGTCCTCGCGCCTGCTGGCGATCGCGCCGCGCTCGAGGCCGCGATGCGCGCAGGCGCGGACGCCGTGTACTTCGGCCTCGGGCAATTCAACGCGCGCGCGCGGGCCGCGAATTTCGATGAGGCGGGGCTCGCGGAGATCCTCGCGGCGCTCCACGCGCGCGGCGTGAAGGGCTACGTGACGCTCAACACCTTGGTGTTCGATCACGAGCTCGCCGCGATGGAGTCTGCGATCCGAGCGTGCGCGCGCGCCGGCGTCGACGCGGTGATCGTGCAGGACCTCGGCGTGCTCGCGATGGCGCGCGCCCTCGCGCCGGGCCTGCGCCTGCACGCGTCGACGCAGATGACGTGCACCGACGCCGAGAGCGCCCTCTTCGCGAAGGACCGTGGCGTGAGCCGCGTGGTGCTCGCGCGTGAGCTGGGCGTCGAGGAGATCGGCGCGATCCAGCGCGAGTGCGATCGTCAGGGTGGCCTCGAGCTCGAGGTGTTCGTGCACGGCGCGCTCTGCATCGCGTACTCGGGGCAGTGCCTCACGAGCGAGGCGATCGGTGGGCGCAGCGCGAACCGCGGCGCGTGCGCGCAGGCGTGTCGGCTGCCGTACACGCTCGTCGTGGACGGCGTGAAGCGCGAGCTCGACGAGCGCGCCTACCTGCTCTCGCCCGAGGATCTCGAGGCGAGCGACGTGGTGCCCGAGCTCGCCGAGATCGGCGTGAGCTCCCTCAAGATCGAGGGGCGCCTCAAGGGGGCCGCGTACGTCGCGAGCACGACGCGCCTCTACCGCACCAGCATTGACGCGCTCGAGGGCATCGACGCGCTCGAGGGCATCGACGCGCTCGAGGGCGACGGCGGTCGCGGGATCGCGCGGGACGCGGCGCGCACGGAGGCGCTCCAGACCTACTCGCGCGGATCGGGGCCGGGCTTTCTTCGCGGCGTCGATCACCAGCGCCTCGTCGAGGCCCGCGGCTGCGATCACCGAGGGCTGATCGCGGGCACGGTGCGCGCGATCGAACACGACGGTCGTCGGGTGCTCGTCGGCCTCGAGCGCCTCGAGACGCGCGTCGCGCGCGGCGATGGCCTGTTGATCGAGGGCGGCCTCGGCGGCGAGGGCGAGCTCGGCGGTCGTGTCTGGGCGATCGAGACGCGCGCGCCGGGCGAGCGCGCGTTCCGCGACGTGGAGCACGCGGAGATCGGCAGCGTGGCGCGCGTGTGGCTCGGGCCCGATCGCACACCGGGCGCGTCGCTCGTGGGCCGCCGCGTGTTCAAGAACGACGACCCCGCGCTCGAGAAGGCCGTGCTCGCGCGCATCGAGCGCGACCCGCACCGCGAGCCGATCGCGATCACGATCACGGGCGAGAGCGGCGCGCCGTTCGTGCTGCGCGCGACGAGCAAGCGTGGCCTCACCGCCGAGGTGACCGGCGACGCGATCGTGGATCGCGCGCGGAACCGCCCGTTGGACGGACAGGCGATTCATGCGGCGATGGAGCGCCTCGGCGAGACGACGTTCGTGCTCACGTCGCTCGACGTGCAGCTGCCCGAGGATCGCTTCCTCCCGATCTCGTCCTTGCACCGCGCGCGTCGCGCGCTGACGGATGCGCTGACGCACGCGGCGGCGCGCTCGATCGAGACGACGTCGATCACGGCGAGCGAGCTCGTGTCGCGGGCGCTCCCTCCGGATCGCGCCGTGCCGGCCGCGGGCCTCTTCGTGTTGTGTCGCACGCTGCCGCAGGCGCGCGCTGCGATCGCTGCGGGCGCCGATGGCGTGTACCTCGACTTCCTCGAGCTCACGGGCACGGGGCAGGCGCTCCGCACGCTGCGAAGCGAAGGCGCGGCGTTCGTCGGCGTCGCGCCGCCGCGGATCCGCAAGCCCGGCGAGGAGAAGATCCAGAGCTACCTCGACTCGCTCGCGTCCGACGCGGTGCTCGTGCGCGGCCTCGGACATCTGCGCGAGGTCGGGCGTGCGCGCGCAACACGATCCGCCGGATCACCCTGTTTCGTGGGCGATTTCTCGCTCAACGTGACCAACCGGATCAGCGCGAGCGAGATCCTCGCGGCGGGGCTCGATGCGTTCGTGCCGTCGTTCGATCTCGACGCGACGCAGCTGCTCGGCCTCGTGGGCTCGCCGTTCGGCGCGTGGGCCGAGCTCGTCGTTCACCACCCGATGCCGCTCTTCCACATGGAGCACTGCGTGATCGCGGCGCTGCTCTCGGACGGGCGCGATCACAAGACGTGCGGGCGTCCGTGCGAGAAGCACGTGATCGGCCTCCAAGATCGCGCGGGCATGGAGCACCCGGTGGAGGCCGACGTCGGCTGCCGCAACACGGTGTTCCACGCGCACGCGCAGTCCGCCGCGTCGCTCGTGCCGCGCGCGATCGATGCGGGCGTGAGGCGCTACCGGATCGAGCTCGTGCGCGAGAGCGAGGCCGAGGTGCGTCGCATCGTGACCGCGTACCGCGCGCTCCTCCGCGGCGAGAGCTCGCCGTCCGAGCTCTTGAAGGCCGTGCGCGCCGAGGGCCACTACGGCGTGGTGCGCGGCTCGCTTCGGGTGCTCGGCGCGTGACGACGTACACACGGATCGCCATCGCCCATGCCGTGATCGTGTGTGCGGCGGCCGCGGGCTGCGGGCGCATCCACTACGACCCGCTCGTGCGCGCGACGGACGCGGGGCGCGACGCGTTCGTGCCGCCGGGCGTCGACGCGGACCTCGACGCGCTCGTGATCGTCGATCCCGACGCAGCGATCGACGCCGCGGCCGAGGGCACCGACACCGGAGGCGGCGGGCCCGGTCTCTGCGACGACGAGCGCATCGTGACGACGACGGCCGCCGCAGGACCAGGCTCGTGGGCCGCGGCGATCGGCGCGGGCTGTCCGACGGGCGACGTGTGCATCACGTTCGACCTGCCGCCGGGGATGCGCGGCGCGGACGGCTTCGTCGTGGGGTCGGGCAGCGACGTGACGCTCGACTGCGCGCAGCTGTCGGTGCGCGGCTCGACGCAGGCGATGCGCCGCGGCGAGACGAACACGGGATCGCACGCGCACCCGGTCGGTGCCTCGGCAGCCGAGCTCCAGATCGACGACGTCGAGGTGGAGATCACCGATCGGCTGATCTTCGTGGGGAGCGAGCCGACGCTCGAGGGCGTCGCGGTCTACAGCGTGATCCTCGACGCGGAGGCGAGCGACGCGACGCTCGACGGCGTGATCATCGGCGCGTCCCCGCGCTTCGAGACGCGGCCGCGCCGCGATCCAGCGCCGGCGTTCGTCACGGGGTCCGCGGGCGGGGCGGTGACGCGCGTGTACGTGGCCTCGCCCGATGGCTTCGGCGACGACGCGCTCGTGTACGTGCCGAGCGGAAACGGTGCGACGTTCGACGAACTCGACGTGCACGCGGGCGCCCCGCCAGACGCAGGACCGATCGTGTGGGTGCGCGGGCCGTCGGGCATCCGCATCACGCACTCGAGCGCGAGCGGCCTCGCGCCCTTCGACGCAGCGTTCCTCCTCCAGGAGGCGCCCGGTGCGATCGTGCGCGAGTGCACGGGCGCGGCCGCGGGCGCGTCGTGTCAGTTCGAGACGGTCGACAGCGCGGGTCCCTCGCTGAGCGGGAACATCGGCAATCTCTGCATCCGCTGACGCGATCCGCTGACGCGATCCGCTGACGCGCATCCGTGGACCTCGGGCGCTGACCTCGGGCGCTGCTTCGCGGTATGCCTCGGCGCCGCATGCGCACGCTCGCCCAGCTCACCGCGCCGCTTCTCCGCGCGCGTGCCGAGATCGAGAAGGAGATCGCGCGCGTGCCCGACGGCGCCGCGAAGGTGCGGGTGCTCGCGGGTCGGCTCGCGCGCTTCGTGTCGCTGCGCGCCGAGGACGTGCGCGGGCTGCCGTTCCACCTGAGCAAGGCGCGGGCGATGCGCGCCGAGCTCGCGGCGCTCTTGCCGTGGCCCGAGGACCGCTACGAGCGTGTGTTGCTCGACGGCTTCCTCGGTGAAGCGCCGAGCGAGCCGCTCGTGTCGGTGATCATCCCGGTCTACGGAAAGCTCGAGCTCACGGTGCGGTGCCTTCTCTCCGTCCGCGCGACGCGAGAGCGCACCCCGTTCGAGATCGTCGTCGTGGACGACTGCTCGCCCGATGACACGGAGGCGGTGCTCTCTCGTGTGCCCGGCATTCGCTACCTGCGAAACGACATCAACGGCGGCTTCATCACGAGCTGCAACCGCGGCGCAGCGGAGGCTCGCGGCCGCTACCTCCACTTCCTCAACAACGACACGGTCGTCTTGCCGGGCTGGCTCGATCGGCTCGTCGAGACGCTCGAAGGAGTGGAGGGTGCGGGCCTCGTCGGCTCGCGGCTGATCTATCCGACGCTGCGCCTCCAGGAGTCGGGCGGCATCGTGTGGCGAGACGCATCGGCGACGAACTGGGGCAACGGCTGCGATCCGTTCAACCCGACCTACGGCTCGCTGCGCGACGTGGACTACGCGAGCGCGGCGTCGGCGCTGATCGATCGCGCTCTCTTCGAGTCGATCGGCGGCTTCGACGTCCGCTACACGCCCGCGTACTACGAGGACACCGACCTCGCGTTCGCCGTGCGCAGCAAGGGCAGGCGCACGCTCGTCCAGCCTGCGTCGCGCGTCGTGCACCACGAGGGCGGCACGGCAGGGACCGACGTCGCGGTCGGGATGAAGAAGCACCAGGTCGTGAACCAAGCGACGTTCCGGTCGAAGTGGCGCGACGTGCTCGCGACGCACGGACCGTCCGGAGAGCTCGCGCCCGCGGAGCGCGATCGATGGAGCGAGCGAACGGTGCTCGTGGTGGCGACCGCGACGCCGCGGCCCGACGCGGACTCGGGCTCGGTCGATCTCGTGAACCTGCTGTCGCTCCTCCGTTCGCTGCGGTGTCGCGTGATCTTCTTCGCCGTGCATCCGGTGCCGCGCGGCGTGCCCGCGCCCGACGTGAAGGGGCACGACGGCGCGTACACCGAGGCCCTCCAGCGGATCGGCGTCGAGTGCCCGCACGCGCCCTACGAGCCGAGCCTCGCGCGGTGGATCCGCGAGCACGGAGACGAGCTCGACCTGGTCGTGCTCACGCGCGCGCGGATCGCGGATCGCGTGCTGCCGATGGCGCGATCACACGCGCCCCGCGCGAAGGTCGTGTTCAACACGGTCGATCTCCACTACCTCCGCGAGGAGCGCGAGGCCGAGCACACGAAGAGCACGCTGCTCGCCCTCAAGGCGCGCGATACGCGGGCGCGCGAGCTCCGCGCGGCGCGCGAGTCGGACGCGACGCTCGTGCTCTCGGAGGTCGAGCGTGACGTGCTCGCGAACGAGACGCCGGGCGCGCGCGTGCGCGTGGTGCCCTTGCTGCGTTCGATCCCCGGTCGCGGCGCGCCGCTCGAGGGACGCAGCGGCGTCTTGTTCGTGGGTGGGTTCAAGCACCGGCCCAACGTCGATGCCGTGCGACACCTCGTGCTCGACGTGTGGCCGCTCGTGCGCGCGCGGCGCGGTGATCTGGGTTTGCACGTCGTCGGCAGCGCGATGCCGGACGAGGTCCGCGCGCTCGCTGCACGCGACGTCGTGATGCACGGGCAGGTGCCCGACCTCGCGCCGATCATGTCGAGGATGCGGCTCAGCGTCGCGCCGCTGCGCTTCGGCGCGGGGCTCAAGGGCAAGGTCGCAGACAGCCTCGGGCATGGCTTGCCGTGCGTGACGACACCGATCGGCGTGGAGGGCAGCGGCCTCGCGCACGAGACGCACGTGCTCGTGGCCGAGGACGCGCGCGCGCTCGCCGATGCGATCGTGCGCCTGCACGCGGACGACGCGCTGTGGGAGCGCCTGTCGATCGCGGGCCTCGCGTTCGTGGAGGAGGCGTACTCGCTCGCGTCGCACCGCCGTCGGCTCGAGGCGCTGCTCGACGAGCTCGACGTGCCGAGGCGTGCGCGTTCATGAGCGAGGCGCGCGCGACCGAAGGCGAGGGCATCGAGACGTACAAGCGTCGCGCGCTGCTCGGCGCGATCGCGCTCGCGCTGCGCACGGGGCTCGCGCAGCTGATCATCCTCGGCGGCACCGTCGTGCTCGCGCGCTACCTGCGGCCTGCGGAGTTCGGCGCGTTCGCGATGGTGCAGTTCGTCCTCACGGTGCTGACGATCTTCGGCGACGCGGGCCTCGGTGGGGCGCTGATCCAGAAGAAGACGACGCCCACCGAGGCCGAGCTCTCGAGCGTGTTCTTCGCGCAGATGGGCCTCTCGGGCGCGGTGCTCGCGGTCGCGTGGGGCCTCGGCGAGCTCTTGCCGTACGTGTGGACCGATCTGCCCGAGGGCGCGCCGTGGATCGTGCGCGCGCTCGCGCTGAACTTCGTGCTCACGTCGGCGCGCGTGGTCCCCACGGTGCTCATGGAGCGAGAGCTGCTGTTCGTGCGCATCTCGATCCTCGACACGGTGAACTCCATCGCGTTCTACCTGGCGGCCTCGGCGCTCGCGCTCGCGGGCTTCGGCGTGTGGGCGCTCGTGCTCGGCGTGCTCGCGCAGGGTGCGCTCGGCTTCGTCACCGCGCTCGCGCTGCGGCCGTGGCGTCCGAGGCTCTCGTTCGATCGCGAGGCGCTCCGTCCGCTGCTGCGCTTCGGCGTGCCGTTCCAGGCGCGCAGCATCTTGGCGCTCGCGACGCGCGCGGCGATCCCGGTGGTGGGCGGCACGATGCTCGGCAGCGAGCCCGTGGGGTTCCTCAACTGGGCGCTCGAGACGGGCTTCTTCGCGCTGACGTTCGTCGACATCGTCGCGCGCGTGAGCTTCCCGCTCTACAGCCGCTTGCAGAGCGCGCCCGACGAGCTCGCGCGCGCGCTCGAGCGCAACCTCAGGCTCTCGGTGGTGCTCACGTTCTTCCTCACGACGATGTTCGTCAGCCTCGCGCCCGCGCTGACCGAGATCATCTACTCGGCGCAGTGGCTGCCGGCCGTGCAGGTGCTGCGTGTGTACGCGCTCGCGGTCGCGCTCGGGATGTTGATCAACGTGCTCGCGCCCGCGTTCGACGCGAAGGGTCAGCCGCGCATCGTGCTCGCGCAGCTCGTGGTGGTGGCGTCGTTCGTGTGGCTGCTCGCGCCGCTCGGCGCGTGGCTCGAGGGCACGCTGGGGTTCGCGATCGGCTACGGCGGCGCGATCTGGATCGGCGGCATGTTCCTCATCTGGGCGAGCCACCGCGAGCTCGCGCAGCTTCCCTTGCTGCGCGTGCTCGTCGCGCCGCTGCTCGCGGGGATCCTCGTCGGCGCTGGAGGTCTCGCGCTCGTGCCGTACGTGGAGAGCGCGCCGGTGCTGGTGCTCGCCGTGCTCGTCGAGGGGCTCGCGTTCCTCGGGCTCGTCATGCTCTTCGACGCGCGGACGCGCGCCGTGCTGCTCGAGGCGATGCGCAAGAAGCCCGCTGCCGAGAGCGCGGAGAGCTCAGCGGGGTCCGCGGATCAGCTCGCGGAGACGCGCGACGACGCGTGAGCCGTGGTAGGCGCCGCTCCAGCGGAGCAGGCGCTGGTCACCCGTCAGGTGCTGGTAGCCCGTGAGCTCGTCGCCCGCGGTGCTGCGCGCGTTCTCGACCGCGCCGTGCGTGTCCTTCATGCGGCGCGGGTAGTCCGGCAGGTGCGCCTCGTCCTTCACGAAGACGGCGACGAAGTCGATCCATCCCTGCGCGTCCATCTCGCCGACGAACGACTCGGCGAGCGCGGGCTTCAGATCGTTGCGTCGCGCCCACGTGATCAGCGCGCGGCCCGCATCCGGATAGAAGCGCCAGCAGTCGACGGGATAGCGGTGCACGTAGCCGTTCGACGGAGCGTTCAGGTAGAGCAGGCCGCTCGGCTTGAGGATCCGGAGGATCTCGAGGAACAGCACCCAGAACATCTCCGAGTGTTCGAAGCACGAGCTCGACACGACGACGTCGACCGACGCGTCGTCGAACGGGAGGCGGTACGGATCTTCGAGGATCACGTCGACGCCCTTGCCCAACACGAAGTCGACGCCCACGTAGCGCGCGCCGCGCGGCGCGACCTCACGCAGCGAGCCGTTCACGTCCTGCGCGCCGATGTCCACGATCGTCGCGCTCGACGCTTCGCCGAGGTACGTGTCGAAGAACCACCGCGCATGCTTCATCGCGCCGAAGTGCATACGCGCGCGGAGTTAACACGACCCGGTCGGAGCGGCCCGTCGGAGCGGCCCGTAGCCACCCGACCGTCGCCCTCGCTCAGCCGAGACGCAGGACCTTGTACGCGTGCATCCAGCTCTTTCGCTGGAGGCCCGGCGCGCACCAGAGCTGACAGAGCGGCTCGATCGCGCGCGCGCCCGCGGCCTTGCCGACGTCCTCGGTGTCCCAGCCGAAGTCGGCGAGGATCTCCTTCGCCTTCGTCTTCGCGTCGTCGTCGTCGCCCGCGATGAACATCGTCGGAGGTCCGCCAGGGAACTTCGGGTCGACCATGAACGCGTTGCCGATCGAGCTCCACGCCTTGACGAAGCGCGCGTCGGGACGCGCCTTCTGGAGGCGCTCCATGAGCGAGTCGTTCGGGCCGGTGAAGTACGTGAGGATGCCGTCGACCGGCGGCGCGTCGGCGATCGGGTTCGTCGTGTCGAGCACGAGCTTGCCGTTCATGCCGTCGCCGGCGAGCTTCACCGCGTCTTCCGCGACGATGCCCTTCACCGAGAGCACGAGCACGTCGCCGTGGCGCGCCGTCTCCTCGAACGTCGCGGCCGCGATGCCCGACTCCTTGCTGAACTCCGCGAGCTTGCTCGGCTCGCGGCTGCCGATGCGCACGTCCCAGCCCTTCTTCGCGAAGCCCTTCGCGAGCACCTGTGCGACCTGACCCGAACCGATGACTCCGACCCTGCCCTTCGACATCGCTACCTCCTGCTTCCCGCGCCTCCGCTCGATACGGGGGGAGCCTGGAGCTCCCCCCCATTCCCCCCTGCTCGTCCTTCGTCGCTCCACTCCTCCATCCTCGCCGCTCCTGGGGTCAGCGGGGCTGACCCCGCCGCGAGGCGCCCCGAGAGACGGGCGGCTACTTCGACCGCTTCTCGTCGCGGATGGGGCCGCACTCGTAGAGCGCGTGACAGAGCGCGAGCACGCGCGGTGATCGCACGCGGAAGTCCATGCGGTTCATGACGTAGCCCATCGTCAGGCCGTGCACGGGATCGCACCAGCCGAGCGCACCGCCCATGCCCGCATGACCGAACGACTCCGGCGTCGGGCTGAAGATGTGGCGCTCCTCTTTGAGGAAGCCCCGCGTCCACCCGAGCGGCTTCTGCAGCACGAGGTCGCGATCGGACCAGCCCTTGCGCGCGTAGGCACCGGCGACTGTGGACTCGCGGAGGTAGCGACGCCCTGCGTGCTCACCGCCCGACGCGAACGGCAGGTACGCGCTCGCGATGCCTCGCGCGGTGGCCGTCGCGCTCGCCCACGGGAGATCCGCGCGTCGCACCTCGACGCTGTTGTAGGCCGTGATGCCGCCGGGCAGATCGACGTGCGGGTTCAAGAACGCGCGGCGACCGATCGAGTCCTTCGTGATCGACGCGCGCGCGACGTGCGCCTCGGTGCTCTGCGGGAAGAGCAGCGAGCTCACGACGGTCTTCGCGACACGCACCGCGTTGTTCGGCGCGTAGAGCGTGGCGACGTCGCGATCGAGCGACGCGGGCGTGCCGAGCGTGGTGTCCGAGCCGAGCGGATCGAAGAGCTCGCGCTGGAGGAACGGGCCCATCGGCTCACCGGCCGCGCGCTCGAAGAGCTCCTTCGCGTACATGCCGAACGTGATCGCGTGGTAGCCCTGCGCCTCGCCGATCGCCCACGCGGGTCGCTGCGACTCGAGCGCCTCGAGCACCTCGCCGCGTCGGCTCGGATCGAGCGTCGCGCGGAGGCCGAGCTTGGTGTCGAGGAACGCGAGGCCGCCGCGGTGACCGAGCAGCGTCTCGACCGTCATGCCCTCCTTTCCTGCGCGGCCGAAGCCTGGCCAGTACGTGGTGACGGGCGCGTCCCAGTCGAGCTTGCCGCGGTCGGCGAGGAGATGGAGCGCCATCGCGGCGAGGCCCTTGGTCACGGAGAACACGCAGAGTCGCGAGTCGCGCGTCCACGCGCGCTTGCTCGCGACGTCGGCGGTGCCGCCCCAGAGATCCACGACGAGCCGGCCGCGGTGATGGATCGCGAGGCCCGCGCCGATCTCCTGCTTGGTGCGCAGCTGGTTCGCGAAGACGCGCGCGAGCGGCTCGAAGCCATCGGCGTAGGTGCCCTCGGCGGGCGCGGGAGCGGCGTGAGGCATGGGCCGCGAGCCTACGAGCCTGCGCGGAAATAGCGAATAGGATGCCCGCGCCGATGAGCTCCGACGCGCCCACCGAGACGCCCAGCACCGCCGAGACGCCTCCGCTCGAGAAGCCCCCGGTCGAGAAGCCAACGTGGCTCTCGCGCTCGCTCGCCTCTCTCGGCCGCTTCGTGGCCGCGCGCGCGTCGCTCGTGCTCGCGGCGCTGCTGCTCTCTCTGGTGCCCACGGGATGGCTCGCCTCGCGGCTCGAGATCCGCGCGTCGTTCCTGGATCTCTTGCCCGTCGACGAAGCGCCCGTGGTGCAGCTCGGTCAGGTGATCGAGCACGCGCGCTCCGCGAGCGACATCTCGATCGCGATCGCCACGACCGATCGCGCGATGGCCGAGCGCTACGCCGAGGCGTTCGTCGCGGAGGTCGCCGAAGACCCGGAGGTGTCGGGCATCGGCGGGCACATCGACATGGACTGGTTGCTCGAGCGGCGCCTGCTCTTCGTGCCCGAAGACGAGCTCGAGCGGCTCGTGTCGCGCGCCGAGTCCGCGATCGATCGCGAGCTCCTCGCGAACACTGGCCTCTACATCGACCTCGAAGATCCGGCCGACGAAGACGAGGGCACCGACGCGCTCCTGGCGGAGGTCGACGCGAGCGACGATCGGGTCGCGCGCGACGAGTGGATCATCACGTCGGACGGCCGCTACCTCTGCATCTGGGCGTTCTTCTCGGGCAACACGGGCGACCTCGAGTTCGGTCGTCGCGCGCTCGAGCGCGTGCACGCGATCGACGCACGCCTCCGCGACGGCACGCGCTTCCCGCGCGATCTCGAGGTGCGCTTCGCGGGCGGCATCCCCACGCGCGTCGACGACGAGCGCGCGATCCGCGGCGATCTCCAGGTCGCGGGCGTCGTGGGCTTCGTGGCCGTGGTGCTCTTGATCGTGATGTCCCTGCGGGCGCCGCGCGCGCTCGTGATCCTCGCGGTGCCGCTCTTCATCGGCCTCGTGTGGACGTTCGCGTTCGCGCGCCTCGCGGTGGGCCACCTGAACATCATCAGCGGCTTTCTGTTCTCGATCTTGTCGGGCCTCGGCATCGAGTACGGCATTCACTTGATGCATCGCTTCCGCGAGCTGAGAGACGAGGGCGTGCCGCTCGATCGCGCGATCGAAGAGCTCACGGAGAAGACCGGCCGCGCGCTCTTGTCGGGCTCGATGACGAACGCGAGCGTCTTCGGCGTGATCGCGTTCGCGCAGTTCTCTGGGTTCTCGGAGTTCGGCCTCATCGCGGCCGTGGGCCTCTTGCTCACGCTCGTCGCGACGATGCTCGGTCTGCCGGCGTTGCTCGTGCTCTTCGAGCGCTGGCGGCCGATCGGGAAGAGCGAGGGCGACGCGCGCCACGCCAAGCCCGTGAACGTGCCCGACGGCGTGCGCTGGGCGATCGTGATCGGCGTGCCTGTGCTGTCGATCCTCTCGGTGCTCGCGCTCGTGTCGGGGCGCGTACGCTTCGACGGCAACTGGCGCCTGCTCGCGGGCAACAGCGAGACGACGCAGTTCCAGGAGTACCTGCGACATCACTTCGCTGGCCTCTACACGGGAGGCCTGATCTACGTGCCGCCGGGCGTGGAGCTCTCGCGCGTGGTCGAGGTGATCGAGGGCGTGCGCGAGGCGCGTCGCGCGGCGGGACAGAACGTGGACGTGGCGGAGATCGAGACGCTCGACGAGGCGTTCCCTCCGATCGAGCGACAGCGCGCGCGGGCCGCGCTCGCCGAGCAGCTCGGGGCACAGCTCGATCGCATCCGACCCGGTCTCCTCGACGACGAAGGTCGCGAGCGGCTCGCGGAGGGACAGCGGCTCGTGGCGGCCGCGCAGCCCGTGGCGATCGAGGAGCTGCCGTACTCGCTCGTCGGGCCCTTCGTCACGAGCGATGGCGGCGGCTCGATCCTCCACCTGCGCATGCACGAGACCGACGACGCGAACACCGACGTGCTCGTGCGCTGGGCCGACGAGGCGCGGCAGATCGTGGCCGCGCTCGACGACGCAGGCATCGAGGTGCCGCTCTTGTCCGAGAACTGGATCGCGGGAGAGATCTTCGAGCGCGTCGCGCGCGACAGCCGCTATCTGGCCGTGGGCACGCTGCTCGCGGTGTTCGTCGTGCTCTTGCTCGACTTCAGGAAGCCGCTCGTCGCGCTCGGCGTGCTCGGCGCGGTGGTGCTCGGCGTGCTCGGCATCGCGGGCGGCATGTTCCTCTGCGGCGTGCAGCTCAACTTCATGAACGCCGCGATCCTCCCGGTGTGCGTGGGCATCTCGCTCGACAATGCGATCCACGTCTACCACCGGTGGCGCGAGAGCGGCCCGGGCTCGATCCCGATGGTGCTGAGGCACACGACGAGCAGCAACGCGCTCGCGTCGACGACGAACCTGCTCGGCTTCGCGGCGCTGGCGCTCACGCACCACGAGGGCCTGCGATCGGTGGCGTGGCTCGCGATGATCGGCGTCACCGCGACCTACGTGTCGACCACGCTGTGGTTCCCGATGGTGTTCGCGACGATCGACGCGCGCGGCGCGAAGACCTCGCGCTGATCACGCGCTCACGCCGTGACGCGACGCAGCTCGTCCGTGCCGTGCAGCGCCGCGTGACGGGCCTCGAGGACGGTCCGCGTGAGCACTGGGGCCCACTCTCGCTCACGAAGACGGCTCGGTGGTTCCCCGCGTGACGACCGCGTGCCGCGTACGCTTCTTCGTGGACGCGCTTCGTGGCTGCTGTCTAGCATCGAGGGATGACGCGCCGTAAGACGTCGATGGGTCCGATGGGATGGGCGATGCTGCTTGCTGGCTCGTTCTCGTGCGTGGCCCTCGCGGGCTGCGACTGTGCAGGCGAGCTCCCCACCGACGCGGGGCCCGACGCGCCCGCCGCCCCCGTCGACGGCGGCATGGACGGGGGCACCCGCGACGCGGGCTCGGACGCGCCTCACGATGCTGGCCCGCGCGCGTGCACCAACGATCTCGAGTGCCCCGCGGGCCTGCTCTGTCTCGGCGGCTTCTGCCAGGAAGATCCGTGCGCGACGGACAACCCGTGCGCGGACGGCGAGCGATGCCGCGGCGTGTGCGTGGCGCTCGAGGATCCGTGCGACGGCGTGAGCTGCGCGGCAGACGAGACCTGCATCGGCGGCACGTGCTTCGCGGGCTGCTTGCCCGTCGCGTGCGAAGGCGTCGACTGCCCCGCGGGCCAGTTCTGCGATCCCTCGCGCGGCACGTGCACCGACATCGTCCCCTGCGACGCGCTCTGCGGCGACGGCGCCGCGTGCCACACCACGTGCACTCCGCGCTCCGCGTGTGAAGGCGTGACGTGCGCGGAGGGCGAGTTCTGTCGCGCGGGTACGTGCCTCGACAACCCGTGCTTCGGCGTGACCTGCGAGCGCGGATCCGTCTGTCAGAACGGCACGTGCGTCGCGACGTGCGACTGCGATCCGGCGTGCGAAGCGCCTGCGCGCTGCGTCGGCGGCACGTGCATCTGCACCCCGCGCTGCGCGGCCGATGCGGCATGCGGTGATCCCGATGGCTGTGGCGGATTCTGCGTGGGCACCTGCCCCGGCGCGCGCGAAGAGTGCAACCCCGACACGGGCCTCTGCGAGTGCATCCCGTCGTGCGCGGACGACGCCGCGTGCGGTGACTCCGACGGCTGCGGTGGTCTCTGCGAAGGCCCGTGCCCCAGCGGTCGCACGTGTGTGTCGGGCGCGTGCACGTGTCTCGACGACTGCATCGCGGCCGACATGGTCGACTGCGGCACCGACATCCCCGACACGTGCATGGCGAGCATGGACTGCGCGGGGCGCGGCACGCGCTGCGATCCCGGATCGACCTGCGTGATGGACGCGTGCTGTCCCGGCTGCGCGGCCGCGAGCGCCGTGCCTTGTGGTGATGTGATCGCGGACTCGGTCGACACGACGGGCCGCACGTGCGCGGACTGCACCGGCGTGGGCTCGATGTGCACGGGCGCGCTCACGTGCGTCAGCCCGCCGGGCATGAGCGCGCCGACCGATCGCGTGTGCTGTGGTGCGTGCGCGGCGGCCTCGAGTGTTCCTTGCGGCATGCGCATCCCCGACGTGCGCGACGCGTCGGGCGCGATCTGCCGCACATGCACGGGCTACGGCACCGCGGGCTGTGGCGCGGGCTCGACGTGCACGGGCGGCGCGACGGGCACGTGCTGCGCGTCGTGCGCCGCGGCGAGCGCGGTCGACTGCGGCGAGCCGATCCCCTCGCCGACGTGTCGCACGTGCACGGGCTTCGGCTCGCGCTGCACGTCGCCGCTCGCGTGCGTGAACCCGCCCGGCACCACCACCGCAGACGACCGCGTGTGCTGCGGCGCGTGTCCCTCGGCCGCGACGGTCGCGTGCGGCATGCCGGTGCCCGACGTGATGGGCGGCGGCACCGTCTGTCGCGACTGCGGCACCGGCACGATGTGCGCGGCCGGATCGACGTGCGTGGGCGGCTCGTGCTGTCCCTCGTGCCCGAGCGCGTCGGGCGTGGCGTGCGGCGTGGACATCCCCGATCAGCGCGACGCGATGGGCCGCGTGTGCCGCATGTGCGCGGAAGGAACGATGTGCGGCGCGGGCACCACGTGCACCGGCGGGAGCTGCTGTCCGAGCTGCGCCGATCCTTCGACGCTCGCGTGCGGCACCGACCCGACCGAGCCCGCCGGCTGCGCGATGTGCCCGAACGGAACGCGCTGCGCGGCCGGTGAGCGCTGTCGCAGCGGCGCGTGCTGCGCGCCGACGTGCTCGCCTCCCTCGACGCGCCCGTGCGGTGACACGCCGAGCGATGGTTGCGGCGGAACGTGCGCGGCGGGCACCGCGTGCAGTACGCCGGCGGAGACCTGTACGGGCTCACCGCTCCGCTGCGAGTGCACACCGTCGTGCGTGGGTCGCGCATGTGGTGAGGCCGACGGCTGCGGAGGCGAGTGCCTCGGCACGTGCGATCCGGGCTTCGTGTGCGCAGAGCGCCCGCTGCCTGCCGCGCCAGGCGACTACGAGTGCGAGCCGAGCGCGTGCGTGCCCACGTGCGGCCTCTGTCAGTCGTGCGTGCTCGGCACGTGCGAGCCGCTCACCTGCGCGCCCGGCACCACGGCGTGCTTCTTCTCGTGCGAGTGCTGCGGCGCAGGCGAGGCGTGCACACCGTCTGGCTGCATGCCCTTCGGCTGAGCGTCCTTCGGCTGATTCAGCCGCGGCCGCAGGCCGGAGGGATCTGCGGCCGTGGATGATTGCGAGGCGGATCCTGCGGCGCTCGTTGCGCTTCGTGCGCTCGAGCCGCCGTGTCAGCGCGGAGTCCTCGCTGGACGGATCGGGCGCGATCTCCTCTTCGAGCTCGGCGTCGTTCCACGCCCACGTCGGATCGTCGTCGTACGGGAAGGCGGGCGCGAGCGGCGAGGACGAAGATTGGGTGAGCGCCGTTGATCGTTGAGCGCGCGGTTCCGACTCTGGAATACTGCGCGGCCCCTCGATGAGCGCCTCGACTCCCCCGCGTCCGATGCCGACGGCGACGTTCCCCGTCTGCTCCTTCAAGCGTGTGTTCGACACCGAGCCCGAGCAGGAGGTGCTGACGCTCGCCGAGCTCGTCGCGTGCTTTCGTCGCTTCGAGCTCAAGCCGCAGCTCTTCGCGAAGATCGAGCGCGAGTGCGGCCGCATCGATCGCGCGCTCGAGCAAGCGGCGGCGGGCGAGTCCGTGGGCGAGCGCGTGTCGGCGATCCGCGAGGCCGGCGACGTCGCGCGTGCGCGCGGCGAAGACCCGCGGCCTCCGATGCGCGCGAAGGCCGAAGAGCTCAAGCACTACGCGCGCAAGGACGCGAAGAAAGACCTGCGGCTCTGGTCGCCCGTGCGTTACCGCGAGGGCTGGAAAGAGCGCGGCACCGAGGGCGTCACGCACATCACGTGTCTCGTGCTCGACTACGACTCGGGCGTGCGCATCGCCGACGCGACGAGCGTGTGGACCGACTACTTCCACATGTTCCACACCACGTGGTCGCACACGCCCGAGCACCCGAAGCTGCGGCTGATCCTGCCGCTCGCCGTGCCGTGCCCCGCGACCGAGTTCGAGAAGCTGTGGGACTGGGCGCACGCCAAGACCGGCGGCGACATCGATCGGCAGCTCTCGGGCATCGCGGCCACGTACGCGCTGCCGGTGGTTCCTTCGATCGACGCGCCGCGCGACGCGGGCAGCCAAGCCGGCGCGCTGCTCGATCCGCGTGAGCTCGGCATCGAGGTCGGTGAGCTCGCGACGCTGCCGGTGCGGCACGCGAGCCCGTCGAGGATGCTCGGCGATCCCGACAAGGAGTACGTGCTCCACGAGACCGGCGAGGCGATCTACGTCTACGACGACCTCGACGAAGACGAAGTGTGGAGCCTCGATCGCGATCGCATGAGCACGGTGCACGAGCCGCACGCGCTCGCGCTCGCGCCTGCCCCCGCGGCCTCGATCGTCCGGAAAGACAGCCGATTTCCGATCGCCGGGTCGAGACCTCGCTCACGCAGGAAGACGCTCGTCGTCGACTTCGACGGAGTGCTCCACTCGTACGTGTCGGGCTGGAAGGGTCCGACGTCGATCCCGGACGCGCCGGTGGATGGCGCGCTGGAATTCCTCGAGTCTGCGATCGAGCGCTTCGAGGTGGCGGTGCTCTCGTCACGCTCGCGCGAGGCGGGCGGCATCGACGCGATGAAGGAGTGGCTGCTCGAGCACGGCCTGTCGCCGCGCGTGCTCGGCCACCTGCGATTTCCGCGCACCAAGCCGCCCGCGCACGTCTACCTCGACGATCGGGGCTGGCGCTTCGAAGGCACGTTCCCGACGCTCGACGCGATCGAGGCGTTCCAGCCGTGGCACAAGCACGAGCCGCACGAAGCCGAGCCCGACGATCCCTAGAACCCGGGACGAAGTTCCGGCAGCAGGACCAGCGTAGAGTCGCGGGGTGATTCGCGAGGCGGTTCGGCGATCGATCGGCGTGGTGCGCGTGCACCCGTGGGTGATGCTCGCGATCGGCTCGGCGCTCGTGCTCGCGATCGCCTCGACGTTCACGGGCCTCGGCTTCGGCCTAGCCCCGTGGTTCGCGTGCGAGGTGTTCGCGCTGGCGCTCGGTGCGTCCGGCGTTCCCATCCAGCCGCGCGGGGCGGCGTGGAGCAAGGCCGCGCTCTTCGTGCTCACCGTGGGCGTGCTCTTCGGGTCGGTCGTCGTGCTCGCCGCGCTCGTGTTCGGCCCCGACCTCGCGATGGTCGATCGGTCCACCGTGATGCCGTGGGACCAATCGCTCCTCCGCATCTTCGGCATCGTGGCGATCTCGCTCGTCGCGCTCGCGTACGTGCTCCCGTTCGTGCACGTGCCCGGCATCCTCATCGAGCGCGGCGGCGCGTTCGGTACGGCGGTGCTCGAGAGCATGCTGCTCGTGCGGCGCGTGGGCGTGCTCGCGACCTTCCGCATCGTGCTCGTCGCCGCGAGCTTCGCGCTCTTTCCGGCCGTCATCGCCGCGATGATCGCCGCGCGCACGCTCGACCGCGCCTCGACGCCGATCGGCTTGCTCGCGAGCGCGCCGTTCCTCCTCTTGTCGCTGCCCATCGGGCTCGGCGTCGTCGCGCAGGGCTACATGCTCGCGCGTCATCGCTTGCCCGCGCGACACTTGGTCCATCGCACGCACGTGGGCTGGCCCACCTTGGTCCTCCTCGCGACGGGCGTGCTCGCGCCCGTCGGAGGTCTCGTGCTCTTGCTCGTCGCGTGCGCGCTCCCTGCGCCGCTCCTTCGTGGCGCCGTGCCCCCGAGCGCGACGCGCGTGCTCGAGTCGGGGCTCGGTGAGCGCGTGGTCCCCGGCTCGACGCTGTCGGTGGTGCTCGCGCCCGATCACGCAGAAGTGCACACGGCGTTCGACGACGCGGTGGCCTCGCTCTCGACGCGTCGCAGCCGCAGCGGTCAGCGTCCGCTCGAGCGCGTGCGCGCGTACACGCTCGGGGACGTGCTCGCGATCGAGCTCGTCGCGGCTGACGACGCGGTGCAGGGCCACGCGCTCTTCACCGCCGCGGGTGTGCGCCTCGACGACACCGTCCATCGCGCGCTCGACGAGCGCATGGGCGTGCGCCGCGCGCTCGTGTTCGGTCCCACGTTCCTCGTCGTCGCGCTGCTGGTGCTCGCTGCGCTCGGTCCGCTCGCCGAGACGCGCAGCGAGGCGCGCGCGACGCCCGATCAGATCGCGAGCGCGCAGACTCGAGCGTTTCGGCTGGGTCTCGTGCTCGTGCCGTTCTGGGGCGCGATCGTCGCCCTCGGCGCGCTCGCCGTCGCGGGCTGGTGAGCCTGTTACGATGGGCGGATGCGCTCGCTTCAGGTCGCTCTCCTCCTGATCGTCTCCCTCGCTGGCTGTGGCTCTCCGAGCACGCCACCCGACGCCGCGAGCGAGCCCACGGGCGACGCGGGCCTCGACGCGGCGACGACCACGGAGGACGCGCCGGCGCTCCTCGATGCGCTCGAGTCGCCGGACGCGTACGCAGACGACGCTCCGATCGATCCAGGCGCGGACGCGAGCGTCGTCGAGCACGGCCGCGCGCTCTACGGCACGCACTGCGCGCTCTGTCACGCGGCCGACGCCACGGGCTACGCGGCCGACAACGCGCCTGCGGTCGGTCGCGACGACTTCCTCGTGCTGGCCGACGACGCGTTCCTCGAGACCGCGGTCTATGACGGGCGCCCCGGCACACCGATGAGCGCGTGGGGTGACGAGCACGGGGGTCCGTTCACGCGCGAGGACTCGCAGCACGTCGTGTCTTTCCTCCGCTCGCTGCAGATCGCGCCGAGCGTCGATCTGAGCGAGATCACCGTGAGCGGGGACGCGACGCGCGGCAGCGCGGTGTTCGCGCGCGAGTGCGCGAGCTGCCACGGCGCCGCGGGCGAGGGCGTCTCCGCGGTCACGCTCGACAACGCCGTGTTCCAAGACTCGGTGAGCGATGGCTTCTTGCGCTGGTCGATCGAGCACGGCCGTCGCGAGACGACGATGCCCGCGTTCGCCGAGACGCTGACGGCGCAGGAGATCGACGACGCGGTGACGTTCATCCGAACGCTGCGTCGCGAGCCGCCGCCCGAGTGGCCGATCGAGGACGCGCCCACGCTCGAGACGCTCGTGCGCAACCCCGGCGGCGCGACTCCGAGCTTCACGCTGATCGATGGTCGCTACGTGCCCGCCGCCGACGTGCACGCGGCGCTCGAGGCAGGCCAGCGCATGATCCTCCTCGACGCGCGCGCGTCGAGCGACTGGGTGCTCGGCCACATCCCGGGCGCCGCGCCGTTTCCTTTCTATTCAGTCGACGAGCTCGCCGCGAGCCTGCCGACGGACGGCACGTGGATCATCGCGTACTGCGCCTGTCCGCATGCCGCCTCGGGCCGCGTGATGGACGACCTCCGCGCGCGCGGCTTCACGAACACCGCCGTGCTCGATGAAGGCATCTACCACTGGCAAGACGCCGGCTACCCCATGGCCCGCGGCCGACTGCCCTGACGGGCACGTCGCGCATGCCAGCGTGAGCGGAGATCCGCTATCGTGCATCGCATGGCTGGCGACCCCGCGCGAAAGCTGGCGACGTACGACGACGTCCTCGCGGCCCCCGAGGGAAGGGTCGCGGAAGTGATCCGCGGCGCGCTGAGCGTGATGCCGCGCCCTCGCCCGACGCACGCGAACACAGCGTCGCGGCTGGGCATGCGCCTCGGTCCGTTTGGTGATCCGGACGATCGAGATCCCGGAGGCTGGGTCTTGCTCGACGAGCCCGAGCTGCACCTCGGTGCCGACATCGTGGTGCCCGATCTCGCGGGGTGGCGACGCGAGCGCATGCCGGAGCTACCCACCGATCTCGCGTACTTCGTCCTCGCGCCCGACTGGTGCTGCGAGGTGCTGTCGCCGAGCACCGAGGCGATGGATCGCGGCGAGAAGCTCGAGATCTACGCCGAGAATGGCGTGCACCACTACTGGCTGGTGAACCCGGATCTCGAGACCGTCGAGGTCCTGCGGCTCGACGGCAAGGGATACCGGATCGTGCGCGTGTTCCGAGGCAGCGAGCCAGTTCGCATGGAGCCGTTCGACGCCATCGAGCTCTCGCTCTCGCGCCTCTGGAAACGCTGACATCGCCTCGCATCGCAGCATTACGCTACGCTCGCGCGGTGCTGACACGCCTCCAGCTCACCCACGTCCGCGCGTTCGAATCGGCGACGATCGAGTTCGGCCCCGTGACCGCCCTCGTGGGACCGAACGCCTGTGGCAAGAGCACAATCCTGCGTGCGGCGGCGGGTGGTGCCCCTGGGTTCTCGAGGAGAGATGCTCGCGGGCGCGCGGGTGAATGGCGGATCGATCGCGCGATGTCGGATGGACGTACGGACGCCGCTGCGACCATAGCCGGAATGCCGCATCGGGTCGCAGGGCTCGGCCCGGTTCTTCAGCTGCGAGTCGAAGAGATTCGAGCACAGCGCCAAGCCAGCGAAACACGACAGCTCGATGAACACGGTGAGCAGCTCGTGAACGTGATCTCCACCATCCCTCGGAGGCAGAGAGAGGAACTGGCAACTCGATTCTGCGAGTCCGTCCCGGTGTTCGGCGACGTGGATGTGCGTCCCTCGGCTGGCGGGATGCAGCGCGTCGTCTTTCAGGATCGTTGGTCGCCCTCGACTTGGTACGAGCCGACCGAGGTGTCCGATGGAAGCCTCTTCGCGCTCGCGCTCCTCACTCTCGCGTACCAGCCGCAGGCCACCGAGCTCGTTGCGATCGAAGAGCCCGAGCATGGGCTTCATCCACACCTCGTCGGCTCGATCGTCGATCTGATGCGTGAGCTGAGCACGCGCGAGGCGTCGCCGATTCAGTTCCTCCTCGCGACGCAGTCGAGTGATCTGCTCGAGCACCTGCGACCCGAAGAGGTCCGCTTCCTCACCCGTGCAGAGGATGGCTCGGTGACCGTGGTGCCGGCGCCCGTGGAGACTCCCGCGTGGCGCGAGGCGTACGCCGCACATCAGGCCTCGCTGTCCAGTCTGTGGCTCTCCGGTGCGGTGGGTGGCGTTCCGTGAAGTTGCGGATCGCCCTCTACGCCGAAGGCGCCGCGGAGCTCGGTCGAGGACGTCGTCCGCCGTCGGGCCAGCTCTTCGACGACGAGCAGCTCGGCGCTGCGCACCTGCTCGTGCGGCGTGCGGCGTCGAAGGCGCGCGGCATCGAGCCGCCCCAGAGCCGGACGGAATGAAGCCTGGCGACGCGAAGGCGTCGTGGGATCGATGGACCAGCGCGCTCACGTCCGAACAGCGTGCTGCGAAGCGTCGAGAGCTCGCGATCGCGATCGACCTCGACCTGCTCGCCAAGCGCAGTGCATCGTTCGGCCGCTTCCTCGCCGATCTCCGCGCTCCGAGCTGAGGGTCGAGGTGCCGAGCCTCTCCTCAGCGGCCGCGTCGAGCGCGCGCGTCGAGCTTCGCTGGGACCAGCAGCCGCTCGCCGCGCATGACGTGGAGGATGAGCACTCGCTTGCCGTCGACGCGGTAGAAGATGCGGCAGGGCGGCTCGACGACCTGTCGGTAGCGAGAGCGCGGGAGCTCGCGCGGGCGTGAGCCGCTCTGCGGGTGCGTGGCGAGGTGCTCGACGCGCGCGACGACCCGACCGACGAGCTCTCTCGCGGCGCGTGGGGTCTCGAGCGCGATGTGGTCGGCGATCTCGTCGAGGTCCGAGAGGGCTGGCTCCGTCCAGAGGATCGCGTGCACTACTTCAGCCAGCGCCCGAGCCGCCGCTTCGCCTCGACGTGCTTCACGACGCGGCCCTCCGCGACCGCCATCTCGCCGCGCGCGATCCCCTCGAGCACGGCCATCCGCTGCTGCAGGCGCTCGAAGCTCTCGACATCGACGAGGTAGGCGCTCGGCAGGCCGTGCTGCGTGATGAGCACCGGCTCACGGTCTCGCTCGATGTCCGCGAGGAGCTCCGTGGCTCGCCGCTTCAGCGTGGTCACGAGCTCGGTTCGCATCGAGTGATCCTAGAGTGTCACTTGGCTCGCGGCAACGGCCGGGTCGATGCACGTGACGGCGGTGTCGGGCGACCGTGGGTACCTGCGGCAGGATGCGTGGCGTCGGGCGTCTCTGCGCTATAGAGGGCGCACCATGTTGGATCTTCGCTACGTCACCGAGAACCTCGACGAAGTGCGCGCGCAGCTCGCGCGTCGCTCGGACAAGTACGCACCCGTGCTCGACGAGGTCGCCAAGCTCGCGGTCGCGCGCCGCGCTGCGCTCACCGAGCTCGAGCAGCTGCGCGCCTCGCGCAACGAGGCGAGCACCGCGATGGCGAAGCTCGACAAGAAGAGCCCCGAGTTCGTCGAGAAGCGCGACGCGCTGAAGATCTCGGGTGATCGCGTGAAGGAGCTCGAGGCCAAGGACAAGGCGCTCGAGGCCGAGCTCGAGGCCGTGGTGCTCGGCGTGCCGAACATCCCCGACGCGAGCACGCCCGATGGTCACGACGAGACGGCGAACGTCGTCGTGAAGACGTGGGGCGAGAAGCGCACGTACGACTTCACGCCGAAGGATCACGCCGACCTCGGCGTCGCGCTGGGCATCCTCGACTTCGAGCGCGCGGTGAAGATCTCGGGCGCGCGCTTCACGGTGCTGCTCGGCGCGGCCGCGCGTCTCGAGCGCGCGCTCCTCTCGTTCATGATGGACGTGCACGCGAACGAGCACGGCTACACCGAGATCTGGCCGCCCGCGCTGGTGCTCCCGAGCGCGATGCGCGGCACGGGACAGCTGCCGAAGTTCGCGAGCGACATGTTCAAGACCGAGCGCACCAAGCTCGCGGACACCGCGACGGACGAAGAGCGCGCGAGCAACGACCTCTACCTCGCGCCGACGGCCGAGGTGCCCGTCACGAACTTCCACGGCGACGAGATCTTCGAGAGCGCGGACCTGCCGCGCGCGTACGTCGCGTACACGGCGTGCTTCCGCGCCGAGGCTGGCAGCTACGGCAAGGACACGAAGGGCCTCATCCGCCAGCACCAGTTCGACAAGATCGAGCTCGTGCGCTTCTGCAAGGCGGGCGATGGTCCTGCGCAGCTCGATGCGCTGCGCGCGCACGCCGAGACGATCCTCGAGAAGCTCGGCCTCCACTACCGCACCGTGCAGCTCTGCGCGGGCGACATGGGCTTCGGCGCCAAGAAGTGCTTCGACCTCGAGGTGTGGCTGCCCGGTCAGAACGCGTACCGCGAGATCTCGAGCTGCAGCTGGTTCGGCGACTTCCAGGCGCGCCGCGCGAAGATCCGCTACCGCGACGAACCGCTCGGTTCTGCTGGTCCCGCCGGCCGGCGGGAGTCCAAGCCGCAGCTCGCGCACACGCTCAACGGCTCGGGCCTCGCGATCGGCCGCACGCTCGTCGCGATCCTCGAGCAGTACCAGCAGGCCGACGGCAGCGTGATCGTGCCGGACGCGCTGCGCCCCTACATGGGCGGCCTCGAGCGCATCACGAAGAAGTGAACCGTTGCTGCGACGGACCTAGACAAACTTGGTTCAACGCCGACCCCGGCGATCACGCGATTCTCGTTGAAAATGTCGGTAGTTCGCATCGGTTCACGAACCCATCCTGAACCCGAGGCGCCCTCGGTCGTGCATGTCGTGAGGCCAGTGAGTCCTCGCGTTCGGCATCCTGAAGCAGGTCCGGCAGCGAGCTCATCGATCGAAGTCATCGGCGATGTAGGTGACTCCGAGGGCGTTCGCGGGCTTGCGACGCCGCTGACTTCGACTCGGCATCGGCATCGCGCGAAGTTCGCCGTTCATCGCGATCAAGATGGTCGTGCCGCCGGCCGCGTCCTCGACCGACGCGGAGAGGCGTGACGTCGCTTCGTGGAGGTCGACCGACTTCTTGGCGCGCATCGCCCTAGTGTGCTCGCGAGCCGCGCCTGGTCGAGCCCGCCATCGAGCAACGCCACACGGTCCGTGCCGGACGCCTTCGACCCGCGCGTTCCTCGACTGGGCGCAGGCCACGCACCTGAGCGAGCTCGTGCTGCTGAAGGCCTCGAAGAAGGCAGTGATCGTCGGCGTGCCCGACGCTGCCTACGAAGGCGCGCGTGAGCGGTTCTTCGTCTGGTCCTTCACGCGGGCTCGACTCGCTGGCTCGTGTCGGAACGAAGAAGGCGACGCCGAAGTCATGGACGCTGGCGAGCCTCGAAGAGCGTGACGTCGGCGCGTGGTCCGCGCGGCGCGGCGCGCGCGAGGTCGTGCTGATCAGTCCCGTGTTCCGCTGCGGCGAGCCGGGCTGGACGCTCGAGGTGCAGCGCGCCGACGCGGCGACGGACGACGACTGGGATCGCGCGTGGCGGCTCCCGCTCGAGCTGCCCGTGAAGGAGATCCAGTCGCGCACCCTGCACACCGATGCGCGCGGATGGTCGTCGTTCCCGTGGCGAGCGGGCGCGACGGCGTAAAGGACCTTCGCACCGGCCCTTCAAATTCGAGGTCGTCGAAGCACGCGAATCGTCGACGATCTACGGGTGAATCGCCGGATCGGGCGCACCCGAACTTGAAAGGTTCGGCTTCTCGGCGCGGGGCGCGAACACCACCGCTGCCACGAGCGCGAGCAGCACGAGGGCCGACGCGAGCACGAACGGCGCACCGGGCGCGTAGAGCGGCGTGGTAGGCGAGATCGCGTACGCGAAGATCGACGTGTAGAGGCCCGGCCCGAGGATGCCCGTGAGGCTCGCGAGCGACGACAGCGCGCCCTGCGTGCGGCCTTGCTCGTCTGCCGCGACCTGCCTCGTGATCAGCGACTGCGTCGCGGGGCTCGACACACCCCAGAGCGCCATGATCGGAACGCCGAGGAGGAACAACATCGGCGTCGGCGCGAGGCCATACACGGCGAAGCCGATCGCGCCGCAGAGCGAGCCGAACACGATCGCCTTCCGCTCGCCGAGCGCGCCGACGACGCGCTTCACGATGAAGACCTGCGCGAGCACCGAGAAGATGCCGACCACGCCGAGCGTCCAGCCGACCTCTTGCGGTCCCCACTCGAAGCGCTCCTCCGCGAAGAGCACGAAGATGCTCGGGTACACGTAGTGCGCGAGGTTGTAGAGGAACACGACCACCGCGAGCCCGAGGATGTTCTTGTGCTTCGCGAAGAACACGAGCGACGCGAACGGGTTGAGGCTCGCCCACGAGATCGACTTGCTGCGCAGCTCCGGCGCGAGGGACTCGGGGAGCACGAAGATGCCGTAGAAGAAGTTCACGATCGCGAGCACGGCCGCGAACCAGAACGGCAGCCGCAGATCGATCCCACCGAGCCATCCTCCGAGCGCGGGCCCGAGGATGAAGCCGAGACCGAACGCCGCGCCGATCATGCCGAACGCCTGCGCGCGCTCCTTGGGCGGCGTGACGTCGGCGATGTACGCGTTGGCGGTGGTGAAGCTCGCGCTCGTGATCGCGGAGAGCACGCGACCCACGAAGAGCCATCCGAGCGTGGGTGCGAGCGCCATGAGCACGAAGTCGGCGCCGAGGCCGAACGACGACGCGAGGATGACGACGCGCCGTCCATAGCGATCGGAGAGCGCGCCTTGGATCGGCGAGGTGACGAACTGGATGAGCGCGAACGTCGTCGAGAAGATCCCGGTCCAGTACGCCGCGTCGCTCACGCTCCCGCCCGCGAGATCCTCCACGAGGTGCGGCAGCACGGGGATGATCAAGCCGAACGCGAGGATGTCGACGAGGACGGTGACGAAGATGAAGACGAGCGCAGCGCGGCGTCCGCCCGAGGTGGGAGTGCTCACAGCCGGCGACCGTACTCCACTGTCGCGCGACTGGTGTGAGGCGGAGCTGACAACCCTGACAGCTGTGCGTCACGTGATAACAACGGCCGCCATGAGCCAGTCGTTTGCTGCCGTCATCCTCGCTGCGGGTCAGGGAACGCGCATGAAGAGCGCGCTGCCGAAGGTGCTGCACGAGATCGCAGGTCTTCCGATGCTCGCGCACGTCGTGCGCGCCGCGCAGCGTGCGGGGGCGTCGCGCACCGTCGTGGTCGTCGGACATGGGCGGGAGCTCGTCGAGAAGGATCTGAAGAGTCGCTTCGGCGATGCCGTGACGACGGCGCTGCAAGCGGAGCAGAAGGGCACGGGGCACGCGACGCGCTGCGCGATGGAGGGGCTCGCGGGGCATGACGGTGAGATCGTGATCCTCGCGGGTGACGTGCCGCTGCTCGAGAGCGAGGCGATCGCTGCGCTCGTCGAGGCGAAGCGTCGTGCGAAGGCGCCGCTCGCCGTGCTCACGGCGACGTTGCCCGACGCGACCGGCTACGGCCGCATCCTGCGCGACGCGAAGGGCGCCGTGGTCGGCATCCGCGAGCACAAGGACGCGAGCGAGGGCGAGCGCGCGATCACCGAGTGGAACACCGGCGTGTACTGCGTCGATGCGTCGTTCCTGAGCGAGAGCCTCGGCAAGCTCGACACGAAGAACGTGCAGGGCGAGCTCTACCTGACCGACGTCGTCGCGATGGCGGCCAGCAGTGGAGGCGCGGCGTTTCTCGCGTGGTCGGCGGAGAGCGTCGCGGGCGTGAACGATCGATCGCAGCTCGCAGACCTCGAGAGGACGATGCGTCTTCGTCTCGCGCACGCGCTCGCGAAGAGCGGCGTCACGGTGCGTGATCCCGCGACGACGTACGTGGGCGCCGACGTCACCGTCGCGCCCGACGCGGTGCTCGAAGCGAACGTGCACCTGCGCGGCAAGACCACGATCGGCGCGGGGGCGCGCATCGACACGGGCGCCGTGCTCGAGGACGTGGTCGTGCACGCGAGCGCGAACGTGAAGCCCTACACCGTCGCGCAGAAGAGCGTGATCGGAGAGGCCGCGCAGGTCGGTCCGTTCTCGCACCTGCGGCCGGACTCGGTGCTCGGCCCCGACGTGCACATCGGCAACTTCGTCGAGACGAAGAAGACGACGCTCGGTCGCGGCAGCAAGGCCAACCACCTCGCGTACCTCGGTGACGGCGTGATCGGCGAGAAGGTCAACGTCGGCGCGGGCACGATCTTCTGCAACTACGACGGCTTCCAGAAGCACACGACCACGCTCGAAGATGGCTGCTTCATCGGCTCCGACTCGCAGCTCGTGGCGCCGCTCACGATCGGCAAGAACGCGTACGTGGGCACGGGCACGACGGTCACGCGCAGCGTCCCCGAGGACGCGCTCGCGATCAGCCGCGTGAAGCAGGAGAACAAGCTCGGCTACGCGACGCGCCTGCGCGATCGCATGAAGGCGCTCGCCGAGGCGGCCAAGCGCGAGAAGACCGAGCGCGAGAAGGCCGAGCGCGAGCAGGCCGAAGCGGCGGCGAAGAACGGATGACGAGGGAGACCAGCATGAAGAACGCGATGTGGATGGTGTCGGTCGCCGCGCTGATCGGCGTGGGCTGCGGAGGCGGTACGGCGAGCGGTGGCGAGAGCACCACGACGACGACGAGCGGCGCGGAGACCGCGACGGCGCCGAGCGCGCCCGCGAGCGCGACGCAGTTCGTGCAGGCGATCGACGCCGCGCTGGTGCTCCATCCGAGCGCGCGTGTGTTCGAGGTGGAGATCGACGACACGCACCACATCGGCTTCCTCGAGGTCGAGTACTTCGAGGGCGAGACCGCGCGCGAGATCTTCTTCGACCCGGGCACGATGGCGGTGATCGCCGACGTCGACGAGGCGATCGAGCCCGCAGAGGCCGAGGCCGTCGCGGCCGTGCGCGCGCACCTCACCGCGGGGCAGGGCGATCTGCGCGCGCGCATCGAGGACGGCTCGTTCACCAGCCACGCGATCGAGACGGTGCAGGAGATCGAGCTCACGATGCTCGACGGCCACTACGTGATCGCCTGCGAGGTCCTCCGCGACGGCCCGTCCGGACAACCCGAGCGGTCCACCATGTTCCACGCGATCGACGGCAGCTACCTCGGCCGACAGGAAGAGGCGCTCGCCTACCTCGCGCAGCACCCCGAGCTCGAAGTCCGCTGAGCCGACGCGTCGAGGCGGCGGGGGACGAGCCCCCGCCCTACCGATGCGCTGAGCCGACGCGTCGAGGCGGCGGGGGACGAGCCCCCGCCCTACCGATGCGCTGAGCCGACGCGTCGAGGCTGCGGGGGACGAGCCCCCGCCCTACCGATGCGCTGAGCCGACGCGTCGAGGCGGCGGGGGACGAGCCCCCGCCCTACCGATGCGCTGAGCCGACGCGTCGAGGC
>CAZCVE010000014.1:98175-142144 GCA_964502175.1 uncultured Sandaracinaceae bacterium
TGCGCTGAGCCGACGCGTCGAGGCGGCGGGGGACGAGCCCCCGCCCTACCGATGCATGTCGGATCCGCGCGACTTCATGCGGCGTGATCAGTGACCTTCGCCGCTCGCGCGGAGCGCCGTCCAGATCGCGAGCGCGCGGCGCACCGTGCGCGGCGCTGGTGAGAACTGAAGCGTCGCGACGCCGTCCGTCGCGGGCTCGGGCAAGAAGTAGAGGAACGACTCGCGCGGCGCTGGATCGCCGTCGACGCTGAGGACGTCGACGGGCATGTCGGTCACGGCGATGCCGTCGGTCGTGGCGCCCGCGTGCGCACCGCTGTTGCTGAAGAGCGTGGTGTCCCACGCGCGCATGAACGCGCCGACCTCGGACGTGGTGAGGCCGAGCTCGCGCAGCGTGCGGCGCAGGCCATCGCGGCCGGGGCCCGACACGATGGGCGCGGGCATCGACTCGTCCATCGCGCCGCGACGATCGAAGGGACGGTCGTCGTCCTCATCGACGTCGGCCGGTGTGCCGTCTTCGAAGGCGTGTCCGATCACGATGCTCTCGTGAGGCGGCGGCGGATCGGCGATCAGCGTGCGCGTGCGCGTGCCGTCGGACCAGATGCGCACGATCACGCCGGGGATCGGGTGATCGCCGTCGTTCGTGACGCGCACGTCTTCGAACGCCTGCTCGCGAGCGAACCGCAGCGGCGGGGTGAACGTGTGGCTCTGCGCGCGGTAGAAGAGGAAGCGCTCGACGGACCCGTTCGTGCGCACACACTGCGCGTCGTCGGTGCGCACCACCGCGAGCCCCGCGCTCTCGCAGAACGCGCCGCCGAGCAGCGAGCAAGGCAGCACGGTCGCCGTCGGCAGCGGTGATGACTCGCAGCCCTCGAGCGCTCCGAGGCTCACGTCGTGCCACGCGATGTCTGCGTTGCCGTTGGCCGCGCGCGCCTCGACGAAGGGCCACGACTCGACGATCGTGCCGCCGTCCACGTGCACCGACACGTCGCGGATCGTGAGCGGATCACGCGCGTGGAAGTAGAGCACCGGCTTGTCCACGGCCATGATCTCGATCGGCCGCGCGGGCGCGACGGCCCCGGCGCGCAGCACCTCGGTCGAGCCATCGCGCATCGAGCGGAGGAGACCCCACTCGTGCACTTCGTAGTCGGCGATCTCCGCCTCGGTGCCCGAGGTGGTGCTCGTGGTGGGTGCCTCGGCAGTCGGCGTGCACGCGCAGCCGGGGTTGCTGCAGCCGACGAGGAGAAACGGGACGAGGGTCAGGGGCTTCGCGCGCATCGCGCGATCCTACGCTGCGCGCGCTCGAGATCTCCCGCGTTGGAGGGTGTCAGTGTGCGCGGCCGCCGAGCGTACGCAGGTGCGCCGCCTTCGCGTGGGCGCCCCAGCGCTCGTACGCCTCGATCGCTGCGACGAAGTACGCCGCGGCGAGCATCTCGCGGCCGTCCGCGTCGTGGTGTCGGTACGCGAGCTCGTTCGCCACGGCGATCTCGGGCAGGTAGGCGTGCTCGGTCGCGAGCGCGATCGCCTGATCGTAGAGGCGGTCGGTACCTCGATCGCCGCGGACACGCGCGAGCTCGGCCTCGACGAGGCGCACGCGGTGATCGTGGCTCGCGGGGGAGAAGCGCTGCCACGTGCGCAGCCGCTCGAGGTGGGGCGCGACGTCGTGCTCGGCACGCTCCGCCGCGGCACCACCGGGACGCGCCGCGCCGAGGACGATCAGCGCACGCAGCTGATGGAAGTAGACCTGGTTGTAGGTCGCGACCGCGCCGTCGGCGTACTGGGCGCACCCGTCGAGGACCTCGAGCCCGCCTGCGAAATCACGGAAGAGGAAGCGGGCGTACGCCGAGACCACGCCCACGACGAAGGCGGCCCCCCGATACGCGATCGCGGCGAAGAGCTCGCGCTGCGTCTGCTCGTCGTAGCTCGGGCCGACGAGCCGGCTCGGGTTCGGCGCGCGGCCCCTCAGGTTCTCGAGGAGCTGCGCGAAGGGCGCCTGACATGCGGTGACCGCCACCTGTCGGTGGTGCTCGAGGATGCCCATCGAGCGCGTGCACATCGGCTCGAGCTCGTCGAGCGGCAGACCGCCGAAGAGCCCGTCGCGCACCATCGTGTGGAGCGCCCAGCCCGCGTACTCGAAGTCACCCACGTCCATGCCGATGCGGAACACGCGGCGCGCCTCCTCGATGGACACCCGCATGGGCTCGACGAAGGGCCGCACGAAGCTCGTGACCACGTGCAGCGTTCGCGGGTGGACGGTGCGATCGTCGACGCGCCCGAGGAGCCCCGTCGCGAGCGTGCCGACCGCGTAGGCCGCGTCGATCGCGTTCCCGGCCGAGAGCACCAGCGCGAGGATCGCGAAGCCATACGGCGACTCCTTGCAGACGCCCCTCTCGAGCGTGAGCCGCACGATGTTGCAGCCCATGATCGGCAGGAGGTTCGGCGCCGCGAGGTACGCAGAGCTCATCGTGTCGTTCTGGATGCGCAGCGCAGCGATGACGTTGGGGTCGAGCGCGAGCGGCATGCGCGCGAGGTCCTCGACCGTCGTCGTGGACACACGCATCGCCGTCTCGCCCACGATGCGCTGGACGTCCGCCTGCGTCGGCGAGACGGGGAGCTCGAAGCCGAGCTCGCCGACCAGCTCGATCGCGAGCGAGACGACCTCGACGAGCTTCTGCTGCGCGACGAGCGCATGGAGCTCGACCTCGCGCGCGAGCACTCGCTCGAGCGGCGTCCTCGCGTGCGTGACGGCCAGCGCGACCAGCGCGCGCATCGTCGCGTAGTCACCGCCGAGGTAGGCCGAGCGCGCTCCCTCCACGTGGAGCGCCATCGTCTGCTCGAAGTCCTCGGCCCACGGGTCGCCCGACAAGAGCGCGAGGCCGCGCATCATGTAGCGATGCGCGGGCGCGAACGCCGCCGAGCTCACGGCACGTCGCGCCGCCGCGAGGTTGAGCGCACGCAGGCGGTTCCGCTCGTCGCCCTCGGCGTCCTCGCCCACGCCCACGTTGAGGTGGTCGACGAGCTCGAAGAGCCGCCGCTCGCGCTCCGCGTCTCCGAGCGTGCGCACGAGATGACGCCCCACGGCCGCGTGCACGACGCGCGCGTCGGCGTCGCCCACGAGCGAGCGCGCCGCCTGACGGATGCGATCGTGGGCGAAGCGGAACACGGTCCGCTCCACGTCGAGATCGCCGGCGAGTCGGACGCCCTCCGTCGCCGGCAGGACGAGTTCGGACGCGAGCGCGGGCCGCAGCAGCTCGAGGGTCGCGCCGCGACCTCGCTCGAGCGCGACGGAGAGCGCGTCGAGATCGAAGAAGTCCCCGATGCAGGCGGCGGCCGCCACCGCATGCCCGGCCTCGCGCGGCATGCGACGGATCTCGGAGGCGACGAACTCGACGACGTCCTCGGTGACGGCGCGCGCCTCGATCGCGGGCAGATCCCAGGTCCACGCGCGCGTGCCGTGATCGAAGCGGACCGTGCCCTCGTCGCAGAGGCTCTCGAGCAGACGTCGCAGGAAGAAGACGTTGCCGTGCGTCTTGGCGTGGCAGACGGATGCGAGCCGCGCGCGACCGCTCGCGCCCGGGAACGTCGCCGAGACGAGGTCGAGGACGGCGTCCTCGTCGAGCGGACCGAGCGCGATCGTCTCCCGCGCGCCCGGCGCCGCGCCGAGACGCTCGAGCGCCCCTCGCAGCGGGTGCGCCGCGTCGATCTCGTTGTCGCGATAGGCACCGACGAAGAGGACGTGACGGCTCTCCGGATCGGTGGCCAGGCTCACGACGAGATCGATCGAGGCGAGGTCGGCCCACTGGAGATCATCGAAGAAGAAGACCAGCGGGTGGCCGCTCCTCGCGAGGGTGGAGACGAGGCGCTCGACCGCTGTCTGGAAGCGGTTGCGCGACTCGGCAGCGGACACCTCCTCGAGCGGCGGCTGCGGCCCGATGAGCTGCTCGAGCTCGGGGATCACCGCGATCAGCGCACTGCCGCTCTGACCGGCGAGCGCCCCGACCTCGAGCGCGGCGCCGCCGAGGATGCGCGCGCGGATCAGCTCGCGGAGCGCGCGGATGAGGCTGTCGTACGGCGTCGCGCGGTTGAACTGATCGAACTTGCCCGAGACGAAGGTCGCGCCGGCCGCGACCAGGGTCTGCTCCACGGCCGCGACCAGCGCCGTCTTGCCGATGCCCGAGTAACCGGTGACGAGGAGCACGCGAGTGCGACCGACGGACGCGCGCTCGAACGCGTCGAGCACGAGGGCGATCTCGCGCTCGCGCCCGAACAGGCGCGCCGGGATGTGGAGCGGCGCGGGCTTCGGAGGCGCAGAGGGTGCGCGCGTGCGTCCGTGCGCCGCATCGTCGAAGGCCGTGGCGAGCTCGTCCGCGCTCTGGAAGCGCGCCTCGGGCTCGACGCTGAACGCTCGATCGAAGAAGCCGTCGAGTGACGGCGGCAGATCCGCACGCGCACGGCTCGGTCGCTCGTAGCGCTTGAGCACCTGCGCCGCGCAGATGCCGGCGCGACCGCTGCCGCGGAACGGCCGCTGAGTCGTGAGCGCCTCGTACGCGGCGACCGAGAGGCCCCAGAGATCGGAGAGCTTGCTCGCCGGTCGCCCGTCGACGAGCTGCTCGGGCGCCATGTAGGCCGGCGTTCCGATCATCTCGCCCGGGAGCGTGAGCAGTCGCGTGTCGCTCCCGTCGATCGTGCGCGCGATGCCGAAGTCGACCACCTTGACGAAGAGCTCGGGCTCGCCGTCGACGAGCATCAGGTTGTCGGGCTTCACGTCGCGGTGAAGCACTTGGAGCGCGTGCGCTGCCTCGAGCACGCTCGCGACCTGAGCGACGAGCCGGCACGCGTCCTCGAGCGCGAGCGGACCGACCTCGGCGAGCCGCGCGGCGAGCGAGCTGCCCTCGATGAGCTCGAGCACGAGGTAGGGCGCGCCGTCGATCGCCTCACCGCGCTCGAGGATGCGCACGGCGTGCGGATGGTCGATCCGGGCGGTGAGCTTGGCCTCGCGCCGGAGCCGCTCGCGCGGCCCTCGCGCCTCCTCCCAGCGGAGGATCTTCACGGCGACCAGACCCAAGCGCGCGTGTTCGGCGAGCCAGACGGAGCCCATGCCCCCGGCGCCGAGCTGGCGCACGAGCCGGACCTCGTCGTCGAGGTGTGGCGGCCGCACGGACGCGTTGAGATCGGGCGCGGGGAGATCGGACGCGGGCCGACCCGAGCGCCTGTCGATCGTGGTCGCGTCGGCCATGGCCGATGACGATAACACCAGAGCCGCCGCGGAAGACGGCGCCGCGCAGGCCGTTCGTCGCGCGAGCCCACGCTGTGCGTGCTCGAGATCTCCCGCGTCGTCGTCTCGCGACGATCTCGATGCCTGTCGGCCGGCTCGTCCCGCTATCGTCGCCGACCGATGGCGACGAAGCGCGCGCGCAAGGTCGGTCGCAAGCTCGGCGACAACCGCCAGGCGGAGCGCGTCCTGTTCCTCTACGACCACCTTCGTCGCGGCAACACGGTTCGCATCGGCGAGATGGCGAAGACGCTGTCCGCCTCCGTGCGGCAGATCCAGCGCGACATGACCTACCTCCGAGGTCGGCTCGCGCTCGAGCAGGGCATGGATGGCGGATGGCGCGCGCAGGAGCGCGAGACGAAGCGAGAGCGTCGCACCTCACGCGCGCAGATCCTCGCGATGGAGCTCGGCGTGAAGCTGTCCGCCTTCCTCTGGAACCGGAGTGAGCTGAGCGCGATCCAGGGGCGCATCGACACGCTCGCGCAGGAGCTCTTCTCGGCCGACCGGGCGCGACTCGCGAGCTGGCGTCGACGTGTGGCCGTCGTCGCGCCCGGTCAGAAGGACTACGCGTCGAGCCCCGAGTCGGGCAAGAAGCTCGACGCGATGCTCGACGCGATGGTGTCGGCGAGCTCGGTGCGTCTCACGTATCGCTCCCACAAGGCCGCGATGGCTGGCAAGCCTGCGCGCGCGCTCGTCGTGCATCCCCTCGGCCTCGTCTTCTACCGCGACGGTGCGTACTTCATCGTCGACGTGACGGACGGCGACGCCGACCTGCGCGGCCGGCGCATCCTCCTCGCGCTCGAACGGATCGAGTCGCTGAAGGTGGGCGACGCGGGCGCGTTCGAGATCCCGCGCGGCTTCGACGCGCGCGCCTTCTTCGGCGACGCCTTCGGCATCTGGAACGACGGCGTGGCACGTGACGTCGTCCTCGAGGTCCACGCCGAGCACGCGCGGTGGTTCCTCGAGCGGACGATGCACCCGTCGCAGGAGGTCGAGCAGCGTACCGATGGCAGCCTGCTCGTCACGCTGCACGTGTCGGGCGTCGTGGAGATCGTCGATTGGGTCGTCTCCCTCGGCCCTCACGCAGAGGTGATCGCGCCCCCTGACCTCCGTGAGCTCGTTCGCCGGAAGCTCGGCGAAGCGCTCGCGCAGTACCGGTGAGGGGGGCGACATAGTCCGTCGCCGCCGGCGCACAGACTTCACTCATCTCCAACCCAGAGGGACACACCATGAGTGATCGAATCGATGTTCGGGAGCTGACCCATGCCGTCGAGCGTGTCGCTGACACGTTCTCCACGAAGGACGTGTCCGAGCAGCGCGAGCTCCAGGCCGCGCACGCGTCCGATGCAGGAAACCCGCGGTGGCACCAGCTCGTGGGCGATCTCGAAGAATCGAGGTGAGCTCGGCGTGGACTCGGTCGGTCGCGGCGCGCGCGGCGAGCGCTGGGCCAAGATCGCCAGCACGCACGCGGAGCGCCATGCGCCGCGCGAGTCGACGTCACGCTCCGTTGAGCCCGCGCTGCACGGCACCGGTCCGCAGTACGCGGACGATCCGCGCTTCACGGCACGCATGAGGCTTCACCAGAGCTGGTGGCGCGCCCAGGTGCTGAAGGTTCCGTTCGGGCTCGGGCCTCAGGCATCGAGCACCAGCCGCTACGGCAACATGCTTCGAAGAGAGGAGGCGGAGATCGGGAAGAACTTCCTCACGGACGAGATCTTCGCCGTCGCGAAGGCGCGCCTCGCGGAGGGCCGCGGCGCGGTGGAGCCATTCCGATTGCTCCACAACCTGCTGACGAGCCAGGCGATGTGCTTCAACTTGTTCGGCCCGCTCGCGGTGAACGCCGAGCGCGCGACGCGCCTCGTGAAGTCGCTGCTCGGCGCGGACGAGGTGGCGCGCGTCTCCCGCGTGGCGATCGAATGGGCGCCCGATCCCGCGGCCTCGTACCTCGGAGATCGCACCGCGTTTGATGCGGTAGTCGAATACGAGCGCCCCGACGGTTCCCGCGCGCTGCTGGGGATCGAGACGAAGCTGACCGACTCGTTCTCTCAAAAGGCCTACGACGGCGAGAAATACCGTCGCTGGATGCGCTCGGTGCGCTCACCTTTTCGCCCCGACGCAGCGTCGAAGCTCGCGACACCGCGCTTCAACCAGGTGTGGCGCAACCACCTGCTCGCGATCGCCGTACGCGACCACGCGCAGAGTCGCTACGCGGCTGCGCGGAGCATCGTGCTCCACCATCCGCTCGACGCGGACGCGCGCAGTGTCCTCGCGTCGTACCGAGAGCTCCTCGTCGCGGGGGACGAGACCTTCGCCGCGTGGACGCTCGACGAGGTCGTCCGCGCGTTCGCGAGCGCGGCGACGCCGGACGAGGCCGGCTGGCTCGCGGATCTCCAGCGCCGCTACCTCGATCTCGACGTGAGCGCGTCCGCGCTGAGCCGTGGACGGCACGGCGAATCCGCGCTCACCGGCTCTCACAGGCGTAGAGCCTCGCGACCTCGTCGTCCGTGAGCGCGCGTGGGTAGAAGCGGACGCTGTCGAGGAGGCCGTGCCACGCGTACTGGTCCTCGTTCATGCCGAGCTGGAGCGGTCCCGATGCCGTGCGCACCTGATCGCAGGTCCCGAAGCGACACGACGAAGGGACGGCGAGGCCGTCGATGTAGAACGCGCTCGCGGTCGTGTCCCCGTTCGCGAAGACGGCGACCACGTGCACCCAGCGCTCGAGCAGCGGGGTCGCGTCGATGCCCCAGCACTCGCCCGTTCCACCATTGAAGCAGAGCGAGAGCGGACCATCGAAGTCAGTCAGCCAGAGGCAGTAGCGTGGCGCCTCTGCGACCGCGGTCGGCGTCATGCAGAGCACGCCCTCGTCGGGCGTCGTGGTGTCGCGCCGCATCCAGAACGCGACCGTGTTCCTCCCCGTCGGCGACGTGTCGAACGGGAGGCCGTCTACCTCGGCCCAGCCCAGCGTCGTCGCGCTGAAGTCGAGCGCGCCGCCCACGCGCCCGGCGCCGACCACGGGGTCGTCTCCCACGACGCGACCGTCGCGCGAGGCGCCCGAGCGATCCGCGAGCATGCCGCCCGCGACATCCATCGCGTCCATCGTCCAGAAGCCCGCGAGATCCGTGATCATGGGCGGACAAACGTCGTCGCTCGTGGTGTCCGCGGCCGGCGCGTCCGTGCCCGACGCGTCCAACCCCGACGCGTCCGCTCCACTGCCGAGCGCGTCGACCGGCTCGTACCGAAGTCGCCCGCACCCGACGAGGACACCGACGACGACGAGAGAGGCGAGGCGATGGAGCACCGAGCAGATCCTCACGTCTGCGCGTCGGTCGGGCAAGTCGATCGGCGACCCATCACTCGACGCGACCGCTTCCTCGAGGCTCGGTCGCCGTCAGTTCGTCGTGAGGATGCGCTCCACGCCGCGGACCGAGCACGCGAGGATCGCGTCCCGCGCGATGCAGCCGCCGATCGCGGCGAGGTGAAGCGACATGCCGTGGACGTTCACCGTGCGCACGCACACGTCGGCGCCGCGCAGGAGCGGCGGCATCGGCATGCGCACCGGCGTGCGCTGCATCCACGGGGCGATCGCGGCGAGCTCCATGCACACCGCCGGATCGCCCGCCTCGCCCACCACGAGGCCCGACTCGTCGGCGAGCACGACGGCCTCGAGCCGCGCCTGCTCGCGCGTGTGCTCGAGCTGATAGCGCAGCGCGGTGGTGGGTTGTTCACTGCGGCGACCACGTCGCTCGGCGATGCGGGGAGGCATGGTGTGATCGTAGAAAGGCGCTTCGCACGGCGTCGAGAAAACGGTCGCGGGAAGGGCGATCACTGCGCGCACGATCACGATCACCCGTGCGGTCACGAGCGAACACATGCCCGCGTCGTCGCACCCCGCGGTTGCGCCGCCGCGACTTCCTTCCGTCCGGGTCCTGCACCATCCTCGGGCTCATGAGCCTCTCGCGTCGTGCGCTCCTGTCCGGTCTCTCCACGGCGGCCCTCGTGGGCTGCTCGTCCGAGCCGCGGCTGCGTGCGACGCGCGCGCCCACAGGTGCGGCGGCCGGTCGTGTGATCGCGGGTCGCGAGGCGCTCACGGTGATCCCCGGGATCCCCACGCAGGATGGCGCGGGCGTGTCGCTCACGCGCGTGATCGGACAGCGCGCGCTCGATCACCTCGATCCGTTCCTGCTCCTCGACGAGCTGCACTCGGACGAAGCGAACGCGTACATCCGCGGCTTCCCCGATCACCCGCATCGCGGCTTCGAGACGATCACCGTGATGCTCGAGGGCCGCATGCGTCACCGCGACAGTCGCGGTGGACACGGCCTCATCACGGGCGGTGGCGTGCAGTGGATGACGGCGGGTCGCGGCCTCGTGCACAGCGAGATGCCCGAGCAAGAAGAGGGGATGCTCTGGGGCTTCCAGCTCTGGCTCAACCTCCCGCGCGCCGAGAAGACGTGCGCGCAGCAGTACCAAGACCTCGCGCCCGAGCGCATCGCGGAGCATCGCCTCGCGAGCGGCGGACTCTTGCGCGCGATCGCGGGCGAGGTGCTCGGCGTCGACGGTCCCGTCGAGCCGCGCGCGACCGCGCCGGTGCTGTTCACGGCGACGCTCAACGACGAGGCTCCGCTCACGATCGATCTCCCGCGCGATCACAGCGCGTTCGTCTTCGTGCAAGACGGCGAGGTCGAGGTCGGCCCCGACCGACGCACGACGCGCGTGCCGCAGGATCACCTCGCGGTCCTCGGGCCGGGCACGTCGCTGTCGATCCGCGCGCGTCGCGAGAACACCGGCATCCTCGTCGCGGCTGCGCGTCCGCTGAACGAGCCGATCGCGCGCCGCGGTCCGTTCGTGATGAGCACGCAAGAAGAGCTCGAGCAGGCCTTCGAGGACTACCGCAACGGCACACTGGGCTGATCGCGTCCGAAGTCCGATGAGCACACCGACCGAGCCGATCGATCCCGCCGAGCGCGCGCGCATCGACGCCGCGATCGACGAGGGCGTGCGCTACGCGGGCCTCTCCGACACGCAGCGCGGCTTCGTCGTCATGTACCTCCACCGCGATCCGGTCGAGTGGCTCTCGTGCTGCGGCAGCTACTGCGATCCGTGCGTGCAGACGATCGGCCGCGCGGTCGAGCGCGCGCGACATCTGCTCGGCCTCCCACCTTGGCGCTGAGCCGCGCGTCTGATGAGGACTCACGCCTGCAGCGCGCTGACTAGCGCCTGCGGCGCGCTGCGGTCACCGCGTGCACCGTGAGGCGACCGGAGACGATGTAGCGCTCTGCGACGCCAGTCCAGATCTGCACCTCGCCTGCGCGCATCGGCACCGTCAGATCGGCGTCCCACGTGCCGCCCTCGGCGTCGTCGGCGCAGTGGAACACGCCGTCGGGACCACGCACGACGAGCGTGGAGTCCGCGATCGTCGCGAGGTGGAAGCTCACCTGCGTCACGCCTCGCGGCACCACGACGATCGCCGTGGGCGCGCTCGCGACGTGGCCCACGCACGACGGACGCAGATCGAGCGCGCGCACGTCGACGTCGCCGCCCGCGATCACGTCGAGCTCCACGGCGGTCCCGCGCGCATCGATCGGCGTGTGCACCACGGCGCTCGCATCGCCCGCGAGCGCCGCGGGGATCTCGGTCGTGCGCGGAGGGAGCGCGCTCGCGTCGCAGGCCTGCGCGTCGCGGAGCTCACACGCGCGCGACAGCCGATCGGCGCGCGCCTCCGCCTCGAGCGTGTCGGCGAGCGATCGACACGCCACGCCGTTGCCACCGTCGCACGCGCGCGTGAGCAGATCGGTCGCGCGCCTCGCGTCGCGCGTCGTGCCGAGCCCGCGCAGCATCGCTTGGCCGGCGAACGTGCAGCCCCACGCCTCGTCTGCCTCGCAGGCGCGCGTGAACTGCGCGAACGCTGCGCTCGCGTCGAGCTCGCCGCCCCAGCCGCTCGCGAGCAGGCGTCCGCGGTGCGTGCACGCCGCGGGCAGCCCGTCGTCGCACGCGCGCGCGTCGAGGCGATGGGCGTCGACGCGGAGCTGCGGATCCGGAGACACCGCGAGCGCGTCGGTCGCCACGCGGAAGCACGCCCGCGAGACGCCGCCCTCGCAGGCCGTCGTGTAGTGCGCGAGCGCGCGCTGTCTCGCTTCGGTGGTGCCTGTGGCAGCGATCGCGTCCGCGTGGTTCGCGCAGCCCCACGCCGAGCCGCGTGTACACGCCGCCTCGAAGAGCGAGGCCGCGCGCTCGGGATCCGCGTCGCCGCCTTCTCCTTCGCGGAGCATGAGGCCGAGCCCGACGCACGAGGCATCGAGCTCTCCGTCGCACGCGCGCTGGTAGAGCGAGCGTGAGCGCTCGGCGTCCGTGGGCTCGAGGAGCTGCGCGGCCGAGTCGCAGCCACACAGGTTGCCGAGCTCACACGCGCTCTCGTGGCCCGAGAGGCGCTGCGGATCGTCTTCGTCGAGCGAGCTCGCGAGCGTCTGTTCTTCGACGCCCGGTGCGCCCTCGGTGTTGCAAGTGGCCTCGCCATGCAGGGCGTCTCGCGCGCTCGTCCCGCCGCGCTCCTCGGGCTCACGCGCGCCCGTGGTCGCGCCTCCACAGCCATGCACCGCCGCGAGGCCGAGGCCCAAGAGGAACGAGAACGATCGCATTCGCATCAGTCGGGGCGGTGGCATTCGGGCGCTCTCTTCGGCCAAGCTCGGCGGCGGCCGCGAACCTATCACCCGCGCGTCGCGCGGAGATGTTTCGGGCCTTCAGAGTTTCGCAAGGTGGGCATCGTTCACTACCATCGAGAGCGAAGACCACGTCCCCCGGTCGCGCCCTCGGAAGGAGCTTTCCACCATGAGTGTCTCGCGTCGTCTCTCCGCGGTCGTGCGTCCCGCCCTCTTCGGCATCGCGTCGGTCGTGGCGCTCGCCAGCGCGCCCGCCCTCGCGCAGTCCACCGCGACCGCGCCTCCGGTCGTGCAGTCGCCCGCCGCGCGCGGTGCGGTGCGCGGTCCCGCCACCGCCGATGGCCTCCGAGGCGCGCGCGGAGGTCGTGGTCATCGCGGCCGTCACTTCGATCCGTCGGCCACGCCGGAGCAGCGCTTCGAGCACCACGTGCAGCAGATGATCGGTCGCCTCGGCCTCGACGCGACGCAGGCCGCGCAGGTGCGCCAGATCATGACGGAGGGTCGCGCGCAGCACGAAGCGCTCGCGACGCAGCGGCTCACCGGTGAGCAGGCGATGGCCCAGCACCGCGCGCTCATGGAGGCGAGCGGCCAGCGCATCCGCGCGCTCCTCCGCGCCGATCAGCAGCGCGTCTTCGACTTCCACGCGTCGCGCATGCGCGCGGCGGGCGATCGCATGCGCCAGCACGGCGGCCCTGGTCACGGCCCGATGGGCGATCGGATGCGCGGTCACATCCGCGGCATGATCGACTCGCTCTCGCTCGACGAGACGCAGCGCGCCGCCGTGCAGCGCATCTTCGAAGAAGGCCGCACGCAGCACGAGGCGCTCCGCACCCAGGCGATGACGGGCGAGGAGCGTCGCGCGCGCCACCGCGCGGTCATGGAGGCGAACGGCCAGCGCATCCGTGCGCTCCTCCGCGCCGATCAGCAGGCGATCTTCGATCAGCAGGTGACGCAGCTTCGTCAGCGCTTCGAGGCCCACCGCGGCGGTCCGCGCGGCGGCCCGGGTGCGGCTCCCGGCGCGCGGCCGGCTCAGCCGACCACGCAGGGCGGCATCTGACGATCGATCGATGAGCGCTCGAATCCTCGTGGTCGAAGACGACGAAGCGCTCGCCGAGGGCCTCGTGCGGCAGCTGCGCCGCGCGGGGTTCTCGGTCGATCACGTCGCGGATGGCGACGCGGCCGTCGCGATGGATCTGCGCGGCTTCGACCTCGCCATCCTCGACCTCATGCTGCCCGGCACGTACGGCCTCGACGTGCTCAAGCGCTGGCGCGCGCGCGACGACGGAGAGTCGATCCCCGTCGTGCTGCTCACGGCGCGCGACCACACGGCGGACAAGGTGCGCGGCCTCTCGCTCGGCGCCGACGACTACGTGACCAAGCCGTTCTATCCCGAGGAGCTCGTCGCTCGCGTGCACGCGCGCCTGCGCCGCAGCAAGTCGAGCGCGCAGGCCGACGTGCTCCGCGTGGGGCCGATCGAGATCGACCGCGCCGCGCGCGAGGTGCGCGTGTCGGGCGCGCCGATCGAGCTCACGCCTGCGGAGCACGCGATCCTCGTGCACCTCGCGGAGCGCGCGGGCCGTGCGGTGACGCGCGCCGATCTCGCGAGCGCGGTGCTCGATCGCGAGGACGAAGCCGAGGGCCGCGCGCTCGACGTGCACGTCTCTCGCATCCGCAAGAAGCTCGGCGCGAGCGACGCACACCTCGCGACGGTGTGGGGCATCGGCTACCGGCTCGACGCCGAGCCGCGCCCGTCGAAGAAGGGGTGAGCCGTGTCGATCACGCTGCGCGTCGTGCTCGCGATGGCGATCGCCACGATCGCGGCGTGCGCTGCGCTGCTCGTGCTCGCCGAGCAAGCGCAGACCGAGGCCATCGAGGCGCGCATCGCAGACGCCGTGACGCTCGGCATGAGCTCCGGCGGGCGTGAGCGCTGCGAGGCCGATCCGCAGCGCTTCGTGGAGCGATCGGAGGCACGCGCGGAGCGTGGGAGGGGACGCGCGCCGCGTGGTCAGCGAGGACACCGGCTCGCGCCGCTCGCGGGCGCGCGCTTCGCGGTGTTCGACGCCGAGGGTCGCGGCCTCGGCGACGTGCGTCACGTGCCCGAGGAGCTCGTCCGAGAGCTCGATCGCGAGGGCGTCGTCCTCCTCGACGAGGGCGGCGATCGCGCGCGCTTCCTCGTGCGCATGCCGTGGGACGAGGGGCCGTGTGTGATCGTCGGCGTGGAGCGCGTGATGCCCGATGACATGACCGCCGCGCGTCGCCGTGGCCTCGGGCTCTCGCTCGTCGTCTTGCTCGTCGCGTGCCTCGCCGCGGTCGTCGCGCTGCGCACGCCGCTCGCGCGCCTGCGCGCGCTGACGGAGGCCTCGCGCGCGCTCGGTCGCTCGGGCTTCGAGGATCGCGCCGCGCTCGATCACGCGTCGAGGGATCGGGGTCGCGATGAAGTGAGCGCGCTCGCGGGCAGCCTTCGCGACGCCGTCGATCGCATCGCCGCCGATGCCGCGCGTCTCTCGGCGCGAGACGTCGCGCTCACCGAGTACGTGGCGCACACGACGCACGACCTGATGACGCCGATCACCGTGCTCACGGGTCACCTCGCCGAGCTCGAAGAGGATCTCGCGCGCTCACGTCCGATCGAGCGACGCACGGTGGAGCGTGCGATCGGCGAGGCGCACTACCTCGCGACGCTGATCGCGAACCTCGGCGTGGTCGCGCGGCTCGATCGCCCCGACCCGATCGTGCAGAAGCGCGCCCTCGATCTGCGCGAGGTGATCGAGCGAGTCGCCGCGCGCCACGAGCCGCTCGCGCGCGCCAAGGGCCTCGTGCTCGAGCACGCGGTCCCCGACGAACGCGTCGCGCTCGAGGGCGACGATCTCTTGCTCGAGCGCGCGCTCGGCAACCTCGTCCACAACGCGATCCGTCACCACAAGGCGGGCGACGGCGGCGAAGGTCACGTGGCGCTCGTGCTCTCGCGTCGCGACGACGGCGCGCTCACGGTCCGCGTGATCGACGACGGCAGAGGGCTCGACGACGCGACGCTGCGCGAGCTCACGGAGAGCGCGCGAGGCGAGGGCATGTCGGCGAGCGAAGACGTGGTGCGCACGAGGCGCCACGGCTTCGGCATGGACGTCGTGCGACGCGTTGCCGATCTTCACGACCTCTCGCTCGCCGTGGGGCGTGCTGAGGAGGGCGGGCTCTCCGTGACGCTGTCGAAGGGCTGATCGAGCGGCCCGATCAGCGGGCAGGCGGGATGATCTGCACGCGACGAGCGGCCGGGCGCGCGCGCTGAGGTCGCGTGTAGAACGTGTTGTGCGTCTCGCCGCACGGGATCGGGATGAGGCCCAGCCTCGCCGCGCGCTCGGCGTCCATCGCGCCGCCCCAGTCGTCCGGTGCGCGACAGCGCGCCCGCAGCTCTCCATCGACGACGCGCTGAGCGACCGCGATGACGCGGAGCCAGTCTTCGCGAAAGCTCGTCCACGGCGGATGGCGGTGCGTGCGACGTCGCCCGTCGACCTCGTGCTCGACCGTGGTGGGAAAGCCGCCGGGCTCGGCGCCGGTCGCGTCGAGCCGCGTGATCCAGCCACGCGGATCGACGCGTGTCTGGTCGAACACCGTGCGTGAGTAGCGCCGCGCGAAGCCGATCGGGGTGGTGCGGTGTCGCCTCGCGCCGCGCTCGAGCACGCGCCAGATCGCGCGACAGTCGTCGGGGCTGTGGAAGCCGGCCTCGTGCACGCAGATGCGCGCGAGCCAGAGCGCCTGCTCTGCCGCGGTCTCCGTCGTCGCCCTCGGCTCGGGCGGCGGCGTGGGCAGGTCCTGCGCGCTCGTCGTCCCGTGCAAGACGACGCTCGCAGAGAGCACGGTCGCGAACACCACGGCCTGCGCACGCCAACTGCGGTGCGGGCTCCTCACCGTGTGTCGGCGACGCTCGGAGGAGCGTCGCGGCGGGATGGCGGGCCTCCTCATCGGCCGCCAATCAAGCACGGCGCGGGCGCCCCGTCGACCGAGCGGGCCCGGAGCTCACCCCTCGATGTCGAGGGCGAAGCGCTGCGCGCGAAGGCGCGCGAGCAGCGGCGCGGCCATCGTCGACGCGGGCGTGCGCACACCGCCGGGCGCATCGAGCGCGTCCTTCGCGAGGCACATCGCGCTCTCACCGAGCATGCGCGCCGTCGCGCCGTAGCCCGGATCACCTTCACCGCGCATCTTCGCCTTCACCACGCCCTTGGGACCCGACGCGACGAAGCGCGAGACGAAGTAGCCCGTGCGCTGCATCTCCTCGGACGGGCCTTCGCCGGGCTTCGGCAAGAAGCGCGTCGCGAACCGACGCAGCGGACCGATCGCGAGCGCGCCCATGCCGCCCGTGAGGCCCGCGCTGAGCATCGACGCCGCGATCGCGCCCTTGGCGCCCTTGCCCGTGCTCATCACTTCCGTGTAGCTCGCGCCGCCGTAGCCCTCGTGTCCTTCCTTCTCGAGCAGCGACGCCGTGCGCCGCACGACGCGCGAGTTCACGCCCGCCATGAGGAAGGGTCCGGTCCACAGGCCGAGCTCGCTCTCGTAGTGCACGCCGAGGGGATCGCCCGAGTCCTTGCCGCGCGGGCCATCCACGAGCGAGTACGGGTTCGTGAGCAGCTTGCGGATCGCGCGATCGCGGCTCGCCTCTTCGAACAAGAACAGCATGCTCGCGACCGTGCCGCCGCTCGCGCCACCGCGTGACTCGCCCGCGGCGTGCAAGAGCTCCTTCGGCGCCTCGCCGAAGCGCTCGCGGTACGTCTTCGCCACGAGCCACGTGCCGAGCTCGGACGGGATCGAGTCGTAGCCGCACGTGTGCACGATGCGCGCGCCGCTCTTCTGCGCCTCGGCGTGGTGTCGATCGATCATGCGTCGCATGAACGTCACCTCGCCCGTGAGATCGCAGTAGTGCGCGCCCGCGGCCGCGCACGACGCGACGATCGTCTCGCCGTACTTCGCGTACGGACCGACCGTGGTGGCCACGACCGTCGTGCTCTTCGCGACGGCGTCGAGCGCTGCGCGATCGTGCGCGTCGGCGACGAGGACCGGCAGGTCCTTCGCGGCCGGCGTCTCCTTCGCGAGCTCCGCGCGCACGCCCTCGAGCTTCTTGCGATCACGGCCCGCGAGCGCGAGACGCAGCCCGCTCGCGAGGTGTGTTCGCGCGAGGTGTGCGGCGGTGAGCCGTCCCGTGAAGCCCGTGGCCCCGAAGAGCACGATGTCGTGCTCGGTCTCGCGCGTGCGGCGTTCGCTCGTCATGGCCCGAGGGATAGAGCGGTCCGCGCGAGACGTCGATGCGTTTCGAGCGCGCTCCCACGCGCTTCACGCAACGTCACGGAGCTCGGGTCGGCTTCGCCGCGGCGTCGGGCGGCGTCGCCTCACTCACGGGCTCACGACGCCGGCGCCGCACGGGGTTCACGCGCCGCGCGATCGAGGATCTGCGCGTCGATCAGCGACACTCGAGCCCTCCGACGAAGACCTGCGTCGGCACGCCGCCCGTGCTCGCGGTGAAGCCGACGATCGCGTCGTCACCGCGCGCGCGGATCACGGGGCTCCGCTGGAACGCGCCCATCCCGATGCGCAGCTCTTCCTGTCGCTCACCGCGCAGGTCCGTGCGCGCGACCACGACGCTCGTGTGCTGACCGAACCGATCGCCCGGTGAGATCTCGACGAACGCGAACAGCACGCCGCCCGCGATCGCTGCCGAAGAGAGGCCTCCATCGCGGTACGCGATCCCACCCGACGGCGTCTCCACGGGACCGCTCGCGCGTCCTTCGCCATCGAGAGGCACCACGCGCAGCACGCGCTCCTGCGAGTCCGCGTCGCCGTCGCGCTGCTCGAGCCACGCGGCCAGCACGGCTCCGCTCGACTGCGTGAGGCGCACGCGGCTCGCGGCGGCGAACGCGGGCATCGCCACGGGCTCCGCGACCGGAAGGCCCGACGCGTCGAGCCGCTGCACGCTGCCGCTCGTCGGTGACACGCCGTCGTGCATCCCGGCGACGACGTACGTGCCGTCGACGAGCCGCACGCGCGACCACCAGAACGCGTCGGCGAGCATGGCGATCGGCTCGCTCGTCGTGAGCACGCGCGTGCCGTCGTCCGAGAGCACGTGGAGCGAGGGGGCCACGTCGGTCGGTCGCTCGAAGATCGCGAAGCCGGTGTCGGTCGCCGTCACGCCGACGCACCGCGCGATCGGCAGCGTGATCGGCTCGCCCATCACGGTGCCGCCGAGCGACATCGCGCGCGCGCGACAGCCGCCGTCGTCCCACGTGGAGGCGAGGATGCGATCGCGTCCTCGCGCGAGCCCGACGCTCACGAAGAACGCTCCTGCCGGCGCGCCGAAGAGCTGCTGTCTCTCGCCGACGCGCTCGCGCAGCGACACGCGGTGTACGAAGCGACCGACCTCGGGCGGCGGATCGTTCTGCGAGCCGGTGACCACCGCGAAGTCTTCGTCGAGCACGGTGATGTCGTGCAGGCCCTGATCGCCGGGCCCATCGGTGAGCTGCCACGGCGCGACGACGTCCCACTCGCACGGACGCGTCCACGCGTCGGGCTCGCGGCTCGTGTCGATCGCGAGGGGCACGTCGATCGCGAGCGCCGTGTCGGTCACCACCGCGGCGTCGACCTCGTCCTCACGCTCGTGGCTGCAGTAGCAGCCCGACGCCGCCACCGCGGTCAGGGAGAGGGCGGAGCCCACGAGCGCGCGCAACATGGATCGGAGGATGACCAACCTCGGTCGCTCGCGCATGCGGTCGCGCCGGAACGCGCGTAGTAGGCTGGCGCCGATGCGACGCGACGTCGTCTTCTTCGCGGTGATCTCCGCAGTGACCTCGGTGGTGTTCGTCGGCTGCCGAGAGGAGCCGCGCCTCCGCGGCGCGCGGACGACGGAGGCGCACGAGCCCGTCGCGGAAGCGAGCGCGCGCTTGCGCTTCGAGCACGCGGCGGACGGTGATCTCGTGCCGCTCGTGCGCGCGTTCGTCTCGCGCGCTGAGGGCGAGGGCCGCACGCCGCTCGTCTACGTCGGCGCCACGTGGTGCGAGCCCTGTCGGTACTTCCACGCGGCCGCCGAGCGCGGTGAGCTCGACGCGCAGCTGCCGCCGATCACGTTCCTCGAGCTCGATCGCGATCACGACGCCGCGCGCCTCGACGCCGCAGGCTACGGATCGCGCATGATCCCGCTCTTCGTCTCGCCCGAGGCGGACGGCACGGCGAGCGCGCGCCGCATGGAGGGCTCGATCCACGGTCCCGGCAGCCCAGCCGAGATCGTCCCGCGCCTGCTCGCGATCCTCCCCCCCGGAGCCGTTCCTTCAGGAGGACACTGATGTCTCGGCGACCCACCGCGGATGCCGACCGCCTCTGGGCCCTGACCGAGCGCTGGCTCGCCCACGGCCCTTGATCCGTTGCTAGCGACGCGTCTTCGGGTCGACCACGACGAGCTCACCCGTCGCGGCGCGCATGAACATCTGCTGCACGGTCATGTCCATGCGCACGCGGTCGTCCGCGAGCACGGTGAGGCACTCGCTCGCGTCGCGCGGCGTGTGCTGGCGACACAGCGCGTGAGCGCGCTGGTATCGGCCGTCGGCCGTCATCGCGAGCGTGCCGTCGCTCCGCTCGGACACCTCACCGGGCATCGCTCGATAGTCGTTGGTCACGACGAGGACGCCGTCGTCCGCCGTGCGGAGCTCTGAGCGCGTCGACGTTCGCTCGATCACCACCAGCTCTCCTCCCCGAGCGCCCGTGACGAGCAGCAGACAGTCCGCGGTGATCGGCTCGCTCGACAGGTGCATCACGGCGTCGTCGAACGTGCTCGCGGTCTCGAGCGCGCGTCGGATCACCATGGGCACCGAGCCACCGATCGTCGGCTTCTCGTTCACGGAGGCCACGGCGTTCATGCTGATCGCGAAGCGACCTGGCGCGACCGCGCTGAACGCTCCGACGAACCCCGGCCAACCGACGACCTCGAACGGACCCGCTGCGGCGCCCTCGTACCGAACGATCCACGTCGAGGTCGCGAGCAGCCGCACCGGTGACCACCAGTCGAGGTTGCGCGCATGGAGCGGCCCGTCGGCGCGATCGATCGCGAAGCCCGTGCAGCCGAGCACCACGCGAAACGCGTCGTAGTAGAGGTTCGCGAGGTAGAGGCGCTCACGCGGGATCGCGAGCTTGCGAGAGAGCGCCGCGAGCTCGCGCTTCACGTCGTCCGCGAGCAGACCTTCGGCGATCGGCAAGATCGCGGGCGCGAGCTCCTCGAGCGCGCCGAGGTCTCGCAGGTAGAAGTCCGCGAGCGCGCGCGCCTGCTCGGCGTGTGCGTCCGTCATGAAGTCCCATCGGTCCTCGGGCGCCCGCCGGAGGTCCACCGTCACTCGCTCGAACATGTGCTGCCTCGCCCGAGAGACCTACTGCACTTCGTGCCCTGACGCAGGCTCGACGCGCGGTCAGTCGGTAGGCAACGTCACGCGCCACACGCGGCTGGCCGCGGTGTAGACGAGCTCGTTCGTCGTGCGGAGCCATCGCACCGCCTCGGAGCGCTCGGGGCTGCGCTCTTCGGGGAACGAGATCCGCGCGCGCACGACCCGCGCATCCGCGTCGATCAAGAGCGCGGGCTGTGCGCGGCGGCCCACGATCCAGTGGTCGCCTGCGCAGGCCGCCCACTCGATCGGTCCTTCGATCATCACGTCGGTCGTCATCGCCGGCAGGCTCACCAGCACGCTCCTCTGACGCGTGCCCAGCAGCGCGCGTCCGCCGCAGATCACTCCGCCCGCATCCACCGGGTTCGCCACGTGCGCGTGAGGCGTCGAGCCATCCGCGTCGCGAGCGCGCGCCCACTCGCCCGCGAACACGACGTACGCGTTGCCCTCGCGCGCGATCGACACCGCGCGCGCCGCACCTGCGAGCTCGCGCTCCACGCGCGGACGCTCCACCGCGATCTCGAGCAGTCGCTCGGTGCGCATGCCCACGAACGCGCGCTGCGCGTCGAGCCACTGCGCGTGCTCGAGGCCCGCCGACGCGCTGCGCTCCTCCACGTCGCAGGTGCCGCGCGTGAGCGCGATCAGCTCGGCGCGGTCGGGCGCGTCGAACGCTCCGCCGGTGAGCAGCCACGCGCGACGTCCTTCGAAGCCCACGCCCGCGATGCGCGTGATCCCGAGCGCGTCGAGCGCGCACGACGTCGGCGCGCCGCGTGGATCGACCCACTCGAGGAGGCCCTCCGCGCTGCGCGCGATCACCTGCTCGTCTGCTGACACGTCGAGCCGGTCCCACGGCAGCACGGGGACGGGCCGCGCGTCGATCGTGTCGATCGGAACGGCGCGCTCCACGTCGACGAACGCGCGGCCTCCGGCTTCGACCACGATCGGCGCGCGCCGAGAGCCGAGCAGATCGAAGCCCGTGTCGGCCTCGTCGGGCACGATCGCGTGCGCCCCGAACGACACGCTCCCCATGCGCGAGCCCTGCGGTGCCCGCACGCCGGGCACGTAGAGCGTGGCGCTCGAGCGCACCGCGCCGGTGCGCGCGTCGAGCACGGCGAACGACGTCTCGTGCGGACCCGGGCGGCCGAGCCCGAGCACAGCGAGCCGCGCGCCATCGCGCGAGAACGCGAGCCTCGGCAGGCCGGCCACGAGCTCCGCGCGCCACCGCGTCGCGCCGCTGGTCACGTCGATCAGCGTCACGGAGTAGGGCCGCGCGATCGCCCGCGTCGCGCCGTCGGGGGCCACCACCTCGTCGATCACGGGACCGTCCGAGACGGACGTCGGCGTCAGCTCGATCACCGCCGTGGTCGGCTCCTCGAGCGCCGTCGCTCCGTCGAGCGGATCGACGGGAACGGGCTCGGGAGTGGGTGCGATCGCCCGAGCCACGGACTCTCCTGCCGGCGCGGTCGTCGACGTGTGCTCGCCCTGCGACGTGACGGGTCCAGAGCACGCGCTCGAGGAGCAGCCGATCAGGGCGCACGCGATCAAGGAACTGCCGATCGGCCTGTAGCGCACCGTCGCCACGAGCCGTCCGCTGGCGACCCTCGCCAGTGCTCCCGAGACGCCGCGCCGCTCCGCCATCGCGTGATCGTTCGTAGGCCGCGTGATCGTGTCAATCGCGAACGCGTGCTCTCACGAGCATCCAAGGAGCGCGCGGTGCGAGACTCCAACGCGCCGTGCGCTGGCTCCTCCTCGTCGTCGGTCTCCTCGTGCCCACTGCGGTGTCGGCGCAGGACGTCGTGGGCATCGCCTCGCTCGAGACGCTGCGTGCGCGCGCCGCGGCCCGCGGCTTCGTGCGCACGGACGTGGCGGGCTCGCGACCCGTCGAGACGTGGTGTTCCGCGCCGCCGTGCACGGGCGACGTCGATCGCTTCGAGCTCTACGTGCGAGACGGCGCGCTCGTCGAGCTGCAGGTGATCGATCACGCCGCGGGCGATGGCTTCGCGCTCGCGGGCGTGTGGCAGGCGAGCGGCGCGTTCACGTTCCGCTTCACGGGTCCGAACGGTGACGTCATCGATCTGACGTGGGAGCTCGGCTACGAGCCGCCGGGCATGTCCGTCGGCTTCACCGCGCGCGACATCAACGAGGTCGTGGCCCTCGATCCGAGCGACGGCGCGCACGCGTACGAGCTGTGGATCCGCCGAGAGCTCTCGCTGAACCTCTCGTCGTCGGTGTCCTTGCGTGACACCGCGCTCGCGCAGCGCGCGGCGCTACGTCGCGCCGTCGCGCGCGGGATCGCCACGAGCGGCGTCATCCGCGAGGGCACCTTCTCGGAGTGCATGGTGGAGCGCTCGACCCCGCAAGGAACGGGGTGGTTCGATCAGTGCGTGATGCGACCCGCGACGCCCGATGAGCAGCGGGCCGCGCTCGCCACGCTCGACGCGCGCCTCGCCCTCGAGCGACGCCTCCTCACGCGACACTTCCGCGCGTTTCACCGCGCGCTCGTCGCGACGTTCGCGAGCAGCGCCGAAGCGCCCGCGCGTCCCTGATCGAGCGGTCAGAGACCCTCGCCGTCGAGGCGCGCTTGCTCTACCCTCGCTCTCATTGGCAACGCGCCTCTACCTGGTGCGCCACGGAGCGACGAACCTGACCGCGGAGAACCGCTTCTCGGGTGCCATCGGCGTCGATCTGTCGGAGGAAGGCCGGGCACAGGTCGAGCGCCTCGCCGAGCGGCTCTCGGATGAGAGGCTCGGCGCGATCTACACGAGCCCGCTGAGCCGCACCGTGGAGACCGCGACGATCCTCGCGCGCCCTCACGTTGGCCTGACACCGGTGCACCGCGATGGACTCCGTGAGATCAGCCACGGGCGGTGGGAGGGGCTCACTCGAACGGAAGTCGAGGCTCAATTTCCGGGTGAGTACGAGACCTGGGATGCAGACCCCTTCACGTTCGCGCCGGTCGGAGGCGAGTCCGGCCTCGGTGTCCTCGCGAGGGCGCTCCCCGTGATCCGCGAGATCGTCGTGCGACACGAGGGACAGAGCGTGCTCGTCGTCTCCCACAAGGCGACGCTGCGGCTCTTGATCTCGAGCCTGCTCGGCTTCGACGGACGCGGCTACCGCGATCGACTCGATCAGTCTCCGGCCTGTCTCAACGTCGTGGACTTCAAGGACCCCGTTCGAGCACGCCTCATGTCGTTCAACGACGTCTCTCACTACCAAGCGAGACCGCGCGTGTCGGAGGCAAACCTGTCGCGCTGGTGGGACGAGCCTCGAAACCCCACCGAGTGACTGCGTCCGGTCGTTCGCCTGTTGGGGAAGGTTCGCTTCGACACTGCCGGTGCCGGCCCTATCCTCGCCGAAATGACCCTCGCCGCGCCCACGACCTCCAACCAACACTGGGACTTCGTCGTGATCGGCTCGGGCTTCGGAGGCTCCGTCTCCGCGCTGCGGCTCACGGAGAAGGGCTACCGCGTGCTCGTGCTCGAGAAGGGACGTCGCTTCGAGCCGAAGGACTTCCCCACGAGCAACTGGGACGTGAGGCGCTGGCTCTGGCAGCCCGAGGTGGGCCTGCGCGGCATCTTCCAGATGTCGTTCTTTCCGCACGTCACCATCCTCCACGGCGTGGGCGTCGGCGGTGGCTCGCTCGTCTACGCGAACACGCTGCCGATGCCGAAGGACGACTTCTTCGAGAAGGGCAGCTGGGCGGGCCTCGCCGACTGGAAGAAGGAGCTCGCGCGCCACTACGCGACGGCGCGCACCATGCTCGGTGCGGCGCCCAATCCGTCGATCACGCGCGGCGACAAGGTGCTCAAGGAGATCGCCGAGGAGATCGGACGCGGCGATCACTGGCAGCCGACGGACGTCGCGGTGTTCTTCGGCAAGCCCGACGTCGAGGTGCCCGATCCGTACTTCGACGGCGAGGGCCCCGCGCGCACCGGCTGTAACTTCTGCGGCGCGTGCATGACGGGCTGCCGCGTCGGCGCGAAGAACACGCTCGATCGCAACTACCTCTACCTCGCCGAGAAGCGCGGCGCGGTCGTGCTGCCCGAGACCGAGGTGCGCTACGTGCGCGCACGCGCGTCGAGCGACGGCGCCCGCGATGGCCGCGGTGGCTACGAGATCGAGGTCGAGAGCGAGCGCGAGGGCGCGCCGTCGAGCGAGACGTTCACCGCCGATCAGGTCGTCTTCGCGGGCGGCGTCATGGGCACGCTGCCGCTCTTGCTCCGCATGAAGGAGGACCCCGCGTGTCTCCCTGCGCTCTCGTCGCGCGTGGGCGACATGGTGCGCACCAACAACGAGGCGCTGATCGGCATCGTGTCGCCCAACCGAGACGACGACTTCAGCAAGGGCGTCGCGATCACGTCGATCCTCCACACCGACGAGGTCAGTCACATCGAGCCCGTGCGCTACGGCGAGGGCTCGGGCTTCTTTCGGTTGCTCTCGCTTCCGCACGCGCCCGGCAACAACGTGCTCGTGCGCCTCGGCGGCACCGTGCGCGGCTTCTTTCGTCAGCCGCTCACGTGGCTCAAGGTCGCGGCCGCGCGCGACTTCGCCAAGCAGTCGCAGATCCTCCTCTACATGCGCACGCTCGAGGGCTCGCTGCGTCTTCGCCTCGGACGAAGCCCCTACACGGGCTTTCGTCGTGGCCTCGTCACGGAGCTCGAGCCCGGCACCGAGGCGCCGACCGCGTTCATGAAGGAGGCGACCGATCTCGCCGATCGCTTCGCGAAGAAGGTCGGCGGCGTCGCGATGACGATCCTCACCGAGACGCTCTCGGGCACGCCGACCACCGCGCACATCCTCGGCGGCGCGTGCATCGGCAAGGACGCGAACGAAGGCGTGATCGACAGCCAGCACCGCGTCTTCCACTACCGCGGCCTCTACGTGATCGACGGCAGCGCCGTGAGCGCGAACCCAGGCGTCAATCCGTCGCTCACCATCACCGCGCTCGCCGAGCGCGCGATGAGCTTCATCGCCACCAAGTCGGCTGCGTGACCGTGATCAGTAGAACCGAGCTGCGCAGGACCGTCGGCCGCCTTGCCGATGCTACAGTCGGCGGATGGAGAGCCAAGGCCCCGACATCGTCGTCGACGCAGGTGGTCGCCGGTTGCTCGTCGTCGATGTGAAGCTGGCGGGGGACGTCGCGAACGCCACCCGCGCTCTCTCGCAGTACATGTCGCGCCTGCTCTACCCTTCGGGTTTGCTGGTCGTCGGGCGCGAGATCGTCATCCTGCGACAGGACTTCGGCTCGGGGGCGATCGAGACGGCGGGGCCGTTCTCGACGCTCGCCATCGACGCGCTCGAGCCCCCCACCGGTCCGCTCGCAGGCGCGGCCTACGAGGCACGCGTTCAGCGATGGCTCGTCTCGCTGCGCGATCCCTTCGTGAGGGTCCAGCTTCCCGAGCCGCTCCGACGTGCCGTGGCTGACTGGATCGTCCCCGCAGTCGAGGCAGGCGACGTGCGAGCCGCCGGCCCCCGTCCTCCTCTCGCGGCGTGAGCCCGAGCGTGCAGGAACACGTCTTCGTCGAGACGAACTTCGTCGTCGACTGGGCGGCGCCCGCGCACCTGCGCGTGCCGGAGGCGATTGCGCTCGTCGAGCGGGCTGAGCGTGGCGAGATCACGCTGCACATCCCTGCGATCTGTCTGCACGAGGCGCGTCCCGTGCTGCGGTCGTCACGCTTCCAGCCACGCAACGACGTCGGTCCTCGTCCGCGCCGAGCGTCTGGTCGATGACGTCCCGATCAGCTTCTGCGAGCGCGACGCAGACCTTCAGCCCTGGGACCGCGACGGCAACTCGCGACGCTGGCTTCAAGACCTCTACGATCGCGCGAAGGTCTGGGTCTTCGGCGACTTCGCGATGACGGCGCCAGCCAGACGCGACGGCCGGTCTCGGGAGAGCTGAGCCGAGGAGGCGGGCGTGAGTGCCCCTCACATCGCGCGGATCGAGGCCGGCTCACGTGAGGCCACGCTGCGGATGCTCGTGCGATCGGCGGGTTAGCGCGCGCGCGCACCGTCGGACGCAGACAGGATGCGGCCCGTCGTCGGATCGGTGACGAGCACGCGCACCACGAACGGGCCTGGCTCGCTCGGCGCCGTCAGCATCGCCGTGGCGCGGCCGCTCGCGTCGATCGGCACCGTCGCCTCCGACACGATCTCCGTGTTCACGATCAGGTCGCCGTCGTAGCCGCGCGGCCAGTCGAAGTTGAGGCCGCTCGCGAGCGCGCGGATCGCGCCCGACATCTCGCGCACGAACACCTGACCTCGCGGCTCGAGCGTCGAGCCCGACGTGTTCTGGTTCGTGAAGTAGAGCGAGCCATCGAGCCCGAAGGTGACGCCGTGGATGCCGGCGTAGGTCGTCTCGGGCACCGCCGCGCGAAGCTCCGAGAGGCCGAGGAGGAAGGTGCCGGTCCCGCCCGTCTCGGCGACGCTCCAGACCAAGCCGGCCTGGTTGTTCGACGGGAACACGCCCACGTAGAGCCGATCGTCGGGCCCGAACGTGAGCCCCTCGTTCCACGGCACGTCGCCGCACGCGAGCGCACCGAGAGGCGCGCTCGCGAAGAGGCTCTCGGTCCCGTCGACGCCCACGCGGTAGACGTTCGGCCAGTGCTCCGCGAGGTAGAGCGCTCCGCCCCGATCGAACGCGAGACCGGTGAGGAACGAGCTGCCGCAGAGCGTCGTCGCTGTCGTGAGCGTGGTGAACGTGCCCGTCGTCCCGGCGAAGAGATCGATCCGGTTCACGGACAGACCGCCCGCGACGTAGAGCGCACCGTCGGGACCGATCGTCATGCGCGAGCAGCCAGCGGGCGCATCGCCCACGCGCTCGAACGTGCGCGCGCCCGCGGCGCCAGCGACACGACCCACTTGGCATGCGCCGCTCACCACGTAGAGCTGACCGCGCGCGTCGTTGGCGATGCCCGAGATCGATCCGAGGCCCGTCGCGTACGCGGTGCGCGCGCCCGTGCCGAGATCGATCTCCCAGATCGTGTCGTCGTTGTACGCGGTGGTGACGAGCGAGATCTCGCGGCGCAGCTCGAACGTCGCGGTGAGGCCGCAGAGCGCAGCGCCCGTCACCGTCGCAGACGCGGTCACCGTCGCGCCGACGCTCGCGTCGGCGATCGGATCGAGCGCCACGTCGCGCACCTCGCCGCCCATGCCGCTGCCCGCGCAGCCGATGCCGACGCACACGCCGACGGCGTTGCACACGACGTCGCTGCAGCCCGTGTCGGCCACGCAGCGCGCACCCTCGCAGCGCGCACCCGGACCGCACGTCGGCGGGAACTCGCCGTCGCCGCACGGCACGAACTCACCGCGCGGCGTGCACTCCTCGCCGGGCATCACGCACGTGCCCGACGTCGGCCCGCACAAGAGCGGCACCTCGCACGGCGTCGCGCTCGGCAAGCGACAGTCGGCCTCGCACGTCCCCGACACGCACGCCTCTCCCGGCGGACACGGCACGCCGCAGAGTCCGGGCGCGTCGTCGCCCATCGTGATGGGCGCGTCGCCGGGCTCGAGCGCGGCGTCGCTCGTCGGTCCCGCGTCCGACGCGGACACACAGCGCGATTCGCGACACACGAGGCCGTCCGTGCAGTCACGCGACGACGTGCAGGAGCCCGTGCTCGGCGGCGCATCGCACGCGGCGATCAGGCCCAGGCAGAGCGCGCCCACGAGCGATCCGAAGCGGACGATCGACGTCATGGCCGCGATCGTACCCGAGACGCGCGACGCGTTCGCTGCGTCAGGGCGCGAGGCCGCCGCGGCGTCTCGCCTCCGTGATGCGCGCGCGCACTTCGTCCATGCGGTGCGCGCGCTGGAGGAGCGCCTCGTCGATCGCGATCGCGCGCGCGTAGTCGGCCGAATCGAAGAGGGTGCGCGCCGCTTCGAACATCACGTCGCTCACGAGCGTCGGGTGCCGCGTGAAGAACGCGCGCAGCTCCGGTCGCGCGAGGTCGCGCGGGGTGTCCTCACGGCCGTCGTCGTCCCAGTCGCTCTCGACGGCGATGACGCCGAGGAACGAGAGGGCCTCGTCGCGGAACCTCTGCTCGGCCGGGGACTCGACCACGCGCGCGAACGACTCGAGCGCTGCGGCGTAGTGATCACCGCGGAACTGCGCCCACGCGAGTCGGTACAGCGCGGGGATGCGCGTGGGGCTCTCCGTCGAGAGGCGCGCGAGCGCTTGCTCGAAGCTCGCCTCTGCGCGCGTGAGATCGGCCTCGTCGAAGTACACGCCGCCGAGGCGCGCCCACACCTCGCCGACCGCCGCGGGCACGTCGAGCATTGGGCTGCACGACGCGATCGCCGCGACGTCGAGCGCCTCGACCGCGGTCTCGGCGGTCGCGGGCGCCATCGAGGGACACACGACGCGCAGGTACGCGTGGATGGAGTCCATCACGCGTCCCCGATCGGACTCGAGGTCTCCGATCTCCACGAGCGCCGATGCGGCCTGCGGCGTGCGCGGATGACGCGCGACGATCGCGTGCAGGCGCGTGATCGTCGCATCGGGCTCGCCCGCTGCAGCCTGCGTCTCGGCGGGTGCTTCGGCCGCCGACTCCACCGGCGTGGCCTCCGTCCGCGGCTCTTCCACCACGCGCGGCCACGTGCGCAGCGGTCTCGGTCCGCAGCCCGTCGTCGTGAGCACCGCGAGGGCGATCGACAGCACGACGACGAGGTTCGAGCGCCTCGTCATCGAGGTCCTTCGTGCGGGCGTGCGCCGTCGCGCCTGCTCACGCCGGCTCGACGACGGGCACGGCGGCGCGGAACGTCGCGAGCGCGCGCTCTTCGTCTGCGCCTGCCACGAGCAGCATCTCGTGCAGCTCGACGCCCGACTGCGTGATGCAGAGGCAGTGCAGCGAGCGCACGCCGCGGTTCACCTCGACCCAGTGCCGCACGCGCACGATCGGATCGCCGCTGCGCTCGCGCAGGTGCGCCAGCGCCATCGAGCCGCGCGTGAACGCGAGCAGGATGCACACGCCGCCGAGCAGTCCCGCGCACACGAGCATGATCCCCGACACCCAGAACGGAACGCCCGTGAAGAGCGAGAGCACGGGAAAGCCCAGCGCCAGCGGGATCAAGACGATCCCGAACCAGAGGAACATGCGGGCCTGCTTGCGTGCCTCGGCGTCGAGGAACGAGAGGGCCGTGATCTGTTCGCTCGCGCTCGTCATCCCCGACCCGCGGTCACTGACTCGTGAGCATCAGGTACGCGAAGCTGCCGATCGCGCTCCACTGCACCACGCGGAAGCGCCACGTGCCCTTCTTCCACTCGTGCCAGGTCCACGCGAGGAGGACCATCGCCGCGAAGAGCGCCGTCGCCACCACGCTCGCCTGGCCGATCGTGAGCGAGCGACCCGTCGCGTGCTCGAAGCCGCTCGACACCACCGAGCCGTGGAGGAACACGAGGTGCGCCACGTAGATGAGCAGCGACTCGGCGCCGACGATGCGCACGATCGAGAGCAGCTCCCCCATGCGCGTCGTGGCCTTGGCGCCATCGGCCGTGGTCGCGCGCTCGACGAGCCAGCCGCGCGCGTCCGCGAGCTTCTCCACGAAGCACCACGCGGTGAGCACCGCGAGCACGTTCGCGAGACGGAAGAAGAAGTAGTACGGGTCGGTCTTCCAGAAGTCGTGGGCGCCGTAGGGCTGGAAGCCGGTGCGGTTGAGCGCGATCGGGAGCACGAAGCACGTCACCGTCAGCGCGAGCAGCGGCCACGCGAGGTCGTGCGACGGCCGCTTGGCCGTACGAGCGGCGTACGCCACGAGGATGCCGGCGTACGTGAAGCCCGCCCACGGGAAGAGCGGGAAGAGCGAGCCGGTGTCCGCGTTGATGTACGACGCGATGGGCGTCGGCAGGAACGAGACGTCCGCGGCCCACACGAGCGGCGCGCCGAGCACGACCAGCGCGAAGAGCGCGCCGACGACCGCGACGAAGACCTTCTCGCGACGCACCGCGAGCGCGAGCAGCTGGAGGATCGCGAGGCTCACGCCGATGTGCTGGAGCACGTCGACCTGCAGCCAATGACGCAGCGTGCCCGCGTCGATCGACACGAGGCGCGCCAGCGCGAGCGCCGGCATGTGCAGCACGTAGCCGATGACGAGCAGCCAGCCGTAGCGACGGAACCGCTTGGCGAGCCCGTCACCCCACGTCGTGTTCGCCTTCCAGCCCCGGAACGTCGTGTAGCCAAAGGCCAGCCCCGACGCGAAGAGGAACATCGGCGCGGTGTAGCCGTGCACGAACGTGTGATGACGCAGCCAGCGCTGCCCCTCGTAGCTCGGGTCGAGCAACGCGGTGAACACGTGCCCCTGCACCATCAGGAGCACGGCCACGAAGCGCAGCAGGTCGAGGGCGACCCAGCGTCCGCCCGCGTCCTTCTTCGCTGCGCTGGGCAGCTGCTCCGAGGAGCTTGTCGTGGCCACGACGTCCATCGAATTCGCGCGGGGTGTCCCACGGGAAAGATCGAGGCGCAAACCGTGGGGCAGATCAGCGGCACCCGAGCGCCACATGACGCACCGCGTCTTCAACCCTTCTAGAGCACGCCAGATGACCCTCGCCCGCAACGCGGGCGAGAACGCGGTACCGAGCCCGAGCGTCGGAGAGACTCCTCCACCGCGTGAGCGGGGGAGGACACGCGGGTTTGGGACCCGCGAGGTGGGGGCTACGTGGCGCCTGCAGGCGAAGGACGTCCACACTCCAACGCCGATCGGCCGCGAGAGCTCGCCGACAACAAAGAAGAAGGCCGCCGAGCTCTCGCGTCGACGGCCTCCTTCGATCGCGCTCTTCAGCGCGACCCGTTCACGTCTCGATCAGTGCGGAGCCGCGGGCGCCGCCGGGCGCGCGCCGCGGGCCGGCGGGCCGTCCGCGAGCGCGCGATCGATCGCCGCGGTGAACGCGTCGATGGGCTGCGCGCCCTGGAGGAGGCGGCCGTTGATGAAGAACGACGGCGTGCCGATCTGCGCGCCTGCCGCGCGGACCGCGTCCATGTCCGCCTGCACGGCGGCCTGGTGCTCGTTGTTGTCGAGGGCCGCGCGGAACTGCTCCATGTTCACGCCCTGGATGGTGCCGGCGAGGCGCTCGAGCGTCTCGCGGGTCAGCTCGCGCTGATTCTCGAAGAGCGCCGCGTGGTACTGCCAGAACGCGGCCGCGCCGCGCTGCTGGAAGATCTCGCGCGCGGCCTGCGCCGCGGGCATCGCGTTCGGGTGGAAGGGCAGCGGGTAGTCACGCCACACGAGGCGCACGCGACCCTCGTAGCGCTCCATCACCTGCTCGAGCGTGGGGTTCACGCGCGAGCAGAAGGGGCACTGGAAGTCCGAGAAGATCTGGATCGTGACCGGCGCGCTCGCCGGGCCCTGCGTGGGCGAGTTCGGCGACACCGCGATCTGGTAGACGCGGTTCGGATCCTCCGCGGGCTGCGCCGCCGCGGGCGCCGCTGCGCCGGCGGGGGCCGGGAGCATCACGGGCTGCGTCGCGCCGTCCGCGATGCTCGCCTCGTACACACGTGCGCGCGGCGTGCCGCTGGCGACGCGGGCGCGCGCCTGACCGAGCACCTCGTCGATGAGCGTGCGGAACGCCTCGACGGGCTGCGCGCCGCGGAGGTTGCGGCCGTTGATGAAGAACGAGGGCGTGCCGGACGCGCCGAGCTGACGCGCGAGCGCCTGGTCGGCCTCGATCGCCGCCTGGTGCGTGTGGTTGTCGAGCGCCGCGCGGAAGCGCGTCATGTCGATGCCCTGGATCTGACCGGCGTAACGCTCGAGATCCTCACGCGCGAGCGCCTGCTGATTCTCGAAGAGCACGTCGTGGTACTGCCAGAACGCCGCCGCGCCGCGCTGCGCGAACACCTCGGCCGAGGCCTCGGCCGCCGGCATCGCGTTCGAGTGGAACGGGAGCGGGTTGTTCTTCCACACGAAGCGGATGTCGTTGCCGTACGACTCGCGGAGCGCGTCGAGCGTCGGCTCGACGCGCGCGCAGAACGGGCACTGGTACTCGGAGAAGATCACGACGGTCGCGAGCGCGTCCGCGGGACCCTGCGTCGGCGACTCCCCGACGGGCACGCGGTAGACGGCGCGCGGATCCGGCTGCGGACGCGCGGGCGGGGCGGCCTTCTGCGCGGCGTCGGCGCCCGCGGGCGGCGCAGCGGCCGTGCGGCCGTTGCGGACGATCGCCTGGAACAGCTGCGCGCGCGGCGTGCCGTTGCGGAGCATCTCGTTCGCGTGCGCGATCTCTTCGGTGATGACGCGCTGGAACTCTTCGAAGGGCTGCGCGCCCATGAGCTCGCGACCGTTGATGTAGAACGCCGGCGTGCCGTTGGCGCCGATGCGGTTGCCCGCCTCGGAGTCCGCACGGATCGCGGCCTGGTGCGTGTGGCCGTCCATGGCCGCGCGGTAGCGCGTCATGTCGAGGCCGACCTGGCCCGCGAGGCGATCGAGCGTCGCGCGGTCGAGGTTCTGCTGGTTCTCGAAGAGCGCGTCATGCATCTGCCAGAACTTCTGGTCGCCGCCCTGCGCGTAGGCCTCGTGGGCCGCTTCGGCCGCCGGCGTCGCGTTCTGGTGGAACGGAAGCGGCTGGTCGCGCCACACGATGCGGACCTGATCACGGAACCTCGGCTCCTCCATGATGCGCGTGAGCGTCGGCTCGACGCGCGAGCAGAACGGGCACTGGTAGTCCGACCACATCACGATCGTGACGAGGGCGTTGTCGGGGCCGCGCTGCGGCATCTGGTCGGTGATGTCGATGCGGTAGCGATCGGCGTCCGAGCCATCGCCCGACGGGGCCGCGCCTTCAGCGCCGCCACGGCCACCGCCGTGGTCGCCGTCGGCCATCGCGATCTCTTCGCCCTCGGCCGTGTTGTTGCGGCCGATGACGTTGCCGACGAGCGCGCCGAGCGCGAACGCGACGAGGATCGCGACGATCGCGGACGGCATGCTCATCACCGAGCCGCTGCTCGCGGGCGCGAGCTGCACTTCTTCTCTCTTCTTCTTCTCTGCCATGACGACTGACCTCGATGCAGCCCCGGACGCGAAAGGTGCGTTGGATGGGGCTGCGACACGTGTTGGGAGCTGGGAGCTCGGCGCGTCCACCGCGGACGCGTCGTGGGGCCTCGCGCGCCGCGATCGCCTCGGCGATCACGAGCGCGCGAGCGAGCGCGACATCGCAGCGTCGCGCGCTCCTCGTGGGAGGCGTCGACGCAGCCTGCGTGTCGCGCGTGCGGTCAGCGCCGGGGTGGGCGCTCGAGGCGGGTCACGTGGGTGTCGCTCGGATCCGTCTGGACCGTCAGCGCGGGCACCGTGGTCGTGAGCTCGAAGCGAACGAGTCGCGCGCTCGGGAGCGAGGTCGGCTCGGTCGCGATGGCCGGCGCGCCTCGCGGCACGCTGCGCGGCGTCGGCGCGTCTTCGGGCGCGAGGGGGCTACAGCGGGGGTCGGCGCCGTGGGTGCAGTACAGGATCGCGAGCGGACGCTCGGCGCCGCGAGGGGCCACGCCGCGCACCGCGTGCGGGTCAGGCGTCTCGAGCTCGCTCGGATCGATCGCGTGATCCATGAGCAGCTCGGGGTCGACCGACTCGGTCGCCCCGACGTATCCCCAACCGCCGTAAGGGTTTTCGTCCGACACGCCGCACACGCACGACGCTTCCTGAGCCGAAGCACCCGTCGGAACGACGAGCGCGGCGAGGAGAAGCGCTGGGAGCAGAAGGCGCACGAAGAGGCGGAGCATACAGCCGGAGGCCCGAGTGACAAGGGCACCGGGTTGATCGCCACGAACAGAAACACCCCCGCGATCGCTCGCGAGGGTGGTCTGGTCCTCATCAATCCTCACCAAGCACGGCGGTCTGGCTCACCAAGCACGGCGTCGAGCCAGGCGAGCCGCCCGCAAGCGGGGCTGGGGCCCCGCGCGCAGCCCGAAGGGGAGCGGGGGAGGGTCCCGATCTGACGAAGTCAGAACGGGAGGGGGTCCGCACGGACCCCCCAGGATCAACAGTGGCAGCCCCAGCCCGCGGGGTCGTTCGGGTCTGCGTCCGAGCACGAGCGTCGACCGCAGCCACCGGGGTCGCTCGGGTCGCTGTCCGAGATGCCGCGGCAGCGGGCGTAGTTCGGGCGATCGCTCGGATCACGATCCGAGCACATCTCCTCCGCCTGCTCCTGCGCGCTCACGGTCGCAGCGCCCATCACGGTGACCGCAGCGCCGACCGCGCCGATCATGCCCATCGTCGAACGACGGCCGACCTTGGTCTCCGTGACGATCTCTTCCATCGACAACGTCTTCTTCGCGCTCATCGCGTCCTCCCTGGTTCGTGTCCTCGGTCGCGATCTCGTCCACCACGAGCGCACGATCAGGCCTGTTCTGCGCACAGTGCGCCGGTCCGCGCTGACGATGAGGCCAGAGTCGTATTCATCGATCAACGCCGATTTTCACTGAGAAGGGCTCTCACGATTCACGCGTACGCGAGCGAGAGTCGTTCTCGGTTGAGCGCCCGTACGAACGCGAAGAATCTCCCGGCCACGTGAGTCGTCTCCGCGCGAATCGGTAGGCTCGCACCGTAGAAAGAAACGCGTCGGGTCGCGCGCCACCGATCGTCCGCATCACCGGGCATCATCAGCGACCGCACTCACCGAGGATCCATGGCCAGCACCTACTCGTTCTCGAAGCTCATCGCGCCCATGACGAAGGAGCAGTTCATCTCCGAGTACTGGGAGAAGAAGCCGCTCATCGTGCGGCGCGAGGAGCGCGGCTACTACGCGGACCTGCTGTCGGTGAAGCAGCTCGAGCACACGATCACCTCGCAGTCGTTGCCGCGCGACATGTGCTTCATCGCGAACGCGACGCGTCAGGTCGACGCGAGCGAGTACACGTACCCCGACGGCATCATCGATCCCTCGCGCATGTTCCAGCAGTTCGCGGACGGCGGCACGATCGTCTTCAACCAGCTCCACACGCTGCTCCCCGATCTCGCTGACCTCTGTCGCTCGCTCGAGCGCGAGATCAGCTGCCGCTTCCAGACGAACATCTACCTCTCGCCCGACAAGGCGCAGGGCTTCCCTGCGCACTACGACAGCCACGACGTCTTCGTGCTGCAGCTCCACGGCGTGAAGCGCTGGTTCGTCTACAACACGCCGATCGAGCTGCCGTTCAAGGGCCAGCCCTTCAAGCGCGACGAGACGCCGAAGGGCGAGATCACGATGGAGTTCGATCTCCGCCCCGGCGACATGCTGTACCTGCCGCGCGGCATGATGCACGACGCGCAGACGCGCGAAGGCGAGACCGCCCACATCACGCTCGGCGCGCTCACCACGAGCTGGACGGAGCTCCTGCTCGAGGTGGTCGCGAAGGTCGCGCTGACCGACGTCGACTTCCGCCGCGCGCTCCCGCCTGGCTTCGCGCAGACCACGTACGACCGCAGCGCCGCGCGCGCGACGATGAAGGACCTCTTGTCGCGTCTCGTCGATCGCGGCGATCTCGATCAGGCGATGGATCACTTCGCCGACGAGCTCGTCTCGACGCGCCGCGCGCTGCTCGACGGCCAGCTCGAGCAGATCCTCGCGCTCAGCACGATCACGCCCGACCACCGCGCAGGCGCCCGCCCGAACCTCGTCTACCGCTACGCGGTGAAGGACGAGCAGATCGTGGTCAGCTGCTACGGCGCCGAGATGCGCCTCCCCGAGCACGCCTCCGAGCCGCTGCTCTACGCGCTCGAGACGCCCGACTTCAAGATCGCAGACCTCCCCGGCGACCTCGACGACGCTGGCAAGGTCGTGCTCATCAAGCGCCTCGTCCGCGAGGGCATGGTCGCGATCAAGCGCTGACCAAGCCGCCCAACTCCGCGGCTCACGGTTCGGCCGTCGGTCCACCTCTCACTGTTGCTTCCCCTCGCGAGAGCGTGTGACCCTCCGTACCAGAGGTTCAGATGAGGCACATTGTGTTCATGTGGGGGCTGAGCGTCTTGGTTGTGGCAGTCACTGCGACGGCGCACGCACAAGCGTGTGAAGGTGGGCGGGTGACGGTCGAGGGCGGCTATTGCTGTTGGCCTGGACAGCAGATCTCGGCGGACACTGGGCGGTGCATGGGACCTCCAACATGTCCGGCGGGTCTGGTGGCATCTGGAAGCGAGTGCGTGATCTCCACGCAGACGCCCGCAGAGACCGTACCCAGTGCCACGCGAGAGGCAGACATGGACCTCATCATCGCAGGAGCGGTGCTGCTCGGAGTGGGGTACCTCGCACCGGCGGTCACGGATACGATTCTGGGGCAGATGTACTCGTGTTGCTTAAGCCTTACGAGGCCGTACGCGCCCAACTGGGGATTCGGCCTAATTCCCCTGCTCCACCCCGTCGCAGCACTCAACGCGCAATCAGGAACGGACACGCTGATCCTGACGGTCGGCCTTGCAGGCGCAGCGATGGAGATCGCGGGGGTGGTGCTGCTCGTCCTCGGTGTCGTCGGCCACGAGAGATCTCCCGGCGTCTCGATGGGGCCCGGCAGACTGATCGTCGGGGGTTCGGACGGCGGAGCCAGCATGAGCTACACGCTCCGATTCTAGTTTCTGGTCTCGCTCCTAGTCAGGAGGGGCTTAGCGAGGCTTCGCATCGAAGCTCTCTCGAGCCGTCTGCGACGTCGAGGGCATGTCCGCGAGACCGAGCCCCGGAGCCGCCGTTCCCCTCTCCCGCGCAGCGGGGGAGGACACGGCGCGCGAGCGCCGAGGAGGGGGCAGCGCGAGCGTCCCTCGAAGCGCCAGGAACGCTCCGTGTCATCCTCCCGCGATGACCCTTCGCCCCACTTCGCTCTTCACCTCCTCTCTGGCCCTCACGCTCGCTCTCGCCGGCTGCCCCGGCGACACGAACGGCGGCGACGCAGGCCCCTCGCCCAACGACGCGTTCACCGCCGATCTCGACGCACCGAGCACCGACGACGCGTGGATCCTCGACAGCGCTCCGTTCCCGATGACGGACGCGTTCTCTGCAGACGACGCGCTCACGCCGCCCACCGACGACGCCGGCCCGATCGCCGGTGACTCGTTCGTGTCGGACGCGTGCGGCCCGGCGGACGGCCCTGCGGTCGCCCTGACCCTCTCGGACGCCCTCGACGTCGCGACGTGCAGCGCCGACCCGGAGATGCCCTCGACGTCGTTCTTCATCCACGATCTGGGCGGCGCCACGCTGCCTCCCACGTCCGGCGCGACGATCACGTCCACCGCCGCGGAGTCGAACGGCGCTGTCACCCAGTGCCCCGGCGGTCGCCCGCCCTGTCGCGTGTCGGAGACATGGAGCGTGACGTTCACCTCCTACGCCGACGACGGCGGCGCGAGCGGCCAATACACGATCGCGTGGGAAGGCGGCGAGACGTCGACTGGCACCTTCCAGGCGACCCGCTGCGAGGTCGGCGGCGGATTCTGCGGCTGAGACACAGAGCGGTGTAGGGCGGGGGCTCGTCCCCCACCGGACGAGTCGACGATCCGGATACGCTCAGCCCCGATGTGCACCCCCGAGACTCATGTTCGACGACTCGCCTTCCTCGCCGTTCTCGGGTTTGCCGCGTGCGGCGGCGAAGCCGTCTCGGAGGACGCAGGCGCGAGCCTGGACGCGAGCGTCGATGTCGGCGCGGATCGAGACGTGGCGGTGGTACGCGAGGCGGGGCCTGACGTCGGCGCCGAACGGGACAGTGGAACGTCGGACGACGCGGGTGCTGTCGATGACGTGGGCTCCGCTCACGATGCCGGCTCGGCCCACGACGTCGGGGTTGATCACGACACAGGCTCCGACCCTGATGCCGGTGGGCAGGATTCAGGCGCCGAGCCAGACGCGGTGCTGAGCTTCGACGCCTACACGCTTCCGCCCGACGCCTTCACACCGTCCGATGCCTTTGCGCCGCCCGACGCGCGCGACATGGCAGGTCGATGGGACGGAGACGTCGTCGCGGGCACGGCCTGCGGCGGAGGCTTCGACACGACCTACACGGTGACGGCCAGCGGCGCGCAGTACTTCTCGATCCGCGTGACGCTCACGCTCGGCGGGGCCTCGAGGGCCATCACGGCGTCTTGCCAGCTGACGGACGGCGCGTGGGACTGCGATCCCATCACCGACGGTGCCCCTGGGCTCTGTGTGACCACCCTACAGATCGAGGGCACGTGGGACGGAGCGGATCGCATGACGGCGCACGTGGAGTCCTCGAGCGCAGGTGCGTTGTGCGGCAGCTGTCGCGCCGACCTCGATCTGTCGTTGAGCCGGATCGACTGACACCTCATGGCGGGGCTCGTCCCCCGCCGCGACACGGAACGCCGCTGGTGTCTCGACCGGGACGAGGCGATGCTCGGGCATGCGGGTCGCCGATCTGGTCCGGCATGATCGTCGAGAGCCCGCCGCTCGGTGAGCGGTGGCCCGCGACGTTCGGGTTTCTCGCGATGATGGGCCAGCACATCGCCCTCGCCATGATCATCGGCGGCGCCGCAGAGCTCGAGCGGCCGATCGATTGGACCGTCTCGGCCGTCGCGACGAACGACGGCGCCTGGCTGATGGGCCACGGCGCGCTCTGATCCCCCATCCCCGCCAACGCACGAAGTCGGCGGTGGTCAGCGTGATGGTGCCCGTCAGGTTGCCATAGCTGATGTCGTCCTGGACCGTCTCCCAGTAGTTGTTCGAGATGTCCGTGGAGATGCCGTCGTACACCCAGTCACCGCCCGTGGTGAGGCGGTCGTTGCCGTAGGCCCAGTCGTTCCGGAAGATCATCGCGATACCCACCGAGCGGCCCGTGCCGAAGCCGAATCCGTCGTTGCCATTGGCGTAGGAGGGAGCCGGCCCAGTCGAACCAGTCGTAGCCATCATCGGAGTTCAGCCACGCGGCAGCCCTCGTACACGTCGTCGGTCGGACGTGTCGCCGCCGGTGCACGCGAATCCATCTCCCGTGTTCCAGTCGCCGTAGTCGGGATTGGCAGGGTCGGCGATGCCATCGCCGTTGTGGTGAGAGTCGCAGTTCAAGATGTGATTGCGCGACGACGACTCCACCTGGTCATTCTCGGGTCGCGGTGAAGACGGTGAGGCCGCAGCGACACGTGAGCAGCGTGTCACCGTCGGAGAGATCGCAGTCTTGGATGGCGGGGTCGCAGATCTCGGAGAAGTCCACTCGCTCAGAGCTCACGAAGAGCTCGTCCGTGCTGGCGCGGCTCGACCAGATCACGCCCGTGGTGTCGTCGTTGCCGAAGACGAGGAGCTCGTCGGTCGACACGGTCGGGAAGGTGAGCGCGGGCGTGACGACCACCTCGCGCTCGCCGAAGTCGGCCGACGGCCCGGTCCGCGTCGCCCGTGTGAGCACCCCGCCGGTCTCGATGTAGAGGATGTTGCCGTCCTCCGAGAGGTCGATGGATCCCGCCTCCGCGTTGGGGAGCCCCGGCGCGGGCATGGGCACCGAGAACGGCGACGCGACGTCCGCGCGTGTGGCGAACCACGCGATGCGCACGGGCCCTCGCTCGGACACGAAGAAGAGCTGGGTCCCGTCGCGCGAGAGCGCGGGATCGAGATCGGCCTCGGGGTCGTTGACCTCGGTGACGAGCGTGAAGCCCGCGAACAGGTCGGCGGCGCTCCCTCGTGCCGCACGCCGGAGCTCCGACTCGGGGAAGTCGGTCGACACGAACAGCTCGAGCCCCATGGGCCCGAGCTGCGGATCGGCGCCAGCGTTCGTCGAGATCACGACGGGATCACGGAACCCCGCGTTCGGCCGCATCTCACGCTCTCGCCACGCATCGACCGGCGGCCCCGCGTCGACGCTCGGGGCTGCATCGACGCTCGGGGCATCGACGCTCGGGGCTGCGTCGACGACGGAGTAGTCGACGCGACCACACGCAGACGCGAGGGACGTCGTTGCGAGGACGAGGACGAAGCGAGCACCGAGACGAAGCACGACCCGCGAAGCGTACAGACATTGCCCGGCGGTGCGAACCTGGTCTGAGGCGGCGCGGGCTTCTCAATCCTCGCCAGCATCGAGCATCCCCTCTAGGAGATCGCGTTCGTCGCTGTTGATCCCAAACAACTCGTAGACCAAGTCGTCGATCGCGCGCTCCAGGATCGCGATCTCCCCCTGAATCTCGTCGCGTTCCGTCGCAATGGTGGTTGATGAAAGTTCGGATCCCATGTGTAGACGGGATTCAACTAGGTCCACTATCGCATCGTGCTGCTTAGCGTGATCGACGCGACGAGGGACAACGAGTTGAGAGACCGTGTTCTCAAAGTATTCATAAACGCCGCCGCCTTTGAGCTTCCCGATAAACCGGAAGCGTGCGGTGAGCAGTCGTGAATTGAGAACCCCCATGACGTACCGGAGGTCTTCCGGTTGTCCGTTGTCATACAGCACGGTGGTGTCGGTAATGCCCAGGAACCGCACCTGATCGTCCATGGCAAACCGGTTGTCTGAGGCCATGTAGGGACAGTAAAGACGCTTCTTGCGCACGTGAGATTTCTGCAGCGGCCAGGTGTACTTCCACCATTCGCAGTTCCCGCGGCGACACGCAGCGCGATCCTCAAGCCTTGTCCGGTGGGAAGTCAGGTGACTCTGAATCAGTGGTGGCAGATCCGCGAGGTTCTTCGCGTCTTCGGGGTAGAGGAGTGCTATGCCGGATTCGCGAATCGTGTACCGCTCGATGTCAGAGTTGCGTGCTCGTACAAAAAAGTACCGCGCGGACGCTGTGTCTCCCTCAAGAGCACTCAGTCCAATTCCCTCGAACACGGCGTTGGCTCCGGTTTGCATTCCCTGCCCGACACTGAGAATGCCCCCCACTGGCTGTCCGGCGCGGTCCACCTTAGCTAGAATGGGCGCTACGTCGCCGCCAGCGAAGTTCCACGATTGCTTCCCGAACTTCAGATGTGGCACATCCATCGATCGGAAGTGCCGGTGGTCCGAAATGGTCTGGCTCGTGTACCCCGACGGAAGTTCCCTGGCGCGATAGCGGCGGACCGTCGCCGTCTTTGGGCGCCTAGAGTGTGTCAGTCGGATCACCGCGGTGTTGATGCCCACTCCAGGAAACACTGGTGCCGTCCGAAAATCGATGATCTCACGCACGCGGGCATTAGCAGCGAGCCATCCGCGCAGAGGTGCGGCCTTGGTGGCCTCCAAGAACGATCTAGACACGATCATTCCAATTTCGCCGGATCCGAGTGCTGTCGCCCGGGCAAGAAAGTAGTAGAGAAGGTCTGTCTTGTCCGCGTAGATATTGGGATACTCGCGCTTCAAGTGAGCCAGGCGAGGATCCTTCGTTCCCCAAACATTGTCGACATTGACGTAGGGCGGATTGCCTACAACGACGCTGAATCCTCCTGATGCGGCGACAGTCGGGAATGAGCTGGACCAATCGAAGGGACGGTGTCTTGTCAATCCGGCGTCAATTGCCGTACTGCTTCCGCGCAGATCCTTTCCGAGGAGTGCGTTGCCACATCGGATGTTTGCGTCGAGATCCGGGAGGAGTCGGCCGACCTGCAACTCCATCTGTTGCTGACCTTCGATAACTTTCAGCAGGAGCGACAGTTTTGCGACCTCGACAGCCTGTGGGTCGATGTCCACTCCAAACACGCAATTGAGCAGAATGCGTCGTCGCTCCAATGTTCGAACTCTGAGAGACCCCTGCGCGTCAGTTTCGAGGTACTTCTTGCGCGTGCTGGGCGTCTTTGCGTACTGAACCAAATGCCAGTCTAGCAGATGCTGGTATGCGGAGATGAGAAACGATCCGCTCCCACAGGCCGGGTCCAAGACCCGAATCTTTGATGCCTCGGCGGCGCTAAGGCCATTCAATACGGGATCGAGCGTTGAAGAGACGATGTACTCCACGATAGGCTGTGGTGTGTAATAGATGCCACCGCCCTTTCGCCGATCGAGTTTCATCTCCACATTGACGCGACGCCTCGCGTCCATCGTGATGACCTCGCCGAGGAACTGCTCGTACACTCTGCCGAGCGTATCAGCGGGGAGGAGCGCGAACTCGTAGGGAATCGGATAGTACAACCGCGATAGAAGTTGACGGAGGGTAGCGTCGCCAATCGCGAGTCGCGGCGTCGCCGTGTCTGGTGCTGCGGCCCGCCCCTTGTCGTCGGAGAAATGGAACAATCCAGAGTTGTATCTACTGTCCGCGCGACGAAAGAGTCCCACCAGTCGCTGGTAGATGTCGGGCAGTTTAGCGATGTTCCCTAGCTCGTTGTCCGGTTCGAGGCCCCGTGCCTCAGCAATGCGTAGAAAGATGATTCGATCAATCAGTCGTTGAACGGTATCATTGAGAGCCGCTTCCCCCACATGAGTGTTGTTCGCCGCAATGTCCTTCGCCAAAGCACTTCGCCAGTTCCGAATCTCGTCCAGGAACGCGATGTCTATGGGACGCGCCTTGCCGCCGACGGGTTCACGTTGCGCTAGCCGTGTGATGGCTTCGGCCGCGACGGCCGATCGGCCAAACCATTCATTCAGCCACTCCCACTCTCTTTCGTACTCTGCGTACTTCAGGTACTTGACCCGACCCACGCTCGCGGAATCTGCCTGCGCTGGTTCGAGACGGCAGTCGTAGACAGCGAGTTCGCGAAAATTGGTGAGCACGCCGAAAGGGAGCCCCGCACTCCAGCAGTATCTGCGGATCTGAAAGGCCGCTTCCTTGTCGTGGTCGATGGCCACGGACGGCTTCTTGGCTTCCACGAAGAACTGGGTTCGTCGAGCGATCGAGAAAGAGTAGTCCGGCGCTCTCTTGGTGCCGCCTACTAGGAGAGACTTCTCGGCAACAACTTCTCTGTCCGTCACATTCTTGAGATGCTTGTTCTCAACATCCCATCCAAGAGCAGTGAAGAGTGGATTGATGAAGTCCGTGCGGACATTCGCTTCCTTATAGTCGGAGCTGCGGTACTGGTCTTCGTCGCGCGCGAACGCGTCGACAAGAGACTGAAGCGCGGTGGGGGCGGGCATTGTGCGAGTGTATCCGAAGTGAGCGTCCTGTAGCAGCAGTTCTGGAGCCTCGCGTGGACCCAGACGAGCGCCACGCGAGTCGGCACCGCGATGGCTCTCTCTCTCGTTGTCACGGAGGGACTCGACGGATTCTTCAACGGACTGCCGTCCCCAGGATCCTCCATCACGCGCGGCGGTCGGCACCCGTTGCTCCCCAGCATCGCCAACGGCCGCGCTAGCCTTACGGCCCTTTGGGATTCCGGCAGGCGAGGGCGCGACGCTCTGGGCAGCGCCCGGCGCGCGGCCGGAGAGTCGCCGCGCGACGCGAGCGAACCGCCACCGTCGGTAGACCAGCGCCGGGCGTAGGACGACGTGGTGTCGACTGTGTCCCAGCCAACCAGAGCCTGGGCGTCGGACCGACCGCGTGATGGCTGACCAACCAGCGTGCGGACGATGGGCGACGATGCGGTCGCGGGCCAACCAGCGCCGTACGGCTTGGGGCAGCGTGTGATGCCTAGCCGGCAGGGGACGGTCGTGCCGACCATGTGATGCCTAGCCAACCAGCACCCGGACGGCGGTGCCGACCGTGCGATGGCTAGCCAGCCAGCAGGCGGACGGTAGGGCCGACCATGTGATGCCTAGCCAACCGGCAGCCGGACGGTCGGGCCGACCGTGTGATGCCTAGCCAACCAGCAGGCGGACGGTGGGGTCGACCGTGTGATGCCTAGCCAACCAGCAGGCGGACGGTGGGGTCGACCGTGTGAT
>CAZCVE010000014.1:142244-179271 GCA_964502175.1 uncultured Sandaracinaceae bacterium
GCCTAGCCAACCAGCAGGCGGACGGTGGGGCCGACCGTGCGATGCCTAGCCAACCAGGCCCGGACGGTCGGGGCGACCGTGTGATGCCTAGCCAACCAGCACCCGGGCGGTCGAGGGACCGGTTCGGGCTAGCCAACCAGCCCGATCGGTCTCTTCTCGGCCGTTTCCGGGGGCGGGAACTTTTTTCGTCGAAAGGACGAAACCGGGCGCGGGTCGTCCCGATAACGAAATCGCGAACGACGAGAGCGACCGCCGACCGGGCGGGGCTGGCGTCGGACGCGGCCGCTCGCGCGGAGAAAGAGGAACGCCATGACGAAACAGAACGGACGCGGGACCGAGAAGGACCGCACGCAGGGACCGAACGAGGAGACCGAGACGATGAAGACCGACAGCACGAACCCCACCCCCATCCACACCGACCCCCAGCCCGGCGGCGAGCTCGCCACCGGCAGCACCACCCGCAGCAACCACATCGGCAGCGAAGAGAAGAAGGAGAAGGCGAACATGAAGAACATCCACAGCGACATCGACGAGGCGAAGGACATGGAGAAGAAGGACGCGGGCCATGCGGAGGCGACTCGGTTCGTCGACGCGCTGGCGGCCGTCGAGGGCGAGATCGCGGTCATCTCCGAGGGAGAGCTCGCGACCATCAACCTCGACATCGGTATCGCGACCGTCACCGTGCTCGGCTGCATGCCCGAGCTGCGCAGCCTGCGCGCGCCGCTCGTCGCCAAGTTCGACGAGGAGACCGGCAGCCTCGTCGAGAAGCTCGACCTCCGGGCTCGTGCCGCGAGCCAGGCGAACGTCGACTACTACGGCACCGTCCAGACCACCGACGCCGTGACCGAGGCGTCCAAGCGCGCGCTCGAGGCTCGCGCGATGCTGCTCGTGATCACCCAGCTACTCGTGCAGCGAAAGGTGCTCGGCGCCGAGGTGCTCGAGAACCTCCGTGGGACCGTGGGCTTCCGCAACCAGGTGCACGACATCCAGCACCTCGTCTCCACCCTGCGGCGTGCCCCTGCGGCGGCCAGCGACGTCGTGTCGATCTCGCTCGCCGAGCTCGACGTCGCCGAGGATGCGGCGAAGGACCTCGTCACCGCGATCGGTGTGCGTGAGCAGGCACCGCCCCTCCTCACGGGAGCAGCGGAGAAGAGGCAGCGAGCGTTCACGCTCTTCATCCGGACGTACGAAGAGCTTCGCGCGGCGATCAACCACCTTCGATGGCGAGAGAAGGATGTCGAGACGATCCTCCCGTCGCTCTACGCAGGTCGCGGTGGGCGGAAGAAGGAAGAGCCGACGGACGTCGTCGTGGCGCCGGTGGTGAACGACGATGGCGTGACGCCGACTCCGGTGGTCGCGAGCCCCGTCGTCGCGACGGAGAACAAGCCTGCTCCGGTGAAGCCGGGGCTGCCGGGGGCGGATCCGTTTGTGTCGGTGTGAGGGCGAGCGGCGCAACGACACCTGACGCCGTAGGGGCAGGCCCCCGTGCCTGCCCCGTTCCATGTGGTCGCCGCCTCTCCAGCATGGGCGGCCACGGGGGGCCGCCCCTACGGGTCTGGCAGACCACGCCATTCCATGTCCCGGGGCCACGTCCTGCGTCCGGAGCCCCTACGAATCGGGAATTGAATCATGTCCACTCTCCATCTCGGTCTTCGCCGCACCATCGGCGACAAACGGTCTTCGTCCGACTACCGCCTTCCGGCGCATCACCTCGTCACGCACGGGGTGGTCGTCGGGATGACGGGGTCCGGCAAGACCGGGCTCGTCACGGTCACCATCGAAGAGGCCTTGAAGGCGGGCATTCCCGTGCTCGTCGTCGACGTCAAAGGCGACCTGCCGAACCTTCGGCTCGTGCCGGACTTCGCGCCTTCGTCGATCGATCCGTGGATCGATGCCTCTCCGCTCGACGGTGCGGAGGGGCGAGAGGCACGCCTCGCGCGGCTCGCGGCCGATCGCGAAGAGGGCCTGCGCGCGTGGTCGATCGACGAGGCCGCGCTCGACGACTACCGCGCGTCGACCCACGTGCGCGTGATCACGCCGGGCTCCGAGGCGGGCGAGCTGCTCCACGTGCTCAGCTCGCTCGAGCGTCGGTCGTCGCGCTGGGACACCGACGTCGAGGGCGCGCGATCGGCGCTGTCGGCGGCGATCTCCCTATTGCTCCGCTTGGTCGGTCGCGACGCCGATCCCGCGCGCAGCAAGGACCACGTCTATCTCTCGGTGCTCGCCGAGGCGCGCCTCCGCGCGGGGCGCGACGCGGAGCTGAGCTCGCTGCTGTCCGAGATCACCGAGCCACCGATGGAGACGATCGGTGCGCTGCCGGTCGATGACTTCCTCTCGCCGAAGGCACGCAAGGACCTCGCGGCGTCGCTCAACGCGCTGCTCGCGTCGCCGACGTTCGCGTCGTGGCGCACGGGCGCGACGCTCGACGTCGGCGCGTGGATGCAGCCCGTGGGTGGCAAGACGCCAGCGACGATCGTCAGCGTCGCGCACCTGGATGACGACGAGCGCGAGCTCGTGCTCGGCCTCTTGCTCGAGGAAGTCCTCACGTGGGTGCGAGGCCTCTCGGGCAGCGAGTCCCTCCGGGCGCTCGTGGTCTTCGACGAGGTCTACGGCTTCCTCCCACCACACCCCGCGCAGCCCGCGACGAAGCGCCCGCTCGTGGCCCTGATGAAGCAAGCGCGCGCCTTCGGCGTGGGCGTGATCGTCGCGACCCAGAACCCGATGGACCTCGACTACCGCGCGCTCAGCAACGCGGGCCTGTGGTGCCTCGGCCGCCTGCAGACCGACGCGGACCGTGAGCGCGTGATCGAGGGCCTACGCGGCGGCTCGTCCAAGCACGACGACGCGCGACAGCTCGCCGATCTCTTGAAGCGCCTCCAGCCGCGGTGGTTCGTGGTGCGAGACGTCCGCGACGGCGAAGCCTGCGCGCTGCTCCAGCCGCGCTGGACGATGAGCCTCATGCGCGGCCCGATGACCCGAACGGAGATCCGACGTGCGCGCGCGGCGTGAAGGAAGTGTGGACCAGGCACGGAGCCTGGACGCATCGGGGCGGCACCTCCATCATCGCGAGGTGACCCGCGCGTCCCAGAGCTCGCTCCTCGAGGTGCTGAAGCGCCACCAGAAGCGCGGTGGCGGCGAGGTGAATCGATACCTCGACGCCGTCGAGCGGTTGTACGCGCAGGTACGCGGGTGGATGGAGCCCGCGGTGAAGCAGCGCCTCGCGACCGTGCGCGACGGTGGCGGCACGTTGATCTCCGAGGCGGAGCTCGGCGAGTACCACGCGCCCACGCTGGTCCTCGACATCGGCCCGAATCGCGTGCGGCTCGTGCCGCGAGGCGTTCATTCCGAGCCCGACTTCGTGGGTCGGATCGACGTCGACTCCCGCGATCGACTCGCGCGGCTCGTGCTCGACGAGTCCGGCACGTGGTCGCTCACGGAGCGAACGCCCGAGTCCGAGGTCGCGCTCGACGAGAGGACCTTCGCGACCATGCTCAGCGACGTCCTCGCAGCTCCACGGGCACCATGAGCGCTGGCCCACGTCGAACCTCGAGCGAGATCGTCGAGTGGTGGACGGCGGCCAGCGCCGCGCTCCGGCACTTTCGAGACGAGATCGCAGGAGGTTGGTTGCCGCCACCTCCGCTCGTCCACCTCGTGTCGCTGACGCGTGACGACCAGGACCGCTACTTCGACGAGCAGCTCGCGGAGACACGAATGCTGGGTCTCTTCGCGGTCTACTCCGCCGCCGATGCCGTGTTCATGGACGACATGAACACGAGGCTTCGTGGGCGGAGGAGCGACTCGATGGTGAAGCGGCTGCGCGCGCTCAAGCAGCGAGCCGAACGAAAAGGATTTCGGATCACGCTCGACCACGTCCTCCACGAGTGGCGTCTCGCCAGGCCGCTCGCCAAGAAGGACCTCGACTGGCTGGCGTCCGAGCTCGAGCACCGACATCGGCTCGCCCACGGCGCAGCGGCGCTCGCCCCGCACACGACCCGGACACGCTCGCCTACCGACTCGCGACCGTCTTCTCCCGCCTCGGCGTGACTGGGTGGAGCTGACCCGAGTTGGTGCGCGTCAGGGCTCGCGGAAGCCTTCGAAGAGCTTGGGGCGGATACCCTTCTGCCGGAAGATCGCGAGCAGCGCCCACACGAACGGGATCTGCGACACGCGCAGGACGCGGCGCCATCGACCGCCGTGAAACCGAATGATGAGGAGAGCCGGGGAGAGCTCGACCTCGCGAACGTCGGACCACTCGCTCCACTCACCCGCGACCCCAATGGCTTCATCGGTGAGCAGGAGGTCGGGACCGAAGGCGACGTCCTCGCCGCGATCGAACGCTTCGAGTCGCTCGCGGTCGCGCGGGTACACCACGAGGCGCTCGAGCCGCGTGAACAGGTGCTCGGCGTCCTGGAAGGATCGAGGCTGGAGGCGGAGTCGCCGGCCGGCGTTGTCGACGAGCACGAGGGCGTAGTCGGTGACGCCCGTCCCGAACACGGTGGTGCGGAGCGAGAAGTCGCGGAGCACCTCACGGCAGTCGTCGAAGCGGAAGTGCGAGGTCCGGCGGAGGTACCAGTGCACCTCGATCCCGCGGTCGCGGAGCAGCGCGCGCCTCGGCGTCGATCGAGCGCCGAGCAGCAGCCACACGAGCGCAGCGACGACGCCGATGCCGAACACCCCGGGCTGTCGTATGGCGACCGCAGCCAGCGCGCCGACCAGCGTCAGGGCTCCGCTGACGACGAGAAGCTCGCCGCCGCGACCGCGGTGCTCGGAACGTACTTCTCCTAGATCGCCGTCACGCACGCTTCACCCGACCCGGAGCATAAGGGACGTGCGCGCGCCGCGTGAGGGAGGCGGAGGAGCCTGGACCTTCCGTCGGCACGAGATCGGTCGCGCTTCGTTCCCTCTCCCGCTTGGGGGAGAGGGCTAGGGTGAGGGACAGGCCACCGCGAGGTCGCTCAGCGCCGCGGTCCGATCGCCAAGAAGATCCGCTCGAGCACGCGAGGCATCTCGCACAGCACCTCGCGGTTCGTGAAGCGAATCACGCGCAGGCCGTGACGCTCCAGTGCACGCGTTCGCTCTGCGTCGCCGCGCATGGCCTCCTCGGCGGCGTGGGAGTCTCCGTCGAGCTCGATGACCAATCCTGCTTCGCGGCAGAAGAAGTCGAGCACGTAGCAATCGAGGGGTGCTGCCGTCGGAACTTGGGTCCAAGGCGTCGTCCGCGAAGCTCGTTCCAGAGTGCTGCCTCGGCGGTCGTTTGATTGGCACGGAGGCGTCGAGCCTCGAGGGTGATGTGTCGCATCCGTGTTCATCGGCGGCGGAGCGCGCGAGTTTCGTCTGCGTTGCGGTGGCCTGTCCCTCACCCCGACCCTCTCCCGCGAGCGGGAGAGGGAGTACTTGCGGTGGCCTGTCCGGGCGGCGCGTGAGGTGTGCGCGAGAGCGCGGTGTGAGAGAGTCGCCGGATGTCTCGTGCGCTGAGAACGCAGGTGCGCGGTTGGATCACGTGGCTCGTGTGCGCACTCGGCGCGCTGTGGATCACGGGCCCTCTGGGCCTCGTCTCGATGGCGCTCGCGCAGTCCACCGGTGGCAGCGTCGGCGGCAGCGACTGGGGCGGCGGATCGTCGGGCGGTGGCGGGAGCAGCGGCGGTGGGTGGAGCGGCTCGAGCCCGGGTGGGTCCTACGGATCGAGCAACGCGTACGAGCCTCCGTTCTGGGCGCAGCTGCTCATCGCCATCGTGTTCCTCGTGTTCCTCTACTACTTGTTCACGTGGCTCGCGCGCGTCTCCGGGGCTCCCAAGGTGACCGTGTCGGTCGTGCGCGTCGCCGTCGACGCGCGGGCGCGGCGCTTCGTGCAGGCGAGGCTCGACGAGCTCGCGAAGACGTCGGACACCAAGACCACGCTCGGGCTCGCCACGCTGCTCCGCGCGGCGTCGAACGCGCTCGTCGCCTCGAAGCTCGCGTGGATCTACGTCGGCGCGCAGACGCGCTCGCCCGAGGGACCGAACGAGGCGCGTGAGCACCACACGCGCATCACCGCGGACGCGCGCGCGCGCTTCCAGCACGAGCTCGTGCGCAACGCCGACGGCAAAGAGACGCGTGAAGACGCGCCACCGCTCGCCGCGCGCGAGCACGAAGGCGAGGGCTGCGTCGTGGTCACGATCGTCGTCGCCGCGGCGGCGAAGCTCCCGGCCGCGAGCGGCACGCCTGCCGAGGTCGATGCGCTGCTCGCCGCGCTCGCGACGCTGTCGGGTGCGGAGCTGAGGGCCGTCGAGATCGTGTGGTCTCCAGCGGCCGAGAGCGATCGCATGAGCACCGACGAGCTCGAGCAGCGCTACCCCGAGCTCACGAAGCTCACCGCCGTCGGCGGACGCGTGTTCTGCGCGCACTGCCGCGGGCCGCACACGGCAGAGCTCGCGAAGTGTCCGCACTGCGGCGCGCCTGTCGCGCGGTAGGGGCTGCCGCTACGCACGTAGCCCGAAGGGCTTGTCCGCACGCCGCTCTGCCGTACTGCCCCTGGCTTCGAGCCAGTGGGCAAGTCGGGGGCTTCCTCGTCGATCGCCCGTCGTGCGGTGAGCACGCGAGAGAACGCACGGCGTCCTGAACGAGCGTGTTCGTGGGGGCAACGAGGTGCCATGCGCTCGGTGTCTGGTGTGTGCGTCGTGGTGAGTGTCGGTCTCGCGGGCTGTCCGTCGGGCGTCGCGTGTGGCGCCGGCACGCACGAAGAAGGCGGCCTCTGTATGCCGGATGTCACGGGCGACGCGGGCAGCGCAGACGCGGGCACCACGATGCCGGGCACGGACGCGGCGACGCCGGGCGCGGATGCTGTCGGCGCGGACGCGGCGAGCGCGGCGTACGAAGAAGGCGACCCGTGTCCGAGGGACGCGATGGGCAGCGATCTGCTGTCGCCCTCGTGCGTCGGCGACGACCTCGTCTACTGCAGCGGCGACCGCGTGCGCGTGACCGACTGCACCGCGCTCGGCGATCGCTGCATCCCCGGCGCCGGCGGCGCGCTCCCGCGGTGTGACGGCGGCGTGTACGTCGCGTGCAGCGTCGCGACGAGCACGGGCACCTGCGCTGATCAAGACAACGCGCTCCGCTGCGCGGGCGGACATCCGAACGCGTCCGGATACACGTACACGATCCCGTGCTCGACGTTCGGTGACTACGAGTGCGTGATGGGCGCGACCGAAGGTGGCTGTCTGCCGCGCGGCTCGACCACGTGTGATTCGGACATGCCCTCGAGCGCGTGCAGCGCGGACGGCGCCGGGATCACGTCGTGTCGCGATGGGCTCGAGTACACGGTGCCGTGCGAGGACCGGCTGCCGGGGTCGGTGTGTGATCTCGGACCCGGCGACGAGCCTGTCTGTGTGCCTCCTGGCTCCATGCGCTGCGACGCGCGTACGTTCCACGGCAGCTGCATCGGAGAGCGCACAGTCGAAGAGTGCAACTTCGTCACGGGCCACGTCGGACTGGCAGGCTGTCCCGCGAGCACCTCTTGCCGCGTGAGCGAGCTCGGCTTCGCGGCGTGCGTGCCAGAAGAGTCGCGCTCGTGCGACCCCGAGACTCACGTGGCGCGGTGCTTCGACGGCGACCGACTGGCACGCTGCGACTCACGAGGCTTCGAGTCGGACGTCGACTGCACACGCTCAGGCGAAGAGGCGCGCTGCATCCCAGACTCCCCTGCACGCTGCGGCGTGGCGGACATGTGTGATGTCCTGACGTACACGGCGCGCTGTGAGGGCGATGTGGCCTTGAACTGCCGAATGGGTGGATGGGTCGAGTCGAGGACGTGCTCGCCGTTCGTGCCTTGTCGCGTCACCGACGGAGTGGCTGGCTGCGGAGGCTGACCGTACAGGGCGGACTCACACGTACTCGAGCAGCTGGACGAAGCCGGGCAGTGTGAGCATTGCGAGCAGCAGCTGAGGACCGAAGACCGCCATCGCGAGGATCGCGGCGCCGCGACGACCCACGCGGAGCGCGACGCAACCGAGGGCGAAGGCGATCATCGCGATGGGGAACGAGAAGAGCGCGATCGGCAGCTCGATCGTGCCGAGGAACATCGTGATCGCGAACGCCGTGTCGTCCTCGGGCCAGATCATGGCGGAGGGCCCCGACGTCGCCTGCCACGCGCGCGCCTCGTCGCGCGTCCTCGGCCGCGCGCGTCGGTAGCGCTCGCTCCAGCTCAGCGGGTCGGTGCGCGTGAGGTCGTCGCCCAGTCGATAGAAGATGCGGCCGTCTTCGCTCGTGTTGGAGAGGTCGAGCACCCAGAAGCCGCCGTCGGAGGCCTCGACGGTCACGGGATCCGCGGGCGAGAAGCGATCATGGACCGCGCGGTGCGTCTCCTGTCCGTCGTCGTCGAAGAGCGTGGTGTGGTGGCCCATCGCGTCGTGGCTCACGCAGATCCACCGAACGCCTCGCGGAAGGCACCAGTCCCAGAAGCCGCCCGACGCTGTCGCGCTCTCCCACAGGCCGTCACCGATCCACCGGTGCTCGCGGCCGGGCTCGTCCCTCGCGCGCAACTGGTCGGTCGGCGGTGGGCCGAGCCCGGGCGCGCCCACGTGGATGGGCATGTCGAACGGGGCGAAGCGATGCCCGATGCCGCCGTAGGTCGCGGCCCACCCGGGCGTCGCGTCGCTGCCGCCGCGCGTCCAGCGCCAGCGATCGGGGCGCTCCCACACGAGCACGTCCCACCCCGTGTCCGTCCATCGCGCCGCCGCGAGCCACGTGTCGCGTGTTCGCCAGTCGGGCTGGGGGCTGCCTGCGATGGGCGCGACGCGCGCGCTGCCGTCGCGCCACGACACGTGGCCGCCGTTGCCCAGCGCGGCGTGCAGGGTCTCGCCCACCCACCGCACGCCGATCACGCCGACCGTCGTATCCACGCGGGCGATGCCGTGGCTCACCACCTCGCGCTCGCGCGTCAGGGTGATCGCGGTGAGGCCGCGGTGCTCGATCACGAGCGTGAGCGCGCCGTCGCCGCGTCGCGCGATGCCCTGCACCTCGAGGCTCTGTGATCCGAACGACGAGAGATCCCAGCCCGTCTCCGCGACGCCACGCGGCAAGTCGATGCGCACCACGACAGGTCGGTCGGACCCGTCGCGAAGGAGCCACGCCTCGTCGTCGAAGAGGAACGCGCCGATGGGGAGGTTGTCGTCCTCGGCCGGCCCGTCCCACGCGGCGATGCGGGGAGGCGAGCCCACGGAGTCGAGCTGCACCACGAGGAGGCCGATCGCGAGCAGCCACACCGCGAGCGCGAGGCCCGCGACGAAGACGACGCTGATCACGAGCGCCCGCGTGCGAGACGCGCTCTCCATGTCAGCGCGCGCCGGCGAGGAGCGGTGCGTAGCCCTCGCGGTAGGTCGGGTAGCGGAAGACATAGCCGCTCTCGATCAGGCGACGGTTCGAGCAGCGCTTTCGTGCGCTGCCGCCGCGCGCGAGCGACTCTCTGCCTCGCGCGTCGAGATCGTCACTCTCGGGCACGGGCGGAAGGCCCAGTGACGACGCGAGGAAGGCATAGACCTCCGCCAGCTCGACGGGCGCGTGGTCGACGCCGACGTAGAGCGAGTGCGCCGTGGGCTGAGAGAGCAAGTGCATGATCGCGCCCGCGCAGTCGTCCCTGTGGATGCGGTTGCCGATCGGGCGCGCCGACGACGCGCGCGCGGTGCCATCCTTCACCATGCGGATCATGCGCGTGCGCTCGGGCCCGTAGATGCCCGCCAGACGCAGCGCGATGCCCCCCTGTCTCTCACGCACGAGCGACTCGCCGCGCACGATGTGCGCTGCGTTTCCTTCGGTGCGCACGGGACTCGCTTCGTCGACGACGGCGTCGTCTTCTGCCGCGAACACCGACGTGCTCGACACGAGGACAACGCGCTCGAGCTGCGCTGCCGCGCCATCGGACGCCGCGCGATCGAACGCGGCGAGCGTGTTCGTGAGCGCGTGCACGTACGTGCGCTCGTAGCTCGAGGGATCGCTCGAGTCTGGAGAGGCGGTGAACGCGAGGTGCGTGATGCCTTCGGGGATCGCGAGCTCGGGATCGAGCAAGTCGCACGGCCACGCGCGTACGCCCCTCGGCAGCTCGGGCATCGTGCGGCGTGCGGCCCACGCGCCGTGACCCGCCTCGGCGAGCTGACGCGCGAGCTCTAGCCCCACGTAGCCAGCGCCCGCGATGAAGACGTTCATCGCGCGGTCACCCCTCGCTCGGGCGTGGGGCACGCGAGCCGAGCACGCCGCCGCGCTCGAGGAGCTCGGCCAAGAGGCCGCTCATCGCGTCGACGACGTCGGCGGTGGGCTCCTGACCGAGGCCGCTCATCGCGGTGCGCACCGCGTCGATCGCGGTGAGCTCACCGACGCGCCACTGATCGAGGATCGCGGCGAGCGGCCCGTTCATCCAGCGCGTCTCGACGACGTGATCGCGGCGTCGGTACACCGCGACGTGAAACGTGCTGCCGGCCTCGGCCTGCGTGAGCGGACGGTCGCTCTGGTGCACCGACCACGCGAGCTCGAGGCGCGTCATCGTGGGGCTCACGACGGGGCGCTTGCCGAAGTCGAACTCGACGACGTCGGCCGTGGTGGTCGCGTCGTCCCAGATCGCGCGCCACTGCGCGAGCTCGAGGCGCGCGAGGTCGTCGATGTGTGGATGCGGCGCCGCGATCTCGAGGCTCGCGAGGTCCGGCGACACGGGATCGACGATCTCGAGCACGACCTCGCGGAAGAAGCGCGTCGTCGGCGGCGCGGCGGTGAGGCGCTGGTCGACGAGGCGATCGATCGCGGGGCGACCGAGCAGCGTGGTGACGCGGGGGAGGGCGCTCGCCACGAGATCACGCAGGCGTGAGCGCACGAGGTCGCGGTAGAGGAGCACGCGCTCGCGGCTGCCGAGCGCGCGCAGGTCGTCTTCGTCGGCGTGCGCGCCGAAGATCGCGCGCTCGAAGGTGGCGAGCGTGCGGTCGAGCTCGGGCTCGGGCGTCCTCGCGAGGGTCTCGGGGCTCGTCACGCGCGCACCTCGGGGACGGCGCTCTGACGGGCCTCGTCGAGCACGCGCGCGCGGAGGGCCTCGAGGCGCTTCGCTTCGTCGACGAGCGCGGAGAAGGCGGGGTAGTTGCCGTCGCGCTCGAGGAGGATCGGCGCGTCGCCCGCGTGCGCGAGCGTGTGCTCGAGCAGCGCGTAGACGCCCTCGCACACGGGCTCGGCGTGGGTGTCGATGATCAGGCCGTCGTTCCGCACGAAGTGCCCCGCGACGTGCAGCTGGACGACGCGCTCGCGCGGGACGCGCGAGACGTACGCGCGCGGATCGAAGCCGTGGTTCTTCGCGTTCACCCACACGTTGTTGACGTCGAGCAGCACCTTGCAGTCGGCGGCCTCGAGCACCTCCGTGAGGAACTCGATCTCGTTCATCTCGGCGGCGCCGGGGTGGCCGTAGTAGCTCGTGTTCTCGACGGCGACGTCGACCTCGAGGCGATCGCGCAGCTCGCGGATCGTCTCGGCCGCGCGGCGCACGGCGGCGCGGGTGAAGGGCAGCGGCAGGAGGTCGTGGCTGAAGCGTCCGCCGAGGTTTCCCCACGCGAGGTGCTCGCTGTGCCAGCGCGCACCGTTGGCGCGGAGGAGCGCCCGGAGCGACGCGAGGTAGGTGGCGTCGAGCGGGTCGGGCGAGCCCACGCACTGGGTCAGGCCGTGCGTCACGAGCGGGTAGCGGGCGCGCGCTTCTTCGAGCATCGCGGCGAAGCTCCCGCCGCGTCCGATGAAGTTCTCGGGGTGGATCTCCACCCACGCGACCTCCGCGGGCCGCGTCTCGAAGAGCTCACGCGACAGCTCGTGCCGCAGACCCAATCCGACGCCGTGCATACGTCCTCGATCGTACAGCCTGAAACGAGAAACGGAGCCGGCGAATGCCGACTCCGTCGCTCTGGCTCGTCGTGTCTCGCCGAGCGTCGCGCGAGGCGCCGAGCGGGGTTGGGGCCCCGCGCGGAGCACGCGCTTCGGCGCGTGGAGTGGGAGGGGGCCCCACTCCGGTGGGGGAGGGTCCGCACGGACCCTCCGGCCAATCACGTGCCCGAGCCGCCGGTCGTGCCGCCGGAGCCCTGCGCCGCGCCGCCACAGCTGCCTGCGCCGCACGACGCCTGGCCGCCTTCGGTCGTTCCGCCTTCGGTCGTTCCGCCTTCGGTCGTGCCCGTCGCGCCGCCGCCCGCGCTGCAGGACGCCTGGCCGCCCGAGGTCTCCGTCGTCGCGGAGCCGCTCGACGACTCCTGCGAGGAGGAGGATCCGCCGCCGCAGCCGGAGAGGCCGAGCATGGCGGTGGCAGCGAGGGCGAGCGAGGTCTTGAGGGTGCTGTTCATGTGCTTGTTCTCTCCTTCGAGGTTTTCTTCGGTCTCTCAGCGGCTCCGCATGTCGCGAGATGCGACACACGGACCCAGACTCAGGCGGGCGCATCATCGCCGAATCGTCGCGTGATCCACAAGCGCGCGTCGTCGCGGCCGTGGATGGTGACGTCATTCGGGCTGGCGTCATTCGGGCTGGCTCAGCGGGTCGTCGTCGGCGGCGCGGGTGTGGCACGCGAAGCACGTGAAGCCCTCGTGCGTGGCCTCGTCGAATTCGGGCGCGCCGAGCAGCTGTCGCATCGCGGGCGTCACCTGCGAGTACATGAAGCGAACGCCCTCGGGGAACTCGGCGACCGCGCGGTGCTGGCCGATGCTGCCGGTGGGATAGAGGACGGGGAGCGAGGGGCTCGGCATCGCGAAGTGGCGCTCGCGCGCGTCCGGGCCGTGGCAGGTCGCGCAGCCGAAGCTGCCGAAGCGCTCCTCGTCGTAGCCCTCGAAGAGCTCGCCCATCGCGGGCACGACGTGTCGGCTCATGTGCTGGGCGCGCGCCTGGTGATCGAGCTCGGCCCACGGATGCTCGGGCGCGGGGTACAGCGCCGCCTCGGACTGACCAGTCTCGGAGTGGCCCGTCTCGGAGTGACCGGTCTCGGAGTGACCGGTCTCGGAGTGGCCCGTCTCGGAGTGGGCGGTGGTGCTCGTGGTGGTGGTCGTGCTGCTCGACGAACCGCATCCCGCGAGCACGACGAACACCAAGCAAGTGGCCCCGACGGGCGAAGTTCGCATGCGGCGGACCATACGCTCGGCCGCCACCTTCGTTACGAACATTCTCGGCGGCCCGTGGTGAGTCACCGCTCCCGTCGGCGCTGTGATAAGCCTCGACCCTTCGATGTCCCAGGTAGCCCCCGGCGAGGCGCACACGCCGCTCGGTCCGCTCGTTCTCGTCACGGGGAAAGGCGGGGTCGGAAAGACCAGCATCGCGGCAGGGCTCGCGGAGGCCGCGGCACGCCGTGACGGCGGGGCCATGCTCATCGAGTTCGGCGACGGCGAGTCCGGCCGGCGCATCCTCGGCAAGGGCACGAAGGTTCTCCACCGCGTGGTCGACCCGCGCGACGCGATGGAGAAGGCGATCGCGAACCTCCTCGGCTCGACGCTGCTCGCCAAGGTGTTCCTCAACAACTTCGCCGTGCGTCCCATGCTCCGCGCCGCCCCCGCGATGCGCGAGCTCGCGATGCTCGAGTGCGTGCGCCTCTACGCGGACGAGGTGCCGAACAAGCGCGTCGTCGTCGACATGCCGGCGACCGGGCACGGCCTCACGTGGCTGCGCCTGCCGGTGCAGATGCGCGACATGTTCGCGAGCGGTCCCATCCACGACCTCGCGGCGCGCATCGTCGATCGCCTCGTGGCGCCCTCGCGGTGCTCGGTCGTCGTGGTGACGCTGCCCGAGCGCCTCGTCCTCAGCGAGACGGTCGAGCTCTGTCGTGCGCTCGATCGCGAGGTGAAGCTGCCCGCGGCGCGCCTCGTGGTGAACCGCTTCCCCACGGAGCTCGCGCCCGAGGCGTGGGATCAGACGCGGGCGCTCATCGCGCGCGGAGGCCCCGAGGCCGACGCGGCCAAGGAGCTCCTCCGTGTGATGGACGCGCGCCGCACCGCGCGCGAAGAGACGATCACGATCCTCGACCAGCTCGAGCCCGAGAAGGGCCACGTGCCCTCGAAGCTGCTCTTCCCCGAGTCGTTCGAGGATCTCACCGCGGCCGACGTGGCCGCGTGGCTCGAAGCGCGAGGCGCGGCGTGAGCGTCCACATCCCGGTGACGATCGTGTGCGCGGGCGGCGGCGGCGTCGGCAAGACCACGACCAGCGCGGCGCTCGCGCTCGCCTTGGCGCGCAAGGGAAAGACCGTGCTCGTCGTGACGGTCGATCCGGCGCGCCGCCTCGCGCACGCGATGGGGATCGAGATCGACGAGCGCGTGCAGCCCGCGCACGTGGAGCCCGAGGTGGAGGGCAAGCTCTTCGCGCTCATGCCCGAGCCACGGCGCTCGACGCCGACGTTTGCGGAGATCTTGTTCGAGGGCCGCCCCGACGATCTCGCGCGCGTGATGAAGAACCCCGTCTACCTGACGATGGCGGACGCGGCGGCCTCGATGCACGAGATCGTGTCGCTCATCCTGATCGCGCGCGCGGTCGAGCAGAAGAAGTTCGACTACCTCGTCATCGACACCGCGCCGTCGCGCAACGCGCTCGACTTCGTGAGCTACCCGGGCCGCCTCGCGGTGCTCTTCGAGGGTCGCGCGGTGAGCTGGCTCGGAGGCCTCGCGCGCCGCGTGAACGATGGCGAAGACGTGAAGGACCCGGGCCTCTTCGCCGGCGCGCAGGCGCGCATCGAGGCGCTCTTCGCGCGCATCCTCAACCCGCGGCTCCTGCGTGATCTCGCGCAGCTGTTCGCGGATCTCGCGCTCGTGAAGGATCGCTTCGCGCAGCTCGCGCGCACGAGCGAGACGCTGCTCCTCGGCGCGCGCTCGCGCTACGTGCTCGTGGCCGCGCCGAGCGGCTCGGCGCAGGCCGACGCGATCTTCCTCCACAAGAAGCTCGGCCGCCTCGATCAGATGCCCGTCGGCGTGATCCTCAACCGCAGCGACGAGTCGCCGCCCGGCTGGCTCGAGGTGCTGCGCAAGAGCGCGCCGGGCTGGCCCGCGCTCGGCTCGGCGATCGCGCAGGTCGACCTCGAGCTCAAGACGCGTCGTCGTCTAGGTGATCGACTCTCGGACGGGCTGAAGAAGGCCATCGGCACCGTGCCGCAGGTCCGCACGCCGACGATCGAAGCCGCCGATCCCGCGGTGATCGTGCGCGGCCTCGCCACGGCGCTCACGCCTCACCTCGACAAGCTCGCGGGGAAGTGACGTCGCTGCTCGACGTCGACGCGCTCGAGCGCGAGGCGTCGAGCGTGTTGGCCGCGACGCTCGCCGAGGCCCTCCACCTCCCCGGAGCCCGCGAGCGGCACCGCGCGGCGCTCGAGCGAGCGATCGCGCTCTGCGAAGACGTGGCGCGCCTGGCCTCCGAGGTCGACGTCGCGGGCTCCACGCTCGTCGCGTCGCGGCTCACCCAGGCTCGCGCGCACTGCGCCCGCGCGGAGGACGCGCGGCACGGCGCGAACCAGCTCTCGCAGGGTGCGCAGCGCGCTCCGACCCACGAAGACTGCGAGGACGGCTGGGAGCGCGTCGCGGAGATCGTCGCGGTCGCGGAGGACTCGGCGCGCGCGGCGGCCCGCATCGCGGCGGAGCTCGAGCACACGCACGCGCCCCAGACCCGCGTGCCCCACAACCGCGTGCCCCACACCCGCGTGAAGGAGGCCGCGCAGCGTGCGGAGGTCGCTGCGCGTGCAGCGCGCCTCCTCCTCGAGGGGCGCAACCACGCGTACACGTTCCACGCGGATCCGGCCTTCTCGTTCGGCGAGGGCTGGTACGTGGCGGCGGCGGCACGCCTCTCTGACATCGCCGTTCAGATCGGGCCCGGCCCCGCGCACGCGGCGGCCGAGCGGTTCCTGCACGATGCCGGGCTCGGGCCACGGATCGTTCCGTACCGGCCGCGTCCGCGCGCGAACAAGGCGCTCCCCGATCTCATCGCCCGAGCGTTCGCCCGCGATCCGCTCGGCGCGCAGCGCTCGCTCCGTGACTCCTTCCTCGGAGAGGGATCGATCCCAGCTGCGATCGAGGACTTCGGCGATCGCGTCCTCGCGTCGGCAGCGTCGGGCCCGAAGGTCCTCGTGTGGGTGCGGCGCCAGACGCACCACGCGGGTCGGAACTCGACGCGCGAAGAGATCGAGGCGCTGTGTCGGTGCGCGCTCGATCGGGGGCTCTCACCCATTCTGATGGGCGACGTGCTCGACGATGCAGCGCCACCGCCACGCACCGTCGCGCTGACGATGTTCTACCGACAGCCGCCGTTCGATGGCCCGGACACGCGTCGCGCACAGCTCCACCTCTTCGAGCACCTGCGGCGCGCGCACGACGTCGTCGGTCAGGTCGGTGTGACCACCGCAGGCATGGACGGCCCCGCGTTGATGGGCCTGCCCACGGTGTACCTGACGGAGGTGTCGAACGTGCGGATGCGCCGCTGGGTGGGCGCGGTCCCGGGCTACGAAGAGGTGGTCCGCACGGACGACTCCCTCGAGCGCATCGGCCGCACCTTCTCGCGCTGGACGCAGCGCTCGGGCGACGAGGGGTCGAGCTGATCCTGCCGCTCGTCGCCGGGCACCGACCGCTCGTCGCGCGAGGGTCTCGGCTCGTCGCGCCGCGTCCGCGAGGCCCTCTCGTCTGCGGCACTCCTCCGTCTCGATGTCGGAGGAACAGATGAGAGTCGTGGGTCTTTGGTTGTCGTTCGTGATCGTGTCGTTCGCGCTCCCGGTGTGCGCACAAGAAGAGGTCGCCCCAGCCGAAGTCGCTCGCGCTGAGGCGGGAGAGCCGTCCTTCGCGGAGCCGCCCGACGGATACGGAGCGTCTCTGTTCGATCGGCTGCCCGCGGCCGAGCGGCTCGAGCTGCGCCTCGCGCTCGCCGACGTGGAGCGTCGCAACGACGTGGCGACGTCCTTGTGGATCAGCTCGTTCGTGATGCTCGGCGGCGCGGTCGGCGGCACCGTGGGCGGCATCGCGGCGCTGATCTCGGGCGTGCACGACAGCGGTCAGTCGAGCGGCGGCGCGGCGCTCTTGGGGCTCTCGCTCGCCTCGTTCGTGGGCCACATCGTGACGATGGTCTTCGCGGCGTCGTACGGCGGCGGCGCGCGCTCGCGGCACCGCACGGTCATGCGGCGCGTCTTGGGCGCGAGCGCTGCGCCGCGGGTCGACCTCGACGTCTCGCCGGAGACGCTCAGGGTCGGCGTGTCCGTCGCGTTCTGAGAGGGTCCAGTGCGCACGTCTACGCCAGCGCGTGGCACGGCTCGCGGTGCCCGCCTAGGATCGCCGCCGATGCCCGACGCCGCGAGTCACGCACGTCGCCTGCCGCGCGAGGCGCTGTGGTTCTTCGTCGGCGCGCCGCCCGTGCTCGCGCTGCTCTTCGATCCGCACTGCGCCACCACCGTCGACAACGTCTTGCGCGCGTGGCTCGCGCTCACGCTCTACACGCTGCTCACGGGCGTGGCGGTGCACGTGAGCTTCGAGTGGCTGGCGCGGCGGCTCGAAGGAAGGCCGGTCGCGGCGCGCGTGGGCGCCCACGTGATCGGCACTGCGGTGGTCGTCGCGGCGATGACGCTCGTGCTCTTCGTGCCGGTGAGCTGGATCTATCCGGAGATCGGCAGCGACGTGCTCGGCGTGATCTGGCGCGGCGTGATCATCGGCCTCGGCTACGTCGGCACGGCGCGCCTCGTCGGACGCTTGCAAGAGCAGGCCGTGGCCGAGCGAACGCGCGCGCACGCCGAGCGAACCGCCGCGCTCGAGGCACGCCTCGCTGCGCTCCAGGCGCAGATGCAGCCGCACTTCCTCTTCAACAGCCTCAACGTGTGCGCCGGTCTCGTGCACGGCTCGCCCGACGCGGCCGAGGCCACGCTCGACAAGCTGTCGGCGTTCCTCCGCTACACGATCGAGAGCAGCGAGCGACGCTTCGTGCCGCTGACCGACGAGCTCGCCGCGGTGAGCGCGTACCTCGACATCCAGCGCGAGCGCTTCGGGGATCGCCTGCGCCACGAGATCGTCGCGCCCGCCGACGGATCGCGCGCGCCGTCGCTGCCGCCCATGGCGCTCCAGCCGCTCGTCGAGAACGCCGTCGTGCACGGCCTCGGCGACGAAGGTGGGCTCGTGCGCATCACGTGCCGCGAAGAGCGCGAGCGCTTCGTGATCACCGTGGAAGACGGTGGGGGCGGCGGGCCTTCGCGCGGCGGCACCGGCACGGGCCAGCGCAACCTGCGCGAGCGGCTGCGGCTCATGTACGGCGAGGCCGCGGAGCTCGTGTGTGGTCGCACGCCCGCGGGCGGCTACGCGTCGGTGATCTCGCTCCCGCTCGCGGGCACGCCGTGAAGATCCTCGTCGTCGACGACGAGCCCGTCGCGCGTCAGCGCATCGTTCGCCTGCTCACGCGCGCGCTCGCTGAAGGAGAGGCGCCGCACGAGGTGCGCGAGGCCGGCAGCGCGAAGGACGCGCTCGCGGCGCTCGGCGCGTTCGACGCGGACGCGATGCTGCTCGACGTCGAGATGCCGGGGATCGACGGCCTGACGCTCGCCGCGCTGCCCACGCTGCCGCCCGTGATCTTCGTCACCGCGCACTCCGATCGTGCGCTCGCGGCTTTCGAGGTCGGGGCGATCGACTACCTCGTGAAGCCCGTGTCGGCCGAGCGTCTCGAGCGAGCGCTCGATCGCGTGCGCGCGCGACAGGCGCCGGACCCCGCGGTGAGCGCGGCCGAGCCGACGGAGCGCGTGGAGGCGACCGAGACGTGGCGCCTCACCGTCGTCGACGGGTCGCTTCGTCGCTTCGTCGACGCACGCGAGGTGAGCTCGTTCAACGCGGACGAGAAGTACGTGCGCTTCAGCATCGGAGGTCGCGAGCACCTCCTGCGCGAGAGCCTCGACGCGCTCGAGGAGCGCCTCGTCGCGCATGGCTTTCTACGCGCGCACCGCGGCGCGCTCGTGCGTCGCAGCGCTGTCGAGGCGTTCGATCAGAGCGACGGCTCGCTGGTGCTCACCACGGGCGAGCGCGTGCCCGTAAGTCGGCGTTGTCTGCCGAGCGTGCGCACGGCTCTGGGCATCACCTGACCTCGCCCAGCCAACTCAGAGACCGAGAAGGAATCGTTCTTCGGGGCGCCACGCGGCGGGGTCAGCGCAGCTGACCCCTGGAGCGGGAGTGAGGAGGAGTCTTCGACGATCGAGCGACGCCGGGGTCCGGGGGCGCCCGAGCCGCCCGAGCCCCCGAGCGCGCGCCGACAGGCGCGCAGAACTCAGTTGTCCGCGGCGCAGGCGCCGCGAGATGGGGGCGCTGCCCCCAAACCCCGTACGACGATTCGATCCCGAGAAACGAAAGTTTCTCGGTCTCTCAGTGCCCGTCGGGGTCGCTCGGCGCGGGCTTCGGCATCGGGGCCGCGTCGGGATCGGTCGCGCCTTTGCCCGCGCCGATCACGTCGGGTCCGCCGCCGACGTTGCCGAGGCTCGCAGGGCGCGCCTTGGGGCGAGAGATCGAGATGTCGTCGTCGCTGAGCGTGAGCGACTTGGGCTTGGACTTCGTCTCGGTCATGGCGCGGAGCATACCTGCGTCGCGCCCGTCGTCATGCGTCGGGTTGGACGCCGGCGTCGACACCGGCATCGAGACCCGCGTCGAGAGACACACCTGCATCGGTCGCCGAGACGTCGGGTCGTGATCCGCCTTCGCTCGGCTCGATCTCCACGTCGCCCGTGGTGTCGGGTCCGACGGTGACGCCGCCCTGCTCGAGCTCGCCCTCGAGCTCTTCGTCGGCCGTGTCGTCGAGATCGGGCACGGGCTCGGCGCCGAGGTTCCTCGCGATGCGATCGAAGCGCGGTCCCATCGTCGGCAGGATGCGTCGCTCGCGGTTGCTCTGGTCCGGGCCCGAGCTGTCGGACCAGAAGTAGCTGCGCGCGCGCACGTCGAGGTGGACGAAGCCGCTCGTCGGATAGATGCCGACGCCGACGAAGCCCTGCGGCCGCAGGTACGCCGCGAGGCGTCGATCGGTCACGCCGGGCAGCACGAGATCGATCGCGCGACCTTGCGCGTGGCGGCTGCGAGGGTTCCCGCCGCGGTAGCCGCTGATCACCCACACGTACGGCGCGCGGAAGTGACGCACCGCGCGGTGCACGAGCGTGAGCAGGCGCGGGTGAACGGCGTGGTGCGAGCCGTCTTCGCGGTACGCGAGCGCGAGCTCCGCGCGGTCGAGCGCTTCGCCCGAGAAGGCGCCGTACGCGTCGTCGGGCACGAGCTCGAAGCGATCACGCGTGAGCGGACGGAACACGATCGGCAGCGGATCGTGGCGCGACCACACCTCGATCTCCGTGCGGGTCGCGCGCGTGTGCCAGCGTCGGATCTGCCTCCGCTGCGCTGCCGTGAGGCGCGGCACGAAGCGTCGACGCACGACGCGACGTCGCGCGGCCGGCCGCCGTGTCGTCGTGCGCCGCGCGGTGGGGCGTCGTGCGGTGGTGCGTCGTCGGGTCGCAGAGCGTCGCGCGGTGGTGCGCTTCGCGGGTGCTCGCGTCTCGCTCGCGGTCTCCGCCGTGGTCGGCGGCGGGTCCGCGGTGATCGTCTCGATCGGCGCGAGCGCGGCGAGCAGCAGCGCGAGGGCCGCGAGCCACGAGGTCCGCACGATGCGACGGGTCCCGATCACTCGCGGCTCGTCACGTGCGCGTCGTGAGCGACTCGAACGCCGCGCGCGCCGCCGCTTGTTCGGCCTCGAGCTTGCTCTTGCCTTCGCCACGCGCGAGCTCGGTGCCTTCGATCTGGATCGCGACGAAGAACGTGCGCGCGTGCTCGGGTCCCTCCTGCGCGACGAGCTCGTAGCGCGGCGTGCCCCGACCTGCGGCCTGGAGGTGCTCCTGCACGCGTGACTTGAAGTCGCCTTCGCCGGGCGCCATCGCGTCGAGGTGCGGCTCGAGCAGTCGCGTCGCGACGCGCAGCGCGGTGTCGACGTCGGCGTCGAGCAGCACCGCGGCGACGAGCGCCTCGAGCGCGCTCGCGAGCAAGCGCGCCTTGGTGCGGCCGCCGCTCTTCTCTTCGCCTCGACCGAGGCGGAGCAGCGGGCCGAGGTCGAGCGTCTCCGCGATCTTCGCGAGCGTCCGCTCGCACACGAGATCGGCGCGTCGACGCGTCATCTCGCCCTCGCGCGCGTCCGGAAAGCTCTTGCGGAGCAGCATCGCGGCGGCGAGCCCGACGACGGAATCGCCCAGAAACTCTAGGGTCTCGTTGTGATCGGGCGCGAGCTCGGGGCGCTCGTTCGCGAACGAGCGGTGCGTCAGCGCCTGGAGCATCAGCGGCACGTTCTTCGGCTCGTGATCGAGCGCGCGTCCGAGCGCGGCGATCGAGCCCGCGAGCTCGGGAGACGGGGCAGGCGGTGACGAGGGGCGAACGGCAGCCGGAGGCACGCGCGCGAGCCTACGACGATCGACGCGTGCGTCGAGGTCGCCTCGCTCGGTCACCGACGACGCTCGCGCTTCAAGCGACGCAGCACCGTCTCGAGGAGCTCGAGCTCGCTCGCGTCGGGGCTGCGCTCTCGTTCACGCGCGATCAGCGACTCGGACGCGCGCGGATCGTGCGTCAGCTTGTCGAGCTCGCGGCGGAGGTTCGCGGTGGTGCGCGGCGCCTTGCGCTTGGGGGCGACCGAGATCGCGTAGAGGACGACACACGCGACGATGGCGAGCACGAGGACGAGCGCGGCTTCCATCGTCACCCTCGGAACGGAGTCTTCTTCGCGAAGAAGCGGCGCGCGCGATCCGCGTCCGCCTCCGAGACGTCGATCGGCTCGGCGCGCTCGCCGAGGCGCAGCGACAGCACGCGCCCATCCACGGCGGGTCGCGCTTCGTCGCGGGCGACGTCGACGAAGTGACCGAAGTTGCCGCCGCGCGCGGTCGACACGATCAGCTCTTCGATCTCTTCGGGCGTCCCCTCGCGACCGAGCACCGTGTAGAGGCGCCCGAGCTGGTGGGCCTCGAGGACCTCGGTGAAGCGAACGATGCGCGTCGGACCGACGAAGAGCGGGCCGTAGCTCATGCCCGTGGTCTTGGTGCGGCCGATGAAGAGCAGGTCGGCCCTCGACTCGCCCGGTGCGAGCGCGCCGCCCACCGCGGGCAGCGCGTCGAGCTCGATCCAGCGCGTGCCGATCGCGTGCTCGTAGAGATCGAGCAGGCCCTGCATGTCGGCGATCGGGCCGACCGTCACCCACGCGTTCGACGCCAGCTTGATCTGCACGCGGTTCGTCGCGACCTCTTGAACCGAGCCGTACCGACCGCGGTAGACGGCGATGTACTGCCGCATCTCGCGCACGTTCGAGAGCGCCCAGCTCTCCTCGCCGCCGAAGAGCTTGTGCGCGATCACGCGCTTGGGCGTGAGGAAGTAGCTCGGCCGGAGGCGCGGTCGGATCACGACGTAGCCCGCCGCACCCGCGAGGCCGAACGAGATCAGCGTGCAGAGCAGCGAGGGCAGTGTGGCGAGGATCGTCTCGCCGATCGACGGCTCGCGGCGCGGGACCTCGGCGGCGCCGTAGGTGTACGGATCGTCGTCCATGCCGCCGTAGGCATCGCCGTAGCGATCGTCGTACGAGCTGCTGCTCGTGGCGCCCAGGAACGCGATCGGGATGAACGCGAGCGTGCCGCAGAGGTGCAGGCCGACGAGGACGCCCACGACGTAGACCCACTGGCTCCAGCCCGCGGGTCCACCGCCGCGGCTCTGCCACACGATCTTCTCGCCGGGCTCGAGCGGCGTGCTCTGCGTCTGACTCACCGCGGCCTTGTACGCGATCGTCCCCAGCAGAGCTTCCCTCCGCGCCGTGCGCGGCGGTGTGCGTGAACGCTGGGCGTCGGCCGCGAACCCGAGGGGTTGTCTGTTATCGTGCCGCGTCCCTGGGCTCGGGACGTAGAGAGGACCTATGCGCACTTACATGACCACCCTCCTCGCGGCCACGGCAGCCGCGAGCTCGCTCGCAGGATGTGCGAGCACCAACACGCTCGGCGGCGAAGACGCAGGCATCGTGCTCGACTTCGATGCACCTGCGCGTCCCGACGCTCCGCTCCCTCCGGGCACCGACGCGTTCATGTCGGGCCCGCCGGACGCGTTCGTCGCCCCACCGGAGTGCGGCAACAGCCGCATCGAGCCGGGTGAGCAGTGCGACGACGGCAACCTCACGTCGGGCGATGGATGCAGCGCCGAGTGCGTGCGCGATCCGTACTGCGGCGACGGCGGCCCGCCCGATCCGGGCGAGGTCTGCGACGACGGCAACAACCTCTCGGGCGATGGCTGCCGCGCCGACTGTCTCTCGAACGAGATGTGCGGCAACGGCGTGCTCGACCTGCACCGCGGCGAGGTGTGCGACGGCACGATGGGCTGCGGCCCCGACTGCCGCACGATCGCGGGCTGCGGCAACGGCATGCTGGACGCCGGCGAGCAGTGCGACGATGGCAACACGACGCGCTGGGACGGCTGCGGCGCGGACTGCCGCGACGAGGTCTCCGTGCACCTCGAGAACACGCAGTTCGGCGACGAGGGCACGGGCTGCGACTACTCGGGCGACGGCATGCCCGACAACCGCTTCGCGACGTCGCTCGGCTCGGCGCTCGCGCTCATCAACATGTTCCTCGGCGGCGGTGGCCCCGGCGGCGGTGGTGGCGGCGGCGGCCCGAACTTCCTCCTCTCGTTCCTCGGTCTCGACGATCCGACGGGCGTGAACGATCCGTCGCTCCGCACGGCGTGGCTCCTCGGCGACGCGGACGGCGCGGGCTTCACGGTCGACCCGACCTCGCTCAATGCCGACTTCACGCCGACGACCTCGCTCGAGAGCACCATCGCGATGCGCGCGCTGAACGGCGGCCCCGAGGATCTCGATCTCCCGATCGCGTTCCTCCCCATCACGCTCGAGCGCGGCATGCTCTCGGCCACGACGCAGCAGTCGGGCGGCGAGCTGAGCGGCCTCGAAGACGGCCTCATCTGCGGCGGCATCCCCGTGCAGACGATGTCGTTCCTCAGCGCGAGCATGCTCGAGATGTTCGGCGGCGGCGGCGGCTTCATGATCGAGATCGGCGACCCGTGTGACGGCTCGACCGAGGATCCGACGCTCGCCGACATGATGATCGGCGGCGGCATGATCGCGATCCTGCGCCTCCGCGCGACGAGCCCCGACGTCGACCTCGACGGCGACGGCCTCGAGTCCTTCGAGGTCGCCCGCACCGGCCCGCGCGGCTGCCAGGCGGTCGTCACCGCATGCATCGACGGCGACGGAACGCGCATCGAGGGCCGCGGCTGCTACGACGACCCGCGCATCGCAGACGGCTACTCGTCCGCCCTCACGTTCACCGCGACCCGCACCGAGATCACCGGCGTCTCGCCGTAGCCCTCGTCCTCGCACCCGTAGGGCGACGCATGCGTCGCCCGCACACCCTCACGATGCGCGCCCGGTCTCTTCTTCACCGAGGGATCGGGCGTTCGTCGTTCACCGAGGGAATTCTGGTGACGCGGTCTCCTTCGCTTCTCTCGGATGAGCGTCGATTGATACGCGCGACGTCGAGCGCTGGTGGTTCTGACGCCGTTCACCGCGCGAACGAGCGCACGGCCACCGCTACTCGTGGGAGGCCCACTCCTTTCGGAAGTCCATTCCGACGAGCCCACACGAGTGCCAACTGTCGCGGAGTGCCCCCGTCACGTAGATCAGGCCGGGCACGGTGACCGTCCGGAACACGGCTATGTCACCGATCCGCTCAGGATCGAAGACGGCTCTTGTCACTGAATAGGCCGGACCAGAGGGAAGCCTCAGGATGTTCGACCGCGTCTCGTCGAGTGCGGCGAGTCGTGATCGAGGAAGTACGAGGCAAGCATCAGCGTCGTCGCATCCAACCGGGAGCACGTCGCAGTTCTGCCGGAGGATCTCCCCTGCGCTCGTCTCGAGCACGCTACGGCGCAGCACGAGGAGAACACCCACCAAGAGCGCATCGCTTCGCTTCAGTCGAGCGGACTTGCTCCCGCGATGATGCGAGACGAGGCGGACGACCAGGGGGTCTCGACGGTAACGCTCCAGATCGAGTGTCCCGTTGCCGACGTGAATTGCGATCTCGTTGTGGTGGGAGGCCCCGGAGCCGTCGACGACGCAGAACTCGAGCTTGTCAGTCTGGGAGACGGTGAAGACTTCCATCTGAAAGGTTCCAGTCGCTCCGCTGAGCTCGAACGTCGTTGCAGCGCCTCAGCTGATCTCGAACGTCGTCGTCGTGCCGGCGACGTCGAGCTCGAAGCGCGTCGCGCGGTCTCCGATGCTCGCCTCTGCGTAGCCTGCGCGCGAGACGCGTGAGGTGACGTGCTCGCCGCCCAGGCGGAGCATGACGGCGGAGGCCGCGTAGGCGGCGATCGCTCCGTCGTCGAAGCGGTGGAGCTCGATCGCGTGGCCGGCGATGGTGAGCTCCGCGATGCGGCGGCCGCTCGAGGGGTCGCGCATGGGCGCGGCTCCGTCGGCGGCGAGGCGGAGGCGCGTGGCGTCGCTGCCCGACTCCACGCGACGCAGCATGCCGAGCGCACGCTTCGCCGCGCTCGACTCTCGGACGCGCCACGCGATCTCTGCGAGACGGAAGCCGTCGAAGTGGCCTTGCGAGAGACCCACGAGCTCGCCGTCGAGCACGATCGCGTCGTCCTTGCGGGGCGCGGGAGGCTCCTTGCCCGCGAGCGCGCGGATTCCGTCTCGCGCGAACGGACCGATGAGCCGCACGGCCTCGGCGCGGTCTTCGTCTTCGTCGCTGTCGCCCGTGGGCAGGAGCGAGCCGATCTGGAGGAGCGCGCGCGCGCCGACGCGACGAAGGCTCTCTCGCGTCGCGGGGGGCACGCGGACGAGCTCGCCCATGACCTCGAGCGCGACCGTCATCGCGAGCACCTCGAGGATCGCCTCGAGGTCGGCGTCGCGCTCCTCGATGCCGTCGCGCGCACGGATCGCGGCCTCGGCCTGGCTGAGGTACCGGTCGAGGAGCGACGGATGGGTGGGTGCGAGGGTTCGCGTCATGTCGAGGGGTCGAGGACGAGGTGCCAGGACTGACAGCCAGTGTCTCCGGGAACGGGGCCCCGATCAGGTTTCGGTACGTGAGGGTGCATCCGGATCACGGCTTTCGCCTCTCCGGCCGGGGTTTTCCCGCGTCGACGCGCCGCGCCTCGACGAGATCGATCACCACCGCGCTGATCGCCTGCACGTCCGGCTCGGACGGGCGTGCGCTCGCCCAGCCACGCATCGCGTCCGCGACCAGCGTGCGGCCGCGCTCGATCCACTTGTAGAGGCGCTCCTTGCCCACCGGCTCGGCGAGCGCGAGCCGCGCCTCCACGGCCTCGGGCTCGAGCTCGAGCACGAAGCGGTAGATCGCCGCGCGCGCCATCGAGCGACGCGTGAGGCGCACCGTCGCCGAGGGCTCGTCCTCGATCGCGCGGAGCACGACCTCCTCGATGCGTCGGTACTGCGCCTCGAGTAGCGTCGCGGGCACCGTGGGCTCGTCGGCCGTGATCGCGTCGAGCGTCGCCTCGCCCTCGATCATCCCGCGCGCCACGGCGTCGATCGTGTCGTGCCGGAGCACGTCGATCTGCTTCCTGCGCAGGATGGTCGTCGCCCACTTCGCGGCCGCGCGCGGGGTCGCGGCCTCCATGTCGCGCACGTAGCGCGCGATCGCGAGCAAGGACTCCTGCACCACGTCGTCGTGACGACGATCCCGCGCCGGCACGCGTCCTCGCGCCCACCCCGCGACCACTCGCCACGCGCCGTCGTTCCTCGGATCGAAGGGCTCCTCCGCGCGACGAAGCTGGTCGAGCGCGTCGTACAGCGCGCGCAGGGCGGGCTCGTCGATGGAGATCACGCGCGCGGACGCCACGGGCCCAGACGTAGCACGTGTCCCTCGCGCCCAAGGCGGCGTGAGAAAGCTCGCGGGGATCCGGCCTTGACGCCCCAGACCCACGTGCTTAGCGATGCGCCCCGCGATTCAGGGCCCGCGCACGGCGACCCGCCGGCCACGCAGGCCAGCCCGATGACCTGATCGTTTCCTCAAGGAGAGACCATGAAGTTCCGACCCCTTCACGACCGCATCCTCGTCAAGCGCCTCGACCCCGAGACCAAGAGCAAGGGCGGCATCATCATCCCGGACTCCGCCAAGGAGAAGCCGATCGAAGCGACGGTCATCGCCGTCGGCAACGGCCGCACGAACGACAAGGGTGAGGTTCGTCCGCTCGAGGTGAAGGCGGGCGACCGCGTGCTCTTCGGCAAGTACGGCGGCACCGAGGTGAAGATCGACGGCGAAGAGCTGCTCATCCTCCGCGAAGACGACGTGCTGGCCATCCTCTGAGCCCGATCGATCCTCTGATTTCCCCCAGTTTCCTCAGGAGAAGAGTCCATGACGGCCAAAGCCATCATCTATGATCAGAACGCTCAGGCCCGCGTGCTCGCGGGTGTCGATGCTCTCGCGAACGCGGTGAAGGTCACGCTCGGTCCCAAGGGCCGCAACGTCGTGATCGAGAAGTCGTTCGGCGCGCCGAAGGTCACCAAGGACGGCGTCACCGTCGCCAAGGAGATCGAGCTCAAGGACAAGTTCGAGAACATGGGCGCGCAGATGGTGCGCGAGGTCGCCAGCAAGACGGCCGACGTCGCCGGCGACGGCACCACGACGGCGACCGTGCTCGCGCAGGCGATCTTCCGCGAGGGCTCGAAGATGGTCTCCGCGGGTCACGACCCGATGAGTCTCAAGCGCGGCATCGACAAGGCCGTCGAGGCGCTGCTCGGTGAGCTCAAGAAGCTCTCGCGCGAGGTCAAGGATCACAAGGAGATCGCGCAGGTCGGAACGATCAGCGCGAACGGCGACAGCTCCATCGGCGAGATGCTCGCGCAGGCGATGGAGAAGGTCGGCAAGGAAGGCGTGATCACCGTCGAGGAGGCCAAGGGCCTCGAGACCACGCTCGACGTCGTCGAGGGCATGCAGTTCGACCGCGGCTACCTGTCGCCGTACTTCGTGACCGACCCCGACAAGATGGAGGTCAACCTCGAGGACCCGTACATCCTCCTCTGCGAGAAGAAGATCTCGAACATGCGGGACATGCTCCCCTTGCTCGAGGCCGTGGCGCGCGCGGGCAAGCCGCTCCTCATCGTGTCGGAAGACGTCGATGGCGAGGCGCTCGCGACGCTCGTGGTCAACCAGCTCCGCGGCACGTTCAAGGCTGCGGCCGTGAAGGCGCCGGGCTTCGGTGACCGCCGCAAGGAGATGCTCAAGGACATGGCGATCCTCACGGGTGGCCAGGTCGTGACGGAGGATCTCGGCATCAAGCTCGAGAGCGTGTCGCTCTCGGACCTCGGTCGCGCCGACCGCGTGAAGATCACCAAGGACTTCACGACGATCGTCAGCGGCCGCGGCGACAAGAAGGAGATCACGGGTCGCACCGAGCTCCTTCGTCGCCAGATCGCGGACACCACGAGCGACTACGACAAGGAGAAGCTCCAGGAGCGTCTCGCGAAGCTCGCGGGCGGCGTTGCGGTCATCAAGGTCGGCGCGGCTTCGGAGATCGAGCTCAAGGAGAAGAAGGATCGCGTCGACGACGCGCTCCACTCCACGCGCGCGGCCTCGGAAGAAGGCATCGTCCCCGGCGGCGGCGTCGCGCTCATCCGCGTGCAGTCGATCCTCGACACGCTCGAGGCGACCGTGGAGGAGAAGATCGGCATCAAGATCGTTCGTCGCGCGATCGAAGAGCCGCTCCGCCAGATCTCGGCGAACGCGGGCGTCGAGGGCTCGGTCGTCGTCGACAAGGTCCGGAACGGCAAGGACGCCTTCGGCTTCAACGCGGCCACCGAGACCTACGAGGACCTCCTCGCGGCCGGCGTCGTCGACCCGACGAAGGTCGTCCGCACGGCGCTCACGAACGCGGCCTCGGTCGCGTCCCTCCTCCTCACGACCGAGGCGATGATCGCCGAGGCCCCGAAGAAGGAAAAGGGCGGCAGCGACGATCACGAGCATCAGCACTGAGTTGTCCGAGGGTCCATGCGGACCCTCCCCCGTGGTCGGGGCCCCCTCCCGCTCCATTCGCTGACGCGAATGCTGGCGCGGGGGGCCCCAGCCCCGCTTGCACGCCTCGCGCTGCGCTCGGCGGGACACCGGCTGCGTGTCGTGAACGAAGAGACGGGCTCCGGAGCGATCCGGGGCCCGTTTCGTTTCACCGCGTTGCGATTTCAGGCGACCATGAGGAGCATGGACGAAGCTCTCTGGACGCTCATCGGGGTCGCCGACGGTTGGACCGGAGCGCTGCACGTGAAGGGCGGAATGATCCCCGTCCTCATGGTGTCCCCGTGGCGCGACGCGGGCGATCGATCTCAGTGGTCCGTCCTGCGTGTCGAGTGTCCTTGGATTCCTCAACACGAGTGGACGCGGTTGGTGATGGCTCGCCGCGGACCGTTCGTGTTCCGGACGCGCGCGTCGATGGCCGCCCCGAAGAAGGGGCTGATGCCCTCGGCTACCGCCGTCGAGGCGATCGAGATCATTCCGGGCACTGCTGCGGAGGCCGGGTTCCCCGAGACTCCGCCGCCGCCCGTTTCCATCCCGGACGTGTTGAGAGAAGCAGTCTTCACGACAGGCTACGAGTCCGTCGAGGGGCTGATCGCGATCGATGGGGTCGAGGTCGAAGTGCTCCTCGATCTCGCGGGGTCGAAGGCGGCATCGCCACTCCAGAGGAAGATCGCAAGGTACGTCGAGCGCCTCGAGCACATCACGTCACGCTGGCCGGCACTTCGCGCGGAAGTGTTGGAGCGCGCACGAGACATCCCTCCCGAGGGGGACAGTCCCTCCCGGTGGGTGCTTCAGAGCGTGGAACTCGCGTCGCGTCGGACCACGCTGTGGTTCGAGGACGAGGCCAACGACGCCGAGCACGGTCTGCAGGCTCACCTCGACGGCTCAGGCGCGCTGAGATCGATCGAGACGGGCTGACTGCTTCCGCGACGACTCGGCATCCAACAAGAAGCTCGCGAAGAATGAGCACCGTGGCGGGGCGAGCACGCGGCCGCTAGCATCGGGCGATGCAGGCACTGAAGGCGCGTGTCCGAAACGGTCGTCTTGTGCTCGACGAGCCGACTGCGCTCCCGGATGGCACCGGGGTCCGCGTCGCGCTCCTGGACGGTGATGAGCTCGAGGAGCGTGACCGCGCCGCTCTCGAGCAGGCGCTCGCGGAGGGCGAAGAAGATCTCGCGGGTGGCCGAGTCGTGTCGGAGGCCGATCTCTGGTCGCGCTTGAAGGCGCTCGGGTGAACCTCCAGCTCACGGCTCGCGCCGTGCGAGACGCCGAGCGTCGTTCGGTCTGGTGGCGGAAGGAAAGGCCTGCCGCACCACTGCTCTTCGACGACGAGCTCCGCGACGCGCTGAGTCTCCTTCGCGTCGAGCCGGAGGCAGGAAGCGTCTACCCGTCCCGCGATGGACGCCTCTACAGACGCTCCTCCCGCGCTCGCGACACCACGTCTACTACCGAATCACCGCGCACGATCAGATCATGGTGATCGCCATCTGGAACGCGATTGGCAGGCGCGGTCCCGCGCTCTGAGAACGATCTCCCGAACGTGATCGGCTACGGCGCGAGCGTGAGCTTCGCCTTCGTCGTCACGATCTCCTCCGACTCGCGGAGGAAGCGATCCACGTGCGCGCGGTCGGTGAGCTTCGGCGTGGGCAGGATCGCGCTCGCCTTCTGATCGAACATCGCGCCGCGGTGCGGCTCGAGATCGGGCGAGACGAGCAGCGGCGCGATGCGATCCGCGTAGGTCTCGGGCGTCGGTGTGAACCAGCTGATCATCGACTCCGCGATGCGCGATCGCAGCGAGCCCTGGCCGAGGAAGTTGTCGCGGATGTTCGTCTTGATGAGCCCAGGGTTCAGCCCGTACGTGTTCACCTTCGGGTAGCGCCGCGTCGCGTCGTGCACGAGGCACTCGTTGCCCACGACGGTGTTCATGTGCACCCACATCGCGCCGTAGGTCTTCTCTGCGTTGAGGTCGCCGAGCGTTCCTTCTTGTCCTGCGCCGGGATAGCCCATCACGAACACGCGCGGTGCGAGCGACCCGACCGTGCGCTCCTTGCCGAGGCGCGTCCCCAGCTCGCGCAGCATCACGAGGCGGCTCAGGTAGCTCACCGCCATGTCGCGCTCGACGCCCTCGGACGTCACCTGACGCTCGGGCGCCGCGAAGATGCCGGTGGTGAACAGCACGACGTCGAGCGACTCCGCAGGCAGAGCCTTCGCGACGCGCTCGGCCTCGCGGAGGAGGCTGAGATCCGCCTGCACGAATTCGAGGTTCGGCGTGCCCGCGTCGCGAAACGTCTGACCGACGACGGTCACGTGCGCGCCCTGCTTCGCGAGCCGCTGCGCGATCGCGCGACCGAGGCCGCCCGTGCCGCCGACGACCGCGATCTTCTTGCCCGCCAGCTCGAGGCGCGAGGCCTCGACGCGACTCCACGTGATGCGCTCGTCCTTCGCCATGCGCGGGATTGTCGCCGCGTCGGACCGCGCACGCACCTCTCTCGAAGGGCAGGTCTCCGCCCTCCTGCCGGCTCGACTCGCGTCCGCTGACGAATTCACGCAACGGCAGCCGCGTGCTCGCGATGGGGCGGCCCATGAAGATCGCACACGACCACGGGACGCTCCTCCTCGACGACGTCCCGCCCGAGCACCTCGCTGCGTTCTCCGAGGCGCGCGTCGATCCGCGCGTGCACCGCCTGAGAGCGCCAGGGAGCGCGTACGGGTCGATCACCGAGCGCGCGCGCTCGCTCGGCCTCGCGCTCACCGACGACGCGATCGCGACCGAGCGGCTCGATCGACCGCAGCTCTCCGGAGCGATCGCCGTCGACGCGCGCCAGCCGCTGCGGCCCTACCAGGAGCGGGCGATCGCGGCGTGGGAGGTCGCGGATCGGAGAGGGCTCGTGGTCTTGCCGACCGGCGCGGGCAAGACGCGGGTGGGGCTCGCCGCGCTCGTGCGCAGCCAGGCGCCGACGCTGATCGTGGTGCCCACGCGCGCGCTGCTCGAGCAGTGGCATCACGTGCTCACGCGCGAGCTCGGCGTGTCGGTCGCGCGCTACGGCGATGGGTCGCACGAGGTCGGTCCGATCACCGTGTCCACCTACGCATCGGCGCAGCGGAACGTGAGCGCGATGGCGCCTCGCTTCGAGCTCCTCGTCGTCGACGAGGCGCACCACTTCGGCGACGCGTCGATGGACGAGATCCTCGAGACCAGCACGGCGACCGCGCGGCTCGGTCTCACGGCCACTCCGCCCGATGGTCACGCGGCGGCCCGGCTCGCGGAGCTGATCGGTCCCATCGTCTCGGACGTGTCGGTGAAGGATCTCGCGGGCGAGTGGCTCGCGCCGTTCGATCAGCTGCTCATCCGCCTGCCGCTCATGCCCGACGAGCGCGCGGCGTACGTGGCGGCGACGGCCACGTTCAAGGCGTGGGTCGCCACGCTCGGGTCCGATCGCGAGCGCTCGTTCGCAGAGCTCGCGCGTGAGGCGCAGGCGAGCCTCGAGGGCCGCGTCGCGATGGCGGCGTTTCGTCGATCGCGATCGATCCTCGCGCTCACGGAGGCCAAAGAGCGGCTGCTCGGGCGCCTCCTCCATCGCCATCGAGACACGCGCACGCTCGTCTTCGTGGGCTCGAACGAGGCCGCGTACCGCATCGCGCGACGCTTCTTCGTGATGCCGATCACGTGCGACATCGGCAAGGACGAGCGCGCGCGGGCGCTCGAGCGGTTCCGTGAAGGGAGCCTCCGTGCGCTCGTGTCGGCGCGCGTGCTCAACGAGGGCATCGACGTGCCGGACGCCGAGATCGCCATCGTGCTCGGAGGCGCGCTCAGCACGCGCGAGCACGTGCAGCGCGTCGGCCGCGTGCTGAGGCCGAGCCCTGGCAAGCGCGCCACCGTGTACGAGCTGGTGACGGAAGGAACGCGCGAGGGCTGGGTGTCTCGCGAGCGTCGTCGTGGTCTCGAGGCGCGGCAGGACCACGCGGAGGCGCGATGACGACCTCGAAGATCCTCGCGCCGCGCTGGCTCGTGCCCGAAGACGACCGAGCGATCCGGCGGCTCGTCGAGCTCTACGTCGCGCACGTCGGCCTGAGGCGTCGCGAGCTCGACGATGCGCTCGCGCGGCCCGAGCCCGCGCGTCACGAGGCGAGCGACACGCGGCTGCCGCTCACGCGCGTCCCGCCGCAGCCGACCTTGTCGCGAAGAAAGCACGAGCTCGTGTGCGCTGCGCTCGACGCACGTCTGCGCTCGAAGACCGCCGCGCGCGTGTCACCGCGTGCGCTCCGCGAGGCGCTGTTCGTGGCGCGCGCCAGCGGTGAGGTCTCGCGCGACGCGCTCGCGCAGGCGTTCGCGTCGAAGCTGGGGATCGCGGTGTCAGAGCTCGAGGACGCGCTCTTCGCCGACCTGCCTTCGGAGCAGGTCGTCGAGCTCGAGGGCGAAGCGCCGACGGTCGATGAGCTCCGCGCGCACGGCAACCGCGTGCTCGTCGAGCAGCTCTTCGCGCGCTCGCGTGAGATCGTGCTCACGCTCCACGGTGGCGCTCGCGCGGTCGTGCGTACGGCGCAGCTCCGCGGCCTCCTCGTCGTGGCCCAGCGTCGCGCGGCTGACGCCACGCTCACGCTCCCCGGGGTGGCGCCTGTCGAGCCGCCGATCGTCCTGACGATCTCGGGACCGTTCGCGCTCTTTCGGCACACGCGCCTCTACGCGTCGGCCACGCGCGCGCTCGTGCCGGTGCTGTCGCGCGCGCGCTTCGAGGCGCTCGTGCGCATCCCGGGTCCCAGCGCGGAGTGGACGTTCCGTCTCGGCAGCGACGATCCGTTCGTGGCCGCGTGTCGTCCGACCGAGCCCGCCTACGACAGCGCGATCGAAGAGGCCTTCGCGCGACGCTTCACCAAGCTCGCCCCTCACTGGGAGCTCGTGCGTGAGCCGGAGCCGATCCCCGTCGGCCGCGGACGCATGATCTTTCCCGACTTTCGTCTCGTCGATCGTCGCGACCCGACCCGATGCGCGTGGCTCGAGATCATCGGCTACTGGAGCCCCGCGTACCTCGCGAACAAGCTCGCGACGCTCGACGAGGCGAAGCTCGATCGCCTGATCGTGTGCGTGAGCGAGCGCCTCGCGGTGCGAGACGCGTCGATCCCACCGGACGCGCGCATCGTGCGGTTCAAGGGGCGCGTCGATCCTCGCGTGGTGCTCGCGCACCTCGAGGCGATGCGATGATCGGGTCGCGCGCTCACAGCTCGTGGTCAGAGACCGTCGAAGAGGACCAGCACGCCCGAGGCCACGAACGCTGCGGCGGCGACGCCGACGAACCAGCGCCATCCGCTGTGCGGCGCTTCCATCGCGAAGGGCGTCATCGTGCTGTAGCGGCGGAGCTCGCTCAGGTCCGTCGCCACGGGCACGGTCTCTCGCTCGTTGCGGCTCGGCGGGACCCGCGGCGCAGCGGCCGTCTCGGCAGCTTCTCCCGCGGTCTCTCTCGCGGTCTCTCTCTCGGACGTACGAGGGGCATCGCCTACGACTCGCACGGGCCGCACGCGCGTGACGGCGGGCGTGAGGGGCTTCACCTCGATAGGCGCGCTGACCGGCGCTGCGTCGACGGGCAGCGGGTGAGGCGAGCTCGACCGCGCGGTCGCTCCGAGGTGCTCGCCGCTCTCGGTGCCCGGGTCGACCGCAGAGGTCTCGACCGCGTGTGCCTCGGAGGGAGCCGGAGCGATGCTGTCCGCGTACGTCGAAGAACCCGGAACGAAGTTCCGGGCAGCAGTACCAGGGCGCGGCACCGCGACACAGTGGAGGCCTCGTGCGCTTCGCATGGTCGTCCTCATGCACGACCTCGATGCAGCCGTCGTGCCCTCGCGCGGACCGACGTGCCTGGTCCTCGGATCGTCGATCGGTGCGAGCCCCGAACGGGGACGTGTCCCATGTCAGTCTTCGGTGCGCGTCGCCGACCCCGACGCCGATGGAGCTCTCGATGTCCGATGACGACGAACGATGGATCGACCGCGACGAGCCCGCGCGCAGGGACGATGACGACGACGAGCCCGTCGATCTCGAGATCCCGTTCGACCAGCTGAGCGCGGCTGCGCAGCGCGGTGTGATCGAGGACTTCGTCACGCGCGAGGGCACGGACTACGGCCACGTCGAGGTCTCGCTCGACGACAAGGTCCTCGCGGTGAGGAGACAGATCGAGCGCGGCGAGGTGGTGCTGCTCTTCGATCCGAAGACCGAGCGCGTGAACCTGATGACGAAGCGCGAGGTGCTCCGTCGCGATGCGGAACGGTCCAGGGTTTGACGGCGATCGCTCGTGCGATGCACGGTGGTCGCATGAATCCGTGGCTCGCTCGCTGGTTGAAGGTCCGGGACTACCTCTCGGACGATCTCCTCGGCGGGCCTCGGGTGCTGAAGGCCGCGTGGGTCATCAACGCGCAGAAGGGCGGCACGTTGTTCTTCGTGCTCGCGCTCATGGCCGCGTACGACTGCTGGACCTCGACGGCGTGGACGTACGCGGCGCTGCACGGGAGCTATGGGCTGCTCTGGCTGCTCAAGGATCGCGTGTTCCCCGATCCGAGCTGGGAGAAGCGGGTCACGTTCGGCGGCGCGCTCACGATGTGGCTGCTCGTGCTCGGGCCGTACTGGATCGCGCCCGCGATCGTCGTGCTCGGTCGTGTGGAGCAGCCCGCGTGGTTGCTCGCGAATGCGACGATCGTCTACGTGCTCGGCGTCGCGATCATGCTGGGCGCCGACGCGCAGAAGCACTTCACGCTCAAGGTGCGGCGCGGGCTCATCACCGACGGCTTCTTCGCGCGCGTGAGGCACCCGAACTACCTCGGCGAGATGATGCTCTACGGATCCTTCGCGCTCCTCGCGGGACACTGGATCCCGTGGGCGATCCTCGCGTGGGTGTGGGGCTTCGTGTTCCTGCCCAACATGCTCCGCAAAGAAGCGAGCATGTCGCGCTATCCGGAGTGGGCTGCCTACAAGGCGCGCAGCGGGTTCCTGCTCCCGTGGCCCGGCGGCGGAACACCGAGCACCGTGGAGAGTGACGTGGGCGCGCCTCGATCTGCGTGAGTCAGCGGTAGGTCTCTTCGCGAGGTTCGGGGCGCGGGATCTGCGCGAGCTTCGCGAGCACGGCGCCTCGCGTGAAGCCGCGCCAGCACTCGAGGAGCATGTAGGCGCACAGCGCGACCACCACGAGCGGCGCGAGACGGATCACCCCGAGCGAGCCGACGCCGAGGACGAGCAGCTGGCCCCACAGCGCTCCGCCTGCGAGGACGAGCCATTGGAGGGCCACGATCACCGACGCGAGGCGGGGAGCGGCGCGGAACGTCGCCCAGCCCGCAAGGCCGAAGACGAGGATCGCTGCGCACGCCGGCACGACCCACGGCGACACCCAGCCACCGAGCCAATACGCGGCGGTGCCGCCCACGGCCGCGACGGGGGCGAGCGCGAGGGAGGCGAAGCGTGCGCTCGCGATCTCGGGGCTCGCGAGCACGGCAGCACGCGCGGCAGCGAGGTCGTAGGTGGCGAAGCACGACGCGCAGTGCTGCGCGCCGGGGCCCACCTCGTTGCGACACCGAGGGCATCGCGCGAGATCGAACGGGTCGGTGGGCACCAGGCCGAAGGGATAGCGCTCGGTCATCGGGCGGCGAACCGTACGCGCACCCGCGTCATTCCGCTCCGCGTGGTGATCGAGCGTACCCGTCGAGTCTTCGCGATCAGCCGCAGAGGATCGGCTCGCGCTCGCACCACGTCGCGTCGAAGGTGCCTGTGCGCTCCTCGTCGTCGAACGTCACCGTGTACGTGCCCGTCGCGGACACGTCGTCGGCGAACGTATCGAACGTCACGCTGAAGTCCGTGCTCACGCGGCACGGAGGCGAGCCACCGGGACACTCGGTGATCGTGCCGCTGGGCGCGGCCGCGGTGGACACGATCGTGGTGCCGGCCGCGGGCGGAAACGAGGCGGTTGTGCGCCAGGGGAAGCCTGGAGGAGGAGGAAGCGATGAGCGGATGAGGGTCGCGGAAACCTCCTGTGACGCCTGGCGGAGAAGTCGAACCGCCCG
>CAZCVE010000015.1:0-70768 GCA_964502175.1 uncultured Sandaracinaceae bacterium
CCATCGACTCCCGCTCCAGGGGTTTGCTTCGCAAACCCCGCCGCGAGGCGCCCCGGAGAGAGAAGCGCGCCGAACCATCACGCCGTTCAACAAAGGAGGCCTCATGGCTGACATTCGTTCCTATTGGTTCATCCGGCATCTACGCGCGGACTCGAGCTCGTATGTGCTGGTCTACAAGAGCGGCTCGCTCGTCCGCTCGGGACGCGGCTTGTCGCACTGGTTCTTCCCGCTCTCGACGAGCCTCGCGGAGGTGCCCACCGACGATCGCGAGGTCGCGCTCTCGGCGTTCGTGCGCTCGAGCGACTTCCAGGACGTGAGCGTGCAGGGCACGTTGACCTACCGCGTGATCGACGCGTCGCGCTTGGCCGATCGCGTCGACTTCTCGATCGACCCCGCCAAGGGCCTCCACCTGCGGCAGCCGCTCGACAAGCTCGCGCTCCAGCTCTCGCAGCTCGCGCAGCAAGAGGTCGCCGTGTGGGCGTCGGGGCTCTCGCTCCGCGACGCGCTGCGTAAGGGCCCGGCCGAGGCGCGCGCGCGCATCGCCGCGCGCTTCGACGAAGAAGGCGTGCTCGAGTCGATGGGCCTCGCGATGGCGTCGGTGCACGTCGCGTCGGTCTTGCCGTCGAACGATCTCGAGCGCGCGCTCGAGGCGCCCATGCGCGAGCACATCCAGCAGGAGGCCGACGAGGCCGCGTTCGCGCGACGTGCGCTCGCCGTGGAGAAGGAGCGTGCGATCGCAGAGAACGAGCTCCAGAACCGCATCGAGCTCGCGAGACGCGAGGAGCAGCTCATCTCGCAGGAGGGCACGAACCAGAAGCGAAAGATGACCGAAGACGCCGAGTCCAAGCGCATCTCGGCGGAGGGCGACTCCACGCGAGCGCGCCTCGCGGCGGGCACGCAGGCGGAGACCACGCGCACGGTCGAGGGCGCGAAGATCGAGACGGAAAAGGCGCGCAGCGAGCTCCAGGCCGCGTCGGTGCGCGCGCTCGAGATGGCGCGCGTCGATGCGGAGCGTGCGCGCATGGAGATCGCGAAGGACGTCCCGCCTGCGGTGCTCGCAGCGCTCGCGGCGAAGGAGGTCGCCGGCAAGCTGCAGCGCATCGAGCACCTCCACCTCGGCGGCGAGGCGCTGGGCTCGCTGCTGACCGAGCTCGTGAGCGCAGGCACGCGCGCGCTCGAGACCAGCACCGACGCGGCGAGCACGCCGAAGGCGCGGTGAGGCGATGACCACCGCCACCGCGTCTCCACCACCCTACCGAGACCCTGCGTCGTCGACGAAGAAGACGACCGGCATGCCGCGCGTCGTGCTCGTGAGCCGACCGACCGAGTACGAAGAGCTCCTTCGTCGTCACGGCACGCGCGCACAGGCCGCGTTCTTCCTCGGCACCCGCAAGGCGCTCCTCGACGAGATCGAGGCGCGACACCACGCGCAAGAGCTCGCGCTCTCGGGCGTGGCGGGCACGCTGCCGACCAAGTGGCGTCGCACGCGCGTGCCGCGCGCCGAGCTCTCGCGGTTCGTGTTCGAGCCGGCCGACGTCATCGTCGCGGTCGGACAAGACGGCCTCGTCGCGAACGTCGCGAAGTACCTCGACGGTCAGACCGTGATCGGCGTCGACCCGACGCCGGGCCGCAACGCGGGCGCGCTCGTGCGCTTCGACACCACCAGCGCAACCGACGTCGTGCGACGCGCCGTCGAGACGCACGTCGAGGTCGAGTCACGCACCATGGTCGAGGCGCGCCTCGACGATGGTCAGCGCTTGATCGCGCTGAACGAGATCTACCTCGGACACCGCACGCACCAGTCCTCGCGGTACCGCATCGGGGTCGACGGCAGCGAGGAGCGCCACTCGTCGTCGGGCCTCATCGTCGCGAGCGGGACCGGCGCCACGGGCTGGTCGCTCTCGATCGCGCGCGGCGTCGGCGCGACCGATCTCTTGCCGAAGCCGACCGAGCGCGCCCTCGCCTACTTCGTGCGCGAGGCGTGGCCGAGCCCCATCACGGGCACGGCGCTCGTGCGAGGTCGACTCGCGAAGGAAGGTGCGCTCGCGATCACCAGCGAGATGAACGATGGCGGCGTGCTGTTCGGAGACGGCATCGAAGACGACCGCATCACGCTCGGCTGGGGCGTGCGCGTCACCCTCGGCATCGCGCCGCGCACGCTCTCGCTGGCAGTTTGCTGACGGGAGCTCCCTCGCTCGGCCAATCAAGGAAGCTTCAGACGGATGCCGTTCTTCTCGAGGGCTTCCTTGAACGTCATCTTGTCGTTGCTCTTCATGTAGGCCTCTTCGGGCTCGACCTGGTCGGTCTTCACGAGCTCGAGGAGATGATCGTTCATCGTCTGCATGCCCTGGCTCTTGCCGGTCTGCATGACGCTCTTCAGCTGGAACGTCTTGCCCTCGCGGATGAGGTTGGCCACGGCCGAGTTCGCGATGAGGACCTCGTAGGCCGCGACGCGCCCTCCGCCCTTCTTCTTGCAGAGCATCTGCGAGACCACGCCGCGGATCGACTCGCTCAGCATCGTGCGGATCTGCTCCTGACGGTCCGCCGGGAACTGATCGATGATGCGGTCGACGGTGCTGGGCGCGCTCGTGGTGTGGAGCGTGCCGAACACGAGATGTCCCGTCTCGGCGGTCTCGATGGCGATGGCGATCGTCTCGAGGTCGCGCATCTCGCCCACGAGCACGATGTCGGGATCTTCGCGGAGGGCAGCGCGCAGCGCGGCCTTGAAGCCCTTCGTGTGGACGTGCACCTCGCGCTGGTTCACGAGGCAGTTCTTGTTCGGGTGCACGAACTCGATCGGGTCTTCGATCGTGATGATGTGATCCGAGCGCTTCTCGTTGATGACGTCGATCAGCGTCGCGAGCGTGGTCGACTTGCCGGAGCCCGTGGGACCGGTGACGAGCACGAGGCCCTTCGAGAGGTAACAGAGGTCGAGCACCTTGGGCGGGATGCCGAGCTTCTCGGGGCTCATGATCGCGAACGGGATCTGGCGGGCGACGAGGCCCACGCCCTTTCGATCCGCGAAGTAGTTCATGCGGAAGCGCGCGAGGCCCTCGATCATGTGCGCGAAGTCGGTGTCGTTCGACTCTTGGAACTCGGCCTTGTTTCGCGCCGGGACGACCTCGAAGAGGATCTCGCGCAGCTCGCGATCGCTGATCGGACCGCGCCGGTAGAGGTACTGCATCTCACCGTGACGGCGCACCATGGGGATGACGTCGGACGAGAGGTGGAGATCGCTCGCGCTCACCGCGATCATCATGCGGAGCATGTGGTTGAGCTTCGGCTCGCCGGGGACCGGATCGATGTTCAGCCCGGCGGCCTCCATCGCGTACGGCTTGTCCTCGTAGGCAGCCCTCACCACCGGCGCGGGCGCGGGCGGCGCGGCCGGAGCGGGTGCAGGCGCCGCGACCGCGGGGGCGATCGGTCCGCGCCCGGGTCCCGCGCCGAGCGGCGTGGCGATCGCGGGGCGTGCGGCGGGCTCGGGCTTGAGCGCGATGGGCTCGACCTTCGCCGGGTCCGGCCGCGCGGGCTTCTGTGACACGACCTCGATCGGACCACTGCCGTCGTCCGGCGTGACCCTGACGCGCCAGCTGTTCGGCGTAGGCGCCGTGACCTCGACGTTCACCACCACGCCGCCATCGGTCACGTGGGTGAAAGTCGCGGCGCGTGCCCGACGTAGCTCGTCTGCAGCAGCCGGCGGCGCGGCCTCCTGGACGAGCTGCACGACCTGCATGTGATCGATCGGCTGCGCAGAGGCGCGGTCGGTGCCGTCGTTGAACTTGAACCGCACGACCTCGTTCGAGGCCAGCGCGAGCTCGCGCGCGTTCTGTTTGACGAGGTGTTGGACGTAGAAGTCGAGTCGCAGCATGTGATTCGAGCGTATCGAGAAGGCCGGTGCGTCGGGAAGAAGGATCGGCGCTTCGTGTTAGAAGGGCGGACATGTCGGGAACGGATCGCGTGGACACGGACGATGCCCAGGCTCCCGCGAGCGCCTCGCGGTCGATCCGCGAACAGGCGGAGTCGATCGCGGCGGACAAGCCGCTCGTCTCGCGCGGCCTGATCGTCCTCGTCGTGCTCGTGGGCCTCGGCTTCCTCACCTACGAGCTGCGCGGGGTCCTCACGCCGATCTTCACGGCGCTCGGCATCGCGTACCTGCTCGATCCGCTCGTCGATCGGTTCGAGGCCCGCGGCATCCCGCGCGGCATCGGCATCACGATCGTGCTCACCGTGCTGGCGCTGGTGATCACGCTCTTCTCGCTGCTCGTGCTCCCCGGCGTGATCCACGAGGTGGCTGTCTTCCTGTCGGACCTCCCGAACGAGCTGCTCGATCTGGTGCGCCGCGCGGAGCCCGTGCTCCGGGAGTACGGCGTCCCCGTGCCACACAGCGTGAACGAGGCGCTCGAGCAGTTCGAGCTCGATCCGGCAACGATCGCGTCGCACGCGGCGCAGCCTGCAGAGGCAGTCCTCCGCGGTGTGCTCGGCGGAACGGCCTCGGCGATCGGCGTGCTCGCCAGCGCGCTCATCGTGCCGGTGCTCGCGTTCTATCTGCTCTACGACTTCGATCACATGGTCGCGGGCGCGCGCGACCTCGTGCCGCTGCGCATCCGCCCGCAGGTCGTCGAGATCGCGACCGAGATCGATCAGATGCTCGGACAGTTCGTGCGCGGGCAGTTGCTCGTGATGATCGCGATGGCGATCCTCTACGGCATCGCCTACTCGCTCGTGGGCGTGCGCCTCGCGATCCCGATCGCGCTGCTCGCGGGCCTGCTCGCGTTCATCCCGTACGTCGGCAGCGGCAGCGCGCTCACGATGGGTCTCTTGATGTGCGTGGTCGACTGGGACGGCTGGCTCAAGCCCGTGCTCGTGATCGTCGCGTACGCGGTGTGTCAGTTCCTCGAGGGCTTCGTGATCATGCCGCGCGTCGTCGGCGACAAGGTGGGCCTGCCTGCGGTGTGGGTGCTCGTGGCGTTGATGATGGGCGGCGAGGTCTTCGGCTTCCTCGGTGTGCTCCTCGCGGTGCCCACGGCCGCGGTCGTGAAGATCTTCGTCGTGCGCGGTCTCGCTTGGTACAAGAAGAGCCGCTACTACCTGGGCGACGCGGCGGAGCACACGCAGCTCGGCGAGGCGCTCGTCGCGGCCGCGGAGGTGAACGTGCCGGCTGGTGCGACGGGACCCGCGAGCGAGCCCGTCGAGGCCGAACCCGCCGCCGTCGAAGTCGCCCTACCCGCGAAGCCTGCCGAGACCGTCTCGGCGAGCGAGCCTGCCGTGGAAGAGACCAAGCCCCTCGAGACCTCGACGAAGTCGGAGAACGACCTCGATGCGTGAGCGCGCGCAGCACCTCGTCGTCTCGACCACGAGAACCGACGCGGGGACGCGAGCGATCGCGAACGCGCTCGGCGAGCTCCTCGAAGATCGTGTGGGCCCGAGCGCCGCGATCGCGCTGCCCGTCGACACCGACGTGAACGAGGGAGCGACGCAGGCGTCGATCGAAGGCGCAGACGTGCTCGTCGCGCTCGACGCAGTGGCCCTCGAGAAATCGCGCGGCGCCAACGTGGGCCTGCGGATCGCGTACTGGCCGGGCCTCGGTGACGCGTGGCTCGGAACCGTCGAGGGCGCCGATGCGGTGCTCGTGCCGCACGCGTCGTCGGTCGAGCTCGCGGTCGCGCGGGGCGCCTCGCGCGCCGACGTCGAGGTGGTCGGCCCGCTCACGCCCGAGGGCTATGGGCGAGCGGCCGACCGCCGAGCCGTCATCGCGGATCTGCTCGGTGGCGCGCCCGGCATGCCCGACGATCCGCGCATCCTCGTCGTGCCGTTCGCGGCGCTGCCGGGCTCGGATCTGTCGGCGACGTTCACGCAGCTCGCGCTCGTGAAGGAGCCGCTCCTCATCGTGTTCGACGTCGAGGACGACGTGGACGCGGCCAAGTCGATCCGCTCGGTCGTGCCGCGCTTCGGCCTGCGCGCGGCGCTCGTGTCGGATCGCGAATTCGCCCGTGCGATCTACGGCGTGGCCGATCTCGTCCTCGCGCGGCTCGAAGGTGCCGAGAGCTTCGCGGCGATCGGGTCGGGCGCGAGCCTCGTGATCATCCGTCCCAAGACCAAGGAAACCGAAGCGGCCAAGGCGCTGGTCGAGAGCGGCCTCGTCGCGATGGCGGGCAACGTGTCGATGCTCGCGGTCGCCCTCGACCTCGCGCTCACCGAGCCCGCGCGAGCGGCCGCGCGAGAGTCGATCACGAAGCTCGAGATCGTGAGCACGGGCGAGCGCGTGAAGGCCGCGATCGAAGCCGCGCGCAAGCGACACCGGCCTCGCGCCACGGGGCTGCCGCGCGGTGTGGAGCTCTTGCCTTCGGATCCTCTCGAGGCCGCAGCCCCGGTGATCGCGCCCCTCCTGCGGGCGCACGAAGAGAAGAAGAAGGCCGAAGACGCGGCGATCGACGCCGAGCTCGCCGAGCTGAAGAAGCGGATCGGCGGATGAGCTCGCACGCGCGGTCCACGCCCGCGCCGCCGATGGCGCTCTGGGTGGGGACGTCGATCGGCGCGCACGCGATCCTCGCGGTGCTCCTCTTTCTCGGGGGTGGCGCGTGGCAAGCGCGGCTCGGCGAGCACGGCACCGAGGGCGCGGGCAGCGCGATCGATCTCGTCGAGGTGACGATCGCGAGCGAGGCGGACGAGACGGAGACCGAGATCGACAGGTCCTCCGAGTCCGACCCCGAGTCCGACCCCGAGTCCGACCCCGAGTCCGACCCCGAGTCCGAAGAGCGCGCGGAGGCTGATCCGGAATCGAGCGCGACATCGGATCCAGAACCGCAGGCCACATCGCACCCAGCGTCCGAGTCGCCGCGCCGACCGGATTCGGATCCGAGCTCGGCGCCAGGCATGGAGGTCGAACCCGGCTCGGCCTCGGATCCAGTCGCGGATCCGGGATCGACCTCGGATCCGGCGACTTCGACGCAAGCGTCCGATCCGGATCCGGGCGGCACCGCGGAGACCGAGGCCGCGTCGCGCGGCGCGGCCGCGATCATCCTCGGCTCGGCGGGCCGACTCTCCGGCGAGACGGTGCGCACCTCGGCGCTGCTCGGCGAGAGCCTGAGCTGCGACGATCCGATCGAAGGCACGTGGGTCGCGTACCGCTACAGCCCCGAGTTCCGCGACTGGGCGCGCTTCACCCTGCGCGTCGAGCGCGAGGGCACCGCGCTCCGCGGCACGATCGTCGCGCGCATGTGGCGCGGCCTTCCTTCGGAGCGTCGACCGCCCGCCTGCACCGCCGACGGCTGGGACTACACGGTCACGATGCGCGCCACCGGCAACTTGATGGGCGACCAGATGGCGTTCGGCTCGAACACACACGAGATCACGCGCACCGACTGCGCCTCGACGTTCTTCTCGTACAACCCCGATCACTTCACCGGCCGCGTCGACTCGCTCTCCGACCGCATGCACACCGTCAACAACGACGGCGGTCGCGACGTGGACGCGCCCTACGAGTTCCGTCGCACGAGCTGCACGCCGTGATGCAGCGCGCGGGTAGACTCTCCGCGATGCTTCGGTTGCTCGGACTCGTCGCGATGCTCGCGACGTCGATCCTCTTCGGCGCGGAGGCGAGCGCGCAGACGTCCCGGTCGGACCGCGACGCGATCGAGGCGTTCGAGACCGGCACCGTCGCTGCCGACGAAGAGCGATGGTCCGACGCGCTGCCCGCGTTCCGTCGCGCCTACGCGCTCTCGCGATCCGAGATCGCGCTCTTCAACGTCGGCTACGTGCTCCGCTCGCTGGGCCGCTTCGTCGAGGCGCGCGCCGCGTTCGATGAAGTGATCGACGTGCTCCACGCGCAGGGTGAGCTGCTCGCGCAGGCGACGGCCTACCGCGAGGAGGTGCTCGCGCGCATCGCGCACCTCCAGCTCGCAGGCCTCGACGTCGGCACCGATCACGCGATCCTCGTCGACGGCGTGGCGCGCGACGACGACGGCGCGCGACCGCTCGACGTGTCGGTCGATCCCGGGGCGCACGGCGTCGGCGTGCGACGCGACGGGCATCTTCCCTTCGACTGGTCGGGCTCGATCGCCGAGGGCCAGACCCTCACCATCGACGTCGCGCTCGCACCCGTGCCGAGCGGAGGGACCGTCGCCGACGAGCCGTGGCTGTGGATCGTGATCGGCGCGGTCGTCGTGGGCGCTGCGATCGGCGTCGGCTTCGTCGTCGACGACGCCATCCAGCTCGACCCAGCGCCCGGCCGCACGGTGATCCGCCTGTGATCGCGTCGCTCACGCGCTCGACGTCGCTCGGCCGTGCCGCAGCGCTCGCGACCCTCGGGCTGCTCGCGATGCTGAGCTGCGGGTGCGCGCGTCAGGGCATCTTGCGCCTCGACGTGGAGCTCCGTGAGGGCCCGGGTGACTTCGGCGATCGCTCCCACCTCGTGGTCGAGGTCGCCGGCGACGCGGAGCCCTCGTCGTGGGCGTCGCAGAGCTTCGCGACGCAGGGCGCGCAGTTCGTCACGCTGTCGGCGAGCGCGACGCCGAGCGTGCCCTTCGACGTGATCGCGTCGCGCACCGACGTCGCGGTGTCGGTGCGCGTCCGCTACTGCCGACGCTCGGACTGCGCGCACCCGGACGACATCGCGGGCCTCGGCGGCAGCGAGCCGGGCTTCCGCTTCACGATCCCGCGCGCGATCTGGATCGGCCACGTGACGCGCGTGCGCCTCGCGGTCCCGCCGATCGAGCGCGAGGGCGCGGACTACGAGGCGATCCCTTCTTCGAGCGACACCACGCGGCCGTATCCCGCGTCGGGCTGGCTCTGTCGCTGTCAGGTGCGCTGCGAGAGCGACGGCGAGGACACGAACGAGCTCGGCTCCTGCGAAGGCACGCGCGCGCCGTGCGATCCCGAGGCGCCTCACCCCTGCGACTGATCGCGTATCCTCGTGGCGTGAGCACGTCGTCGACGGGCCCTCTGCCGCGGAGCGCCGAGATGGCGATCGGCACGCGCTTGGGCCGCTACGAGCTGCTCGCGCCGATCGCGGCGGGCGGCATGGCGGAGGTCTTCGTCGCGCGCGCGCTCGGCGAGGGAGGCTTCCAGCGCCTCGTGGCCGTGAAGCGCATCCTGCCGGAGCTCGCGAGCGACGAGCGCTTCGTCGACATGTTCCTCGACGAAGGGCGGCTCGCGGGCCTCATCACGAGCCCGAACGTCGTGCAGGTCCTCGACGTGGCGAAGGACGACGACGGCACGCTCTACATGGTGCTCGAGCTCGTGCGCGGCGTGGCGCTACATCGCCTCTTGCGCGCGGCGAAGTCGCGCGGCGCGCCGCTGACGACGCCGATCCTCGTGGGCATCCTCGCGCAGGCCGCGGACGGGCTCGCCGCCGCACACGGCGCGCTCTCTCCGGAGGGCGAGCCGATGAACATCGTGCACCGCGACGTGTCGCCCCAGAACATCCTCGTGGGCATCGACGGACGCGCGCGCATCGCGGACTTCGGCGTCGCGCGCGCGCTCCACCGCCGCACCACGACCGATCCCGGCGAGCTCCGCGGCAAGCTCGGCTACTTCGCGCCCGAGCAGATCCAGGGCCGCCCCGCGACCGCGCGCTCGGACGTGTTCGCGCTCAGCGTCGTGGCCTGGGAGGCGTTCGCCGGCGCGCGTCTGTTCCGCGCCGACACGCCCTACGAGACGCTGCGCGCGATCCGCACCAGCGAGCCGCCCGCGCTCCACACGCTGCGCGACGACGTGCCCGCCGCGCTCGCCGCCGCGATCGCGCGCGGGCTCGCGAAGCGTCCCGAGGCGCGCACGGCCTCCGCGCACGAGCTCGCGACGGCGATGCGCGAGGCGGTGCCCGAGGCCAGCGCGCTCGCGATCGCGAGCGTGGTGCGCGAGCTCGTGGGTTCCGTGGTGGAGGACCTCGACGCGCGCATCCGTCACGCGCTCGACGGCGCAGAGACCACCATGCGGCGCGCGCCCTCGTCGCGCGGCCCGGGCGATCCGGACACCGACGCGGCAACCGATGCGAGGGCGACGGCGCTCTTCGAGATCGACGCGGACACCGCGACGCAGCTCCACGACGTCGCGATCGAGCCAGCGACGACGCGGCGATCGCGATCCGTCCCGTGGATGATCGGGCTCGCCCTCACGGCCACGGGCATCGCGATCGTCGGCGCCCTCGCCGCGAGCCCGCTCGGTGTCGCTCCGCCGACAGCGATCGAGCCGACAGCGATCGAGCCCATCGACCCGCCGACGCCGAGCCCAGGGATCACAGCAGCCCCTGAGATCACGGCAGCCCCTGAGATCACGGCAGCCCCTGAGATCACGGCAGCCCCTGAGATCACAGCACTACCTGAGATCACGGCAGCCCCTGAGATCACGGCAGGTCCTGAGATCACGGCGGGCGCTGAGACGACGCCGAGCGCAGAGCACGCGAGTGCGATGTCGGACAGCCACGAGCCACTCTCACGTCCAACGACACGCGTGCGTCGCGTCACTCGAACCGAACCCGCTGCGGAGCCCGCGACCACGACGGGCCGCGCGGGCGGTCTGCGCTCGACGGAAGACTTCGCGCGCACGCTGCGCAGCGGGAGGCCGCAGTGAGCGCGTCGCGGCTGGCTGCGCTCGCGCTCGCTCTCTCGATGCTCGCCGTCGGGTGTGCGCCCGGACGCGACACCGTGAGCCTCACGATCTTCACCGACTTCGAGCCACGCGAGCAGTTCGCCTCCGCGCGCTATCGCTTCGCGCCCGAGGGCGGCGCGGCGGTCGTGAGCGGCACGATCGAGGCGCGTCGCTTCGCCACCGGCACCGGACTTCACTCCGCGACGTCGGGTCCGCGCACGTTCACGCCGACGCCGCTCCTCTACCGAGTGGAGCTGCTCGACGCGGCGGGCGAGGTGATCGCGAGCGCCGCCGCGATGAACTCGTTCCGCGGCTCGGGCGCACAGAGCGTGACGCTGACGATCACGCGCGTGGACTGCGAAGGCGTCGGCCCGTGTCGCGAGAGCGAGACGTGTCTCTGCGGCGCGTGTCATCCGCTCGCGTGTCGCACCGATCCCGACGCAGACGAGTGCCCGGGCGCGTGCTGTCTGCGCGCGGGCGGCTGCGGCGAGCCGCTCGCCGCGTGCGCGGTCGCGTCGTGCGTGAGCGGCTCGTGCGTGTGGGGCACGCGCGTCGATGGCTGTGGCGACGGCGACTGGTGCGACCCCGCGGCCGGCTGCCTGCCCGCGATGCCGCCCGAGGCGGACTCGGGCGTGCCCTCGAGCGAGATCGACGCAACGGGCGGCGGGCCCGACTCCGATGGCGACGGCGTGCCCGACGCGCTCGACTGCGACGACGGCGACCCCTCGCGAAGCCCCGAGGCGAGAGAGATCTGCGACAACGGCCTCGACGAGAACTGCGACGGCTCGGACGTGCAGTGCGACGCCGACACCGACCGCGACGGCAGCCTCGCGCGCGACGACTGCGACGATCAGAACCCCGCGCGCCACCCCGGCGCGACGGAGGTCTGCGAGAACCGCGTCGACGAGGACTGCGACGGCGAGGACGCCGTCTGCATCGGTCAGTACCGACGTCCGTGCGGCGTCGACGGCTTCTGCGAGGACAGCGACGCGCAGCACCTCGCGTGCGCGGGCGAGCCTCCGTACTCCGAGCGCGATCGCTGTCATCGCTGCTGCGCGTGGTGCATGGATCGTGATCGCGCGCACTGGGTGAACGTCGACGACGACTGCATCGGCGCCGCCACCGCCTACTGTCTCGTGCGCGGTCGAGGCGAGATCGATCAGGCGTACTGGGGCGAGTGCACGATGTGATCGCCTGGTGGCGCGCTCCGAGCTCGTAACCTCGCGCGCTACAAGACGTCTCCTCGCGCGCTACGCGTCGAGGCCTCCGGCGCCGCACGCCGCGCGTTTCGCCGACAAAACATGGCATTTCGTCGACGTCTCCGCCCCGGCACACGCGCTGCAATGCGTCGGGCATGACCTCCACACGCCTCCTCGCCTCGCTCCTCGTCGTCCTCAGCGCCTGTGCCTCCGTCGAGGCGCGTGACACCGAGGGTGTCGATGGCAACGCCCTCGGCGCTCGCTGCTACCCGAGCGGCAACCGCTACAACTGCCGTCCACCCGACGGCGACCCCGGCTACGCGCCGCGCGTCTACAACCCGAACACGCGCAGCGAGTGGTGGCCCATCGCCGACGGCGCGCACCTGCGCGACGGCCTCGGCAACGTGCGCGGCGTGGTCGCCGAGAGCCGCGTGCGCATCAACCTCGGCATGCGCAAGAACCTCGGCGGCGTGACCCACGTGTACGCATGGACCGTCGAGCTCGACAGCGGCATCCGCGCGTCCGGCTGGGTGCGCGAGGGCGCGCTCGTGCACGCCGAGACGCTGCGTCGACGCATGCCGACGCTGCGCCTGCCGGATCCGGGCGTGGGCGAGTACGAGACCGACTGGGTGATCGTCCCCGGCGACACGCGCCGCTTCGCGGGCCTCAAGGTCACGCGCGGCTTCTCGGGTGGTGGACGCGAGGCGACCGACTACCTGCGCCGCGAGGGCGACGTCGTGAACCTCATCTACAACACGCCCGGTCGCGAGATGGGCGGCTACTCGGTCGACACGTTCCCGATCGGCGCGCACTTCCATCGCAGCCGCGGCGTGACGCAGATCCGCGTGCCGCTCTATCGCCCGGGCTCGACGCGCGTGTCGGACTCCATGCACTTCGTCTACGGCTTCGTGTACGACGGCGATCAGCGTCGCTACGGCTGGATGGCGCACGAGGCGATCGCACCGGCGAGCGGCGCCGCGCCGAGCGCGACGATGGATCCCGCGCCCGAGGCTGGCGCCGATGGATCGGATGATCCGGGCGGAAGCGGCTCGGGCAGCGGCTCGGGCAGCGGAAGTGGCTCAGGCAGCGGCAGCGGCTCAGGCAGTGGCAGTGGCTCGGGCAGCGGCGCGGAGCTCCCGACGTGCGCCGCGCGTTGCTGTGACGGCACCCTCGACAGCGACATCGCGGCCTCGAGCCCCGGCCAGTGCATCTCCGATTCGAGCCCGATCTGCGAGGGTCACGGCTACGTGCTCCGCGCACGCTGGGGCGACGACGTCGTCTACGAGCGTCGCTCGTTCTGCTACGCGCGCTGCCGCAACCGCGAGGCGTACCATCGCGTCGAGGGCGTCACCGTCGGCTGCACGGAAGCGGCCGAGGCCTTCTGCAACGAGGGCGACCGCGGCGGTCTGACGGACGCGATGTGGTCGCAGTGCGATCCCAGCTGATCGGCCGACGACGAACGACGTAACGTTGCGGCAGCCGCGACGGCGTCACGTCGACTGCCGCCCTCACCTGCGTACGGCGCGAGAGATGATCGACGTGGTCAATCGACGGCCGGCTCCGGCTCCTCGTAGTACGGCTCCGCCATGATGGGCAGCACGCACAGCTCCTCACCCTCCACGAACTCACAATAGTCGGGAGACTCGCAGCGATCGAACATGCCATCTCCGACACACGAACGGCTGACACCGATACAGATCCCCACGTCGCCAGTCGGCGGCAGCCCCCCGCTCCACCGATTGCATCCGCGGTTCGACGGGCAGCTCGCGAGATCGGCGAGATCGCAAGCTGGCAGGCACGAGCCCCAGGTGCCGAGCACCTCCGGGGAGCAGAGAAACCCATCGGGGCAGCGACGTTCGTCGGCGTGCGGGGAAGACACCTCGCAAGGTGTCGTGCAGAGGGGTTCCATCCCGGTGACGCCCGGACGGTTGAGACAGACGAGACCAGGCGCACAGTCCTGCTCCGGACCGCAGGTCGCTCCGAGCGGCTGGGTGCCTGTCCCGACGCAGACCCTCGTCAGTTGGCCGGCATCGCGGGTTCTGGTCGCGCAGCGCCCCCCGTCTCCGCAGTCCGCGGTCTGCTCGCAGAGTCGATGGCACAGGTAGTCGCCCGGGTCGCTGACCGTTTCGCCGAAGCGCACGATGATGCAGGCGAACCCATCCGCGCACGGGCGATTGGGGATTCGCGTATCTCCAGATTGATCCAAGCACGCGTCGCCCTCGACTCCAGGAGGCGGAGGGTCCATGGGACCGCAGGAGACGACGGCACCGATTCCAACCGCCACCAAACACCGGAGTGCGCAGTGCATCACTCTCTCCTCGGATAGCACTCGCCGTTGCTGAACTCGATCTGTCCGGGCGGGCAGCCGAGACCTTCCAGGTCGGTCGCCGACCGACAGCGCCAGCGCCCACCATCTTCGGCTCCGACGCAGATCTCGCCTGCTGGACAGTTCTCCGGATCACCGTGTGAACCGTCGCGCAACAGACAGTCGCGAGCCACCGACTCGAGGAAGCACTCCCCGTCTCGGCAGACCCGACCCTCGGCACACGTGTTCTCCTCGTACGGGTTGCAGACCCGCCGACAGCCACCGACGCAGGCTTCGTTCAGTGCACACTCTGAGTCGTCGTTGCAGAGCGGCGCACAGACGAGTCCCTGGTCGGGAAGAGGACGTATACAGGCTTGTCCCGCGCCACAGCCGGGCCTGTAGACACACTCCGTCGGATTGCCAGGCTGTCCCGGAAAGCACCAGCCCTCGTCTGAGAGCCCTGGCGACCAGCAGAGGAGCGACGAACCGGGGCAGCGAAAACCGGCGGCCTGGTTGCAACGGGCGCTACACGCTTCGCCCACATCGCCGCCCCAGTCTCTGCAGACCTCACCTGGAAGGCACATGGCACCATTGCACGACACTGCCACCGTCGCGCCCGCGTCGCCCGCGCCGGGTTCAGTGGCGTCGGGCGTCGCGACGATGGCGTAGCACCCCGCTTGGAGCAGGACCGCGAGGGCACCTACAGCCCCCGCCGTCGCGGGAGGCGACCATGGCTTCATCACAGCTCCCCACAGTCTTCATCAGGGCTCGTCGTGATGCACTCCCCCTGCATGCCGCACACCCCGCAGCGGTTGCCGAACGAATCGATCACGCCGCAGGGCTCACCGCCAGGCAACGGAGCGAGGTTCTCACTGTTGGCCCCGCACTCGAAGCAGTGCAAGTACTCCTGCTCGTCGGTGCCGGTGACCAACCGCTGCTCGGGGTCGAGGCACTCGTCGAAGGGGTGGGAGTAGCACTGGGTGCCGAACCGACGGCACCCAAAGAGCGGTGGGTTGCCCGGCAGCGACACATCGATGCTCTCCGTGACCGACTCGGGGAATCGGGGGTCGCCCGTACAGAATCGCTGGCCGCCGCACTCGTTGCCCGGCAAGCCGGCCACACAGACGTCATTGTTGTTGGTGACTCCGCAGTACGGTCCGCCGGTCGCAGGATCGCTTTGGCAACTCCTCGTGTAGCAGGAGTGTTGGAGCACGACGGGGGGGAGGTTCCCGACCGGTACCGAGAGCACTTCGTACGGGTCGCCTTCGCAGCCCACGGCGTTGATCGTTCCCAAGCCGAGGCCATCGACGAAGAAGCCGATCACGTCGCCCTCCGGCACCACCGTGCCCGCGCCGATGGGCATCGGCAGTGCGCACGCTCCCGTCTCGGTGTTGCACGCGATGTTGACGTCGTTCGTGCAGGGATTCCCGTCCGGTCCGTAGCAAAGCTGGCCAAACGGGAACGGCGGAAGATCGGTGTTCAAGATCCGATCGGCGCAGGTGACGGGTCGCCCATCGATCACCCCTGTGACGCGATCGACGAACGGATCAGTGGCGAGTCGCTGGTTGGTCTCGATGCCGACCGGGTTGTTCGTGAGGACGCATTGCTCGGGGAACGGCTCGATGCATACCGACTCGCGAGTGCACGGATCTCTGTTCGTGTCGCAGCCGCCGTTTCGGATCGGCTGGCAGAGTCCGACGCTGGCCGTCTGGACGCATGTCTCGCCCGGCCCGCATTGCCCGTCGCCCGTACACAGAACCGGCGAGAATGCTGCGTCGCCCGGCTCGTGACGGCGCTCCGTCGGCCCACGCTGTCGGCACGATGCCAGCGACGTGTAGAGCTGATTCTGAATCGGCGGAGGCGGATCGGTGACACCGAGCCAGAGCGGACCGAACGTCCCATCGCAGCGCGAGTATCCGTTGCACACGCAGTTGTCGAGATTCGACTCGCACCAGTCGTCATCCTCCGCCCACTGACACCCCGTCGGGCCCGCCACGCCGGGCACCACTCGCTCTGGCACGATGTCGTCGATCGATGCGACCGTGCCGTTGCAGACGCCGTACGTGCAGCGCCCGCGGCCGCACACCTGTGGGCGCGGGCTGTTGAGACAGAAACTGACCCGCGGCCCACCGCCAGCGGGCAGAGAGGCGCAGCTGTCCACTGAGCAGCTCGCACCGTCATCACAGAGCGAGTTACCGCCCTCGTCCACGCGACTGTCTCGATCATCGTCGCAGTTGTTGCATCGCTCCGTTCGCACGCAGGGGCCCCAACCACGGCCGGGACCGCTGCACGCTCGCACGCCCGTGCCACCGCACGGGTGTGAGCAGGTCCGGATCACGCCTGGCTGACAGGGCTGCTCCGAGAACCGATCCGTCGTCCCCGTGAGCTCGCGCGCCACAGGCGGCGCCATGCGCCCCGCGTTGCGGATCTCCTCTCTCCCCGTGCCGCGGATCCACGCAGCCGTGATCCCCTCGCCTCGGACGAAGAAGACCCCCGAGCGCTCGTCGTATTCGCAGGCGAGCGGGCCGTCCGTCGAGTCGAGCGGGGCTTGATCCTCGCGCACCGTGCACGACACGACCGTCGCCATCCCGGCCGGGAGCGTGGAGCCGTCGCGCGCCATCAAGCCGAGAGTGTCGACCGGCGTGCGGGTGACGGCGATCTCGAACTCCGCGAGCTCGCTCGCCTCCACAGGGCGATGGATGAAGAGGTGCCGTGTTCCCTCTCGCGTGCTGTGGACGAGCACACCGTCGACGCCGTGCGTCGCGCGATCCAGTCGCGACGCGACGACGCGGTCTGGACCGTCGGAGAGCTCGACCCAGCCGACTTCGCCGTGTTCGGGGGTCTCCTCCGTCGGCCGCGCCTCGAGCTCCCACACCTCCGCCACCTGGAGAACGACGCGTCCATCGTCAGAGTGCCAGTCGCCCATGACTGGCGGCGCCGAGTGCGCCGGCAGCACTTCTGCCCAGGCCGGTGCGCCAGTAGAAATGCGCTCTCGGCCGGCGTCGCAACTGCCCGACTCGGTGCATGCCCCGTTGCCCGCTGGCGTCGCGCAGGTCGCTCCGTCGATCGACAGGCTGATTCCGCAGCAGCCTCGGTCGACCTCCAAGTAGCCGCGAGAACACGCCGCATCGAGCTCGGCGCATTCCGCGCCTGTGACTCCGACGACGGAGCCAGGCAGATCGCAGACGGGCGTGCGGGTTTCGGGCGCGAGCACACCGTGATCCGCGCAGCCTCGGAACGCCTCCACGACAGAGCTCGAGGCAACGCCCTCGTCGGCCGAGACGCCGTCCGCCATGGCGTCGAAGAGCTCGACGACGCGTCGAAGAGCCCAAGGCCCCGCGCGAAACCGCAAGGCACCGAGCTCGGAGGACTCCTGGAGCGCCAGGGCGAGTGTCGCGTAGTCCTGGAGGTCACCCGTCAGCGCATCACAGGCGCGGGCGTCGGTGCCCGGGAGCCAGACATCGCGACGCTCTCCGGCAGCGCAGCGAAGCGTCCACTCGCTCGCGGTCCGCGTGCAGGTCGCTACAGCTGCGTTCTCGGCGGCGTCTCCGGCGTCGGGGCCGACCGCCTCGGCGTCAGAGTCGACTGGTGTGCACCCGAACAGCAATGCCCCCCCCCGCAAGGAGCGCACCAGCGAACACGCGCGTTCGATTCATCCCGACCTCCGAGAGGAACGGTACGCGTTCGGAGCGCCTTACCGCAAGACCCGGAGCGAGCTCACGTGTTGGTGCGGCGTCACGCTCGGGCTCGGGCGCTGGGGCGACGACGTCGTCTACGAGGGTCGCTCGTTCTGCTACGCGCGCTGCCGCAACCGCGAGGCGTACCATCGCGTCGAGGGCGTCACCGTCGGCTGCACGGAAGCGGCCGAGGCCTTCTGCAACGAGGGCGACCGCGGCGGTCTGACGGACGCGATGTGGTCGCAGTGCGATCCCAGCTGATCGGCCGACGACGAACGACGTAACGTTGCGCCATGCGCACGAACGACGACGACGATCACACCCTCGCGACCACCCCGCTGCACGTGCGCGCGGGTGTGGTGCGAGGGTTCTCGCTCGTGATCGCCCTTGGCGAAGGGGCCGGACATCGCGCGCGCGCGAGCGGCGAGCGCCTGTCGATCGGCACACACCCCTCGAACGATCTCGTGCTCGCCGATCCGTTCATCTCGCGCTTCCACTGCGAGCTCGTGGCCGACGAAGAGCGCGTGCGCCTGCGCGACGTGGGCAGCTCGAACGGCACGAGCCTCGACGGGGTCGCCGTCGTCGACGCGTGGGCGCGCGACGGACAGACGATCCGCATCGGCCACACGGCGCTGCGTCTCGAGGCCGGGCTCGACGACGAGAGCCCCGTCGCCACGACCGAGCGCAGCGAGCTCGCGAACCTCGTCGGCGTCTCGCGCCGCATGCGCACCGTGATGGCCGAGCTCGAGAAGGCCGCGCGCACCGACGCGACGATCCTCCTCGAGGGCGAGACCGGCACGGGCAAGGGCGCGGCGGTCGAGGCGCTCCATGCGGTGAGCCCGCGCGCACGAAGGCCGCTCGTCGTGGTCGACTGCGGCGCGATCCCGGAGAACCTCCTCGAGAGCGAGCTCTTCGGACACGAGAAGGGCTCGTTCACCGGCGCGGTCGGCACGCGCACGGGCGCGTTCGAAGAAGCCAACGGCGGCACCCTCTTCCTCGACGAGATCGGAGAGCTGCCGCTCGACCTCCAGCCGAAGCTCCTTCGCGTGCTCGAGAACCGCACGATCAAGCGCGTGGGCGGCAGCGCGATCCGCGAGGTCGACGTGCGCATCGTCGCGGCCACGAACCGCGATCTGCGCGCCGAGGTGAACGCAGGCCGCTTTCGCGCGGACCTCTTCTACCGCCTCGCGGTGGTGCGCGTGTCGATGCCTTCGCTCCGCGACCGACGCGAGGACATCCCCGTGTTGGTCGACAGCATCCTCGCGTCGCTGCGTGCGACGCCGCACGCTGCGGACGCGCTGCGAGCGCCCGCGTTCCTCGACAAGCTCACGCACGGCGACTGGCCCGGCAACGTGCGGCAGCTCCGCAACCACCTCGAGCGCTGCCTCGTCTTCGAGTCTCCGCTCGCACCCGAGGCGCACGCGATCGACGCGGGAGAGCGCCTCGGCGCAGGCGCGGCGATCGACGTCACCCTGCCCTTCGCCGAGGCGCGTCAGATCGTGCTCGACGACTTCGAGCGTCGCTACGTCGAGGCGCTGCTCGCCGCGCACGACGGCAAGGTCGCCGACGCAGCGCGCGCGGCAGGCGTGCACCGCGTCCACCTGTACCGCGTCATGCGCAAGCTCGGCGTGAAGGGCTGACTCAATGCCGGTCGCGAGCGGCGGGCATGCGACCGAGCAAGAGGCCCGCAAGGATCTGCGAGGGATCCTCGACGCGTGACGTGCGGATCTCGAGGTGGAGGTGCGCCGCGCTCGCGCGCATGCCGGTGCGACCGACGGTGCCGATCACCTCGCCGCGCGTGACGCGACGGCCATAGGCCACGTGCACCTGCTCGAGGTGCATGTAGCAACTGGCGAAGCTCTGCTCGCCGGAGCCGTGACGGATGCACACGTAGCGGCCGCCCGCGCCGAGGCTGTTTCGCGGATGCGCGTCGTAGCCCGCCGCGCTGCGCACCTGCACGTGCTCCATCTGTCCGGGCAAGTCGACGCCCGCGAACGTCACGAGGCCATCACCCATCGCGCGCACGCGCTCTTCGGGCAGCGAGTCGACGTCGATGCCGCGGTGCTCGCGCTGACCGTCGTCGCGCTCGGCGCCCAGCCAGCTCAGCACGACACGCGGACAGCCGTAGAGCGGACAGCCGAGCTCCACGTCGCGCCATCGAAGAGGCGCCATGCCCGCGGCCGAGCCGTAGAGCTCGAGCAGCCGACGGCGGTCCGTGAGGATGCGCTCTTCTTCGACGTCGCTCCGCACGCGGTCGCCCCAGACGAAGTGCGAGATCCAGTGACGGTGCGGGGCCTGCTCGAAGCCCTCGTCGATCGTCGCGTGCTGCGCCTCCCACATCGAGAACAGGCTCGCCGCGAAGTAGAGGTTGGCCTCGGCCTGCTGCACGCGGATCGGCCCGAACGGAAAGCGATCCATGCGCACCGAGCGCGACTCGCGACGATCCCCTCGGCCCACGTCGAACGAGAGCACGCCGCGCTCGACCTGCGGGTGATAGAGGTCCCACGGGATCTGCGTGAGGCCGATGCCGCGCACGCCATCGAGATCGAGCGCCTCGGGATCGCAGCGGCTCTCGCGGTACATGAGCGCCGCGAGGAGGAACGGATCGACGCCCTGCTCGCGCGCGTAGGTGGTGATCCAGTTCCCGTAGTTCTCCGCGCGCGCCGCGGTCATGCCGTGGCAGAGCGCGCGCAGCGCCGCCTTGAAGCGCGTGCCGTCGATCTCGCGAGGGGAGCTCGGCTCGGCAGGCCAGTCCTCCGCGAGCACGCGCTCTGCGAGCATCGTGTTGGGCCGCATCCCCGCGCGACGCCGCGCCGTCCACGGCCCACGCGCCTGCCCATCGACCTCGAGGGCGAGACCGAGCGAGACGAGCGAGAGCAAGACGACGACGAAGCCCGACCGGGCACGCATGTCCGACGAATCACCCGATCACACCGCGAGCGTCAAGAAACGGCTCGCGTATAGTGGCCGCCGCATGGTCCACGCCTGGCACGATCTCCCGAACCCCGAGCACGGTGTCGAGCTCGGATTCAACGTCGTCATCGAGATCCCCAAGGGATCGAAGGTGAAGTACGAGCTCGACAAGCCGAGCGGCATGCTCCGCGTCGATCGCGTGCTCTACAGCTCGGTGCACTACCCCGCGAACTACGGGTTCCTGCCGCGCACCTACTGCGACGACGGCGATCCGCTCGACGTGCTCGTGCTCGGCAACGAGCCGGTGCACCCGCTCTCGATCGTCCGCGCGCGCGCCATCGGCGTCATGCGCATGACCGACGGCGGCAAGGGCGACGACAAGATCATCGCGGTCCACGTGCACGACCCGGCGTTCTCGGACTACGCCGACCTGCCCGAGATCCCGAAGCACACCTGGCGCGAGATCCAGCGCTTCTTCGAGGACTACAAGACCCTCGAGAACAAGAGCGTCACGGTCGACGCGATGCAGGGCGCGAAGGAAGCGGTCGACGTGATCCGCACCTCGATCCGGCTCTACCAAGAGCAGGAGAACCGCCTCCGCGGCTGGGGTTGACGCTGTTTTCCGCGCCTCCGGGGTCCTGCTCACCCCTGCGTGAGGCGATCGAGGAACGGGACGAGGCTCGCGTCCGACGTGACGTCGAGCAGCGGTTCGATCACCGCGTCCCACGCGTGCGTGCAGGCCTCGAGCTCACCCGAGATCGCGAGCACGAACGTGCCGACGCTGACGCCCGCGACCTCGCGGCCTTGGATCGCCGCGAGGCCCACGTGCTCGGAGCGCGCCGCGCGCACGGCCTCGCCGAAGCCCGGCATCTCGCGCTCGACGACCGCGCGCACGGCCTCCGGCACCACGTCTTCCGGGAGGAGCCCCACACCACCCGCGACGAGGATGACGTCGATCGACTCCTCGGCGATCCATGCGCGCAGCTGCTGCTCGATCGACTCGCGCGAAGGGCCGAGCGTGAGGCGCTTGATCACCTGATGCCCGAGCGAGTGGACGCGCGACGCGAGGAACGCGGTGGTCGGATCGTCCTGCACGCGCTCGCGCGACACGAAGAGGATCGCCGCGGTGACGATGCGGACCTCGGCGGTCTCGCTGAGCGCCTCTTCGTCGGGCTCGTCGACGAGATCCGTCATCGCTTTCCTCCGCGCTTCTTGGCCTTCTTCGTCGCCGCCTTCGGCTGGACCTCGACGAGGTCTTCGCTCGAAGCCTCGTCGTCGGCGCTCTGCGCCCCAGCCGCCGGAACGGCCTCGATCGGACGTCCCTCGAGCGCAGCGACGCGCGCCGCCTCTCGCTCGCCGGCCGCGCGCATCGCCTCTTCGTTGTGCGCGCGCTCGGCGTCGGTGAGCGGCGCGAGGATCGAGAAGCGCTGCGTCGCAAGGACGAGGTACGCGCAGCCGATCACGATGGGCGCGCTCAACAGGTGGCCCATGTTGAGCGACCAGCCCTGATCGATCGCCTGCGACTCCTTGAAGAACTCGCACACGAAGCGGAACGAGAAGTGAACGGCGAGCATGCCGTACATGATCGCGCCCTCGCGGAGCTTGCCGGCGCGGTGCTTCACGAGCCACACGGCCATCGCGATCTCGACGAAGTAGAGCGCGGCCTCGTAGAGCTGCACCGGGTGGCGCGGCGTCGAGTAGTGACGCTCGAAGATCACCCCGAACGGGCCGTCCGTCGGGCGCCCCACGATCTCCGAGTTCATGAAGTTGCCGAGGCGCACGAACGGATAGACCCACACGCTCGAGAGCATCAGCGCGTCGCCGTAGCGGTGGAAACCGATGCCGAGCGGCTTGCCGCGCCTCCACCAGAACGCGATCAGCGCGACTAGACAGCCGAGCGCGCCGCCGTGGCTGGCGAGACCCGAGCCCAGGTTCCAGAAGCGCCCGAGCACCACGTGCCCTTCTTCGGCGTTCCAGCCGAGGCGCATGTCGGAGAGGCCCGCGGGCTCGTAGAAGATGAGGTGGATGTAGTGCGCGCCGATCAGCATCCCGACGGGCACCCACAGCGTGAGGCGCGACGCGTGCTCGGGCGGCAGACCGAACGCGCGGAAGTAGCGCGGCCCGTGCAACGCGCAGAGGAACAAGCCGATCGCGAAGAGCAGGCCGTAGTAGCGCAGCTCGAAGGGCGGCCAGCTGAGGAGCGTGGGTTCGATGTTCCAGCGCACGTGGATCTCGGAGACGTTTCTCGTGGGGAGCGCGTGCTTACTGCGCGCCGTCCGCGCTGTCACCGTCGCTCGCCGCGCCGAAGCGAAGCGCGGGGGTGGGCGGCGACGGGTCCGCGGACGCAGCGTCGCGGCATCGCAGGGTCGACACGTGCACGTTCGTGTCTTCCCCGAGCGTGGCGACGAGGAAGCCTCCGTCGAAGCGCGCGAGGTCGGCCATGCGGACGTCGGCGGCGAGCGGCACGAGCGGCGCGGTCCCGTGGCCTGCGCCGTCACGGATCTCGATCGTGCGCGGCGGCGATCCATCGAGGCGCGCGACGCGTCGATCCGAGAACGGGATCGGCACGTCTTCTCCCGCGGCGAGGGGACGTGGCTCGCCGATCATCTCGCCGTCCATGCCCATGCGGAGCCACGAGGGCTCGCTGAACTCGAACGCCGCGATCATCGAGAGCGATCCGGTGAAGATCGCGACCGACTCGATCACGAGCGCCTCGCGCAGCTCGGGCACCGCGTGCTCGTCGAGGCCCGTGCTCAGCGTGACGGTGCTGTCCGAGGCCTCTTGCGCACCCTGACGAAAGAGCACCGCGTGCAGGCCGTCGGTGGACGCGAGGGCGAGGATCTCGACGGGGCCGCGATCGAGATCGAGGCCCTCGCCGAGCACACGCCCGAGGTGTCGCGGCGGGCGCGCGGTGTCCTCCACGTAGAAGCCATCGAGCGCAGGCGCGGCACCCACGTGGCTGCGCGCGACGAGCACGCGCCCATCCGTCGCGTTCACACGCAGGGTGCTCGGCGCGCTCGGCATCGCGACGACCACGGGCGGCGAGACGCGCGCCTCGGTGCGCTGCTCGTCGAAGCGGATCGTGCGCGCGTAGAGGCACTGCGCCGCGTGGCCCTCGTGCACACACGCGCTCGTGCGCACGAGCAGCGCGGCGTCGGGGCGCGTCATCTCGAGCGCGAAGAGCGAGCCTTCCTCGAGATCACGCAGGAACGTGCCCGACGACGAGCTCTCGCCGTGCGGCCACCAGAGCTCCACTTCATCGCGCGCCTCGCTCGCGTCGATGGCGACCAGCGTGCTCGACGCGTCGCCATCGGCAGCGATCGCCACGGCACCGCTCGCGGTGCGTCCCGGAGGGACCGTCGGCGCGAGGAGCCGATCACCCTCGAGCGTGCAGCGCTCGCGCGTGGTCCCGAGGCGAGGTCGAGGAGGCGCGGGCTCGGGGGTGGGTTCCTCGCGAGGCGTCTCCACCTCCGTCTCGTCGCGCGTGGGCTCCTCGTCTCGCTCGGAGCGCGACTCACCACACGAGGCGAGCGTCAGCGCGAGGAGCGTGATCGCGCCGCGTCGCGCTCCGGCCAGCATCCGATCGATCACGGCGTGCGCCGCGCGAGCAGCCACTCGAAGATCGCGCGCGACGCACCGCCCGTGGCGCCGCCGAGCACCGGAATGTGCCCCGAGCCCTCCATGCGCCATTGCTCGACGATCGTCCCCTCACCGCAGCTCGACCACGTCGTCGTCTCGGTCTCGGTGCCCGCCACGGCGCTGTCGAAGTCGCGCGGATCGCTCGCCGCCGAGGTCTCGGTGCACGTGTCGCGGGTCCGCCACTCGCCCACCTGCGCCTCGGCCGCGCGGTACGCAGCGCCGCCGATCGCGCCGCCTTCGTAGAGGATCGTCGTGTCGGCGGTGCCGTGCATGTGGAGGACCGAGACCGGACCGCTGGGCGTGCACGGCACGGCCTCGGCCTCGGTGCCGGCGAGGCTCGCGATCGCCGTGATGCGATCCGAGAGCTCGCACGCCATGCGGTAGCTCATGAAGCCGCCGTTCGAGTGACCGAGGAAGTACACGCGCGTCGGGTCCACGTTCACGAGCGCCTCGGCCTGATCGAGCAGGTCCGTGAGGTAGGCGACGTCGTCGACGTCGACGCCACCGAAGTCGCAACACGCGCCCGCGTTCCAGAAGCGTCGACCGCCCGTGTCGAGCGTTCCATCGGGCAGCACGAGGTAGAGGCCGAGCTCGCGCGCCAGGCGCGTGGTCCCGAAGTACGCGTCCTGCGCGGTGGCCGATGCGCCGTAGCCATGGAGCAGGATCAGGATCGGGAGCGGCGTCGTCCCATCGTGCTGCGGCGGCACGATCAAGCGCGCGGGGCGATCGGCCGTGCCGATGGTGCGTGTGCCCGCGGTGACGCCCGCGTCGTCGGTCGGCGCGTCGGCCTCTACGGCAGCGTCTGCCGTGGTGGTGAAGGCATCGTCATCGCCGCCCATCGCAGCATCGTCGGGCACGCTCGTGGGGCCGCCGCAGGCGGTGAGAGCCGAGAGGAGGCACACGAAGACCGAGATCGAAGAGCGCATCGGCGGTGCATATCACGCCGTTCTCGCGCGACACGCGGACGTGCGAGCCTCGCGCGCGTGACCGACTGTCCTTGTTCCTCGGGCCGTGCGTTCGAGGCGTGCTGCTCGCCCTACCTCGCGGGCGCCGAGCCCCCCGACGCACCTTCGCTGATGCGCTCGCGCTACACGGCGTTCGTGCGCGGCGATCACGCGCACCTCGTGCGCACGCTCCACCCCGAGCACGAAGATCGACGTCTCTCCCCGCGCGAGCTGAAGGACCGCCTCGCCAAGCACGCCAAGCGCGCGCGCTACCACGGCCTCGTCGTGATCGAGCACGACGGGCCCGACGCGCAGGGCATCCACCGCGTGCTCTTCCGCGTGTCGATGAAGCTCGCCGGCGCGGACGCATCGTTCGCGGAGCTCTCGAGCTTCGCCGTCGCGGAGGGCGGCATCCGCTACCTCACGGGGCAGATGATCGATCCGCGCGCGATCGATCGCGGCGGCGTCACGTCGATCGCGGATCTGTCGCGGCGTCAGTGATGGCGGCGCCCGAGGCCGCACCGGGATCGCGGCTGCGCCAGGCGAAGAGCACGAAGAGGCCGACGACGGCCCACGTCAGCGCGCAGAGGTGCGCTGCGAGGGCGATGGTCATCGCGCTCGCTTCATCGGTGTGGAGCGCGTCGGCCGCGAGCGCGAAGATCGCCTCGCTCGACCCGAGCTGACCGGGCATGAGCACGCCGACCGCGGCTGCGACGAGGTTCACGCCCTGCACCGCGAGCGCCTCGAGCGGGCCCATCGAGATGCCGACGGCGTACGCGAGGAGGCCGTACTCGATCGTCTGCGCGAGGCGACCGAGCACCATCGCGCCCACGGGCCCCCACGCCACGATGGGCGTCTCTCGCGAGCGCTCGGCGAAGCGCGTGAGGTGCACGCCGACGCGCGGGAGACGACGCGTGACGAAGCCCTCGACCCACGCGTTCGTGGCCGCGACGCGCATGCCCACGCCCGCGACGAACAGCACGACGAAGTGGGCCACGATCGCGGCGATCAGCGTCGTGTCGGGCATCGCGATCCACGCCGCGGCGGCGCAGAAGAGCGAGAAGACCGCGCTCGAGAAGAGCGTGTTCGCCTGGTTGCTCGCGCCCATCGCGACGGCCTCGGCGGCGCCGAGGTAGCGATGGAAGAGCGCCGCCTTCGCGGCCTCGGACGCGCTGCGTCCCGCAGGGAACACGTTCATCACGCCGTGTCCGACGACGTGCCCGGCGTAGAGCGTCGTCCACGGGATCGCGCGGCCACGCTCGCCGAGGAGGAGGCGCGTCGACCACGCGTCGCAGCCGATGCGCACGGCATCGAGCAGGAACGCGAACGGCAACACCGGAGCCGTACGGAGCAGCGCGGCGCTGACCTCTTCGACGCCGATGCGGCGCACGAGCACGCCGATCACGACGAGCCCGAAGATCGCCAGGCCCACGCGCAGCACGATCGCGATCCACGCGCGACGTGTGCTCGACCGATCGCCTTCGCTCAAAGGCTGCGTCCGTCGAAGCGACCGCTGATCGAGAGCTGCCCTGCGAGCAGCGCGGGCTCTGCGCCGACGAACGGATATGTGACACCGAGATCGACGCCGATCAGGTCACCGAACGCGAAGCGGAAGCCCGCGTTCACCGCGAGGAAGTCGAGCGCGTCGCGGTAGCCGAAGCCGCTGAGGAGCTCGACGACGATCGAGAACGCCTCGTACGGCACCCAGTCCACGCCACCGCCCACACGAAGTCCGCCGCGCGGATCGGGCGGCGCGACGTCGGACACCACCAGCGATCCGATCGCGGAGAGGAACGCGTGGAAGCGCACGTTCTCGTGCGCGGTCACCTCGGCCGTGGTGCCGACCTCGAGCGCGAGCGGCTGGCTGCGCTGATCGAGCCCGCTCGTCGTGGGCAACACGAGCCGCGCGTACGTGGCGATCGCACGATCGTTCTCTCGGTAGAGCTGCCACGTCGCGCCGAGCGAGAGGTAGCCGAGCCCGAGGTACGTGTTGCCCACCGCCGAGAGCAGTGTCTGGTAGCGGAACACCTCGAGGCTGCCCCACACCTCGATCGTCGGAGCCACGACCCAGCTGCCCGAGATGCGCGTCCCGAGGCGGATGTTCCCGTAGAAGTCTGCCGGCCGCGCGATGAGATATGCGTCCTCGGCGATCGACACCTCGTCACGGAGACACGCGCGACGCGCGAGCCCGAGCTGACCATCGAGGATGGTCGTCGTCACTGGTCCCACCGCGCGCGCAGTGCCCGGACACCCGTTCCATCGCACGACGTGGGGCACGGCCTGGGCCACCGGGTCGGTCTCGACATCGGTCGTCGCTGCCGAGGCCACGATGGAGGAGTCCACGGTCGACGTCTCCGCGCTCGATGTCGAGTCGGTGTCCGACGCCGAGTCGGGCCCCGCGATCGATGTCGAATCCGTGATCGATTCGGAGTCAGTGGCCGACGCCGAGTCCGTGGTCGATGCCGTGTCTGGAGTCGGGGCCGTGACTGGAGTCGGTGCCGACTCGGTGGTCGCAGCGGAGTCCGTGGTCGATCCCGGGTCGGGCCCTGTGGTCGATGTTGCTGAGGCCGTCGTCGTCGATGACTCGTCGACGTCCGACGTGTCCTGTGCATGCACGCGCCCGCACGTGAGGAGCACGACGACGACGATCGCGATCGACGTCCTCATCGCGCACCTCGCACGCCGGGCGCGTCGAAGCCGTCGTTGTCCCAGTCGAGCAAGAGCGGGTTCGTGAAGCCGTACGCGTACCCGTGGGGTGTCACCGCGCCGAACGCCCAACGGAAGAAGCTGCGCGGCCCGCGCGGTCTGCGGGCGATCGGCCCGATGTCCGCGCCTCGCTCGCACGCCGGTGCGCCCGCGAGGCCCTCCTGATCGCGCGCGTCGACGACACCATCGCCGTTGCGCTCCACGTCGCGCCAGTCCGCCGCGCCGCTGCCGTCGTTGTCGCCGGTGTCGGGGATGCCGTCGCAGTCGAGATCAGCGGCGATCGGCAGCGGCTCACCCGCCTCGATCACGATCCACGCGTCGCTGCGCCCATCGAGGCCGAGCTCCGCGAGCGCGATCTCTCCTTCGAAGCGCAGCGTGCCGCCCGTGCCGAAGCGATCGGTCGGCTGCATGAGCTCCGCGGAGAGCGTGCGCGCGACCTCACCGTTCACGACGATGCGCACCTCGTCGATCGGCACCCACGACGCCGCGGTCACGCGCAGCGAGAGCATCGCGTCGCTGCCCGGGACGAACGGCGCCACCGAAGGCCTCCGCTGCGCGCCGCTCCGATCGGTGATCGACGCCTCGATGACGGGACCGTTCGTCCCGATCATCCGCCCTTCCCTCACGGATCGATTGAAGGTCACCTCGTCGAACGTCGGACCGACTCGCTGCTCGGTCGTGACCAGCGTGCGCGGCGTGCCGAGCACGTTGTCGACGAGCGAGTGCGAGTCGCTGTTCGCGGTGCCCGCGCGCACGATCCCTTGATCCAGCAGGTAGAACCAGTACGCGCGGTAGGGAACGAGGTCCTCGTTCTCCGTGCCGTTCATCACTTCTTGCGCGTGGTAGTCGGCGTTGCCGAACATCGCGCCGGGCGGCGTGCGCATCACGAGACCAGGACCGGTTCCGTCGTAGCCGCTCACGTCCGTGCGAGGCAGCGCCTCGCGCGCGTCCACGCCGACCGCGCGCGGGAAGCCGAGATCACGACCGAGCTGGGCGGGCGACCACGGATGGTTGAGCTGCACGACGCCCGTCTCCGAAGGCCATCCCGCCTCGACGAAGCGCGTCATCAGCGTGCCCGGCTCGGCGAGCTCGTCCCACGGCGCGCCGCGGTACGGCGCGTTCACGTCGTACGCGAGCGGCCACACGATCCAGTGACCGATGACCTGCGGCAGCTCCGCGCCCGGCACGAGATCGAAGAGGATGTGTCCGGTCGTCTCGAGCCCCACGAGCAGCTGCACGCGCTCGTCGGCGTTCCAGAAGCGACGCCCTTCTTCGTAGTCCCACACGACGTCGTGATCGGTCGCCGCGATCACGTCGACGCGCGCCGCGAGGAACGCCTGCACCCGATCGAGCTCGGGCACCGTCGAGTCGAAGCTGGCCGCGCCGTGCACGTGGAAGTCTGCCGAGAGCGTCGCGGCCGGCGCGACGTCGGGCAGCGTCTCGATCGCGAGCGTCACGTCCTCATCGTCACCCGCCGCGACCGTGATCTCCGCGTGTCCGAGCGACGCGAAGAGCCCCGCCGTCGCGATCAGATCCCAGCGCCCCGGCGGCAGATCGAACGACGTCGTTCCTTCGGCGAGCACGCGATCACACGCGGGCGATCCGCCCGTCGGCGACCCGAGCAGCGGCGCGCACGACGTGAAGCCACCGAGCAGCTGCGCGCGCGTCGCCGCTTCCGTCTCGTCGTCCGCGGGCACCACGAACACGAGCGCGTGATCCGGTACGCCGTCCACCGTCACGGAGAGGTTCACCCTGGCCGCCGCGGGGATCGAGATCGCGGGCACCTCCACGCTCGCGCCACGCGCGCTCGCGGCCACGGCCGCGGCCTCGCGACCGAAGGCATCGACGAGCACGACGTAGTCGCGATCCGCAGGGACACGCGCCGACCACGTGCCGTCGGCCTCGGGCGTCACCTGCGTCCACGGCGTGCGCGCGGTCGCAGGGCTCGTCGTGCTGCCCTCTTCGATGCGAACGGTCGCGCGCGCGTCGCTGCCCAGCGCACCGCCGCCGCTGATCTCGACGCGGCCCGTGAGCTCGGTGAAGGCCTGGCCCTCGACCTGTCGACGCACCTCGAGGAGCGTGTCGATCGGCCCGGAGATCGATCGTCCCGGCGTCACCGCGATGAAGCGCTCGAAGACCTCCACGTCGCGGCTCGGCACCACGCGCGGCTCGGGGCCCACGGCGCTCAGCTGCTCCGCGTGGAAGCCGAAGAGCGAGCCGCCGCACGCGATCTCGCCGTAGCTCATCGCAGGATCGGCGTGCGACGCCGCCGCGAAGTAGGGCTGCTCGATCCACGCCTCGCGCAGCGGGCTCGTGAGACCCGGCTGCTCGAAGCCCGCGCCGCGACCGGGTGCGAACGGCAGCGCCTCGCGTCCGCTCCAGTACCAAGCGTCGACGAGCGCCCACGTCTCGGCGTCGTCGCGACCGTTCACGATCTCGGTGCGCACACGCAGGCCCGGCTCGCACGGGCGCAGCTCGTAGCGCGTGACGACGCGCGCGTCGGGCTTGCCCGCGAGGCGTCCACGCACCTCGACCGCCGCGATCCCCTCGCGCGAATCGAGGAAGAGCTGGTCGTACGCGATCGTGTCGTCGGGCAAGAGACCCACGGCTTGGAACACGTGCGTGAGCGAGTCGCCCGAGCCATCGGCCGCCGCGAGATCGAGGAGGTTGCCCCCCGTCGGTGCGACGTAGTGGGGATGATCGATCGCGTCGATCACGACGACCACCTGATCGTTGCGCAGAACCACATCGCCCGGCGACACGAGCGCGTCGAGCCCCGTGACGGGGATGGGCTGTCCTTCCTCGAACCGCGCGACCGACACGCTGCCCGCGCCGCTCTCGCACGTGAAGCGCAGGCTCGGACACGGAGACGGCGTGCGGCACATCGGATCGCCCGACGTCGCGCACGTGGTGTGGCCACAGCCCGACGTCAGCGGGAGTGCGAGCGGTGCGATCGAGGCGAAGACGAAGACACGAGCGCGGACGCGCATGAGCATAGCGCGAGCATAGAGCGTCCTCGGCGTCCTCGACCGTGGATCGATCACGGCCCCTCCCTCGACCCCGACGTCGGTTCGCGGGAGACTCGCCGACATGGTCGAACCCGACGACGACCTCGAGGCGGAAGACGACGCGAACGACACGCGTGGCGTGCTCGACAGCCTGGTCGGTCGCACCGCCGAGGCGCACCGCGAGCAGCCCGAGGTCCCGCTCTCACGCATCGCCGACAAGACGGGTCGTGATCTCGCGACGCTCGAGAAGTGGATCGCCGCGATCGAGCGGCGCGGGCAAGCCGTGCTGTACGGCCCACCCGGCACTGGCAAGAGTCACCTCGCGAGAGAGCTCGCGCGTCACCTCGTCGGAGGCGGCGACGGCTTCGTCAGGCACCTCGTGCTCCACGCGTCGAGCTCCTACGAAGACTTCGTGCAGGGCCACCGTCCGGTCGTGCGCAAAGACGGAACCACGTGGTTCCCCCTCGTTCGTGGGCGATTCGTGCAGTTCGCCGAAGACGCGCTGCGTCGCCGCGGCACGTGCGTGCTGATCCTCGACGAGATGCACCGCGCCGACGTGGGCCGCGTGCTCGGCGAGCTCGTGCACTTGCTCGAGCACCGCGGCGAGCCCCTACCGCTCGCAGCGGGAGACGCGTCGATCGTGCTCGCGAAGAACATCCGCATCCTCGGCACGATGAGCTCGTCCGATGCGCGCTCGGACGCCGCGGACCTCGTCCTCCGGCGCCGCTTCGCGTACCTCCGCGTGACGCCAGAGCCGAACATGCTGCGCGCGTTCCACCGCGAGACGGGCTTCGCGGTCGACGGACTGATCGGCGTGCTCGCCCGCCTCGATCACACCCTCGGCGATCCCGATCGTGCGCTCGGCCTCACGTACTTCCTTCGTCGCGATCTCACCCGCACGATCGAAGACGTCTGGCGCTTCGAGATCGAGCCGACGCTCGAGGTGCTGCTCCGTGATCGACAGAGCGAGCTCGCTCGCTTTCGATGGGACGCCGTTCGACATCGCATCCTCCCGTGACGCACGACCGTGAGGTCCACATGCACGCCACCCGCACCGCCTCGCTCGTCCTAGGCTCGCTCGTCCTAGGCTCGCTCGTCCTCGTCTCGCTCGTCGTGACCTTCGGCGCGCACGCGCAAGACGCACCGCCCGGTCCCGCGCGCGTGACCGAGACGGAGCTCCGCAACGCGCAGACCGCGATCGAGCGACAGCTCGACGCGGAGGGCTGGGTCGCCGCAGACGCGCTGCTCGATCCGATCGAGGATCGCCTCGTCGCCTGGGAAGACTGGGCGCACGCCGCGCAGCTCGGCTGCCAGCGCGCCGTGCTCCACCTGAGGCAGCCGCACGCGATGACGACCGAGTACCTCCGCGAGATCCGTCAGGACGCGGGCAACGGGCTCGCGTCAGCCACGGACGAGCCGCGTCGTCTCGCGTGTCTGCGTCGCGTCGGGCTGGCGTTCGCGCACTACGCGGAGCTGCCCGAGCTGGGCGACGTGGAGCGACGCCTCGCGCGAGAGAGCGCGATCGTCTGGATCTCGCGCGCCCGCGCGCTCCACGACGACGACGCGCTGCACCAAGCGTACGACGCTCAGCCCGCGGAGCTCCGCGCCGAGATCGAGGCGCTGCTCACGGCGATCCGCGGCGGTCCGATCGCGCGCGCGGTCGGCGTGCAGGCGAACGCAGACGCGCTCGCGAGCGCCCTGGCGCGCGCCGCGTACCTCCAGAGCCCGCTGAGGCAGGGCAGCTGTGGGCAAGACTCCGCCGTGACGCCCACGCGCGACGGCGCGCTGATGATCGTGTGCGTCTTCGAGATCTATCCGCTCCGCGGCCTCTCCTCGATCCATCCGTCCGAGCGCTGGCTCGTCGAGCCGACCGAAGGCGGCGTGCGCGCGATCGCGATGATGCGCGACATGGATCTGCGCGATGGCGTGCGCGGCATGGTGCACGAGGTGCGCACGTTCCAGCGCCTCACCGCTGCACAGCACGGCTTCGACGGCTACCTCTTCTCGTGGCGCGAGGGCTACGAGCTCGAGGGCGAGCGACGCATCGAGTCGTATGTCACGGTGTGCGATCGGACCTCGGGTCTCTGTCAGCGTCTCGACATCGGTCGCGACACGTGTCTGCCCGATCTCCGCGCGCGCCCGCAGTGCACGGAGGGCTGGGAGGCCGACACGAACGTCGCCGACGGTCAGCTCGTCCTCAGCCGCACACGACGCCCGCGCCGCGGCGCCCGACACGACGCGTTCCCCGCCGACTTCGAGCTTCGGCACGACCTGCGACGCGCGATGGGCGTCAACGCCGCGCGCGAAGGCACGCCGGTGCTCGTGCCCGATCCGCCGATCGGCAGCCACTGTCGGCTCGTCGTCACGGGGCGCGGCGCGACGCCCGCGCGCAGCTCACCGAGCGCGCGCGGGACGTCCGCGGGCACCGTCCCCAACGGCACCGTGATCGTGCCCACCGATCGACGCATCGGCTGGGTCCGCGCGCTCGCTCCGGTCGACGGCTGGCTGCCGTCGTCGAGCGTCGCGCGGACCTGTGACTGATCACGAGGCGGCGGGGGACGAGCCCCCGCCCTACCTCACTTCTTCGAGAGCTTCGCCTTGAGCACGTCTCCGAACGTGCCCATGCCGGTCGCGTTCGAGGTCGCGCGGAAGTTGTCGAAGTCTGCGCGCTCGGCGTCGTCGAGCGCCGCCTTGATCGAGAGGCGCACGCGGTTGCCCGAGGCCTCGAGCACCTTGGCCGTGACCTCCTTGTTGACCGGGAACTCCTTGCGGAGATCCGATCCCGGGCGCGTGTTCGTCTCGGCGTTGGGGATCGTCGCGCGACCGCCGCGTCCCTTCACACCCTGGAGCTGCACGACCACGCCGTAGCTCTCGATCTTCTCGACGAGCGCCCTGACGATCGAGCCGACGACCACCTCGCGCGTCTTGTCGACCGCGCCCACCGCGAGCCCATCGCTCGCGAGCGCGAGCGACACGCGCTTCTTGGTCGTGTCGACCGACTGAACCTTCACGAGGAGGTTCTGGCCGACGGTCAGCGCGTCCTCGGTTCGCGTCACTCGCGCACCCAGCTCCGAGATGTGGAGCAGGCCCTCGATGCCACTGCCGATGCGCACGAACGCGCCGAACTCCGCGAGGCGCGTGACCTGACCGGCGACGACCTTGCCGATCGGCGCGACGACCTCGATGTGCTCCCACGGGTCGCCCGCGAGCGCCTTGAGCGACAGCGTGATCTCGTGCTTCTCGCGGCCCTTCGCGTCCGTCTTCTTCGCGATGTCCTTGATCTGCACCTCGAGCACGTCGCCGAGCTGCACCACGTCCTCGGGGCGCAGGCGATCGTGCGAGAGCTCGCGCAGCGGCACGAGGCCCTCGATGCCACCGAGATCGACGAACGCGCCGAACTCGCGGATCTGCGACACGCGGCCCTTCACGCTCGTGCCGATCGCGAGGCCCGCGAGCGTGCGCTCGCGCGAGTCCTTCGCCTCGCGCTCGAGCAGCACGCGGCGCGACACGACGACGTTCTTGCCCTCGAGCTTCGTGATCACGAACGGCAGCGAGCGGCCGATGTACGCGTTCGCGTCCTCGATGCGGTGATCCTCGAGCTGCGAGATCGGGCAGAACGCGCGCAGGCCCGCGAGCTCCACGTCGACGCCGCCCTTGTTCACGCCAGTGACCTTGCCCTCGACGGCCACGCCGCTCTGGAACGCGAGCTGGAGGTGCTCGGTCGAGACCTCGCCCTTGCCGAGGCGCTTGGTCAGCTTGATCTGACCGTTCTCCATCGAGATGACGAAGCCCTTGAGGCGATCGCCGAGCTTCACGGTGAGCGTCTTCAGCCCCGTGATCGGGTCGACGACCTCGAGGTCGATGCGCTCGAAGAACGCCTGCTGCTTGTCGTCGAGGTCGAGGAAGACCGCGTCGGACGAGATGTAGGCGACGAGTCCGTCGGCTTCATCGCCGTTGCGAAGGACACGTGCCTTCGCGATGACGACCTCACCGCGCGAGAAGAGGTCCGCGAAGCTCTCTTTGGCCATAGGGGGCGGCGATTTACCTCCGCCGCGCGCAGCGGCAACGTGCCCGCTGGACAACATTTCGACAGTCGTCAAACTATCGAAGGAACATGCGCCAGCAGGAAGTGTTCAAGGCACTGTCGGATCCGACGCGCCGGCAGATCCTCAAGCTCCTCTCGGAAGGCTCGCTCGCGGCGGGAGAGATCGCGGAGCACTTCCCGATCACCAAGGGCTCGCTCTCGCACCACTTCAACGTCCTCAAGTCCGCCGATCTGGTGAGGGTCGAGCGGCGTGGACAGAGCCTCGTCTACTCGCTCAACACCACCGTGTTCGAGGACGTCGCGTCGATGCTCCTCGATCTGTTCGCGCTGCCCGATGCCGCGGGCACGCGCGAGGTCGCGCCCGGCAAGTCGCCCACGCGGAGGAAGAAGTCATGAGCTCCTCGACCCCAGAGATCGCTTCGACGAACCCCTCGACTCGCCACCGCGGCCCGTGGATCGGCCTCGCGATGCTGGCCATGGCGTTCGCGGTGCCGGCTGCTCTCTACGGCCAGATGCCCGACGAGGTGCCCTCGCACTGGAACGCGTACGGCGAGGTCGACGACACGATCGCGAAGCCGCTCGGCCCGTTCGTCGGTGCGCTCAGCGGTGTCCTGATGCTCGCGCTCTACGTCGCGCTGCCGCGCATGTCGCCAAAGGGCTTCGATCTCGAGCGTTTCCGCGGCGCGTACGACGCGATCATGCTCGCCCTGATCGGCGTGATGACGATCGTGAGCGTCACCGTCTCCCTCGCCGCCGCAGGCTTCGCGATGCCCGTCGGCGCGATCATCGGCTGCTCGGTGGGCGCGCTCTTCTGCGTGATCGGCAACTTCATGGGCAAGGTGCAGCGGAACTTCTTCGTCGGGATCAGGACCCCCTGGACGCTCGACGGCTTCGAAGCGGAGCTGAGAAGTCGCGAGTCTTCCGGGGAGCGCGAGGGGGCTCCCTCGCAGGTCGGACGAGAGGTCTGGCTCCGCACACACCGCGTGGCCGGCAAGCTCTTCCTCGCGAGCGGGATCGTGATGGCCGTGAGCTCGTTCTTCGGACCCGCGATCGTGATCGGCGTCGGCGCCGTGCTCGTCGCCGCGTTCGTCCCCGTCGCCTACTCGTACGTGCTCCACCGCCGCCTCGCGGCGTGAGGCGTGTCAGGGCTCGGGGCAGATCACGGTCGGCGTGAACTCGCGGGCCGGTGAGCTGAGGAACGTGTTCACGTCCTGGTGCTGACCGCGCTGCACCGTCACGTGCACCGGCGAGGGCGCGACGTTCGTCGAGATGTCGCACTCCACGGCGCGATCACACGTGTTGGTCACGGTGACCCAGTGGCCGAACCCCACGCCGTCGAAGCGCGCGTTCGAGCTCGCCTGCACGCACGTGGGCCGCTCTCCCGCGATGCGCGTCTGCGCGAGCGAGCCCGACACCCCGAGCGCGAGAGAGAGCGTCGAGAGCGTGGCGAGGACGGCGAGTCGCGTGCGCATGTCGCAAGCGTGGCCGCTCGCGCGCCGAGAGGCCAGCGCGCTACGTTGCGCGCGATGCGCGACGCCGCCACCGAAGCCCTCCATCAGCGCAAGGCGTGGCTCTGTCGCCTCGTCGGGCGCACGCCGAGCATCCCCCTCGCGGACGCGGAGAGCCGCTGCACGATCTGGGTGAAGCTCGAGTACCTCCTGCCGAGCGGCAGCACCAAGGATCGCGTCGCGGCGTACATCCTCGCGCACGGCGTCGAGACCGGCGCGATCACGCCGCGCACGATGGTGGTCGAGGCCTCGAGCGGCTCGACGTCGATCGCGCTCGCGATGGCGTCCGCGTCGCTCGGCGTGCGCTTCTGCGCGGTGATGCCGGAGAACGTGAGCCGCGAGCGCGTCCTCATCATCAAGCGCTACGGCGCACAGGTGCGCCTCACGCCCCAGGCTGATGGAATCCTCGGCGCGATCGCCGAGACGCACCGCATGGCGGAGGCGGATCCGGACGTCTTCCTCCCGCGCCAGTTCGAGAACCCGAAGAACGCGCTCGCGCACGCTCGTGAGACGGGCCCCGAGCTCGCGCAGCAGATCGGCACGACGATCCACGGCTTCGTCGCAGGCGTCGGCACCGGCGGAACGCTCATGGGCATCGCGCGCGCGCTCCGCGAGTCGGGCCATCCCGTGCGCGTCGCGAAGGCGCTCCCCGAGAAGGGATCCGTGTGCTTCAGCGGACAGCCCGAGGTCTGCGGCGGCATCCCCGGCGTCATGGAGGGCCTCTCCGCCATCCTCGATCCCTCGCTGATCGATGTGACGATCGGCGTTCCCGAGCACGAAGCCATCGAGGCCGCGCGCGCCCTCTGCGCACGCGGCCTCGCGGTCGGCCCCTCGAGCGGCCTCAACGTCGCTGCGGCCAAGAAGCTCGCGAAGGAGCTCGGCCCCGGCCACACCATCGCGACCGTCTTGTGCGATCGGATGGAGCGCTACTTCTCGACCGATCTCTTCGACGATCTCGGCTGATCGCTCAGCACACTACGCGAGCTCGCGGAGCGCTCGCGCCTCGGTCTCCACGGCCTCTCTCGCGATCGCCAGGCCCGCATCGCCGCGTGTCTCGAGGCCCACTGTCGCGTCGCCGCGCTGATCGAGCGCGCGCACGAAGCGCGTGACCGCCACCAGCTGATCCGCGAGCGCCCCCTCGAGCTCCTTCGAGCTCCGACGCTCTGCTCTCAGCGCCGCGCGGTGCATCGCGGCGAAGGCGCCCGAGAGCACACGCCGATCACCGTGCGTCAGCTCCTCGGCGCGCTCGAGACGACGCGAGACCGCCGCAGCGCGAAGCAGCCGACCTCGCGCAGGACCGCGCGACCGCCTCGCCAGCGCGAGGAGAGACGCGGTCTGCGTGTCGTCGACCGGGACGAAGAGCGGCATCGCCATCATCAGCGCTGCGACCACCACGGCAGCGACGCGCGCCGCCACGTCCGACTCCGCATACGAGAGCGTCACCCACATCGCGCACGCGCCGCCGAGGAGCGAGACCGCGGTGTGGATCATCCACGCCCACGTACCGCGCGCTCGCACGCCGCGGCCGAGCAACACGAGGAGCGCGAACAGCGCCCACGCCGCGATCGGCATCTGCGGGCGGAGCGCGCCGTACGCCACCGCGGCGAGCGCACCGAGGCCGATCGACATCGGCGACGGCGCGCTCGCGACGCACGCGACCACGGCCCCCAGCACCACGAGGAGCAGCGCGCCGACAGCCGGGCTCGCCGACCTGATCAGCTCCGCAGCAGACAGCGCGGCGCCGAGAACGAGGAACGAGAGAAGCGTGCGGGTGTCCATGGATCCCTTTCGTGCACGTGGCTGCGTGCCGGCGGTTCGTGACTGGCTTCGTGATCCGGCTCAGTACCCTTGGGCGCGAGCGCGACGCGCAGCGCCGCCGCCGAGGCCCCAGCTACGGCCCTGCTCGCTCGCGGCCTCGACGGCCTCGAAGTTCTCGACGTCGTCGTCGATCTCGGCACGGCGCGTCTGGTAGACGGCCGAGGGGCGCATCCGGTTCGCCTCTTCGTAGGCAGCCTGGTTGGCCTGCGCGAGCTGCACCGCCTGCGCGCGATCACCGTTCTGCCACGCGACGACCGCCTGCTGCTGACGCGCGTCCACGACCGTCGCGAGCGCGTCTGGGTGGATCTCGTCGTCGATGCTGGCCACGGCCTCGGCCTCCGTCGCGACGTAGCGGATCGCGACCGCACCGCGCGCCTCCTGCGCCGCGTGGTCGCTCGCCCGCTCGAAGCGCACGCTCGCCGTGATCGGCGTCGAGGTCCCCGCCACGCCCGCGTCGACGCGCAGCGCGAGCACGACCTTGCGGCGCTCGCCCGTGAAGATCGTGCCGACGGGCATCTCGATGCGATCGGACAGCGTCGTCGCCATCGCGCCGTGCGAGCTCACGAAGTGAACGCCGGGCGGGAGCGTCACCGTCGCGACGACGTTCTCGGCGACCGTCGCGCCGCTCTCCTCGAGCTCGCGCGTGAGGAAGCCCTGGAGCTCCTCACCCTGACGAAGGAACGCGTAGTTGCCACGTCCCGCGTCCGCGACGCTCGTCATGAAGGACTCGCTGTAGTCGATGCCGACGCCGAGCGAGCTCGTCGTGATGCGATCGTTGGCGCGGCGGCCGAGCTCGCTCTGGATCTGATCGAGCGTGAGGCCCGAGCCGTCCTGACCGTCGGACACGAGCACGACACGGCGCACATGCGTGGCAGGCGCCGCCGCCAGCGCCGTCGCGCCCATCGCCATCGCCTGCGGGATGATCGTGCCGCCGCGCGCCTCGACCTGGCGGAGCCTCGGCGGCAGCGAGCGTCGGATCTCGCTGACGCGCGCGAGCGGCTGGAGCACCTCGGCCGAGTCGTCGTAGACGACCACGCTGAGGTAGTCGTCGTCGTGCATGCGCTCGAGCAAGGACACGACACCCTCGCGGGCCTGCACCATCTTCTCGCCGCTCATCGAGCCCGAGTGATCGAGCACCACCGAGAGCGCGACGGGCATGCGCTGCGTCTCGCCATCGCCCACGCCCTCGAGCCGAACCTCGGCGAGCAGGTCCCGCGCGCCGCCCGCGAGCAGCGCGCCCTGTCCGAGCGCGAAGAGCCCATGGATGCCGGGCGCGTCGAGCGCGGTGCGTGACGCACCGCCGATCGCGATCGGAGCCGGCGTGGTCGGCGACGGAGTCGTCGGCGTGGGCGTGATCGACGGAGTCGTGGGCGACGGAGACGTCGGCACCGCGCCCGACGCCGGCGCGCGCAAGAGCACGAGCGCGCCCACGGCGAGGGCGACGCTGACGATCGCGAGCACCGGCTCACGACGCCGGAGAGAGGGAGAACGCAGGAACGTGGTGGGCTTCATGGGGTGGCTCCTCACGCCTCCCCTGAGCAGCCCCCGCGCCAGCGCAAAACCCCCGCAGATCCCTCGTTTCTGCCCGAGACGACCGCCTGCGAGCTACGAATCGGAGATCGTGAATCTATGAATCGTCGATGGTGGTGGAGGTCGTGGTGACGCTCTCCACCACGACCCGCGGCGTGCTCGCAGGGCCGACGCGCGACGCGAGCCAGCCGCCGAGGCTCGCGCCCGCCGCGGGCGTCACGAGGTAGCCGACCGCGAACCAGCCCGGGAAGCCCTGCAGCGAGTCCATCGAGATGGCAGCGAACATGCCGAGGATCGCGCCGAGCACCAGGCCGTGATGCAGACGCAGCACACGACCGATGCGTCCTGCGATGAGCCCCGCGAGCGCGGCGTTGAAGACGTTCATCACGAGCATGGCGACGAGGCCCGTGGTGCCCGGGACGACGAGCGTGGTCTCGTCGGGCTGCGCAGGGAACGCGCCCGGCATGAGCACCGCGAGCGTCGTCGCGCCGACGCGCGAGAGGATCTGCGTGAAGAGCAGGAACGTGAACGAGATGGCCGCCATGCTCCGCACCGGCGAGATCTGCGCGAGCTCGAGCTCACGCGCGGTGGGCGCACGCTTGCCATCCGGCGTGGCTTCGGTGGGCGACGGCTCGGGGTCGGTCATCGTCGTGACTCTCGGTCTTCTTTGCTGCGCGTGCGCACGCCGTCGAGCACGAGGCGGATCAGCGTGGTGAGGATGTCGATGGGCGACGCGTCGAGCGCGCCGCTCAACACCGCGTGCGCGAGCCGCTCGATCGCGCCGACGACGATGAAGGCCGAGATGCGCGGATCGCTCACGTGGAGGAGGCCTCGCTCCACCGCGACCTGCGTGAGGCGCACGGAGCCGTCGTCGATCGTCTTCGCGAACGCGGCGAGCGGCGCGCGCGCACCGATCGGCGGCGCCGCCCGCTCCTGGAGGTGCAGACGAAACACGTCGAGGTGCCCGATCGCCACGGGGAACAGCGCGAGCGCGAGGCCTTGGTACGCGGCGTTGAGCGACGTCTCGTCGACGGCCTCGCGCAGGCGCACCTCGCACGCGTCGAGCGCCTCGCGCACGGCGTGATCCACGGGCGAGACGAGCGCCTCGACGAGCGCTTCCTTGTCCGTGAAGTATCGATAGAACGAGCCCTTCGCGACGTCCGCAGCGCGACAGATGTCGTCGATGGTGACGACCTCGATGCCGCGCGCGAGGAAGAGCGAGAGCGCCGTCTGCCCGAGCTGCGTGGTGCGCTCACGACGGTTGCGATCGCGCTTGCCGCCCGGCGCGCCGGGACGCTCGGCGGGCGAGCTCGCGACGGCGACGCTGGCCGTGGCGCGACGCGAGTCCGCGCCCGCTCGCTCGCTCGGGCGGCGCGAGCCTGCGCGCGCAGGCGGCGTGGCGGACGACCTCGTCACGCGCTTTTTCGTGCTGGACACGTGGGCGGAGCGATGCCATAAGATATCGCGACTGTCCGGTCACGTTTTGAACCGGACACCAACGACCCCTTCTCTCCACGAGGCTCACGTCATGATCGGCATCCCCCTCGGGCTCCTCTACGCGAACGCTGGCGAGTGGATGATCCACAAGTACGTGCTGCACCCCGCCGGCCGGAAGAAGGGCTCGTTCTTCCGCTTCCACTGGATGGAGCACCACCGCGAGGTGCGCCTGCACGAGATGATCGATCACGACTACGAGCGCTCGGTGTTCGGCGATCACGCCCAGGGACGCGAGGCGCTCGGCCTCGCCGTCACGGCGCTGGCTCACCTGCCGCTCTTCCCGATCGCCCCGTTCTTCACGGGCGCGGTGCTCTACTCGATCGGCAACTACTACGTGCAGCACAAGCGCGCGCACCTCGATCCCGAGTGGGCGAAGCAGAACCTGCCCTGGCACTACGACCACCACATGGCGCCCGATCAGGACGCGAACTGGTGCGTGACCAAGCCCTGGTTCGACCACCTCATGGGCACCCGCAAGAAGTGGCTCGGCACGCCCGCACAGCTCGAGGACGCGGCGCGCAAGGCCAAGCGTCGCGCCGCAGCTGCCGCGGCCAAGCAGGCCGCCGCCCCGGCCGCGAACGAGCCGTCGACGCCCGAGCCGATGCTCGCCCCCGAGCTCGCCGTCGCGAGCTGACCAGGCAGTCACGCTTCTCTGGCTGGCGTGCGCAGCCCGACACGAGCCCGTAAGAGGCGGGCGTGCTCGCCGCGCTCGTCACCCTGCTGCTCCCGCTCGCGCTCGGCGTGCTCGCGGGTCGCGGGCGCTGGCTCGAGACCAAGACCGTCAGCACCCCGCAGGCGATGGGCGCGCTCAACCGCTTCGCGCTGCTCATCGCGTTTCCGGCGCTCGTCGTCGCGAGCTTCCTCGATCCTTCGCGTGAGCTCGCCCTGTCGTGGCTGGTGATCGTGCTCGCGGGGGCGCCGTTGCTCGTGGGCGTCGCGGTCTCGCTCGCGATCGGTGGTCGCACGATGTCGAGCGAGCGACTGCCCGCGCGCGGCGCGCTCTCCCTCGTCGCGCTCTTCGGCAACTCGGCGTACCTGGGCTTGCCGCTCGTGAGCGCGCTGCTCGGTGAGGATCACGTCCCGCTCGCGAGCACGATCGTGTCGGTACACGTCGCGCTCACCGTCACGCTGGGCACCGCGCTGCTCGAGCGCGAGAGCACGACGGGCCGCAGCAAGCCGCTCCTCCTCCAGCTGGTCACGAGCCCGCTGGCGATGTCGCCGATCGTCGGCTTCGCCTTGGCCGCTTCGATCGATGCGCTCGGCCTCGACGCGCATCCCGCGACGCTCGCGTGCTTCGGGGCCCTCGATCTCCTCGGGAAGACCGCGTCGCCGCTCGGCATCTTCGTGCTCGGCCTCTTCCTCGGCGCTCGCAGGCCCACGCTCGCCGGCCCGCGCGGTCAGCTCGCGTTCACGCTCGTGCGCCTCGTGATCGTGCCCGCGTCGACGATCGCGCTCGCGCTCGCGCTTCGCTCGCTCGTCTCGATCGACGTGGCCGCGCTTCGTACGCTCGTCCTCCTCGCGGCCGTGCCCGCCGCCATCAGCACGTTCGCGATGGTCGAAGACGTCGGTGGCGACTCCGAGTCGGTCGCCCGCGCGATCGTCACCACGTCGCTCGTGTCGCTCGCGACGCTGCCCACCTGGCTCTACGTCGCCGACCTGTTCTTCGCCTGAGCGCTCAGCCGAGGAGCGCACGCACGACGAAGAACAGAGCGAGCACGAGCCCAACCGCCATGCTCGCGACACCGCCGTAGAAGCACTACGTCCAGAGGTCTGGGTCGCGCGTCGCCCGACGGTCTCGATCGACGGCGATCAGCCCGCGAACACGTCCGCCGCAGACCGCGCGACGAGCACACGCACCGCCCAACGCTCCAGCGTGGCCTCGTCTGCCGCGTCGATGGGTCCGAGGTCCACGTCGGTCCCCAGCTTGAGCCTCATCTGAATTCGAAGCGCGGCGCGCAGGCCTTCCACTCGGCCTTCCACTCGGCCTTCCACTCGGCCTTCGGCCCGGCCGTCGTCGAGCAGCTTCTGGGCGATACTCCGCATGGTTCCCTCTCGCTCCGCTGGCTCGATGGCCGCCAGCCAGTTCACGACCTCAGTCTGTTCCATCTCATCGCGGTTGTGGAGGATGTACTGGAGGACGGCGCTCACGAGGTGCGCTGGGGTGTTCGCGGAGAGCACCTCGACGAGCCACCGAGTCATTCGAGCGAGGGCCACGCGCACGGGCTGCCGCCTCAAGTCGCGCAACATCATCAACGACAGCCGCGCCAGGCTCGTCACAAGCCGACGCTCGAGCTCGTCGTCACCCGCTCTCGCCAGGTCGTCCACCGCGTAGGAAAATTTCGGGACGAAGCGACGCCAACCATCGCGGGGCTCTGGGAGCGCCACGAGGTCCTCGAACGAGACCGCGGCCGTCCACCCACCCTCCGCGTGCGACACGAGCATCGGCACGATGAGAGGAAGCGCTCGCGCTCCCGGGTTCTCGGCGCGCCACCGCTCCCAGATCCTCCCGGCGTACACGAAGAAGCGGAATGCCATCCACGGGTCGTTCGTGCTCTGGTGCTCGAACAGCAGGTAGGTCAGGCCTTCTTTTTTCGGCCCATCCACGTCGCGAGCATCGTGTGGCCGCCGCCCCAGGCGAGCGCCATCACGAAGAAGAGCGCGCCGGTCCAGAACGCGTTCGCGGCCACGAGGAACGCGCTGCCCGCGAGGAGCGCGCCGACGACGATGCCCGAGTAGATGCGTCGGCCGATGAGGTCGTACTGCGCGATCTGCGCGGAGTCCTTCGTGCGGAGCTCGAGCCGGCCCTGTCGCAGGTCTTCGAGGATCTCCTGCGCCTGAAGTGGAAAGTCCGTGGCCGCGCCCGAGATGCGGCTCAGCGAGCGCAGGATCTCGGGGAGCATCTTCTCCGGCGAGTAGCGCTGCTGGAGGAGCTTCAAGAAGTACGGCTTCATCTCCTCGTAGAGATCGAAGTGCGGCGAGATCTCCTTGCCCACGCCCTCCATCGTCATGATGGCCTTGCCCACCATGAGGAAGTCAGGCGGGATCTCGAGGCCGTACTTCTGGGCGCCGTTCACGAGATCGCGGATGAGCGCAGACACCTCGATCTCTGCGAGCTGCTTGCCGAGGTACTTCTGCGCGAGCTGCGTGACCTCGGCCTCGAACGCATTGCGGTCGACCTTCTTCGTCGGCGTGCCGATCGCGTAGAGGGCGTCCGCGAGGCCGCGGTAGTCCTCCTGCACCGCGGCCACCATCAGATCGATCGTCTTGTCGCGCAGCTGCGGCGTGAGACGCCCGACGAGACCGAGATCGATCATGCCGATCACGGGCGCGGCGGCCTGGCCCATGATCAGGATGTTCCCGGGGTGCGGATCGGCGTGGAAGAAGCCGTCCTCGAAGATGCTCTTGATGGTGACCGACAGCATCTGGCGCGTGATGTCTTCGCCATCGAAGCCGCGCTTCACGGCCTCGTAGACCTTGAGGCCGTCGAAGAACTCGAGCACGAGCACGCGCTTGCCCGAGAGGCGCCGGTAGATCTTCGGGAAGCGAACGTGCGGCAGGCCCTCGAAGTTCTTCGCGAAGCGGACCGCGTGATCGGCCTCGAGGCCGAAGTCGAGCTCCGCGGTGATGGAGCGATCGAACTCGCTGACCATCTTCACGGGCGAGTAGATCCGCGACTCCGGGATCGCGCGCTCGATCGCGCTCGCGAGCAGATAGAGCAGCTCCATGTCGCGCTCGATCGTCTGCTTGATGTTCGGCCGCTGCACCTTGACGACGACGTCGCGCGGCGAGCCGTCTTCGAGCCGAATGCGCGCGCGGTGCACCTGACCGACGGACGCGGACGCGAGCGGGTTCTCGTCGAGGGCCTCGAAGATCTCGTGGATCTGCGCGCCGAGGTCCGTCTCGATCTGCGTCTTGATCTCGGCGTACGGCACCGGCGGCACGCGGTCCTGGAGCTTCTTGAGCTCGAGGATGACCTCCGCGGGCACGAGGTCGGGCCGCGTCGACATGATCTGGCCGAGCTTCACGAACGAAGGGCCGAGGTCCGTGACGACGAGGCGAACACGCTCACCGAGCGCGCGGTTGCCGCTCTCGCTCTTGCCGACGACGAGCGATCCGAGCGCCGTGCGCGACAGCGCCTCGCCGAAGCCATGACGCACGAGCACCGCGATGATCTGCCGAAGCCGATCGAGATCGCGGACGGTCGAGAGGAAGGTCGGCGGCGCCATGGGGAGGGACGGTAGCAGCCCTACGCACGAGGGCTCGCGTCCCTTTCACCGCTCGCGAAGCCCGCGTTAGGGTGCCGCGCATGAACAAGCAGACCTCGCAGATCGCCGCGGGTTGTAGCGGCTGCGCCGCCCTCTTCGCGATCGTGCTCGCGTGCGTCGCGACCGGCGGAGTGCCGTACTTCTACAGCGAGGTCGAGCGATGGGAGGAGAGGCGGTCGACCGACATGATCGACGGCCAGAGCGATCTCATCCTCATGATCGACGAGCACGCGATCGACGAGAACACGACCTCGATGTACGCGAGCGGAGGCTGCGCGGGCTGCTCGGGCTTCATGGGCATGCTCGGCGTCGCGGGCGCCATCGGCCTCTTCCTCCGCAGCCAGAAGCAACAGAGCTGAGCGTCTCACGGCCGGATCGCGAGGAGCGCTGACGTCTCGCTCGGCGCCTCGGCGGTCATCATGTCGATCAGCATGCGCGGCTCCGCGGCGCCGAGCCGTCCGAGGTCGTGCAACACCTTCGTTCGACTCGCGAGCCAGAGGAGGAGCGTGATCCCGAAGCGCGGCGAGGCACCGAGCAGCGCGACGGTCGTCGGCGTGAGGCGGTGTCCGAGCGTTCGCACGAGCCGGAAGCCCACCTTCATCGCCTCGGCGTAGTCGCGCGCCTCGGCCCAGCGCACACTGCCGCGCGCGACGGCGACCGTGCTCATCGACATGAGCGGCGCGACGAGCGCGGCATGCGAGCGAAGCCATGCGTGCATGTCACGCTCGACGACCGACGGGATACCCGCCTTCGTGAACACCTCGGCCCAGCGCGCATGACCAACGGTCGTGCCGCGTCGGATCTGCGGATCGATCTTCCCGTCGACGAGCAGCGCGAACACGCCGCCAGGGAAGCCGAACGCGAAGCGCGCCGCACCCACGGCGGCCTCGAGAGGCGCGAGCGAGTCGAAGGTGTTGAACATGAACATCACCGTCTTCGCGGCGGACGCGCCGAGCGCCGGGAGCACGGCAGCCACCTGCGGCGCGAGCACGGTGACGAGCACGACGTCGTACGCTCGCGTCGTGTCGAGCGTGGCCGCGACTGCGACGCGCGCAGACTCGCCCGAGCGCAGCACGATCGCGCCGTCGCGCTCGAGCGTTGCGAGCCGCTCACCGCGCGCGATCACCGTGACGTCGTGACCCGCGCGAGCGAGCTGGTAGGCGAACGTGCTGCCGATGGCGCCGGCGCCGAGCACTGCGATGTCCATGTGCCGACCATGCGCGCCCAGCCGCGGCCGCGCGATGCGCGTGATCGCCAACCCGTTTTGCATCGGTGCAACACGAACCAATCAGAACGCCGTGGATTCCTGTCGCGGCCAGCGCATGCTGCTTTGCACCCGTGCGCATCGATCAGCTCCCTTGGGACGACCTCCGCTACCTGCTCGCCGTGCATCGACACGGCAGCTTCCTCGGCGCCGCGCAGTCGCTCGGGCTCTCGACGTCGACCGTCGCGCGGCGCGTGGAGTCGCTCGAGCGTGCGGTGGGACAGTCGCTCGTGCAGCGCACGACGAAGGGCGCGCGCCTCGAGGCCGACGCGCTCTCACTGGTCGCTCCGGCCGAGCAATTCGAGGCGAGCCTGCGCGCGCTCACGCGCGACAGCGTCGAGGAGCGATCGACCTACGCGGGGGTCGTGCGTGTGACCGTGCCCGACGGCTTCGGCGCCGCGCTGGCGGTCGCGGCTGCGCGCGTGATCCGCGCCCACCCCGAGGTGCGCGTCGAGGTCGTCGTGGAGTCTCGCTTCGCCGACCTCGGTGCGCGCGAGGCCGACCTCGCCGTGCGGAACGGACGCTCGAGCTCGCGCGTGCTCCTCGAGAAGCCGCTCGGAGAGATCCGCATCGGTCTCTACGCGAGCCCCGACTACGTCCGACGGCGTCTGCCGACGCGACGCCTGACCACCGACGCGATCGCGAGCCACGACCACGTCGGCCTGGATCTCCCGACCCGCCACGGTGCCGCGAGCTGGCTGACGAGCCGCGGAGCCACGCGTCATCCCTTCACGTCGACCTGACGTGGGAGCGCGCATCCGTGCGGCGCAGGAAGGTCTCGGCCTCGTGGCGCTCGCGATCGGCGGGGGCTACCCGGGGCTCGAGCGCGTGGCGATCGAGCCCGCGCTGCCGAGCTTGCGCTTCTACCTCGCGATGAGACACGACCTCCGCAAGGTCCCGCGCGTGCGTGTCGTGGCCGCGGCGATCACCGACGTGTTCGCGGAGCACCTCACGCTGCAGGACGCCGAAGACGCACGCTTCGATCGCACGACGCCGACGGCTCCGCGCGTCAGATCAGGGTCGTCTCGGGCGCCTCGAACGCGACGTCGACCTTGAGCGTCTTCTGTGCCCAGCCCTCGAGGAAGACTCGCCACGCCGCCGCGCCCTCGGCGACCGCCGCGGCACCTTCGGCGCCGAGCACCTCGCCTGCGTGATCGAAGAGCACGATCTCGTCGGCCAGCGTGAGCGTCAGCGTGGTCGGTGGCGTGCCCTTCTCGAGGGCGCGCACGAAGAGGTCGGTGATGCGGGTCACGACGCGGATTCCGCGCAGAGTCGTGGGAATTTCGCGCTTCGCCGAGGAGGACTCGCGCGCGTCGTTCTTCACCTTGAGCTTGCCCAGCACCGACACTGCACTCCCACCATCGCCGTGAACACGCGCGTTTGGCAAGAGAAGACGCGAATGTTTCGAGCGAACCGTCGGCACGGTGAAGTTGCGATGAGACTGATCGCCGTCACCCCAGAGGGTCTCCTGCGACGGCCGCGTGGCGGCGCGGCCCTCTCGCCACGTGACGCCTCTCAAGACGACGCGCGGCGTCGCTCCGCGGCGGCGAGCAGCTCGGTCACTCGCGGCCAGCCGAGCTGCTCCGCGAGCATGCGCGGCGTCTTGCCGCTGCGTGTGCGAGCCATCGGATCGGCGCCTTCGTCCACGAGCGCGCGCACGCAGCCCGCGCTCCCGCCGAGCGCCATCGCGTGCAGCATCGTGAGCCCGGACGGATCCGTGGATCGCAGGAACCCATCTCCGACATCGGGTGCTCCACGTCCGGATCGTGGGTCGCGTTGCCAGGCCATGCCGGCACGAGTCGGATCGCGCTCGGGTCACCGAAGTCGAAGCCCCACGCGTCGTCGTGATCGCGCCGCGCGTCGGGAGTCATCCGGGTACGGAGCACGCCCACCGTGTGGCCTCCGTAGACCTGCCCCGACATCGCGTACATCCAGTCTTCGAGGCGATCGAGCGAGAGCGGTACGCGGTCGCCTTCGGCCACCGAGCGCACGGTGTTCGGTCGGTTGAGCAGCGTGGCCTCGAGCACGTCGCCGTCGAAGGTCACGTCGCCGAGCCACATGTGCTCGACCTCCTCGGTCTTGGCGCCCGGATCGGCGAACGCGGCCTTGATCGCGGCGATCTCGAGGCCAGGCACGATGCGTCGCTGCTCCCACGTGAGCTCGCGCCAGAAGTACCTGAAGGTGCGCTGCGCCTCGCGGGTCGCTTCGCTCATCGCGGGGTCGACGGCCGGCGCATACACGACGGGGCTCTTGCTCACGTGCGTCTCACTCCGCGCCGGTGGAGCCGAGGAAGATCCCGCTGACGCGACCTCCGCTGAAGGTGTACGCGAGGCGCGCGTAGGCGTTGCCGATCACGAAGCGCTCGGGACGCGCCGGGTCCTCCCGCCCGTCGTCGTCTTCGTGCACCGGGAGGTCCGCGTACGCCGCGACGACGTCTTCCCGCGCGCTGCCGATCGACACGCCGCCGTGTCCTGCGACGAAGCCGCACGGTGCGCGGACGATGATCGCGGCGATGCTCCCCACGCCTCCGACCTCGACCATCGAGAGCTCGACACCGAGGTCGGGCCACATCCACGTCGCGACGCGATCGCCGGTGCCCTCCATGGTCTCGAACCCCGGGCGGTTCACGGGCTCACCGATCGCGGAGACGATCTCGGTCTCGGTCATCCCGAGCCGCAGCGGGCCGAGGGTCTCGTCCTCCCACCGCGCTATCGCCGGTCGTCCCGACGAAGGATCGGCGGTGCTCGATCCCGACGACGACGACGTCGTCGACGCGCCGCACGCGGGCGTCAACGCGAGAACCGAGACCAGAGCGAGAGAGACGCGAAGGGCACGAGGCACGAGGTCTCCGATCGGGATCGCTCCGACGTGGAGCGCTCGCACGTTCGGCGATGGGGCCGCGCGAGGTCAAGCGCAGCGCGATCACGGCCCACCGTCGGTGGGAGCCTGTGACGCGTCGCGCGAACGTGAGGTCAAGGGCTCGCCGGCGACTCGGTCGAAGACTCCGGCGACGGTGCGCTCTCGGACTCGCCGCCTTCGGTCGACGCAGGCGTCGTCTCGCTCGACACGGAGGGCAGGCCCATCTCGTCGGCCGATTGGTCGGTGCTGGCCACGTCCGGCATCGGAGCTTGCTGGGTGGAGCCTCCACAGGCGGCTACCGCGGAGAGCGCCAGGGTGGCGAGTGTGAAGGTGAACAGTCGCATCGTGTCCTCTTGCTCCTCGCGGCCGCGCGGGCCCGCGGACCGTACCGCGAGTCTCGCCTCCGCGGCATCGACTCGGGCGTGCGGAGGCTGCCCGCGACGTCCTCGGTTGGCCACAGATCGTGGGCCACCCGATCGGCTGGAGATGGTTCTCCACCCTGTGCTTCTTCCAGAGAGAGGGCTCCCATCTGCGCGCCTGCGCCGATCCCGTCGTGCCCGGACCACGCACGGAGTCGTGGTGCTTCTTCCGGGAGTTCCTCGACGACATCGCGGAGAGAGAGTGCTCCGAGCGCGAGCGCGCAGACCGTGACGCGCGTCCACTCGCGCCATGAGGCTCGATCCCGGGAGGAAGAAGCAGCATTCCGCGCGCGATGGCGATCCCGTAGCCTCGTCGCCTGCGGAGGAACGATGAGACGCACGTTGGGGGTGATCGCGGTCTGCCTGTCGATGAGCTGCGTGTCCGAGCCCGAGGGGCCGGTCGGGACGATCGAAGAGGCGCAGCTCTTGTGTGAGCTGCAGCAGGACAACCCACGCGGCTGCACGCGTGACTGCTTGTCGGACGCCTACTTCGACGCGATCGAGGGTCCGTGCGCGGAGGAGGACGACACGCTCTTCGCGCTCACGTCGGAGCGCGAGATCTACCTCGACTGCGCCTTCGAGTGCCCGACGAGCGTCATCTGCGAGGACAGCATCTACACGCTCACCGACTGCGGCTGCGTGGCGCAGTGCGCGTCGATGCGATCGGTGGAGTTCCAGAACGCGTGGATCAACAAGGAGCTCTGCGTGAGCAACGCGACGGCGCGCGTCTGTCGAGGCTGAGCGCTCGACGCACGCGAAGTCGGGACAGGGACAATGAGTCAGCCCAGCGAAGGCGGGCGTCCCTTGATCGCACCCCACACGCGCAGCACGACGACCCGGTCTGGACGCACGATGTAGTACGCGTGCGCACGAGTCTCTGGGAGGATCAGTCGACGAACCGTCTCCCCGCGACGGTCGCCGAAAACGACCGACACGTCCGGCCGATCCGCGAGGAACTCGACCGCGCTCGTGAGCTCTCGCCGAAACAGGTCGGGCGACGCAGAGCGATTGGCTCGCCACCACGCGTCGAGGCGCATGGCATCAGCAAGCGCTCGCGCGAGGAACCGAACCTCTCTCATCGCGAGGCGAGTTGGCTGAGCACGTCCGCCGCCGAGACGCCCTCGTCACCGGCGGCGAGGTCGTCGAGCGCCTCTCCGAGCGCAGCCTCGATGCCCTCGTCGTCGATGACGGCCAGCACGACCTCGCTGCCTTCGGGAAGGTCGGTCACCTCGTCGAGACGGATACGTCCATCGACGACGCGCGCGCGGAGGGTGTGCATCGAGAGAGCGTGTACGCGCTCCTAACCGCAGGCAAGACCATCCCGCGGGCCCTCAGTCGAGCGGAGACGCGCAAGACGACGAAGGACCACGAGCGTGTAGCGGTGGCGCGGACTGCACAAAGCTAAACCCACGGTCACGTTTCGTGCGCGACTGCGGTCGGGGACAAGCCCAGCGGGCTCGTCGAGAAGCCCGACGACGTGAAGGTCGTGCGCACGATGCGTCCGTTCGGTGGGCTCGGGCGAGGTCCATGCGGTCCCACGTGTGGCCCGCGGCGCTCCAGCAGCACATCCGAGCTGCAGCCGACTGACAGCCACGGGCGAGGCCTGCTCATCGCTGACGTGTCATCCCACGCTCTCGAGGTACGGCCGCATCGCGCCGAGCACACGCGCACGCTCAGCCAGTCTCGTGAGCTCGGCCAGCGAGCAACGTCGCGACCGACGCGCGTCGCGCAGCGCCTCGAGCGCGACGTCGAGGCCGATCTTGTTCCGGTAGCGGAAGAGGTCGACGACGGTCTTGGCGACCGAGTAGACGCGCACGGTGACGCCGTGGAACGGGTGTGCCTCCACACCGTCGTCGAAGCGGGGCCCAGAGAAGCGGACTACGTGCACGCTCGGGCGTTCCATGGAGGGCGACCACACGCGGGGCGGCAGCGCGATCCACACCTCGTGAGGGACCTGCGTGCCGAGACGGTGGAAGGCGGCCGCCGAGAGCAGGCACACGACGGCCTTCGGGACGCGCGCCGCGACGACGGCCAGATCGTGATGGGCGCTCAGCGCGCCACGCGGGTCGGCATACACACCGCGGTGCACGCGCACGAGCTCGCCGCGCGCGACCATGCGACCCACCGCGACACGCGAGAGGCCACTGGCTTCGAGATCGCGAAGCTTGAGGAGGGTCGATCGACGAGCAGACGGCACGTTACAAATCCTCGCCGATGGTGTCACATCGACCAGGTCTTGTCTCCGTCCGAGGCGGGTCCTTCGCGAGAGAGCCGGGGGCTCCTAGAAGTCGTGAGAGGCGGACTGAAGGTAGCCTTCTCCGCATGACACTCGCCTCGTTCGTCATCGACGTTGGGTCCCTTCTCCCGAAGCGGGGAGCGCCCAATGGGTCGTTCGGTTGGGCGCGCGCCGTCTCGTCGAGTGAAGTGATCGGCGACACGTCGATGACGACCCTCCTCGGAGCGATCGCGACGGACGTGAACGCAGGTCACACAATCGCTCTCGGTATCGAGGCGCCGTTGTGGCTTCCCGTGCCTCTCGAGGCCGCGCGTCTGTCACGCGGTCGGAGCGGTGACGCTTCGCGTTCCTGCTTCGCGCCCGCGGGCGGGTACGTGGCCACGCTCGGGCTTCATCAGCTCGCACACGTGCTCATGCACTTGCCTGCCGAGATCACGCCGACGCTCGACTGGGCAGGATGGAGCGCATCTCAATCCAGGAAGCTGTTGCTGTGGGAGGCGTTCGTCTCGGGCAAGGCGCACGCGCCGTCGGACACAGCGGACGCCCATGTGCGCGACGCAGCGACTGCAGCCGTCGAGTTCCTTCAGCGCGCGGGAGCGGGGCTCCGCGATGGCGAAGTGATCAGCGACGACCGGCCCGTGTTGTCGCTCGCGGGCACCGCGTTGCTCTGGTCAGGGCGAGAGACTGACGTCGCCGTGATGAAGCGAGCGCCGCTGGTGATTCGGCCCGGTGTGATGTTCAGTGGCCAGATCGGGGCAGCTCGGGTCGCGCCGCAGTGAGTCCCATAGCCCTCTCCCGCGCTCGGGAGAGGGACTTTGGGCCTGTCGGCTGAGGGTCAATCCACGAAGAAGTCGGGGACCAGGTCGGCGGCGGGGTCGACGGCGTACTTGTCGAAGTTGGTGACGCCTTCGGACCTCATGACGTCGTCGTCGAGGTAGAAGTTGCCGGTGTTCTTCACGTCCTTCGCGGAGCGGTTGAAGATCGCGTAGGCGGCGTCGCTCATGATGTCGACGGTGCGGGAGCCCTTCATCGCGGCGTCTCCGCCGAGGAGGTTCTGCACCGCGCTCGTCGCGATCGCCGTGCGCGGCCAGAGCGCGTTCACCGCGACGCCTGCGCCCTTGAACTCTTCGGCCATGCCGAGGACGCACATGCTCATGCCGTACTTCGCCATCGTGTAGGCGACGTGGCCGCCGAACCAGTGCGGCTTCATCGAGAGCGGGGGCGAGAGGTTCAGGATGTGCGGATTGGCAGCCTTCTTGAGGTGCGGGATGCACGCCTGCGAGCAGAGGAAGGTGCCGCGCGTGTTGATGTTGTGCATCAGGTCGTAGCGCTTCATCGGCGTCTCGAGCGTGCCCGTGAGCGAGATCGCCGAGGCGTTGTTCACGAGGATGTCGATGCCGCCGAACGTCTCGACGGCCTTCGCGACCGCGGCGTAGACGCCCGCGTCGTCGCGGATGTCGAGGGCGATCGCGAGGGCCTTGCCGCCCGCCTTCTCCATGTCCTCGGCGGCCGTGTAGATGGTGCCCGGGAGCTTCGGGTGCGGCTCGGTCGTCTTGGCGACGATGACGATGTTCGCGCCGTCTTTCGCGGCGCGGAGGCCGATCGCGTGTCCGATGCCGCGGCTCGCGCCGGTGATGAAGAGGGTCTTGCCTTTGAGGCTCATCGCGTCGTCTCCGTTCGAGAAGGCGCGACCGTACCACGCACTCACTCGACCGAGACGACCTCGAGACGTCGGATGGCCGACGCCTCCACGACGCGCGTCGCGCCGTCCTCCGTCTCGCCAACGACCACGTCTTGTCCGCCCCGTGTTCGTACGCCTTCTGGGAAGAGCACGAACGTCTTCTCGTCCGACCCTCTGAGCTCCGTGACGCGCAGGGTCGCGTCATGGTCGTCCATCACGCGCTCGACGAGCGCGCGGAGCGCGATCGAGCTCATCGGAAGGCGACACACTTCGCGCACCTCGATGCCGTCCTCATCGAACGACTCTTGCGGTGCGGCGGGCCCGCCGCTTCGCAGGGGTGCCGGTCGGCCTCGGACCTCTAGGTGCGCTTTGCGACCGAGCGCGGTTCGCGCGTTGGGGCCGTCGAACACCTCTGACCCCTCGAGCACGTGCTCGGGGTCATTCGCCACGGCGAGGACCGCCCTGCGCCAATGCGGGGCCAAGAACGCGAACATGCCAACCTCCTCGTCGTCGAGGAGTCGCGCGGCGTGATCGGAACGAGAGGTGGTGTGCGCCCACGCGACGACCTCGGCCTCCACCGCGCGCACAGCCTCAGCGACGAGGGCGAGGTACCGTGCGTCCGCATGACGCGATTCCTTGCGGGCGATCTCGGCCGCTCGATCCCACGATGCGATCGAGCTGGCGACCGAGCGTGCGGTGCCAGAAGAGTCGATCTCGCGCCGAGGGTTGACCTTCGTGCGCCCCGCGCTCGCGGGCGCGGCCATCACGGGCGAAGTCTCGCTTCTCGCTCCCTTCATCTTTCCGAGAAGCGCCTCGCGATCATCGGCGAAGCGCCTCTCGACCGCTTGTTCGAATCGCGCGCGAAGCTTCGCGTCTGGCTGACGGGGATGCAGCGGCATCGACGCCATGGTCCGGGCCGTGGCCGTGTGCTCGCGCATCTCCTCCTGCCAGGGCGGAAGCACGTCGGCATCTCCACTCGATCGGGTCGTCTGAAGGCCGCGCGTATCGAGGACCACTCCCGTGGTCGTCGCTTGCGCGGCGAGAAGCACAGCGGTCGAGCGGGCATCGACGAGTAGGCAATCGCGAGACGGTCGCCCAAACACCACAGCGCCCAGGGTGGCCGCGAGCGAGTCCAGAACGGAGGGGCTTGCTTCGATCGCGATCACCGTCCGCGCCCGAGCCGTCCTTCGCTCGGCGTCGTCGAGGAGCGAGCGAACGGTGTCGGGGAGCGGCCTCGCGCTGACCCGCTCGAGCTCGGCGCGGACGGTGGAGACGGGCACACCCGCCGCAAGACCGCGCGCGAGCGAGTCCGGCGTCAGCTTGTATGTGAGGAGATGATCCGCGTGTTTGAGGTCGGCCACCATGCCCACCACGAGAGTGAGCGCGGCATCGGCCTCGGGCCCCAAGAGCACCTCGAAGCTGGGGGTCACGTGACCATCTCCCCCCGGACGCTTCAGGGTCGGAGGACGGCCGTAGAGCGTTCCCTCGTGCTCGATCGTCTCGGTCGCCGTGAGCAGGAGCGTGCGAGCCCCGAGCGGTGTCCGCATCTCGCGCTCGGACACCCACCCCACACCAAACCCGTGGAAGAGGGTCAGGAGCGCGACGTGACCCTCGCGAGAGAGAAACTCACACGCCACCTCGAGATCGACGTCGAGACGCTGGTCACCGAACCGCACGAGTCCGAAGTACCGCGCGAGCACGATTCGTCGCTCCACGAGCTCCGGGTCGAGGCCGTTGCCTTTGACGAAAGTGCGCAGCTTCGCGCGGTCGACCGTGCCCTGCTGGGTGATGCGGAGGGGTCTGTGAACCAGGAGGCCGACGGTCGCGGCGAGATCGCGCCCGGGGCTGCGTCCTCGTGCTGCGCGCGGAGGGCGAGCATCCGCGTCGAGAAGACCAGCGAGCAGATCACGGACCGACCAGAGCGGCTCGCGAAAGGCCGCGAAGACTCTCGAGTCGTGCAGGGGCGCCCAGCCCAGGCCGACACCGACCAGATGCGCGTACGCCGCGCGCCAGAGCTCGGGCGGGCCGCCCCATCCGGACAAGAGCCCCGTGACCTCATCGCTCGCCACCTGACCGCCACGCTCCATGCAGAGCGCGAGCACGACCAAGCATGAGACGGGAAGCTCACGTACTCGGGCGCGGACGAACTCCGGGTCGCGAAGCTTGGCAGCCAGCCATGGCTGCCGCGCGCGTCCTGCTGGTGCCACTGGCAGCGAGGCACCGAGCACCTCACTCATCCACTGCATCTTGTCGAGATCGAGCGCACGCTCGAGGGTGATCTCGGCGCGCACTGCCTCAATGGAGGGTCGGGACATCGTGCGGCTCCTCAACGGCGAAGTCTTCGATGTAGTAGCGGTAGCCCTGCTCCGTGAGGAACGACTGCCGGTGGAACGCGTCGCGCTCCTCCACGGTGTCGCGCGTCACGAGCGAGTAGAACGTGGCGCCTCCCGGCTTGGGGCGGAGGATGCGACCGAGCCGCTGCGCCTCTTCTTGACGCGAGCCGTGCGTGCCAGAGAGCTGGATGAGCACGTTCGCCTCGGGGAGATCGATCGCGAAGTTGCCCACACGAGAGAGCACCAGCGTGCGTATCGCGCCTCGACGAAAGGCCGCGTAGTGCTCGTCGCGCATGCTCGCCGGCGTCTCGCCTGTCACGCAGGCCGCGCCCAGCATCTCGGCCGCGGCGCGCAGCCCGTCGAGGTACGTGCCCAGCACGAGGAGCCTGTCGCCCGCATGCCGGTCTGCGATCGTGCGCAGCGCCTCGAGCTTCGTGGGGTTCTCGGCCGCGATGCGCGACTGCTCGTGTGCGAGGCCTTGCGCATACGGCTGACGCAGCGCCTCGGGTAGCGTGACGCGCACGTCGAAGCACGTGGCCTCGGCGATGTGGCCGGACTTCTCGAGGTCGCGCCACGGGATGTCGAACCGCTTGGGTCCGATGAGCGCGAACACGTCGCCCTCGCGACCATCTTCGCGCACGAGCGTCGCAGTGAGGCCGAGCCGACGACGCGCTTGGAGCTCGGCGGTCAGACGGAACACCGGCGCCGGCAGGAGGTGAACCTCGTCGTACACGACCAGGCCCCACGGCTCGGCGGCGAGCTTGTCGAAGTGCGAGAACCCCGTCGGGCCGACGCCGCCCTTCTTGCCGAGCATCGAGTAGGTCGTGAGCGTGACGAGACCGACGTCTTTCTTGTCGGCGCCGTAGATCGCGACCTCCCGCTCCGTGAGCGTGCTCTTCGCGATGATCTCGCGACGCCACTGGAGACACGCCTCGCGCGAGCTGCAAATCGCCAACGTGCGCGTGCCGAGCGCCTCCATCGCGAGCAACGCGATCACCGTCTTTCCTGCGCCGCACGGGAGCACGACGACGCCGTGGCTGCCCGCGTCGCGGAAGGCCGATACCGCGTGTTCCTGATAGACGTAGGGCGTGAAGCGATCACGGCGCGTCGCGATCGTGAGGGGCGCGCCGGAGATCAGGCCGGCGCGATCGTCGACGGGCCAGCCGAGGCCGAGCATGACTTGCTTGAAGCGGCCACGGTGGACCTGCCGCACGTAGGCATGGGGACCGGCGATCTCGACGAGCGGCGCGAGCTTCTTCTCGTTGGCGAAGCGCGAGAGCAGCGACGGGCTCGCCACGCGGAGCGCGAGCAGCGTCGGGTCCTCGGGCACGTCCTCGAAGCTCACCTGGCCCCACCGGCTCATGCGATCGCGGATCTCGTGCTCGAGGTGCGACGCGATCGCGAACCGCGCGATCGCGCGGAGACCATCGACCACGGCGTCGGCCGTCAGGCCCGTGGAGGCGGCGTTCCAGAGCGACAGATCCGAGAGTCTGTACGTGTGGACGTGCTCTGGGCTCTTCTCGATCTCCGCGCAGCGCACGAGAAACGCGCGCGCCCCTTCGTAACCGGGGTGGTCGACCTCGAGCAGAACGGAGCGATCACCCTGGACGATGGCGGGACGTGTCGGCTCGGCGCTGGACACGAGGCCACGCTAGCACGCGGCCCTCAGCGAGGCGCGAGCAGACCACATCGAGATCGGGCTCGGGAGCGCCCCTTGGGCCGAACGCGCCGAGCTCTTCGTAGGTGACGTGAGGTCATGAGGTACGCAGTAGAACGCCCACCATCCCCGAGAAGCCCGCGTCGGACGCGCGGAAGACCGGGGTCGAGTAGCCCTCGACGAAGAACGCGGCGCGGCGGAGCGTGATCTGCGCCTCGCCGCGGACGAAGACTCCGATCGCGTCGAGGAAGAACGCGCGCATCTCGAGGCCGGCGTCGAGCGCCCACCAGAGGGACGACGAGCTGAGCGGCGTCATGAGACCGACGGCGTTCGCGGAGACGGCGCCGAGCTCGAGCGCGACGAGCGGGGCGAGCTCGAGCGAGACGACGCGATCACGCAGCACCTCGAGGCCCACGCCGACGCGGAGGCGGCCGGTGAGCATCGCGACGTCGGCGCCGACCTGCGGGCGCGGGGCGAGGCGCGCGCGCTGCTCGGGGAGGAAGCGCCCCTCGAGGCCGATCTCGAACAGCCCTGCGAGGCGGAGACCCGCGCCGATCCACACGCCGGGGGCGGCGTCGGGCATCGCGCCGGCGTCGAGCGCCAGGCCCGCGCCGCCGAGGAAACGAACGACGGGCTCGGGCGGACCGCGCGACACGCCGGGCGCGAACGGGCTCGCGAGGTCTCGCGCGGGATCGGGCACGAGCGCGCGCGACGGATCCACCTCGCCCTCGAGCTCGGCGAAGCGGCGCTCCGGGGCGGGCTGAGGCTCCGGCTCTTCCTCGACGTCGATCGAGAGCGCGTCTGGGTCGATCTCGAGCGCGAGGATGAGCGCGGCCGCCCGCACGATGGCCTCGCACGACGCGCCTTCGATGCGGCGACGACGCTGCGAGGCTCCCGCAGGACCGAAGAGCAGGACGGCCGCGTGGCGCGTGCCGCGGGCCGTGACCGTGATGTCTGCGAACGGGCCGCCGGTGGGGCGACGCCCGAGGATTCGCTCGATCTCGGCCTCGACGAGGGTGCGCGACGGGCAGGACTCGGGGGCCGTCCATCCGACGAGCGGTGACTCGTCTTGCGCGTCCACGGAATGGGCGTGGAGGAGGAACAGCGAGGTGGCGAGGAGCCACGACCCGACGAAGACCCGGCGCGCTCTCGCTCCGTGCGGCGGCGCCAGACGTCCGTGTTCGCGTCGAGGGTCCACGACGGCGGGCATGATGGCACGCGGCCCGCGATTGGGTGATGATCGCGGCCGGTCCTGGCCACTCCTCGACGCCTTGTCTCGCGCCCCGTCCATCGTCCTCCTCGCCCTCGCCGCGCTGCTGCCCGCCGCGCTCCTGGCGTCGTGCGAGGAGGACCGAGTCGTGCTCGGGGCCGATCTGTGCGCCCCGAGCGACTGCGGCGTGGAGCTCGCGGTGCCGGCGCGGGCCTGCGCCGACGGCACGACGGCCGGCTACACGGGGCGCTGCATGCGGGACGAGGCGGTGACCTCGTGCCACTGGGAGATCCTCGACTGCCCTCCTCTTCCCGAGTGCGAAGACGCGGACTGCGGCACCTTCCCGACGGCCTACACGGTCGGCGTGGACGAGCGCGTGGAGTGTCGCCGGGCGTCCGACGGCGCGTGCCGCTGGACGGTCATGGAGCTGCCGGGCTGTGAGCCGTCGGACTGCGGACTCGTCCCCGAGTCGGCGGGCGCGTTCATCTGCCCGGGCGGTGAGCTCGGCGGGTTCACGGGCGCGTGCATCATCGGGCCGACGGGCGACTGCACGTGGGAAGAGGCGCCGTGCACCGAGCCGCCGATCGGCAGCCTCACGGACATGTCGTGCTCGCTCGAAGACTGCGGCCAGCAGCCCTCGGACGCGCGGCTCGCGTGCACCGACGGCACGGCGGCCGGCAACACCGAGCGCTGTCTCCGCGTGGACATGGACACGTGCGAGTGGGAGGTGCGCGAGTGCGCGCCGCCGATCGAGTGCGCGTCGAACGCCGACTGCGCCGAGACCGACTTCTGCGACCGCAGCGCGGTCGCGTGCAACACGAGCATCCGGGGCATGTGCTCGCTGCGTCCGACCGAGTGCCCGACGTACTTGGACTCGTACGACCGCCGCGTGTGCGCGTGTGACGGCCTCACGTACGAGAGCGCGTGCGAGGCGCAGATCCTCGGCGTGAGCGTCGCGTCCGACGGCCCCTGCGAGTGAGCCGCTGCTCGTGAGCCGCTGCCAGTGGCGCGACTGATCGGCTTCTGCCTCGCCGTCTTCGCGGGGCGGCGAAGGGGCCGCCGCCTCGACCGGGAGCGCAATTCAGATAACTAGCGGCCCGCTGAGGCGCCCCGCGCGTCCGGGAGCCGCTCCATGATCGAAGAAGAAGACGACACCGCCCTCGACGGCACGAACGACGACGCGGGCGAAGACGACGACGCCGAGCTCCCGATCGACGAGGCGATCCAGTCGCTGCCGCCCGCCATCGCGCGCGCGTTCGTGGAGCGTGGGTACACGCAGCTGACCGCCGTGCAGCGCGCGGTGCTCGACCCTGAGCTCGCAGGGCGCGACCTCCGCATCTCGTCTCAGACGGGCTCGGGAAAGACCGCCGCGCTCGGCCTCGTGCTGCTGCCGCTGATGACCGAGCTCGCGCCGAGCCGCGCGAGCGAGATGCCGCCGGCGCCGGGCCACGGCGGTCGCATGCACATGACCGGACCGCGCGAGGCAGGCCCTCGCGCGAAGGGTCCGCGCGCGCTCGTGCTCGCTCCCACGCGCGAGCTCGCGCGGCAGATCGAAGAAGAGCTCACGTGGCTCTACCAGCACGTCGGCACGCGCGTGGCCGTGCTCTCCGGAGGCGCGAGCTACCGCGACGAGCACCGCGCGCTGGCGCGTGGTCCCGCGGTGATCGTGGGCACGCCGGGGCGCCTCCTCGATCACCTGACGCAAGGCAGCTTCGATCCGAGCGGCATCGCCGCCGTGGTGCTCGACGAGGCCGATCAGATGCTCGACCTCGGCTTCGCGGAGGACCTCGAGCAGATCCTCTCGCGCGTGCCCGACGAGCGACGCACCCACCTCGTGTCGGCGACGTTCCCGCCCGAGGTCGTGTCGCTCGCGAACCGCGTGCAGAAGCAGGCGGTCTCGGTCGAAGGCACGCGCCTCGGAGCCGCGAACGCCGACATCGAGCACATCGTGCACCTCGTCGATCACCAGCAGCGCATCGACGGCCTGGTGAACCTCCTGCTCGCGCACGGAGACTCGCGCACGCTCGTGTTCACGCGCACGCGCATCGGGGCGCAAGAGATCGCCGAGCTGCTCTACGACACGGGCTTCCGTGTGGCGCACCTCTCGGGTGAGCTCGCGCAGCAGGAGCGCACGCGCACGCTCGCGGCGTTCAAGGACGGCAAGATCCGCGCGCTCGTCGCCACGGACGTGGCCGCGCGCGGCATCGACGTCTCGGACGTGGGCCTCGTCGTCCACGTCGAGGCGCCGACGAGCCCCGAGGCGTACACGCACCGCTCGGGACGCACGGGGCGCGCGGGCAAGCGCGGCACGAGCGCCATCCTCGCGGCGCCGCGAGAGCTCAACGGCGTCACGCGCGTCATGCAGCGCGCGCGCATCAAGTTCCGGATCGAGCCGCTGCCCGATGCGCAGTCGCTCGTGCGCCTCGCCGAGGACCGCGCGATCGAGGCGCTGACGTCGGCGAACCAGCAGGTCTCGGAGCGCTCGCGCCGCGTGGCCGAGCGCCTTCCCGAAGATGCAGATGTGCGCGGCATCCTCGCGCGCCTGCTCGATCGCACGGGCGAGCTCCTCGGGCCGGCGCCGCGCGAGGTCCGCGTGATCCGTCCGCCGCCGCCGCGTGACGCGCGCGCCGCGCCGCAGGGTCGCTTCGAGACGCGCGGTCCGCGCGACTACCCGCAGCGTGACGCGCGAGGCCCCGGCTCCCGCGACAACTACCCGCAGCGCGACGCGCGCCCTGGTCCGCGCGACAACTTCCCGCCGCGAGACAACAACTTCGCCCCGCGAGACAACAACTTCCCGCCGCGCGACAACCACTTCGCCCCTCGCGACAACAACCACTTCGGTGACTCCGCGCCGCAGTGGGGATCGAACGAAGAGCCGAACCGTCGCAAGGGCCCCGAGGACATCGTGCCGTTCGTGGTGACTTGGGGCGGGCGCGACGGCGCCGATCCGCGCCGCGTGCTCGCGATGGTCTGTCGTCGTGGTGACATCACGCGCCGAGAGATCGGCGCGATCCACGTGCTGCCGGGCCACACGATCGTCGAGGTCGTGCGCGAGGCGGCCGATCACTTCGCGCAGGCCGCCGGCCAGCCCGATCCGCGCGACAAGCGCGTGCGCATCGAGCCGTACCGCGAGCACGCCGTCGCCGACCGACGCGGGCCGCGCGGCGGAAACGCTGCAGGCGACGCACCGCCTCGACGTCGGCCGCCGGCGCGCTCCTGATCGACGATCTCTCGTGACGAGGCGCCTCCGACAGGGGCGCCCTGCGGCGGGGGAGCGAAGCTCGCGAAGCTCCCCCTGGAGCAGCGAGGGAGAGGAACGGAGCGAAGCGGAGTGGAGCGCACGAGCGGGGGTCTGGGGGCCCAGGGCCCCCAGTCCGAGCACCGGAGGTGCGGGAAATCAGGGCGCCATCGGCGTCACGAGCGCGACGCCGCAGCGCACGAAGTTTCCGCTGATGCCCGGGTCGCTCGAGGTCGCGGAGAGCCGGAAGTAGTACGTGCCCGCCGCAGGTGCGGCGATCTCGGTGATCGCGACGCCCTCGGTGGCCGTCTCGGAGTCCATGCCGAGCACGGCGACGCCGTCCGAGCCGTAGAGCACGGCCGACACGCCACGGAGGCCGCTGCCTGCCGACTGTGAGCCGCAGAAGACGTTGATCTGACGGCCCGCAGGCACGTCGAACGAGAAGAAGTCCTGATCGTCCATCGGCAGCGTGGCGAGCACGAAGCCGCGGAGGATGCCCTCGCGATCCTCGGTCGTGATCGGCGAGGCCGCCGTGTAGGAGTCGTTCGCGGTCTCGGGCTCCGCCGGGTTGTCCGCGCTCGCGATCGCCTTGAGGACGTAGTGATCGTTCGCGCCGGCGGTGCCGCCGCCTGCGTCGACCCAGAGCAGGTAGTCCGTGCCCGCGACGAGCGCCGGCGAGAGATCCGCCTGCAGCATGCCGCGCGGCTCGATGCGCGCGATGACGTTGGTACCCGCCATGTCGGTGACCCAGACGCGCGCCGCTTCGCGCGTGGAGCCGTAGCCCTCCGGGCCCGCGGGCATCACGTCGACGCCGAGGAGACCGCCGATCGCCGCGGGCATCGTGAACTCGAAGACGTCGACGTCGGTCGCGTCGTCGAACGCGCCGAGCACGAACGCGATGTTGTTGCCGGTGCCACCGAAGGTGAGCGGCGCCGCGCTGGCGGCGTCGTCACCGGGCTCGGCGTCGATCTGGATCGCGCCGCCCGCCGTGAGCTCGATGATCGCCAGCGCGTACGTGTAGGGGCTGCGGCCCTCGGGCTCGATGTCGTCCTCGGTGTTCCACGAGCTGAACTCCTGCACCTCGACGTAGTACGTGCCCGTCGACGGGAGCTGGATGACGATCTCGGAGTCGGTGTTCGCGCGCGGGAAGCCGTCGTCGTTCTCCGCGATCTGCGTGCGCGTCGAGTCGTAGAGCGTGATGACGGTGTCGACCATCTCGGGGTCGTCCATCTCGTTCGCGGTCGTGTTGATCGCGATCCACTCGCCGGCCGTTCCCTCGAACGTCCAGAAGTCGACGTCCTCGGGGACCTCGATCGCGTCCATCACCGCGGTGCCGTCCGTCGTGATCGCCTCGGCGCCGTCGAACGTGTCGTTCGTCGGGCCTGCGTCCGGGCGCACGCGCGCGTCGGTCGTCACGACGCCGTCGCCGCCGATCGGCGGCGCGTCGGGCGTGGGGCCCGCATCGACCGTGGAGGGAGAAGGGCCGCACGCGACGAGCGGGAGCGCGAGACCGACCGCGAGGAGAGGACGAAACACCACCATGGGAGCCTCCGGGCAAAGCGAGAGGGAAGCCGCTCCCTTGTCCCCGACCTGGGGGCGGCGCAACCGCTCGCCAGACGCCCGGCGCCTCAGAGGACGTTCTGAGCCTGCTCGCGCATGCGCTCGATCTCGCACTTCAGATCGATGACGCGCGCGCCGATCTCGAGGTCCGAGCTCTTCTGCCCGAGCGTGTTCGCCTCGCGCGCGAGCTCCTGACAGAGGAAGTCGAGCCGCTTGCCGCGACCCTCGATCGGCTCGCTGATCACGCGGTGGGTCTCGGCGACGTGAGCGCGCAGGCGCGTGCACTCTTCGGCGACGTCGGTGCGATCGGCGAACACCGCGACCTCGTGCTCGATCTTGCCGGAGTCGAGCGCCGTCGACGGATCGAGCAAGCGCGCGATGCGCTCACGCAGGCGCGCACGCGCCGCGCTCACGACCTCGGGACGCCGCGCTTCGACCTTCGCCACGATCGCGAGGATCAGATCGAGCCGCGCAGCCATGTCGGCGCGCAGCGCCTCGCCCTCGCGCGAGCGCATCGCCTGGACCTCTTCGCACGCGCGCTCGGTGGCGTATCGCACGGCCGAAGCGAGCACGTCCGTGGTGAAGCGCGCGTCCGACGCGCCGAAGAGATCGGGCACGCTCGCGAGGAGGGACAGCGGCACCGGCTCGCGCGGGGCGACCTGATCGCGGAGCTGAACGAGCTGCCTGAACGCCGCGGTCGCGCGCTCGACGTCGAGCTGCGGCAAGGCGCGCGCGCCCTCGAGGCTCAGCACGACCTCGACACGACCCCGCACGAGGCGACGACGCACCACCTCGTCGGCGATCGCCGTGTGATCAGCCAGGGGCCCCTCGCCGCGCACGCGCGGATCGAGGTGACGGTGGTTCACGCAGCGGATCTCGACGGCCACGCGCGCGCTCGTCCCACCCGTGGCGTGCTCGGGCGCAGCGATCTCGAAGTGCGCGCTGCCCTGTCCCGTCATGCTGGACAGGCCGGTCATGCTGGACAGGCCGGTCATGCTGGACAGGCCCGTCATGCTCGACAGGCCCGTCATGCCGGACAGGCCCGTCATGCTCGACAGGCTCGTCACGCTGGACAGTCCGGTCGCCGAAGAGGCTCCGCCCTCGGTCACGACGCGACCCGCGTCATGCCCCGCGCCTCGATCAAGACAGCTTCTTGTTGCGCTTGATCTGCTCCATCGCGCGCGCGTACTCGGTCTCGAAGGCGGCCGTGCCCTCTTCGAGGTTCTTGATCTTGCCGCGCACCTCGCGGTCGAGCTCCTGCTCCACGTCCATGTGCTTGCGCAGGACCGTGGTGATCTTCTTCCGCAGGACGGGGTCGTCCGAGAAGACCTCCTCGACGTTCTGGCTGTGGAAGAGGATCTCGAGGATCTGATCGAGGAGATACGGGAGGAGGTCCTCGCCGACCGGCAGCTTCTGATCGCGCGCGACCTGGCTCTTCACCTTGCCGAGCTCGAGGTACGGCGTGCCGCGCGTCTCCATGCGCGACTTGGCCTCGTCGACGACGCGACGCTCCTGGCGGAGGTACTCCTTGAGCACCGACTCGACGTCGAGCTGCACCTCGTTCGGGACCTCGGTCTCGATGTCGTTGCCCTGCGTGAGGACCTGGACGATCTCAGCCGCGATGACCGGCACTTTTCCGCTGAAGAGGCGCATGCGGCGCGGAGGGTATGCGCGGGCGGGGGAAAGATCCACCGCGGCCCGCGATCGAGTCAGCGATTGCCGGCCGCTCCTCAGCGATTGCCGGCAGGCTGCGCGAGGCGGTCGCGCATGCGGGTGATCAGCGCCGGCCAGCCGTCTTCCGTGATGATCCGGTTGAACTGGTTGCGGTAGTTGCGGACCAAGCTCACGCCGTCCGTGACCACGTCGAACACGCGCCACGCGGTGCCCTGGAGGTGCAGCGTGTAGGTGATCTCGACGGGGGGCTGACGGCGCTCGGTGCGCGAGCGCGCCTCGGTGCGGACGACGGTGCCGTCCGTGTCTGCCGTCTCGCCGGAGTAGGTGATCTCGAACTCGACGACGCGCTCGAGGTTCGACTCGTAGTTGCGCTCGACGAGCTGGCGGAGGAGGCCGACGAACTCGCGACGCTCGGCCTCGGTGTGCTGATCCCAGTGCGCGCCGAGCGCGCGGCGCGAGAGCTCTTCGTAGTCGAGCAGGTCCGACAGGATGCGCGTGACCTCGGCGCTGCGCGTGGCGCGGGCCTCGGGCGTCGTGGCCTCGCGCCGCAGGATGCGCGTGACGTCTTCGTTGCGCTGCCGGAGGTAGCGCGTGGCCGGTCCCGTCTGCGCTTCGACGGTGGGCGCGAGGACGAGCGCGGCGAGCGCGAGCAACCCGCTGACGAGGACGACGACGAGACGGCGCATGGAGCTCCTGTGCGGGCTGGGACGGCTGCCGCGGGCAGTTATTCGCACACGTTGGCTGGCCCGGCGAGGCCGCCGACCTCGCTCAGTTGCCCGCGGCGCAGGCGCCGCGCGTTGGGGGCTTCACCCCCAAACCCCGTACAACAGTTCGATCCCGAGAAACGAAGGTTTCTCGGTCTCTCAGTCGCAGACGGGCTCCCAGCGCTCGGTGACGCGCACCGTCGAGACACGCTCGAGGTTCGCGTACGCGGCGTTGGTGTCGTGGATCGCTTGGAGGTGCGAGTAGCGCGCGGTGAGGTACTGGCGGACCGCGTCGAGCATGTCGTCGAGCTCGGAGGTGCCGACCTCGACGCCTTGCGCCGCAGCGATGAACCACGCGCGCGTCTCGCGACGACCGCGGTCGTAGGCCTCTTCGCGATCGCGCGCTTCGACCGCGGAGTTGTAGGCCTCGGTCACCTCGATCTCGAGTCCGAGGCGCGCCTCGAGCGAGCGGGCGCGCACGTCGTCGACGAGCGCCGATTCGCGATCGACGCGGTAGGCGTTGCCCCAGAGATCGATCGACCAGCGCATCACGAGACCCGCGCCGATCTGCATGTAGTTCGCGTAGTCGATGACGAACGGGTTCGTCTGGTCGGTGATGCCCGGCGCGTAGCTCGTGCGGAAGAGGTACGCGAGGCCGATGTCCGGCAGGAAGCCCGCGCGGTGGATGTCGAGGCTCGACTCGCGCGCGCGCACGGCCGCCTCGAGCATGCGGACCTCGGGGCGCTCCGAGAGCGCGTTCTCCACGTACGTCTCGACCGGCAGGAGCCGCGCGTCGACGCGCTCGATCGGACACTCGGGCACGCGAAAGCGGCGCACGCCGGTGAGCAAGCGCAGCACCGCGCGCGACGACGCCTCGAGGTGAACGACCTGCGCCGAGCGCGCCTCGATCTCCGCGAGCGCGGCCGCGATGCGGTAGCGATCGGTCTCGTCGACCTCGGGATCGTTCTCGGCGATCTGATCCTCGACGTGCTCCATCGCCTCGCGGATGCGGGGCAGCGTCTCGTGCATCATCTGCTGGAGATCGAGCGAGAGCTGGAGCGCGAAGTACGCGCGGCGCACGTCGTAGAGGAGCTGCTGACGGACGCGCTGTCGATCCGCCTCGGCCGCGCGCACACCTGCACGACCGGCCTCGCGCGCGGCGCCGAGCTTGCCGAACGTCCACAGCGGGATCACGCCCTCGATGCCGAACTGGAGCACCGGCTGCCACGGGTTCTCGACGGGCACCTGCGAGTCCGGCGAGAAGATCGGGCTGCCGCTCTGCTCCGGCGCGAACGTGAAGCCCGCGGTCACATGGCCCTGGAAGAACGGCGACACCCAGATCTCGTCGAGCTGCGCCTGCGCCGCGCGGATGCGGGCGTCGGCCGCGCGCATGCCGGGGTAGCTGCGGTCTGCTGCGCGCGTGAACGCGGCGAGATCCATGAGCGGCGCTTCGTCCTCCGCGGCGGGTGCGGCGGCCGCGGGCGTGCTCGCCTCGGCGCCCGACTCTCCCTCGGCGTCGACGACGGGGTCGTCGGCGAACGCAGCGAGGGGCAGCGCCGTGGCGAACACCACAGCGGACATCGTGAGGAGCCGAAGCGGCCGACGCTGCACAGCGGGGCCGGTTGTAGAGGAGTGCCGGTCACACCGCAACGCGGGCCCCGAGCGCGCTCGGGTCGGGCCGAACGACGTCGTCACAAAGGTGCGGACGGCGAGGCTTGCGTGGCCGCTACGGCTCCGCTGCGTCGCCCTCTTCCATCGCGGCTGCGATGCAGCCGGCGAAGGCCTCGCACTCGGGCAGGCGCTCTCCGAACACACCGCCCTCGCAGGGCTCCTCGCGACGCGCCGCGACGCACGCGGCCCACTCACCGATCGTGAGCGCGCAGATCGCCATGCCTTCGTGCATCGCCTCGAGGTCGTCCTCGCCGCACGCGGTCGCGATGCGAACCTGGCTGCCGTCTCGGCACGCGGCCTCCACGTCGTAGCTGCCGATCGCGCGCGCTTGCCACGCGCAGTACGCGCGGAGATCGTCCATCGAGGCGGCGCGGATCTCCGTCGACGCGGGGAACGTGGGCTCCGGCAGAGACGCCATGCGCGCGCGCACCGCCTCGTTGCCGACGATCGGCGCGCGAGGCGTGGTCGCGTCGCTGGAGCTCGCGCCGCAGCCGGCCACGGGCCCCGCGAGCGCGAGGAGCGTGGCGATCACGATCGCAGAGCGCACGCGCATCACGGCTCGGCGAGCACGCGGTCGAGCACTTCGTTCACGAGCCCCGGGTTCGCGCCCTTGAGCGCGGCCATGACGCGACCGACGAAGAAGCCCTTGAGGTTGACCTTGCCCGCCTTGAAGCTGGCGAGCTCCTTCGCGTGCTTGGCGACGACCTCGCGCACGGTGCCCTCGATCGCCGAGCTGTCCTTCACCTGCGCGAGTCCCTTGCTCGACACGATGTCGGCGGGGGCCTTGCCGGTGACGACGACGTCCGCGAAGACGTCCTTCGCGATCTTGCCGTTGATCGTCTCGTCCTCGACGAGCGCGAGGAGCTCCGCGATGCGCTCGGCGCTGCAAGGGAAGCTCGCGTCGAGGCCGTTCGTCGACACGACACGGAGGGCCTCGGCCTGCACGAAATTCGCGACGCGCTTGCCCGCCTTGTCCTTGGCGAGCTTGCCGCCGAGCTTGGCCTCGAGCGCGGCGGCCGCGGTCTCGAAGTAGTCGGCGATGCGCGGGTGTGACGAGAGCACCTGCGCGTCGTAGGCCGTGACGCCGAGCTCGCGCTGCCAGCGCTCACGACGCGCGGCGAGCGGCTCGGGCACGGTCGCGCGGATCTCGGCGAGCCACGCGTCGTCGACGACGAGCGGCGGCAGATCGGGATCGGCGAAGTAGCGGTAGTCCTGGGCCTCTTCCTTCGAGCGCAGCGAGAGCGTCTTCTCCTGCGTGGACGACCACGTGCGCGTCTCTTGGAAGACCTTGCCGCCCGACGACACGAGCGCCTCCTGTCGCCCGATCTCGTAGTCGATCGCCTTCCGGACGAACTTGAACGAGTTGATGTTCTTGAGCTCGCAGCGCGTGCCGAACTTCTCCTGACCCACCGGGCGGATCGAGACGTTCGCGTCGCAGCGGAACGAGCCCTCTTCGAGGTTGCCGTCGTTGATGCCGGCAAACATGAGGATGTCGCGGAGCGCCTTGAGATACGCCTCGGCCTCTTCGGAGCTGCGGAGCTCGGGCTCGCCGACGATCTCGATCAGCGGCGTGCCCGCGCGGTTGAAGTCGACCAGCGTGTCGGTCCCGTGACCCACGCCGTGGAGGTTCTTCGCGGCGTCCTCTTCGACGTGGATGCGCGTGAGCCCGACGCGCCTGGTGCCCGCGCTCGTCGTGATGTGGAGGTGGCCCTTCTCGTTGATCGGCAGATCGAACTGCGAGATCTGATAGCCCTTCGAGAGATCGGGGTAGTAGTAGTTCTTGCGCGCGAACCGCGAGCTGCCGCGCAGCGTGCATCCGAGCGAGAGACCCGCGCGCACCGCGAGCGCGATGGCGTGTCGGTTCGGCACCGGCAGCGCGCCGGGCAGGCCGAGACAGACGGGACAGATCTGCGTGTTGGGCGGCGCGCCGTACGACGTGGAGCAGCCGCAGAACATCTTGGTCTTCGTCGCGAGCTGCGCGTGCACCTCGAGACCGATGACGGCTTCGTACTGGGTCACGCGGCACCTCCCGTGCTGCCCATCGCGCTGGCGGCCGAGGCGAACATCGACGCGCGGTGCGTGTGGTGATCGGTCGCGCGCTCGAACGCCGACGAGACGCGGAACAGCGTGCCTTCGTCGAACGCCTTCGCGGTGAGCTGGAGGCCGACGGGCAGGCCCTCCGAGAGGCCGCACGGGAGGCTGATCGCGGGGAGACCGGCGAGGCTCGGCGGCAGCGTGAAGATGTCGGCGAGGTACATCTCGAGCGGGTTCTTCGTCTTGGCGCCCAGACCGAACGCGACCGACGGCGCGGTCGGCGTGAGCACGACGTCGCAGCGCGCGAAGGCCTCCGCGTAGTCGCGCGAGATGAGCGTGCGGGCCTTCTGCGCCTTCGCGTAGAAGGCGTCGTAGTAGCCGGCGGAGAGCACGTACGTGCCCAGCATGATGCGGCGACGCACCTCCTTGCCGAAGAGCGCGCGCGTGTTGCCGTAGGTCTCCTCGAGGCTCGGCGACTCCACGCGGGGGCCGAAGCGCATGCCGTCGAAGCGCGCGAGGTTCGAGCTGCACTCCGCGGGTGCGACGATGTAGTAGGCGCTGACCGCGTGCTCCGCCGTGGGGAGCGCGAC
>CAZCVE010000015.1:70778-83918 GCA_964502175.1 uncultured Sandaracinaceae bacterium
CAGAAGCCGGCGGCGTCGAGCGGGATCTCGCAGCCGAGCGATCGGAGCGTCTCGATCGATCGCTCGATCGCGCTGACGACACCGGGCTCGCAGCCTTCGGCGAGCGACGAGCGCACGACGCCCACGCGGAGGCCACGCACGTCCTTGCCGAGCTCCGCTTGGTAGCTGCCGAGCGGCAGGTCGACGCTCGTCGCGTCGCGCGCGTCGCGTCCGGAGATCACCTCGCTCACGATCGCGCAGTCGCGCACGTCGCGCGCGAAGGGACCGATCTGATCGAGCGAAGACGCGAACGCGATGAGGCCGTAGCGCGAGACTCGACCGTAGGTGGGCTTGAGCGCGACGAGGCCGCAGAACGCCGCGGGCTGACGCACGGAGCCGCCGGTGTCGGAGCCGAGGGAGAGCGTCGCCATGCCCGCGGCGACGCTCGCGGCCGATCCACCGGAGCTACCACCGGGCGCGCGAGAGAGATCCCACGGGTTGTGGACGAGCTTGTAGGCAGAGGTCTCGTTCGAGCTGCCCATGGCGAACTCGTCCATGTTCGTCTTGCCGACGATCACGGCGCCCGCGGCGCGGAGGCGCTCGACGACGGTCGCGTCGTACGGCGCGATCCAGCCCTCGAGGATCTTCGACGCGCACGTGGCCGGGATGCCGCGCACGCAGAGGTTGTCCTTCAGCGCGACGGGCACGCCCGCGAGAGGACCGAGCGTGGCGCCGGCCGCGCGGGCGCGATCGACGCTGGCGGCCTGCGCGAGCGCGCCCTCGCCGTCGACGTGGAGGAACGCGCCGACGGCAGTGTCGCGTGTGTGGATCGTGTCGAGCGCCGATCGCGCGATCTCGACCGCGGTGAGCTCACCGCGCGCGACGTGCTCTCGCAGCGCGTGCGCAGACTCGGTGTGCAGCGCGGTCACTCGCCCTCCTTCACCTTGGGCACGGCGAAGCCGCCCTGATCCGATCGCGCCGCGGCGCGCAGCGCCTCGACGTGACGCAGTCCGTCGGACGGAACATCGTCGCGCAGCGCGGCCACCATCTCGACGGCGTGGAAGGTGGGCTCGACGCCGTTCGTGTCGAGGCGGCCCAGCGCCGTCATCCAGTCGAGGATCCCGTCGAGGTCGCCGCGCATCCGCTCGAGCTCTTCTTCCGAGAGCGCGAGACGCGCGAGCTTCGCGACCTTGCGGACTTCGTCCAGCGAGATTCGTTCGCTCATGAGGGCGCGGAAGCTAGCACGCGTTCCGTCGCGATCGGTCGCGCGAGTGCGCCGCGGGTCGCGCGACGACACGAAGGACGGAAGGACGAAACCCCCGACTCCGTGAGGAGCCGGGGGCCGTCGTTGTGTCTCCGTCTCAGACCCTCTGGCCCGAGCGCCGGAGCGCTTCGATCAGCTGCCGGTGCCGGTCAGCGTCACGACCGCCGTGTGCTCCGGCGTGCCGTCGGTGACCGTGACGGTCGCCGTACGCGCGCCGACCGCGCTCGGAAGGAAGCGGATGGTCGTCGCGCAGCCCAGCGTGCGGCCGAACGTCCCGCCGGAGCAGGTGTCGTTCTGCATGTCGAAGTCCGCCGCGTTCGCGCCGGTGATGGTGTAGGTCATCACGCCCGTCGCCGGATCGCTCCGGTTGAGGTACGAGATGACCTGGTTGCCACCGACGACGGTGCCGACACCGATCGTGCCGAAGGCAACGGTGCCCACCGTGAACGCCCCAGGCGACGTGGCCGAGTGCTGGAACGCGCTGATGCCGTTCGAGCTGATGGTGCCGGTGACGCTGGCGATGCCCGCCGCGCCGACCGTGAGCGTGCCGCTGTCCGCGCCCACCGTCTGGGGCGCGTGCTGGACGATGACCGTACAGGTCGCGCCACAGGCCGCCGTGGAACCCGTGCCACATGCAGGGCCGCCGGTGTCGTTGATCACGCGACCGGTCGCCGTCGACGTACCGATGGTGGTCGCCGTGCCGCCGATGCAGGTCGAGTTCGCCTGGATACGGAAGTCACCCGTCACCGAGATGGCGAGCGGCTGCGAGGGCGAGCCGCCACCGTTGGTGATCGTGTAGGTCGTGCACACGCCGAAGTCGAGCGAGCCCGTGCCCGCCGCGCGGTCCGCACACGTCTGAGGCGCGCTCGGGCTGATGCCGAGGAGCGCCGCGCCGATGCCCGTGCCGGTGAGGGCGCGCGAGTGCGTCGCGGCGCCGCCAGCGTTGATGTTGAGCGTCGCCGCTCGCGCACCCGCGCCCGAGGGCGTGAAGCGGATGTCGAACGAGCAGCTCGAGGCCGCGCCAGTGCCCGCTGCCGTGAGGGCCGCAGTGCAGGTGTTGTTCGCAATCACGAACTGGCTGGGGTCCGCGCCGCCAACGGAGACGGCCGGCGCCGCCATCGTCGACACGTCGCCGAGGTTCGCAACCGTGTAGGTGATGGTCCTGGTCTCACCCGCGACGGTCGTCGCGAAGTCCGGCGTCGCATCAGCCGGCGTCACGTTCAGACCCGCCGGGCGAAGCGAAATGCCCGTGAGACCGCTGATCGCCTGGAAGCCGATGTTCGTCCGGACGATTGCGAAGCCCTGCTCGAGCCCGAACGGCCCGCCGACCGGCGGGTTGTACGAGGCGGTGAAGGTGCACGCGTCGCCGGGCGCCAAGACTCGACCCACCGTGCACGTCCCGGCCGTCACCGCGAAGCTCCCCGTGGATGCCGGAGCGACGGTGATCGTGGCGCTCATGGCCGCCGCGTTCGTGACCGTGAGCGTGATGGGGCCAGCGCTCGTGCCCGCCACGATCGAACCGAAGTCCGCCGGAGCAGGGGTCATGAAGATGGTGTTCGCCGCGGGCGTGGACATCGAGAGACGAGCCGTCGCCGTGGCGGTGCCGTCCGTGATGGTCCAGTTCGAGTCGATGTCGCACTCGGTCGTGCCCGTGGGCGGGCTCGTGCGGATCGTGACCGTGCAGCTCGCGCCGCCGGCCAGCGCGCCGCTGCAGGTGGTGGCGGTGATGTCCCAGAAGTCCGTGGAGTTGCCGCCGGGAACGCCGGTGATGCAGCCCGTGCCGCCCTGGAACGCCGGGGTGATGGCGGGGGTCAACGCACCCGTCGCGAGGTCGCCCGAGTTGCGCACGGTGAACGTGTACGTGGCGCTGTTCGTGCCGCGCGGGACGAAGCCGTAGAAGAGGCCGTAACGGAGCGTGCCGTTCGCTGGCGTGATCGCGAGAGACGCATTGCTGCGTGCATCGCCCGACACGATGGAAACCGCGGAGCGAGCCGAGCCCGCCACGTAGCTACCGTTGGCCACGCGCACTTCCACGCCCGTGCGGTCCACGTTGGCCGTGGGCGCGAAGGCGACGTCGAACGTGCAGGTCGCCGCAGGGGCGAGCGTCGAGCACGTGCTGTTCGTGATGGGGAACTCGCCAGCGACCGGCGAGACCGCCACGATGATCGAGCCGGTGGCCGCGGCGCCAACGTTGGTCACGGTGAAGCGCGTGGTGGCGCTGGTCGTGCCGACGCCCGTGACGAAGGCCGCCGTCGCGGGCGTGAGCGTGAGCTGAGAGCCCGCGCGACCCGTGAGGTTCGTCGTGACCGCCTGGACACCCTGCGAGACCGTGAAGGAGCTCGTCAGGTTGGTGGGCGCCGTGTTGTCGGCCTGGCTGGGCGAGAAGCGCACGACGATGTTGCAGGTCGCCGCAGGAGCGAGCGGAACCGCAGGCGTCGGGCAGGTCGTCGAGACGACGCTGTAGCGACCCGTGAGCGCGCCGACGGCCGGCACGTTCAGGTTCGCGGTGGGGACCGAGCCCGTGTTGGTCACGGTGAACGTGCGGTCGAGGCTGGCGGTCGCGATCACCGTGCCGAAGTCATTCGGCGCGGCGACGGTGCCCGGCGGGGTGACGGTGATCGACGCGCCGACGATGCCGTTGGCGGTGATGTTGGCCGTCGCGGTGTTGCCACCCTGCGTGACCACGAGCGCGCCCGTGGCGGCGCCGGTGTTGCGCGGGTAGAAGCGGACCGTCACCGTGCAGGTGCCGCCCGCGACCACCGTGGTGCCCGTGCAGAGGTCGTTCTGCAGGTTCATGTCGCCCGTGAACGTCGGCGCCATCGTGACGAGCATGCTCGCCGACGTGTGCTGGTTCGTGAGCGTGAGGCGCATGTCGTAGAACGAGCCAACCGGGCGGTCGCCGAAGAGGGCGGCCGTGGGCGGAATGGCGAACATCGTCGACGCGCCAGCGGGGTTCGTCATCTGCCACGAGGTCCAGCGGAGCGCGCCGCGCGCCGTGCCCGTGACCGCGAGGGTCTCGGTCGCCGCGCCAGCCGTCGTGGTGGCGTTGAGCGTGAGGTTGACCGAGCGCGCGCCAGCCGTGCCCGTGGGCGCGAACTGGAGGCGGATGGTGCAGGACGCGCCCGCCGCGAGCGTGCCGGTGCAGTCACCGGCGACGGCCACGCGCGTGAACTCCATCATGCCCGTGGGCGACGCCACTGCGAACGCCGTCATGGCGAGCGCGGTGTTGTTGGTGATGGTGTAGTCGCGCGTCGCGTTCTGGCCGATGATCACACCCGAACCGCCGTTCGAGGTGTTGAACACGTCCATGCCGGTCGGGACGATGAGGATGTCCGGGTCGCCCACGCCGGAGAGCCCGGCCGTGAGGACGCCGCCGGGCGTGCCGGTGACGGTGAGCGTCGCAGCGCTCGCGCCCTGGTTGACGGGCGAGTAGCGGACGAGGATGTTGCAGCTGAGGCCGCCACCGAGGCTCGCGCCGCAGCTCGACATCGCCGCCGGGCGAATGCTGAACTCCGCCGCGTCCGGGCCGCTCAGGGCGATGGCGAGCGCGGACGCCTCCATGCCGCTGTTCGTCACGACGAACGTGCGCTCCTCGAACTCGAGGAGCTCGGCGGGCGTGCCGAAGGTCGCGGTGCTCGGCGTCATGCCGAGCGCCGCCGGCGTGATGCCGGTGCCGCTCAGGTCCGACGTGTCCGTGCCACCGGGCGTGCCGGAGACGTTGAGGACCGCGGTCTTGATGCCGGTCGTCGTCGGGCTGAAGCGCACGGTGACCATGCAGCTGCCGCCGCCCGGAATGGCCGCGGTGCAGCCGTTCGAGACGATGTTGAACTGCGTCGACTGGACGCCCGTGAGCGCGATCGCGGGCACGCCCGAGGCGCCGCCGCCCGTGTTGGTGACCGTGAACGCGACGGTCGCGCTGTTCGAGCCCGTGGCGACCGAGCCGAAGTCCGCCGCCGTCGGCGTGACCTCGAGGACCGCGAGCGACTCGCCGTTGCCGGTGAGGTCCGACGTCGCGGGCGTGCCAGTGGCCGCCTGCGCGCGGAGCGTCGCGGCGCGCGCGCCAGCGACCGTCGGGTTGAAGAGCACGGCGACCGTGCAGGTGCCGGCCGCGGGGAGGATCGCGCCCGAGCAGCCGTCGCCGCCGGCGACGATCGGGAAGTCCGCCGGGTTCGTGCCCGCGACCGCGACCGTGATCGCCGTCGTGGCCGAGCCACCGGTGTTGCGGAGGGTGAACGTCGTCGCGCCCGTGGCGACGCCGATCGCCGAGGTGCCGAAGTTACGCGTCGGCGGCTCGAAGATGATCGCGCCCGGCGTGACGCCAGTCGCCGTGAGCGTCGCGGACGCGTTGAGCGTTCCGTCGGTCACGTCGAGGCTGGCCATCTTGGCGCCGGCCGTGGCCGCGTTGAAGCGGACGGTGATCGTGCAGCTGTCGCCGCCGTCGAGGGGCGCGCCCGCGCACGTGCTCGAGGTGACGCTGAACTCCGCCGCGTCGGGGCCCGTGAACGTGTGCGAGATCGTGCCCGTGGGCACGCCGCCCGTGTTCGTGAGCGTGAAGTCGACCGTCGAGCTCGAGGTGCCCGTCACGATCGTACCGAAGCCCTGCGTGCCCGGGAGGAGGCGAAGGCTCGCCGCGCTGGACGCGCGACCCTGGAGCGCCGCCGTCGCCGTCGAACCGGGGCTCGCCGTCGCCTGGAGGGTGCCCATGTGGAGGCCCGAGGACGACGGGTCGTAGATGCCTTCGACCGTGCAGGTCTCGCCCGGCGTCAGCGTGACGCCCGAGCACGAGTCCGTGCCGAGGTCGAACTGGGTCGCGTCGAGGCCGGAGATCGAGATCGTGATCGTGCCCGACTCTTCTTCGCCGATGTTCTCGACCGTGAAGACGTTGGGGCTCGACGCAGTGCCGATGACGGCGTCGCCGAAGTTGAACGGCGTCGGCGAGATCGCGAGACCCGCTTCCGCTGCGCCGTTGCCCTCGAGCGTCGCGGTCGCGTCGGCGTCGCCGTCGCTGACCGTGAGCGTCGCCGACGAGCCGCCCTCGGCGTCGGGGCTGAACTCGACGGAGATCGTGCAGGAGTCGCCCGGATCGAGGCGCATGCCCGCGCAGGTGTTCGAGTCGAAGCTGAAGTCGCCCGCGCCCGAGCCGCCGAACGTGGCGGACAGCGACGCCGAGGCGCCCGTGCCTTCGTTCGTGACCGTGAACTCGGTCGCCATGCTGGTCTGGCCGACGACGATGTCGCCGAAGTCAGCGAGCGCCGGATCGATGGTGAGCTGGGCTTCCGCCACGAACGCGTCCGGGGTCACGACCGGTGCATCGATCGGCCCGCCCGCGTCCACGTCGGGCGTGTTGCCGCAACCGTCGCAGCCGGTCATCGCGATGAGCGTCGCAACGCCCAGCCATCGCACTGTAGTTAGACTCTTCAGCCTCATATCCGCCACTTCCTTTCGGGAAACCAAGAAACCTTCGGCGCAAGCGCACGAGCTACAGGATGGCTGGACGCCACCCCCCAGGACCCCGGGACTATTCCCGCGGCCACCGGAAGTCAACGGGGTCCAGACCGGCACCCCAGCAATCGTGAGCACTCACACATCGAGCACCCGCCTCAGCGGTCGCGCGATTCGCTTGCCACCTCGGACCTGCGCATCGCACAGGTCACCCGTTCAGCGCGGAGGATAAACAGGTGTCGGTGACGTTGGCGAGACCAATTCGCAACGTCGTGTGCATACGGCGCCGGGAGCCAGAGATTCCTCACGAAAACGCGCCGCCCCGCGCTGTCTCTCCGCGATCTCACTCCGGCGGGGTCGTGGCCCGCCCGGCCGCGAGGGCGATCACCGCGAGCTGGCGGACGTTCGGCGGGGCCGCGTCCCACGGGCCGTCGTCCAAGGTTACCCACCGGTGATCCGTGAACTCGTCGTTCGCGACGATCTCGCAGGTGGGCACGTCGCACACGAAGACGAAGTTCAGGTGGAGGCCCTTGCTGCCCGCGACGTGCTCTTCATATCCGATGAGCCCGGCAGGGGAGCCGTCGACGTCGCTCGTCGTCGGGAAGACCCCGCGGAGGCCCGTCTCCTCGAAGAGCTCGCGGGCGGCGGCCTCGAGCGGCGTCTCGTCGACCTCGAGCTCGCCGCCAGGCGGCAGCCACATGGCGAGGCGGCGGTGGTGGATGAGCAGGACCCGCCCCTCGTGCCGAGGATAGACCGCGATCGAGAACGCGCGACGCATGGCGGCGCTCCCTACCACGCCGCGGACGTGTAGACTCCGCGGCCCAGGTCGAAGGACCCGAAGAGGAGTCGTCATGTCGAACGATCCCAACGCACCGCCGCCCGGTGGATGGGCGCCCCTCGCCTCCGCGCCCGCCGGTGGCCCCGGTCCGAGCCTCGAAGAAGAAGAGCGCGCGATGCGCAGCGGCCGCGGCCGGATGATCGCGTTCGCCGCGCTCGTCCTGATCGCGATCGCCTTTGGCGCCGGCTGGTTCCTGATGAACTCGGGGCCGAGCCCCTACAGCGCGATCGGCCGTCAGGTGAACGGCATGCGCGCGCAGAACTTCGACTCGTTCTGGGCGTGCGCGCTGCCGCGAACCGACCCGAGCGACATCCGCAACAACGAGCAGCTCATCGGAGAGATCCACGAGCGCGCCACGTTCAGCGCGAGCCAGTACGCGACGCTCGTGCGCACCACGTGCATGGCGCAGCTGAACGATCACGTGCAGCCGCTCGACTCGCTCTTGCCCACCGAAGATCTCGTCGCACCGGTGGAGGCGCTCCGCACGTCGCTCCGCGCGCTGATCGACGGATGGAACGCGTACCTCGCCTACCTCGGCACGGTGAGCGGCGCCTACGATCGCGAGTCGGAGGACGCGACGCGCCTCGTGAGCGCCGTGGTCCGCGCGTGGTTCGACTACAAGGTCGCGTTCGGGCAGATCAACGACGTGGTGCGAGCTCACGTGAACGAGTGACGATCGGCGCTCGCGTCGCCGCGTGACGCCGGGCGCTGACGGGAAGGAACCGTGGGTCGGCTTCGCATCGGGCTCCTCTCGCGAGGAGCCTCGTCGTACAGCTCCAAGCGCTTGATCGAGGCGTCGCGCGCGCGCGGCCACTCGGTCGAGGTGCTCGACACCGCGCGCTTCGCGCTCCTCGTGGACGGCGACGCGGGCGAGGTTCGCTACAAAGGACGAGCGCTCGCGCCGTTCGACGCGATCATCCCGCGCGTCGGCACCTCGATGACGCTCGTCGGCACCGCGATCGTTCGGCACCTCGAGCAGCGCGGCGTGTTCGTGCAGAACGGCTCGCACGCGATCACCGTGGCGCGCGACAAGCTGCGCGCGCTCCAGGTGCTGTCGCGCAACGGCGTGCCCATCCCGCGGACGGCGTTCGGCAAGAGCGGCGAGGATCTCGGCTCCGTGCTCGACGCGCTGGGCGCGCCCGTGATCCTCAAGCTGCTCGAGGGCACGCAGGGCGTGGGCGTGATGCTCGCGGACACGCGGCACGTGGCGCAGGCGATCCTCGAGACGCTCGAGAGCATGAAGGCCGACGTGCTGCTCCAGCGCTTCGTCGAGGAGAGCCGCGGGCGCGACATCCGCGCGTTCGTCGTGGGCGGCCGCGTGATCGCGGCGATGCGACGCAGGGCGCGCGGCGAGGAGTTCCGCAGCAACGTTCATCGCGGCGCCACGGTGGAGAGCGTGCGGCTCGATCCGATCTACGACGAGGTCGCCCGCAAGGCGGCGCGCGTGCTCGGCCTGCACGTGGCGGGCGTGGACATGCTCGAGGGCAAGGACGGCCCGCTCGTGATGGAGGTCAACGCATCACCGGGCCTCGAGGGCATCGAAGCGGCGACGGGGATCGATGTCGCGATGGCGGTGGTGCGCCACGTGGAAGAGCGGCTCGCCGAGCCCGAAGAGACGCTGCGCGAGGTGGCGGCACTCGAGAAGGGACACGTCGTGGGCGAGCTCGCGCTCGGGCCGCGCAACCGCTTGGTCGGCCTGACGATCGCCGAGTCCAAGCTCGACGCCCTCGACGTGCGCGTGCTGATGGTGCGACGCGGAACGCTCGCGATGCCCAACCCGAGCGCGACGACGCGCTTCTTCGTCGGCGACTCGCTCGTGCTGTTCGGCAAGCGCGAGTCGCTCGAGTCGCTGATCACGCGCGGCTGAGCCGTTCGGCTCGCGAGCTCAGCGACGTCCGCCGCGACTGCCGCCGGGCTTGGGCCGGCCGGAGGCACCGGGCGCGGGAGGCGGCGGGGGCGCGGCGTCTTCGTCGTCGAAGACCTCTTCGAAGAAGCCGAGCGCGTCCGCGGCGAGATCGGCGATCGTGACCTTCTCGTCGTCGAGCTCGGGCACGGTGACCTCGCGGTCGTCGGTGAGCAGCTTCTTCAGCTTCGGCACCGCCACCGGATCAGCGCGCTCGACGATCGCCTCGATCGCCGCTGCGACCACCTCGGCGCGCGGGTGCGTGAGGAAGCGGAGGATGAGCGGCATCGGATCGGGGTCGTGGATCTCGGAGAGCATGTACGGCAGCTCTTCCATCGCCATGCCGTCGCGCTTCGCGTCGAGCGCGCGCTCGATCGCGTTCGCGACCTCCTTGAAGCGCTCGAAGGCCACGTCGAGCAGGGCCTCGCCCGCCTCCGCGCGGATGGCGGGATCGGCGTGATCGAGGATCGCGAGCAACGTCTCGACGGCGACCGGCCCCTCGACCTGCGCGCAGAGATCCGCGAGGCGCACGAGCTCGAGCTCCTGTCGCTCGGCGTCCGTGTCGGCGAGCGCGCGCTTGGCCGCGGCGGCGAAGACGTCTGCCAGCACCGCGGGCTGTGCGGAGAGAAGGAGCGTGCGCTCTGCGTGACGCAGGGCGCGATCGGCCTCGAAGAGGGCCTTCAGGTGAGCGCGGGGGTCGGACATGGCGGCGGTGTATGTCCGAATCGCGCCACCTTTCAACCAGCGTCTTCGGGCAGCGGCGTCACGACGGGCTTCGGCGCCTCGGCCGCGGCGGTCCTCTCGCGCCATCGCTTGAGCCCCGTGCGCGCGAGGTGCACGACGCCCACGAGCAAGACGATGCCGCCGATCGCGAGCATCACGTACTGCTCGAAGGTCGCGGCGTTCTCGGCGACGCGATCGATGCTGTCCGAGAAGAGCCAGCCGATCGCCATGAAGACGGGCAGCGAGATCGCGAGGCCCAGCGCGTCGGCGAGGATGAAGCGCGGGTACGAGATGCCGTGGATCGCGCACATGGCGAAGATGGCGCCGCGGAGGCCCGCGACGTGTCGCGCGCCGAACACGACGAGCGAGCCGTACTTCGCGATGAGCCCCTCGACGTAGCCGCGCCGCTCGGGCGGCATCACGCGCTGGATGAACTTGCGCTCGTAGATCGCGGGGCCGATGCGGCGCGCGATGAAGTAGAGGATCGTGTCGCCGAGCAGCACGGACACCGCGAGCACCGCGACGGTCACCCAGAGGTTGGTCACGCCGCGCTGCGCGAGGATCGCGCCCGAGATCATCGCGACGTCTTCCGGGAGCGGCAGGCCGAGGCCGGCGGCGATGATCCACGCGAACATCAGCCCGTAGGAGCCCTGCTCGAGAAAGAACTGGATGCCCGCTTCGACCACGGTGTCGCGTTGTTAGCAGAGCGTGCCGCGCAGCACACCCATCCCGCCCGGCAAGCTCAAGCGTAGGGGAAGGAGCGGAGCGCGTCGCCGAAGCTCTCGAGCGAGGGGACGTCGGTTCGCGTGTGGAACGCCGACAGCAGGCCCGACTCGTCGCGGATCAGGTGACCTGCCACGCCGATCTCGCCGCGCGGACGGCGGATCAGCGAGAGGTAGAGGTGACCTGCGCTCGTGAGCAGCGACAGCTCGTTGCGACGTCCTGCGCAGAGCTCGTTGACGTGGGCGCCGAAGTCGCGGACCTCGGCCTCGCCGATTTCGGAGCGGGCCTTCACGACGAACCCGTCCGACACGATGAGGATGTGGGCGTGCCATCGCGTCGCGCCTTCGGAGGGCTTCTCTCCAGCTCCGCCCGCAGCCTCCGCGCTCGCAGCTTCGCTGGCCGCGCCCTCGGTCACCGCGCGTTCACCTGACGTGACGGGGTCCTCGGCGACGATGGCCAACACGAAGGCTTCGCAAGGGAGCTGTGCGCCTCCTACCACGCGGGCAGCATCGCACGAACGAGCGCGCGGGCGGAAACTTCGTGAGGTGCGCGCCGTGCAGCGCGGTTTGACGCCGAAACCCCTGCCCGGTAAGGGCGCGCGCGAGTCGCTTCGGGCATTTCCCGGAGCCCACGCGAGGTGTTCGATGCCCCGATTCGCTCGTGCTCTGGTGTCGGTGTCGGAGAAGCGCGGGATCGTCGATCTCTGCCGACAGCTCTCGGAGCTCGGCGTCGAGATCCTCTCGACCGGCGGGACCGCGAAGGCGCTCCGCGGCGCGGAGGTCCCCGTGATCGACGTGGCCGAGTACACGGGCTCGCCCGAGGTCATGGACGGCCGCGTCAAGACGCTCCACCCGCGCGTGCACGGCGGCATCCTGATGCGCGACACCATCGGCGATCGAACGCAGCTCACCGAGCTCGGCGGGACGCCCATCGATCTCGTGATCGTGAACCTCTATCCGTTCGAGGCGACGGTCGCGCGCAGCGCGCCGCACGACGAGATCATCGAGAACATCGACATCGGTGGCCCTTCGATGATCCGCAGCGCAGCGAAGAACCACGGCCGCGTGACGGTGGTCGTCGATCCCAAGGACTACGACGAGGTCATCGCCGCCGCGCACACCGACGACGGCCCCTCGCTCGCGCTCCGTGCACGCCTCGCGGCCAAGGCCTTCTCGCACACGGCCGCGTACGACGGCGCCATCGCCGGCTACATGACCTCGATCGAAGAGGGCGGCGCGCGCACGCGCTTCCCCGGCACGCTCACCTTCTCTCTCGAGCGCGCGTACGGCCTCCGCTACGGCGAGAACCCGCACCAGTCGGGCGCGTTCTACGTGGAGAAGGACGCCGCGAAGGGGTCGCTCGCTCGCGCCGAGTCGCTCGGCGCCGGTGGCAAGGAGCTCTCGTTCAACAACCTCGTCGACTGCGACGCAGCGCTCGAGGCGGTGCGCGAGCACGACCTGCCCTGCGCCGTCGTGGTGAAGCACACGAACCCGTGCGGCACCGCGACGTCGGCCACGCTCGCCGACGCGTACAGGCGCGCGCGTGAGGCGGACGCGATCTCGGCGTTCGGCGGCATCGTCGCGCTCAACCGCGCGGTCGATCGCGACACGGCGGTGCTGCTCGTCGAGACCTTCCTCGAGTGCGTGATCGCGCCGTCGTTCAGCGCCGAAGCGCTCGAGGTGCTGCGCACCAAGAAGAACCTCCGCCTGATCGCCACGGGCGAGTGGCTGCCGGCCGATCACGCCGAGCTCGTCGCCAAGAAGATCGGCGGCGGCTTCGTCGTGCAGGATCGCGACGCGAGCGGCGCGAAGGAAGTGGCCAACGCGCGCGTGGTGACCAAGCGTCAGCCGACGAACGAAGAGCGCGTGGCGCTCGACTTCGCGTGGCGCGTCGGCAAGCACGTGAAGTCGAACGCGATCATCCTCGCCCGCACGTACGACGGCACGCACGGCGTGACGGTCGGCGTGGGCGCTGGGCAGATGTCGCGCGTGGTGAGCGTGCAGATCGCGGCGCAGAAGGCGGGCGAGCTCGCGGCGGGCAGCGTGCTGTCGTCCGATGCGTTCTTCCCCTTCCCCGACGGCGTCGAGGCCGCGGCGGCCGCGGGCGCGAAGGCGATCGTGCAGCCCGGCGGCTCGGTGAAGGACAACGAGGTGATCGCGCGCGCCGACGAGCTCGGCCTCGCGATGATGTTCACGGGCTTCCGCCACTTCAGGCATTAGTCATACGCGCCTTCGGCGCGGCTCGGGGGCTCAGGCGCCCCCGGACCCC
>CAZCVE010000015.1:83928-179000 GCA_964502175.1 uncultured Sandaracinaceae bacterium
CCATCGACTCCCGCTCCAGGGGTCTGCTTCGCAGCCCCCGCCGCGAGGCGCCCCGAGAGAACCGCAGAAGGGCTCGTATGACTGGATGCAAAGTGTTGGTGGTCGGCTCGGGCGCGCGAGAGCACGCGCTCGTGTGGAAGCTCGCGCAGTCGCCTTCGGTGCGCGAGGTGATCGCCGCGCCGGGGAACGCGGGGATCGCGGGGATCGCCCGCTGCGTCTCGATCGCTGCCGACGACGTCGGCGCGATCGTCGCGCTCGCGCGGCGCGAAGAGGTTGGTCTCGTGGTGGTGGGTCCGGAGGCGCCGCTCGTCGTCGGGCTCGTCGATGCGCTGAACGAAGCAGGCATCGCGGCGTTCGGTCCGTCGCGCGAGGCCGCGCGGCTCGAGGGATCGAAGGCGTTCGCGAAGGAGGTCATGCGCGAGGCGAACGTCCCGACCGCGGGCTTCGCCGTGTTCGATGACGCCGACGCTGCCGAGGCCTACGTGCGCGAGGCGAACCGTCCGCTCGTCGTGAAGGCCGATGGCCTCTGCGCGGGCAAGGGCGTGGTCGTCGCGAAGGACGTCGACGAAGCGCTCGAGGCCGTGCGCGTGATGATGCGCGAGCGTGTGCACGGGGATGCGGGCGCGCGCGTGGTGATCGAGGAGTGTCTCGTCGGACCGGAGGTCAGCTACCACGTGGTGTGCGACGGCACGCGCTACGTGCCGCTCGCTGCCGCGCAGGATCACAAGCGCCTGCTCGACGGCGACCGCGGACCGAACACGGGCGGCATGGGCGCGTACTCGCCGCCTGCGGTGGTCACCCCCGAGATCGAGCGCACGATCTTGTCGCGCGTGGTCGAGCCGGTGCTGCAGGCGATGAGCGCTCGCGGCGCTCCGTTTCGCGGCGCGTTGTTCGTCGGCGTGATGATCGTCGATGAGGCGCCGGAGGTGCTCGAGTTCAACGTGCGCTTCGGCGATCCCGAGACCGAGGTGCTGATGGCGCGCTGGAAGGGCGACGTGCTGCCGCTCTTCGAGGCGTCGGCGCGCGGCGATCTCACGGGCGTGATGCCGTCGTGGGAGGCACCGCACGCGCTCGCCGTGGTGCTCGCCGCCGACGGCTATCCCAGCGCTCCGAAGAAGGGCGCGCGGATCACGGGCCTCGACGCGATCGAAGACAGTCAGGGTGTCGTCGCGTTTCATGCCGGGACGCGCGCCGCTGGCGACGAGGTCGAGGTCGCTGGCGGTCGCGTCCTCGCGATCACGGCCGTGGGCGACTCGATCGACGAGGCCGCGTCGCGGGCGTATGCCGCGTGTGATCGCATCCGCTTCGAGGGCATGCAGCTACGCCGTGACATCGGCTGGCAGGTGAGGAGCCGTTCATGACGCGCGCACGATCGACCTCGATCTTCCTCCGACTGACGCTGAGCCTGACGCTCGCCAGCTCGGTGGGCTGCGGCGCGAAGACCGCGCTCGACCCGTTCGACGATCGCGACGGCGGACCGCGCATCGATGCCTCGATCGACGGCGGACGAGACGCGGGAACGGACGCGCCGATCGATGGTGGACGCGACGCAGGCTTCGACGTCGGCACCGACGCGTACACGCCCGATCGCGGCTGCATCCCGAACCCCGACGGCTGCGAGCCGAGCGAGCGCTGCGACGGCGCCGACACCGACTGCGATGGTCGCGTGGACGAGGGCTGCGACTGCGAGCCGGGGTCCGTGCAGGACTGCTTCGCGGGACCGCCCGGACGACGCGGCGTGGGCGCCTGCACCGACGGAACGCAGACCTGCGAGATGTCGCGCACGTGGGGCGACTGCCTCGGCGGCATCTCGCCCTCGCGTGACGTGTGCGATGGCAGAGACAACCTCTGCGATGGCTGCAGCTCGCAGAACGACTGCCCCATCGACTGCCCGAGCCCCGGTGATCCGCGCACGCCCGACACGGTCCCGTTCGCCGACTACCTCCTTCGAGGTCGCGACTTCTACCCGGGCATGGCGCGCGGCTGGCGCTGGACCGTCGCCGGCGGTCCGTGCGACACGCTCGCGCCGCGCCTGCGCAGCTTCGATCTGCGCGACGCGACGAGCGAGAACGCCACGTTCACGCCGCGCCTCAGCGGCGACTACACCGTGACGATGGAGGTCGTGACGCTCGAGGGCACGATGCTGTCGTGCACGTGGGTCGTGCACGTGTCGGCGCCGGGCCTGCGCATCGAGATGTGTTACCCGGAGAGCGAGACGCAGGACCTCGACCTCTTCCTCCAGCGCGAGAGCACGGGGGTGCCCTGGTACCTCGGCGTGCGCGACACGTTCCAGCCCACGCCGCGCGCGTGCAGCTGGGCCAACTGCGAAGCGACGATCCGCGGCGACGGCTACACCCGCGCAGACTGGGGCTACGACAACAGCGATCTGTCGGCGTGCGAAGGCGGACCGCAGGGCGACCAGTGGCGCGCGCTCGGCTTCTGCGCGAACCCGCGCCTCGACATCGACAACAACCTCAGCGAGGGCATCGGCCTCCCCGAGAACATCAACGTCGATGCGCCGCGCGAGGGCGAGACCTTCCGCGTGATGATCCAGAACTGGTCGGGCCTGCGGGCGCGACCGGTCGTGAACGTGTACTGCGACGGTCGTCGCGTCGCGACGTACGGCAGCGAGCCGGACGTGGTGCCGCGCTTCGAAGGACCGTCCGGCGACATGTCGATCGGCGCGATGTGGCGCGTGGTGGACGTGACGACCCGCGTGGACGCCGCCACGGGCGAGCTCTCGTGCGACGCCGTCGCGCTCCATCCCTCGGGCCTCTCGACCGGCTACGACGTGACCCGCGACGACCCCAGGTTCTGAGCCGGATGCTCGGCGGCCGCGAAGCGTCTACGATGCGCGCCATGCGGCGGCTGCTCGCGCTCCTCGTGTTGATGCTCCTCTGGATGCTGGCGACCCTCACGACCACGGCCGCGCTGGCCGTGCCGCCCCGCGCGGGCGGGGGCGGTGGAGGCGCGAGCACGAGCGACGACGGCGCTGCGTGGCGACCGCTCTTCGACGAGGGCCGACGCGCTCACGAGGCAGGTCGCTTCGAGGACGCGGCCGAGGCGTTCTTCCGCGCGCGACAAGCAGGCGGGCCGGCCTCTCTCCTCTACAACCAGGCGCTCTGCCTCGATCGCCTCGAGCGCTTCGAGGCCGCGGTCTCGGTCTATCGCGCGTACCTCGACGCATCCCCCTCGGCCGCCAACCGTGAGGAGGTCGAGGCGCGCATCGCGGAGCTCGAGCCTGTCGACGACATCGAGGCCGGCGGCACCGGCTCGGCGCTCGCGACGCGCATCGCGCCGTCGACGGCGCCGGTGCTCGAGCTGATGCCGCTCGATCCGGGTGGCTTCGAGGCCGTGGTCGTGGGCGAAGGTCGTCCGATCGTGCCCAGAGACGATGGCCCGCGCGTGGAGGAGATCGGCCCCGAGATCGTCGTCAGCTGGTTCCTCCTGATCGGCACGCTCGCGAGCGCGGGCGCCGCGATCGGCGTGTGGGTGGACGGACAGGCCACGTTCGATCAGCTGCAGCTCTTCTGCGAGGAGAACGGTGGCTGCTCCGAAGACGAGATCGCCGAGTCGTCGGCGCACACCAGCGCCACGGTCACGAACGTGCTGCTCGTCACGTCCGTGCTGCTCGGCGCGGCGACGGCGATCTCGTTCGCGGTCGAGGCCACCACCACCGGCGGCACGCGCGTCTACGTCGACGTCGGCCCCGGCAGCCTGCGCCTGCGAGGCACCTTCTGATGCGTCGCTCGATCGACACGATCACCGTCGTCGTGGTCAGCGTCCTCAGCGTCGCGCTCGGCGCGTGCAACTACGACTTCGATGGCGTCTGTCGCGCAGGCGAGGTCTGCGGCGAGATCGACATCACGCCGCCGGTGACGCGCGAGCCCAACATCGGACAAGGGCCCTCGTGCGACGTGCTGCGCGCGCGCTGTGGCGACGAGTCGCTGAACCAGGCGTGCTCGTTCCGCATCTCGGGCGGCAGCGTGGACGCGCCGCCCGAGTGTCGATCGAGCTCGGGGAGCTCGAGCGACGGACGCTCATGCGCCGATGCGTCGTTCTGCTCGCTCGGCTTCACTTGCTTCCGCACGAGCGCGGCCGAGACGAACGGCGTGTGCGTCGATCTCTGCCAGACGGTGAACGACTGCGAGGGCGTGTCGCGCACGTGTGATCGCAGCGCGCCCCTGACGACGCTCGACGGAGTGCCGCTCTACCGCTGCATCGAGGCGGGCCTGTGATCCAGACGACGCGCTGATCGACACACACCGGGGACCGACGAGGCCGCGCGACGACGCCGCCACCGAGGAGACGCATGGCGAACTACTTCGAGGACAACGCGGACCTTCGTTGGTACTTCACGCGAGGCCTCGACTGGGAGGCTCTCGTGCGCGCGACCGAGCACCTGGCGCTCGACGGTGCGTACGCGCCCAAGGATCCCGAGGCGCCCAAGACGGTCGCCGAAGCGCGTGAGCTCTTCGGCGACATCGCGCGCGCGATCGGCGAGCTCGCGGGAGACGAGATCGCCCCGCACGCGGCGGAGATCGATCGCGCCGGCGTGATCTTCGAGGACGGCGAGGCGCGCTTTCCGCCGCGACTCGAAGCGGTATCGAAGGCCGTCTCGCAGATGGAGCTGCACGGCCTGTGTCTTCCGCGCGAGCTCGGCGGGATGAACGCGCCGATGGCGCTCTACTACCTGACGAGCGAGGTCTTCGCGCGCGCCGACGTGTCGGTGATGGCGCACCACGGCTTCCACGGCGGCATGGCGCTCGCGATGCTGCTCTTCTCGATGCGCGAGGGCTCGACCGAGCTCGACGCCGAAGGCCGCATCACCAAGACGCGCTTCGAGAAGGAGATCCGCGAGATCGTCTCGGGCAAGGCCTGGGGCTGCATGGACATCACCGAGCCCGACGCCGGCAGCGACATGGCGAAGCTGCGTGCCAAGGGCGTGCTCGGCGACGATGGCGTCTGGCGCGTGACGGGCCAGAAGATCTTCATCACGTCGGGCCACGGCAAGCACCACTTCGTGATCGCGCGAACGGAGCAGGCGAAGGAGACCGACGACCCGATGGCGGGCCTGAAGGGTCTCTCGATGTTCCTCGTGCCGACGTACGAAGACCTTCCGGATGGCACGCGGCGTCGCATCGTCAGCCTCGATCGCCTCGAAGAGAAGCTCGGGCACCACGCGTCGGTGACCGCGGCGCTGTCCTTCGAGGACGCTCCCGCGCACCTCATCGGCGAGAGAGGCCAGGGCTTCGAGTACATGCTGCTCCTCATGAACGGGGCGCGCGTGGGCGTGGGCTTCGAGTGCATCGGCCTGTGCGAGGCCGCCATCCGCTTGGCCGAGGGCTACGCGAGCGAGCGCGTCTCGATGGGCAAGACGATCGATCGCCACGAGATGATCGCGGACTACCTCGACGAGATGCGCACGGACGTGCGGGGCCTGCGTGCGCTCGCGGCGTACGCGACGTTCCACGAGGAGATGGGCCAGAAGCTCGACCTGCGCAGGCGCGTCTCGGCGCGCGGTGGCGCGAGCGCGGATCCGGAGCTCGAGCGCACGATCCGACGTCACCGCAAGAAGGCGCGGCGCGCGACGCCGCTGCTCAAGTACCTCGCCGCAGAGAAGGCCGTGGAGATGGCGCGTCGCTGCATCCAGATCCACGGCGGTGTGGGCTACACGACCGAGTACGGCGCCGAGAAGCTCCTGCGCGACGCGCTCGTGATGCCGATCTACGAGGGCACGAGCCAGATCCAGAGCCTCATGGCCATGAAGGACATGCTCGGCGCGGTGATGAAGGATCCGAGCGGCTTCGTGCGCCGCAGCGCCGACGCGCGGGTGCGCGCGCTCTCGTCGCGCGACGCGCTCGACCGTCGCGTGGCGCGGCTCACGGTGATGCGCGACGACGCGGTGCGCCTCCTCATCATGCGGACCGCGGGCGACAAGCTGCGCTCGGTGCGCGATCAGCCGATCGGCGAGTGGGTGGGTGCGCTCTCGAAGAACTGGAACCCGAAGCGCGACTTCGCGTTCGCGATGCTCCACGCGGAGCGCCTCACGCGCATCCTCTGCGACGTGATGATCGCGGACGTGCTGCTCGAGCAGCGCGCGCTCGACCCTGCGCGCGGCGAGATCCTCGAGACGTGGCTCGAGCGCGCCGAGCCCCGCTGCCGCTACTTGCTCGACGAGATCCAGACGCGCGGCCAGCGCCTGCTCGATCAGCTCGAAGCGAGCGAGACGACGACGACGGCGCGCGCCGCCGAGTGATGGTCGCTCACTCCTGGAGCACGAAGAGCGTCGGCAGGATCTCGCCCGCCTTGCCGATCCACACGTCGTCGAACTGATCGGCGTTCGCCGGTCTCTCGAGCCCGACGTAGACGGCGCGACAGCTCTCGCCCATCTGGCGTCGGTAGACGATCTCGCGGACGAACCCGGCCGCGGGATAGACCACGCCGCTGCTCCCCACGGTGAGGAACACGTCGCACGACTGCACACGACGCTTCGTGGGGTGGAGCTCGAGCGGCATCTCGCCGAACCAGACGATGTTCGGCCGCAGGCGCGAGCCGCAGCGCGGACAGCGCGGGAGCGCGGCGGGGTCGGCGTAGAGCGCGTGATCGTCGAACGGTGCGAGATCACACGCGTCGCTCTCGCACCGCGTCTTCGAGAGCTCGCCGTGCATGTGGACGACGTTCGTCGAGCCCGCGGCTTCGTGGAGACCATCGACGTTCTGCGTGCAGAGCGTGAAGCCCGCGCCGACGTGGCGCTCTGCGGCTGCGAGCGCGAGGTGCGCGGCGTTGGGCCGTGCCGCCGCTGCTCGACCGCGACGCTCGGAGTAGAAGCGCCAGACCAGCGCCGGATCTTTCGCCCATCCGTCGGGCGAGGCCACGTCTTCGAGACGGTGCTGCTCCCAGAGGCCGCCGCCGTCGCGAAACGTCGGGATGCCGCTCTCGGCGCTGACACCCGCGCCCGTCAGGACGAAGAGCTCGGAGGTGCGTGTGAGGACGATCGGCTGCGGCAAGTGATCCTCGAGCGCACGAGTGAACCATCAGTCGGAGCGGACCACCATGCCGAGCACCGTGCTGATCGCGAGCTGGTTCGTGGCGGTGGGATCGCCTGCGACGACGCCCGACTGACCAGGCCCTGGGAACAACGGACCGCTCAGCGAGCTCCGCCAGCGCGATGACACGCGCGCCGATGTCACCGCGCTGGTCGCGAAGTCCGATCCGCGGGCGCTCGTGCGCACGCTGCGTGACCTCGTGGCGAAGGTCGCCTGAGCGCGATCCAGAGATCGTCCGTGCGCGCTCGAATCGGTCTCGTTGACGCTTTGCGGCGGCGTGCGGCGCGGGCATTCTTCGCTACCCGACGATGCCCGAACCGCTGATCCCCTCGGTCGACGATCCGTTCCTGCCGCCCGCCCAGCCCGCGCCGACGCCGACCCCGTACGAGCAGGCGCTGACGGACGGTGCCGCGCTCCGCGAGCGCCCCTACACCAGCCAAGGCCTCGAGGCCGTCGCGCGGCAGCACCAGAAGAACCGCATGACGGTGTGGGAGCGCCTTCGCGTGCTCACGCCCGAGCGGCCCGACGTGCTGTTCGAGAACTGGGGACCGAACCTCGACGGCGCGTCGCTCGTCACCGCCGTGCTGCGCGTTCCGGGTGCGGGCGGCGTGGGTCATCGCGACGTCGGGTGCTCCGGCCACGACTTCCCGGTGCGCGCGGGCTCGCTGGACGCGACCACCGGCAAGAAGCTGGCGCGCCTCTTCCAGCTCGCCGGCGAGCGAGGCCTGCCGCTGATCGGCATGAACGACTCCGCCGGTGCGTACGTGCCCGCGGGTGTCGGCGGCCTCGATGGCTACGCCGAGGCGTTCACCGCGCTCCGCCGCATCAGCGGCGTGGTGCCGAGCATCATGTGCATGTTCGGCTTCAACGCGGGCGGCGGCAGCTACCTGCCGCGACAAGGCTCGTTCGTCATCCAGCCGGGCGACACGTTCTTCGGCCTCACCGGACCCGGCGTCGTGAAGTCCGTGCTCGGTGAAGACGTCACCCCCGACGACCTCGGCGGCCCGAAGGTGCACGGCGCCTCGGGTGTCGCCGACCTCACGGTGGCCGACGAGGTCGCGGCCCTCCGCACGTCGCTGCGCCTCCTCTCGTACCTGCCGAGCGACAACCACTCGGCCGCTCCGTTCCTCCCGACGACCGATCCGCTCGAGCGCCCCACCCTCGAGCTCGACACCTTGTTCCAGAAGGCGTTCGACTCACCGAGCGGCTTCAACACGCCGTTCGACATCAGCTTCTTGATCCAGCAGGTCTGCGATCACGGCGACTACTTCGAGCTCCAGCCTTCGCGCGCGCGGAACATGATCACGGCGTTCGGTCGCATGGGCGGGCACGTCGTCGGCTTCGTCGCGAACAACAGCGCGGTGGCGTCGGGACAGATCGACGTCGCGGCGGCGTACAAGGCCGCGCGCTTCATCCGCTTCTGCAACGTCTACAACGTGCCGATCGTCTTCGTCGAAGACACCACCGGGTTCTTGCCGGGGCGAGAGCAGGAGACGCTCGGCATCGTGCACGCGGGCCGCGCGATGCTCGACGCGATCGTCGACGTGCGCACGCCGCGCATCTTGCTGCTCGTGCGCAACGCGTTCGGCGGCGCGTACGCGTCGTTCAACAACTACGCGACCGGCGCCGATCTCGTGATCGCGCTCCCCTCGACCCGCGTCGCCGTCATGGGGCCTGCGGGCAAGGAGTTCGTCTACAAGGACGAGCTCCGCAAGCTGCGCGCCGAAGCCGCGAAGTTGGACCGCGAGGCCGCGGGCCCGTGGATCAAGGCGCGCGAGGCCGAGCTCAACCAACGCTACGAGAAGGAGCTCATGAACCCGCGTGAGGCGCTCTCGCTCGGCTCGATCTCGCGCCTGGTCATGCCCGTGGAGCTGCGCGCGACGCTCGCGCGGTCGATCGCGTTCTTCATGCGCCACTACACCGCGTCCACGATGAGCGGCCCGCAGAGAGAGTTTCACTAGTCCTTCCCGAGGGCGCGTGCGCGCCCTCCCCCGCCAGGCGGGGCCGCCTCCCGCTCCACTCGCTCCGCTCGTGCTTTCGCGCGGGGCCCCAACCCCGCTTGCCCCTCTGACGACACGATGATCGACCACGACTGGTATCGCGCGAACCCCGAGACCACCGGCGAGCGTCGGCTCTCGCGTCACGCGTCCGCGTGGGCTCGCACGTTCGCGTGCGAAGACGTGCGGCCGCTCGTCGTGTGCCGCGGCCCGATCCGCAAGGAGGCGCTCGACGTCTTCGCGGAGATGGGGATCACCCACGCGGGGATCCTGCTCTCCGAGAAGGACGCGATCGTCTACCCGAACGCGCTCGCACCCGAGCTCCGACGCCTCGATCCGCGACACGTGCACCGCGTGCGCGACTACAGCGGCGCGACGAAGGAAGAGCGCGTCGAGCGCATGCGCGAGATCGTCGCGATCTGTCGCACGCACGGCTACTCGCACGTCTTCGCGGGCTACGGCTTCATGTCGGAGGACGAAGAGTTCTCGCGCACGCTCGAGCAAGCCGGCATCGTCTTCATCGGCCCTCGCTCGCGCGTGCAGGCCGCCGCCGGCAAGAAGGACGAGGCCAAGCGCACGGCCGTGCGTGAGGGCGTCACCGTCACGCCCGGCATCGACGACGTCACGACGCGTCTCCTCCTCGAGAAGCACCCGAGCCTCGCGGCGCTGCGCGCTGTGGTCCTCGCCCGCGGTCTCTCGGTGCCGGCCGAAGCGCTCGCCGACGGAGCGGATCTGCGTGTCGCCGCGAGCCGCGTGCTCGACGCGGGGTACGCGGCGCGCGTCGATCTCTACGAGATCGAAGAGCTCTGTGAGGCCGTCGCTCGCGCGGTCGCCTCGATCTTCGAGTCACACCCCGGCTACCGCGTGCGACTCAAGGCGATCGGCGGCGGTGGCGGCAAGGGTCAGCGCATCCTCGTCGGGATCCCTCGCGAGGGTGGCAGTCCTGCGGCTGCGCTCGAGGCCGCGCGCGCGGCGCACGGTGCGGTGCGCGAGATCCTCGCCGAGGTGAAGACCGGCGGCGTGGGCGACGACAAGAACATCGTCCTCGAGCTCAACGTCGAGGAGACGCGACACAACGAGATCCAGCTCCTCGGCAACGGCTCTTGGTGCGTGTCGCTCGGTGGCCGCGACTGCTCGGTGCAGATGCACGAGCAGAAGCTCCTCGAGATCTCGGTCACGCAAGAGGTGCTCGCGGGCGCGATCGCCGAGGCGCGCGCTTCCGGTCGCACGAGCGCCGCGACCGCGCTCGAGGGTGACCTGGCCACGCTGCGCAAGATGGAGGACGAGGCCGAGCGCTTCGGCCTCGCGGTGGGTCTCGACTCCGCGTCGACGTTCGAGTGCATCGTCGCCGGAGGGCGCGGCGAGATCGGTCACTTCTTCATGGAGGTGAACACGCGCATCCAGGTCGAGCACCGCGTCTCGGAGCTCTGCTATTCGCTGCGCTTCGCGAACCCAGAAGACACGACCGACGCGTTCGAGGTGCGCTCGATCGTCGAGGCGATGGTGCTGATCGCGCGACACGGCGCCCGCCTTCCGCGACCCGCGCGCGTGCCGCGACACGGCGCCGCGGCGGAGGCTCGCCTCAACGCCACCGACCGATCGCTCGCGCCCCACGCCGGCGGCTTGATCCAAGAGTGGACGGCGCCGGCCGCGTTCGAGATCCGCGACGATCAGGGCATCTGCGCGACGAACCCCGACACGGGACAGTTCGTCCACTACCGACTCGCCGGCGCGTACGACTCGAACATCGCGCTGCTCGTCACGTACGGACGCGAGCGACGCGAGAGCTACGAGCGTCTGCTCGAGATCCTCCGCCTGATGAAGCTGCGCGGCGTCGATCTCCAGACGAACAACGCGTTCCACTACGGCCTGCTCCACTGGTTCCTCGGACAGGACGTGTGGGCGCGACCGACGACGCGCTTCGTGATGCCGTACCTCGCGCAGGTGGGCCTCCTCGCCGAGGCCGCTGCGCTGATCGATCTCGACGTGCTCTTCGCCACGCTCACGTCGCGGCTCGCTGCGCGCGCGGGCGGCGGTGATGCCGAGCGCGCCACGCGACGCATCCTCCAGCTCAAGGAGACGCTGCTCCGGCGCCCGATCGACGCGGTGCTCTCGGAGCCGCACGTGCTCTCGGGCTGGCTCTCGCGCCATCGCAGATCGTTCCGCGTCGAGGACGCCCGGATCGTGTGGACGCGCAACCCGCTCGAGGTCCTCGCGGACACGTACTGGCTCCTCAACATGGACCTTCGTCCCGACGCTCCCGCCGCGCACGTGATCTGGGATCACGATCACCAGCTGCTCGCACGCGGGCTCGGCTTCTACCGGTCGCTCGCCGCGAGGCTCGGCGCCGAGACGTCGTGGGAGAGCACGCGCGCGCTGCTCCACTCGAGCGCTGCGCCCGCGGGCTTCGACAGCGCGGAGTGGGCGCGCGTCCGCGCGTCGCACGATGGCTTCCAGCTCGGGCTCGAGGCCCTCGACGCGCTCCCGCTGCTCGGCGTTCGCACCGGCTTCTTCGAGCTGCGCGTCGAAGACGACCTCTTCATCACCATCCCGCCGCGCCTCTTCGACGACGCGCTCCAGACGCGCATGCGCAAGGTGCTCGCGCCGCCGCCGCGCGCGCACTCGGGCGAGATCGCCGCAGTCTCGGGAGGCATGTTCTACGCGCGCGAGGCGCCGCACTTGCCGCCGCTCGTCACCGAGGGCAGCCACTTCTCCGCAGGGCAGCCGCTCTACGTGATCGAGGTGATGAAGATGTTCAACAAGGTGCTCGCGCCGTTCGCGGGAACGCTCGACGAGATCCTCGTCACGGGCGATGGAACGATCGTGCAGAAGGGCCAGCCGCTCTTCCGCGTCACGCCGGACGAGACGGTCGTCGACGAGTCCACCGCGGATCGTGCGGCGCGCCTGCGGGCGAGCACGCTCGATCTCCTCGGCGCGATCGTCGCGAGTCCTGCTCCGCGGAGCTGACCCTCCGCCGAGCCGGCGCGTCGCGGGCTGGCACGCGCGCATCGTGCTGTACCCGCGGCGCGGGAGTGGTGATCATCGCGCGATGTCCGCTCTGGCGGCGAAGTCGAAGGAGCCCTCCGGTCGGTTCGAGGAGCGACGCGCGCTCGGCGCGGGCGGCATGGGCATCGTGCACCTCGTGTGGGACCGCGAGCGACGCATGGAGGTCGCGCGCAAGACCCTCCAGAGCGCCGAGCCGGCGAACCTCGCGCGCCTCAAGCGCGAGTTCCGATCGCTCGCCGAGATCGCGCACCCGAACCTCGTCGGCCTCTACGAGCTCTTCGCGGACGAGAGCGGCTGCTACTTCACGATGGAAGCGATCACGGGCGTGCGCTTCGACGCGTGGTGCGCGACCTTGCCGCGCCTCGACGAGCCGGATCTGTTCGTGTCCACGCGCATCGAGATGCGCACCCGACGCCTGACGGAGCGCGAAGAGGTGCGCCTCGACGACTGGCGCTACCCGAGTCGGATGACGCGCCCCGTGGCCGACCTCGACCGTCTTCGCGGCGCCACGCGAGGGCTCGTCGCGGCGATCTCGGGGCTGCACGCCGCGGGCATGGTGCACTGCGATCTCAAGCCCTCGAACGTGCTCGTCGAGCCGTCGGGGCGGACCGTCGTCCTCGACTTCGGCCTGGTGCGCGAGCGTCCTCGCGCCGAGCGCGCCGAGCTCGACTCGATCGACGGAACGCCCGAGTACGTGGCCCCCGAGGTCGTCGAGGGACGCGCGCCCGGACCCGAGGCCGACTGGTACGCGGTCGGCGCGATGCTCTTCCAGGCCATCGTCGGTGAGCCGCCGTTCCTCGCGTCGCACTACGCCGCGACGCTGCTCGCCAAGCTCGATGAGGAGGCGCCGCGCGTCTCGGAGCGCGTGGACGGGATCGCGCCGGAGCTCGACGAGCTCGTCGCGCGTCTCCTCGATCGCGATCCGAAGACGCGCGCGGGCGCGAGCGAGATCCTCGGGTGGCTCGACGGCGTCAGCGGTCCACGCAGCGTCGGCGCGGCGATCGAGCCCCCCTTCGTGGGCCGCGACGCGGAGCGCGCGCTCCTCGCGCAGGAGCTCGGGCGTGTCACCGCAGGAGCGCCGCGTACCGTCGTGATGCGAGGCCCTTCCGGCATCGGGAAGTCCGCGCTCATCCGACGCTTCGCCGAAGAGCTCGAGGCCGACGGCCGCGGCGTCGTGCTCGCCGGGCGCTGCTACCAGCGCGAGCAGGTGCCGTTCAAGACGCTCGACGGTGTCGTCGACGCGATGGCCGCGCGCCTGTCGCGCATGCCGACGACCGATCTCTCCGCGCTCGTGCCGCCGCGCATCGAGGCGCTCGTTCGCGTGTTCCCGGTCCTCGGCGCGGTGGAGCTCTTCGCCGCCGCGCCCGCGGATCCGGAGCTCGACACGCCGGGTGCGATCCTCGCCGCTGCAGCGGAGGCCGCGCGTGAGCTCCTCCTCCGCTGGTCGCAGAAGCTCCCGATCGTCATCGTCATCGACGACCTCCAGTGGAGCGACGCCGACAGCGCAGCGTTCATCGAGCGCATGATCGATCCGCGCTCGAGCTCGCGCCTCCTCACGCTCGCGAGCGTGCGCAGCGGCGAGACCGCGCCGGTGCTCGAGGCGATGCGGCATCGCGGCGCGGGGCGCCTCACCGAGCTCGATCTCGGGCCCCTCACGAGCGCAGAGGGCGAGGAGCTCGCGCGGAGCATGCTCGCCGCGAGCGGAGCCGACCCAGCGTCAGGGTTCGCGACGAGCATCGCGGAGGGCGCCGCCGGTGTGCCGTTCTTCCTCACCGAGCTGGCACGTCACGCGATCGCGTCGCGCAACACGGACGTGCGCAGCGTCGACGACGCGATCCACGCGCGCGTCTCGGAGCTCCCGACCGAAGCGCGCGCGCTGCTCGAGCTGAGCGCGCTCGCGGGCGTACCGCTCGCGCCGACGTTGCTCTCGCGCGCCGCAGGTCAGGAGCGTGATCCGCTGCCCGCCGTGCGCCTCTTGTCGTCGCGCTCGCTCTTGCGCAGCGGCGGCGGTGCCACCGAGCTCGTCGAGCCGTACCACGATCGAATTCGAGAGGTCGTCGTCGCCTCGCTCTCCGCCACGCGACGCAAGGACCTCCACGGCGCGCTCGGCGGCACGTTGGCTGGTGATGCGCACGCCGATCCCGAGTCGGTCGCGCATCACCTGTCTCGCGGCGGAGACCACGTGCGCGCGCTCCCGTTCCAGCTTCGTGCGGCCGAGGGCGCGACTCGGGCGCTCGCGTTCGATCGCGCGGCGACCCTCTACGCGGACGCTCTGGCGATGTGCACGGACGACGGCGAGCGCCTGCGCGTCGACGTCGAGCTCGCGGAAGCGCTCGTGCGCGCGGGCCGCGCCGCCGAAGCCGCGCCGCGCTTCCTCGCGTGCGCCGAGCGGTCGCCCGACGAGGCGCGCGAGCGACTCGAGCGACGCGCGGCCGAAGAGTGGCTCAAGTGCGGCAGCGTCGACGAAGGCGTCGCGGTGCTGCGGCGCGTGCTCGCGCGTGTGCGGCTCCGCTATCCCGAGTCTCAGCTCGAGGCGATGGCCCGCGCGATCGCGCGCATCGTCCGCATCCGCCGCCTCGACGGCAGCTTCACCTCGCGCGACGAAGCGCGCGTCCCGGCGACCGAGCTCGCGCGCGTCGACGCGGCTCGCGCTGCGGGCGTGGGGCTCATGATGATCGACCCGCTGCGAGGCTACGGCTTCCTCGCGCGCTTCCTCCTCGACGCGGTCGAGACGGGCGAGCCGCGACGTGTCGCGGCTGGTCTCTGCCTCAACGCGGTCACCCTCTGCCGCGGCGGCGAGGCCGGCTACCCGCGCGCGAAGAGCTGGCTCGCGGCCGCGCGGCGCGTCGCCGACGAGCTCGACGACGAGTACCTGCGTGGCCTCGCCGACGCGTGCGAGGCCGGTGCCTCGGTGACGACGGGCCGCTGGAGCGATGGCGCGAAGCTCGGCCTCGGCGCGCCCTCGAAGCTCCGCGCGACGGGCACCCCAGCCACGTGGGAGCGCACGGCCGCCGTCTCGCTCGGGCGCACGTCGCTGTTCGCGATGGGGCGCATGTCCGAGCTCCGCGTCCACACCGAGAAGCACCTCCGCGAGGCCGACGACGTGGGCGATCGCTTCGCGGCGACCTACGCCGCGGTGCACGGCTGGGTGATCGCCGCGATGGACGACGACATCGCGCGCGGGCGCGCCTCGCTCGAGAGCTCGCTGTCGCGCTGGTCTCGCTTGGGCTTTCATGCGATGCACTTCTGGCGCCTCTACGGCGAGCTGATGTTCGACCTCTACGAGGATCGACCCGAGCAGGCGCACGCGCGCCTCGAGGCGGCGCGGCCCGCCTTGTCGAGGTCGCGCATCCTCGCGATGCAGTTCTACGACGCGTTCCTCTCCGCGACGGACGCGGCGATCGCGCTCCGCCTCGCCGAGAAGAGCGAGCGTCCCGCGCGACACCTCGACCACGCGCGCGCGATCGAGAAGCGGCTCGCGAAGATGAAGCGTCCCTACACGGACGCGTTCGTCGCGCTCGTCTCGGGGCGCGTCGACGAGATCGAGGGCCGAGAGAGCGCGGCGAGAGGTCGGATCTCACGCGCGGCGGAGCTGTTCGCGGACTGCGAGATGAGCCTCCACGCCGCCGCGGCGCGGGCACGACACGGCTCGATCATCGTAGGCGCGAGCGGCGCGGCCGCGATCGAGAGCGCCTCGTCCTTGGCCCGCGCAGAGGGCATCCGAGAGCCGGAGCGCTGGCTCGCGATGCTCGGGGGCGGGGCACGCATGACGCCGAGCGCGCGGCGTTGACCGCAGGGGCCGACTTCGCTGAGCTTCGTCGCGTGATGCAACGCGCGGGACGCGGCTCGACTCGGTCACGCTCTGCGGGAGCGCTGGGGTCCGTACGAGCGCTGGGGTCCGTACGAGCGCTGGGGTCCGTGCGAGCGCTGGGGTCCGTGCGAGCGACGTGCTTCGCGATCGCCACGGGGCTCGCGTCGATGGCCTGCAGTCGTCTGCCGACTCAGCTCGTCGTGGTCGTCGAGTCTGATCTGCCGGAAGAGCAGCGCGCGAGCGTCGAGGTCGACGTTCGCTTCATGGACGGCGCGCCGACGCGCACGCGTGTCTTCGCGCGCGAGCCGATCGGCAGCGACGACGTGGCCGTGGGGCATCCGTTCTCGTTCGGCATCGCCGCGCCCTCCGACCTCTCGCGCGTGGACGTCACCGCGCGCGCGCTCGACACCAGGGGCAGCGAGGTGGTGGTGAGCCGCGTCCGCACCGGCTTCCTTCGAGACCAGCGGCTCCTCGTCACGCTCTTCCTCTCGCAGCGCTGCGTGGCCGTGTCGTGCGATCCCGAGTCGACGTGTCGCGACGGCTCGTGCGTCGACTTCGACATCGAGCCGACGACTCTTCCGCCTGCGGTCCCTGGCACTGAGCTGACGTGCGACCTGGGCGCCATCTACGTGCCCGCCGCGACCTTTCCGATGGGCTCGGGAGACGGCGACGAGGGACCGATCACGAGGGTCACGCTGTCGGCGTACTGCCTCGACACATACGAGGTCACCGCGGCCGAGTACGACGGCTGCGTCGACAGCGGCGCCTGCACGGAGGCGGGCCACGACGTGGACTGCAACGCGCGCGTGCCCGAGCGCAGCACGCATCCGGCGAACTGTGTGACGCGCGATCAGGCCACTGCGTTCTGCGCATCGCGCGGCCTACGCCTGCCGACCGAGGCGGAGTTCGAGCACGAGTCGCGAGGCGACGCGCTCCGCAGCTATCCGTGGGGCGACGAGATGCCGGACATCACGCGCGCGAACGCGGCGGGCACCGAGTGCCCCGACTGCCCCTTCGGACTGCTCTACATGACGACGTCAGACGGCTTCCCTCGCACCGCGCCGGTGGGATCGTTTCCGCAAGGCGCGAGCAGCCACGGCGCGCTCGACCTCGGCGGCAACGTCGGCGAGTGGATGGCCGACGGCTACGCCGCCAACTATCCGGGCGGCGCGACGACGAACCCGATCGGCATGGGCACCACGGGCGTGGCCCGCGGCGGGAGCTTCATCACGGACATGGACCGCTACCTCGGCGGCCTCGATCGCGGCGAACAAGTTCTCACCGCGACCTCGTCCGACCTCGGCTTCCGCTGCGCCGCCACCGCCCGCTGACACAGCGCAATTCCGGGACGGTCCTGCTTAATTGCATTCCCGACCGGAGACCGCATCTGCATGCGTCTCACACGATCAGCTCTCCGCGACGTCGACGTGGTAGCGAACTCGCACGCCGTCGGCGTCGGCGGCGGTCCGCTTCGGCGCACGATGCTTCTTCTGCTTGGCCAGGCGCGCGACGATCACGGTCGCCTCCTCGTCGTACTCAGCCGCGGACCGCAGCGCGTCGCCGTAGTGGCGACTGACGACGCTGGTGCCGAGACCGAGCGCGCGCGCGATCTCCACCTGCTGCCCGGCGTACTCGTGCACCCACATCCACACGGCGAGCTTCTTCACGCCTGCGGAGGTTCGAGACCGGGGGCCCTTCTCGAGCTCGAGCGCATCCACGCCGCGATGAGCGAGGACAGCGTCGATGACCTCCCTCGCGGTCGGCCGACCCAGAGCACCCGCTCGGCGCTCGCTGCCTCGAGTCGACAGCGCCGCCTGCACGCGGTTCGCGTCGCGTCGCACTTTCTTGGCGAACGTGTCGCTGCCCAGCACGCCGTCGCTGACCCGATGCCCGTCGCCCATCGTGCGGCGCACCGTCGCAGCCTCGTTCGCATCGAGCGCGCCGCTGAGCTCGGGACGCCGCGGTTCCTTTCGGCCGTGCTCGACGAACGCGTCGAACTTGGCGGCAGCGTGTCTCGCGTCGCGCTCGAACTGGTCGAGCACGTAGCCCACGCGCAGCCAATCAGGCGCGACCTCGCGTCCGATGTACGCGCGATGGCTGGACCAAGCGCTGCTGCGCGCCGACCTCACCACGCCAGCCCGCACCGGATTGTTGTGCACATAGCGAACGAGCTGAAAGAGGTACGCGTCCTCTTCGACGAGGAGCGTGCGTGGACGCCCCGCGAACACCGGCCCCTGCGCCTTGCGACCGCGCCGCTCGTTCACCCACTTCGCGAAGCCCGTGTGCAGCGACTTGGAGAACCGCCCGAGCGGCGGCTCGCCCTGCACGACCACGAGGTGCACGTGGTTGGACATCAGGCAGTACGCGAGGACCGTCGCGTCCGACTTCTCTGCAGCCTTCCCGAGCAGCTCCAGGTAGGTGTCGCGCGCGCCCTCGCGATCGAGGAGCGGCTGCTCACGCACGAAGCGCGAGACCAGATGAAACACTCCTCCGGGACGGTCGATGCGCGCGGTGCGGGGCATCGACGGCGCTTACTGCCTCGGCGACGGGAATGCAACTAAGCAGGACCGTCCCCAAATGTGCGAGCAATTTGCGATGGTTCCGGCGAGCGCGGCTCGCGAAGAACGACGCGACCGGAATGCAACTAAGCAGGACCGTCCCGGTTTGGTCGCCGGTTTGGTCGTCGCGAAGTCAGGCCTCGCCTTGCTTCGCCTTCACCTTGCCGCGGAGCGCGGCTTGGGCCGCCGCGAGGCGGGCCACCGGCACGCGGAACGGTGAGCAGCTGACGTAGTCGAGGCCGACGTCCGCGAAGAACGCGATCGATCGCGGGTCGCCGCCGTGCTCGCCGCAGATCCCGAGGTGGAGGTCCGGACGCGCCGCACGACCGCGCTCGCACGCGAGCCGCACGAGCTGACCGACGCCCTCGACGTCGATCGACTGGAACGGGTCGTCGGTGAGGATGCCCTTCTCCACGTAGCGCGGGACGAAGCTCGCGATGTCGTCGCGGCTATAGCCGAGCGTCATCTGCGTGAGGTCGTTCGTGCCGAAGGAGAAGAACTCCGCCTCCGCAGCGATCCTGTCCGCGACGAGCGCCGCGCGGGGCACCTCGATCATCGTGCCGACGTGGAACGCCACGCGCGCGCCCTTCTCCGCGAACACCTTCTCCGCCACCTCGAGCACGATCGCCTTCTGGTTCGCGAGCTCCGCGACGGTGCCGACGAGCGGGACCATCACCTCGGGCAGCACCTCGACGCCCTCCGCGCTCACCTCACACGCCGCCTCGAAGATCGCGCGCGCCTGCATCTCGGTGATCTCGGGGTGCGTGATGCCGAGACGACAGCCGCGGTGACCGAGCATCGGGTTCGACTCGTGCAACGCGTTCACGCGCTGGCGCACGCGCTCGACGCGCATGCCCGTCGCGCGCGCGACGTTCTCCTGCTGCACCGCGTCGTTCGGCAGGAACTCGTGCAGCGGCGGATCGAGCAGACGGATCGTGACTGGCAGGCCCGCCATCGCGCGGAAGATGCCCGCGAAGTCCTTGCGCTGCTCGGGCAGCAAGAGCGCGAGCGCCGCGCGGCGTCCCTTCTCGTCGTCCGCGAGGATCATGCGGCGCATGGCGAGGATGCGGCTGTCCTCGAAGAACATGTGCTCGGTCCGACACAGGCCGATGCCCTCCGCACCGAAGCTCCGCGCCGTCGCAGCGTCCTTGGGCGTGTCCGCGTTCGTGCGCACACGGAGCACGCGCATGCCGTCCACCCACGTCATGAAGTGCTCGAGCGATCCGGAGACCACGGCGTCGGCGAGCGTCTCCTTGCCCGTGACGACCTCGCCCGTGGTGCCGTTCAAGCTGAGCCAGTCGCCCTCACCCACCGTCACGCGACCGTTCGAGAGCGTCTTCAGTCGGTAGTCGACGATGAGATCGCCGCAGCCCGCGACGCATGGCTTGCCCCAGCCTCGCGCGACGACGGCCGCGTGGCTCGTCATGCCTCCGCGGCTCGTGAGCACGCCCTCGGCCGCGTGCATGCCCGCGACGTCCTCGGGCGACGTCTCCATGCGCACGAGCACGACCTTCTCGCCACGCGCCTTCCACGCCTCGGCGTCCTCCGCGTGGAAGACGATGCGACCGACGGCCGCGCCGGGCGATGCCGCGAGGCCCTTCGCGATCACGCGACCTTGCTTGCGGTAGCCCGCCTCGTCGGCGAAGTGCGGATGCAGCAGCTGATCGATGTGCCCCGGCTCGACGAGGTTCGCGACAGCCTCTTCCCTCGTGACGAGGCACTCGTTCGCGAGGTCGACCGCGATGCGCACGGCCGCTGCGCCGGTGCGCTTTCCGTGGCGCGTCTGGAGCAAGTAGAGGCGCCCGTCTTGCACGGTGAACTCCACGTCCTGCACGTTCTTGAAGTGCGACTCGAGCCGCTGCGCGAGCTCGGAGAGCTGCGCGTGCACCTCGGGCATGTCCTCGTGGAGCTTCGCGATCGGCGACGGCGTGCGCGTACCCGCCACGACGTCCTCGCCCTGCGCGTCGACGAGGTACTCGCCGTAGAGCGCCTTCTCACCGGTCGACGGACTGCGCGTGAACAGCACGCCGGTGCCCGAGCGAGGACCGGTGTTGCCGAAGACCATCGCCTGCACGTTCACCGCCGTGCCCTTGAGCCCGCGGATCTTCTGCACCTCGCGGTACTTCTTCGCGCGGTCGCCGTTCCACGACGCGAACACGGCGAGGATCGCGCGCTCGAGCTGCTCGCGCGGCGACTCGGGGAACGCGTGTCCGGTGTGCGTCTGGTAGATGCCCTTGAAGCGCTGCACTGCGATGCGCAGCGCCTGCTCGCCGAGCTCCTGATCGGTGTTGGCGCCGGCGCTCTTCTTCACGTCGTCGAGCGCGTGCTCGAACTCCGCGCGCGGCACGCCCATCACGACGTCGCCGAACATCGAGACGAACCGTCGGTAGGCGTCCCACGCGAAGCGCGCCTTGCCGGTGCGACGCGCGAGCCCTTCGCACACGGCGTCGTTGAGGCCGAGGTTGAGCACCGTGTCCATCATGCCGGGCATCGAGATCGCCGCGCCCGATCGCACCGACACCAGCAGTGGCCGCTCGGCGTCACCGAACTTCGCGTCGACGGTCTTCTCGACCTCGCCCATCGCAGCGTCCATCTCGGGCCAGAGCCACGACGGAAGCGAAAGATCAGTCTTGCCCTTGTTCGCACCGCTCGACGCGTCGCCTGCGACGTGCGCGCAGACCTCCGTGGTGATCGTGAAGCCGGGCGGCACCGGCAGCCCCGCCTGCGCCATCTCCGCGAGGTTCGCGCCCTTGCCGCCGAGGAGATCCTTCATCGACGAGCGACCATCGGTCGTGCCGACGCCGAACCGGTAGACGTGACGAGCGCTTGCCTCTGCGACCATGCGTGAGCCTCCGGACGTGCGCGACGAGCCGCGCGCGCCGGGCTTACGCGAGAGCCGCGCTCAGCGCACGCGAAGCACGCGGAAGCTGCGGGGGCCGAGCGAGATCGATCCGCCGCTCGCCATCGTCTCGCTGACGAGATCGTCGTAGCTGCCGGCAGGGACCGAGACCGTGTTCGCGCCGTCGGCGCGGTTGATCGCCACGATCACGTCGCTCGCGCCCGCGCTGCCGCAGCCGGTCATGCGATAGACCCACGTGTCCTGCGTGGAGGCGAGCGTCGTGCGGCGTCCGCGGCCGAGCACGGGGTTCTCGCCGCGGATGCGACCGAGCGCGCTCACGGTGTTGCGCAGCGCGATCTGCGGCGCGAGCAGCGTGTCGCCTTCGTCTTCCCACGGCATCATGCGGCGGTTGTCGGGATCGCCGCCGCCCGCGAGGCCGACCTCGTCGCCGTAGTACATCAGCGGGATGCCGGGGTTCGTGTACATGACCACGAACGCGAGGCCGAGACGCTCGTACGGCGCGGCATCCGTGGGCTGCGTGTAGGCGCTCGGGTTCCAGCCGTTGCCGGGGTTCGAGCCCTCGGTGCAGCTGCCGATCTGGCGGCTCGCGAAGTGGATCGCGCGCGGGATGTCGTGGTTGCCGATCCACGTCGTCATCAGCGAGCCCGGCCCGTAGAAGCCGTCGTTGCCGTCCATCCATGCGCTGAAGCCCGCGAGGCTCCCTTCGGGTCGGAACATCGCGGTGCACAGCTCGCGCTTGAACGGGAAGTCGAACTGCCCGTCGAGCATCTCGTCGGGATCGACGAAGCGTCGCAGCGTGTCGCGGCTGAAGTAGTCGAACGTCTCGCCCACCATGTAGAAGCGCTGCCCCGCCGGTGTGGGAACGGCGGCGTCGATGCGATCACGCAGGTCGGTGAGCCAGCTCAGCGGGATGTGCTTGACCGCGTCGAGACGGAAGCCGTCGAGGTCGTACTCGGTGGCCCACCACGTCGCGTCGTCGACCGACCATCGCCGCGGCGCGTCTTGGTAGAAGTCGAAGCTCGGCAGGTACGTCGTGAACGAGCAGCGCGTCGTCCAGAACGGATCGTCCCAGCGATCCGGCGCGCACGTCGTGACGGGGTTCACGAACCAGTCGTTGTGCGCGCGGTAGAGGCCGCTCTCCGAGTCTGCGTGCTTCATCACGTAGTCGAAGAGGATCTTCATCGTGTGTCCGTCGCGCCCCGTGGTCGCGTGGAGCGTGTCGACGAGCGAGCGCAGATCGGCGTCGCCGCCGATGCGCGACTCGACGCGAGGTCGCGGCGTCGGGCTCGACGGCATCGAGTAGTCGATGTTGTCCGGCGAGGGCCAGTACCCGTGGTAGGCCGAGTAGAAACGCGGATCGGCGCCCGGATCGATCGCCGCGCCTGCCGTGTTGCGGTTCTCGTACGGCGCGCTGAGCCAGAGCGCGGTCACGCCCAGATCCGCGAGGTAGGGCAGCTGCTCGGTGACGCCGTCGAGATCGCCACCGAGGTACTGGCCGCTCGCGATCGCGCCGTCCGTCGCGCCGCTGACCTCCATGCGCGAGCCGTCCGAGTCGCGGAATCGATCGACCATCGCGAAGTACATGACGGCGTCGCGCCAGTCGAACTCGGTGAGGTCACCGCAGCTCGCGCCGCACGGATCGATCACGCTGTTCTGTCCGCCGAAGCCGTCGGGCTCGCTCACGGGGTTGCCCGGGTCGGCGATCCACCGCGTGCCGTCGACGATGATCTTGTACGTGTGACGACCCACGGGCTCGACGAGGTGCTCGATCGACCAGCGGCCTGCGCCGTCGTTCTCGAGCACGAGCGCGCCTTCGCTCGGGTTCGTCGGCCACACGCCGGCGCCATCGGCAACGAACGATCCCGAGATCCACACCGAGCTCGCCGCAGCGTCGGTGTACTCGAACGTCACGAGGTTGCAGGGCGGCGGCGGCGGACCCGCGTCGTTGCCCGCGTCCGGATCCATCGACGGGATGCCCGCCTCGCCGCACGACGCGTCGCCCGTGCCCGCTTCGTCGCTGCACTCGCGGAAGATCGGGCTCGGCCCGCCCTCACGCACGTAGCGCCCGCCGTCCATTCCGAGGTCGCCTGGCGGCGACACGCAGCCGATCGCGGCGAGCGCGCAGGCCGCGAAGACGACGGCCCGAGAAGCGAAGGAGACCACACGCATTCGCCGATGCTCGCGTCCACACCGTCCGGACGCAACCCGAACGCGCGTCGTCACCACCGCCGAAGGCTTCCGACACCGCCTGCGATGGCGTACGACTCTCAGGGTTGCCGACGCCGTCCCAGATCGATCGCTACGTGATCGAGCGCGAGCTCGGCAAGGGAGCGTTCGGCACGGTCTATCGGGCTCGCCACGCGGTCACGGGTCGTCCCGTCGCGCTGAAGGTGCTGCACGCGCGGCACGCGAGCGACGTGGAGATGGTGGAGCGCTTCTTCCGCGAGGCGCGCGCCGCCGCGAGCACGATGAGCCCGAACATCGTCGACGTGCTGGACGCGAGCATGGCGGCCGATGGCTCGCCTTTCCTCGCGCTCGAGCTGCTCGAAGGCGAAGACCTCGAGGCCTACGTCGCGGGACGTGATCGCCTCGCGATCCTCGACGCGGTCGAGATCGGTCGCGACATCGCGACGGGCGTCGCCGACGCGCACAAGCGCGGCATCGTGCACCGCGATCTCAAGCCCGCGAACGTGTTCCTCGCGCGCCTCCCTGACGGAACGCGGCGCGCGAAGGTGCTCGACTTCGGGATGAGCAAGCTGACCGATCGCTACCTCGAGGGCAGCGCGCGCACGGCGACGGGCGCGATCATGGGCACGCCGCTCTACATGGCGCCCGAGCAGCTGAAGGGAGGCGCGCGCGACGTCGACGCCTCCGCCGACGTGTACGCGCTCGGCGCGATCCTCTTCCGCATGCTCACGGGTCGGCCGACGCACGACGCGCGCACCGTCGAAGAGCTGCTCGTGCGACGCATCAGCGAGCCGCCGCCGTCCGCGAGCACGTTCGCGCCCGGCCTGCCCTCGACGCTCGTGCACCTGATCTCGCGCTGCCTCGAGATCGAGCCTTCGCGACGCACGATCACGGCGGCCGAGATCGCGAAGGAGCTGACGGAGATGGCGCGGATGCTCCGCGGCAACTCGCTGCCGCCGGGCCTGCCGTCGTCCTCGACGCCACCCGCGGCGCAGCTGCTCGGGAGCCAGCCGCAGCTCGGCGCCTCGACGGCGACGGCGCCCGCGCAGCCGAGCCGATGGCCGCGGATCCTCGCGGGCGTGCTCGTCACGATGCTCGGGATGGGTTGCCTCGCGGGCATCGTCGTCCTCGCGTCGATGGGCGGCCTCGCATGGCTCGTCGGCGACCTCGCGAGCTCGCTCTGGGAAGACGCCGAGTCGCTGCGCGAGGCCACGAGCATCCCGCCCGTGATGACGGAGCCGATCGCGCCGGTGCCGCCCCCACCGCCGCCGCGCGAGCCACCGCTCGAACCCCCGCCGACGCCGCCGCCAGGCGCCGCAATTCTCGTCGAGGGCGTCGTGCTCAGCGCGTCCGTGAATGGCCTGAGCGATGGGAGCGTCGAGCGCCAGATCGCGGCGGACGCGCTGCCTCACCTGATGGCGTGCCGCGGTGACACCGACGAGACGTTCTCGCTCGAGTTCATGTGGATGGGCATCGGCGCGCTCGGCTTCGGCACGTCGAACCTCGACCCTCACTCCACCCCGCGCACCCCGGGCGAGATGTGCACGCAGGCCGCGATCCTCGACGCCTCGCAGGGCCGATCGTCGATGGGCATCGTGACGTTCCACGCCGCGCTCGAGGCTCGCTGACCCTCATCAGCGCAGGCGTCGGTGGGCGAGGCTCGGGAGGCTCGCGCGGATGCGTGAGACCACGCTCTCGTCGATCCACGCGCACGCGTAGCCCTCGCCTTCACCGCACTCCGCGAGCACCGTGCCCCACGGGTCGATGATCAGCGCGTGGCCGTAGCTCTGGCGTGTGGTCGAGTGGCGTCCCGTCTGCGCGGCCGCGAGCACGTAGCACTGCGACTCGATCGCGCGCGCGCGGAGGAGCACGTGCCAGTGATCCTTGCCCGTCGTCAGCGTGAAGGCCGCGGGCACGGTGAGCGACGTGGCGCCGCGATCGACGAGGCCTCGGTAGAGCTCGGGGAAGCGCACGTCGTAACAGACCGAGAGACCGAGCTTGCCGATCGCCGAGTCGGTCACCACGAGCTCGGTGCCGGGCTCGACCGATGCCGACTCTTGGAGCTTCGTGCCGTCGGCGAGGTCCACGTCGAAGAGGTGGATCTTCCGGTACACGGCGCGCACCTCGCCGCGCGCGTCGACGTGCACGCACGCGTTCTTCACCTTCTTCGGGTCGACGCCGCGCTCCCAGAAGCCGCCGAGCACGAGCTCGATCGACAGCTCCTTCGCGAGCGCCGCGCAGCGCGCCAAGATCGGCGCCTCGCTCGGATCGCCTTCTGGCGGAAGGCGCTCCGCGATCGCTGCCTTGCCCGGCGAGGTCGCGCCCGCGGCGTCCGAGCCGAGGTACGCGAAGCACTCGGGCACCACCACGAGCGACGCCCGATCCTCCGCGGCAGCGCGCACGAGGCGCTCCATCTGCGCGAGGTTCGGCTCGACCTGATCGGTCGAGATCATCTGGATCACCGCGGCCTTCGTGCGCCGGCTCGTCGCGTGTTCGGTCATGGCGCGCTCAGCGTACACGACGAGGACCCGCCGACAGCGCGCGTGCCACACTCGCGCCGTGCCTGGCGACACGACGATCCTCCTCTTCTTCAATGGCCTCCGCGCGCCGTGGATCGATCCCATCGTGGGGTTCGCGAGCGACTGGGGCCTCTACGCGTTTCCGCTCGCGCTCGTCGCCGTGTTCGCGGCGCGCCGTGGTCGCGACGACGCGCGCACGATGCGCGATGGCTGGCTCGCGTTCCTCTTCTCGCTGCTCGTCAGCGAGACGGTGCTCAAGCCGCTGATCGGTCGCCTCCGGCCCACGGGTCTCGCGTCGCTGCGCGAGCAGCTGCACGTGCTCGGCACCGTGCCGCCGCTGACGAGCACGGGCATGCCCTCCGGTACGGCGACCGCGTGCATGGCGGGCGCGACGTGGATCGCGCTGCGCTTCGGTCCGCGCTGGGGCGCGGTCGCGATCACCGCCGCGATCCTCTTGTCGATCACGCGGCTCTACGTGGGCCTGCACTACCCGACGGATCTGGTCGCGGGCTGGGTCGTGGGCGCAGCCGCGGCGGTGGGCGTCGATCGCTTCACGCGGTGGGCAGGGGCGTGAGGTATCGTCCCTCGATGTCCGGACGCGGAGTCCTGTTCGCCCTCGATGACGACGAGCTCGCTCGCCTCGGTGAGGCGCGATCGGATCGCGACGTCCTCGCGATCGTGGGCGAGCTCGAGGAGCGCTGGGAGAACGCGTGCGAGCTCGATCGCGCGTGGGACGCGATCCACCGCGCGCTGACCGATGGACGCCTCACGCCCGGCAACGGCCGACCGCCGCTCTCTCACGCCATCCTCGGCGGCACCGTCCTCGTCTCGAGCGACGTCGCGATCGTGTCGGTGAAGGGGCCCGACGACGTCGTCGCGATCGCCGAGGCGCTCGCGCCGTGGGACGCCGCGCGCTTCCGCGTCGCCTACCAGCGCATCGATCGCAGCGACTACGGCGAGCTCGACGACGAGGACCTCACGTACACGCTGGCTTGGTTCGAGCGCGTCGCGCCGTTCTTCGCGAGCGCGGCGCGCGAGGAGCGAGCCGTGCTCTTCGCCGTCGACTTGTAGGCCACAACGGGCCAGCCAGAGCAGGCCTGCCAGAGCGGGCCTGCCAGAGCGGGCCCGCCAGATCGGGTGCGCTGGAAGATTGTCGTTGTGCCGGTCCCGCGGGCAGATCCGGTATGCTTGCGCGCGTGACGGATTCACCCGTTCCGGACGCGCCGGACGACTTCGACGACCAGACCGAGCTGGTCGCTGGCGTCGCGTGGACGGGTGCCAAGTCGGAGGCGTCGAGCGCGCGCCCCGCGGCGACGCGACAGCCTCAGCCCGCCACGACGCCGCAAGGCGTTCCTTACGCAGTCCAGCAAGCCGCGGCGCAAGCCGCAGCGCAGGCCGCCGGAGAAGGCGACGAGGGCGAAGGCTGGGGCGAAGAAGAAGCGACCGCGGTCGTGAGCTCCACCGACATCGGCGGCTTCTTCGGCGAGCGCTTCCGCGTCGACGCGCGCCTCGGCATCGGCGCGATGGGGCGCGTGCTCACCGCCGTCGACATGAAGACGGGCACGCTCGTGGCGCTCAAGGTGCTGCACAAGGATCGCGCGAAGGACACCGCCGTCGTCGAGCGCTTCCAGCGTGAGGCCGCCGTGCTCCGCGAGATCCGTCATCCCGCGATCGTGCGCCTCGTCGCCTTCGACCGCGCCAAGGACGGCACGTGGTGGCTCGCGATGGAGCACCTCGTCGGCAAGACGCTGAAGGATCGCCTCTCGCACGGCGGTCCGTTCACGCCGCGCAACGCGTGGCCCGTGCTCGCGGCGATGTGCGACGGCGTCTCGCTCGCGCATGCGAAGGGTATCCTTCATCGCGACCTCAAGCCCGAGAACATCCTCTTGCTCGAGAGCGGCCTACCGCCCTGCAAGATCCTCGACTTCGGTCTCTCGCGTTACACCGCCAAGCCCGATCGCATCACCGCGACGGGCACGGTGCTGGGCACGCCCCGCTACATGGCGCCCGAGATGCTCGCGGAGGACGGCCCCATCGACGAGCGCTCCGACGTGTTCGCGATCGGCGCGATCGCGTTCGAGATGTTCACGGGGCGCTCGATCTATCCGGCCGACGACTTCGGCCAGCTCTTCGGCTGCATCCTCGAGGGGCGAACGCTCTCGCTCCGCTCGGTGCGGCCCGACGCGACGCGCGAGCTCGATCAGGTGCTGGCAGACGCGGTCGCGCGCGACGTCGAGAAGAGAATTCGAACCGTCGAGGAGCTCGCTGAGCGGCTCGCGCGCGCGATCGGTGTCTCGGAGGATCGCTCGATCTTCTTGCCCGCGGAGACCGGGGTGCGCCCCGCGCGCGCCGCTGGCGCCGCGGCACCGCGGCCTCGCGATACGATCCGCGACGCGCAGCCAGGCGTGTCGTTCGAGCCGCCGCGCGCGAGCCCGCGCGTCGACGTGACGCCACGGGCGAAGACACCACCGCCAGGATCGCTCCAGGCCGCGCAGCGCGTCGTCGCTCCGCGCGCGCTCACGCCCGTTCCGGCCGTCGCGCCCGCACCGGGTCAGCAGCCGTGGAGCGGACCCCAGCAGCTGCCGACGCCGTCGTACGCGACGCAGCAGCCATCGATGCAACAGTTCGCGATCCAGCAGTCCGCGATCCAGCAGCCCTCGATGCAGCAGTCGGCGATGCAGCACTCGTCACAGTCTCTCTCCAACCCGACGCTCGGGTCGCAGAGGCCGACGGCGACGGTCTCGCGCCCTCTCTACGGATCGTCGTTCACGCGCCCCGAGAAGGCCGTTCGCGTGGCACCCGCGAGCACGCGGAGCACGTGGCTCTGGGCGCTGTTGTTCCTCGTCGCTGCCGTCGTCACGATGCTGGGCGCAGGTGCGCTCGCATACGCGGTGCGCACCTACTTGGTTCACTAGGGCGAGGCGCCCCGACTGGGGACGACACGTCAGCGAACCGTCGGCGCCGAAGGACCGGCGGGCGCGGCGACCGGCATGACGACGCTGTCGAGCGCGGCGTCGTCGAACGTGGCGGTGCTGAGAGGCTCGGCGACGAGCGTCGTGATGTAGGCGTCTACGGCCTCGGCGTGGAGCTCGGTGCGGATGCGCGCGCTCACCTGATCGAAGGTCGCGTCCTGCGCCTCGACGCGCTCGGCCACACGCACGATGTAGAAGCCGTCCTCGAAGGGGACGACCTCTTGGAAGAGCGAGCCCGGCTCCGTCGCGAAGACGGCGTCGCGGACCTCTTGCGGTACGTAGGGCTCGCCCTCGCGCGGCGTCGCCGCGATCGGCTCGATCTGGATGCGCGGCTGACGGCGCGGCCCCGCGAAGCCCAGCGACTCCGCCGTGCTCATCCACAGCTCGGGCTGACGACGAATGTTGCCGCTGATGGCGGTGATCGCGGCGGTCGCTGCCGCGCGGTCGCGCGTGAAGATCAGCTCGCCGGTGCGGAGCTCCGGCGAGCGATACCGATCGCGGTGCGCCTCGTAGTACGCGCGGACCTGCTCATCGCTCGGAGGCGCGACGTCGCTCTCGACCTGCGCGACGAGCGCGCGCACGTAGATCTCTTCGCGACCGCGCAGGATCGACGGATCGTCGTCGAGGCCGCGATCACGCGCCTCGGCCGCGAGCGCGCGATCGGCCACGAGGTTGTCGACGAGCACGCGACGCCGCGTGGCATCGGCTGCGCGACCCTGGAGGATCGGGCTGAGCTCTTCGAGCTCGTACGCGACGTCGAGCACCGTGAGCGGCTCGTCGTCGACGATCGCGAGCGTGCGCTGCGCGACGTCCGACGGAAGGCCGAGCGTCAGCTCCGGATCCGTCGAGCGGTCTCCCTCTTCGAGCTCGGCCGGCTCGGTGGGCGACTGCCCCGCGCAGTTGCACGCCGCCAGCTCCGCGCTCGAGGCCACGAGGAGCAGCGCGCACACGGCACGCCCCCAAGACCGACGCCACCCGACGACGCAGGGGCTCACAGTTCGCCCTCGGCCTGACCGGCGGCGAGGCGCGCTTGCACGCCAGCGACCTCCTCGGCGAGGCGCTCCATCGACTCGAGCGAGCGGCCGGGCGGCATGCGGAACGCGACGCCGTCGATGGCCGACGGATCGAACGCACGCACGCGGTCCTCGCGCACCTGTGTGATCACCTCTTGCCAGGCGCGGTCTCCCGCGATCATCCGCCGCGCGCCCTCGTCGGGGCCGCTGTCGACGAAGGCCGTGATGCGACCCGCGAAGTACACCATCGCGAACTGACCGCCGCCCAGCGAGATCGCGGGCGAGGTGGTGCCCGTGCGCTCGATCGCGAAGAGCGCGCGCCAGACCGGAGGCTCGATCGGCGGCGTCATCTCCGGAGGCGTCTCGATCTCGCCGTACGGAGTCTCGATCCCTCGACCGAGCTCGTTCGCGCTCGCGAGGGCCTGCGTGTACGAGGTGCGCTCGGCGGCGATCCCCTGAGCCCACGTCGCGAGGTGCTCGCGCGAGTCGGCATGGAGCACGACCGCGTAGCGCTGCTCGGCGTGATCGACGGGCTCGCTCGGCGGCGGGATCTCGCCGGGATCCCTTCGGATCTCGAGCTCCAAGAGACCACGGAGCGCGCGCTCCTCGGCGCGGCGCGCGCGGCGCGAGAGAAGCGGATCGGCCGCACCCCGACGCTCGGCCTCGGCGGCCAAGAGATGCCGTCGGAGCAGGCGCTCCACCACACCGCGTCGACCCGCCGGCGTGAGGAACGCATCGCGGTCGACGCCCGTCGACTGCTCGAGGTGATCCTCGATCTCTCCGATCGTGACGACGACCTCACCGGCACGCGCGGCGATCCGGGCACGACGCTGACGGGCCTCTGCCGACAACGGCGGCGCGATGCCGACGGGAGGCGGTGGGATGACCGGCGGCGGCTCGGCGTACACCGCGTCGCGCGTGCCCGTCGTGGGAACGCCCGTCGGCGGGGGAACAGCAGTCGTGGGCTGACCCAGCGCGGGGCCCGCGCCCGGAGCGATCAGCACGGAGCCGATGACCGCCGCGCCGACGACCATCGAGACGATGGTCGCCGGACGGCGAAGGAGGATCAGAGGATTTCCATACATACGAACTCGAGCGAGAACGAACGCAATGTCGGTGTGTACCGGCCATCGGCGCTGCTGTTCAAGGTCGCTGTGACCTGCATGAACGGTGCGTAGATCTCCACGTTGGGCCGACCCGCCATCTCGAACAGCTCAGACACCGATCGGGGGATCGGCGGCAGGGTGGTGGGCGTGATGGTGAACACGACAGGCGTCGCGGCTGCCGCCGCCGCCGCGCTGGTGCCCGCGCGGAACTGGAGCGTGATGGAAGTACCCGCCGGGACCGACGCGTCCCAGGTGAAGTCACCCCAGAGAGGTGCCTCGATGAGCGGATCACAGATCGTCGTCGGCGTCGCCGCGTCTTCGGTCGTGGTGGAGTCGTAGAGGCGCGTGTAGGTGCCGCCCGTGCCGTAGCGCGTGTAGTCGCAGAAGCCGGTCGCGCTCGCGCTGTACACACGCGGCGTGAGGCGACGGTCCGTCGTCTCCATGCGGATGTCCATCTCGAGGAAGCGGCCGTTCGGCACGGGGCCGGGGGCGATCGTGAGGTTCGCGGGCGAGGTGCGGAACGGGCCGTACCACGTCGCGGTGGCGAGGCCCGCGGCCGTGCTGGCCGAGCGCACCCAGACCTCGACGCTCGTGCCCACGGGCGTCGTCGCGTTCCAGTTCGCGGTCTGCCAGCGCTGCTCACAGGTCGGGCCGGCGTCGGTGATGAACGAGTAGTGGCCGCGCGGGTTGGCGAAGACGTTCAGGCCGTAGCCGATGAAGTCCGAGTAGGTGTACGGACCGCGGAAGACGGCGGGCGACTCGACCCACGTCGTGCGATCCGGCGACAGGCGCGCGCCGCGGTTGTTGCCGGCGCCGATGAGCCAGACGGCGTTGTCGAACGTCACGCCGACGCCCATGAAGCAGCTCGCCGAGGGGGCGGTCCACTGCTGGAAGTTCGCGAGGTTCGTGTCCCAGCGCCAGAGGCGGTTGTTGCAGCCGCCGCCCCAGCCGCCGCCGTTCGTCCAGCCCGCGGCGTAGACGTTGCCGTTGATGTCGGCGGCCATGCCGCGAGGCGCGCCGCGCCCCGGGGTGCCGACGTACGTCCAGTTGTTCGCGAGGACGTTGTAGCGAAGCACGATGCCGTTGTCGCTGTCGGCGTTGAAGAAGTACTCCTGCGAACCGTCGGCGTTCACGTAGTACGTCATGCCGTAGCCGACGGGGTAGTAGTAGGGCACGTCCGCGGTGAACTGATACGTCGAGGTCGCGGGGTTCACGAAGCCGAACGTGCGCTGACGGCCGCCGATGCGGGGCCAGAAGAACACGCGGCCACGCGCGTCGACCGCGGCGCCGTACGGGTGGTTGCAGTAGCCGCCCACACACATGCTGACGTTGCCGAGCGCAGCGCCGTCCGTGGGGCGGATGCGGTACGCGCGGGCCTCGTTGTAGTTGCCGATCCAGACGTCACCGACGTCCACGCCGGCCGGGGCCACGCCGATCGCGAGCGCGCGCGGCACGCCGTTGTTCACGCCGACGGGCACCGTCCAGAGGATGCACTCGTCGTTCACGCCGAAGAACTCGGTCGGGTCGGCCATGTTGATCGAGCCGTTCATGTTCGCGTCGGTGCTCGTGTCGATGCGACCGTTCGCATTGCGATCGACGCAGCGGCGCGGATCGGCGGCGATCTTCGTCACGGTGCCCTGGTTACCGAACGCGCGGTTCGCGACGTAGCAGTCGAAGTTCTGATCGACGGCCGTGCGCGACGGGCAGTTTCCGGTGTTCGACCAGTTGCAGTACTCGGTGCCGGGGCGCGCGCGGTTCACGGCGTCGGGACGCGCGGAGACGTAGCGTCCGATCTCACGGCCGGTCGCCGGATCGAGGCGCGAGAGCGTGCCGTCGTCCATGTTGGCGACCCAGACGCCGGGCGAGTTCAGCCCGAGGACGCCGAGCACGAGGGCGCCGTCCGTCGGATCGACCGTCACGCCGTCCGAGTTGTCGGGCGTGGGGTTCCACGGCGAGCCCGTGCCCGCGCCGATCGTGCTCGTGGTCGCGCACGACAGGTCGCTGCACATGATGACCATGCCGGGGTTCTCGGCGCCGCCGCGCCCGATGTCCGGGTTGAACACGAGGCCGTTGCCGCCGCGCTCCATGACGTCACGCGAGCGGATGGTGTCGATCGCGCGGAAGCAGCGCGGCTCGCACGACGCGCAGACGACCGGGTCGTCCGAGGCGGCCTCGATCCGGACGTCCTGGCCGTCTTCACCGACGAGGCGCTGGATGTCTTCGCATCCGCTCCACACGCCGCTGCGACACGTCATCTCGCCGACGAGGCAGATGCGAGCGCCGTTCTCGACGAGCGCGTCGGGCCAGCACTCTTCGGTGCGACCTTCGACGGCGCAGCCGCAGCCCTCGACCGGGAGGTCGCAGACGGTGCGTCCGCCGTCCGGCGCGGTGGCCGCATCCACCGTGGGGTCAGGCCCGGCGCCATCGCACGACACGAGCGCGAGCGCTCCCGGCGCGAAGAGCGCGGCGACGACGAAACTGCGAAATAGCGAGGTGTTCCTTCGCATGTTTCAGCTCCTCTCCGTGCACGTCATCACGGACGCCCAGTAGTCGAAATACTCACCCGCGCGCTCGTCGGACCAGACCACCAGCATCGTGCCGCCGTCGACGCCGAGCTGCGGGACGGCGCCCGTCTCGGAGTCGATCAGGCCGAGCACGAAACGGTCGGAGACGGTCCCGAGCGCGCAGCCCTCGCGGTCGAGGTAGCCGATGCGGAGCGCCGTGCGCTCGAGGCCCGGCAAGAGCGCGCGGTACGCCATCGCGTAGCCGCTGAGGAAGGGCTCGACCGACGCGCTCCACGCGAAGTCACCCGACCTCGCGACCGTCGCCGCGGGGAAGTTCGGACGCAGCACGCCGGGCGTCGTGTCGTCGATGATCCGGAAGATCACGTCGCGCGCGCCGAGGTCGTTGAGGTCGTAGACCGCCGCGCCCGCGAACGGGACCCCCATCGTCGGCATCGCGGACTGACCGCCCATGTCGAGCGAGGTGAAGATGCCGTCGTCGCCCGCGACGAACTCCGCCGTGCCGAGCGCACCGCCGGTGAGCGACGCGACGCGAGGGCGGCCACCGTCTGCCCACGAGAGCGCGAGCTGATCGCTTCCGCCCACGCGCTGCAGGCTCGCCTGCTGGATCGGGCCATCGCCCGTGACGAGCGTCGCAGCCGTCGCGATCGGCATGCCCATCGAGTCGAGCGCGCGACCCCGCACCGTGTTGCCGACGACCCACACCACGTATCCGCCCGAGCTGGTGGTCACGAGGCGCGGGGGCGTCGTGACGGCGTCCGAGCCCACCATGACCGGCGAGCCGATCGGCGCCATGTCCGCGGTGAAGCGCGCGACGCGGATCTCGGTGCCGACCACGAAGGAGACCCAGAAGCCGTCCGTCGAGGACACCACCGTGGGGAGCGTCCCACCGGCGCCGCCCGCGAGCGCCACGGGATCGAAGCCGCGGCGCGTGGAGCCGGTGACGTAGCGGAACACCTCGACGCGACGCGTGCCCATGCGCTCCGTCGACGAGTAGACGCCGACGAGGTTGCCCGACCGCCCCGCGACGCTCGTGAACGACGGCACCGTCGCGTCGAGATCACGCGCGAGGTACCAGAAGTCTTCGCCGAACAGGTGCGAGTGGCGGCAGTCGAGCGCGGTCCCCGGACCCGAGTCGAAGCCCATGCTGGGGCCCGTGTCCTCGTTCGTGTCGTCGCGCATCGTGAACGCGTCGTCCTCGGGCATCGCGCCCGGCGCATCGATGTCTGCGTCGACGTCGGCGTCGATGCGCGGCGGACGCGCGGCGTCCACGTCGCCCATCATCACCGGACCATCACAGGTGCAGCCCGCGAAGGCGATGGCGGAGAGCGTCACCAACGAAGCAGCGGCCAGACCGTCGACCAAAACCCTCTTCATTGACATCTCCCAGCTCCGTTCGCGCAGAGCCCAAATCGAGTACAGAAACCGCAGTCGCAGTCAGCCGTCGTGGTGCACGGGCGCCCCACGCAGCCATGGTTGTCGGCCATCTCGTCGGACGGCGCGCACATGCTGTTCGCCGGGCAGACGTAGCCGTCGGTGTCGCAGGTCGCGTCCGGGCACGTCGGGCCCGTGCAGCGGTGCTCGCACACGCGTCGCGGGCACGCGCAGGTCGCGTCGTACGTGTTGCAGACGAGGTCCGCCGGATCGCCGGCGTCGACGACCGGTCCTGCGTCGCGACCCGCGTCCTCGTCCAACACCGGTCCACCAGCGTCGGTGGTCGCCCGCTCGATGCAGTCCATGTCGGTCTCGCACTCGTTCTCGAGACCCATGCACGGCCCGCAGCTGTCCGTGGCGGGCAGCGGCAGATCGCACCGACCGAAGCCGCGGGCGCGGCACTCGTCGTCGTTCGTGCAGGGCATCGGCGGGGGCTCGACGCCCTCGCACTGATCGATCGGGCCCGCGTCGGGCGGGGAATCGATCACCACGAACGGCGCGTCGACACCCAGCACGTCCGCGCCGGGCGCGTCCGGGAAGTTCGCGTCGAGCCCGAACGCGTCCACCGTCGGATCGAAGTAGACGTCGTCCATGTAGGCGTCACGAGGCATGCGGGCGGCGTCACGCGATGCGTCCGGCTCCTCGGCCATCGGAGGACAGCCCGGCACGAGCGCCATCAACACCGCGGCGCTCGCGAGACCGCGCGCCATCGTCCTAGCGACGCGCGCATCCGAGATTCCACCGAGCCATCGCTTCACGTCCGACCGATCCAAAGCTCACCTCGTCCTGACCAGGACGTCGCAACACCAGGGAGGGCATCTCCGCCGGCGTCGAGACGGCAGGCGCGAGGATACCCGAAGCCCGCGCGATGCGAGCGCCAAGCCGCGAGCAAAGGTTACGCCACCAACCTGTCCGCAGAAACCCGTGTGCCTCGGGTGATCCCCGACTGTGGCGCCCAGGCCATGCCCGCATTCGGTGCGAGACTGCGCAAACGTTGCGGGGTCGTCCTGCGGCTCTCGTCTCCAGGGGCCGATCCGCGGACTCAGCGCTCTCCGGCACCCAGGCGTGCGCTCTGGGCGACCAGCTCGCTCGCGGGGACGACGGGACGCCCAGGGCTCGAGCCGACGTCGACGCGCGTGAAGCTCTGGTCGAGCTCCAGCCGGAACGATCCGCGGAAGATGCGATCGGCGCTGTCGCCGCCCCACTCGCTCGGGCCGATCATCGAGAGCCAGCGCTCGCCATCGGCCCGCTCGAAGAGGTGATAGACGGGCCCCGGCCGCTTCTGGAACGAGCACCGCGCGCGATGGATCGCGAGGCTCTCGCTCGCGGCCTCCAGCACCACGCGCGCGCGCTCCTTGAGCGCACGCATCTGCTCCGCGATCTGCGTGAGCTCGGCGCTCGCCACGGCGCCGAGCATCGTGTCGGCCTCGGCGATCTGCCGCGCGGCGTCGACGAGATCGTGCACCGGCGCGAGCCGGCTCATCGGGTACGGCGAGGTGCGCTGCTCGCCGATGTGTTTGGCGCCCGTGTCGCGCACGGTGGAAGGGTCGCGATCGGTCACGGGGCGTGATGATGACGCTCGAACGCGCTGTCGGCACGCCGGCCTACCGCACGATGGCCAACGTGTTCGGGTCGATCCGAAATGTGCCGACTGTCGTCGCGACCAGGATCTCGTCGTCCGTCGCATACAGGGCGGGCCGGGTCACGTTGCCCTCATCGGGCGGAACCCACTCGCGACGTGAGCCGTCGTTCAAGTCGTAGACGTTCAGCGTGAGCTCCGGGGTCTGCACGGCAACCCAGTGCCCACCCTGGGTGGGCACGATGAGACCACGTAGGTCGGCCGGCACGCGGCGCGGTGCTAGGTCCTCGGTGCGGGCTGCGAACGGGGACGTCCAGAGCTCCAGAAGCGCGAAGCGCAGCTCGACCGGGTCGAAGTCGTAGCCTTGGTACCACGTCATCGTTCGGCCATCCGTTCGGAAATCGCGAACCTCGCCCGGGGCGGCGTCGATGAGGACCCGCGGCGCTTCGTCGATCGTGGCCGTCCACACGCGCGCATGGTCGCCCCACAACTCGTAGAACACGCGGTCTCCCACCAACGCCGGTTCTTGGATCATGCCGTCTGCGTCCGCGCCTGGGAAACGCCCAATCCGGTCTCCGGCGTCGCGCAGGAAGAGATCGTTGGTCGGGCTCATCGTCCAGGCTTGGTGGGAGGCACTGATGAGGTTGAGGTTGACGATCAGTGCATCCGACTCGAGCTGATAGATTGGTGCGATACGGAGCGCCGTCTCCTCGATGGGGGAGCCCCAAACGGAAACGAGGTCGGCCCCGGTTGCCGGGTAGCTTTTCGCCGAGATCGCGACGCGTCCTCCGCCGACCGCCGGAAAGGCCAACCGCCCCCTCGGGTCGTCGTTGTCCCATTGCTGCCATGCGGCGACTGGAACACCGCTCGCGATGTCCGTGAGGGTGGCCGTTTGCTCCGGACCCGCGATCTGGACTCGGGCGTACGTGCTATCGCCATCGACGAAACCGCGCACGAAGCTGCAGCCACCGCACGATGCGACGAGGCAGCCGCCGCCGCAGTCCTCCCATCCCACGTGGAGGACGCGCTCAGGGCGACGAGCAACCAACAGGTCCACTCCGGGTGGCTGGCCTTCGAGGCGCACCCACTCGGGGTCGTCGGGACCTCCGTCTCCAGCGCTGTCTTCCGTGACGTCGAGAGCCACATCCCTGGACACATCGCGAGCCACCGCATCGCGGTCGTCAGAATCGGGCCAAACCCGACCAGCGTCACCGCCCGCGTCGTCGGCGGGGGGAGGTGGAGCGCATGTACACGTGGTGAGCACGGCCACGATCAGTACGCTGGCCTCCCGAAGCGGGTGTCGAATCAGAAGCATCGATCAATCGCTGCGGGGATCCGCGTCAGCTCCCGGTGTCTGACTGCGATGGGCGTCACGCCGAGACGCGCGTCATCGATGAGAAGCGTGGCGCCGAGTGGGTCCACGCGAAGCGTGTCGCCGCGCGCGAGCCTACCGGACCCGGCTCGGAACCCCGCTGCCCGAAGCCGGTCCCCATCGCGCTCCAGCTCGAGCAGCAGGTGGGCTCGCCCCACCGGCAGCCCAGCTGCGACCCACACGTCCCCCGAGACATCGACTGCCAACGCGTAGCGGTCATTGGTCGTCAGCCGAATGAAAGTCGCCAGCACGCGGGCAGGCCCCTGGTCGTCGACCGGAATCGCCACGACCCGTGCCTCACGAACCGTGCGGAGGCGAACCCTGTGAGACACTTCATCCAGAACCACGAGCTCCGCGCGTGTCGCGTCGTATGTGGCCGCCAATATGTTGCCGAGGCCAGTGGGCACGGCCAATTCGCGCCAAGTCTCAGCGCGAATGTCGAATGCCCACACATCCTGGCGCAGCCCGCCAAGTGGGTCGCGGCCGCCGACAACGTAGACCTCTGCGTGCGTGCCGGAGAGAACGGAGATAGCGCCGACACGATCCCCCGCTGGCCCGCTCGCGAGTGCCCGTGCCGACAGCGGAATGGGGTCACACTGGCCGGGTACTTGGCATGGCGAGAGAAGATCGACCAACTGCCCCCCGACCTCCACCAGTGCTCGCTCGACGAGCGAACCAGGAGCGAGAGCGACCATGCGAATGCTGTCCGGGCGCAGGCTCGGCAGGGGCTCGGACGGTCCCAACCATCCCCCATCGATTGGGGGGTCCGGCAGCGAGGGTGCGCCGAGAATCGTGGGGTCGACACGCACACCGGCGACGTCAATCAGCCCGCGGAATCGATCATCGCAGAAGCCCATCAGCCATGGGCGTGGCAGCGAGCCGGCGCAGAACGGGCAGACACCGTTCGAGAACGAGGCCGGGAACGCTGGTGCGCAGTCCCGAACTGGGGTCGTTGGCGGCGCAGCCTCGTACCGCAGCACCCCGCTTTCCACGTGTGTCGACTGCCGCCGGTCCCAACTGGCCGGGGCCCCGGCGCTGGCGCCGCCCGGCGTGTGCGTGAGAAGGACGCCTGGCAGGAACGCTCCAACACCTGTCGAGATGGTTTCACCCCAGTTCGACACCCAGCGGGGCACGTCGGTGTCCTGGTAGCGCCAGCGTGCGATCAAGTCCTCGTCGAAGCGATCGTCCGAAGCACGACCGTGGTTGGTGGGCGCCTCCGCGTTGAGCCCCGTCGGAAGCGCACCGCCCGCGGCAACTCGGGTGTACTCGACAGTCGTCCAGCGCCAGGACTGCGGCTCAACCTCGCGGCGGTCGAAGGCTACCGGCACCGTAGCGGGATCGCATCCACCGACGAGGACGCCGCCGCCAAGGTCGATCTCGTCGATGCACGCCTCGCGCTCTTCGATCGTATCTCGACCACTGATGGCAGGGCATCTGCAGAATCTGGTACCCGTTCGCGCAGCGACTGGAATGTCGAAGGCCGCGACGGCATCAACACGGATCAGATCTTGCGCGACACGCCCTCCGGTGGTGGTGCGGGCGCCCGAGAAGAGTGTGTCCCCGCACGGCGTGGGATCGCACGCGTCGCCACGCACAAAGGCATACCGCGCGCATGCCTCGGGGCTCCCGACGCAAGCGCTGAGCGCCGCGAGTTCCGCATCGAGGTTGCAGTCCGCCTGCCGCTCACCCACGGCCGGGTTCTCGAGACCGAGGCAGTTGTCGAGCATGCCACAGACATCCAACACACCGTCGTGGTCGTCATCGTCGCACGCGTCGCCGTCGAGATCGGCATCGCAGTTCGCCTGATCGCCGTTGGGCACCGACGAACAATTGTCGCAGAAATCGCGATGCAGATCGTGGTCGGAATCGATCCACGGCTCGTGACGAGTGGGCTCGCAATCGCAGACATCCGGCACGCCATCAGGGTCGATCTCACTGTCCGGCAGTACCGTCCAAGGTGCGCCAACCACCGACGAATCGAACGGGCACGCGTCGCAATCGTCGAGGATGCCATCACCGTCGCTGTCGCCCCCGAGCTGGCAGGGATTGTAGACCAGTGGACAGTTGTCGAACTCGGCGGGCACGAAGTCCCCGTCCGGGTCGTCCGCGGCGAGTGTGTCCGTGGCAACTTCCGCTCCTTCGTCGCGGCAGAACGCGCGAGGGTCGCCGTCGCCGTCCGGGTCAAGGACCGAGTCGATCCAGGCCACTGAAAGAGAGGCATTCGCCCACGCTGCATCCTCGTACGACGCGTTCGACGCGACGCCGACCACGCTCCAACCGTCGTCCGTGAGGAACAGCAATGGTCCACCTGAGTCCCCGCCCCCGAGCGCGGGATCACCGTAGAGGGCGGGGCCCCAGGTGGCGGATACGCCACCGCGATAGCGGCGACTTCCCCCGCCCGTGCCTCCCGGTGGCGGACTAGTGTTGCCGTAGCCCACGACCGTGTACGCCGCCGGGCTCGCGACCGGGGCGCCGCGATACACCGGAATGGCCGGGGCGAAGATCCGACCGGCCCCGGGCGCTCCGCTGGCGTGCGGTGGCGCGATCGGGCGAGCGAGGAGTAGAAGTGCGAGGTCGGCTGCTTCGCCGGAATCGTCGCGGGCACGATTGTCGAGGACAGCGCACCGGTCTCCCGTTCGGCCCCGGTACTCAGGAAGGATGCTCTCTCGGTACGCGAGGGCGTAGCCGGGCGCCATGTGGCACTCGGCAATAGGCACGCGAATGCTTGGGACGTCGCGAGAGTCCAGGACCTGCGCAAAGCTCACGTAGGAGGGCAGGCCGCGGTCCACACAGTGCGCTGCCGTCAGCACCCAGTTGGGGGCGATCAGAGTGCCCGTGCAGTTTCCCGTCGAGGAGACTTGGACGACGAAGGGGAAGAGTGTGCCCGCTTCGTCGACGCCATCCGCGGCCACGATCGGCGCCAGCAGCCCTTCGGCGGCCGGGCCGTCCACGCAGCCACCTGCCGACAGCCACACGAGCGCCACACATGCCCACCGTCTCATGCAGACCTCCGTACGAAAACGTTGCGGGTCCCGGACGGCGCATGTCAACCGCTGTGTGAGGAGGGCGCCAGCTTCCCGCGCTTGTCGCCCGCTCGGCCCGAACTCTAAATTTAGGTAGGCACCCCCCAGATGTCGCGGGCGTACCCGCGGATGGTCTCGTCGCTCGAGAAGCGACCCATGCGGGCGATGTTGAGGAGCGCCATGCGCGTCCATCGAGGCGGCGAGGCGAAGAGCGCGTCGACGCGCTCCTGCGCCTCGACGTAGGCGTCGAAGTCCGCGAACACGAAGTAGCGATCGTTGTCGAGCAGCGGCTCGATGAGCGGACGGAAGCGACCGGGCTCGTCCGGCGAGAACACACCCGAGAGGATGGCGTCGATCACGGCCTTGAGCGCAGCGCTGGACGCGTAGACCTCACGCGGCACGTAGGACGCGGCGCGCGCGTGCACCTCCTCCGCGGTGAGCCCGAAGAGGAAGAAATTCTCCGCCCCCACCGCCTCGCGGATCTCCACGTTCGCGCCGTCGAGCGTGCCGATCGTCAGCGCGCCGTTCATCGAGAACTTCATGTTCCCGGTGCCGCTCGCCTCGTAGCCCGACGTCGAGATCTGCTCCGAGAGGTCGGCCGCGGGGATCAGCTTCTCGGCGAGCGAGACGCGGTAGTTGGGCACGAACATCACGGCGAGGTGCGCGCGCGCGGCGGCGTCGTCGTTCACCACGGAGGCGACCGATCCCGCGAGGTGGATGATGCGCTTGGCCTTGTCGTAGGAGCTCGCGGCCTTGCCGCCGAAGAGCACCGTGCGCGGCACCTTCGGCGCTTCGCCCGCCTTGATGCGAAGGTAGCGGTGCACGACGTGCAGCACGTTGAGGAGCTGGCGCTTGTACTCGTGGAGTCGCTTGATCTGCACGTCGAACAGGCGATCGGCAGGCAGGGCCACGCCCGTCTCGCGCTGGAGGTGCGCCACGAGCTTGCGCTTGTTGTCCTGCTTGATCGTCCACAGCCGCTCGAGGAACGCGCTGTCGTCGGCGCGGGACTCGATGCCACGGAGGAGCTCGAGGTTCGTGACCCAGCCGGGCCCGACCGTCTCCGTGAGCAGCGCCGCGAGCGCGGGATTGCACTGCTCGATCCATCGACGCGGGGTCACGCCGTTCGTCTCGTTCTTGAAGCGACCGGGAAAGAACGCGTCGAGCTCGGGGAACATGCGATCGCGGAGGAGCTGCGAGTGCAGCGCCGAGACGCCGTTCACGCTGAAGCTGCCCGCGATCGAGAGGTTCGCCATGCGCACGTTCGGCTGCGGACCGCGCTCGACGATCGCCATCTTCGCCTGACGCTCGTCGTCGTTCGGGTAGAGCGACGCGGTCTCGATGCCGAGCCGGCGATCGATCTCGCGGATGATGTCGAGCTGTCGCGGCAGGAGCTTGTCGAGCATGTGCACCGGCCACACCTCGAGCGCCTCGGGCAAGAGCGTGTGGTTCGTGTACGCGAAGCTGCGCTTGGTCAGGCTCCAGCTGCGCTCCCACGTGAAGCGCTGCTCATCGAGGAGGATCCGCATCATCTCCGCGACCGCGAGCGCGGGGTGCGTGTCGTTCAGCTGGAAGACGTTGCGATCGGAGAAGTCGTCGAGCGTTCCCCAGCGCGCGAGGTGACGCTGGATCGCATCTTGGAGGCTCGCCGAGACGAAGAAGTACTCCTGACGAAGGCGCAGCTCCTTGCCGGCCGGGCCGGAGTCGTTCGGATAGAGCACGCGCGTGATGTGCTCGGCGACGTTGCGCTGCGTGACCGATCCGTTGTGATCGCCCGCGTTGAAGCGCGCGAGATCGAACGCGACGACGGGCCGCGCCCACCACAACCGCAGCGTGTTCACGACGTCGTTGCGGTAGCCCGGCACCGGCACGTCGTGCGCCTCGGCGATCACGTCCTGGGTGTCGACCCACGCGTAGAACATCTTGCCGTTGGCATCGAGGCGCGGCTCGACGCGGCCGCCGTACTTCACGAGGTAGTGCGTCTCGCTGCGGCGGATGCCGAACGGCGAGCCGTGCGCGAGCCAGCTGTCGGGCTCTTCGTGCTGCTGACCTTCGGTGATCGCCTGCCGAAAGATGCCGTAGTCGTAGCGGATGCCGTAGCCCGTGCCGGCGATCCCGAGCGTCGCCATCGAGTCGAGGAAGCACGACGCGAGGCGACCGAGACCGCCGTTCCCGAGGCCCGGATCGGGCTCGACCTCGAGCACCTCGTCGAGATCGATGCCGATCTCGAGCAGGCCCGCGCGCGCCTCGTCGAGCATGCCGAGGTTGGCGAGCCCGTCGCGGAGCAAGCGCCCCGGCAGGTACTCCATCGACAGGTAGTAGACGCGCTTCTTGCCCGCGTCCCACTGCTGCTTGCTGCACTCGAGCCAGCGATCGCTGAGTCGATCCTGCGTCGCGCGCCCCACCGCGTGCATCACGTCGATGGGGCTCGCACGGTACTGATCACGCACGCGCGTGTGCGCGAGGTGTTGGATCACGGAATCGCGAAACGCGGCGCGGTCGAGACCGAGCGGCGCAGCAGGCACCTGGGCGCTCACCTTCATGGCGCGGCTTGTACCACGCGTGCCGAGGCTCGCTGGGACCGTGGTTGAGTCGGTGGCGACGAGTCGGCATGCTCGATCGCATGCGTCGCTTCACTTGGTCTCTGGGGTTCGCGCTGTTGCTCGCCAGCGCGGGTTGTGGGCTGGTGCTCGACGCGAGCGCGCGCACCGATGCGTCGATCTCGGACGACGCGCGTGGGATCGACGCAGCGATCGACCGCGTGGACGCGCCGATCGACGGTGCGGACGCTCCCGCTACCGGGCTCGACGCCCAACCAGACCTCGACGCGTTCGAGAACGTCCTCGTGGCCGATGCGACGTTCGACCCGGGCGATGCCGCAGCGACGGAGCTGGACGCTCACCTCGTCAGCGGGGATGCGGCGTCGAGCGCGGACGCAGTCGCTCCCCGCGACGCTCCGAGACCCACCGACGCGCTGCTCACGACACCGGACGGGTCGCGGCCAGTGGACGGCGGACGAGACGCGCCGATGTGCTCGAGCAGCGCCGAGTGCCCCGCCACCAGCACGCTCGCGAGCGGCTCGTACTCGTGCCAGGCGCGAGCCTGCAGCGCAGGAACCTGTTTGGCAGTCGGCCCGGCCACGCTCTGCCCGCCCGCTGGCACGTGCGGCCGACCCTGCGAGTTCAGCGATGGCAGCGGCCCGACGTGCGTGCGCGAGGGGATGCGTTGCGCATCGCTCGGACAAGCCTGTGATCGCGACCTCCAGTGCCTGGTCGACGAGACGTGCGCTCCGCTGTCTGGCTGTCGTGCGGGCGTCTGCCTTCCGGCGTGCGAGCCTTCGGAGCTCGACGATGCCGTCACGGTCGTCATCGATGGGGCGACGGTCACGATGCGGTGCGACGGGAGCGCGTTCGTGCCAGACAGCTATCGTCCCGCGTGGTGTTCGCCATGAGACGAGAACACTTCGCCCTCGGCGCTTGCGTTCCTCTGCTCGGCTGCGGCCTGATCCTCGATGCGACGCCGCGCGGCGATGCATCGGTCGGCGCCGATGCTCGGACGATCGACGCGACGACGGAACCCCCGGACGCGGCGAGGCTTCGAGACGCGCCTGCGCTCGACGCGCTCGTCGTCGCGGACGGGCCGATCATGGTCGACGTGCAGGTCGAGCCCGACGCTGCCACGGAGACCGACGCGAGGACGTTCGGGCTCGACGCATACGCTGCCAGCGACACCTGGGTTTCCCTCGACGCCAGCAGCATGCCCGATGTGGGCCGCGACGCATTCCTCACCGATGTGGGCCGCGATGCGGCGCACGCAGCCTGCGCGGTCGACGACGAGTGCCCTCCCGTCGCGGCGCCCGGCACGTGCGCGCCCGGGCGCTGTGCCGGCGGTTCCTGCACGGGCGGCGCGCCCATCTCGTGCCTCGCGAGCGGCGAGTGCGCGACCGCTTGCGAGGTGAACGCGGGAGGTGAACTGGTCTGCGGCTGGGGGGGGCTGGGATGCGCGCGCGAGCTCGATCCGTGCAGCGAGGAGCGATTGTGCGCCGCGGGCCTCGTCTGCGCAGACACCGGGTGCGAGTTCGGCACGTGTCTCCCCGCCTGCGCCTCGCCGGGCTCGGCGTGCGAGTTCACCGTATCCGGCACCCGCTACCGCGGTGGCTGCTCCCCGACTCGCGCGTGTGTGCCGTCCGTATTCGTTCCCGTCTGGTGCAGCTGACGCGCTCCTGACGACGGCCTGCAGCGCGTCCCCGCTCGAGATCGAGAACGTTCGGCCAGCGCACCCAGCGACGGTGTCGGATGGGGCCGCGATCTCACGCGGACCCAGCGGCTCGAGCAACGGCGGGGCGACTTCCTCGGCAGCCTGCTATGAGTCGCCGCCCATGTCCCTCCCCACCTCCGGCCTGCCGTCGTTCGGCCAGTACCAAGGCGACGCCGCGCGCTTCGATCCCGATGGAATCGAGCGAGCTGCGCTCGCGTTTCGCGAGCCCGTGCACGTGGTCGCCGATCCGGAGAGCGGGGCGCTCGGTGTCGCGATCGGACGGCGTGATGGCGGTGGCAGTGCGCTGCCGCTGCTCGCCACGCTGCCGCCGCTCTATCCCGAGTGGCTCGGCGATCGCTCGTTCCAAGAGGCGCACGGCGTTCGCTTTCCGTATGTGACGGGCGCGATGGCGAACGGCATCGCGACGACGCGCCTCGTGATCGCGATGGCGCGCGCGCAGATGCTCGGCTTCTTCGGCGCAGCCGGCCTCGGCTTCGAGCGCGTGGAGCGCTCGATCGAAGAGCTCACGCGCGAGCTCGGCATGGGCGTGCGTCCCGACGGAACCGAGAGCGAGCTCAAGTGGGGCGTGAACCTCATCCACTCGCCGCAGGAGCCTGCGCTCGAGGCCGCGGTGGCCGACATGCTCGTCGCGCGCGGCGTGGCGCGCGTGGAGGCCTCGGCGTTCATGTCGCTGACACCGTCGATCGTGCGCTACGCGTGCTCGGGCCTCTCGCGTCGAGCCGATGGCTCGATCGCGCGCAAGCACCACGTGTTCGCCAAGATCTCGCGCCCCGAGGTCGCGCGTCCGTTCATGTCGCCGCCGCCGAAGGCGATGCTCGAGACGCTCGTCGCGCAGGGCAAGCTCACGCGTGAAGAGGCCGAGCTCGCGGCGCACGTCGCCGTCGCCGAAGACGTGACGGTCGAGGCCGACTCGGGCGGACACACCGACAATCGGCCGCTCGTCGCGATGTTCCCGATCATCACCGCGCTGCGCGACGCGATGATGGCGCAGCACGGCTTCGCGCGACCGATCCGGGTGGGCGCGGGCGGCGGTCTGGGCACGCCGGACGGCGTCGCGGCGGCCTTCTCGCTCGGCGCGGCCTACGTGCTCACGGGCTCCGTGAACCAGAGCGCGATCGAGTCCGGCTTGTCGGAAGACGGCCGCCTCATGCTCGCGAAGGCCGGCGTGGCCGACGTGGTGATGGCGCCCGCGGCCGACATGTTCGAGCTCGGCGTGAAGGTGCAGGTCCTCAAGCGCGGCACGATGTTCGCGCCTCGGGCGCAGCGTCTCTACGAGACCTATCACGCGTACGCGTCGCTCGAGTCGCTCCCCGCCGAGGTGCGCGCGCGCCTCGAGAAGGAGACGCTCGGGGCCACGCTCGATCACGTGTGGTCCGAGACGCAGGCGTTCTGGAGCAAGCGAGATCCGCACGAGCTCGACAAGGCCGCGCGCGATCCGAAGCACAAGATGGCGCTCTGCTTCCGCTGGTACCTCGGCCTCTCGAGCCGCTGGGCCATCGCGGGCGATCCCACGCGCAAGCTCGACTACCAGGTGTGGTGCGGCCCTGCGATGGGCGCGTTCAACGACTGGACCGCGGGCAGCTTCCTCGCGGAGCCGAGCGAGCGAAACGTCGTGACGATCGCGCTCAACCTCATCGAAGGCGCCGCCTCGGTCACGCGCGCGCAGCAGCTCCGCACGTACGGCGTGCCCGTGCCCGCGAGGGCGTTCAAGCCCGAGCCTCGACGCCTCGGCTGACGCCGCGCTGAACGCGCCGACCACTTTCGTACGCAACGCGCACCCAGCGTCGCCGAGAAGTAGGCATGACGCGCGTGCCCTACGATCAGGCGGCGAAAGCGCTGCTCCACACGGCGCTCACGACGCTCGGCCGTGCCGAGGTGCAGCGTGAGGTCGCGCCCGGCGAGCCGGTCTGGATCGACCTCTTGTTCGAGCCAGAGAGCGAAGTCCGGGTCGAGGCGCGACACGGTCTGCTCGGCGCGATGGCCACGACGGCGGCGCTCTTCGAACCGTTCTCTGACGCGCCTACGGTACCGGACGTACTGGCGTGCGTGCGGAAGCAGCTCGCGATCGCGAGGGAGCGCGGCTCGGTTCCCGCGCTGTGGATCCTCGCCGGTGGAAGACCCGACGGAGTGATCCGAGGCTTCGCGATGCAGCGTCGGCCCGGCTGGCCTCGAGGGGTCTACGGGATGCGATCCCACGCCGTGCTGCCGACGTCCCTCGTGGTCGTTCCCGAGCTCCCGGACCGCGTGACACACTGCTCGTGCGCCTGGGCTCGGGCTCGACGCTGCTTCGCGCGGTTCGCCAGGTGCGTCAGCTCCCCGCCGACGCATGGGAGCACCGCCCCGCGGTGGCTGCAGTCACCGTGCTACGTTCGCGGATCGACACGCTCGACCCGCCCGACCAGGAGCTGGCCATGGAGATCCACGAGACGTACGAGCAGTGGGAAGAGCGGGTCACTCGCGCACGCGAGGCCCGAGGAAAGGCCGAAGGGAAGGCCGAAGGGAAGGCCCAAGGAAAAGCGGAAGCCCTCCTTCGCCTCCTCCGCCGACGCTTCGGTCCGCTCGATCAGGCCGACGAGGACCGCGTGACGGGTTCCGACGACGCTGCAATCAACCAGATGCTCGATCGTGTCCTCACCGCGACCTCCCCTCGCGAAGCGATCGGTTGAGTCCGATCGCCGAGTCAGAGGAGCGCGACAGGCCCGACGTGAGCACGGTGCGACGATCGCTGCCGACGCGTCTCGTGCATGCGGTGAACGCCGTTCACGCGCTCCCCCACCACGCGTGGCGCGCGCTCGAGCCGCTGCTCTCGCGTCACACGTACGCCGCGCGGGAGCACATCGCGCCGCTCGGCTCCGTGCAGCGCACGATCGGTCTGCTCGAGCACGGGCACGCGCGCGCCTACGTCACCACGCCCGACGGCAAGCACTACAACAAGCACCTCTTCGTCGCGCCGACGTTCGTGGGCGACTACGCGTCGCTCCTCACCGGAGAGCCCGTGCGCGTCGCGCAGCAGGCGCTCACGCCGTGCGTGGTGTGGTCGATCGATCGCGACGCGCTGCGTGATCTCGAGGCGCGACATCCGTCGCTGGTCCAGCTCCAGCGCCGCTTCGCCGAGTCGCTCTACCTCCTGAAGGAGCGTCGCGAGATCGACCTCGCCACGCTCGACGCGACGACCCGCTACGCGCAGCTCGTCGAGGCGCACCCCGATCTCGAGAGCGCGATCCCGCTCTACGAGATCGCGGCGTACCTCGGCATCACGCCGACGCAGCTGAGCCGGATCCGTCGCCGAAGGGCGCGCTGACAATCGACGGACCTCTCGACCTAGGTCGAGGCCCGATCGCGCCGGTGTCGTCACGCTCCGTTCATGACCACCGCGACGCTCCCCTCACCCTCGCCTGCTTGGCGCGCTCTCTTCCTCGTCATCGCCGCATGGACCGCGATCGGCGCCATCCCCGGCTTCCTCGATCCCGAGGGCACGTTCCTCCGCTTCCACGGCCACGCGCCGGAGTCCGCGCTCGTGATCGACCTCTACCGAGGCGCGTGGGGGCAGACGCTCCTGTTCGCGATCGGCTACGCGTTCGCGGCGATCGATCCCCGAAGGCACGGCGCGCTCTTGCTGCTCGGCGGCATCGGCAAGGTGATGTTCGCGCTCCGCCACATGGAGCTCGCGACCGGACCCGACGCGACGTTCATGTCGATCGCGGCGATCGTCGGAGACCTCGTGTTCTCGGCCCTCATGTTCTTCTACTTGGTGAAGAGCGGCGTCCTCGCCTCGTTCATCCGCTCCGAGTCGTCCGACACGAGGCCTCTTGGATCAGGTGTGCGATCGGCCGCCTCCTGATCACACGCGGATGGGCGTGTCGTGAGACGAGAGAGCTGTCATCGCCGCACCCTACCTGCGTCGGGCGCGCCACGCCGCGGGTGTGGCGCCGTGCTCGCGGCGGAACATGCGGATGAAGTGCGTCGCGTCTGCGTAGCCGACGCGCTCGGCGATCACGTCGACGTGCTCGTCCGAGTGCGACAGCAGTCTGCGCGCCTCGGCCATGCGCCCGCTCACGATCCACTCGACCGCGCTCTTGCCCGTGGCCGCCTTGAGCGCGGTGGTCACGTAGGTGGGGGTGCGCTGCACGGCCTCGGCGACCTCGGAGACGGTGAGGCGACGCAGACAGTTGCGCTCGATGAAGCGGAGGCTCTCGACGACGACTCCGCCACCGGGCGGCGCGTACGCGGTGAGGGCCATCGCTCGCTCGATCTCCGCGAGGATCAGCGTGAGCAGGCTCCACTGGATCGCCTGGTTCGTGGTGCTCGTCGGTCGCTCGCCGAGCTCGCGGAACAAGCTCTCGAAGAACGCGCGCCGCTCGGACGGAATGCGCACCACGGGGGAGGCGCCGTCGCGCACGCGCTCGAGCGGGCCGAGGAGCGAGGTCGCGCGGTGCTCGGTGAAGCACGGTGCGCAGAACGCCAGACCCCAGTACTCCGAGCCCTCCATCTCGAGCATGCGGTGCGGCTGCCCGGCGGGCACGATCACCAGATCGCCCGCGGCGATGCGGTGCTCGCCGTTCTGCTCGAGGCGCGTGCGACCGCCCGTGTAGAACGCGAGCGCCGCGTAGTCGTGCGTGACCAGGGGCCGACCGAGATCGCAGCGATCGGGCGGCCGCTCGTGCGACGCGACGATCGATCCACCGCTCTCGGCGAGACGTCTGCCCACCGCGTGTGGGCGCGCGATCGCGCGAGCGCGTGTCGTCACGCGAGCACGCTACCGTCAGTCACGGCGTGCGGTCACGAGCCACGTCGCGGTGGGCAAGATCACGCCGCGCGGCGTCACGTGTCGCTCGAACGCGCGACGCACCGCCGCGCGCACCTCCGCGTGCTGCGCAGGATCGATCGTCGCGAGCGCACGACCGAGCGGACCGATCTCGAGGGCGAGCTCGGCGGCCGCGTCGGGATCGCGACTCCCCGCGTAGACGACGTCCACGTCGTGCGGCGTGATCTCGATCTCGACGAAGCCCGCGGCCTCGAGGAACGCGCGAACGCGCGATGCGTCGGCGAACGCGAACGGCCCCGGTGCTTCGGGCGCAGGCACCTGCGACGCAGGGTCGACGAACGCCGCCGCGGCCTCGAGCGGCAGCGTGAAGAGCGGGTTCTCGGCTGCGGATCGCCAGCACACGAAGCCCAGGCGCCCTCGCGGCGCGAGGGCGGCGCGGAGGTTCCTGAACGCGCGCACGGGATCGTCGAAGAACATCACGCCGAACCGCGAGAACACGACGTCGAAGCGAGCCTGCTCGAGGCCACGCGCCTGCTCGAAGTCGTGCGTCTGCGCGTCGGCGTGCACGAAGCGCACATTCTCCAGGCCTCGCGAGCGCTCGTCGGCGCGCCCGAGGAGCGGCACCGAGACGTCGAGGCCCGTGACGCCTCCGGGCCGCACGAGATCGGCGATCGCGAGCGTGGTCGCGCCCGCGCCGCAGCCGACGTCGAGCACGCGCTCACCCCGCTTCAGCGCGAGCTTCTCGATGATCGCAGCGCCGACGGGCTCGAGCTGCGCGTCGAGCTCCTCCTGACGTCGCACCCACTTGGGACCGGCCTGCTCGTTCCAGCACGTGGTCTGCGCGTCGTTGGCGCGCGCAACCTTGCGCGCCTCGATCACGAGCGCTGCGGTGAGCTCCATGTTGATCGCGGCCGCCGCCTGCATGCCCGCTGCTGCGGCGAGGATGGCACCTTGTGCGCGCGTCGCGAGATCGCCTGCGGCGTAGATCCCGGGAATCGACGTCTCGCGCATCATCGGATCGATCTTCACCATCCCGTCGTCATCGAGCGCGAGGCCGAGCGCCTTCACGGCCTCGACCTGCCGCTGCGCGGGGTGCGCGAAGAGCGCGTCGCACGGGACCTCGCGACCATCCTCGAGCATCAGCGACGCCAGACCTCGCGCGCCCTCGACGAAGCGCGCGATGCGACCGGTCTCGACGCGCACACCCGCGTCGTCGAGCTTCGCGAGGGCGTCGGGCGCGAGCGCAGCGCCGTTCGTGAACACGGTCACGTCGTCGCTCCAGCCGCGCAGCATCGTCGCGAACGGGACCGTGTGCGGTGCCTCGGGGTGTTGCGCGAAGAAGCCCCAGCGACCGCCCTGCACCTCCCAGCCGTGGCAGTAGGGGCACTGGAAGATCGAGCGCCCCCACAGCGCTGCGAATCCGTCGATGGCGAGCGGCTCGTCGATCATGCCGGTCGCGAGGAGGACGCGGCGCGCGCGGACGATCGCGTCCGCGAGCACGATCTCGAACGCGCCCTTCGCGCCCGCGACCGACCGAACGCCGACGTCCCGCGCTTCGACGTTCGGGTAGTGCGCGAGCTGCGCGCGACCGATGCGCCGCATCTCGTCGGGCGGTGTTCCGTCGCGCGTGAGGAAGTTGTGGACGTGCGTGGCCGCCGCGTTGCGGCGCGGGCCCGCGTCGACGAGGAGCACGCGCTTCCTGGCGCGCCCGAGGGCGAGCGCGGCAGAGAGGCCCGCCGGGCCACCACCGACGACGAGCACGTCGTAGAGGTCGTTCGATTCACTGGTCATGCGTCGTACGTAGGTCCCGACGCGACGCGCGCAACGTGCGCGGCCTGCGCTGCGATCGGCGCGGTGTGTGATCGCCGCGCCGTCTGATCGCGACGGTGGGTCGTCAGCGGTTCCGGACCGCGGCGATGTCGGCGAGACACTCCGCGTCGAAGTCGGGAGCGTCGCCGCCACCGAGCAGCGTGCTCGAGAGCGCGTCGAGCCCGGCGCTGCTCTCGTAGGCCCAGTACATCAGACACCCGTCGTTCGAGTCGTGGCGACCGTGCGCGGAGTCGATGTGCGGCGTGACCATCGGCGTGCCGTTGTCGACGAGGCCGAGCACGTGGCCCACCTCGTGGAGCCACACCCCGTACTGCGCCTCGGTGCAGAGCCGATCGCCCAGGAGCGGCTGGCCACCGCAGTTCGCCTCGATGGTGTTCTCGAAGACGGCGATGTGCGTGTGCGCCCAAGCGACCGCGAGGATCGCGCCGCTCGCGGTGTCGAGCGCGTGGTGCCCGTCGAGCCACATCACGTGCATCACGATCGTGCCGGCGGGCGCGTCGTTCGCGAACGTCTCGTCCCCGAGGGCGAAGAGGTCGGCCTCGGTCCACGCGTGGTCCGCGCCGCGCGAGGTGATCGAGCCCATCACGACCTCGATGCCCGCCGGCTTGTCGAGCAGGTCGTTCAGGCGGGCGACCAGGTCGTTCGCGACGCCCGCGCGAGGCTCGGCGCCCGTGACGACGTCGAGCTCGATGACCAGACGTGTGTCGAGGTCGCCACGGATGTAGCGCTCGTGCCGCGGCCGCTCGGTGAACGCGTCGACGCCCGTCGAGATGGCGTCCACGGGGCCGGCGTCTTCGGTCGAGGCCGTCGGGCCGCACGACGACGCGAGGAGCGCGCTCGCACCGAGACACGCGGAGAGACGAGCAGAGCGGGCGCGGCGACCCATCAGAACACCTCCACGATCAATTCGATGTGACCATCGTATGTGACGTCGTCGGGCGGCAACGTGCCGCTCGCGTTCGCGGTGAGCCGCGCGCCCTCGCGCACGTACTCGATGAGATCCACGCGCTCCGCGTCGAGCGACAGCGTGCGTGTTCCGTCAGGCGCCGGGTCGAGCCGCGCAACGCGCTGCCGCGGCAGAGCGGAGCCGCTGGCCGAGGACTCGACGAAGATCTCGATGCTGTCGATGAACGAGAGATCATCGGTGTCGCCTGCGGGCTCGCCCGTCGACGTGACCGAGAGCGAGAGCGCTCCGAGGTACACGTGCTGCGCTGGGCCCGTGCCGCGCGCCGTCGTCTCGGCGGCGAGATCGACGTCGATGGGGATCGGTAGGACGAGCGAGCCGAGGAGACCACCGAGGGGGTTGCCGTCGACGCGCTGCTCCGCGATGTCGCGTCCGAGCGTGAATCGAGCGAGGCCACATCCGGGCAGAGCGAGCGCGAAGAGCGTGAGTGCGAGCGAGATCCGAGCGGTCGAGGGACGCGTCATGCGCCGCCCTCTCAGCACCTCGCGTGCCTAGGCCGCGCGCCCCCGACCGCGACTCCGTTGTCGCACCGCTCACGGGCCGACACGCGCGATCGCCGCGCTTCTCGGCGAGAGCGTGCGTCGGCGCCGACGTCCGCGGCGAGGGGCCTGTGTGCGCCACCCTACGGCGTGTGGGTCGACCCCAGACAGTCGTCAGGCGCGGGAGAGCTGCGCCACGTGCGCGTGCGTCGCGCCCACGCGCGCGATCGTGTCTTCGACGGCACCGACGACGTCGCGCGACGTCCAGAAGCGACCGCCCGACTTCGGGAGCAAGCGCGAGATCCAGTCCGAGGCCTCGACGCGCGTCGGGAAGACCATGTGCGGAAACCCGGGGCGCGCGAGCATCGCCACGCCCGAGACGAACGCGCGCGCCGCAGCCATGAGGAAGCCCTCGCCGGGATACACGACCGCAGACGCCGCGATCACGCCCTTGCCGCCGCGGACCAGCTGGATGAGCGCGTCGCGCGCGTCGCCCTCGGGCCCCTTCGCGCCCGGCAGCGCGACCTGCATGAGGCCGACGAGCTCACCACGCTCGCGCGCGATGGAGCGCAGCACGTCGCCCACGCGCCGAACGGCCTCGGGCTGCGTCTCGTGGATCCACAGCACGACGAGCAGGTTCCCGCAGCGAGCGATCGCGTAGTCCTCGTCGACGGCGAGGAGGTTGACGTCGTAGGGCGCGGCCACGGCGCAGGAGGTTCGCACCGTGGCCGCGACGATCGCAAGCGCGAGCCGAGGTCACGCGTGGAGTGGCGGGAGCTTGCTCACGAACACGCGATCGGGATCGGCGCGATCGACCGCGCGCGCGAGCGCATCGAGATCGCGGTCGTGGTGCTCGGCGAAGCCCTTCGCATGGATCCTCGGCAGCCAGCCCGAGAGGTATCGCTTCGCGCCGAGCTCCACGAACGACGCGTCGAGCGCCTCGATCGCTGCGCGCGCGGGCTCGACGAGCGCAGGGGGAACGCCCGTGGGCAGCATCGCGACGACGAACGCCGGACCGTCCGGCATCGCGACCGCGCGCGGCCTCGAACCGCCGTCTCCGGCGACGGGCGTCGCTCGCACCATCTCGCTGAGGAAGGGCGGCATCGCCATCGCCCGCTCGATCGCCTCGCGGACACGCGATGCGGGAACGAACGCCTCGAACCAAGGGTGGGCCAGCTCCCATGCGCCCGTCGCACGCATCGCGGCGAAGCGCGCGTCGAAGCGAGACGCGAACGCGAGCGGCTCGTCGAGCTCGTCGTGGAGGATCTCCACGTGCGCGAGCTCCGCGAGCAGCGGGCCGAGATCGACGTCGGCGCGCACCGTGACGTGGAGCGCGAACGAGAACCTCCGGAGAGGCACGCGCGCGCCGCTCGGAGCGCGCACGAGGCCGAGCACCGCGGGCGCACACATCGCGTCGAGGTGCTCGACCTCCTGGCGACGCGCGAGGCGCGACTGATCGGCGAGGAGAGTCGCGAGATCGTGATGGAGCAGCACGAGGCTCCGGAGCGATCGCGGCGCGGGGGCGAGCGAGAGCGTGACGCTCGCGAGCACGGCCGCGCGACCGACGCCCCCGAGGACGACGTCGTAGAGATCGCGCTCGGTCTCGGGCGTGATCGTGATCTCTTCGCCGGTGCCGAGCACCACGTCGGCCGCGTGCACGTGCTCGACGACGAGCCCGCGTCGATGGCTGCTCGAGCCCATGCCGCCCGCGGAGAGCACGCCGCCGACGCTGAGATCGAGGTTGAGCGGAACGACCGGCGGCGCGAGACCACGAGGCAGAGTCTCAGCGAGGATCTCGCGAAACGTGGTGCCTGGACCGACGCGCACGTGGCCGCGATGGATCTCGGACACGTCGAGGTCACGGAGGTCGGAGAGGTCGAGCGCCACGCTGTCGTGCGCGACGGATTGACCGCTCTGCGACATGCCCGCGCCGCGCGGCGTGAGCCGCACACCCAGCGAGCGCGCGAGGCGCACGAGGCGAGCGAGCTCCAGGGTGCTCCGCGGCCGTACGACGCCGCGCGCGCTGCCGCGCACGAGCCGACCGAAGTCGGTCTCGTACGCAGCGAGCGGCGCAGCCGCTTCGATCACCGGAGTCTCCTCCGAGCGCACGATGCGGACGAACGCCTCGATGCTCACGCGGAACGCACCTCGGGCAGGCGTGTGGTCACGACTCCGTCGAGGTGATCGGCGAGGCTGCGCATCGTCTCGAACGTGCGGCTCACCGATCGCAGCACCTCTGCTGCGGCCGAGCCGGGCACCTCGATCGCGTCGATGGCCGCCTGCTTGTCGTCCTCGAAGATCTCGTGGCTCGCCTCCACGGCCTGGTGCTTCTTCGAGAAGTAGAGCAAGCCCTCCGAGCGCCCGAGTCGATCGAGACCGTCGACCATCGAGGAGAAGAAGGAGACGCCCGCGGCCTCGAGGCAGAGCACCACGGCGAAGCGCGCGAGATCGCTCTCGGCGCTGATCGCCTCGGCGACCTGGTGGTAGGAGACGTCGCGGATCGCGCGCGCATCACGAGAGAACAGCGTCGCGAGGTCGGTGGTGAGATCGAGGGCCTCGAGGTCGCGCAGGTACCAGTGGTCGTGGCCTGCGTCCTCGAGCTGGTGGGCGCGGGCGAGCGTGCGCAGCGTCGGGTCGGTCGTCTTCTCGGTGACGAGGCGCAGCACGTCTTGGAACGCCATCACGAAGAACGCGACGCGCGGCGCGACACGACGGATGTCCGCGAGCGACGCGTCGTTGCGGAGCTTCGAGAAGAAGGGGTGCGCAGCGAGGCGGTGCTGCTCGCGATCGACGAGCGCGCGGAGCTCGGCGACGTTGGCGGGGAGCTCGGGCCGCGGTGCGTCCACACGACCGAGCACGCCCGAGCCGCGAGAGACGCGCGGCGGCGGCTCGTTCGACGCAGGCGTCTCGCGCCCGAACGGCACGCGCGCCGCTTGAGACGCGTAGATCTGCGGCGACAAGTACACGACCACCCGCGGTCCCCGCGCGCTCGCACGGAGGCCAGCGTACGTGACGATGCCGCGGCCCTCGGCGAGCCCGCGCCCGGTCATCGCCTGCGCCGCGGTGCGCGCGAGCTCGCGCTCGTCTGGCGCGAGCAAGCCGTCGAGGCGATCGATCGCCTCGTCGTCGTGCGCGACGCACGCGCGCAGCGGAACGTAGACGCTCGCCTCGGGCTGAGACGCTCCGGCCCGGAACGCGAGGCACGTCTGGAGCGGGCGCGAGAGCGACTCGGTCGGACCGCCCGCGAGGCGCTGCACCCACGGCGTGAGGCCATCGAGGCTCGCGCCGCTCGCCTCGATCTGCCTCAGCACCGCGTCGGACGACTCACCGGGATGCGCGAGGTAGACCTTCACGCGCGATGTCGCCGCGGGGCCGAGGTCGAGCGAGAGGTAGGTCGGGCGGGCCTTGTCCGACGAGCTCGCGCGCACGCGCTCGAACTGTGACTCGAGCCCCAGCTCGCTCATCGCGCGTGTCACCAGCAGCATCGCGGCCTCGACGCCGACGACCTGAGGGTTGAGATAGACCTTGAAGTCGCGAGGTCCCGACGCGCTCAGCGTGCACGCGTACCAGAGGGAGAAGCGCACGGGGATCGACGTCAGCGGCCTGAAGAGGTCTTCGAGCTTTCGCTGCGCGTCGAGCTGCGCGCCGTGTGACGCGAGCCTCTCGCTCAGCTTCGTCCCGACCTCCCACGACGACATCGACGGGGCCATGTCCGCCGCGGAGACGCGCGACTGCGGCTCCCACAGCAACCTCATCGTCGGCTCGCCACCTTCGAACGCGAGCGAGAGCTCGAACGGGCTCCCGTCGTCCGTGATGTCGCTCGGCCACGCGGGATCGTAGCCAGCCTCCCAGCTCGGCCACTCGCCCGCGAGCTCGTCGAGCACGACGAGCCCAGACGCGATCCACTCCGGACGCCCCACCGTCTCGCACGCCGCTTCGATGCGACGACGCGCGAGCTCGCGGAGCCGCGGCCACGGATGCTTCTTCTCCATCATCCCTCCTGACGACCCCGCGGACAGCTTGGTGCGGAGTCGTGTGATCCAGTACGCGCGACGTGCGCGTTCGCTTCCCGTTTCGGAACATCTCGCGACGAGTCGGCGAGCGCGTTGCGGTGCGCGCCGATCTTTGAATCCACGGTGGAACCGACAGGGGTCTTCGAGCGAGCTATAGACGCGGCGTGACGAGCGTCGCTAAGCGTCCGCACCTCTTCGGCATGACGCCCGAGGACCTCGTGCGAGAGCTCGCGACGCGAAGCGTCGAGTGCAACATCACGGAAGCTCGCCGCCTTCTCGGTCACGTGATCTCCGAAGGTCGATCGGACCTCGTCCTGCGGAGACCGCCCCGTCGCGGAGTCCTCAAGGCCGTCGACACGCTGTTCGACCGAGGACGCCTCGAGGTCTTGGACCGAGTCACCGACGGTCACGACAGCTTCGTGAAGTACTTGTTCCGTCACCCCGACGGCGCGCTCACCGAAGCCGTCCGCATCCCGCTCGAGAAGGCCGGCCGCTTCACCGTGTGCCTCTCGTCGCAGGTCGGCTGCGCGATGCGCTGCGCGTTCTGCGCGACCGGTCGCCTCGGCCTCACGCGCAGCCTCGCGGCGTGGGAGATGGTCGCGGCGCTCGCCACGGTGCGCGACGAGCTCGCGACGGATCCGAGCCTCGACGCGCTCCGCGAGAGCGGCGTGACGCCGCGCGTCACCGGCGTCGTGTTCCAAGGACAAGGCGAGCCGTTCCACAACTACGACGAGGTCATCCAGGCCGCGCGTGTGCTCTCGAACCCGTGCGGCGGTCGCATCACGCAGGAGGCGATCACCATCTCCACCGTGGGACTCGTCCCGCAGATCGAGCGCTACGCGAAGGAGGGACACGTGTTCAGGCTCATCGTGTCGCTCACGAGCGCGGTGGAAGAGAAGCGGCGCACGCTCCTCCCCGTCGCGGGACGTTTCTCGATGCGTGAGCTCGTGCGCGTGCTCCGCGAGCACCACGCGAGCCTCGGCAAGCGCATCACCGTCGCGTGGGTGCTGATGCGCGGCGTCAACCATGGCGACGACGAGCTCGAGGCGCTCGAGCGCGAGATGGGGGATCTCCCGATCCGCCTCAACCTGATCGACGTGAACGACGCCACGGGCGAGTTCACGGTGACGAGCGACGAGGAGCGCATCGCGTTCGTCGGCAAGCTCCACGCGGCGGGCATCGCCACGCAGCGCCGCTACTCGGGCGGCAAGAGCGAGCACGCGGCCTGCGGCATGCTCGCGGCGAGGCATCGCACGCTGGGCACCGACGCTGGTGTCGAAGGAGACGCGGCGTGAGCGACCACTACGAGGAGACGCAGACTCAGCTCTACCTGGCGCACGGCTCGATGTTCCTCCTCGGGCTCGTGATGCAGATCGCGTTCTTCGTGGTCGCGATCACCGCGGTACGCCGCGCGAGCCCCTCGGCCTCGAACCTCATGGTCGCCTCGAGCGCGATCCACTTCGTGTGTACGCTGATCTCGCCCGTCGTCACGTTCCTCGTCTCTCGCTACTACGGCGTCGAGGAGATGATCCGGATGAACACCCTCACGATGGTCGTGTTCGGGCTCATCGGCATCGCGGCCTCGTGCCTCCTGCTCGTCGGCATCGTGCGCGTGGCGGAGGTGCGCCGGCGCTCGGCGTCGATCCGCGAGCCCTCGCCCGATGGCCCCTGACGCCCGATCCCCCCCGAGAACGCGAGCGTTGTCATCGCGACCCGGCCTGGCGATCCTCACGGCCCATGCCCACCACTCGCCTCCCCGAGACCCACGCCTTCCGCGCGCTCCGCGCTCACGCCGACGCGATCCGCCCTGTCGCGCTGCTCGATCTCGTGCAGACGAAGGGCCGCGTCGGAGCGATGCAGCACGAGGCCGCAGGGCTCTTCGTCGACCTCTCGAAGAACCGCGTGAACGACGAGACGCTCGCGCTGCTCGGCGCGCTCGCGAAGGAGCGTGATCTCGCGGGCGGCATCGCGGCGATGTTCGCGGGCGACAAGGTGAACGTCACCGAGGGGCGCGCGGTGCTCCACGTCGCCCTCCGCAACCGCAGCGCGCGACCCATCCTCGTCGACGGCGTCGATGTCATGCCGAGCGTGCGCGCGGCCCTCGCCAAGATGGAAGACCTCGTCGGACGTGTGCGCGACGGTCGCTGGCGCGGCGCGACGGGCGAGCGGATCACCGACGTCGTGAACATCGGCATCGGGGGCTCGGACCTCGGGCCGCACATGGTCTGCGAGGCGCTCGAGCCCTACTGGAACACCCAGAAAGAAGGCGCGATCCGCCCGCACTTCGTCTCGAACGTGGACGGCGCGCACCTCGGTCGGACGCTCAAGGATCTGCGCCCCGAGACCACGCTGTTCCTCGTCGCGAGCAAGACGTTCACGACCGAGGAGACGATCCTCAACGCGAAGAGCGCGCGCAGCTGGCTCACGAGCGCGCTGCCCGCTTCCGCGGGGGGCGACGCCGCGGTGCCCAAGCACTTCATCGCGCTCTCGACGAACGCGAAGGAGGTCGCGGCGTTCGGCATCGACGTCGCGAACATGCTCGAGTTCTGGGACTGGGTCGGCGGCCGTTACTCGCTCTGGAGCGCGATCGGCACCTCGATCGCGTTCGCCGTGGGCTTCGACCGCTTCGCGGAGATGCTCGAGGGCGCGCACGCGATGGACGAGCACTTCCGCACCGCGCCGTTCGAGAAGAACGTGCCGGCGCTCATGGCCATGCTCGGCGTCTGGTACGCCGCGTTCTTCGACGCGCACTCACACGCCGTGCTCCCGTACGACCAGTCGCTGCACCGCTTCGCCGCGTGGCTCCAGCAGGGCGACATGGAGAGCAACGGCAAGAGCGTCACGCGCGAGGGCGAGCGCATCACCGACTACACGACGGGTCCGATCGTGTGGGGCGAGCCCGGCACCAACGGCCAGCACGCGTTCTATCAGCTGCTCCATCAGGGCACGCGCCTCGTGCCGTGCGACTTCGTCGCGCCGCTGCGATCGCCGTACGCGCTCGGCGGCGCGACGGATCGGCACCACGCGATGTTGCTCGCGAACCTCGTGGCTCAGGCCGAGGCGCTGATGATCGGCAAGTCGATCGACGCCGTGCGCGCGGAGCTGCGCGCCGAGGGCAAGGACGAGCAGACGATCGCGAAGCTCGCGGAGCACAAGGTCTTCACCGGCAACCGGCCGAGCAACGTGGTGCTGTTCGAGCGGCTCGACGCGCGCACGCTCGGCGCGCTGCTCGCGCTCTACGAGCACCGCATCTTCGTGCAGGGCTGGATCTGGAACGTGAACAGCTTCGATCAGTGGGGCGTCGAGCTCGGCAAGAAGCTCGCGCGCACCGTGCTCGCGGAGATCGAGGGCGGAGCGGACGCGCCGCACGACCCCTCGACCGCGAGCCTCGTCGCGCGTGTTCGCGCGGCGCGCGGATCGAGCGCGTGAGCGAGACGGGCGAGCACGAGGCGTCGCGACGCACGGCGGAGGTGGGGATCGGGCCGTGGGGCCGTGATCTCGTCGTCGGCTGGTGCGCGCCGTGGGGCCCCTCGCTCGCGCGCGTCGTGCGCGGTCAGAGCGGGGATCGCAGCCCGACGGAGCTCGGCGCCTTCGTGCTCGGCGAGCCGGGTATCGCGCGCGTCGCTCCGCAGCTCGTGCGCGTGGGCGAGCGGCTCGCGTGCGTGTGGATCGATCGTGAAGGCGCGGCGGCGGCGCTGCTCGACGAGCCTCACGATCACGTGGGCGCGACGCCGGCCACGCTGTTCGCACCGAGCAGCGCGCGCGGCACGACCGCCCTCGTCCTCGGGGATCGCATCTCGCTCGGGGCCGACGCGCGCGCCCTCGCGGTGGCGCGGGGCGACGACGGCGATGCATGGGTCGCGGTGGCGGACGCCAAGGGTGTCTACCTGTGGGCGCTGCGCGCGAACGGGGGCGCCACGATGTCCCCCGCGCCGTGGATCGCGCGTGAGGGCGCCGCGCCTCGCCTCGCGCTCGCCGAGGTGCGCGGGCAGCCCATCCTCTGCGCGGTGTATCCGGGGCAACGCGAGCTGATCGTCGCGCGGCGCGAGGGCGAGCGACCGATCGTGGTCACGCACCGGCTCGAGAGCGCGGTCACCGATCTCGCGATGGAGGCCGCGGGCTCACGGCTCGCGATCGCGCTCCTCGAGAGCGGAGGCGCCCGCGTCTCCTGCGCGTTCGTCGACGCGCGCGGCACGCTCACGGAGCGTCCCGTCGCGCAGATCGATCGGTACGCAGGCGAGCACGTGGTCTCGCGCATCGACGGCGTGGGCGTCGCGTGGGTGGACGACGCGTTCCGTCTCGTCGCGCGCGACGCCGTCACGCGGCTGGCCTACGTGCTGCCTTTCCTCGGCACAGCGGAGGATCGCGTGGGCGTGGTGCCGCGCGTGCCAGGCCCGCCGACCGTGCGGTTCTCCGCGCCGCGCCTCGAGATCGTCGCGATCGAGCACGACGACGACGACGGACGCCTCGTGGTCGTTCGCACGCGCGTCGATGGCACCGAGGCGGCGCCCCTCGAGCTCCGCCTCGCGCCTCCGCTCGAGGTCGCGCGAGCGCGCACGCAGTCGCGCGCTCACGCCTCGTGCGTCGAGGCGGCGCGCACGATCGCGGGCGCGTCGTACCGCGACGCGACGCTCGTCGCGCAGGCCACGGACGAAGGCGCACGGCTCGCGCTCGAGGCGAGCAAGCAGACCCTCGAGGTCCGCTTCGTGGCCGATCGCCAGGTGCTGGTGTCGTTGACGACGGCGGGCGCCGATGGCGAGACGCTCGAGGTGGACGAGAGCAGCTTCGGTCGCATCGCGCGCTGGGTCCGCGGCCGCATCTCGCGCGACGACCGTCACGTCGCAGCGGCCGAGGCGGCGTGGGCCTCGCGCATGGGCCGCGAGCTCGCGGGCTCGATCGAGGTGCTCACGTGCGAGGTGCGCGCGAGCACGGCGACGGGCGCCATCCTCGAGATCGCGCTGAGGGGCGTCCCGCGCGCTGAGGTGCTCGCGCGCTGGATCACACGGGTTCGCGAGGATCTGTCTGCGAACAAGCATCGAACGATCACGACGGAGGGGCCATGAGCGAGGAGTGTGGGCGACAGGATCGCGGCGCGCGGATCGAGCGCGCTCGGAGGGCCGCGTGGCTGCTCGCGCTCGCGACGTGCGTGTGCGCGCTCCCGAGCACGGGGGCGGCCGCACAGTCGCGGCCCGCAGCAGCGACGTGGGACGCGACGAGCGATCAGTGGCGCGCCGCTGCGCTCCGACACGGCAGCGCGCCCGAGGGCGCGATGGACGTGCTCGAGCTCGAGGCGAACTGGGAGAACGCGCCCGATCGCACGCTGACGCACCTCAGGTCGCTCACGTCCGAGCGTCGCGTGGGGCCGTTCACACGCGCACGCGCGCTCCACTCCGCGCGCTTCCTCGAGTGGCGCGGCGCGCGACTGACCGAGGCACGTCGCATGGCGAACGACCTCGGTCACATCCGCACCTTTCGCATGCTCGGCCCGTTCCCGAACGCGGGTCGGCGCGGCCTCGGCACGGCGATGGGACCCGAGCTCGCGCTGACGCGCGCGACCGACCTCGCGGCCGAATTCGAAGGCGCCGAGCGCGCGGTGCGGTGGCGCACGCTGCCGCCGCGTGAAGAGACGGGCTTCGTCTTCCTCGGGCCGTTCCTCACGCCGGCGAGCGAGGTCTGCACCTTCGTCGAGACCTTCGTGCGCGCCGAGCGCGCCGAGCCGGCGCTGCTCCTCGTGGGTTCGACGGGCGCGATGCGCGTGTACTGGAACGACGCGCTCGTGATGGAAGAGACGCGCTACATGGCCGTCGATCTCGATCGTCACGGCGCCGCGGTGGCCACGCGCGTGGGCTGGAACCGCCTGCTCGCGAAGGTGTGCTCGGACGATCGTCCGCCCGCCCTCATCGCGCGGCTCGCGCGCCCCGACGGAACGCCGATGGCCGTCACCGTCGATCCGGCGCAGACGATCGCGGCCGCGCCGACGGCCGCCGTCACGCTCGGCACCGCGCTCGCGACGCCCTACGAGGCGCTCGCTGCGCGCGTCGCGGCGAGCCCCGACGATGCCCCCGCGCTCGAGGCGTTCGCGCGCTTTCTCCGCGCGACCGGTGGAGACGATCCGACCGAGCACCGCGTGCGCGATCTCGCGACGCACGCGACGGAGACGGGAGCCACCGTCGACAACCTCCTCTTCGCGGCAGCGCAGCAGACGACGCGCGACGATCGCGGCCGACTGCTCCGTCGCGCGCTCGAGCTCACGCCGGGCTCGATCGAGGCGCAGCTCGAGGTGGCGTGGTTCACGGCGCAGGGCGCGAGCGGTGAGCGGGCGCTCTCGATGCTCGAGGCGATCCCGCCGCGCACGACGTTCGGCCTGATCGCGCAGCTCCTGCGGGCGAGCCTCCTCGAGAACCTCGGCTTCCGCGAGAGCGCGCGCGCGCTCCGCGCCGATCTGCGCACGCGCGCGCCCCGGAGCGTCGCGTACCTCCGCCTCGCGCTCGCGGACGCGGAGGCCGGTGGGCACGTGAGCGAGGCCGACACCCTCCGCGCCGCGATCCTCGCGCAGATGCACGACGAGACCGACGTGCGCTCGGCGCTCCTCGCGCGCGCTCTCTCACGAGAAGAACGGAGCGAGGCCATCGCGCTCATCAACGAGGACCTCTTGCTTCGTCCGCTCTCGTCGGACGCGCTCACCCGCGCGGCGTGGGTGCACGAGTCCCTCGGAGACACGGAGCAGTCGATCGCGCTCCTCACGCGCGCGACCGAGCTCGACCCCGATGATCCCGCGGCGCGCGTCACGCTCGGCCGCAAGCTGCTCGAGCTCGGACAGCGCGGCCCCGCGATGCTCGCGCTGCGCGAGGCGCTCCGCCTGCGCCCGCAGGATCCGGAGACGCGCGAGCTCGTCGAGAGCCTCGAGCCCGCGTCGAGGCCGGACGAGTCGCTCGCGACGCCCATCGAGCAGATCCTCGCGCGACGCGTGCGAGGCACCGACCATCCAGGCGTCGTGCTCCACGACCTCGAGGTCCGCACCGTTCACCCGACGGGCCTCTCGAGCACGTTTCATCAGCAGGCCTACCAGGTCTCCACGGACGAGGGCGCGCGCGGCCTGCGTCAGCACTCGATCCGCTACGAGCCGGGCACGCAGTGGGTCGACATCCGCTCGGCCCGCGTGTTCCGCGGAGACGACGTGCTCAGCGCGTACGAGGTCGGCGAGCGCAGCCTCGCGGAGCCCGAGTACCGCATCTACTACTCGGCGCGCGACGTGGTCGTGTCACTGCCCGAGCTGCGCGTCGGCGACGTGGTCGAGCTCCGCTACCGCGTCGACGACGTGACCATGCGCAACCGCTACGACGGTCACTTCGGCGCCGTGCGTGGCCTCCAATCACAGCTCCCGACGCGACGCATCGAGCAGTACTTCCTCGTGCCCACGAGCCGAGAGCTCGTCTTCAACACGCCGAGCCTCCGCATGGAGCACGACACGCGCACCGAGGGCGACACGCGGATCGATCGCTGGGTCGCCGACGACGTGCCGCCCTTGCGCGCCGAGCCCGCGATGCCGGGCTACATGGAGATCGCGCCCTACCTCCACGCGTCGAGCTTCCGCAGCTGGGACGAGGTCGGCCGCTTCTGGTGGGGCCTCGCCGAGACGCAGCTCACGCCCGACGCGGCCCTCGTGCGCACGACGCGCGAGCTCCTCGAAGGCGCGACCGACACGCGCACGCGCGTCGCGCGCATCTACGCGTGGGCGATCGATCACGTGCGCTACGTGGGCCTCGAGATGGGCATCCACGGCCACCAGCCCTACGCCGTCTCCGACGTCGTCCAGCGCGGCTTCGGCGACTGCAAGGACACGGCCTCGCTCCTCTACGCGATGTTCCAGATCGCGGGCATCGACGCGCGCATCGTGCTCGTTCGCACCAACCGCAACGGAGAGCTGCCGGACGCGCCTGCCTCGCTCGCCGTCTTCGATCACGCGATCGCGTACGTGCCCGAGCTCGACCTCTTCCTCGACGGAACCGCAGAGCGCTCGGGCATCACCGAGCTGCCGACGATGGATCAAGGCGCGGTCGGTCTCGTCGTCGGCCCGCGCACCGTCGAGCTCGTGCGCCTGCCGATCCTCTCGGCCGACGTGCAAGGCCGCGAGCGCGAGCTCGCGATCACGCTCGCGCGCGACGGCAGCGTGCGCATGCGCGCGAACGACCTCCTGCGCGGCAGCGAGGCCGTGCAAGCGCGCGTGAGCTTCGGCCCGAGCGAAGGCCGACGCGAGCGCCTCGAGCAGTCGCTCGGGCAGACGTTTCCCGGCATCACGATCCGCACCGAGGAGATCGGCGCGCTGACCGATCGCGAGACGCCCGTGCGCATCCGCTGGGACGGCGACTCGGCCCGCTTCGGCGAGCGACAAGGCACGGACGTGTTCGTCGCTCCGAGCGTCGTCGACGAGCTCACGCGCATCTGGGCGCTCTTGCCGGATCGACGCTTCCCCGTGAGGCTCGGCACGCCGTTCCACTACCGGGAGCGGCGCATCCTCACGCTCGAAGCTGGCCTTCGCGTCGCGGAGCTGCCGCGCGGCGGAGAGCTCTCCACGCCGTTCGCGAGCTGCCGGGTTCGTTACACCCAGGCGGGCTCGACCATCACGATCGAGACCGAGGTGGTGCTCACGCGGGCTCGGCTCACGCGCGAGGAATACCCAGCGCTGCGGCGCTTCACCGAGCAGGCCGACGCCCTCCTCCGCGCGCGCGTCGTCGTGTCGGGGCTCGCGCCTGCGAGCGCAGGAGGCGGGCGATGATCCAGACCCACGACACGCTGCGCGCGCGCACGCGCCGCCTCCACACGCTCGCGTCGAGCCTCACGCTCGCTCTCGCGCTCACCGCGTGCGGCGGTGCGACGCGCACGGGCGGAGGCGGCGCCAGCGAGCCGACCGCGCGCCGCGGGCCGACCGCGCTCGAGCTCGCGCGCACAGCCGCGCGTGAGCGGCCCACCGATCCGATCGCGCGGCGCGCGCTGCTCGAGCACGAGCTGCTCGCGCCCGGCGGATCAGCCGACGAAGCCGAGCGTGTGCTCGCCTCGATCCCCCCAGCGGAGCGCGACATCCGCGTCGCTTACCTCGCGGGCCTGATCCACGCGCAGCACGGTCGCGCGAACGACGCCGTCGACGCTTTCGTGTCGGTGCTGACGCTGTCGCTCCGATCGGACGATCCGTTCGCGACGCAGCTCGCGCGCTCGGCCCTCGCGTACCTGCGCGATGGCGAGCTCGACGCGGACCGCTTCGACGAGCGCGTGGGACCCGCCATGCAGGCCCTGTTCGATGGGGCTCCCGCCTCGCAGATCCGACGCAGCGCGTTCCACTGGCTCTACGATCGCGCCTACCGACACGGCGATCCCGCGCGCGCCGCGACGCTCGCGCGCACCATGGGATGTCCCGTGCGCGCGCGCGTCGCGGGGCCGTTCGGCCTCGCGGTGCTCGGCGGCTTCGACACGACGCTGCCCGCAGAGGGCTCGGGTCCCATGCAGGATCGCTACGACCTCGGACCCGGTCGTGGCACGACCGACACGCGCACGGTCGAGGCCGTCGGCTGCGTGATCGCCATCGGTGGCAACTCACGCGCGACGCGCGGCCCCGGATCACGCGTCGTCGAGGCCGAGATCGACGCGCCCGAGGCCGGCGCCTACGTGCTCGCGATCGACAGCAGCGCGAACGTGCGCGCGACCCTCGATGGCCGCGAGGTGCTCGTCGTGGATCGACGCGGCGTCGAGCAGCCGAGCGTGGTCGAGGCCGACGTCACGCTCACGCAGGGACGTCACGAGCTCGAGCTCCGCATCACGTCGCGCGAGGCCGAGCCGCGCCTCGCGTGGATGCTGGGGCGAGGCTCGCGCACCACCGCCGCGCGACCGGAGAGCCCGCTCGAGGGCTTCTTGATCGTCGAGACGCGATCGCTCGAGGGCCGCAGCATCGCGGCGCGCGAGGGACTTCGTCACGTGTTCACGGAAGACGGAACGAGCGCGATGCTCATCCTCGCGGCGCGCATCTCGTCGAACGATCCGTTCGTCGCCTCGACGCAGCGAGAAGACGACGAGCGACGCCTCGTGCGACGCGCCGTCGAGCGCGATCCCGCCGCGCTCGGGCCGGCGCGACGCCTGGCGAGCCTCGAGCAGAACGCCGCCGATCGGCTGACGATGCGGCGCGAGCTCCGCGAGCGATTCCCCACGGTGCTCTCCGTCGAGCTCGATCTCCACGACGAGCTCCGAGAGGCCTCGCTCGTCGGAGAAGCGCGAGAGTCGCTGGCGCGCGCGCAGGCCCTGCGCCCGAGCTCGTGCCCGGTCCTCGCGGCCACGTACGACGATCTCCAGGCGCGAGATCGCGTGGCCGAGGCGCGCGCGCTCTTGCCGCGTCTCGTGGCGTGCGACGCGCGCGACGAGTCCATCTTGGCGTCGGCCGCGGCGCGGCGCGACTGGGCCGCGGTCGAGGCCGAGCTCACGCGCCTCGCGCCGCTCTGGTCGCCGCGTCAGCTGCGCGCGAGCCGCTTGTCGCTCGCGCGTGCGCGCGGCGACGCGGCGACAGAGCGTCGGCTCCAGGCGGAGCTCGAGACCGAAGCGGGCGAGGCGCGCATGACGATCGTCTCGGCGGATCGCCGCTACGCCGAGCGCGATCGACACGGCGCGCTCGAGGTGCTCGATCGCGAGGCCGCGCGCGCGCCGGACGAGTCGCGCGATCTGCGTCGCCTCATGTTCGCGCTCTCGGGCGCCGACGTGATGCAGCCGCACCGTCGCGACGGTCTCGCTGCGATCCGTGCGTTCGAGGCGTCGGGCCGACGCTACGACGGACACTCCGCCGTGCTGCTCTTCGACTACATGGTCACGCGCGTCCTTCCGTCGGGCGGCGCGATCGATCTCGTCCACCAGATCTACCGCGTGCAGTCGCAAGAGGGCGTCGAGCGCTTCGGCGAGCTGACGCTCTCGGGTCGCGTCCTCACCGTGCGCGTCGTCGCGCCGGACGGCTCGATCCGAGAGCCCGACGCGATCCGCGACAGCACCACGATGCCGCCGCTGCACATCGGCGACTACGTCGAGTACGAGGTCGTGCGCGAGCGCGGTCCGGTGTGGGGCGACTCGTACCTGTCCGATGGCTGGGTGTTCCAGAACTTCAGCGCCCCGTTCGATCACAGCGAGATGACGTTCGTGTCGCCGCCCGATCTCGAGCTCACGTTCGACGTGCGCGGCCCCGTACCGCCGCCGACGGTGACGACGGAGAACGGCCTCCGCGTGACGCGCTTCCTCATGACGCAGGTGCTGCCGCTCACGCGCGAGCCCGACAGCGTCGATGATCCGCCGATCGTCCCGAGCCTCCGCGCGGGCGTGCGCGTGACGTGGGATCGGATGCTCGGCGCCGTCGCGGATCAGCTGCTCGACAGCGACCTCGCCGACCCCGCGATCGAGCGCCTGCTCACCGACGACATCGGCGCGGGCGCGAGCGAGTCACCAGCGACACGAGTGCAGCGGATCCACCGCTGGGTGCTCGAGAACATCGAGCCGAGCGACGGCTCGTTCTTCGAACAGGCCGCGCTCATGGTCGCGGCGCGCGCTGGCAACCGCGCGCGCGCGCTGCGCTACCTGCTCAACGCCGCGGGTGTGCCCGCCACGATCGCGGTCTCGCGCGATCTCGCAGGCGCGCGCCCTGGCGCGTTGCCGGACAGCGAGCTCTACGGGCAGTTCCTCGTGGGCGCGTCGATCGGCGGCTCGCGCATCTGGCTGCAGACGGGAGGGCGCGGCCTGCCGCACGCGTTCATGTCGCCGACGGTCGCCTCGCAAGACGCGATCGTGCTCGAGGCGGGTCTTCCTCACGTGGCGATCCCCGCGGAGCAGGGCTCCGGATCACAGCGTCGCGTCGAGGCCGACGTGCAGGTCTCGCCGCAAGGCGTCGCGCTGCTCTCGGTGCGGCTCTCGTTCACGGGCTTCGAGGCCGCCGGCACGCGCAACGCGATCCTCGAGATCCCCGAGGGCGATCGAGCCACGCTGCTCGCGGAGCGGCTGGTTCCGTCGATGATCCCCGGTGGCCGCGCCGATCCGCGACGCCTCGAGATCCGCGGCCTCGACGACTGGGAGGCGCCGCTCGAGATCCTCTTCGTCGCCGAGAGCGCGGCCCTCTTCGCGCGCGACGGCGAAGCGCAGCGCGTGCGCATGGTCCCCTTGTTCGCGACCGACCTCGAGGGCGAGTTCGCCGCGCTGCGCTCGCGCACGACGACGATGCTCGCGGGCGGCGTCGATCGCGAGGTGGTCCTCCACGTGCGCGGTCCGGGCGTGGTGAGGCCGCCTCAGGATCGCAGCGTCCGCGGCCCTCGCACCGGCGCGGGCGCGATGGTCGCCAGCTCCGTCACGAGCGACGGCGTCGTCACGATCCGCCACCGCGTCGTCTTGCCGCTCGGCACCACGTCCGCGGCCGACTACCCCGCGCTCGTCCAGTTCTGTCGCGCGGCGACCGAGATCGAGCGCGCGTCGATCACGATCGGCGCGCAGTGAGAAGGAGCTCAGCCCCATGAACGAACACGTATGCGCTCACGCGATGCGCTCACTCACGATCCTCGCGCTCGTCTTCTCCGCGTGCCTCGCCACCGTCGCGCGCGCAGACGTCGTCGAGAACCCACCCGCTTCGTGTCCCGCGGGCTCGACGCCGCGCACCTCGCACTCGGGCCCGTTCTGCGCGCCGACCGAAGAGTGCACGGCCGGCGGCGTCTGCCCCGGCGGCGGCGGGTGCACGACGATCCGTCAGTGCATCGAGACGCGCGGCTGCGGCGGCATGAGCTTCCCGGACTCCGCGCCGTGCACGCTCGAGCACGTCACGGGTCTCTGCGGCTCGGACGGCTCCTGCGCCTCGGGCGTGTGTCGCGACCGAAGCGTGTGTCCGGCTCCCGGCACTCCGTCGTCGAGCGGCTGCAGCTGCCGCGCGGCGCCCTCGGCCTCGAGCGCTTCGTGGCTCGCGATCGCGCTCGGCCTCACCGTGCTCGCGACGCGACGCGCGACGCGCACACGTCGCTGATCCTCAGCCCGACGCGCGCGTCACGAAGTCCTCCACCACGTGGATGACCTCGTGCGCGGTCCACGAGTGACCGCTCACGCGCGGCAGGAGGCGCGCGATCCACTCGGAAGCCTCGGCCCGCGTCGGGAACACGACGTGAGAAAAGCCCGGTCGCGCGAGCATCGCGATGCCGGACACGAACGCGCGCGCCGCGGCCATGATGAAGCCGTCGCCCGGATACACCACCGCAGAAGCCGCGAGGATCTCGCGTCCGCCGCGCACGAGCTCGATCAGCGCCTCGCGCGTCTCTTGATCCGGCGGCTTCGCGGCGTGCATCACGATCTGGAGGAGGCCGATCTTCTCGGCGCGCGAGCGCGGCAGCCGATGAAGGAGCTCCGCCACCGCACGCACGTCGTGCGCGCGCGTCTCGCCGACCCACGCGACGAGCACGAGGTTCCCGATCCTCGCCACCGAGTGGTCGGGGTCGCGAACCAGGAACACGAGCTCGAACGGGTCGCTCACGCGGGCGAGGCTGATGCCCGATCAAGCCCAGTGCAAGGCACCCCAGCGAGCCTCAGGCGACGGGACGCGCGAGCGGCTCATGCGAGGGGCCATCCGCGGCTAACGCAGTCGCGAGGCCAGCTCCGCGAGCCAGCGATCTTCGGCCGTCGCGTGCCCGAGGATGCGCTCACCGCGCACCGCCTCGACGAGCGCCCTTCCCTGCTCGCTCATCGCGCCGCCATGGGCCGTCGCGTAGCCCAGGAGCGCGAGCGCGACCGCGGCGTGCGCCTCGTCGATCCCGTGGTGCTGGGACCACGCGGCGATCTCGGCCTCGAAGCTCGGATCGCTCTCGAACGGCGCCTCGATCTCGTGACCGGGGCCGAGCGCGTTGATCGCGCGCATGACCGACTCGGTGCGCTCCTTGTACGGCATCGACGCGAGCGTCTCGGGCTCGATCGGCGTGCCCACGTAGTAGTCCTGCCGACCCATGCCGAAGGGATACTCGAGGCGCTGCGCGAGCGTCTCGCGCGGCAAGCCACCGGCGAAGCGCACGGGCACGATCGGCGCGTTCAGCGTGAGCGCGAGATCGACGAACACGCCGCTCATCTTGGTGACGGGCTGCGCGCACGTGACCGAGCGCGTTCCCTCGACGTGGATCATCACGTTCTGTCCTCCGGCGGCCATGCGCTGACCGAGCTCTTGGAGGATGCGCGGGAGCGACGCCGGGTCGGCGCGATCGAAGTACGCGATCACGCGCGGGTCGCGCAGGCCCGGGTACGAGAAGCCGTGGAGGATGAGCTTTCCGAGCCACGACTCCGCGTGCTCTTGCTTGGCCAGCGTGAGCGTCGGGATGCGCGTGAGCGACGCGATCACCACGCCGAAGAGCAGCGACTCGATGCCGACCTGGTGGTTGCCGAGGTAGAGCGCGCTCCGCCCGGCCACCTTCTTCGCGAAGCTCGCCGGATCCTCGATCACGATGCGGCGCATGAAGCGCTCGATGAGCGCGAAGTAGAGATCCTCACCGGGCCACGGTCCGATCGGACGCGGGGTCGTCGAGAGGTTCGATCGCCAGAAGCTGCGCACGACGGAGAGGTCGAGCGTCGGCGCCTCCACGCCCGTGACGGTCACCGACGTCGCGTCCCGACACAGCTCCACGTCGTAGACGGTCAGCGGGTCGCGGCTGTCGTGGGCCTTCGCCGTGCCGTCGCGCCCCGACGCGAGATCCACGACGATGCGCGAGGGGTGCACGTGCGCGCGCGAGGCCACGTGATCCTTCACCGCGATCTCCGCCGTCACGTCGCTCGTCACGAGCGCATAGACGCGCTCCACGGTGCCGGGCAGCCAGTTCGACAGCGCCACGTCGCGGATCTCGAGCCGCGTGGACTCGCCCTCGGTGCGCGAGAGACCGACGCCTGCCCGATACTGCGCGTCGCGCAGGAACGCCTCGCGATCGGCGGTGGCCGCCATGCCGATCGGGCCCTTCGGCAAGAGCACCTCGACGAGCGAGAGGTCCGCGCAGACGCGACCGCCGGTCGAGAGCACGAGCCGGATGTGCGCGTGCTCGTCGACCTTCTCGAGGCGCGCGTCCACCTCGATCGTTCCCTTCGTCGGGAACGCGCCGAGCCACGCGCGCTCGATGCGGTACGGATACGCGGCGCGATCCGACGGCAGCCGATCGCTCCACGTGTGGAGCGCGTCGTGCGGGATCACGTGCGTGGCCGCGTCCAGCACCAGCTCGAGCTGGAGCGCCGCTTGTTCGGCGGGCACGCGCAGCACACCGCTCGCGCCCGCCTCGCCGCTCGTGAGCGACTCGAGCAGCTGGAAGCGCGGACCGTGGAAGAGCGTCCCCGCGGCGTACGGGAGCGGCAGCGCGCGGCCTCCGGCGAGCGGCGCGACGGGCGCGCGCTCGGCGTCCGACGACTCGGTGCTGGCGCGCGCCGTCGCTGCCGGCTCGAAGCGCGACAGACGCGGATCGCGGGCCTCGCGCCACACCTCGATCGCGAGATCACAGCCCTCGGCCGTGGGGGTCGCCACGGTACGGAGCCGCATCGAACCGGTCGGGAAGCTGATCCAGCGAAGGATCTGCAGGCCCTCGATCGTGCTCACCGACACGCCGAGCGCCTGCGACGCCGCGCGCTGCATGCGCGCCAGCATGGACATCGCGGGCAGCGCGGGGATCACCCACGTCGGACAGTGATCGCCGAGCCACGTGTCGCGGCTCGGATCGAGCGTCTCTTCGATCACGACGGGAGCGTTCGCACGGATCTCGCGGATCTCGCGCGGCGTGAGCTTCGTCGTCTGGCTGCGCGGACGCATCGACGCACGGCCCATGGGATCCGCGGCCACCGACGCAGCCACTGTGGGCGACCCGTTCTTCGGCGCCGTCGTCGCGTGCGTGCCGTCGTCGACGATGCGCATGCCGAGGCCCTTGCAGTCGTAGATGCGCTTGCCGTCGACCCAGAGGCTCGCGTCCGCGATCGCGAGCACGCCGCGCGCGTCCTTCGTGATCTCGAGCACCTCGACCGTGCAGCCGATCGTGCGGTTGCTCGGCACGACCTGCCCTCGGTACTTCCACACGTGCGCCGCGCCGGTCGCCACGGCCTCGAAGCGCGGGCTCGTCATGCCATCGGCGAGGCCCTTCTCGAGCATCGCGAGCTGCAGCAGCTGACACATCGCTTCCACGCCGAGCGAGCCGGGCTGCACCGGATCCTGGAAGAAGTGCGCCTTGAAGAACCACTCGTTCGGATCGACGTCCTTCTCCGCGCGGAGAGCGCCCTTGCCCTTCTTGCCGCCCTCGTGATCGAGGTGCGTGACGCGATCGAGCATGAGGAGGAACGGCGTCGCGAGGCGCGCGCTCTTGGTGGTGAGGTGTGACGGCCGCGCGTCGAGATCGATGCCGTCCTTCGGCGAGGCGTCGTAGAGCGCCTTCTGCTCGGCGCTGATCGGCAGGCCCGCCTGGTTCTCGAACGCCGACGTCGGGAAGAACCCGAACACCGTGTCGAGCGAGTAGGCGAGCGTCTCGGCGCCGGTCTTTCGATCACGCGCGAAGAGCGCCACGTCGAACGCGACGATGATCATCGTGCCCGTGCGCGAGAAGCTCTTGAGGTGCGCGCGCGTGCGGAGGAGCTCCACGTCCTTCGTGATCTCGACGTGCGCGGTGGCCTTTCCGTCGAGGTTCCTGAACAGCAGGTCTTCGTCGGTGAGGAGCGCACAACCCACGTAGCTCGCGAGCCACCCGCACGGCTGGAGCGCTGCCTCCATGACCACCGAATAGGGCATCACGGCCGCGCCGTTCTCACCGAAGTACCAAGCGTCGCTCGGCACGTCGTACTCGACCTCGACCTTGGCCCCCGCTCGCGCGATGCCCATGTCGCCTTCGACGGAGCTCACGCGCGACATGAAGTGGTACGGCGGGCCGGGAAGGCGCGCGACCTTTCGCGTCGAGTCGAAGCGCTCGTAGATCGGCCCGAACGCTGCGCTCGGACGACCCCACGCGCACGCGACGAGAGAGGCATAGTCGAACGGGAAGCCCTTGCTCGGTCCGTTCGGCGCGACTGCCACCTTCTTCGCCGGATCGTTCTGCGACAGAGACGCCGGCTCCTGTCCCGACGGCGGCGGCAGCGCATCGGCCGCGATCAGGCGCGCACGCTCTTCGAGCGGCCAGCCGGGCACGAGGCGAAGGCCCATGCGACGCGCGTGGAAGGCGCCCAGTCCGTCGACGACGCACAAGAGGTCTGCGTAGAGCATCGGGATCGGTCCCGCGACGACCTCTTCGACGAACACTTCGTACGTGAGCACGCGCGACTTCGGCGTGACCTGACCACGACAGAGGAGCTTGTAGGCCTCGTCCGAGATCGGCTCGAAGCGCCAGCCATCGCGCGAGAGCGTGTAGCCCATGGCCGCGAGATAGAAGGCCATCGCCTGCAAGCAGCCCTCGAACATCAACGTACCCGGCATGCACGGGTCGTTGTGGAAGTGACCGGGGAAGAACCAGTCGTCTGCCGTGATGTCCTGAGTGGCCTTGAGATAGCCACGCTTCCACGGCCCTCCTGTCGGCTCGAAGCTGTCGATGCGGTGGAGGAACAGCATCCGCTCGCCCGCGATACGCGGCGTGCGCACGTGCGCGAGCGTCGGCGTGAACGCAGGACCGAAGCAGTCGACGACACGCCCCTCGCTGAAGGCGGTCAGATCCGCGAAGTCGAACGCGCGCTTGTGGGTGATCGCGGCCGGACCGTCGAGGCGCGGGCTCTGGACGATCTCCTGTCCTTCAGGGGTCCACAGGATGCCTGCCGAGTCGTCGAGCTCTCCCGTGGTGAAGAAGCCTGCCTGTCCGTTGCGCACGGTGAGCAGCGGCTTGCCGACGTAGCCGGACTGTCCGGGACCGGGCGTACCCAGGGGGCGAACGCGGCAGTCGTAGTGGAAGAAGAAGATGCGAATCGGCCCTTGGTTCGCGTGGCCATCGACGTGGATGTCGTAGTCGATGGTCTCCCCCGCCGCGGGCGGACTGCGGTGGTAGGTGAGCTCACAGCCGAGGAGGCGATAGGCACGCTCGCCGCGGTTGAGGAAGTCAGTCCCCATGTACGAGATGAGGAAGAGATCGGCCTGACCGGACTCGATCAGGATGCCTCCGGGCATCCGCCCTTCATGCAGGTACCAGCTCTGCCAGGTGACGTCGGTCTCGGTCCACGTGGTGCCGCGTCCGAGCACACCCGGCGCCGCGTCGAGCCCGGTCGCGCGATCGGCGAGGAGCATCGGCGGACGCGGCATGCGCGTCTGAACGACGTAGGGGTCTTGTCGTGTAAAGAGCGGGCCGAAGATCTCGGAGATGTTTCCGCCCGCGTGGATCTCGAGCTGCGCGCGATCGAACGAAGGGCCGCGCGGCGTAGGCACCACCGGATCGGGCTTGAGGCCCCCGACCCGCGCAGGCGGCTTCTTCTTCGGGGAAGGAGCCACAGCACCGAGGTCACCCCTCCCGCCAGCGGGAGGGGCCGGGGGTGGGTCAGCGGGGCGTGACTGCGGAGCAGGAGTTGGGTCAGCGGGGCGAGCCTGCGGAGCAGGAGCTGAGACGGCGGGGAGAGCCTGCGGAGCGTAGGTCGGGTCAGCGACGCCGAGGCTCGAAGCCGAGCTCTCCACTCCTTCACTCGGCACGTGCCAGAGGAGACCCAGAGTTTGTTCCCGAAGAGCCAAGAACTGCTGATGAAGCGCGACCTGCTGCGCGAGGAACGCACGGTGCGCCTCGCCGATGGCGCGCTGCGCGTCTTCGAATCCGGCCACGACGGGATCGGCGACCACAGCCCCACTCAGCGCGATGGGCGTGTGGGCGACTGGCATGCTCGCGCCGAGGTCACCCCTCCCGCCAGCGGGAGGGGCCGGGGGTGGGTCAGCGGGGCGAGCCGGAGCACCAAAGTCACCCCTCCCGCCAGCGGGAGGGGCCGGGGGTGGGGACGCGAGAGACGCCGGCGAAGCACTCCCGTTCTTCTTCTTCGCGAACGTCGTCACCGACGGCAGGCGCGGCGCGGGGCGCAGGATCATCACGTCGGTGTGCGCGCCGTTTTTGGCGGGCGGGTTCTTGTCGGACGGCTTGTTCATCGGGAGGCCACTCATCGGAAGCGCGGGCAGGACGACGCGCGGCGGGCGCGCAGGGAGACGGAGAGGATGCTTGGGCGACGCGACGGGAGCGATCGCGCGGAGCGGCATGTCGGTGACGCGAGAGAGACCGACGATCTCGCGGACGCCGCCGAGCGACGTGCACTCGACGCGCGCGCTGGGTCGCGCGTCGTCACGCGCGATGGTGATCGCCGCGGCAGCGACGTGGAGAAGGCCCGACGCGGCGTGCGCGTGGCCGCTCTGTCCCACCAGCGAGCGCGCGCCCTCTCGGGGCTGCACGGACCAGCGCGCTGCGCTCTCGTCGAACGCACCGGCCTCGTCGATCGCCGCGAGGATCGGCAGGCCCGCCGCGCGCGCGTCGTCTTCGCGCATCACGAGCAGCGCCACGGCCGCGTCGCCCGCGACGTGGAGCTCGCTCGGCAGGAGCGCGCGGATCGCACGCTCGTTCACGGGCTCCGCGGAGAAGTCGCTCGCGCCCACGATCGCCGCATCCACACGCCCTTCGAGGAGCGCCGTGCGCGCGAGCTCGAGCGCGACGAGACCCGATCGCTCTTCGGCTGACACGGTGTGGCTCGGCCCTCCGAGATCGAGCTGCGAGCTGATCCGGTTCGCAGGGATGTTGGGCATCGTGCCCACGACCGTCGCGGCGTCGAGGCTCGGCGCGATCGCGTCTTGGGCGCGCGCGATCCAGGCGTCGTCGAGGCCGAGCCGCGTGCCCGCCTCGCGGAGGCGCCAGCGCGCGCCCCACCGCGCGACCTCCGCGTCGCAGCCCATCCCGACGAGCACGGACGTCGACTCTCGCGCCAGCGTGTGACGCGCCGCGAGGTTGCGGGCGACCTCGAGCAGCTGCGTCTGCTGCGCGATCGTGCGCTGCAGGTCCGTCGGCGGAAAGCGCAGGCCCTGCAGCTCGAGCACGACCTCGCTCGCGGCGCCGGCGCGCGAGCCATCGGCGCGCGTCTCGATCAGCGATCGCTGGCTGACGAGCGCCTCGGTCCACGACGACGCGTCCGGGAGCGAAGCCACGCGCGCCTCGATGTCGACGATCACCACGCGACCTTCACGGTGCAGCGGGCGCGAGGTGCGCGGCGCGAGCGCGGGCTCGACCCACTCTTCGACCACGAGGTGCGCGTTGTTGCCGCCGAAGCCGAACGCGCTCACCGCGGCACGTCGAGGCGTCTCGTCGTCGCGGCGCGCCCACGCGCGCGGCGCGCGCACGATCTCGAAGCCGAGCTCGGCCACGGCGGCGAGCGTCGTGTCGGCGCCCTCGAGGTGCGGCGTGGGCGGCAGCTGGCCGCGCTCGAACGACGCGAGCACCTTGAGCAAGCCCGCGGTGCCCGCGACCGTGACGAGATGCCCGACGTTGGCCTTGAGCGATCCGAGCGGCAGCGGCGCCGTGCGCCCATCACCGCCCATCACGTCGCGCAGCGAGCGCAGCTCCGTCGCGTCGCCCACGGGCGTTCCGGTCGCGTGGCACTCGACGTAGTCGATCTGCGAAGGCGAGAGGTTCGCGCTGGCGTACGCGGCGCGCATCGCGCGCGCTTGTCCCTCTTCGCTCGGAGCGAGCAGGCCTCGCGCGCGGCCGTCGTTCGAGAGGCCCACACCGCGCACCACGCCGAGGATGCGCTCGCCGTCGCGCACGGCGTCGTCGAGGCGGCGCAGCATGACGAGCGCGCAGCCCTCGGCGGGCACGAGGCCATCGGCGTCGCGATGGAACGGACGGGACCGCCCGGTCTTGCTCATCGCCTGGAGCGCGCAGAAGCCCACGTGGATGAAGAGGTCGTCGGCGCGATTCACCGCGCCCGCGATCATCGCGTCGGCCTCGCCGCGCGCGAGCACCTCGCACGCTTGCGCGATCGCGTAGAGCGAAGACGCACACGCCGCGTCGAGCGCGTGTACGGGACCACCGAGACCGAGCGCCTTCGCGAGCAGGTTCGCGGGCAGCCCCGACATGAAGCGGTCGCGCGGATCGACGTCGATCTGCGGCGCGAACGGTGTGCCCTCGAGCCACACGCGCGCGGCGTACGTCGCGAGGTGATCGGTCGGGAACGAGAGGTTGCCGACGATGGCGCCGATGCGCGACGGCGAGGCGTGCGTGCGCGCGTCGCGCATCAGCTCGCGACCCACGGTGCAGAGCCAGCGCGTGAGCGGATCGAGGCGCTCGAGCTCGGCCTTGCCGATCGCCAGATCCGTCGGCGTCTCGAGCTCTTCGGTGACGTAGCCGCCCCGATCGGACCACGCGCGATCGCCGTTCGTCTGGGACACCGGCGCGACCACGCGCTCGTGCGCGATGCGCCACCGACCCCTCGCGACGCTGGACGTCGCGTCGCGACCTTCGAACACCAAGCTCGCGAGCTCGCGAGGGCTCGCGGCACCGGGCAGGAGACAGGCGCGACCGACGATGGCGACAGGCACGAATTCCGGGGCAGAACGGGACGGATGCTGCATGGGGGTGCGTAGAGAATCCGAGCCGCGCGCCCCATGCAAGCGCCCTCTCGCGCCGGTGACCGAAGCGTGACCCCTCCCCCAGGTTCGCCCCTCGCGTGGGCGATGCGCGGGGCTTTCGGCATGACCCGCCCGGCCCGAGCGCTGGTATCGTCGGCCCCATGCGAGCCCACACCCGCGAGTCCCAGGCCGAAGTCACGCCCGCCAAGGCGCTGGCGGCGCTGCGAGAAGGCAACGAGCGCTTCACCTCGAACCTGCGCGCGCACCGCAACCTGCTCCAGCAGGTGAACGACACGAGCGAGGGGCAGTTCCCGATCGCCACGATCCTGAGCTGCATCGACTCACGCACGTCGGCCGAGCTCATCTTCGATCAGGGCCTCGGCGACGTCTTCTCGATCCGCATCGCGGGCACCGTCATCAACGACGACATCCTCGGCTCCATGGAGTTCGCGACGAAGATCGCGGGCTCGAAGCTCCTCGTGGTGCTGGGCCACTCGAGCTGCGGCGCGATCAAGGGCGCGTGCGATCACGTGCAGCTCGGCAACCTCTCGACGCTGCTCAACAAGATCGAGCCGTCGGTCTACTTCGAGCGACAGACGCTGACCGAGCGCCACTCGAAGAACGAGGAGTTCGTCGAGCGCGTGGCGGCGATCCAGGTGCACCGCTCGGTCGAGGCAATCATCGAGCACAGCGTCGTGATCCGCAGCCTGATCGAGAAGAGCGAGCTCGGCCTCGTCGGCGCGTACTACGACGTCGAGACCGGCGACGCGCGGTTCTACGAGAACACGTACATGTGCGGAGAGATCAAGCACTTCTACTTGGACGTGCCCGACCGCATGTCTCTCCTGCCTCGCTGATCCCGCCGCGCGAGCAGTAGCCCGAGCGTCACCCAGAGGAAGAGCGCGAGCGTCGGCCTCGGGCTCGACGCGCTCATCGCGCGGCAGCCACACGAGGGAGCGGGCGTGACGTCGGCCCCTGCGTCGATCGCGCCTTCGGATCCCGCGTCGGGCTCGATCGCAGCGTCGTCGATCGCGCCGCCATCCACGCGCGGACCCGCGTCGCCGAGCGGCGGACCCGACGGCTCCGTCCACGGCTCGGGCAGCGCGGGACAGTCGCCGACACGGTCGGCCGCGCAGCGCGTGCGGAACGTCGAGACCACGGGCGCAGGCAGCGCGCGTCCTTCGATGTCGCGCACGCCAGCGCCGATGGTCACGCGGTACGTCGTGTCGTACGCGAGCGTCTCCTCGGGATCGACGAGCACCGCGTTCGCGAACGGTGATCCGTAGACGACGTGCGGGTTGACCGAGACGCGCACGCCCGCCTCGGTCTCGAGCACCACCTCGTCGCGCGTGAGCGTCATCGCGTCGATGCCGTGACCGAACACCACCATCACGCGCGACTCGGGCCTGCGCGGATCCACCTCGTGGTTGTCGCCGCCGTCCTCGGGGTAGTGGCCGATCACCGTGCGCTCGAGCGCGTCCGTGCCCGCGAGCCGCTCGAAGATCACCTGCCAGTAGCGCGCGATGATGCGCGCGATGAAAGGCAGCGAGCCCGGCGTCGCCTCGACGTCGTAGTTCGACGCGGCCCACGGCCGCTCGCTCCACGTGCGCGCGTAGCTGCGGCGCGCCGTCATCTGGAGGAGGTTGAGCACGCCGCGGATGCGACCGAGGCCGCCCTCGATCGTCGCGACGTCGGGGCGGTGCATGTCGCGCTCGGCCGCGAAGACGTCGGGCAGATCCTCGTAGGGCGCCCAGATCGTGAGGGGCGCGATCCCGGGCTCGTGCTCCATGACGAGCCAGTACTCGTTGTCTTCGTCGAGGCTGTCGACGTCGCCATCGAACGTCAGCGCGCGCGTCATGAAGAGCGAGTCGAACACCTGATCGGCCATGCCGTGCGAGCACTGTCCGAGCAGGAACGCGACGAGACGTCGCTCGTCGTCGGTCTCGTAGGGCGCTGGGTGCTCGGCCCGCATCCAATCGATGTACGCCTGCGTGAACGGCTCCCAGTGCGCGATCTCGCCGTACGCATCACCCGCCGCGTAGCCGCTGTCGGGAAACACCGAGCCGGTGCGGTAGGCGTCGCGCATCGCAGGGTCGGTCATCAGATCACGCAGCTCGCCGGGCGGCAGCTCCTCGATCGCGAGGTCGGTCATGTGCGCGTGCGCCGTGACGCCGTTGGCGCGCGCGCGAGGCGGCAGGACGATCGCGACGAGCGCGAGGGCGACCCCGAGGATCCACGTGAGGTGGCGACGCATCTCCGGAGCTTCGACGCGATCGCCTCGCGCTCGCAAGCGACGGTCCCGTATCCTCTCCCGCACATGAACGAACGCGTCGCCCGCTGTCTCCTCCTCGCCCGCGTCCTCGCCGCCGACGGCTTCATGACCGACGACGAGCGCGCCGTGCTCGAGGACGCGCTCGCGCGCGAAGGCCTCGACGACGCCGAGCGCCGCACCGTGTCGGATCTCGATCGCATGAGCGAGGCCGAGGAGGCCGTGCGTGCGCTGCCAGAAGGAGAGCGGCGCGCCTTCGCAGACACGCTCATCGCGGCGGCGCTCGCGGACGGCAAGCTCTCGCCCCTCGAGACGAAGGAGATCGCGGCGATCTCCAGCGCGATCGGCCTCGGCTGACGCTCAGTCGACGAAGAGCGCGTTGGTGACCCCGTACGGCGCGAAGTGCTGCACGGGCTCGGGCGCGCGCGATCCGTCGGCGCGCACGACGACGAAGTCCTCGCCCGCGATGGGCACGTCGATCGTCTCGTGGAGCCGCACGGCGTCGGAGCTCGTCGTGATCGGGCGATCGATCACGACCCCGCGGCCCGCGTAGATCCGCAGGCGATCCACCTCGACCCACGGCGCCGCCTGCACGCGCACGCGCACCGGAACGACGCCGCTGGCGCGTGGGCCGACGAGCTCTGCGGTCACGAAGACTCCGCCCGCGACTGTCACCTCGCGCGCGCGGATCGCGCGATCGACGTCGCTCCACCCGAACGCGCCGGGCGTGTCGTCCGCCACACGCACGAACGAGCGCGGTGAGCCCGCGGGCAGCGTGGGACGGTGCGTGTCGCTGTTGCCGACCATCGTGAACACGCGGCCGAACGCGAGGAGCGCGAGGTAGTCCTCGAAGGTCTCTTCGTTGTCGCCGCGCGTGTAGCCGTTCCACACCTCGATCACGTCGAACGAGAAGTCGTCGAGGTCCGTGCCTGCGGGGAGAGCGAGCGACGCGGGCATCGCCGTCGCGTGGCCCGTGTCGGGGTCGAGGCCGACCGCGTCGAAGAAGCCGTCGTCGAGGCGCGGGTGGTTCACCTGCACGAGCGCGGGAGCGAGCGTGGTGTCGCCTCGCGCCCGCAAGCCGTCGAAGACCTGCGCGGGCGAGCGACCGAACCACGCGACGGCACCTGCCGCGGAGAGCGCGAGATCCGCGCGCAGCGGGTAGCCGTTGACGTGACCGAACACCGTCGTCGAGACCTCTTCGCCCGAGACGAGGAGGATGCGCCCGTCCACGCCTGCGCGCGCCGCGTGACGCGCGTGCTCGTTCACGAAGTCGTGATCCGTCGAGGCGACGACCTCGACGTGCTCGGCCGCCATCATGCGGAGCGCGTCCTCGACGCGGTGTGTGCTGTCCGTCGAGAGCTCGCTGTGGAGATGCAGATCCACGGACACCCAGCCGCTGGTGTCGAGCACGTGATCGATCACCGGAGCGATCACGTGCGTCTCTCCGCTCGTCAGCGTCACGTCTTCGACCACGACGTCGTGCTCGAGGCCGTGTGACACGGTCACGCGAACGGGCCCCGCCGACAGCGCACGATCGGTCTCGCCGATCGCGATGAAGCGGGCGAGCTCGTCGCCGTCGCGCTCGACCGTCACACGCACGGGCACGCTCTCGTCGCCCTCGACGCTCGCGCGCACACGCAGCGTCGCGCGCGGCGCTGGCGTCACGGTCACGGGCGTGGCGCCGTCGTGCACGATGGAGACAGGCGGATCGACGAACACGTCGCCGAACCCCGCGCGAACGGTGTACGCGCCGAGCGGCAGCGCGATCGCGATCTCGCCTTCACTCGGAACGCGTGAGCGCAGGATCGTCGCGCCGTCGCGCGCGAGCTCGAAACGATCGCCGGGAGGCCCGCGCACGAGCAGCGGGCTGACGTCCGCGTCGGAGCGGCTCAGCGCGTCGAGCGCGCGCGCGGCGACGTCGGCGACCGCGACGCGGAGCTCGAAGCGCGTGAGCGCGCCGCGACCGATGACGAGACGGCGCCCGCGCGCGAGGTGGATCGTCTCGATGCGCGTGAGCGAGCCGTCGAGGCTGTCTGCGAGCTCGAGCGCGATCGCTCCGTCGCTGCGCTCGCCCACGAGCCGCGGGCCCACGCCGCCGAGTCGATCCCCGTCGAGCACGCCGACGCCCGGCTGCACCTCTTCTTGTCCGCCGCCGAGCAGCGCGAGCATGCCCGTGCGCATCACGGTGCTCGCGTCGCCCTCCCGCGTCGTCACGTCGATCTCGACGCGCAGCGTCGGCTCGTCGGGCAGGAGCACGTAGTCGATCCGACCGCGCACGTTCGACGGTCGCGCGAGACCGGGCGCGACCGTCTCGACGAGCTCGAGCGGCGCGGCATCGAACAGCACGCTCACGCGCGCTTCCCCCGAGCTGCCGCCCTCGACCACGCTGATCGAGGTCGGCGCGAGGCTCACGAGATCGAAGAGCGGAAAGAGCTCCTTGAGGAGGTCGGTCCCGCCCACGGTCGACGCATCGATGAGCGCGCCTCCCGGACCGCCGATGGTCGACGCGCTGCCTTCGTTCGCGCGGATCACGAAGCGCGCGGCGGCGTTCTCCATCACGACGTCGCCGACGCGGCCCATCGCGAGCGGGCCATCCACGAGCTCTCTGTCGCAGACCACGTGCTTGGCCCGCACCTCGCCCGCGATCGGGACGTCCATCGCGCAGTCGATGCGCTCGAGCGGATCCGGATCGACGAGGAAGACGAGATCGTCGAGCACCACGGCGTCGGGCCCCGCGCCATCCTCGATGGCGATCGCGTCGTCCATCGCGGCGTCGGGCGCGCCGCGATCGCCACAGGCCGTCACGGACAGCGCGAGCACCAGTACTGCTGCCCGGAACTTCGTTCCGGGTTCTTCGGGGCGCATGACCCGAGCGTATCGCGGAGCCGTGTGGTCCGGACCGCGCGCAGGCAAGATCTCGCGATGTCGGATGACCTCCTCGACCGCCACGCGGCTGATCGCGCCGTCCCGACGATCGAGACCGCGCGCCTCGTGTCGGTCATCCGCTCCGGCCGCACGTGCTCTATCGACTGACCGCGCCCAAGCCCGAGGTCGCGCGATGAGTCCGACGCCGTCGTCGGCCCAGGGCGACGAGGAGATCACGATGCCCAAGAAGCGTCTGCGCGTCGCCGAGCGATGTGATGTGCCCTACGACGCGATGACGCCGCGGGGCCGAGGACGACACTGCGCGGACTGCGATCGCGTCGTGGTGAACGTCAGCGCGCTCACGGAGCGGCAGGCCCTGTCGCTCTTCCGCGAGCGCGGAGGTGATCTCTGCGGCTACGTCCAGCACGACGGCGGGGGCAACCCGCTCTTTCGCCCCGAGCCGCGCGCAGGGGTCGCGATGGGCGCGCTGCTCGCAGGCGCGCTGGCCGCGTGCGAGCCGAACGCCGAGCCCGAGGCGACCGCCGCACCGCTGATGGCCCTCGCGCCCGCGTCAGACGCCGCGAGCGATGATGCGACGAACCACGATGCGTTCGTCATGATGCCGATCTCCGAGTCGTCGGGGACGGAGGTGGCCGTCGCCGAAGGCGGGCTCGTTCAGGGGAGCGAGCCGAACGCCGCAAGCAGTGAGCCGACCGCGGCGAGCGACGACGCTGTCGCGTTGGACGACGTCGTCGCGACCGACGGTGCGGCGTGCGGCACGGCCGGCGAGCCCACCGCCGAGGACCGCGCGCTCGAGCGACGGAAGCGTCGTCGACGGCAGGTGCACGTCCGGCCTCGGCCTCACGAACAGTTCGCCGGGATGATGATGCTCATGGAGTGAGCCCACGGTCGCGCGTCACCACGTGCGGATGGTAGCGTCTCGGACATGCCGCCGCGCTGGGTCCTCGACGAGTCCAAGCGGCCGCTCGTCCTCGTTCATCTCGACGACGCGACAGGCAGCGCTCCGCCGGATCTCGACTCGCTGCTCCGCGCTCTCTCGCGCGTCGTCGAGCTCGCGCGCGAGACGCCGATCCAGCTCTTGCTCGATCTCACGGGCGCCTCGCCCGACGCCGATCGACGTCGTCGCGTCGCCGAGTGGCTGCAGGGCGACGCGTCTCAGGTCCGCGATCGGATCATCGCGTTCGCGATCGTCGCGCCGTCCGCGATGCTGCGCGGGACCATCACCGCGATCCGATGGTTCTTTCCCGATCGCATGATGCGAAGCGAGACGTTCGAGACGCGCGAGCGCGCGCTCACCTGGATCACGACGCGGCGCTGATCACTCCGCGTCGGCCGGCGCGCCCGTGCGCGCGAGCTCTTCACGGCTGCCCGGCAACACGAAGACCTCGAGGCCCTCGAGGAAGCCGACGAGCGCGCCGCGCGCGTCACGGAGCTCGATGTCGAAGCGCGCCTTCTCGGGGCCCGCGCCGCGCGCGAGCACGGTGCAGCGCACGTCGCCGTGCGGACGCGCCGCAGGGCCAGGCACGTAGCGCGCGATCGACGTCGGGAGCGACGCGCCGCGGTGCGTGTGCTTGGTGCGGTGCACCGCGAGCTGGAGGGCTCCGTCGAGGATCGCACCGTCGGTCGGTGCGCCCGGATCGGGCTCCCAGCCGAGCTGCTCGCGACCCATGAGCGTGCCGCGGATGCCGCGCTCGCTCTCGCCCTCGATGGTGTGAATGGCGTGGAACAGCGGCCCGTGGAAGAGCACGAAGCCGTCGTAGATCGTGTCGCGCACGACCGAGACGTCGCCCACGTCGAGGCGCGGGACCGCGGGCGTCGCGTGACCGAACACGACGCGCGCCGTGTAGTGGCGGAGCGGCAGCCCGCTCGCCGTGCGGCCCACGATCGTCACGCGGAGCGAGCCGTCTTCGAGCGCTTCGGCCTCGAGCACGAAGCGATCACCGGCGCCGAGCATCGGCTCGCCGGACGGGCCGTCGTACTGCGGAAGGCGGATGCCCTTGAGCACCGCGAGGCCCTCGACCTCGGTGATCGCGAGCGTCGGACGGAGCGCACGTGCCGTCCGGAGGATGAGATCGAGCGCAGTCACCGCGGGGAGCACGGGCGCCCCTTTCACGCGGTGACTATCGACGAAAGGGTGAGACGACCCCGAGATCCGCGCCTCGAGCGCTTCGGTCTTCGGCGCCGCTGCGGCGCCCGACTCGTGGAGCAGGGCCTCGGCCACGGGCTCGCCACCGAGCACGATCTCCACGTCGTCGAGATCGAAGCCCGCGAGCTCGTCGCTCATCCAGCCCGCGCCTTCGGCCAAGCCGATGAGGCGCACGCCGAGCTTCTCGAAGCGCGCCTTGAGCGCGGGGCTGACCATGCCGCCTTCCCACGGGCCCCAGCCCAGCGAGCGCACGACCACGTCGTGTCCCTGCGCGCGCCGACGCTTGCCCTCGAGCGCCGCGACCTTGTTGAGGATCTCGTTCGCGCTCGCGTAGTCGCACTGGCCTTGGTTGCCCGTGCGCCCCGCCACCGACGAGAACATCACGATCGCGCGGATCGGATCGGCCTTGGTGGCCTCGAGCAGCGCGACGAGCCCGTGCACCTTCGTGTCGAGCACGCGGTCCCACTGCTCGTCGGTCTTGTCCGCGATGAAGCGATCCGCGATGACGCCCGCGCCGTGCACGATCGCGCGCACCGGGCCCCACTCCGCGCGCACGGGCTCGAGCGCCATCGCGACGCCGACGCCGTCTTGCACGTCGACCGCCACGTAGCGCGCGTCGCCGCCCGCGTGGCGACACGCCTCCAGCGTCGCGCGGATCTCGCGGCTCGCGTTGATGCGCTCGACGCGCTTGCCGAGCTCGGGAGGCGTGAGCGTCTGACCGCGCGCCTTGCTGAGCTCGAGCACCGCGCGCTTGAGCTGCGCGTCACCCTGTACGTTCGCGAGCTCCGGCGCCTCGTCGTCGAGCGTGCTGCGGCCGAGGAGCACCGCCCGCGCGCCCGTGCGACGCACGAGCTCGATCACGCAGCTCGCGGTCACGCCGCGCGCGCCGCCGCTGACCACGATCGCGTCGCCGCGGCCGAGAGGCAACGCGCCGCTCGTCGTGCCGCGCGCGACGCTCTCGAGCACCACGCGCTGATCGTTCGGACCGAGGCCGACCTCGATCTCGGGACCGCCCGCGACGAGCTCGTCGGCGAGGCGCTCCGCGAGCTCCGGATCGCTCGAGCCCGCGCCACCTGCGAGATCGATCGCGCGGACGCTCGCGCGCGGCCACTCCTGGCGCGCCGTCTTCACGAGGCCCGTGAGGCCGCCGAGCCACGCGCGCTCGGAGCCGCCGAGGCCGAAGTCGCCGCCGAGATCGCTGACCACCACGAACGCGCCCGAGGCGCGATCGGCGGGAGCGCCCTTGGCCGCGAGCTTGGGCGCGATCGCGCGGGCGACCTGGAACGCGTGCTTGGTGATCGCGAGCGCGTCGCCGACACCATCGCTCGCGATCGACGCGAGCGCGCCGAGATACACGACCGCGTCGGTGCTCGCCGCGATCTGATCCGACGCGCGCGCCTTCACACCGCGGCGCGTGAGGGCCTCGGCGAGCGGAGCCGCGAGCGCCGAGCCGACGACGACGAGATCCTGCGCGCCGAGGAGACCCTCACGCACGAGACCCGACGGCGGACGCGGCACGGCGCGAAGGACCCAGCGAAGGCCATCCGCGGGTTTGGGGACGGCCTCCGGGGCAGACGTCTGTAAAGCGCTGAGCGCGCTCGAGGTGCGCGCGTCACGCGTCGCGGAGGCGCCGCTCGCGCCGAGCGCCTTCTCGAGGTGCTCGACGATCTGGCCGACCGTACGCAGCGCGCCGAGCGCAGCCGGATCGAGCTCCGGAAGACCGGGCGCGCGCTCGCGCACCGCGCTGAGGATCTCGACGCGCTTGATCGAGTCGATGCCGAGGTCGGCCTCGAGCTCCATCTCCTTGGTGATCATCTCGGACGGGTAGCCAGTCTTCTCGGCGACGACGGCGAGCATCGTGGCCTGCAGATCGACGGAGCTCGCGGAAGGAACCGACGCAGGCGCGGCAGACGCCGACGGTGCGGCGGCGACGGGAGCCGATTGACCGAGCGCCTTGCGCAGGTGATCGACGATCTCGCCGACCGTGCGCAGCGCACCGAGCGCGGCCGGATCGAGCTCGGGAAGACCCGGTGCCTTCTCGCGCACGGCGCTCAGGATCTCGACGCGCTTGATCGAGTCGATGCCGAGGTCGGCCTCGAGCTCCATCGCCGGCGTGATCATCTCCGCGGGGTAGCCAGTCTTCTCTGCGACGACGGTGAGCATGGTCGCCTCGAGATCGACGTTCGACGCGCTCGCCGACTTCGACGGCGCAGCCGCCGGCGCCGCCGGACGGGGAGCAGCCGCAGGCGCCGACTCACCCAGCGCCTTGCGGAGGTGGTCGACGATCTCACCGACGGTGCGCAGCGCACCGAGCGCAGCGGGATCGAGCTCGGGAAGCCCGGGCGCCTTCTCACGCACGGCGCTGAGGATCTCGACGCGCTTGATCGAGTCGATGCCGAGATCGGCCTCGAGCTCCATCGCCGGCGTGATCATCTCGGCGGGGTAGCCAGTCTTCTCGGCGACGACGGTGAGCATCGTGGCTTCGAGATCGACGTTCGCGGCCGTGGGCGCCGCCACTGCAGGTCGCGCCGGCTCTCCTCCCCTTTCCCGCCCAGCGGGAGAGGGGCTGGGGGTGAGGGTCAGCGGTGCCGCCGCAGGAGTCGCAGGCGCGACGTACGCGGGCGCGGCAGGCGCAACGTACTGAGCCACCGGCGCGACATACGCAGGCGCGGCCTGCGGCACGTACGTCGGCTGCGGAGCCGCGTACGCGACGGGCTGCGGCGCGACGCCACCGCCGAGCGCGGCGAGGCTCGCGAAGCTCGCCTCCGCCGACCGAAGGAACGCCGCGTGCGCGTCGGCCATCGCGCGCGCGAACGCGGCGTGGGTCTCGGCCGTCTGACGCTGCGACTCTTGGTAAGCGGAGAGCCAAGCGGTCGAAGGAGGCGTGTTCGATCGATCGTCGTTCATGGGAGCTCTCGTTCGCGCGACGGTCGGAGCCTTGGTCGTCGCAGCAGCGGTCGTGATCGGGGTGGACGGAACGGGCGCAGGCTTGGGTGACGCCACGCTGGACGTCGAGACGACCGCAGCCTTCGGCGCCGGCGCAGCGATCGGCGCAGGCGCGCCGGCGGAGGCGGGCTTCGAGAGGATCGGAGGCGGCAGCGCCTTGGCGCCGCCCTTGGGCGGGTACGGCTTCGCGTAGTTCGAGCCGTTGAGGTTCAGCACCATCTTCGGCTTCGGCCTGCTGCGCGGATCCTCGGCCACCTCGAACGCGCGCCAGAGCGACGCGAGCGAGAGCGGCAGGCCCGCCGTCGCGAGGCGACCGAGCGCGTGCTGGAGCGCCGTCTCGCCGTGCTGGCCGCGACGGTCCGTCGAGATCGCGCGGTGCGCGCGGTCGCCGAGGATCTTGCCGACGAGGCCCGTGAGCACGCTGCCCGGGCCGACCTCGACGAACGTGCGAACGCCCATCGCATAGAGGCGCTCGATCGACTCGACGAACCGCACCGGCGCGCCGAGCTGGCTCGCGAGCACGCGCTTCGCCTCGCTCGCGCTCGCCGGGTACACGTCCGCCGTCGCGTTCGCGATCACGGGCACACCGCTGCCGCCGCCGAAGCCCACGCCCTCGAGGAACGCAGCGAACGGACCGATCGCGCTCTCGACGATCGGAGAGTGGAACGCCGTCGCGACCTCGAGCCGCTTCGTCGTGAGGCCCGCGGCCTTGAGCACCGTCTCGGCCTTGGCGATCGCGTCCGTCGCGCCCGAGAGCACGACCTGATCGGGCGCGTTGTGGTTCGCGATCGACACCGCGAGCTTCTCGCGCGCGACGATCGCCTCGACGTCCGATCGCTTGGCGATCACGGCCGTCATCGAGCCCTTCGTCGTCTTCGCGGCGTCGCGCATGCGCTCGCCGCGGGCGCGCGCGACACGGAGCGCGTCTTCGGCCGTGAGCACGCCCGCGGCGTGCAGCGCCATGACCTCGCCGAAGCTGTGACCCGCGAGCGCGTGAGGCTGGAGCCCCACCTTCTGCAGCAAGCGGTACGTCGCGAGGCTCGCCACGCCGAGGCCGGGCTGCGCCCACTCCGTCGCGGTGATGCGCTCCTTCTGCGCGTTCTCGCTCGCCACGTCGAACACGCGCCGCGGGAACACGATCTCGTCGATGCGGAGCGACTCGCCCGCCATCGGAAGGCTGGCCGCGAGATCCCACGCGCTCTTGCACGCGTCGTGGGTCATCGCGAGCTCCTTGCCCATGCCGAGGTACTGAGACCCCTGGCCGGGGAAGAGGAACGCGACGCTGCCCTCGTGCGCGCCCTCTTCGAACGACACGCCGCTCGAGAGGGAGAAGGCCTTCTCGTCCTTCTCGATGCGATCCGCCGCGGCGCGCAGCTTCTCGATCAGATCACGATCGCTCTCCGCCACCACCGACAGGCGCGCGCCCGTCTCGGGCACGCCGGCCTGCTGCGTCGTGCGCGCGAAGAACCGCAGCATCCCGGACGGGCCCTCGAGCTGCGTGCGACCATCGGCCACCGCCGCCTCGACATCCTTGGCCATCGCGCGCGCGCTCGCCGCGATCGACGCGCGGTCGACGGCATGCACGAGCACCAGCTCCGTCGGGCTCGTGCGCTGCTTGAGCGCGCGATCCGCCGAGCCCTCGTACTGCTCCATCACGACGTGGAAGTTCGTGCCGCCGAAGCCGAACGACGACACGCCCGCGCGACGCGGGTGATCGCCCGTGCGCACCCACGGTCGCGCCTCGGTGTTCAGGTAGAAGGGCGACTCGTCGATCGCCATCTTCGGGTTGGGCTTGTCGACCTTGATCGTCGGCGGGAGCACGCCGTGGTGCACCGCGAGCACGGCCTTCACGAGGCTCGCCGCGCCGGCCGCCGACTTCGTGTGGCCGATCTGGCTCTTCACGCTGCCGAGCGCGCACCACTGCCCGGGCTTGTCCTCGCTCGCGCGCTTCGCCGCCGCGCCTGCGAACGCGAGCTTGAGGCCCTCGAACTCCGCGGCGTCGCCCGCCTTGGTGCCGGTGCCGTGCGCCTCGACGAGCTCCACGGTCTCGGGGCCGAAGCCCGCGCTCTCGTAGCAGCGGTCGATCGCCTTCGCCTGGCCCTTGCTGAGCGGCGCGTAGACGCTGAGCGCCTTGCCGTCCGAGCTCGAGCCGAGGCCTCGGATCACGGCGTACACGCGGTCGCCGTCGCGCTCGGCGTCATCCAGCCGCTTGAGCGCGAGCATGCCGAGGCCCTCGCCGAGCATCGTGCCATCGGCCTTGTCGCTGAAGGGTCGGCAGTCGCCCGAGGGGCTGAGCGCCGGCGTCTTCGAGAAGCACATGTACATGAAGATGTCGTTCATCGTGTCGCAGCCACCTGCGATCACGAGATCCGACTGGCCGAGCGCGAGCTCGTTCACCGCCATCGACAGCGCGCTGAACGTCGACGCGCACGCCGCGTCGGTCACGCAGTTGGTGCCGCCGATGTCGAGGCGGTTCGCGATGCGTCCCGCGACGACGTTGCCGAGCAGGCCCGGGAACGCGGCCTCTTCCCACTTCGTGTAGCTCTTCGAGATGCGATCGCAGACGGCCTGCACCTCGGTCTCGACCATGCCGCTCTCGCGCAGCGCCTTCACCCACACGGGGCGCTGGAGGCGCGCGACCATCGAGCCCATCAGCTCCTGGCCCGAGGTCACGCCGAGGATGCAGCTCGTGCGCGAGCGATCCATCGACGCGAACTGTCCGCGCGACGCGTCGTCGAGCACCTGCTTGGCGACGATGAGCGCGAGCAGCTGCGTCGTGTCCGTCTGCGGCACGATGGACGGCGGGATGCCCCACTCCATCGGGTCGAACGGCACGTCGTCGAGGAACGCGCCGCGCTTCGCGTAGGTCTTGTCCGGCTTGGTCGGATCCGCGTCGTAGTAGTCCTCGATCAGCCAGTGCGACTCGGGGATGTCCTTCAGCAGGTCCTTGCCCGCGAGGATGTCGCGCCAGAAGCCGGACTTGTCGAGCGAGCCAGGAAAGAGCGCAGAGACACCGACGACGGCGATGGGCGTGAACGCGCGCTTCGCGCGAGGACGGTCGGCGGAATGATCGGTCACGGTGCTCCTCGGACTTCGGGTCGAACTGCAGCTCGAAGCAGGTGTGCCCGCCCCCGGACAGAGGGAGGGCCGATAGCGAACCGCGGGGATAGCGCGGGGCTTCGCGCGCGCTCTGTCACATTTCGGTCAAAGGGCCGGTTTTGTTCGGTTTCGACGCGACGCGTTATCGTTCGCGGCCCAGCCAAACGAAGAGGGCGACCTACCCGACGGTCCACGCGGGCGAGGGGCCTCCGCTTCGCTTTGCGGACGCCGATCACGCGAGCATCGAGGGCGGAAGGCCGAGGGACGCACAGGCCAGGATCCTGGGCGAAAGTCAGGCGCGAGGGTCAGGCCCCGACGTCGTCGCGCTGGATGAGGCCGCGGCGGCCGCCGACGTCTCGGATGCGGGTGACGAGGGCCTCGATGTCCACGGGCTTCTCGATGAACTCGCGCACGCCGAGGATGCCGAAGCGCCAGCGCTCGGCGGCGCCGGCCTCGGCGCTCACGACGAGCACGTCGGTGTCTTCGCCGCCGGTCAGCGCGCGGATGCGCGAGAGGACCTCGACGCCGTTGAGCTCGGGGAGGTCGTAGTCGAGGAGGACGAGCTGCGGCACGCGACGTCGCGCGCTCGCCACGGCCTCGGGGCCCGTGCCCACGGTCACGACGTCGATGGGCACCCCGCCGAACGCCAGCTGGGCGCACCGCGTGGCCAGCCTCGCGAACACCGGCTCGTCTTCGATGACGAGGACGCGCGGCGCGTCGACGCCGCGCGAGTCGTTGGGGGGAAGCTCCGAGATGCGCGCCTCTGGCACCGCGCGCGCGAAGTCGCGACCGATCGCCGCGAGCCTGGCCGCGAACGCCGCGGCCGTGGGAGGCCGGTGCGCGGGATCCTTGGCGAGGGCCGATGCGAACAGCGCGTCGAGCGGCGCGAGCGCAGCGCGAAGTCGCGACGGCGGCTGGAGCGGCGCGTCGCGATGGAGCTCGAGCACACGCAGCGCCTCGGGCGCGTCGAACGGCACGACGCCCGTCATGAGCTCGTGCGCGACCACGGCGAGCGCGTAGATGTCCGACTGCGCGGTCGGTCGCGCGTCTTCGCCCCAGTAGAGCTCGGGCGCGACGTACTCGGGCGTGCCGAGCATCGGCTCCTCGACGCTGCCCGCGGCGCCCCGACCGAGCTCCCGCCGCGCGTCGTGCGCGAGCCCGAAGTCCACGAGCACCGCGCGCCCCGACCCGCGCTCGATGACGATGTTCTCGGCCTTGATGTCGGCGTGGAGCACGCCCGACGCGTGCACGGCAGCGAGGCCCCGCGCCGCGTCCGCGATGATCTCGATCGCGCGGTAGAGCGGCGTCTCGGCGTACGCGCGTCGGTACATCTCGACGATGGACGCGAGGTCTTCGCCGTCGACGTACTCCATGACGAAGAACGGCACGTCATCGTGCTGCCCGTACGCGTGCACCTGGACGACGTGCTCGTTGCGAATCCCCGCGAGCGCGGCCGCCTCGCGCCTGAACCGCGTGAGCGCCCACGGCAGCTCGGTGCGCGCGAGCTTGATGGCGACGGTGCGCTCGAGCCCCACGTCTTCCGCGAGGTACACGGCCCCCATGCCGCCCCGCCCGAGCTCGCGGAGCACGCGATAGCGCGCGTCGATCATCGCCCCCACCTGGAGGCTAGTCGACCCGCTGCTGGCGACCCTTCCGCTCATCCCGGGGATGGTCGACGAGAAGCCTGAGGATCACAAGACCACCTTCCGCCAAGAAGCCGCTCCCCCTGGGATGGTTGGGGAGGGTCAACGGTGCTCCGCCAGGTCGCCCCGACAGGCGACCACCCACGTCGAATGGGCACCCCGAAGCGTCAGGCGCAAGATCTCCCTCTCCCGCCCCGCGGGAGAGGGCTGGGTGAGGGCCAGGCCACCGCGAGGATCGCGCGTCGACGAGTGACTGGCGGACTCCGCCGCCAGGCCTCCGCCAGTCCGCCAGATCTCGCTCGAATTCTCCACGTTTCGCGCGCTCGAGACCCGGACGGTTCCTGCATGGGGGTGCTCACCATGAGCAACCCTCGCTATCACCCGCGCAGCGTTCGGCTGTGGAAGCTCGGCTCCAAGTGCGTCGACGACCAGTTCCTGCTCGCGCCCACGGAGGACGTCTACACGCTCGTGATGCTGTTCCTCGCGAAGATGCAGGAGCTCTACGACGTGGAGCTGATCGCCTTCGTCTTCATGGGCAACCACTTCCACATCATCGTGCGACTACGCGAGGATCGCCTCCCCGTCGAGCACCGCGTCGTCGTCGTAGCGCTCCATCCAGAGCGCGCCCCGCCGCCCCAGGAGGTTGTTGAGGGCTTTGGCGAGGCCGCCCTTGAAGTCCCGCATGATGTCGACGACGCAGCGGACACCGCCGTCGACTACTTCCACGCGAACCCCGTGCGCGCGCACCTCGTGGAGCGCGTGGAGGACTACCCCGGCGTCTCGAGCTGGAGCGCGTATGCGAACGACCTCGACGAGATCAGTCACACGTTCCTCGACGACACGGCATGGCGTCGCGCAGGTGCGCTCGACGCGCTGCGTGGCCTGTACATGAAGACGGTGACGGTGAAGGTCTCTCGCCCGCCGAGCTGGGACGGCATCACCGCGAGCGAGCGACGCGCGAAGGTCCGAGCCACCGTCGCCTGCATGCGCGAGGAGGAGCGCCGTGCAGCGGCGGAGCGAGCGCGCAACGAGCGCAGCACGCCGCCTGTGGAGAGCCTGGCGAAGCGGGATCCGCGCTCTCGCCCGAAGCACCCGAAGCCGAAGCGCCGCCGCCGCAAGTGGGCCTCTGGCACTCCCGAGCAAGGTACCCGTTCGGCCATCCCACCCTCGCGTAGCTTGCTCGTGACCGCGCACTCTGC
>CAZCVE010000016.1:0-70605 GCA_964502175.1 uncultured Sandaracinaceae bacterium
AGGGGGGTGGCGGCGGCGACGCCAGATCTCGAGCGAATTCCCTTCGTTTCATCGTCGGGGACACCGGTGCGGGCCGTGCAACGTCGCGCCGCATGACCAACGGTGGCACCCTCGGCGGCATGGAGTTGGAGCGAGATCCGCACGCGCCCGACGTTCCTCCGGGACAAGACGAGCTGCCGTCAGACGACGGAGTCCCGATGGAGACGGCCCGACACCGAGACCAGATGAATCACCTCATCGACGTGCTCGGTCATCACCTCCGCGACCGCGACGACGTGTTCGTGGGCGGCAACATGTTCGTGTACTTCAGCCTGAAGCAGGCGAAGAACAACGACTTCCGCGGGCCCGACTTCTTCGCCGTGCTCGACGTGCCCAAGAAGGAGCGCAAGAGCTGGGTCGCGTGGGAGGAGAACGGACGCCTACCGGACGTGGTGATCGAGCTGCTCTCGGAGTCGACCGAGCACGTCGACCGCGTGGTCAAGAAGCAGATCTACGAGCGCACGTGGCACGTGCGGACGTACGTCCTCTACGATCCGTTTACGTTCGAGCTCGAGGCCTACCGACACGACGGTCAGGCGCTCGTGCCGGTGGAGAAGGTGGACGGCTGCGTTCCGGTGCCCGAGCTCGGCCTCTTCCTCGGCGTGAGGCCTGCCAATTTCCACTACTACGACGGTCCCGCGCTCCGGTGGCTCGATCGCGACGCAGTGCTGCCCACCCCCGCCGAAGACGAGCGAGCGCGCGCGGACGAAGCCAGCGGACGCGTCGAGGCACAACGGACCCGCGCCGACGCGCAGCGAGCGCGCGCCGACGAGCAACAGGCTCGCGCCGACGAGCAACGAGCTCGCGCCGACGAGCAACAGGCTCGCGCCGACGAGCAACGAGCTCGCGCCGACGGGCAACAGGCTCGCGCCGACGAGCAACAGGCTCGCGCCGACGCGGAGGCCGAGGCGCGACGGGTTGCGGAGGCGCGCATCGCCGAGCTCGAGAGGCTCCTCCAGAAAGGCTGATGAGCAGGCCTGCCGCGATCGGGTAGGTTCGGCGGCCGATGGCCAAGCTCTACTTCCGACACGGCACCATGGGGAGCGCCAAGACGCTCAACCTGCTCGCCGTCGCGCACAACTACCGCTCGCAGGAGAAGCGCGTGCTGATCCTCAAGCCGCGCACCGACACGCGCTATGGCGTGGGCACCGTGGAGTCGCGCGCGGGCCTGCGGGCCGAGGCGGATCTCGTGGTGGATCCCGACACCGTGCTCGACCCGGCGCGCTTCGAGGGCCTCGACTGCGTGCTCGTCGACGAGGCGCAGTTCCTCTCCGCGAAGGTGGTCGATCAGCTCTGGGCGCTCACGCTGAAGCCGGGCCTGCCGGTCATCTGCTACGGCCTGCGCACCGACTTCCAGACGCACCTCTTCGAAGGCAGCCGACGGCTCCTCGAGCTCGCGGACTCGATCGAAGAGGTCAAGGTCACCTGCCAGTACTGCAACAAGAAGGCGTGCTTCAACATGCGCCTCGTCGGCGGCAAGGCCGTGCGCGAGGGCGAGCAGATCCAGATCGGCGGCGACGAGTCGTACGTGCCCGTCTGCCACGGCTGCTACGTGAGCTCGGTCGGAGCGGCGACGTGAAGGACGACTACACGCGGAGCACGCGGAGCGTCGCGGCGAGCGAGCTGCCCGCGCCGTTCCGTGACGCGCTCGCGGCGGCAGCGCGCGGCGCGCACATCGTCGACCTCGACGCGACCGTGGGGAGCGTGATCCTCACGCACTCCGTGAAGTCACGCGCCGCGGGGTTCTTCGCGCGCGTCCTCGGAGACGACGCGGATCGTGAGCACTGGACCGTGCTCGCGATCGCGCCCGACACCGCGCTCGTGGGCACGTACGGCGAGGCGCGCGGATCGTGGGTGCGCGCGCTGCCGCTCGCCACGCTGGAGCTCCAGGCGATGCCGTCGATCGCGGGGGAGCTCGGCGCGCGCACGATCATGCTCGCGTCGCCGGTGCTCGCATCGCTCGGGCCCGACGGACAGCCGACCCGCGTGGGCGCCTATCCACTGGTGCTCGGGACCACGGGCGACGCCGAGGACGCGAAGCGTGCCCTCGAAGGAGCCATCGCCTCGCGTCACTCCTGATCGTGTCGATCAGCCGCCCGGCGGGCCCATCATGCCGCCCGCGCTGCACACGCTGTTCGCGAGCGAGCTGCGGATGACGATCGTCTTCCACGCGAGCATCGCGCCGTCGGTCATGCGCGACGTCTCGAGCTCGTACTCCTCGACGCTGTCCGAGGGGAACACGTTGTCGCTCGTGTTCGCCGTGTCGGGCTGGCCGTGGTCGGCGTAGTCGACGTGCGTGCCGCAGATCTCTTCGATGAGCGCCTCGTCGAACGCGAGCTGCGACGTGAGGTACTCGCTGCCCTCGCGCGTCGTGCGTCGCACGGTGAAGTGCACGTGGATCGCGCGGCCTCGATACCAGCCCGGGAAACACGAGCTGAACCACGCCACGCCGTTCGCGTCGGTCTGCACGTGTCCACGGAACCAGCGGGCCGCGAGCGCCGTCGCGTTGTCGCCGGTGCAGAACGGCGGGTTGTCGGCCGTCTCGCTCGAGTAGATGCCGTCGACGTCGCAGTGCCACACGTCGACGTTCGCGTCGGTGATGGGCGTGCAGGACTCATCGACCACGCGGATGCCGAGGCGCATCGGGAGGCCCGCCTGCCCTTCGCTGATGTCCACTCGAGCGGGCGCGAGATCGTCGTGACACGGCCCTTCGGTGGTGACGCACATGGGCGTGCACGACGTGATCGTGATCGCCTCGAACGGGTTCGGGTACGTCGCGAGGTCCGTCATCGCCGCGGTGCCTCCCGACGCCCATCCGGTGGCCGACGAGGCCGCGTCGACGATCGTCGCCGCGTCCGGCGCGATGGGCGCGAACGCGTCCGCAGCAGCCGACGCAGCGTCCGGATCGAGCGCGCTGCCCGCGTCGTCCGCGGACATCGTCACGCCGCCGCAGCCCAGCAGGCTGCCGAGCGGGCCCACGGCCACGCCCGCACCCACCCACCTCAGCGCATCGCGGCGCGACATCGCCCGCTTCGTCATCTTCCCAAGCGTCATCTGGTCTCCTCGTGCGAGCCATCGGCCCGCCAGACACAGCATGACCGCGCGACACGCACGTCACGTGACGCAGAGGTTTCCGATTGTTGCGCGGCGCGCGACGCAGCAGATCGGCCTGAAGGTTCTCGGTGAGCTCCAACCACAGCGAAGGGGACGCGAGACGTGGGCGGCACGAGCCCGCCGTGCCCGGTCAGAGGTGGCCTGACGCGTGTCCAGGAACTGGACTTCAGCTCACAGAATCCTGTCGGCGCAGGCTACTCGGCCGAGCGTCGGACTAGCCAGCGTCAGTGAGTACAACACCTCCCACTGGCCCGGAAACGGATGCGTCGCAGGGAACACGCCGACGCTGTTGAATGCGCCCCAGACGGCGCAGTGCTCAGGGACGCGCTCGCGGTACTGCACCCACATGGCTTCGCATGGGTAGGGCTGCTCACCGCAAGACTCGGGTGGTGGCTGCCACTCTGGAGGAACGAAGAGCCCGAGCAAATCGCACTCTCCAGCCGCGGCACACGTCACGCCGCATTCCTCGAGCGAGTCGAACGCTCCGCGGTCGCTCTCGCCGCAGACCGCGCCGCGTGCGGCTACGCAGTGACTGCCATCGAAGACCACTCCGCCTTGCCCCCCACACGCGCTAGCAAGGTGAGCCTGCTGCGCGACACATGCCAAGCCGTCTGGGATCGGACGTCCCGTGCAGACGATGTCCGTCGTGTCGGGCGCAGCATCGGCGGATGAATCTGGCCCTCGCGCCGCATCCACCGGCGTAACGTCGTCGACTCCGTGAGAGGAGTCGCGTGAGACGGCCGCGTCCGCAACGTTGGAATCAGTCGCGTCCGTGGGTGCTTTCGCAACACAACTCGTGCCAAGCAGCACCCCAGCCCAAAAGAATGCTTTGCTTGCCGAAGTCTTACGGGAGCCTCTTTCACTCACCGTCTCTCCTCGCAGAACACGCGACCAAGAACAGGCTTCGCCAACGTCAGCGAGTAGAGCACGTCCCATTGCTCGGGAAATGGGTGCGTCGTGGAGTAGACGACTCCCGCGTTGAACGCGTCCCAGACGGCGCAGGACGTGGGGATTCGGTCACGCCGCTCGACTCCCATCAACGGGCACTCGTACGGTTGCTCGCGGCAGAACTGAGGAGGAGCCTGCCACTCTGAATCGATCGCGAAGGCGAGAAGGTCGCACTCTCCAGCCGCGGCACACGTCACGCCGCATTCCTCGAGTGAGTCGAAGGCTCCGCGGTCGGTCTCGCCGCAGACCGCGCCGCGTGCGGCTACGCAGTGACCGCCATCGAAGACCACTCCGCCTTGCCCCCCACACGCGCTCGCAAGGTGAGCCGCCTGCGCGACGCACGCCAGGCCCTCCGGTATCGGACGCCCCGTGCAGACGAGAGACGACGTGTCGGGCGCAGCGTCCTCCGATGCATCCGGCTGCCGGTTCGCGTCCACGGGTACGACTGCATCGACGCCGAGTCCAGAGTCATCCGCGTTCATCGCGTCCGCGACGCTGGAACTAGCCGCATCGGTGGGAGCTTTGACATCGCAACTCGCGCTGAACAGCAGGCAAGCGCACAAGCACGACACGCGGACCTTCACTGGTACCACCCCACGAAAACCGGGTCGTGACACGGAGCCGGGACCACCTCCATCTCCGTCAGCCTGACATCGAGGCGCCTGCTGGCGCAATGGGTCCTCCTGCGTCCATCATCGCGGCCACATGAGTCGTGTCTTCGTCACTGGCATGGGCGTCGTCAGCTCTCTCGGCATGGGCAAGAAGCCCTACTGGGAGGCGCTCGTCGCGGGGCGCTCGGGCGTCTCCGAGGTCTCGCTGTTCGAGACGCAGCAGATCGGCCGCAACATGGCCGGCGAGGTGAAAGGCTTTCGCGCGCGTGACTTCCTCAGCGCCGCCGAGGCGCGCCGCACCGGTCGCGCGTCGGCGTTCGCGGTGGCCGCGGCGCGGATGGCCGTCGAAGACGCAGCCCTCGAGGCGCGACACGTCCAGGGTGAGCGAACGAGCGTCGTGGTGGGCACCACGATGGGCGAAGCCAACGTGCTCGGTGAGCTCCAGAAGGCGTGGATCCACAGCGGCGAAGACGCCGTGCCGACGCCGAAGCTCCCGCGCTACGGCACCACGCTGCTGCCGATCCACGTGGCCCGCGCGCTCGGCGCCCGCGGCATGGTGCAGACGCTCCCCGCAGCGTGCGCGGCGGGCAACTACGCGATCGGCTTTGCCGCCGATCAGATCCGCGCCGGCCGCGCGGACATGGTGATCACGGGCGCGGTCGAGATCATCGAGAAGCTCGAGTACGCAGGCTTCGCCCGCCTCGGCGCGATGAGCCCGGACGTCTGCAAGCCGTTCGACAAGAACCGTCGCGGCCTGATCCTCGGCGAGGGCGCGGCGATGCTCGTGCTCGAGTCCGAGGCCAGCGTCGTACGCCGAGGCGCGGTGCCGCTCGCGGAGATCGGCGGCTACGGCCTCGCCTGCGACGCGCACCACATCACGCGCCCACACCCCGAGGGCGCGGGCTCGATCGCCGCGATGCGGCAGGCGATCAGCTCGAGCGGGCTCACGCCGAACGACATCGATCACATCAACGCGCACGGCACCGCGACGCCGAACAACGACAGCGTCGAAGCGCTCGTCATCAACAAGATCTTCGGCAACCGTCGCGTCGTCGTGACCAGCATCAAGAGCATGATCGGCCACTGCATGGGGGCCTCGAGCGCGATGGAGGCCATCGCCTGCGTCATGACGATCCAGACCGGCGTCATCCCGCCGACGACGAACTACGAGACGCTCGATCCCGAGTGCGATCTCGAGATCGTCGCGAACGAAGCGCGCAAGCAGAAGGTCGACATCGTGCTCAACAACGCCCTCGCCTTCGGCGGCTACGACGCGGTCGTCTGCATCGCACGACCGGGACACCTCCCGCGCGGCGCGGGGCTCGCGTGACGCCGATGAATCGCTCGCTGTTCACTCGGATCGGCACCTGCCTCTTTCTCCTCACGTCCGTCGGGGCGAGCGGTTGTGGCGGACCGACCGCCGCCGTGCGTCAGGATGAACCGCCTCCGCCGCCGCCCGATCGCGACTCGGACGGAGTGCCCGACGACGACGATCGCTGCGTGTGCGTGCCCGAAGATCGCGACGACTTCGAGGACTCGGACGGCTGTCCCGAAGAGGACAACGACGGTGATCACATCGTCGACGCGTGCGATCAGTGCCGCGACGCGCCCGAGACGGTGCAGGGAAGCTGCGACGACGACGGCTGCCCCGATCGCAACCTCAACTGCGTCGCGCAGCAGCGCATCGAGATCGGCGAGCACATCGCGTTCGGGACCGGCGCGAGCACCATCGACGGCGAGAACGCCGCGCTGCTCGAGCCGCTCGTCGCCGCGCTCGCTGCCTCGGCGCACCTCGAGCGCGTGGAGATCGTGGGACGCGCGACGCCGCGTGAGCCTCGCGCGGTTGCGCTCGCCACGGCGCGCGCAACGGCCGTTCGTGATGCGCTCGTCGCCGCGGGCATCGACACCTCGCGCCTCGCGCCCCGCGGTCTCGCGCCTGCCGCGGCCGCAGAAGGCGACGCGCTCGAGGGCCGCTACGTCGACTTCATCCTCGTGCGCGTCGGCGGCGAAGACTGGCCGAACGGCACCCCCCCCGCGGGGTCCGTGTACGGCGGATGCGCGCCGCCGATCTGTCAGCCGGTCGTCGCGTGCGAGCCCCCGCCTCCGCCCGCTGCGGTCTGCGAGCCCTGAGACAGCGCGTCAGCTGCCCCAGGTCGCCATGCAGACGTCCATGCGCGCCGAGTCGACGAGCGCCTCGTCGAGGTCGGGTGGGGTCTCGAACGTGCGCGTCGAGAAGTCGAACATGTCGAGCAGCGGCCACGCGTTCGCGTCGCGCGAGCTCATCGCGGGCAGCAGGTAACGCGCCTCGAGCAGGCGCGTGATGCTCGTGAGATCGGTCGTGCGATCGGAGACGTAGCCAGGGCGGACGCGGCGAGACGGAAAACGCCCAAGGGTCGTCGCGGTACGCTGCTCCACACTCCGATGCCCACACGCACGCTCGTCCTCTTCGCCGCGATCGCGGGTGTCCTCACGACGGGCTGCGCGGGCGCAGCGACACGACCGACCCCCGAGCCGGTCGCCTCGGATCCGAACGATCGCTGCCCCGACGCCTACGAAGACGAAGACGGCTTCGAGGACGACGATGGCTGCCCCGATCCCGACAACGACGGCGACGCCGTCGCGGACATCGACGATCTCTGTCAGTGCAACGTCGAGGACGTCGACGGCTGGCAGGACGCGGACGGCTGCCCCGATCCGGACGACGACGACGACCGGATCCTCGATGCGTGTGATCGCTGCCCCCGCGACGTCGAGGTCTACAACGGGACCTGCGACGAGGACGGCTGCCCCGATCGCGGTGCGGTCGTCCTGATCGAGACGCGCATCCTGATCCTCGACCGCATCGGCTTCGCGCGCGGGCGCTCGATCATGAACGCCGACGACGCGCCGATCCTGCAGGCGGTCGCGGCCACGCTGATCGGGAACCCGCAGCTCGAGCGCGTCGCGATCGTGGGGCACGCGCACCGGACCGAGCGACGTCCGGAGGCGCTCGCCACGGCGCGCGCGACCGCCATCGTCGATGCCCTCGTTGCGGCGGGCGTCGCCCGCGAGCGGCTCCTGATCGAGGCCGCGCCGCCCGAGTCCGATGACGACCGCGGCTACCACGCCCGCTTCGTCGCCTTCGTGATCATGCAGGTCGACGGCGTGCCGTTCCCGAACGGCGAGCCGCCCGCGGGCTGGGGCCGTCCGCCGCCGCAGCCACGACACCCGATGGAGCCGGCCACCTGCGACCCGCTCCCGGCCTGCACGTACGTGGAGGTCGACGCCTGCGCTCCAAGGCCGGCCTCGCCAGACGCTCCAACGGCCCGCTGATACCCTCCGCACGGAGCCCCGTTGTCCGACCCCGCTCGTCCCTCTTCTCGCGTCCCCACCGAGGCCACTCCGGCGCTCGATCGACGGCTCGCGGCAGTGGGGAGACGCGCGAGGATCCAGCGCGCCATCGTCGCGCTCCCGCCCATCGCCACCGGTCTCGGCGCGGGCCTCGTGTGCGTGTTCCTCGCGCGTGATCTCTCGGTGCTCTCGGAGACCGAGTCGCTCGGCATCGCGCTCGGCGCGGGCGGGATCGCCGTGGCAGCGGTCGCGGCCGCCGCGCTCCGGCCTCTCGATCGACTCGCACTCGCCGTGATGCTCGATCGCGCGCTGTCCCTCCGCGGACGGCTCGGCAACGCGCTCTCCTTGTCGAACGATCCGGGTGCGATGGCCGCGCTCGCGCGTCGCGACGCCGAGCGTCACGCGGAGCGCATCGAGCCGGCGCGGGTGCTCCCGTTCCGCGTGCCGCGCTCGATCCTCGGCGCCCTCCTCGCGCTCGGAGCAGCGTTCGTGCTGCTCGGCGTCGGCCCGATCGGACACACGAGCGCGCCCGCCGTGACCGAAGACACCACGCCGCGCCTCGCCGTCGCCGAAGCCCCGGCCGCCGTGGATCCCGACGCGCTCGCCGCGCTCCGTGAGCGCATGGCCGAGACACGCACCGAGGGTGAGCTCACGCCCGAGGCCCAGGCGAGCACGGACGCGCTCAACACGCTGATCGAGGATCTCGCGTCGGGTGAGCTCACCGAAGACGAAGCGCTCGCCCGCATCGCGGAGCTCGAGGACTCGCTCGATCGAGGCGCAGCCGCGCGCTCGGCCGAGATCCAGCGCGAGCTCGCCGAGGCCGCGCAGCAGATGCGCGCGAGAGAGAGCACCGAGGCGCTCGCCCGCGCGCTGACCGAAGGGCACCTCGACGACGCCGCGCGCGAGATGCAGCGCCTCGCCGAGCAGACGCGCACCGAGGCGCCCTCGCGCGAGATGATCGAGGACCTCCGCGCGATGGCCGATGATCGCGAGCGCCGGGCGCGTGAGCGCGAGCTCGAGGAGGCCGAAGACGAAGAGGAGCGCCTCCTCGAGCGTCGCCGCGAGCGCGAAGAGCGCGCCGAGGACCAACCCGAAGAAGAGGAGCGCCTCCTCGAGCAACGACAGCGCGAGCTCGAGCAGCTGCGCCGTGAGCACGAGGCCCGACAGGAGGTCGAGCGGCAGCTCGACGAGCTGCGTCGCGAGCTGGGCGACGCCGCCGATCGCATGGAGCAAGAGCATCGACGCCCGAGCGAAGGCGGCAGCGAGGCGATGGAGCGCGCCGCCGAGCAGATGCGCCAGCACGCCCGCGATCAGCAGAGCGCCGAGCAGATGCAGGAGCTCGCGCGAGAGCTCCAGCGACTTCGCGAAGCACTTCGTGAAGCGCAGCAGCAGCAAGGCGAACAGGGCCAAGGCGGTCAGCAGGGACAGCAAGAAGGCCAGGACGGACAGCAGGGCGGACAAGGCGCGCGCATGCGCCGCTTCGTGCTCCGCGCGGGCGGAGGAGACAGCGAAGGCGGCGTCTCGCTCGGCATCCGAAGGCCCGGCGGTCAGCCCGGCGAGGGCGGCGATCAAGAAGGCCAAGGCGGCCAGGGCGGGCAGCAGCCCGCACAAGGTCAGCCTGGTGAGGGCGGCGACCAACCCGGCGGGCAAGGCGGCCAGGGCGGCCAAGGCGAGCAGGGCGAGATGCTCGTCATGGGCGAAGGCGGCGACGCCGTGCTCGAGATCCCCGGCATGGGTCAGCCCGGTGGACAGGGCACGCCGCAGGCCGGCGGACAGGGCGAAGGCGAAGGCGGTGGCCAAGGGTCGGGCCACGACGGAACCTCGCTCGACGACCCGAGCGCGCGCCTCGCGGGCGGACGCCAAGTGCAGGTGAGCGGCCAGCCAGGCGAAGGACCGTCACGCAGCCAAGTGATCCGCGGCGCGTCGTCGCGAGGCTTCGCGTCGCGCGGCTACGAGCAGGTCTACGAAGACTACGCGTCTCACGCCGACGAGGCCGTAGAGCGAGACCGCGTGCCGCCGGGCCGTCGCTCGTACGTGCAGCGCTACTTCGAGCTGATCCGACCCCGATCCGAGACGAGCAGCGCTGATCCGAGCAGCGCGGGAGCACCATGAGCGACGAGAAGACCAAGGCCACCGAGAAGCGCGTCGACGAGTTCCGCGCGTCGTTCACGCGCACGAAGAAGGAGATCGAGCGACGCATCGTCGGGCAAGGAACGCTCGTCGACGACGTGCTCACGTGTCTCGTGGCCGGCGGCCACGTGCTCCTCGAAGGCGTCCCGGGCCTCGGCAAGACGATGCTCGTGCGCACGCTCGCGGAGGCGCTGCGGCTCTCGTTCTCGCGCATCCAGTTCACCCCGGATCTGATGCCCGCCGACATCCTCGGCACCACGGTGATCACCGAGAACAAGGTCGCGGGCACGCGCGCGCTCGAGTTCAGGAAGGGGCCGATCTTCGCGAACGTCGTGCTCGCCGACGAGGTGAACCGCGCGACGCCCAAGACGCAGAGCGCGCTGCTCGAGGTCATGCAGGAGCACGCGGTCACGATCGGCACCGAGACGCACCGCCTCGAGCAGCCGTACTTCGTGCTCGCCACGCAGAACCCTCTCGAGATGGAGGGCACGTATCCGCTCCCCGAGGCGCAGCTCGATCGCTTCCTCTTCAAGCTCGAGGTGAAGTTCCCTTCGCACGAGGCGCTCGGCGCGATCCTCGACCGCACCACGACGAACGAGCAGCCCGTGATCACCCCCGTGCTGGGCAAGGACGAGGTGCTCGCGATGCGCGCCCTCGCGCGCGACGTCCCCGTGCCCGAGCACGTGAAGGACTTCGTGATCCGCGTGCTCGAGGCCACGCACCCCGAGCACCCGAGCTCGCCCGAGCGCATCAAGCGCTTCGTGCGGTTCGGCGCGAGCCCCCGCGGCGCGCAGTCGTGCCTCTTCGCCGCCAAGGTCGCCGCGCTCGCCGACGGCCGCTTCTCCGTGGGCCTCGACGACGTGCGCCGCGCCACCAAGCCGGCGCTCCGCCACCGCCTGATCCTGGGCTTCGAGGGCGAGGCCGAGGGCGTGCGCGCCGACGCGCTGCTCGACGAGGTGCTCGGCTCCATCTCCGACGTGAGCGCCAGCAAGACCGGCGCGACCAAGGCCAAGAGCGCCTGATGAGCGACGGGCGCGGAGTCGCGGCCGAGGGCAACGCGTCTCTCTTCGACGCGGACTTCGAGCGGAGGCTCGAGGGCCTCGCGCTCGTGGCGCGGCGCGTCTTCGAGGGGCGGCTCCGCGCCGAGCGTCGCAGCAAGAAGTCCGGCGCGGGCATCGAGTTCGCCGATCACCGCGAGTACGCGCCGGGTGACGACTTCCGCTTCGTCGACGTGCGCCTGTTCGGCCGCACGGATCGGCTGTTCGTGAAGCTCTTCGAAGAAGAAGAAGACCTCTCCGTGCACGTGCTCGTCGACGTCTCGCGCTCGATGGGCGTCGAGACCGGCGACGCGACGCCGACCAAGCTCGTGATCGCCAAGCGCCTCGCGGCCGCGCTCGCGTACATCGCGCTCTCGGGACTCGATCGCGTCTCGGTCGCCACGATGGCCGACGGCAAGGCCAAGGTGCTGCCCGCGGTGCGCGGCAAGGCGCGCATCCACCGCGTGCTCGATCTCTTGCGCGTGGAGTCGCACGAGACGATGGGCGGCCCCGGCGCCACGGATCTCGAGGGCGCGGTGCGCGTGTTCACGACGCAGACGAAGAAGCGCGGCCTCGCGATCGTCGTGTCGGATCTCTACGACCCGAAGGGCTTCGAGCTCGCGCTCGACCGGCTGCGTCACGCGCGGTTCGAGGTCGTCGTCCTCCAGATCTGGGACCCGCGCGAGGCCACGCGCCTCGGCACCGGCGGCGGCAGCGACCTCGTGCTCGTCGACAGCGAGAGCGGTGAGCGTCGCGAGATCACGCTCACGCCCGAGCTGCTCGCGCGCTTCGCCGAGGCGCAGGGCAAGCACCGCCAGCGCGTCGCCGCGTACTGCCGTCAGAAGCAGGTCGCTTACGCGGAGGTCGCGATCGACGTGCCGTGGGACGAGTCCGTGCTGCGCGTGCTCGCGCGCGGAGGCCTCGTCGCATGAGCGGTCTCGAGCTGCTCGGCTGGGCGTGGCCCGAGATCGGCGCTGCGTTCGCGCTCACGGCGGCGGCGCTCGTCGTCCTCTACCTCGTGCGCCTGCGGCGTCGCGTCGTGACGGTGCCGTGGATCGCCCTCTTTCGTGAGGCGCTGCCCGATCAGCGCACCACGCGGTTCTTCACGCGCCTCAAGAACCTCCTCTCCCTCTTGCTCGTGCTGATCGTCGCGGCGCTGATCGCGCTCGCGCTCGGTCAGCCACGCATCGCGGAGGAAGAAGACGAAGCGCGCACCATCGTCCTCGTGATCGACGCGAGCGCCTCGATGCAGGCGCGAGTGGCAGGCGGCGACGCGACGACACGCTTCGATCGCGCGAAGGAGGCTGCGCTCGCGCTCCTCGCGGATCTCGGCGCGACCGATCGCGCGATCGTGCTCGCCGCGAGCGCGCACGCCGAGGTCGTCCACCCGATGTCGAGCGAGCACGCGCTGCTCGTCCAGGCCGTGCGCGCGCTCGATCCCACCGACACGCCGGGCGACGCGCGTGAGGCGCTCGCGTGGGCTGCGAGCCTCTGCGCCCGAGACGAAGGCGCGGACGCTCCGTCCACGTGCGACGTCGAGATCCTCACGGATGGCGGCCTGACGTCGCTCGCCGAGGCGCGCGCCGAGCTCGAGGCGCGGGGCGTTCCTTCGCACGTCACGCTCGTGACGGACGCGCGCGAAGACAACCTCGCGATCACCGCGCTCTCGGCGCGCCGCTTCCCCGCGGATCCCAGCCGCGCGGAGCTGCTCGTCGAGCTCACCAGCTTCGCGACCGAGACGACGCCCGTCACGCTCTCGATCGTCGCGGACGGACAGCTCGCGCACCGCGAGCGGGTCGAGCTCGCCGCAGGACGGAGCGTTCGGCGCACCCTCGACGAGCTCACGGGCGCCGACGCGCTGTTCGAGGCGCAGATCACGCGCGCCGACAACGAAGGGCGAGACGAAGCGACCTCCGACGCAGACGCCTCGCCTCCGCTCGACGCCCTCTCGCTCGATGCCCTGTCGGTCGACGACGTGGCTTGGGCACGCCTCGCTCCGCGACGTCGTCGTCGCGCCGTGCTCGTCGCGCCGCCCGACGCGCCCAACGTGTACCTCGAGGCAGCGCTGCTCCTCGATCCGCACCTCGACGTGGTGACCATGACGCCCGAGGCCTACGAAGCGAGCGGCGCGGCGACGGATCGCGAGCTCGCGATCTTCGATCGCTACACGCCCGAGCGCGCGCCGCGCGTGCCTTCGATCGTGCTCGCGCCCGGAACGCCCACGCGCGACTGGCTCTCCGTCGGCGAGGCGATCGAGCGCCCGCACTTCGACACGCAGGATCGCGATCACGACCTGCTCGCGTTCGTCGCGCTGCGCGACGTGAACATCGGGGTCGCGCGGCCGATCCTGCCGGCCGCAGGCGACGAGGTGGTGGCGGGCGAGGCGCGCGGCGCGCTGCTGACGACGGGCGTGCGAGACGGCGTGCGCTTCGTCGCGCTCGGTCTCGACGTGCGCGACAGCGACCTGCCGCTGCGCATCGCGTGGCCGATCCTCGTGCTCGACGCCGTCGCCTACCTCGTGCCTGACGACGTGACCCTCGCGCCGAGCGCCGAGACTGGGCGCGCGTTCCGTCTCGCGCTCTCGGAGCCACGCGCGACGCTCGTGCCGCGCGCGCCGAACGGAGCGCCGATCGAGCTCGTGCCACGTGAGGGCATCGCGCACCTCGAGCTCGGCCATCGAGGTGTCTACGATCTCGCGCTCGACGGCGGAGAGGCGTCCGGCCGCACCGTGGTCGCGAACCTCTTCTCTCGCAGCGAGTCGCGGCTCGAGATCGAGGGCGAATCGATCGAGGGCGCGCGCTCACTCGATCTCGACGCCGCCGCGCGTGCCGTGGCCGCGCGTTCCCGCGCCGACGACGATGCGCCTCGCTGGCCGCTCCACGTGCTCCTCGTGGCCGCCGCCCTGCTGCTGCTCGCGGTCGAGTGGCTCACGTTCCACCGAAGGTGGACCACGTGAACCGAGCACCGAAGGTGGACCACGTGAGCGCGAGGCCCGATCCGCGCGCGCTCGGCCGCACGCTCGCCGCGATCGCCGTCGCCGCGGTGGCGTCGGCGGCCATCGCGATCGGCATCCGCGCGCTGCTCTCTCACGGCGCGCTCGAGACGGAGTCGTTCCGTTTCCTCGCGCCCGAGGCGCTCTTCTTCGTCGCGACGATCCCCTTCGCGTTGCTCGCGGCGCTGCGGTCACGCGCGGACCTGTCGTCGCGCGGCTTCGTGCTCGGCACGATCTTCCGCGCGCTGCTCGCGACGGCACTGTTCGTCGCGCTCGCGCGCCCCACCACCCGCACCGACGCGACGCTCACCTCGACGGTCGTGCTCGTCGACGTGTCGCCGTCGGTGCCCGACGCCTCGCTCGATCGCGCCGAGGTGCTCACGCGCGCTCTCTTGCACGCGCGCGGCGAAGACGGCCCCGAGGCGCACCACGTCGAGATCGTGACCTTCGCGCAGACCGCCGAGCGCGTGCACGTGCCGGCGCACGCCGAGGAGCTCGAGCTCACGCGACCCGCCACCGACACCGACTCGCCCGCGACCGACCTCGCGTCGGCGATGCGGTTCGCGGAGAGCTTGTTCCTGCCGGGTCGCCTCCCGCGCCTGTGGATCCTCTCGGACGGCCTCGAGACGCGAGGCGAGGCGCTCGCCGCCGCACCCGAGCTCTCCGCGCGCGGCGTGCGGATCTCGGTCACGCCGTTCGAGGGACCGATCGCGTCGGAGCTCACCGTCACGGGCGTCTCGTTCCCCGAAGAGATCCGCGCGGGGCAGCCCTTCGAGGTGCGCGCGAGCGTGCGCTCGACGCGAGACACCCGGGCGCGCGTCCGCCTCTACCAAGACGACCGGCTGGTCGGGCTCGACGGCGTGCAAGAGGTGGATCTGCACGCGGGCGACAACGAGATCGCGTTCCGCACCGTCGCGAGAGAGCGCGGCACCGTGGAGCTACGCGCCGAGGTCGAGCCGCTCGAGGCGAGCGAGGATCGCTTCGCCGAGAACAACACGTTCGTGCGCGCAGCCGACGTGATAGGGCGCCCGCGTGTGCTCGTCACGGCCCCCGAGCCTGCCCGCATGGACGCGTTCGCGCGCGTGCTCGACGCGGCCGAGATCGACGCGGACGTGCGCGGCCCTCGCGGCATCCCGACGACCTCCGGAGAGCTCGCAGGCTTCGATGCGATCGTGCTCGCCGACATGCCCGCCGATCAGGTCTCCGCGTCGACGGAGGCGAGCCTCGAGGCCTACGTGCGGCGAGGCGGCACGCTGATCTTCGCGGGCGGTCCTCGCGCGTTCGGGCCCGGCGGATGGCGAGGCACGCAGCTCGAGCGGATCATGCCCGTCTCGCTCGACGGTGAGCGTCGCCGCGACACTCCGGCGCTGGCGCTGGCGCTCGTGATCGATCGGTCGGGCTCGATGGCCGGCGAGAAGATGGAGCTCGCGAAGGAGGCCGCACGCGCGACCGCAGAGGTGCTCTCGCCCGACGACTTCATCGAGGTGATCGGCTTCGACACCGTCGCGGAGCGCACCGTGCCGCTCCAGAGCGCGGCGAACCGCCTCGCGATCCAGCGCGACATCGGGCGCCTCGCGCCGCGCGGCGGCACCGCGATCTTTCCGGCGCTCGACGCTGCCTACCAAGATCTCGCGAGCTCGCGCGCGGCGACGCGCCACGTGATCCTCCTCACCGATGGCCAGACCAGCGAGTCCGGCATCCCCGAGCTCACCGCGGCGATGCGCGCGGACGGCATCACGGTCACGAGCGTGGGCGTGGGCACCGACGTGAACCGCACGCTCTTGTCCGAGATCGCCGACCTCGGCGGCGGACGCGCCTACTTCACGGCCGATCCTTCGAGCGTTCCGCGCATCTTCCTCCGCGAGGCCACGACGGTCGGGCAGAACAGCCTCGTCGAGGATCACGTGCGCGCCGAGGTCGTCACGGGCGCGCACTTCCTCCGCGGCATCGACTTCTCACGCGCACCGTTCCTGCGCGGCTACGTCGCGACGCAGGCGCGGGGCGCGCCGAGCGAGCTCGTGCTGCGCTCGGAGCTCGGCGATCCGCTGCTCGCGCGACGCGTCGTGGGCGCCGGGCACACGATCGCGTGGACGAGCGATCTCGCGGCGCGCTGGTCGGCGGACTTCCTGCGCTGGCCCGCGAGCCCGCGCTTCTTCGGTCAGCTGCTGCGAGAGCACACGCGCGCCGACGAGACCTCGTTCCTGCCGCTCGAGGCGCGCATCGAAGACGACGAGCTCGTGCTCTCCGCCGACGCGTTCGACGAGAACGATCAGTTCCTCCACGACGTGAGCGTGCACGCGCGCATCGAGGGCCCGATCGATCTGCCGCCCGACCAGCGCGAGACGCGCGAGATCGATCTCGCCCCGATCGCGCCCGGTCGCCTCGAGGCGCGAGTCCCGCTGACCCGCTACGGCGCCTACGCGGTCGACGCGGTCCACGCGATCGGAGGCGTGGCGTACGGCACGTCGCGCGCGAGCCCGAACCATCCCTACCCCGCCGAGTACGCACGCCTGGCTCCCGATCCCGCGCTCCTGACGAGCCTCGCGGAGCGCACGGGCGGGGCGACCCTCGACGACGATCCGAGCCCGCTCTTCGATCACGAGGCGAGCGAGCGCATCGAGGCGCACCAGGAGATCGCGCCGCGCATCCTCGCCCTCGCGCTCGCGCTGCTCGTGCTCGACGTGCTCGTGCGACGTCTCCTCCGCGCCCACTGAACGATCACGCGGTGAACGTTCACCCCGCGAAGCCGCCCTCGTCGAGAAACGCTCGCTCGTCCGGCGTCGTCTCGCGGCCGAGGATGGTGTTGCGGTGCGGGAAGCGACCGAAGCGACGGATGACCTCGCGGTGACCGATCGCGTGCTTCGTGTCGTAGATGAGCTCGTGGAGCTCGACCGATCGATCTTGGTCCGCGAGCGACTCGGAGTGCGCGAACGGCAGGTAGAAGAAGAAGCGCAGCGCGGGGTCGACGCGACCGTCGTGACCGAGCCTGATCGCGCGATCTGCGCCCTGTCGCGCGAGCGGGTCCGTCGCGTACATGCGCGCGGTCTGGCGGAACGCGTTTCGAGGGAACTGATCGAGCAGCACCATCAGCGCGAGCGCGCCTTCGTGATCGTCGAGCCACGTCTCGAGCGCGCCCGTCGCGGCGACCTCGTGCGTGCGTAGGAACCGGTCGCGGAACGACGCGTCGAAGGCATCGTCCTTCGTGAACCATCGCTCGGGTCCGGCGTCGCGCCAGAAGGTGACCACGTCGGTGGGAGAGCGGACCGCGTCGTCCGCGTGAACCTCGTCAACGGTGTGCTCGGTCATCGCGTGAGCATGACGTCTTCGCACGAGCTCGTCCTGTCACGCTTCGTCCTCGCGTGAGGCGTGCGCCAGCGCGCATCCGTGGGCGCGGCATCACGCCACGCTGGTCGGTTCTTGCCTCACGTGGGCTCCACGTACCGCTCGGCGCGGGGCGCGCATCGCACGCCGTGGTTCGTCGATGTCACCGCCGGATCGCCGACGCGGTCGGTCGAGCACGCGGACCCGGCTCTCGGATGGCACGCGCGCTGCTCCGTGAACGCTGCGACCTCGTGTTCGCAGAAAGGCACGTCATGCAGCTCAGCATCCGAACCATCCGCCATCGCGGACCGACCCGTGTCGGTCGACGCGAGAAGGTCGCGCACTGGGGTTTCGGCGCGCGCGTGGCCGCCGGCGTGCTCGCGCTGCTCTCGTTCGCGCTGCCGCTGACGATCCTCGCGCTCGGAACGTGGACGGACGCGCCGCTCGGTGTGCAGTCGTTCGTGGCCGCAGCGCCGTACGCGTACTTCGTCTTCCACGTGCTGCTCGTGTTCCTCTTCGCGTCGTTCGTCCTGCAGAACCCGCGCATCTACGGCCTCCGGACGCTCTGGCTGACCGGCGTGGTGCTGCTCCCGCCGATCGCGGTCCCCGCGTACTGGTGGATGCACGTGTGGAACGCGCCGTTCGTCGACGACGTGCAGGAAGAGGACGAGCTCGTGGGCTCTCCGAAGACACTCCCCACGCGCTGACTCGTCGCGGCGCGAGCGCGGACCGCTGCGCGCGCGCATCGTGGCTCCTTTCTCGTGCGCGGCGAGCGGGGCAGTCTCGGCGCATGGAGATCCCCTGCCATCAGATCGACGCGTTCGCGCGCCGTGCGTTCGAGGGCAATCCGGCGGCGGTCTGTCCGCTCGAGGGCTTCCTCGACGACGTGACGATGCAGGCCATCGCGGCCGAGAACGCGCTCTCCGAGACCGCGTTCTTCGTGAAGCGCGACGACGCGGACTACGACCTCCGCTGGTTCACGCCCGAGCACGAGGTGGATCTCTGTGGCCACGCGACGCTCGCGACGGCGCACGTGGTGCGGCACATCGTCGGCGATCGACGGGACACGCTGCGCTTCCACTCGCGCAGCGGCTTGCTCTCCGTGCACGCGAGCGATGGCGCGATGACGCTCGACTTTCCGTCGCGGCCTCCCGTACCGGCGAGCGCTCCCGAGGGGCTCTTGGAGGCGCTCGGGCTCTCGACGGACGACGCGAGCGTGGTCGAGGTGCTGCGCTCGCGCGATCTCGTGATCGTGCTCTCGGATCGCGGAGGCGCGGGCGCCGAGCGACTGCGCGCGCTCCGGCCCGACTTCGGTCGCGTCGCATCCTTCGACACGCTGTTCGCCGTGTCGGTCACCGCGCGCGGCGATGGGCGTGACGCCGACGTCGACTTCGTCTCGCGCTTCTTCGCGCCGCGCGAGGGCGTGCCCGAAGATCCCGTCACGGGCTCGGCGCACTGCACGCTCGCGCCGCTCTGGGCCGCGCGGCTCGGCAAGACCGTGCTGCGCGCGCGTCAGGTGTCGCGCCGCGGCGGCGAGATCCTCTGCACGCTCGCGGGAGACCGCGTGCTCCTCGAGGGCCACGCCGTGCTGGTGAAGCGCGGCACGTTCGTCGTACCGGCTCGCTGATCGCGAGGCGCGCGCTCACTCCTCGGTCGCGCGCTTGGACCCCTTCCACGGCTCGCGGCTCGGTCGGGTGCCGCGCGCCATCATCGCCTTCAGCTTGAGCGGCATCGGACGGCAGCCGCACGCGCGCTGGTGATCGAGGTGCCACTGGATGCGCTGCGGGATCGTCGCGCCGCGCGGCATCGGGTGACTCGCGTGCCAGCGCGCGTCCATCTTCGGCGGAGCAGAGGCCGCTGCATCGCCCTGCGCGGGGCGCGGCGCAGGAGCCGCGTCTGCGCTCCTACGTGCGGGAGGACGACGGCCATCGTGGCTGCTCGGAGCGCGCGGCTTCATGGCGCGAGGCTTGGCACAGTCGCGCCCGCTCCGCCCCACGAGCGCTCGCGAAGGCAGCTCACGTCGCGTTCGCAGGGACGTGGACGTCCCTCGGAGCGTCGAGCACCTGACGCACCTTGAGCAGGAGCGCGGCGGGAGTGAACGGCTTCTGGAGAAACCCCGTCGCGTCGAGGAGGCCCTGACGGCTCGACGAGTCCTCGGCGTATCCAGACATGAAGAGCACCCTCGTCGGCGCATGGATCTCGGTGATGCGCCTCGCGAGGTCCACCCCGCTCCGCTTCGGCATCACCACGTCGGTGAGCAAGAGATCGATCGGGGCCGCCTGCCCGTCCCAGTGGAGCAGCGCTTCGCCTGCGCTCCGCGCGATCAACACGCGGTAGCCGCTGCGCGCGAGGATGTCGTGCACCACCGTGCGGAGCTGATCGTCGTCCTCGACGATCAAGATCGTCTCCTTGCCGCGAGACACACGCACCACTGGCGAGGGCTTCGCCGCGGTCACGGCCGGTCCGTCGCTCGGCGGCAGGTACACCTCGAACGTGGTGCCCGCGCCGACCGTGCTCTCGACCCAGATCTTTCCGCCGCTCTGCGCGACGATGCCGTAGACCGTCGAGAGCCCGAGCCCCGTGCCCTTGCCCTCCGCCTTCGTCGTGAAGAACGGCTCGAAGATCCGCGCGCAGGTCTCGGCGTCCATGCCGTGGCCCGTGTCGGAGACCGCGAGCTTCACGTACCGGCCGGGGCCGACGGCGTAGCGTCTGTCCGCGACGTCGTCGCTCGTGATCACGACGTTCGCGGTCTCGACCCTGATCTTGCCGCCCCTCGGCTGCATCGCGTCGCGCGCGTTGATCACGAGGTTCATCGCGACCTGCTCCATCTGTCCCTCGTCCACGAGCACGTGCTCGAGCCCCGGAGCCGTCACGAGCTCGATCTCCACGGCCGCGCCGAGCAGCGGCGTCAGCATGCTCTTCATGCCGCGCAGGATCGCGTTCAGGTCGTGCACCTTCGGCTCGCGCATCTGCTGCCGGCTGAACGCGAGCAGCTGCTTCGTGAGCGCGGCGGCGCGCTCTCCGGCCTTGCAGATCTCGTCCACGTCCGAGCGCTTCGCGTCGTCCACGGGCAGCTCGTCCGCGAGCACCGTCGCGTAGCTCAGGATCACCGACAGGATGTTGTTGAAGTCGTGCGCGACGCCGCCCGCGAGCCGCCCGACGGCCTCCATCTTCTGCGCCTGCCTCAGCTGCGCCTCGGCGGCTTGGAGCTCTGCCTCTGCGCGTCGACGCTCCGCGAGCTCGTGCTCCGCGCGCGCGAGCGCCTCGCCTCGCGCGCGGAGCCCTTCCTGGAGCTCCTCGAAGAGGCGCACGTTCTCGATGGCGATCGACGTGCTGTCCGCCAGCGCCGCGAGGAACGACATCTCCTCGTCCGTCGGCACGTGCGGCGTGGCCCAGTACACACCGATCGCGCCGACCGGGAGCTCGGTGCGGATCGGCATCATCGCCATGCTCTTCACGAACGTGGGCCGGTACGCCTCGGTCGGTACGCGCGGATCGTCGTAGATGTCGGGGATCGCCGTCGCCTGGCGCTCGTTCATCACCCAGCCGCTGACGCACGCGGACATCGGGAAGCGAAGCCCCTTCCACAGCGGCGCGATCGCATCCTCGTCGGCGTAGAAGCAGAGGTTGCCGTCGCGCAGCACGAACGTCGCGCCATCGGAGCTCGTCAGCTCGCGGGCGGCGGTCCGCACGATCTCCTGCACACGGAGGAGGTCACGCGCGGCAGACAGCTGCTGGATCACGACCAGCAGTCGCTCGAAACCTCGTGGGCGTTCTTGCATTCGACGACCTCGCTGCTCGACCCCTCGACCCGACTCGCAGGCCGCAGCATCGCACGCCGCGCGCGCGGCATCGAGACTCACCACGTGGTGCCGCCCGACAATTTCGACGTCGATGCACTGTTCCGCTCGGGCCGCTCAGCCGGCAGCGGGTGTGGCAAACACGCGCACGCTCAGGGCTCGACGCGCGTCAGCGAGACGCGATCGCGCCCCTCGAGCTTCGCGCTCTCGACGGCCGCGTCCGCCTCGTCGAGCGCGCGATCGAGCGGCGTGCACGACGTGTCCGCGATCCAGACCGCGCCCGCGCTGAGCGTCATGTATGGCACGTGGCGCACCTCGGGGTGACGCAGCTGGACGCGCATGCGGCGCATGCCGTCGACGAGCTCCTGCGCGAGGGCTTGCGCGGCCGCGGCGTCCATCCCGGCCGACGTGAGCACCACCTCGCGACGCAAGAGCGAGACGTGCACGAGGCGCGACACCCTCGGTCCGCGGGCCACGTCGCACGCCATGCCGAGCACGCGCGCGAGGAGCAGGTCGCCCTCGATCACCCCGAGCCAGTCGTTGTAGACCATGAGCCGATCGACGTCGGCGCGGATCACGGCCGCCGTAGGCGCCGACGCGTAGTGCGCTTCGATCGGCGCGCGGTCGCGGTCGAGCTCGAGGGCCTGCGGGTGCATCGCGTCGACGTAGGCCGCGCGGCTGACGCTCGCCACGATGAGCGCCTCGTCGAGCCCCGCCTGGCGGCGCAGCGCCTGCAGAGCCTCGGCGCACGCGAGCACGTCCGAGTTCTGATCGACGAGGTAGGCGTCCTTCTCGCTCGCGACGATGAACGCGACGTCGTTCACGACGTTCCCGAGACAGGCACGCACGGCGGCGCGATACTCGTCGTCGAGCGCGGAGCCGCGCACGATCGCCATCGGACCTTCGTCGCGCTCGACGAGCTCGAAGAGGAGCGCCGACTCGGGCGCGATCACGCTCGACGAGCTCGCGCGCGGCAAGACGAAGCGGCGCGAGGTCGCGTCGACCCAGCCCAGGCCCTCGATGGCACGCGCGCGCTCCATGGTTCGCGCGAGGATACCCATTTGCTCGGACGCGATCGCTCCCCCACCCGATCGATCCGGAGCCGCCGCTCGAAGTACCATCGTCCGATGCGCACTCTCCTCGTGGTGTCGCTCGCGCTCGCGTCGTCGTCGGCCTGGGCTGGCTGCTCCTGCGGCACGACGCACACCCCGCCCGACGCGGCGACCGACGCGATGGGAACGGCCGAGACGGACCTCGACGTCACGGGCGTGTGGCGCGACTGCGCGACCACGCTGACCTTCACGCCCGACGGACGGGTCACGCGCGAGGATCTGCGCGCGGGGTGCTCGAGCACCGGCATGTTCGAGGTGCACGGCCGCTCGCTCGAGATCGCGTGGGACAGCGCGGACTGCGTCGGCACCGATCGCTGGGCGCGCGAGCTCGTGCGCGCCGAGCGAGGCTTCGTGTCGGTCGATCTCGTCGACGGTCGCACCAACCGATGGGGCGACTCCGATCACCCGATCACCGCGTTCGACGTGATCGGCGAGAGCGGACAGCACTCGATCGTCCGCACCGTCGGGACGCCGGGCGAGGGCTTCGGAAGCGGCTGCTATTGGTCGCCCGACGGAACGTGCGGAGGCCTGCTCTCGTGCGGCGGTGTGATCGGTCGCTGGGCGTTCGAGGGCGACACCCTCAGCGCGTCCACCTCGTGCGGCGGCACGTGCGCGTGCGGCGCGCGCATGGAGGGCACGCGCGAGGCGAGCGGCGTGATCCGCGGCACGTACACCGGCGCCAACTGCGAGGTCGTGCTCTCGGGGACGTTCGTCGCGACGCCGACGGATCCGTGAGCCCGAGCGCTCGGATCACGCGTGCGCTCGACGCGCTGGAGGTCGCGCCGGGCCAGCGGGTCGGCCTCTTCGTCGCGTTCGGAGATCTCGCGCACGCCGCGCGCGCGGTGATGGATCGTGGGGCGGTCGCCGTGCCGCTCGCGCTGCGGCTCGGCGTGGAGCCTCTCGCCTACCACCTGCGCGACGCGGAAGCCTCGGCTCTCGTGGTACGCGCCGAGCACGTGGAGCTCGCGCGAGCTGCGATGACACGCGCGCCCACGTGTGTGCACCTCGTCGTCCTCGACGCGCTCGAGATGCTGGAGTCCGAGACACCGTTCGACAGCGCGACCGCGAGCGCGTTCGACGAGGGCGACGCGGCCTTCCTCTCGTACGCGCCCGAGTCGCGCGGAGGGCGGCCGCGAGGGCTGATCCACGATCACCGTGCGCTCGGCGCCGCGCTCGAAGGCACGGCCGAGGCGCTGGACCTGCGCGCAGACGACGAGGTCGCGATCGAGGTCCCGCTGTGGGAAGGCGCGCTCGTGCTCGGGCTCGCTGCGCACGCGCGCGGCGCGACGATCGTGGAGCGCGCCGGCCCGGGCACCTCGGCGATCGCGGTGCGCGCGCGAGATGCCGTCGCGCGCCTCGCCGAGCTGCATGCGCACGCGCCACGCCTGCGCGCAGCCCTCTCGATCGGCAGCGGGAGGTTCGGCGCGAGCGCCGCGCGCGAGCTCGCAGCGCGACACGACGCGGTCGAGATCGCCAGCGCGCAGGTGATCCGTGAGCTCCCGATCTGGCTCTCGGTCGACGTGCTCGCGCGCTCGGAGGCCGCGCCACGAAGGCTGGGATCAGGATCGCTCCGGGGGGTGTCGCAGCGCCTCGAGAACGACGGCCGCATCGCGGTCACGGGCGACGCGATCCCTCGCGCGTACTTCCGAGCCCCCGACGAGACCCAGGCGCGCATCGAGCTCGGGTGGCTCGTGTCGGAAGATCACGGCGAGGCGCACGCAGACACGCAGCTCAAGCCGTCGAGCGCAGCGACCGATCGCGCGGCGATCGACGTGCTCGACGCACACCTCGTCCCACGCGAGGCCTCGGCTGCACACCTCGCGCAGGTTCGTCGGCGCACGATCGTCTACCCGCTCGGCCGCGGGCGCGGCGCGTCGATCGCGCTCGACGCGGGCCTCAAGCCGATGCTGCGCGAGCTCATCGCGGTGCCCGAGCTCGATCGCACGCGCGCACGCTTCGAAGCCGCGGGCTGGCTCGTCGAGATCTCGCCGATCGTGTTCGGGCCGACGCACGACGGCTGGCTCGGACGGCCCGAGTCGCGCACCGGGACCACCCGGAGCGCCGACCTCGATCGACGGCCCGTCTTCGTCGGGCGTGATCGCGCGCTCCTCCTTCGCGCGATCGAGTGCGAGCGCGCCCACACGCTCGACGGCGCGCGCGAGCTCGGCGCGCTCCTCGGCTATCCGCCGTGCTGCGTCGACGCGTTCGTCGGTCACATCGAGGATCGCCGCGCCGTGCGTCTCTGGGCGAGCGCAGCGGCGCGCACGCCTCCCGAGTCCTTCGCCGCGCGGCTCAACGTCCTCGATCCGAGCACGTTCACCTACGTCAGCTGGTTTCCGTGTCGCTTCGACTGCGCGCCCTCGATCGCGCTCGCGGACGCGCTCGCGGATCGGATCGCGCGCGATCACGGCGACTTCGTTCGCGCCATCGATCACGCGCTCGGCGCGCCGCGCCTCGTGCTCGCTCCCGAGGTGCAGCTGCGGCTCGACCCGGACGCGAGCGCGCGCCCTCGCGTGGCCTCCACGCGGACGCACGCCGACCCACGCGCTCCCGAGGCACGGGAAGACTCGATCGCAGCGCGCGCGCTCGAGTCGCTCGAAGGCGCGAAGACGATCGACGTACGCGGCACCGCGCTCGTGATCGATGGCATGCCGGCACCGATCCCGTTCGATGCGCCGCTCCCGCTGCTCTTGCCGTTCGGTGTGCGAGAGTCGGCCCGAGAGGTTCGTGACGTGGAGCAGGTGACGTGACGGAGCGCTTCGATCTGATCGTCGTCGGTGGAGGACCCGCGGGCAGCACCGCGGCCGCGATCGCCGCGCGTCGTGGGCTCTCGGTGCTCCTGCTCGAAGGAGGAACGCACCCGCGTCCTCACGTCGGCGAGAGCCTCCAGACAGGGATCATCCCGATCCTCGAAGAGATGGGGGCGCTCGGCGCGCTCGAGGCGGCGGGGTTCCGCGAGAAGACGGGCAGCACGCACCACGACTGGGGCAAGACGCCGCGCTGGGATCTCTGGTTCACCGACAGCGACGCCTACGACCACGCGTGGCTCGTCGAGCGATCGCGCTTCGACGAGCTCTTGTTCGATGCTGCCGCGCGCGCAGGCGCACGCTGCGAGAGCCGGGCGCGCTGTGAGGAGATCCTGTTCGACGACGAGCGCGCGGTCGGCGTTCGCTACACGCAGGGCGGCGAGACGCGCGCGGTCCACGCGCCGTTCGTGATCGACGCCAGCGGTCAGCCCGGGATCATCGCGAAGGCTCACGGGCTGCGCGAGCCGCTCGAAGGCCTGCGCCACCTCGCCGGCTGGGCGCACTGGGAGGGCGCGAGCTACCTGCCCGCGCCGCGCGAGGGCCAGGCGCTCTTCATCGCGTCGCCCACGCACTGGACGTGGATGTTCGCGTTCGCCGAGGGTCGCTGCTCGATCGGCATCGTCACGCTCGACGGACGCACGGCTGACTACGACGCGCTCGTCGAGGCGAGCGGGGAGCTCCGATCCGTCATCGGCCCAGGGGCGCGGCGCGCTACGCCCGTGCGGTGGGAGCGCGACTGGAGCTACCGACACCGCGAGATCGCGGGGCCCGGGTGGCTCTCTGCGGGCGACGCGGCGGGCTTCCTCGATCCCGTGCTCTCGACGGGCGTGCTGCTCGCGATGAGCGGAGCGTGGAACGCTGCGCGCACCGTCGTCGACGTGCTCGCGGGCACGATCGACGAGCGCGCGGCGCGCGACGCGTACACGCAGGCGCACCGCAAGCTCTTCGGCGATCTGCTGCGCGTCGTCCGCTTCTTCTACGAGCAGAACGTGACGAAGGAGGACTACTTCTGGAAAGCGAAGACCGTGCTGCTCGAGAACGACGAGATGGCGCTCAAGCCCCAGCGCTCGTTCCTCGTGCTCACGAGCGGGCTCGTCGGAAACCTCGCGTTCGACGACAAGCGCGCGCGCACGATGGCCTCGCGCGTCGAGCGCACGGAGGCCGGACACGCGCTCGCTGCCGCCGACGACACGTCGATCCCCGAGGCGCTCGGCTTCGTCTGCTTCGCGATCTCCTGTGACCTCGCCGCGCTCGGGCGCGAGGGCACCCGCGCGATGCTGCACCTCCTGATCGAGCCGAGCGATCCCGCCGCGCCGACGCTGTTCCGAACGAAGCACTTCGACGTGAACTGCCTCGCGCCGCGGTTCGATCACGACCCGATCCGCGTGCCGCAGCTCGCGCCCGTCCTCGAGCGCGTTCACGCGCTCGTGCGGTCGCTCGACACCGCAGACGACGAGACGCTCGCGTCCTTCTGGGCCCGCGCCCGCGCGCCGCTCGCCGAGCTGTGCGACTCGCTGCCGCCGTTCCTCACGCTGGAGCGCGTGTTCGGCGAGTGACGGCTACTCGCGGACGAGGCCGAACTGCAAGCGGTGGCCGCCGAGGTAGGGGGCGTCCGCCGTGTAGCGCTCCCCCTCGCGACGAGCGCGCATGTACTGCCAGCGTGTCTGCACGACGTCGGTGAACGCGCGCGTCGCACGCTCCTCCTCCATCCCGAGCGCCACGCGCGCCGACTCGAAGCCGGACGGCGGCGCGTGCGCAGGCGCGGAGACGGTGAACGTGTGCCCCGCCTCTGCGCGGACCGAAGGGCTGAGATCGTAGAGCAAGCCGCTCTCGACCTCGCCCTCTTCGCTGCTCCACACGTTCGCGTTCGCGCCGATGCCCACGTGGAACGTCACGTCCTCGCGCAGCGCGCCCGCCGGGATCTCGATCCGCAGGCCGCTCGTCAGCGCGATGGATCCTCCTGCGCGTCCCACCACGCCCCGCACCTCGCGATCACCCGACAGGTGCGCGGGCCTCGGCGGAGGCGGAGGAGGCGGCGCCTCCTCGACGACGGGAGGCGGAGCGCTTGCGCCGCAAGCGAGCGCGCCCTGCGCGAGCAGGACGGCGACCGTGACGTGGACGACGCGTGAGCGGAGCATGCGAACCCCCTGACTCGGGCGGCTTGCGCCCGACGTGACCCGGTCGATCCGGAGCACTGGCCCGATGCTCGCCAAGACGCCGCCGAGGGTCAACCAAGGACCTGGCGCTCCTCGGCCGACGCGAGACGGGTGTAGGTTCCGCGCGTGATCAAGTACCTGGGCAGCAAGCGCTTGCTCGTGCCCGCGATCCTCGAGGTGATCGCGGGCTTCGACGGCGCGCGCTCGGTGCTCGACCTCTTCTCGGGCACCTCCCGCGTGGGTCACGCGCTCAAGCGGGCCGGTTACCAGGTGACGGCCAACGATCACAACGCGTACGCCGCGACGCTCGCGCGCTGCTACGTCGAGGCCGATCGCGACGAGGTGCTCGCGGACGCGACACGCCTGATCGCAGAGCTGTCGCGCCTGCCCGGCCGCGAGGGCTACTTCACGGAGACCTTCTGCGTGAAGAGCCGCTTCTTCCAGCCGAAGAACGGTGCACGCATCGACGCGATCCGAGACGCGATCGCGGCCAAGTCGCTGCCGCCCGAGCTCGAGGCGGTGCTCCTCGTGTCGCTCATGGAGGCGGCCGACCGCGTCGACTCCACCACGGGCGTGCAGATGGCGTATCTCAAGCAGTGGGCCGCGCGCGCGCACAACGATCTCGAGCTCCGCATGCCCGACGTGCTCCCTCGCGCCACGCACGGAAAGAGCCGCGCGCTCGAGGGCGACGCCGTGCGGGTGGCGCGCGAGGTTCCGTGCGACGTCGCGTACCTCGACCCGCCGTACAACCAGCACAAGTACCTCGGCAACTATCACGTGTGGGAGACCCTCGTGCGCTGGGATCACCCCGAGGCGTATGGCATCGCGTGCAAGCGCGTCGACGCCAAGACGCGCCGCAGCGACTTCAACTCGGTGGTGCGGTTCGAAGACGCGTTCAGGGACGTGGTGCGTGCGGTGCGCGCGCCGCGCCTCGTGGTGTCCTTCAACGACGAAGGCTTCCTCACGCCCGAGCGCGCCGTGGAGATCCTCTCCGAGCGCGGCCCCGTGCGCGTGATCGAGCACGACTACAAGCGCTACGTCGGCGCGCAGATCGGCATCTTCAGCCCGAAGGGGCAGAAGGTCGGCGAGGTGAGTCACCTGCGGAACCGCGAGCTCATCTACGTGGTGGGCTGACGACAAACAGACACTCGGTGCCATTTTCTTTTTGACACTCGGTGCCACTTTGCTAGATCCGCGGCGTGAGCAGCGTGGACATCGAAGAGGTCGGGCAGCGCGAGCGGAACAACCGCGAGCGGCGCGACGCGCTGATCAACGCCGCGTACCAGCTCTTCTCCGAGCGCGGCTTCGCGGCGAGCTCGATGGACGACATCGCGGCGCGCGCGGGCCTCTCGCGTCGCACGGCGTTCCGCTACTTCGCGAGCAAGGACGACCTCGTCTTCCCCGAGCAGGCCGAGCGACAGGCGCAGTTCGAGGCGCTGCTCGTCGCGCGCGCCGACGAGTCGCCGTTCGAGACCGTGCGGCGCGCGTGCCTCGCGCTCGGGCGCCACTACCAAGACGACCGCGAGCGGCAGCTCGCGCAGTTCCGCGTGATCCAGTCGGAGCCGTGGCTCGTGGGCCGGGAGCTGTCGATCGACCGCGCGCTCGAAGGCGCGATCGAGAAGGCGTTCCTCGCCGGAGAGCGCGACACGCCGAAGGCCAAGCGACGCGCGAAGGTTCGCGCCTCGGCGGTGACGGGTGCGCTGCGCGCCACGGTGCGCGAGTGGCTCGAGGGCGGCGCGAGCGCGGACCTCGTCCGCCTCGGCCGCGAGACGTTCGCGGAGCTCGAAGCGGGCTTCGCAGGTTGAAGGTTCGATCGACGGCGCGACCGTCGAAGAGGGAGCGGAACATGACGAACGGCCTGCCGATGACTGCACTGCCTTCGAAGGGACGCGCCAAGGACGACGTGCTCGCAGAGCTCGAGACCTTCCGCGCGAACGACGTGCCGTGGCGCGAGGGCAAGGCCTTCGGCTACGTGTTCGACGCGCGCCACGAGGCCATCGACGCGGGCAAGCGCGCCTACCTCGCGTTCATGAGCGAGAACGGCCTCGACCCCACGTCGTTCCCTTCGCTGCTCCGTCTCGAGAACGAGGTCGTGCGCATGTGCGCGACGCACGTGCACGGCGGCCCCGAGGTGGTGGGCAACTTCACGAGCGGCGGCACCGAGTCGATCCTGCTCGCGATGAAGTCGGCCCGCGACTGGGCCAAGAAGCATCGCCCCGAGCTCTACGCGGACGGACGTCGCCCCGAGATCCTCGCGCCGATCACCGCGCACGCCGCGTTCCACAAGGCGGCCGCGTACCTCGAGCTCGAGATGCGCACGTTCGACGTCGACGCCACGAGCTGCATCGCGAGCGCCGAGGCCGCGCGCGCGGCGGTCACCGATCGCACGCTCGTCCTCGTCGGGTCGGCACCGTCGTACGCGTACGGCGTGATCGACGACATCGCGGGTCTCGCCGCGCTCGCGACGGAGAAGAACCTCTGGATGCACGTCGACGCATGCATGGGCGGCGTCGTCCTGCCGCTGATGGAGACGAACGGCGAGACCGTCGCGCCCTTCGACTTCCGCGTGCCCGGCGTGTGGAGCCTCTCCATGGATCTGCACAAGTACGGCTACTGCCCCAAGGGCGCGAGCGTCGTGCTCTACCGAGACAAGGGCCTCCGCAAGCACCAGATCTACGCGTGCTCCGAGTGGGCCGGCTACACCATCGTCAACGCCACGGTGCAGAGCACCAAGAGCGGCGGGCCGCTCGCGGGCGCGTGGGCGACGATGCAGTGCATGGGCGAGGACAGCTACCTCCGCATCGTCTCCGAGGTGCGCGACGCGACGCGGCGCTTCGTCGAGGGCATCGGCGCGATCCCCGGGCTTCGGGTGATCGGCCGCCCCGACATGACGCTCGTCGCGTTCACGAGCGACGAGGTGCATGCGTTCCACCTCCCCGACCTGATGAAGAAGCGCGGCTGGTACATCCAGCCGACGCTCGGCACCAAGCAGAAGAGCGCGCCCGCGCTGCGCGAGCACGTGCACCTCTCCGTCACTGCGGCGAACGTGCCGCACGTCGAGCGCTTCCTCGAGGACCTGCGCGCCTGCGTCGACGAGGCGCGCGCGATCCCGAAGGACAACACGGCCGAGGAGGTCGCGTTCATGGCGTCCCACATCGATCCCGCGCAGCTCGACGACGCCGCGTTCAGCAAGCTGCTCTCGTTCGCGGGCATGACCGGCGCGGGCGTCCCCGAGTCGACCGCGGGCATCAACATGATCCTCCAGGCCCTCGACCCCGCGCTGCGCAAGGCGATCCTGATCCACTACCTGAACGATCTCTTCGCCTGATCGATCAGCCCGCGGGCTTCGACGCGTCGGTCGGCGGCGCGGCGGCGAGGGGCGGCGCGCTGGGCGTGATGATGCGGAGGTCGCGCTGCGGGAACGGGATCTCGATGCCCGCGGCGGTCAGCGCGTCGTGCACGGCGAGACCGACCTCGCTCTTCAGCTCGATCGAGTCGGCGAAGCTCGTCGCCCAGAACTGCAGCTGGAAGTCGAGCGAGCTCTCGCCGAAAGCCTCGAAGAGCACCTCGGGATCGACGCTCACCGTCGGGTCGCGGTGCTCGATGGCGACGCGTCGGAGGATCTCCACGACGCGGTGTGGGTCGGTGCCGTACGCGACGCCGACCTTCACCTCGACGCGACGCTTTCGATCCGAGAGCGTCCAGTTCACGACCTCGCGGCTGATCAGGCTCTCGTTCGGCACGATGACCTCGGCGCCGTCGAGCGCCTTCACGGTGCTCGAGCGTAGGCCGATGCGCTCGACCGATCCGACGAGCGAGCCGACCTCGATGAAGTCTCCGAGGCGCACGGGTCGCTCGATCATGAGCACGATGCCCGCGATGAAATTCGCGACGATGCCCTGCAGGCCGAAGCCGATGCCGACGCCGAGGGCGCCCGCGACGAGCGCGATCTGCGAGGCGTCGATGCCGAGGTACGCGAGCGCGAACAAGAAGCCCGTGCCGCCGACGAGGTAGCTCGTGAGGCCCGCGATCGCGCCGTCGACGCCGGGCTCGAGCGCGAGCCGCGGGAGCACGTCGAGCTCGAGGGCGAAGCGCACCAAGCGCAGGAGAAGGTGCGTGGCGATGAGGATGCCGAGCGCGCCGAGCACCTCGCCGAAGCTGATCTCGAGGCTCCCGATGTCGTGATCGTCACGGAGCAGCTTCGCGACGTCCGACGAGACCGGACCCCAGAGCCCGAAGCCCTCGAGGGTCGCCACGCCCCACACGGCGATCGCGCCGAGCGTCAGCAGGCGCAGCGTCCGCTCGTGAACGCGCGCCGCGTGATCACGGAACATGCGGAGCCGACGTCCGAACGAGCTGACGACGACGAGATCGATGATCGCCTCGGTGACGACGACGGCGCCCGCGAGCGCGACGGCCGTGTAGGCGCTGAACCCGACGCCGCGCGTGAGGACCGTCGCGAGGAAGAGGTAGCCGCCGAGGTTGGCGAGGCACGCGACGCCGAAGAGCGCGACGGCGAGCGCCGCGAGGCCGCGCGACCAGAGCGGCGCCTCGCGCGTGCGGCGGAGCCAGAGCACGAGCAGCACGAGCGCGACGATCGCCTCGACGAGGAGGACGAGCCGCAGGAGCGAGCTGCCCTCGGCGAGCATCGACTGCACACGGTCGATGGCGACGAAGACGATCACACCCTTGAGGAGCGGGCGCAGCGTGAGCGGCGTGAGGGGTGGCACCGCGCGCCAGAGGGGGATGAGTGTGGCGAAGAAGATCGCGTCGTAGACGAAGATCGGTGCTTGCTCGATCAGCACGTTCGCGCCGAGCAGACACAAGAGCCCCGCAGAGGACGCCGGGTGTCGGAGCACCTCGAGCGCCAAGGAGCCCAGCGACGCGCGCTCACCCTCCGCGCCGCGCGACCGATCGAGGTGCCTCAGCAGAAAGAAGATCGCGAAGAAGGCCACGACGAGCGCGAACACGGGAGGGACGAGCTCCGCGAGCAGCTCGTCGGGCGTCTCGGTGCGCTCGAGCAGTGTCTCGCGCGCTTGCGCGGCGACCGAGGTGTCGGTCGCGTCTTCGTGAGTCCACCCCTCGGTGATCGGAGGCGCGTCGCGCACGGCGAGGCGCTCGCGGTAGACGCTGGCGGCGTCCCGCAGCTGCTCGGCGACCTCCTCCACGATGATCTGAACGTCCGACACGCGATCGGACAGGCTCGCGAGCTGGTCTCGCGTCGACTCGAGATCCGCGAGGCCGCGCCGCGTCTCGTCGAGCCCAGCCACGATGCGGCTGTGACGCGGCTCCGGCCGACCCGCGCTCTCGGAGAGCGCGCGCAGGTCCTGCCACGTGTGCTTGATCTCCACGAGGAGGGTGCGCACCTCCTCCACCTCGGTCTCGCGCTGCGCGATCGTCGCCTGCCAGTTCTCGAGGCGGTGCGCGTGACGGCGCCAGTCTCCGCGCAGATCGGCGAGCTCGCGCTGCGACAGGTGCGGGATCCGCGCGAGCCGGCTCGGATGAGACAGCCGACGGATCTCGGACTCCGTCCCTGGCAACGCACGCTCGATGCGCGTCTCGTCGCCCGACGCGCGAAGGAGCGGTCGCGCGGTGTGGAGCGCAGCGCGCGTACGGGCGGCGAGCTCACCGACACGCGCCGCGCGCAGCTGCTCGCGCGCGAGCTCCGCTGCCTCGTCGGTCTCGGTCGGCGGCGCCGCGTCCGCCTCGGCCGCGGCTTCCTCGTTGGCCGCGGGGGCGTCGTCTTCCGTGATGTGCCCGGCTTCGTCGTCGGCCTGCACGACACCCGCGTCTTCGAGCGCGGGCTCTTGAGCCCATGCCGATCGCGGACAGGCGAGCGCGAGCACGAGCGAGAGGGCGCAACCGAGGAAGGCGACGGGCGAACGGAGCATTCGCGGCGATGGTAGCGAGTTCGCCCCTCATCCGGGGGCGCGAGAACGCGCACGGCCCCAGCGCGAGGAGGGCTGCGGCGCGGAGTACAGTCCGCGCCCATGACCACGAGCGCCCCTCGATCGAGCTCATCGTTCTCCGCGTCCACGAGGCTGCGAACGTCGATGTTCGGGCTCGCTGCCCTCGCGACCTCGGCGTGCGGATCGAGCGACGCGTGGCCCGACGATCGCGTCGTCGAGGCGCCGATCGTCGACGGCATGCGAGAGACCGGCGAGCCCGCGGTGGTCGCGCTGATGGGCGTGACGGGGGTCTGCACGGGGACGCTGATCGCGCCGCAGGTCGTGCTCACCGCGAAGCACTGCGTGGTGCCCGAGCGCGCCGCAGGCCCCATCCCGCCGGGCCTCGTCACGGTGGGCATCGGCGATCGCGTGTTCGGCGCGACGCGCAGCCTCTTCGTGCGCGAGATCGTCACGACGCCGGGTCCGCTTCGCATCTCGACCGGACGCGACCCCGTCGGATCCGCGACGGGCACCGACGTGGCGCTGCTCGTGCTCCGCGAGCCCGTGACGGACGTGACGCCGATCCCCGTACGACGCGCGAGCGCAGAGGCGCTCATGGGATCCGCCGCCGTCGCGATCGGCTTCGGCAACACGCGCTCGGGGATGAGCGGCCTCAAGAACCGTCAAGACACCACGATCACCGAGGTCACGCCGTTCCTCGTCGAGGCGATCGAGACCATCTGCCAAGGCGACTCCGGCGGTCCGTTGCTCGTCGAGAACGCGGGCGTGCGTGAGGTCGGCGGTGTCGCGTCGTTCGGCGTCTACTCGGACGTGACGATGGTCGGCGACTGTCCGTCCGACGCGGACTACTGGAACCGCGTCGACGTGCAGCTGCCGCTGATCGATCTCGCGCTCCTGCGCGCGGGAGACTGCCCGCCCTCGGAGACGCCTCGCGACGAGCTCTGCAACTCGCTCGACGACGACTGCGACGGAACGGTCGACGAAGACTGTCTCGCCCTCGGCGAGACCTGCACGATGGACGACGAGTGTGCCTTCGGCCCGATGCCCGAAGGCGCGGCGGTCGCGACGGATCCGGAGCCCGTGCGCTGCATCGATCTCGGCGGCGACGATCGACGCTGCTCGATCCCGTGCGACGCCACGAGCGCCGCAGGATGCACGGCGCTCGCGCGACCGATCGGGCTCGGGAGCGCGGCGCTCGACGGCCTCTACTGTCGCTCGATCGCGGGATGCGAAGGCGCGTGCGCGCCGGGTGAGCCAGGCGCGTCGGAGAACGGAACGGCCTGCACGATCGACACGGACTGCGCGTCGCTTCGCTGCACGTCCGTCGGCTCGGCGCGCATCTGCACGACGCCGTGCGTCGCGAGCGCGGGCGCGTGTCCGCTCGGCGAGGTCTGCTCCGCGCTCGACGGCACCACCGGCAGCGAGTCGTGCGGCTTCTGCGTCGGCGCGAGCTCGATCCCGACCGGGCGCGCGCTCGGCGAGATCTGCGACGACGCCTCGCAGTGCACCTCGGGCACGTGCAGCGTCGTCGACGCCGCCAGCGCGACCACCGTGTGCACGCAGGCCTGCGAGAACGACGGCGGCTGCCCCACGGCTGGCTTTCGCTGCGAGTCGGGCCTCTGCACGCCGGGCCCGCGCGGCGCGCTCCTCGATCCGTGTCGCGACGAGAGCGACTGCATCCGCACCGCGACCTGCGTGGGCGATCCGGGCGCGACGTACTGCACGATCGACTGCGAGACCGACGAGGACTGCGGCGCGAGCGCGCGCTGCGACGCGGCGAGCACACCGTCACGCTGCGTCGCGACGCTCTCGCCTGCGGGTGCGACGTGCAGCGACGACAGCGCGTGTGCGTCGGGCGCCTGCGTCGAGGCCGTGTGCGCGGTGCCCTGCGATCCGCGCGCGCCCTGCGCGCCAGGCCTCGTGTGTCTCCGCTTCGACGACGGCCCGTTCTGCGCGTCTCCCGCGGATCCGACGCCTCCGATGATGGAGCCGGGCACGTGCGGCTGTCGCGCGAGCTCGCGCACCGCGGGTCACGGCGCGCTGCTCACGTTGCTGGCGCTCGTGGCGGCCCGCTCGCGCCGACGAACGACGCGCCGCTGATCGCGAAGTGTCCGCTCCACCCGAGCCGACGAGCCCGGGCGGAGCGTGGCCCCCTCAGCCCATGCCGTAGAAGAACTCTTCGCGGACGATCTTGCCGTCGGCGACGTGGAACACGGCGACCTCGTCCAAGGTCATCCGCTGGCTGCTCGGCTTGTTGGTGATGTCGTAGACGAACCGCACCGCGAAGCGGTCGTCGCCGTGCGGATAGGGACCGAACGTCTCGGCCTTGTGGATGACGTGGTTGTCGGTCCACCACGCGCCCTTCGCGAGCACCGCCGGGAGGCCCTTGGCCTCGCGGTTGCCGCCGCCCGGAGGCGCGCTGGCTTCGACGCTCACGATGTCTTCCGAGTAGAGCGTCTTGGCCGCCTCGTCGTTGCGGCCTTCCTTGCAGAGGGCCACGAGCTTCTTGCCGATCTCGTTCGCGTTCATCGTCGTCTCCTGGTTCGAGGGAAGACGACGGTGCGCGGATTCGATGGGCGTCGCAACGGCCGACGGGCGCCAATGCTGACAGCCCAATGACGAGAAATGGAGCGACGAAATCCGCGACGGTGCCGACGTGATCAGCGCAGCGTGAACGTGCGACGGAGGGTGCCGCGGAGCGCGCCCGACGCGTCGTACGTGCGGATGGAGAACTGGCGCGCGCCGAGCAGCGTGAAGCGGCTCCGAACCGCGAGTCGCGTCGAGCGCGCGACACCGCTCGTCGCGTCGGTCACCGCGAACGCGTCGGCGTCGACCTCGATCGAGGTGACGCCCGACGGCGCGCGCTCGAGACCGATCTCGTAGGTGGCCTCGCCGACCTGACGAATGAACACGGCCGTGCCGCTCACGGTGTCGATGAGTCCGATGCCCACGCCCACCTGCGCGCCGCTCGCGTCGAAGCCGCGCGCCTCGAAGAGACGCTCCGTGACCGCGCTCGAGAACGTGTACGAGGCCGCGAACGTGGCGCTCGCGGAGCGCTGCACCGTCGCGATGCGGTTGCGACCGTCGGTCCAGTACTCGACGCGCACGACGCTCGCGGGCGCGGTCGCAGTGAACGCGTAGGCGCCGCTCGACGCGCGCGTCCAGCCGACGCTGATCGCCGAGGTGCCCGTGGCCGGATCGTCCATCGACGAGCCGTCGTCCGCGGGGCTGTCACCCACGGGGCCGATCGCGAACCCGTTCGCGGGCGCGCGGCGAAGGCGCGACTCGGTGGCCGGTCCGTACTCGCCGTCTTCGGCGATGCGGTCGCTCGGGTTGTTGCGGTTCCACAGGCGCTGGAACGCGAGCGTCGAGAGCGACGCGAGGTTCTCGGCGCCGCTGCCGACGAAGTCGAAGTGCACCGCGTCCGAGCTCCCGAGCCAGCGGAAGCTCTCGGCGTGCATCGAGGTGCGCCACGTGGAGTACGCGTCGATGTCGAGCGCGGTGCCCGTCTCGTGGTTCGAGCGGCCGGGTCGCGCCGCGAGGCCGATGCTGCAGCGGCCGGTCGCGTACCACTGGTAGAGCAGGAACTGCTGCGGCAGCGTGCGGAGCGCCGAGTTGATCGTCATCGTCCCCGAGCGACGCGCGGCGGCGCGGCGAAGCGCGCGCGCGGCCGGACCCTGGAGGAACGGGATCACGGCCGAGCCGAGCGACACGTTGGAGATGTCGTCGATGCGCTCCATGCGGCCCGGGCGCATCGCGTTGAGCTCACCGACGAGCTGGAGCGAGAGGCCGCGCACCGACGCCGTGGAGCATCGGGTGCGCATCGCCTCGTCCACCGATCCCGCGACCAGCGCCTGGCCGTCGTCGACCTCGGTGTAGGCGAGCTCGCCGTCGCCGCCTTCTTCGCCACGACCCGAGACGTCGGCGCACGCAGAGAGAGAGAGGAGAAGGACGAGGCCGAGGAGTGAGCGCGCACGGAGCATGCGCCCCACTGTGCAGTGTTCGTACCTCGCAAGAATTCCACGCAAAACGGTGGATTCTCGCCGCGCTGCCGCCTCCGTGCAGCAGGCGTGCGTGACAAGAAGGCCCGATGCGCCGCGAGGCTTCGACCAAGACTTGGTGGGGCGCCGAGCTGTCCGAATCGTCGAGACGCGATGTCTCTCCAGCGAGCCCGCGGCGAAGGCACATGCCTTCGCGTTTGCTACAGTCGGCGGGTCCGACGGGGTGTCGCACAGCCTGGTAGTGCACGAGCTTTGGGTGCTCGTCGTCGTGGGTTCAAATCCCTCCACCCCGAATCAACACAGACGCCTCTTCGGAGGCGAGACATCCGGTCCCCGTAGCTCAGTTGGATAGAGCAGCGGCCTTCTAAGCCGACGGTCGTGCGTTCGAATCGCGCCGGGGACGCTCCCGAGAAACGAGAGTTTCTCGGTCAGTCGCGCGAGAGGATCGCGGCGACACCGACGTCGGCGACGCGCTGATCTTCGAGCTCTGGCAGGCCGCTCACCGCGACCGATCCGACGACGCGACCGTCGATGAACACGGGCACGCCGCCGCCCCAGCCGATGTAGCGAGCGTCGCCGTAGTACGCGATGTCGAACGCGTTCTCGCGCGGCCCCTTGATGCGCTGGCCGATGTCGTAGGTCCGCACGCCCTCGCGCGCCGCCGTCCACGCCTTGTTCATCGCGATCTGGATCGACGAGGGCGACGCGCCGTCCAGCCGCTCGAGCGCGATCACGTCGCCGTGCGCGTCCGCGACCGCGATCACGGCCGCACCGCCCTCGCGCAAGAGCAGGTCGCGCATGGCGTCGAGGGCGCGCTGCGCGTCGGATCGATCGAGAGTGACGAGGCTCCGCATGAGGCCGAGCATGCCGCATGACGCGTGACGATGCGCCATCGTCCGGCGGAGGAGTTCGCGTATAACGCGCGCCCATGAGCACCCGCCTCGACGGCCGCAGTTCCGACGCGCTCCGCCCCCTCGAGATCGAGACCCGCGTCCAGAAGAACCCCGAAGGCTCCGTGATGATCTCGTCGGGCGCGACGCGGATCCTCGTCTCGGCGTCGATCGACGAGAGCCTTCCGTCGTGGCTGCGCGGCAAGGGCGCGGGCTGGCTGACGGCCGAGTACGCGATGCATCCGCGCGCCAACCCGCACCGGCAGGATCGCGACGGACGCCGCGGCAAGATCGACGGCCGCACCACGGAGATCCAGCGCCTCATCGGGCGCGCACTGCGATCCGCCGTCGACATGCAGAAGCTCGGTGAGCGTCAGATCGTGATCGACTGCGACGTGCTCGACGCCGACGGCGGCACGCGCACGGCCGCGATCACCGGCGGCTTCATCGCGCTCGCGATGGCGCTCGATCACCTGCGGAAGACGGGCCTCGCGGCGGGCGCGTTGCGCTGTCAGGTCGCGGCGATCAGCGCGGGCATGGTGGCCGGCACGCCGATGCTCGATCTCGCGTACGTCGAGGACAGCAAGGCCGAGGTCGATCTCAACGTCGTCGCGACCGGCGAAGGCGCGCTCATCGAGGTGCAGGGCACGGCAGAAGGACCGCCCGTGCCCCGCGCGCACTTCGACACGTTGATCGATCTGTCGCTCGGCGCGATGCCTGCGCTGATGAGCGCGCAGAGGGCCGCGCTCACGGCGATCGGCATCGACGTCGACGTGCTCCGGAAGTGATCGCGTGCGCATCGTCGTCGCCACGCACAACAAGGGAAAGCTCGTCGAGCTGAGGCAGCTCCTCGACGTGCCGGGCCTCGAGATCGTCGGTGTCGATCAGAGCGGCGTGACGCTGCCCGATGTCGAAGAGACCGGCGACACGTACGAAGCGAACGCGCTGCTCAAGGCGCGCGGCATCGCGGCGCACCTCCGCGGCCGGGGCGAGTGCCTCGTGCTCGCGGACGACAGCGGCATCGAGGTGGACGCGCTCGGCGGCGCGCCGGGCGTTCACTCGGCGCGCTACGCGGGAGACGCGGGCCCGCGCGCGAACACGGAGAAGCTGCTCGCCTCGATGCGCGACGTGCCCGACGACGCCCGGGCCGCCCGCTTCCGCTGCGTGATCGTTCTCGTTCACCCCGACCACCCCGACGACGCGTTCGTCGTGAGCGGCCGATGCGAGGGCTCGGTCGCGCACGCGCCGCGAGGGGGCGGCGGCTTCGGCTACGACCCGATCTTCGAGGTCGCGCCCTCCGAGCTCGCCGAGCTCGCAGGGCGCACGCGCGAGGATCACCTCACGATGGCCGAGCTCGACGAGCACGAGAAGAACCAGCTCAGCCACCGCGGACGCGCCGTGCGCGAAGCGCGCGCCCGATGGAGCGAGATCCAACGCCTCGCGAGCTCTCGCTGAGACTCAATCCCGGACCCAGCCGCCGGTCACGAAGACCCAGCCGCCACCGCGCGACTCCCAGCGGTGCTCGCGCCAGCGGTGACCACGCCGTGCGCGGCGCCAGCGGCCATCGATCCAGACGTGATGACGACCATCCCACCGGTAGTAGCCGGGGACCCACACGGCGTTCGGATACGGCGCAGCCGTCACGACGACCGTCGGCGGAGGAGGCGGCGCGACGGCCACCACGCGTACGCGAGGCGCAGGCGCGGCGACGACCACGCGCGGCGGCGCGGGCGCGACCACGACGACGCGCGGCGGAGCAGGCGCGACCACGACCGGCGGTGCGACGACCACACGAGGCGCTCGCACCTCGACGCGGGGTGCAGGCGCGGTGACGACGACGCGTCCGCGTCCGCGTCCGCGACCGTGACCCCGCTGCGCATCGACCGCCGCGGGAGCGAACGCGAGCGCACCTAGCGCGACCGCGACCACGAGCTTCGAGAGTGCCTCGAGCATGACGGCTCCTTTCGGGGTCGATGCAGCGCAACGAAGGTGCCGAGCGCGGGGACGCGCGTTTTCCCGCAATTTCCAGCGGCGACGTGCGACCGACCGTGGCGCGATGTCACACGTCGCGCCTCGCGCGAGGCAGTGACGCTCAGCGCGCTTCGGGTCGTGCGAGCTCGGACAACGGCGCGAGCGCCTCGTACGCGCGGGCGTCGTGGGAAGGCACGATCGTGATCTCCGGATGCGCCTCGGCGATCGCCGAGAGGCCCGCGATGCGCGCGCGCACGGCAGCGGCGTCACTGTCACCGAGGCGCGTGAGCCACGGCCTCTCTTCGCGCGCCGTGATGCCCTCGCGCTGCCACACGACGTCTCCGACGAACAGGAAGCGGCGCTCGTCGCTGTCCGTCACCAGCACCATCACCGAGCCCGGCGTGTGCCCGGGCGCGGGCACGACGACGATCGCGCCATCGCCGTAGACATCGTGCGATCGCGGCGCGTCGAGCGCAGGGCCGTCGTCGAAGGTGTAGGTGTGAAAGCGACCGCGAGGGAGGCTCCGCGCGACGGCGGTGATCCAGCCCTCGTCGAGGAACGAGCGCTCGGCCTCGGGCAGGTGGATCGGCACGTCGATCAGATCGGCCGCGCCGCTCACGTGATCCCAGTGCGCGTGCGTGAGGACGATCGCGCGCAGGCGGGCGCGGTCGTACGACATCGCACCGAGCTGCGCGTCGACGCTCTCTCCGCGCTCGATCTGCGAGAGGGCGCGAAACGGGAGCGGCATCACCGCGAGGTGCGCGTCGACGTTCGAAGACAGGCCCGCGTCGATCAACACGTCGCCGTCCGGATGCGTGACGAGGACCGCGTTCATCGCGAAGGTGCGAGGCGTGTCGAAGTCACCGCCTCGGTGGGCGAACGCCGCGGTTCGATGGACCGTGCCCGTCTCGATGCGATGAACGAAGACGCCCCGCGGAATGCCCGACGTCGGAGGCAACACGAGCTCGGCGCCCTGTGCCGGATCGATCGGGTGCGACGCGAAGCTCGCGCGAAACGCCACGAGCGCCGCGAACCCGATCACACCCAGCCCCGCGGCGATCGGCAGACGGCGCGCGAGCACGATCGCCGAGACCAACACGACGAGGACGACGACCGTCACCACGAGGATCGGAACCGGCGAGCCCCGACCGCTGATCAGCGCGAGCTCGAACATCCCGAGCGTCGGCAGCACGGCGCAGAGTACCGCCGCCCACCGCGCGGTGCGTCGCGCAGAGTTCGAGGGCTCGGACGTGGGCTTGGCCTCGCTCACGCGGCGTCGGGCTCGGTGTTCGCCGCCTCTTCGTTCGCAGGCTCCGGGGGCGACACGACGGGGTCCGACGCTCGGGTCGCGTCGCTGGACGCGTCGAGCGCAGGGAACGTCAGGACGAACTCGGCGCCTCCGCCTTCGCGCGCTTCGCAGCGGATGCTGCCGCGGTGCGCGAGCACGATCTGTTGGGTGAGCGGCAGCCCGAGGCCCGTGCCGCGCTCCTTCGTCGAATAGAACGCGTCGAACATCTTCACGCGCACTTCCTCAGGAACGCCTTCGCCGCGATCCGCGATGCGCACCACGACGTCGTCGCCCTCCTGACGCACGATCAGCGAGATGTCGCCCCCCGATGGCATCGCCTCGCGCGCGTTGCGCAGCAGGTTGAGGAGCGCCTGACGGATCTGCGCCTCGTCGGCCGAGACGAGCGGCAGCGTCGCGTCGACCTCGACCTTCACGTCGATGCCCGACCCTTCCATCTCGCGTCGCACGAACGTGGCGACCTCGCGGGCGAGCGCGCCGAGATCTTCGGGCTCGAGCTTCGGCGAAGGGAGGCGCGCGAGGCGCAAGTACTCCTCGGTGATCGAGCCGAGTCGATCCACCTCGCGTCGGATGGAGACGAGCAGCTTGCGCACCTCGTCCTTGCGCGCGGCGGTGTCACCTCCGCCCGCGAGCGCGAGCGCGATCTCCTCTTCGAGCAGCTCGCTGTTCAGGTGGATCGACGTGAGCGGGTTGCGGACCTCGTGCGTGACGTGCGCCGCCATGCGGCCCATCGCGGCGAGCCGCTCGGAGCGGATCACGCGATCCGCGGCCTCGCGCAGCTGGTGATCGCGCGCGCCGAGCGCATCGACCATGCGCTCGAGCTCGATCGCCAAGCGCCCGATCTCGTCGGTGCGTCCGGGGTCGACGACCTGCGGCCCCCGGGCGAGGTTCCCTCGCGCGACCTCGAGCACGCGCGCCTCGAGCCGCGGCAGCGGCGCGAGGAGACGCCGCGCCCACAGCGACACGACGAGCCCGAAGAGCAGGCCGAGCACGGTCATCACCGCGGTGATCCACACCGAGCGCGACTGCTCCTCGGCCGCGACGGCGCTGATCGCAGCGACGCGTCGCTGCACGTGCTCGAACGATCGCCGCAGATCGTGGGTCAGCGCGCGATCGCGCCGTCGCAGGGCGTCGAGCGCGTCTTGCGCGTCGCCGCGATCGCCACGCTCGAGCGCGCGGAAGTAGGCGTCGAGCTGCTCGGTGTCCGCGTAGCCGCGCTGCACCTCACCGAGCAGCTCTCCGAGCTCGCCCAAGAGGATCGCGTCTTCGCCCGAGGGCTCGAGGCGCTGCGCGCGCGCCACGTGGGAGAGCGCCGCGTCGATGGTCGCCGGCATCACCACGCGGACCGCGCGGTCGACCCACTCGCGCGAGCTCGCGCTGTCGGGCTCGTTGAGCATGCGGGCGAGCATCGACCCATAGGCCGCGTGATCGGCCTTCGCGGAGCCGAGCGTGAGCGCCAGCGGGAGGTAGCCCTCGTGCAGCAGCCGCAGCGTCTCCGCGCTCCGCTGGTGCGTCACCACGCTCGTCACCGAGCCCACGAAGAACGCGAAGATGAGCGAGAGCGTCGCCGCGAGGATCCGCGTGGGGATCGTGACGCGCGAGCGCGACGCTTGCGCCGCGACCACGCCCGCGGGCTCGGACGGCGCCGTCGTCATGGAGCCCAACCTACCGGAAACGCGGAGCGGACGCCCAAAACGTCCCGAGACGACGCGTTTCACATGCGATGATCCGAGGCGAATGCGCGCCCCGTCCCAAGCGTCTCTGCACTCGATGTCGGCCGCCCTCCCCGCGCTTCTGTCTCGCGCCGCCCCCGGCGCGTGGCTCCTCGCACTCGCGATCGCGACGCTCTCCGCGACCTCCGCGCTCGCCCAGACGCCCGATCGACTCGCCGAGGCCGAGGCCGCGCTCGCGCGCAGCGACTTTGCGGCGGCGGAGACCGGGTTCCGCGCGTCGCTCGAAGGATCGGGCGCCGTCCGCGCGCGCCTCGGCCTCGCGCGGACGCTCCTCGAGACGGGTCGCTACGACGAAGCCGGGCGCACCGCGCACGAGGCGGCGACGCGCACGCGCGACGCCGAGCGCGCCGCGGCGATCACGATCGAAGGCGAGGCGCACCTGCGTCGCGGACGTCTCGACGAGGCGCTCCAGACGTTCCAGTCGATCGCGACCGAGCCGTCTGCGCACCGCGCGCGCGTGTTCCTCGGACGCACGCACCTGAGGCGCGGGCGCGCGACCGAAGCACGCACGGTGCTGATGCAGCTCGTGCGCGCGTACAACGACGAGGCGATCACCGAGCGCGACGCCGAGGGCCTCGCGTACGTGGGCATGGCCGCGGCGATGCTCGGCGCAGCGCACGACGCCAACGACGCGTTCGGACAGTCGAGCCGCGTCGATCGCCGTCGCCCCGAGGCCCAGCTCGAGTGGGCCGAGCTGTACCTCTCGCACTACGACGCGGGTCATGCCGAGGAGTGCCTGCGCGACGCCGCGGCGGTGACACCCAACGCCGCGCGGGTGCACGTGCTCGCCGCGCGCATCGCGCTCGCGCAGAGCTTCGACTTCGATCGCGCGCGCACGGAGCTCGACGCGGCGTTCGCCGTCGACCCCGCGATGCCCGCGATCCACTCGCTGCGCGCGAGCATCGCGCTCCGATCGCTCAGCCTCGTCGAGGCCGACGCGCACGTGGATCTCGCGCTCGCGACGGATCCTTCGGATCTCGAGGCGCTCGCGATGCGCGCCACCATCCGCTTCCTCGCGGACGACACGCGCGGCTTCGAGCGCGCCGTGCGCGCGGCGCTCGCGATCGATCCCACCTACTCGGAGCTCTACACGATCGTCGCCGAGCACGCGGACTGGGAGCACCGCTATCCCGACATCGTGCGGCTCGCGGACGAGGCGCTCCGCATCGATCCGCGCGACGCCCGCGCGATGGCGACGCGCGGCATGAACCTCCTCCGCATCGGGCAAGAAGACGACGGCATCACGCAGCTCCGCGCCGCGTTCCGACGCGACCGCTTCAATGTGCGTGTCTTCAACACGCTGAACCTCTGGGACGACGTGATCACGCCCCACTACGAGTGGGTCGAGGGGCGAAACCTGCGCTTCCGCTTCCACCACGACGAGCGCCCCGTGCTCGAGGCCGTTGTCGTGCCGCACCTCACCGATGCGTACACCGACATGCGTCGGCGATACGGCTTCACCCCCCGCGGGCCCGTGCACATCGAGATGTTCAGCTCGAACCGGCACTTCTCCGTGCGCACCGAGGGCCTGCCGAACCTCGGCGTGCAGGGCGTGTGCTTCGGGCAGGTGCTCACCGCGCTCTCGCCGAGGGGCGGCGAGTTCGACTGGGCACAGATCACGACGCACGAGCTCGCGCACGTCTTTCACATCCAGATGTCTCAGAACCACGTGCCGCGCTGGTTCACCGAGGGCCTCGCCGAGCACGAGACCGTGATGGCGCGCACCGAGTGGCGGCGAGAGAGCGACCCGCAGTTCTTGCGCGCCCTCGACGCGCCGTCGGTCGAGGCGGGAGGCCTGCCGCCGCTCTCGCGCATGAACGAGGCGTTCACCCACGCACGCAGCGCGCAGGCCGTGATGACCGCCTACTACGCGAGCTCGCGCCTCGTCGCCTACATCGCCGATCGCTTCGGCTTCGCGGTCTTCCCGCGCATGCTCCGCGCGTGGGGCGAGGGGCGCCCGAGCCCCGACGTGATCCAGCGCGTGCTGCGTGTGTCGATCGACGATCTCGATCGCGACTGGCGCGCGGCCGAGCGCACGCGCCTCGCGGGCTACGCCGGTCAGTTCGACGTGGACTTCGCAGGCCTACCCGAGCTCGACACGCTGCGGAGAGAGGCCACGCAGCGACCGACCGACGCCGCTGCGCAAGCGCGCCTCGGGGCGGGGCACTTCGCGGCCGGCCAAGCGCGAGAGGCCGAGGCTGCGCTCCGCAGCGCGATCCGCATCGACCCCCACCAGCCGACCGCGCGCTTTCTGCTCGCAGAGATCGGCCTCGGCACGAACGACGCCGCGGGCGCGCTCCTCCACATCGACGACCTCGTCGCGCACGGGCACGACGGCTCGCACGTCGCGACCCTCGAGGGACGCGCTGCGCTCGCGACGCAGGCGCGTCCTCGCGCGATCGCAGCGCTGAGGCGCGCGACGACGCTCGACCCCACCGACGTCGTGCCGTGGCAGGGCCTCTCGAGCATGGCCGAGGAGGATCACGACGCCGCCGCGAACGAAGAAGCGCTCCGGCACGTGGTCGCGCTCGAGCAGCACGATCGCGAGGCTTTGTCGGACCTCCTCGGCTTGTTGGCGGCGCGCGGCGCGTGGGCCGACGCGCTCGCCCTCGACGAGCGTGTTCGTTTCCTCGATCCGCACGGCATCGAGCCCACGCTCGTGGTCGCCGACGCGGCCGTGCACCAGCGCGATCGTGAGCGCGCGCTCGCCATCACCGAGCGCGCGCTCCACGTCGCCGCGAGCTCGCCCGAGCTCGGTCGCGCGCGGGTGCTGCGTGTGCGCGCGCTCGTGCTCGCCAACCGCGCGCGCGATGCGCGGACGTTCGCGGCCGAGGCGCGCGCCGCTGATCCCACGCTCGGCGCGGCGCTCGACGAAGCGCTTGCGCCGCGGACAACTGAGTCAACCGGGAGAGCCTCATGAGCGTCGTCGAGCAGACCGCGTGCATCCTCTGTTCGCGCAATTGCGGCCTCCGCGTGGAGGTCGACGACGGCCGCATCAAGAGCATCCGCGGCGACGACGCTCACCCGATCTCGAAGGGCTACGTCTGCCAGAAGGCCGCGCGCCTCGCGTACTACCAAGAGAACGGTGACCGCCTCGAGCACCCGCTGAGGCGTGAGCCCGATGGCTCGTTCGTGCGCGTGGGGTGGGACGAAGCGCTCGCCGACATCGCGCGGCGGCTCGTCGCGATCCGTCGCGATCACGGAGGCCGTGCGTTCGCGTTCTACGGCGGCGGCGGACAAGGCAACCACCTCGGCGGCGCCTACTCACGGCAGCTCGTGAAGGCGATGAAGAGCCGCTACGTGTACACGGCGCTCGCGCAAGAGAAGACCGGCGACTTCTGGGTGAACGGTCGGCTCTTCGGCGATCAGCGCTGCCACATCACCGAGGACGTCGAGCACGCCGACGTCGTGCTCTTCCTCGGCACGAACCCGTTCCAGGCGCACGGCATCCCGAACGCGCGCGACACGCTGAAGAGCCTCAGCAAAGACGCCGCGCGCACGATGGTCGTGGTCGACCCGCGCAAGACGGAGACCGCGCGCCTCGCCGACGTGCACCTCCAGCTGCGACCGGGCACCGACGCGTTCTTGCTCGCGGCGATCCTCGCGATCCTCGTGCGCGATCAGCTCGTCGATCGTGCGTTCCTCGCGTCACGCTGCGTCGGCTTCGAGGCGCTCGAGGCCGAGCTGCGCGCGATCCCGATCGAGGACTACGTGCGTCGTGCGGACGTGCCGCTCGCTGACGTGGAGCGCGTCGCGCGCGCGTTCGGCGAGGCCCGCACGGCCTGCGTGCGCGTGGACCTCGGTCTCCAGCAGAGCCTCCACTCCACGCTCAACTCGTACCTCGAGAAGCTGCTGTTCCTCCTCACCGGCAACCTCGGGAAGAAGGGCGGCAACAACTTCCACTCCGCGTTCCTCCCGATCCTCGGCCACACGGACGAGCGCGAGGCGCGCCACTGGCGGACGGCGCACCACGGCATGCACCCGATCGGCGGCCTCTATCCGCCGAACATCTTGCCGAGCGAGATCGAGCACGCGGGCGAGGATCGCCTCCGCGCGCTCTTCGTCGACAGCGCGAACCCGGCGCTGACCGGCGCCAACACCGCGGCGTACGAGCGCGCGTTCCGCGAGCTCGAGCTGCTCGTCGTGATCGACGTGGCGATGAGCGAGACCGCGAGGCTCGCGCACTACGTGCTCCCCGCCGCGACGCAGCTCGAGAAGTGGGAGTGCACCGGCTTCAACCTCGAGTTCCCGGACAACGCGTTCCACCTGCGTCATCCGCTCTTTCCGCCGCGCCCCGAGGCGCTGCCCGAGCCCGAGATCTACACGCGCTTGCTCGAGGCGATGGGCGAGATCCCGCGGAGCTTCCCGATCCTCTCGCGCATCGCGCGGAGAGAGCCGGCCGCCTCGCGTCACACCGTGTTCTTCGCGGCGCTCGGCGCGAAGCTCGCGGCGAGCCCGAAGCTGCGTCCGTTCGGGGCGTCGATCCTCTACCGAACGCTCGGCCCCGTGCTGCGCGCCGACCGTGCGCATCCCGATCGCGTCTCGCCCGCGGCCGCCGCGCCATTGCTCGCGCTCGCGGTCGAGCTCGCGCAGAAAGATCCCGTCGCGGTTCGGCGCGCAGGTCATCGAGGCAACCGCCTCACGCTCGGACTGTCGCTCTTCGACGCGGTGCTCGCGCGCCCCGAAGGCACGCTCATCACGCGCCACCTCTTCGAGGACACGTGGGCGTTCGTCAAACACACCGACGGCAAGGTGCACCTCGACGTGCCCGAGATGCTCGCAGCGCTGCGCGCGCTCGCGACCGAGCGCGACAGCCCGCCCGAGCTGGTGCTGATCGCGGGCGATCGACGCGCCTACAACGCGAACCAGATCTTTCGCGATCCCGCGTGGCGTCGCGTCGATCCTCACGGCGCGATGCGCATGCACCCGACGGACGCCGAGCGCCTCGGCCTGGTCGACGGCGCCCGCGCGCTGTGTGCGTCGGAGACCGGCGAGATCGAGGTCACGATCGAGATCGACGACGCGCTGCGCCCCGGCGTGACGATCCTCCCGCACGGCTACGGCATGCGCTACCGCGGCGGCCCGCCCGTGGGCCCCGAGGTGAACCGACTCACCGCGAGTGAGCACTGCGATCCCCTCGCGCGCACGCCGTTCCACAAGCACGTCCCCGTCACCGTGCGCCCGCTCGACGCGACGCCCGCCTGACCGGAAAGACTAGAGCGCGAGCACGCCTGCCGCTGCGTGCATGAGCGCGACGCGCTGCTGGACGACCTTGCTCTGGCCATCGAGCAGCGCTTGCGTCTCTTCGAGCACCTTCGCGAGCGGCCAGCGCGTGACGGAGCGATCGACCGTCGCGACACCGCCGGAGAGCGGCGACTGCCACGCGACCATCTCACCGCTCGCGCCCTCCGCGAGCCCCGTGACCGCGGCGAGCGCGAAGCGGCTCGCGACCATGCGATCGAGGAACGACGGATTGCCGCCGCGCACGAGGTGACCGAGCACCGTCGCGCGGATCTCGAGATCGGGGTGCGTGCCCTCGATCTTCTCCTGCGCGCGACGCACCAGGCGCGTGCACGGCACCTCGATGCCCTCGGCCTTGAGCACGAGCACGCGCTGCTTGCCGCGGTCGTTCGCGAAGCCCTTGATCACCGCGCCCGCGACGAGGTCGACGAGCTCGTCCTCGCTGCGGCCATCCTCACGGAAGAGCGCCGCGTCGGCGCCTGCCGCGATCGCCGCGGCCATGCAGAGGTAGCCCGACTGCCGGCCCATCACCTCGACGACGAACGCGCGTCGGTGCGCGCGCGCCGTGTCCGAGATGCGATCGCACGCCTCGACGATCGTGTTGAGCGCGGTGTCGACGCCGATGCACGTCGAGGTGCAGCCGATGTCGTTGTCGATCGACGCGGGGATGCCGAGGTAGCGGATGCCGTGCTCCGTCGCGAGCGCGTTCGCGCCCGTGAGCGAGCCGTTGCCGCCGATCACGACGAGGCTCTCGATCCCGCCGAGCGACCTCAGCGTGGCCGCCGCCTGCGCGCGTCCCTCGGGGCCGTAGAAGCGCTTGCTGCGCGCGGAGCCGAGGATGCTGCCGCCGATCGATCCACACGTGTCGACCTCGTGCGTGGGCATCAGCCCCGAGCCGGACGTCGAGCTGGCGCGGGTCAGCGCACGCCACTTTCCATCGACGACACCCTCCCAGCCGCGCTCGAAGCCCACGACCTCGATGCCCCGCTGCGCCGCGACGAGCGTGGCCGCGCGGATGGCCGTGTTCATGCCAGGCGCGTCACCGCCCGAGGTGAGGATGCCGATCTTCATGGGCGCCGAGCGTATCCGAGGCCCGCGCGCGTGGGCGATCAGAGCGGTCGACGCACGATCGTCGGCGGCACCGTGCGGGTCGACGACGACGCGCCCGAGCTGCCGCGCTCGTTGTCGCCCCAGCACGTGACGCCGCCGTCGGTCGTGAGCGCGCACGTGTGGAACGGCCCTGCGCCGAGGGATCGCGCGGACACGTCGGCGATGCGCTGACCGCGGCCGTTCGTCTCGCCCGGGCCGAGCTGTCCCATCATCCCCTGGCCCCAGCAGTCGACGCTGCCGTCGTCGTGCGCGATGCAGCCGTGGTAGGCGCCGAGCGCGAGCGAGCGAACGTCCGACGCCTCGGGGATCGCGAAGTCCGCGGGCGCCCACGCGCCGACGGTCTCGCACTGCGCGCGCCCCTCGACGATCCCGCACGCGAGCGATCCGAACGTGTCCTCGAGCGTGATCGTCTCGCGCGCGCCGACACGTGCCGTCTCGGAGGGTGCGCCGAGGCAGACACGCTCGGTGACCGGCGCGGTCGCGCGATCACGACCCGCGCGTCCCGTGATCCGCTCGAGCTCCGTCTCCCGCGTGAAGCACGTGTAGAACGGCCCCGCGTCGATCGCGATCACCGCGTCCGCGACACGGTGCGGCGCGCTCGGATCGGCGTACGCGCCGATCTCGTCGTTCGCGTTCGAGCCCCAGCAGTGCAGCGCGCGCGAGCCGTCGATGGCGCACGCATGCGCGCGGCCCACGTCGAACGCGGTCAGGCCTTCGATCGCGACGCGCACGGGCCGCGCGTGAAAGCGCGGAAGCAGGGAGTCGGGCGGACCGCGGAGCGGGTCCCACGCGACGACGTTCGGATCCGCGACGCCCGGTGCATCGAAGCGCTCGCCCCAACACCAGAGCTGCGCGTCGGCCGTGCGCGCGCACGTCTGCTTGCCGCCTGCGCGCAGCTCGGTGACGTTCGCGAGGCCCTCGATGCGGTGCGCGAGGTGCTCGTTGCTCGGCACGCTCGTGCCTCCGATCGCATCGGGCCAGCCCCAGCACCACACCTCGCCGCCTTCGATCAGCGCGCAGCCATGCAGCGTCCCGATCGCCATCTGTGTGACGTCAGCGAGTGGCGGACCGAGCTGCGGGGGAGGCGGAGGCTCGTACGGCGTCGCGTGAGTCGGCGCGGTGGCCGCCGACTCGCTGCCACAGCCGGACGACATCGAGACGCAGAGCGCGCACGCGAACCGAGCCACCGGCACGCGGCGGCGTATCCGGAGACGCATGCGCGATCAGCTCGCTGCGTCGCGCTTGCCGTCAGTCTTCGGACCGATGCCGGGCGTGTTGCTCGCCTCGGGATCCGCGTCGATGTCCTCGAAGAAGCGGTTCATCAGACCGTCGATCATCAGGTCGCGCTGCGACTCGTCGATGAGGCCCTCGACGTACTTCGCCTTGATCTGGTCGTACTTCACTCGGTACGCCGAGATGAGCTTCTTGTAGCGCTCCTGCTGATCCCAGATGCGGCGGTGGTTCTGCGCGTAGAGCGTGACGAGCGACGCGATCGAGACGCCCGTGAGCACGAGGCCGATCGGACCGCCGATGAGGAGCCGGAGCGCCACGTAGATCGCAGCCGCGCCCGCCGCGCCCGTCAGCGCTCGCTGTCCCGTGCCCGGCGCCGTCACACCTCCCCACGCCACCTCCCACGCCTCGCGCGACGCGAGCAGCAGCGCGAGGAAGTGGATCTGGTTCCGACGCTTGGACCAGTAGGTCTCGATCGTCGTCTTGAGGAAGCCGTCGTACGACGCGTAGACGACGCGCGGATAGGACATGGCGGTAGCCTTTCACGACGCTCTCGCGCCGTCGAGACGCAGCGTGCGGGCTCAACACGACGTGCGTCGCGCGTGTTCCCTCGTCACCGCGGGGCGCCCGCGGGCGGATCGGCGCGGCGGATCGGCGGGAGCACCACGAGCACGGGCGGATCGACGGCGACGCGATCGAGGTAGCTCAGCGTCCACGGCGCCACGTCGAGGTGGAAGTGATCCTCGTGACCCGGGTAGCCGGGGCCCAGCACGCCGCTGAACTCGGTCGCGGCGATGAGTCGCTCGCGCAGGATCTGGAAGAAGCGCGCGTGCACCGCGCCCAGGCCCGTGGTCGGTCGGTAGTCGCGGAGCACCGTGACCGAGAAGCCGCGTCGGAGCGCGCGCGGGAGGTTCGCGGGCGCAGGCTGCGACGGCGCCAGCGCGGCGAAGTCCGCGCCGCTCCAGTCGAGCGCGTTGCCGAGACCGTGCTCGCTGAGCAGCTCGGGGAAGCCGCGCACCGCGCGACAGTTGTAGGTGCCGCGGTGCTGGAGGCGCCGCGGCGGACGCCCGTACACCTCGACGGCCGCGTCGTAGACGATGCGCTCGAAGACCTGCACTCGGGGCACGAACGCCTCGTGGATGCGGAGCGAGCGCGCGAAGCGCAGCTGGGTGCCCCCGTACGTGACGAGCGGCACGTCGGGACAGCGGCCGTTCGGCAGCATGCGGCGCTCGACGACGTCGAGCGGGTAGCTGCCGAGATCGCGCCGCGGCTCCGCCATCGGGATGTTCGCGAACCTGTCTCGGTGAGCGCGCGCCGACACGCCCGACGCGACCAGCGCCAACGCACCCAGCGCCGACGCGACGACGACCAGGACCGCACGCGCAGACGGGAAGGTCATCGACACCTCACGATCCTGATCCGACGTACGAGGCAGCGCATCCGTTCTCCCTCACGCTCGAGCGCGCGCCTCGACGCATCCCCGGGTCCTTTGCTACAAGCGCCCTCCCGCGCGCCTTCGCGCGACGAAGCTTCGGAGCCCATCAGATGACCACTCACTTCCGCGGCGGCATGAGCGAGCTCATGCGTCAGGCCTCTCGCCTCCAACGCAAGATCGAGATCCGCAAGCAGGAGCTCAAGACCGCCACGGTGGATGCCTCCGCGGGCAACGATCAGGTGAAGGTCACCGTGAACGGCGCCAAGGAGCTCGTGAAGATCTCCATCGCCCCCGAGCTCCTCAAGGGCGAGGACCTCTCGATGGTCGAGGATCTCATCGTCGCGGCCGTGAACGCCGGCAACCAGAAGGCCACGGAGTTCGTAGACGCCGAGCTCGAGAAGGTCACCGGCGGGCTCAAGATCCCCGGCTTGTTCTGATCTCCCCGAGGGGTCATGCGACCCCTCCCCCACGGAGCGGGGCCCCCTCCCGCTCCGGCCGCCGAAGCGGCCGCTCACGCGCGGGGCCCCATCCCCGCTTGCAGGCTTCGAGCTCGCCTCTGGTCTTCGACACCCATGCACCACGACGATCCCCTGGCCGAGCTCGTCGCGCTCCTCGGACGCTTGCCGGGGATCGGGGAGCGCACGGCCACGCGGCTCGCGTACTTCGTCTTGTCCGAAGACGCTGCGTACGCGAGCGCGCTGTCGGGCTCGCTCGCGGTGTTGCACGAGCGCGTCCGGCGCTGCGCGAGCTGCGGCAACTTCACCTCCTCCGATCGCTGCCGCATCTGCACCGATCCGCGGCGTGACGGCTCGACGCTCTGCATCGTCGCGCGCGTGCCCGATCTCATCGCGATCGAGCGCGCTGGCAGCTACCGGGGCCGCTACCACGTGCTCCACGCGCTGCTCGCGCCGCTCGACGGCATGAGCGCGGACCGCATCGACCTCGACGCGGTGACCTCGCGGATCCGCGCCGAAGAGGTGCGCGAGGTGGTGCTCGCGACGCCGCTCTCGGTCGAAGGCGAGGCGACGGCGCTCTACGTGGCGCAGGCGCTGCGCCCCTTGGCCGTGAAGGTGTCGCGCATCGCGAGCGGCATCCCGCACGGCGGTGAGCTCGAGTTCGCCGATCAGGTCACGCTCGGGCGCGCGTTCGAAGGCCGCAAAGATCTCTAGCGTCGGGCGGGGGACATCGATGGAGCGCACGAGCACACGACGCTACGCCGACGCCGCACTCGCCGCGGTCGTCCTGCTCGTCGTCGGCATGATGATCGTGCCGCTGCCGACGCCGATCCTCGACGTGCTGATCACGGCGAACATGGCGGTGGCCGTGCTGCTGCTGCTCGTGTCGCTCTACGTGCGGGACGGCCTGGCGTTCACGTCGTTCCCCACCCTGCTGCTCGTGACGACGCTCTACCGCCTCGCGCTCAACGTGAGCTCGACGCGCCTCATCCTGCTCCAGGCCGACGCCGGCGAGGTGATCACGGCGTTCGGCGGCTTCGTCGTGCGCGGCAACTACGTCGTCGGCGCCGTGGTCTTCGCGATCCTCACGCTCATCCAGTTCCTCGTGATCGCCAAGGGCTCCGAGCGCGTCGCGGAGGTGGGCGCGCGCTTCACGCTCGACGCGATGCCCGGCAAGCAGATGGCGATCGACGCCGAGCTGCGCACGGGCGCGATCGGCCAAGACGAAGCGCGACGCCGCCGCCGCAACCTCCAGCGCGAGAGCCAGTTCTACGGCGCGATGGACGGCGCGATGAAGTTCGTGAAGGGCGACGCCATCGCGGGCATCGTCATCACAGTCGTCAACATCGTCGGCGGCTTGGCGATCGGCGTGCTCATGCGCGACATGACCGCCGTCGAGAGCCTGCGCCTCTATGGCCTCCTCACGATCGGTGACGGCCTCGTGTCGCAGATTCCGTCGCTGCTCATCTCCACGGCCGCGGGCCTCGTGGTCACGCGCGTGGCGTCGGAGGACGAAGACTCGTCGCTCGGTGGAGACGTGGGCCGGCAGATCTTCGGCAACCCGCGCGCGCTCGGGATCGCAGCGATCTTCCTCGTGATCCTCGGCGTGATCCCGGGCCTGCCGACGGTGCCGTTCTTCGTGCTCGCGCTCGTGTTCGGCGGGCTCGCGTGGCGCCTCTCGCGACAGGCGCCGATCGCCGAGGGCGACGGCGACGCCGCGCTGAGGCCGGAAGCGCAGCGTGAGCAGCGCGCGAAGAAGCAGCTCGTGCCGCTCGTCGTGCCGCTCTCGGTGGAGCTCGGCCCCGAGCTGGCGCTCGAGCTCCTCGACGCGCGCGGCGGCGGGCCGTTCCTCGAAGACGAGATCCCCCGCGTGCGCGAGTCGCTCTTCCTCTCGCTCGGCATCCCGGTGCCTGGCGTTCGGGCCCGCGCCGCACCGCTCGGCGCGCGCGAGTACGTGATCGCCCTCCAAGAGATCCCTGTCGCGCGCGGGACGGCGCCCGTCGGCCTGTTCGTCGCGAGCGCGCCCGCCGCCGTCGCGAGCCTCGGCGTCGTCGGCGCCGCGATCACCGATCCGCAGACGCAGCGCGAAGGATCGATCGTGCCGCTCGACGCACGCGCCGTGCTCGAGGCCGCGGGCCTGCCGACGCTGAGCCCCACGCAGCTCGTCGGCCGTCACCTCGAAGAGATCGTGCGGCGTCGCGGCCACGAGCTCGTCGGCCTGCAAGAGACGCAGGCGATGCTCGACCAGCTCGAGCGCGCGTATCCGGCGCTCGTGCGCAACGTGGTGCCCAAGCCCGTCGGCCTGCCGCTCCTCGCGGACATCCTCCGGCGCCTCGTCGAGGAAGGCGTGTCGATCCGACCGCTGCGCGAGATCCTCGAGGCCCTCGCGATCCACGCCGCCATCGAGAAGGATCCGGTCGCGCTGACCGAGGCCGTGCGCGGCGCGCTGCGGCGTCCCATCACGCACCGTCACGTGCGCGGCGGCGCCGTCGCGGTGCACCTCCTCGACGCGCTCCTCGAAGACACCGTGCGCGACGCCATCCAGCGAACGGCCACGGGCAGCTACCTCGCGCTGCCGCCCGATCTCGCGCGCGACATCGTCGCCGCCGTCGCGCGCACGCTCTCGAACGCAACGCACCCCGTTCTCCTCACGCAGTCGGACGTGCGCCGCTTCGTGCGCCGCCTCCTCGAGAACGAGCTGCCCGAGGTCGTGGTGCTCTCCTACCAAGAGCTCGACCCGACCGTGACGGTGCAGCCGCTCGGCCGCATTGGTCTCAAGGGCTGAGGCTCTCGAGGCGCGAGCGTGAACGGGTGACGTGAACGAGCGCTCCCCGCGTGAACGCCGGATCACGGTGCCCGCGCCGGCCGCTGACTCGGATCCCACGAATCCTTCGCGATCCCTGGGGATCACGGCTAGCATCGGGGCTGGCACCAGCCTTGCGAAAGGCCGTGCCGCCGCACAGCCCAACCTTTGGGCCAACCCTCTGGGCGGCGAACACCGAGGTCTCCATGGCCAACCGCATCTGGAACGCTGTCTCTCTCGTCGTCGCGCTCTCCGCGCTCCCGCTCGTCGCGTCGTCGGCGCAGGCGCAGGACGCGCAGTGCCGTCCCGGCGACCTCCTCTGCGGCGAGGTGCAGCTCGGCCCCATCCAGGGCCAGATCCGGATCGGGCCTGGCGACGTCGCGCCGCCGCCCGTCGTCGTGCAGCCGCCGGTCTACGTGCAGCCGGTGCCGCCGCCCGTCGTCGTGCAGCCGCCCCCGCCGGTCTACGTGCAGCCGCCTCCGCCCGTGGCGCAGCCGCCCGTCGTGTATGTGCAGCAGCCGCCCCCGCCGATCGTCGTGCAGCCGCCGCAGCCGCAGGTGATCACCGTCCAGCGCCGCCGCGTGGTCTATGACCTCGTGCCCGCGTTCGACATGGGCCTCCACCTCCAGATCGGTGGCCTCTTCAGCGATCGCGTCGCGATGGGCGGCGGCATGGCGGCCTTCCGCATCCGCCCGATCGAGTTCCTCGCGATCGACCTCGGCATGGGCGTGTACGGTGGGCAGGACTACCAGGGCGCGGACCGCTGGGAGGTCCCCGTCGTCGCGGACATCCTCGTGTTCTTCAACCCGGGTGACCGCTTCCAGGTGTACGGCCTCGTCGGCGGCGGCATGTCGTTCGGCCAGCAGGGCAGCTACAGCGGTGGACCGCGCGGTGACTTCTTCGCGAGCCGCGACCTCGCGTACGTCGGCGGCGAGGCAGGCCTCGGCCTCGAGTGGCGCATCGGTCGTCACTTCGCGCTCAACCTCGACGTCCGTGCGTTCCTCCGCGAGCAGGTCGGCGGCGGCACCGAGTTCACCGAGATCCAGGACGGCGTCACGCGCTCGACGAACACGTCGACCGGCGTCGTCGGCAACCTCGGCATGACGTTCTACTTCGTCGGCCTGTGACCTGATCCGACGCGCACGTCGCGCCGTATCGAAGACCGCGAGGGGACCACCCTTCGCGGTCTTCGTGTTTTCGGGAGTGCTCCGGTAGGATTCGACGTCTTGCCCATCCTCAGCGCCGAAGAGCGCGTCGGGCGCACGCTCGACGGCAAATACAAGGTCGGGCTCCCGATCGCGAGCGGGGGCATGGGCGTCGTCTATCGCGGCGAGCACACGTGGACGGGCCGTCCGGTCGCGATCAAGGTGCTCTTGCCGGGCCTGTCGTCGGACGTCGACATCGCGCGTCGGTTCCTCACCGAGGCCCGCGCGTCCGCGACCATCCGGCATCCGAACGTGGTCGACGTGCTCGACATGGGTCGCGACGAAGACGGCTCGCTCTACATGGTGCTCGAGCTGCTCGAGGGGCGTGATCTCGACGACGTGATCGAGGAGCGCCGCGTGCTCACGCCGGACGAAGCGATCGCGGTGCTCGTGCCCGTGCTCGAGGGGCTCGCCTTCGCGCACGAGAAGGGCTTCGTCCACCGCGACATGAAGCCGAGCAACGTGTTCTTGTCGATCGACGGCCGAGGTGTCGTCGTGCCGAAGGTGCTCGACTTCGGCATCGCCAAGGCCCTCGATGGCGGTGCGAACAAGACGACGCAGACCGGCGTCATCGTGGGCACGCCGCACTACATGGCGCCCGAGCAGGCGTCGGGGCTCGGCGTGATCGGCCCCGCGAGCGACGTGTGGTCGACGGGCGTCTTGCTCTTCGAGGCGCTGTCGGGCGAGCTGCCGTTCACGGGCGGCTCGCCGACCGCGATCTTGATGAACGTGCTCGGCAAGCGCGCGGCATCGCTGCGCACGGTCGCGCCCCAGCTGCCTGCCGAGCTGATCGCGCTCGTCGACGCGATGCTCGAGCCCGACCCGGACGCACGACCGAGCGATCTCGCGGCGCACGCGAAGGCGCTGCGTCGGTGCGCGCACGGCGACTCGACCGAGGTGCTCACGCAGCTCGTCCAAGAAGGCGGCTCGCCTCGCGAGCGCGCGGTCGCGCAGACGCTCCGCGCCGCGGCGCCCGCGCCCGTGCTCACGGATCGGATCGAGCGACCGCAGCCCGACGTGAAGACGAAGCTCGAGCGCGCGCCGCTGCCGTCGCGCTCACCCGCGTGGCTGCCGTGGGTCGTCGCCGTGGCCGCGATCGGCATCGCGCTCGGCGCCGTGTGGTGGATGCAGACCGCCACGCCCACGACGAGCGACAGCGACCCGCTCACGACCACGCCCGTCACGACCGAGCCCGCGATCGATCCGCCGGCGACGACGACGAGCGAGCCTGCGCTCGACCCGCCCGCGACCGCACCGCCTGTCGCGGTCGAGCCGCCGGTCACGACGGATCCCGTGGTCGATCCGACGACACCCGACACCGCACGCGTGGGCAGGCCCACGATGTCGACGACGCCCGAGACCACGACCACGTCGACGACGACGACCGCGACGACGACCGAGACTCACGAAGATCCGCCGTCGATGACGACGATGACGACGACGACGATGGCGACCGGGCCGACCCCGATCACCGAAGTGGAGGACGAGTGGTGAGGTCGAGCGCGCGCACACGCACGGTCTTCGCGATCGCGCTCCTCGCCAGCGCGCTGCTGACGCAGGGCTCCGCGCTGGAGAGAGCATCGGCGCAGGACACCGCCCCCCCGCCGGCCACCGCGCCAGCGACGACGCCCACGGACACGCCGCCCGCGGCCGCCGAGGATCCGAGCGCGGTGCGCGCGAGAGAGCTGTTCCAGCAAGGCGTGGGGCTCTCACGCGCCGAGCGATGGGCCGAGGCGCTCGCGGCGTTCCAGCAGTCGCTCGCGCTCGTCGAGCGTCCGAGCACGCTGCTCAACATCGCCACCGCGCTCCAGCGCCTCGGACGCTCGCGCGAGTGCATCGCCGCGGTCGATCGCTACCTCGCGGTGAGCGACGCGACGGCCGACGCAGAGGCGCGAACCCGCGCGACCACGCTGCGCGATGCGATGGTGGCTGCGCTCGCGCACCTCGCCCTCGCCGTGCTGCCGGACGACGCGCAGGTCTCGATCAACGGCGTGGTGGCTCCGCTCGAGCCGGGCCGCCCGCTCGAGCTCGACGCGGGCACCTACGCGTTCGTGATCGAGCGCGAAGGCCACCTGACCTCACGCTTCACGCTCGATCTCGCGCCTGGCGCGAACGCCTCGCGGGCGGTGTCTCTGGCGCCGAGGCCCGCCGAGCCCGCGCGCCTCGAGGTCTCGACGCAGGTCGGCGGCGCGCGCATCGAGGTCGACGGCGACGTCGTCGGCACCGACGAGATCGAGATGGAGGTCGTGGCCGGCTCGCACGTGGTGCGCGTGAGCGCGAGCGGCTGGGATCCCTTCGAGCGCACGCTGTCGATCGACGCGGGCACACGCGCGCGCGTCGACGCGCAGCTGTCGCGTCCCGGCGCGTGCCAGAGCCTCGAGTGCGAGCCCGCGTTCTGGATCGTCGGCGGGCTCCTGATCGCCGCCATGGCGGCCACCGCGATCACGCTCCCGATCGTCCTCGCCGAGGAAGAGCCGCCCTACGGCGGGACCGCGAACTTCCACATCGACGCGCTCCGCTTCTGAGCCGCGCGTCGCGCTACTGAATCGGCTCTTCGACGCCCGTCTCGTTCTCGACGACGGCCCCGTCGCTGAAGGTCGTGACCGGTGAGTCCACGCGATCCGCGTCGGTGCGACCGACCATGTCGTACGCGTCGGGCGGCTCGTGGGCGTCGAACGGGATGAACGCGTCGGGGGGGACGGCGTCGGGTGAGAAGCCGCCGTCCATCGGCGTGAAGGCGTCGGGGGTGAAGGCGTCGGGGGTGAACGCGTCCGGCGCCCACGTGTCGAACGGCGTGAAGGCATCGTTCGAGAACGCGTCCGGCGCCCACGCGTCGGGGAACATGAACGCGTCCGGGAACGGCGCGTCGACGAACGGAGGAACGAACGCGTCGGGCGCCCACGCGTCGGGCGGCTCGACGAACGCGTCCATGCCCGCATCCGGATCTGCGGGCGCATCGAGATCGGCGTCCGCACCGATCGGGATGAACACGTCGTCGCGGAACGCATCGGGCCCGCTGAAGGCGTCCATGCCTGCGTCCGCGCGCGGCCCTGCGTCGGTGAACTCCTCGCCCGGCCTCACGGCGGGGCCTGGCGCGACCATCGCGGGCACGCAGCGCCCTGACTCGTCGCAGGTGTCGTCCACGCCGCAGACCACGCCCTCGCAGTTGCGCGAGATGAACATCGGTACGCGCCGCGTCTCGCGCGGAACGAAGCCGGTGATCGCGCGAACCACCACGCGCGCGCCGGTGCGCGGGAACGCCGTCAGCTCGATCACCACGCGGCGCGACGCATCTCCGCGCAGCGGGACGACGCCGTAGGAGAACGGGATCTCCACGCCCGCCTCGGACATCCGCCGCACCTGCAGCGTGCGCAGCTCCACGGGCACCGAGTCCGGGAACGACGCGCGGAACTCGTCGACCTCGTAGGTGCGCACCTCGATCGTGCTGAGCTCTTCGTCGTCGTAGTCCGAGTCGACCACCACGAGCAGCTGCGTCGCGGGGAACGAGCAGCCCGCCACGCCTGCGGCGAGGAGGAGACCGAACACGAACGCGCATGGAGCGGACAGCCCATGAGCCCAGCGCACGACAGCCCGACGCATGGAGGAAGCGTGTCCTGACTCCCGTTGGACGTCAGCAGGAAAGTCAGGGGCAGGACGGGTTCAAACGATCGAACGCGAGCGGCGAGCAGCGCATCCCCACACACACGTAGGAGATACACGACTCCATGCCCGGTGTGCTGCACATGCAAATCTCGGGGGGGCAGCTGCCGCACATCGCGAACGCATCCACGACGTCGGAGTCCGGACCTGCGTCGTACGCGTCGATGGGCGGCACGGCCGCGTCGGGCGGACCAGCGTCATACGCGTCGATCGGCGGGACCGCCGCGTCGGGCGTACGCGAGTCGTGCGCGTCGATGCCGACATGCGCGTCAGGGATGAACGCGTCGGGGGTGAACGTGTCGGGCATGACGAACGCGTCGATCGAGACGAACGCGTCGGGAGGAACGAACGCATCGGGCGGAACGAACGCATCGGGAGCCCACACGTCGAACGGCGTGAACGCGTCGTGGGTGAAGGCGTCCGGCGAGAACGCGTCCGGCGAGAACGCATCCGGAGCGAACGCGTCGGGCGGCTCGTACGCGTCGGGGAACATGAACGCGTCTGGGAAGTTCGCGTCGACGCCCGGCGGCACGTACGCATCGGGCGCCCATGCGTCGGGCGGCTCGACGAAGGCGTCCATGCCCGCGTCGGGATCCGGCGGTGCGTCGAGATCCGCGTCCGCGCCGATCGGGATGAACACGTCGTCGCGGTACGCATCGACGCTGAACGCATCCATGCCCGCGTCCGCGCGCGGGCCGCCGTCGGTGAACTCTTCGCCCGGTCGCACCGCAGGCCCAGGCGCGACCGACGCAGGCACGCACCGTCCCGACTCGTCGCACGTGTCATCCACGCCGCAGACCACGCCCTCGCAGTTGCGCGAGATGAACATCGGCACGCGTCGCGTCTCGCGCGGAACGAAGCCCGTGATCGCGCGGACGACCACGCGCGCGCCGGTGCGCGGGAACGCCGTCAGCTCGATCACCACGCGACGCGAGGCATCACCACGCAGCGGGACCACGCCGAACGAGAACGGCACGTCGACGCCGGCCTCGGACATCCGCCGCACCTGCAGCGTGCGCAGCTCCACGGGCACCGAGTCCGGGAACGACGCGCGGAACTCGTCGACCTCGTAGGTGCGCACCTCGATCGTGCTGAGCTCTTCGTCGTCGTAGTCCGAGTCGACGACCACGAGCAGCTGCGTCGCGGGGAACGTGCAGCTGGAGACCCAGAGCGCCGCGAGGACGCACGCAGCTGACGACCACCGTCCCGAGCGCATCGAGGCAGCGTATCAGCGCGCTCGTGCGCCTACTACGCATCCGCGCGCGGTGACAGCCGCTCGGCTCGCGTCAGGGCTTGCGGTTGAGCAAGCGACCGAGAAAGCCCGGCGGAGACGGCGGCGGCACGCTGCGACCCGGCGGCGGACGCGTCCCGCTCGGCGGCGGAGGCGGCTGCGGCGCGGCGCTCGCCTCGTACACGAGCACGTCGTCGTCGATGTCGATCTCGACGGCGTCCGCCGGATCGCCATCGAGGTCGGGCGGCGGCGGGCGCGAGATCAGCTCGGCCAAGCTCGGCTCGTGCAGCGCGCCGAACATGTCGGCGGAGAAGAGGGCCGTCGCCTCGCTCTCGAGCTCTTGCTCCGGCTGCGCCGCAGGCTGCGCGAGCTCGTCGGCGAGGATGCTCGCGAGGTCCGCGTCGAGATCGGCGCTCGACGGCGGCGCCGGGATCACGGACTTCGGCGACGGATGCACCGAGTCGCGCGGCACCGAGAATTTCGCGGAGCTCTGCTCGGAGTTGCGCCTCGCGACAGGCGCGCTCGACGTGTGCGATCCGGACGTGGGCTCACCGTCGATGTCGAGCTCGAGCGCCGAGATGCCAGCGGCGGCGATGAGCGCCGACTCTGCCGCCGCGAGCTCCGAGCGACCGTGCACGTCGGTGCCTTCGTCCGAGTCGAACAGCGACGACGCCGACAGCGCAGACTCGGCCGGCGCGTCGCTGGCCTCGATGGAAGGCGCGTCGTGGAGGCCGGGCTCGGAGGGCTCGATGGAGATCTCGATCGACGAGCGATCCGACTCGCCCGTCGCCTCGACGTCGTCGTCGTCCACGGCGATCGGAAGGCCCTCGCTCGAGGGCGGCCGCTCGGAGAGCACGGCCGGAAGCTCCACGCCCACGAGGCTGCGCGGATCGACGTCGAGCACACCGGAGCCCGGGTCCGACGCCGCGAGCTCCGGAGCCCGCGACACGCCCGGATCGCTCGGCGCGCGCTCCCACGAGCCGCTGCGGGCGAGCGAACCGTCGGGCACGCGCGTCTCGAAGCGCTCGCTGAGCGAGCCCAGCGCGACGTCGACGTCCTCGAGCGACATCTTCGCGGCGGTCGCCGTGGCGATGACGTGAGCGACACGCTCGGCGGAGACGCCGAAGGCATCGAGCTCGGCGTCGAGCTGCGCGAGACGATCGGGCGCGATCATGGCGGCGGATCGTCGCAGCCCTCACGCGTCCCGTAAAGACCGACGTTCAGGAGCCGCTCACGAGCTTCACAGCTGCGCGTGATCCGCCACCGCGAACGTGTCGCACTGGCGCGCGTCGCCGGTCTCGAAGCCTCGACGGAACCAGCGGATGCGCTGCTCGCTCGAGCCATGCGTGAAGGTGGCCTCGTCGCGGTGGCCGAGCGTGTCGTCGCCGATCGCATGGGCCGCCTGCGTGGCCTCGGCGAGGTCTTCGTCCGACACCTGGAGCGAGGCGCGCGCCGATTGTCCCCACACGCCCGCGAGGCAGTCGGCCTGGAGCTCCACGCGCACCGACGTCTGCGGCTCGCTCTCACCGGGCAGGCTGATGCGCATCGCGCCGATCGTGTTCTGCACGTGGTGACCGACCTCGTGCGCGAGCACGTACGCCTGCGCGAAGTCGCCCGGCGCGCGCAGCTGCCGCGCCATCACGTCGTAGAAGCCCGGATCGATGTAGAGCCGTCGATCTGCGGGGCAGTAGAACGGGCCCGTGTCGGACGTCGCCTGTCCGCAGCCGCCCGTGGACACCGAGTTCGCGAACACCACGAGCGTCGGCGGCGGATACGCGCTCGGCGCCGCGCCTCCGGGATAGCTCGGCAGTCGTCCGGCGCTGAACTGCGCTGCCCACGCGTCCTCGGTGGACGCGAGCACCACGCGCGAGAAGTCGCACGCGGCCGCGTTCCCCGAAGACGACGTGCACACCGGATCGCCAGCGGCCCCGCCGCCCGACGCCGTCCCGCTGGATGGCGTGCCTCCGAGGAGGAGCCCGAACACCGCCTGCTGGATCCCCTCGGGCGCCAAGAAGTACACGCCGAGCAGGCCCAGGCCCGCGACGATCACACCCGGCAGCCCGAACCGTCGAACGACGAACTGGAGCAAGCCGGGGCCGACGCCTCGCCCACCGCCACCACCACCGCCGCGGCGACCCGCGCCACGATCCTCGAAGTTGTCCGATCGCCTCTGTCCTTCGGTCTTCATCCGCGCGTTCTAACGCCGCGGAGCGACCTGATCGAGCGAGCCCTCACCGCTTCACGGCCCGCGCGATCTCGGCGCCCGTCATCGGCCCTCGCAAGTAGGACATCGCGTGTCGCGGGTAGAGGAGCGTCGGGACTTCCTTGCCCATCTCGCGCACCACGAACCAGCGCTTGCCGATCTTCTTCAAGAGGTCGCCGAGCTTGCTCTTCTTGCTCTCGCCGAGCCCCTCCACCACACGCGCCCGATCGGCGTCGGTCTGGAGGCGTCCGAGGCACCACGTGCCTGCGTTCGAGAGGGCGCGGTAGTCGAGGTCCATCGGGTTCTGCGTCGCGATCACGCAGCCCACGCCGAACGCCCTGCCCTGCTTCATGAGCGAGACGATCGCGCGCTTGCTCGGTGGGCTCGCGGGGTGCGGCGGCACGAGGCCGTGCACCTCGTCGATCACCACGAGCGCCCGAAGTCGCGCCGTGCCGGGCTGACGACGCACCCACGCCATCACCTCGTCGAGCACCACGCCCAGCACGAGCATGCGCTCCGCATCGTCGAGGTGCGCGACGCTGACGATCGTCGCAGGCGTCTTGCCGTTCACGGGCTCCATCCACGTACCGACGTCGAGGCTCTGTCCCGAGCGCCACGACGCGAACGTCGGCGTCGCCAGCCACGTGTTGAGATCCGCCGCCAGCTCACGTCGCGCCTTGGGCGAGAGGAAGTCGTCGACGGCGAGCGCGCCGATCGTCGTGACCGTCGGCTCGATCACGTCGAGCACCAGGCGATCGAGCGGCGCGTCCTCGCCACGCGAGAGTCGCTTCTCCGCGAGCACCGTGAGCAGCGCGTGCTCCTTGCTGCGCCCGGGGTCGCCCTCACGTCCGATGAGGCGCAACACGAGTGAGATCGCGCCCGACAGCGCGGCGCGCGCGCCGTCGGCGTCGTGGTCCCACCGCGCGCTCCGACGCTCGAGCCCCGAGAGCAGATGGAGCGCCTCGCCCGCGCTCGCGCCCGGCGTGATGACGCGCAGGTGCACGCCCGCGCCGAACGCCGCGAGGTCCGCCTCACCGAGCCCGCTCTCCGCGAGCCCTCGCTTGCGCGCCACGTTCGCAGCGTCGACGAGCGGAGCGTCGGCGACGCCATCGTCGTCGTTCGGCGCGGGCTCGACCCACGGCGCGAGCAGCGCGGGATCGAACGAAGGGAACGCGAGCGCGAGGTTCGGCAGATCCCCCTTCACGTCGATCACGAGCACGGGCGTCCCCGCGCGCAGCGCCTCTTCGACGACGACCGTGAGCAGCCCGGTCTTGCCGCTGCCGGTCATGCCGACGACGACGCCGTGCGTGAGGAGATGTGCAGGCGAGAGCTCGAAGCGTCCGAGCTGCTTCTTGCCGTCGAGCGAGCGTCGCTCGCCGAGCGTGAGCGTGGGGATCGAGTCGGGGGACATGGGAGCCTTCTTTCCAGACACCGTTGGTGGCGTCTGGGGCTCTCATCGGCGCGACGTGGGATCGGTTGCGTGCTCGTGCCCAGCGGCACGCCGCGCACGTGCTGTCGCCCGTTTGCGAGGCCGGGGCGGGGCGGATACCGTCGACTCCGTGGCGCTCGCCCTCCCGCTCGATCCGCGGCCTGCCTCCATCGAGGCCGTTCTCGACAGCCTCAGCCCCACCGCTCGCGCCCAGCTCGCATGGTTCCCGACGGAGTTCCGGCTTGTCGTGGTCGCTGGGCTGCGCGGTTCCAGGACGCGAGACCTCCTTCGGGACGTGGACCGACTCGTACTTCCTGCGTTTCGGCTCTTCGTACGCATGTCCGAGACGGTGGCCCAACTGATCGAGTCGGGCGCCCTCGACGCCTCCATGCGCTCACAGCGCATCATCGAACGCGACGCGCGGCTCGACGCTCGCATGAGGAGCATCGACCCCGTCGCCGCAGCCATGCTTCGCGAGGCGCGCGCGTGGATGGACGCACTTCTCTCGAGCTTGTTGCTCCAGCACCGGCAGGAGATGGCAGCGCTTCACGGCACGGCCCCCAAGGCGACACCCGAGGACGACCTCGTGAAGGAGCTCCGCGGCCCGGGGGGGAGTTTCTTCCGCGGGCTCCTCCTCACGCTCGCAGCCGACGACGTGCTGAACGACGAGTCCGCACGCCCGCCGCGAAACATCGCCCGGTGGTGCGAGCTCGCGCTGCGCGAGATCGAGGCTGCCGCGAACACCCTGCGCGCGTCCGGCCTGATCGTCCCCACCGCGCTGCCGCCACGCGCGAGACGAGATCTCCACCTCGTTCCGAAGGTGCTAGTGCCTGGGCCACTCCCGCCAGGTCTCGAGGGGCTGCTCGTCACCGAGCTCCGCGCTCAACAGATCTGGCTGTTCGGCAGCCGGGCGAGAGGTGACAACGCGCCTCGCAGCGACTGGGACATCCTCGCAGTGATCCCGGACGAAGTGTCGATCGACGAGCGCGTGAGGAACCTCGTGCAGCGGCTCGCGCGCGAGCGCGTCGATCTGTTCGTCGTCTCGCGGACCGAGTTCGCGGACGGCCGCCACGTCCCGGGCACGCTGTCTCACATCGCGTGCACGGAAGGGCTTCAGGTCGTTGCCTGAGAACCGACAGATCGTCAGCTGGCTCGACGACGCCGCGGACGATCTGCTCGCCGCCGAGCTTCTCCTCACGCAGCCCGAGCTGGTGAGGAGCGGGAACCGTCGCGCTGCGAATCTCCTCTACTCGGCGGCGGAGAAGCTCGTCAAAGCCGTTCGGCTTCATCGGGGTCTGCGGTTGACGAAGGAGCATCGCCTCGAGCTTTGCATCGACGGCGACCCGCTCGGCGGCGAGCCGATGCCGCTTCCCCCGGCCGACGCATGGCGCGCGGTACTCACTCCGCTCGTCCCGTTGAGCGCGTACGCGACCGCGTTCAGGTATCCGAGTCCAGCCGGTCGCCGAGAGTCTGGGCCTGACGTCGACGCGGCGCGTGGATGGGTCGACATGCTCCGCCCGCTGATCGATCGCGCCCGTCGCGAGCTCCGCTGATCACGAGCCTCCGCTCGTGGATTCCCTGGGCGAGTCGTAGAGCCGCTGGATCAGCCCTCTTCCGACTCCGCGCGATCCACGCACTCTTCGAACGCAGTGACGAAGCTCGGCGCGTGCTCCTTCAGATACGCACGGCATGCCGTGACGTCGATCCCCGCCTTCACGAGCTCGATCACGTCGACCTGGTCCTTCCGACGCGGCGACTTCAGCTTCATGTAGACGAGCCCGGGCGCCTCCATGAACGAGCCCGGCGGTGCGCTCAGCGCCGCCTCCAGGAACGTCTCCCCTTCCTCCGGCGAGAGCAGGTCGATCGCGACGCCGTTCACTTGGAACGGCACTTCGGGGCGCAGCGTCACGATACCGCTCGTGTGGTGGAGGAAGGCCTCCGCGCCGACGAGGAAGTCCACGTCCTTGGTGTTGCGCGCATGACCGTTCGCGCAAACGGCGAGGCCGCCCACCACCACGTGCCGTACGTTCGCCCGCGTCAGCGCCTCGGACGCCAGGCGCAGCGCGTCCTGCACCTTGGGCGACACGACGTCGACGAGCAGACTCGGATCGGGCTTGGACATGCGTCTCCTTCGGGTACCGGCGATGCTGAGGTGGGGACGCGCGAGCACGCGCACAGTATGCGCGAGATCGCGTCGTCCCCCCGACTCACTCACCCCGAGAACGGCGGCGGCGGTCCGCCACCTCCGTCGACGGGGCTCGGCGCATCCGTCACGTCGGTGTCGTCCTCGCCGCTGCGCGTGATGCGGTAGGTGTCGATCGGCGACATCGCGTTCGCGAAGCGCACGACGGCCGTCCGGTCGCCGACGTCGAGGCCCACCGACACGGCGCGGGCGTAGTCGGCCACCGCGTACGCGAAGCGCGAGCGCGCCTCGACCAGCGAGCGACCCGAGGGCGCGATCGCCACGCCGTCCGCGAGACCCGTCACCACGCCCAGCTGCGCGTGCGCGTCGCGCACGTTCTCGAGCAGCTCGGGGTGAACGAGCCGCACGATCACCGGCGCGAGCCCCTCGGCGTCGATGCGCGAGAGCAGGCGGTTGCCCACGGCCCACGCGGCGTGCGCCTCGAGCTGAACGAAGGACACGCCGTCCGGGAACAGGCTGCCCTGCGTGCGCTGCGCCTCTTCGCCGATCGCAGAGCCGGGGATCGACGCGACGCAGCCCAGCGCCGTGTTCAGCGCCGACCACGCCGTGCCCGCTGCGTTGCGCGGCGCACGCACCGCCGGCGGCGCCTGTCGCTCGCGCGCCGTCGCGATGTCGTCCACGTCGAGCGCGCGCTGCTCCACGCGCGCCAACGCTTCGAGACTGCGCGGGTCGAGATCCGCAGGCGCCGTCTTGCGCAGGCTGATCGCGAGCGCCCGGCACATGGGGCTGCTGAAGCGCGAGGGGTTGGTGTACGCGGCGACGAGGGTCGCGCCGCTGTCGAACGAGTCACTCATGGGAGCCTTCTTTCCTTCCAGGTGCCGGTCTCCCGCCGCGGTCACCTCGACCGCGCCACGTTCGTCCGGCGTCTGGGGCTCTCATCGGAGCGACCCGCCGGCGGTTGCGTGCGAATCCGAAAAAAGTTCGTCGGCACGCTCGTTCGTCCCGACGACGCGGCGGAACACCCCTCGTCCGCCGCCGCGGGGACCGCTCGAGCCCTACCGAGCGACGACGCTCGCGAGAGTCCGAACGTCGAAGACTTGCCGGCGATCTCGCACGAGAACGCCCGCCCCTCGGGCATGCGGGCGCGGAGACGGTGCATGAAGTCCGCCCCCCGACTTTCTCCGAGCGATGTCGCTTGCAGACGCTCGAGGGTTGGACTTCCGGTAGCGATTTCGCTCCGCGAAGTCCGAGGGTTGGACTTCCGAGAGCGATTTCGCTGTCACGCGGTAGGCGCGGTAGGACACGGCGCCCGAGGCGGCCTTCGCTACTCGCCGTCGTAGAGACGATCGAGGTCGATGAGCTCGACGTCGTCTCGGGCGCCAGCCGCGTCGCGGAGCGGCTTGTCGAACTTGCCGCCGCCGAACACGAGGAGCTTCGCGTGCTTCGCGCGATCGCCGAGGAGCGTGCGCTTGTGCTCGAGCTCCGTCAGGACGCCGAGCCCGACCTTCGGTGACCACTTCGCCTCGCCGAGCGCGAGCAGGCGATCGCCCGACGTCGCCGCGAGATCGATCTCCAGCTCCGCACGCCGCGCGGGATCCGAGACCGCGCTCGGGCCGATCGCGCGCGCCACGCCGCCGAGCGTCTCCTCCGATGCGAAGCGCTGCGCCCAGTCACGCGCGAGCCGCTCGAAGTGCGGACCTTCGACGCCGGAGGACAGCGTGCGCTCGAGCTGGGCGCGGAGCGAGCGCGCGCCGCGTCGCTCGATCACGCCCTCGTTCGGCGCGATCAGCAGCGCGTGCGCGTGCAGCAGCGGCTCGGCGAGGCGAAAGAACGATCGCCGCGCGTGGAGCGGATCCTCGATGCGCTCGACGAGGGCGAGGTCGACGAGCACGTCGAGCGGGTGCGCGAGCGTGTTGTCGGGACGCCCCACCGCCGACGCGATGCGCCCGCGCCGCGTGGCCCCGCTCGCGATCGCGGCGAGGATGCCCTGGTAGAGGCCGCGGTCGTGCAGCGAGGTGTCCATCGCGAGGATGCGCCCTTCACGGAAGAGCGCGCCCGCGGGGTCGAGGAGCACGTCGAAGACCCAGGCTTCGAACGCACCGCGTCGCGGCGCGCGCCGCGCAGCGAGGTCGCGGTACGCGGGCGTTCCTCCTACGAGCGCGTGGAGCCGCACGGCGTCGCGCGGTCGCTTCGCGAGGCCCCAGTAGGCAGCGCTGGTGCGGAAGTCGAACGGCCGCACGACCAGCTCGAGGCTCGCGCGACCTCGCAGCGGTGCGTCGCTCGCGAGGAGCGCGCGCATCGCGCCGAGGGCGGAGCCGCAGAGGATGACGCGCGGTCCCACGCGGCGGGACACGGCGGCCTGGAGCAGCGACGGCAGCTCGGGAGCGCTGGCGATCAGGTGCTGCACCTCGTCGAGGACGACGAGGGACGGTCCCGCGCTCTGCCAAGCTGTGATGGCCGCCTGCCAATCAGGAAAGCTCGGTACGAACGGTGCGCCCACGTGCGCTGCGAGCGCGCGCGCCAGCGCATCGAGCTGTTGGCGCGGCGTGGCCTCGAACGCCTCGAAGTAGAGCCCGCGCGCCGCCCGCGCGAGGCGCTCGAGGAGCCACGACTTCCCTTGGCGGCGACGCCCGTACACGAGGCCGAGCCCGCCCGCCGTGGCGGGGTCGGTCGCGAACCGAGCGAGCGCGTTCCACTCCGCGTCGCGATCGAAGAGATCGCGAGGGCGGGAAACGGCGCGAGGCGCGGGCTCGACCTTGGGCTTGGCCACGGAGGAGATAGTACTCGACCACTGAGTCTGCGGGTACTGACTCACCCGTCGCGGCGCTGGCCTCCCCGCGAACCTGACGGCGCTTCGTGGGATGCGTCGCCTCGATCCGCATTCCTCGCGATGCACCGGGCATGCACTGATCGGTCGCATCGCTGGCCTCTCCCCGCGGACCTGACGGCGCTTCGTGGGATGCGTCGCATCGATTCGCGGCGTCGCGATGCTCGCGAGCCGTGATGTCTGCGCGCGTCGAGCGTCACCATCGAACCGTCGTCCACGCGCGCTGTCTGCTGCGAGCGTCGCGAGCGACTCGTTGGTCACGAACGCGTCCGCGAAGCGCCCGGCAGGTTCGAGGGGAGATGCATGCCGCGCCACGCGAGCAACCACCTCGCGACGGCCCACGTGGTCGACCTGCTGCATCAGCATGCACTGATCGGTCGCATCGCTGGCCTCTCCCCGCGGACCTGACGGCGCTTCGTGGGATGC
>CAZCVE010000016.1:70705-171534 GCA_964502175.1 uncultured Sandaracinaceae bacterium
GCGTCCGCGAAGCGCCCGGCAGGTTCGAGGGGAGATGCATGCCGCGCCACGCGAGGAGCCACCTCGCGACGGCCCACGTGGTCGACCACCTGCTGCATCGGCATGCACCGATCGGTCGCATCGCTGGCCTCTCCCCGCGGACCTGACGGCGCTTCGTGGGATGCGTCGCATCGATTCGCGGCGTCGCGATGCTCGCGAGCCGTGATGTCTGCGCGCGTCGAGCGTCACCATCGAACCGTCGTCCACGCGCGCTGTCTGCTGCGAGCGTCGCGAGCGACTCGTTGGTCACGAACGCGTCCGCGAAGCGCGCGCGGTCTGCCGCGTCGAGCATGGCGAGCGACTCGTTGGTCACGAACGCGTCCGCGAAGCGCCCGGCAGGTTCGAGGGGAGACACATGTCGCGCGAAGCGAGCAGCCACGCCGCGACGGCTCATGTCGTCGACCGCCTGCCGAGTAGGCGTGCACGGGTCGTCGTGCTGGCCCCTCACCACGGCCGTGACGCTCGACCGAGCTCGATCGAAGTGGCCGCATGAGGCCATGAAGACCGTCACGATCGCGGCGCTGAAGCACTCACTGTCCGCGACGCTGCGCAGGGTCGAGGCCGGGGAAGAGGTGACCGTGACGGATCGCGACCGCCCGATCGCCGTTCTCCGGGCTGTCGAAGACGACGACGGCTTCACGCTCCTTCCCGCCGAGGTTCCGTTCGCGCGCGTTCGCAGCAAGAGGTACCCGCCCACGCGCAAGCCCATCGACTCGTTGGCGGCTCTGCTTGCCGAGCGGGGATCTCGGTGAACGTCTACGTGGACTCGTCCGTGATCCTCCGAGCATGGCGAGCGTGGTGAGGCGTCTCTTCGTCCAAGCGGGTGGTTACCGACACGCGGGGCGAACGCAGACGCCGCGAGGGAGATCGCGTCGCCCTCGGTCGACGGCTAGAGACCGTGCGTCTGCGATGCTGCCGATCGTTCGCAGATCGCAGCGTTGTCCCTCGAGGCCCGGCCGCGCGCAGTCGTCATCGCTGACGCACGGGGGAGCACACACGCGCTCGAGGGCATCGCAGGTCAGCTCGGTCCCAGAACCCGCGCCGGGTCCACGGCAGAGATCCGTACCGGTGGGGTCACAAGGCATCCCAACCTCGCACGACCGCGCCTCGTCTCCGTCGCAGAGCGCGTCCGGCAACGGGACCAGTGCGGTGCTCTCGCATCGCATCTGGAGCTCCGCCCCGGCAGGCATGGGGGCGCTCTCCGACACCGCGACGCGAGCGATCCAACCAGCGCACAGCTCGCCCAGCGCGGACGAGGTCTCGTCGTACCACCAGCCAGGCTCGTCACCCCGCTCGCCCACCGCGGCGGAGAGCTGCGTCAGTCGGCACAGCTCTCGTGGGCCGCGGACGTCGGACTCGATGGTCTCGACGAGCTCGCGCCCCGGCAGCATCGCGCACGACGTGTGCTCGCCGTGCTCGGGCAGCAGCTCGAGCACCTCGCAGTCGATCGTGCCGGTGTCGCTCGCGCGCATGGCGCGCCGGAGACATCCCATCGGACACTGGACGGCCGCGATCCTGGTCAGCAGGCGGTCGAACGCTGGCCGCAGATCGTCCATGCAGATCGACGTCACGTCGACGGGGATCTCGGACTGCTCGGCGAAGGCGAAGAGCCGCGAAGGTGCTGTCGTACGCAGGCCCTCGGCCTCGCAAGAGATGCCGGTGGAGCGGGCACCGTCCTCGGGTACGCCAGCGATGACGGACACCCACGGGTAGGGCGCCAATCCGAGGAGCCCTTCGGTGTAGCGCGAGACGTCGTGGAGGAGCTCGGGGTGCGACAGACACCAGGTCCCAGCGTCCTCGGTCTCGATGGGTGGCTCACCGCGCAACGATCGCGTGTCGGCCAGCGAGCAGTCGTCCGCTGCGGTGACGATCACCACCGCGAGATGACCGGAGCGCACGAAGCCGGCGTTCGCACCATCGCCGTGCCCCGTCATCGCCTCGGGCGTGCCGTCGGCGTCGGCGAACGTCACGAGCTCACGGCCCCAACGCTGTTGCGCTGTCGAGATCGCTTTCAGCATGCTCTCGAGCGGCTGCGAGACGCCGCACTCGCGCTCCACGGTGAGCGCGCAACGCAGCGCGCTGGCGTCACCGCCGCGCACGAGCGCATGCGTGTAGTCGCCTGGGCAGGCCACGAGGAGCCCATCGTCGCCGAGGTTGGTACACCTCGAGATGGGCGCGGCGCCTGCGCCGAGATCGGACGACACCACGCCGACCTGTACGTCGCGGATCGGCCAGAACGGGCTCCCGCGAAACGACCCCGACGCCAGGATCGACAGCAGACGTGTCGTCTCGAGGACGAGCTCGTCCGCCACTTCATCCGGCACCGACGCGTGATCGATCACGAAGAGGAGGTCGAGCTGCTCGACCCCGCTCGGATCCGCATAGCGGAGCGGCACCGCGACCTCGGCGCCGATGCAAGGCTCGGTGGGAGGCGCGGCTACGCAGCCGGCGCAGAGCACCAGGAGGGCGAGCGCGTGACGGGGGCGACGCATGCGGTGTCCATGAGTCGCCTCCCGACTTCGAACTTTCCGATCCGGACCGCCCGCGCTCGAGTCAGGCCAGCGAGTACACGCGGGCGACGGCTTCGCCGAGCTTGGTCGGGTCGTTGCCGCCGGCCTGCGCGAAGTCGGGGCGGCCACCGCCGCCGCCGCCCACGATCGCGGCGGCGTCCTTCACGATGTCGCCGGCCTTGAAGCGGGCGAGGAGCTCCTTCGACACGGCGCACGCGAGGAGCGCGCGGCCGTCGCTCGTCGGGGTGCCGAGCAGGATCACCGACGGCGCGAGCTTGTCGCGCAGCTGATCGCACATCTCTCTCAGCGCCTTGGGGTCTCCGATGTCGACGACGGCGCCGAGCACCTTGAAGCCCTCGCGCGCCTGAGCGTCGGCGGTGAGATCCTTGGCGCCGCCCGACATCAGCTTTCGCTTGAGCTCTTCGATCTGCCTGTCGCGATCCTTGAGCGAGCCGAGCAGCTTCTCGACGCGATCGGTCGTCTCGCGCGGCGCGACCTTGAGCAGCGCCGCCGCGCCCTCGAGCTGCGCCTGCATCGCGCGCACGTGCTCCACCGCGCCTGCGCCGGTGACGGCCTCGATGCGCCTCACGCCCGCGGCCACGCCGCCCTCGCTCACGATCTTGAAGAAGCCGAGGTCGCCCGTGGCCGACGCGTGCGTGCCGCCGCAGAGCTCGATCGAGTCGTCCGTCATGCGGAGCATGCGAACGACCTCGCCGTACTTCTCTTCGAAGAGGCCGATCGCGCCGCGCGCCTTGGCCTGATCCATCGGGAGGATCTCGGTCTCGATCGGGGCGTTCACGCGGATCTTCGTGTTCACGAGATCCTCGAGGCGCGCGAGCTCGCTCTGCTCGAGCGGACGGCTGCCCGAGTAGTCGAAGCGCAGACGCTCGGGCGAGACCATCGAGCCCTTCTGCATCGCCGTCGGTCCGAGCACGGTCCGCAGCGCCCAGTGGAGGAGATGCGTCGCCGAGTGGTTGCGACGCGTCGCGCCCCGCGCGCCGTGATCGACCTCGAGCGTCACCGCCGCGCCGGACTCGAAGGTGCCCTTCTCGACCACGCCGCGGTGAACGAAGAGACCCTCGACCGGCTTCTGGGTGTCCTTCACCACGAACACGGCGTCGCCCGCGCGGATCGCTCCGCGATCACCGACCTGCCCGCCGCCCTCGCCATAGAACGGCGTGAGCGAGGTGATGATCTCGCCCTCGTCGCCTTCGCCGATCGACGTGACGCGCTGACCGCCGCGGACGAGCGCGACGATCTTGCTCTCCGCGCGCTCGCGCTCGTAGCCGACGAACACGGTCTGGGCGCCCAGCTCGCGCGCGACGTCGTGGTACGCGGCCGAGACAGCGCTCTCGCCGACCTTGGAGCCCCTGCTGCGCTTCTTCGCCTCCTCGAGCGCCGCGTCGTAGCCCTCGTGATCGACGACGAACCCCTGCTCGGTACCGATCACGTCCTGCAGATCGAGCGGGAAGCCGTAGGTGCTCGAGAGATCGAACGCGATGCGTCCGGGCAGCACCCGCTGGCCATCGATGCTCTGCCACTCCTCGTTGCTCGCGAGCAGGTCGAGGCCGTTCTTCATGGTCTCGCGGAAGCCCTTCTCCTCGAGCTTGCAGATGTCGAGCACCAGCTCGCGTCGCTCGACGAGCTGCGGGTACGCGGCGCCCATCGTCGTGATCGCCTGGTCTGCGGCCTCGTGGAAGAAGAGCTCGTGGATGCCGAGGCGGTGGCCGTGACGGATCGCGCGGCGCATCACGCGGCGCAGGACGTAGCTGCGACCGTCCTTGTCCGGGAAGATGCCCTCGCTGATCAGGAACGCGGCCGTGCGCGCGTGATCGGCGATGACGCGCATCGACACGTCGTCGGGCGCGAGCGTCGCACCGTAGGTCTTCTTGCTGATGCGCGCGGCGACCTCGACGATCGGACGCAAGAGGTCCGTGTCGTAGTTCGAGACCACGCCCTGCGCGGCTGCCGTGAGGCGCTCGAGGCCCGCGCCGGTGTCGACGCTCTGCGCGGGCAGCGGCACGAGGCGATCGTCGTCGAAGCGCTCGAACTGCATGAACACGAGGTTCCACAGCTCGACCCAGCCGCGGCCGTCCGCGCCCGGCTCTTCACCGAAGAGCGCGAGCTCGGGCTCGCCTTCGCCGACCCAGTAGTGGATCTCGGTGCAGGGGCCGCAGGGGCCCGTGTCGCCCATCGACCAGAAGTTGTCCTTGGCGCCGAGGCGGATGATCCGCTCGGGGCCGAAGCCCGTCTCCTTGGCCCACAGCTCGCCCGCCTCGTCGTCTGCCGGCACGCCGTTCTCGCCGCCGAAGATGGTGACGACGAGCTTCTCTTTCGGCAGCGCGAGCGTGCCGGTCATGAAGCTCCACGCGAGCCGGATCGCCTCGGGCTTGAAGTAATCGCCGAACGAGAAGTTGCCCATCATCTCGAAGAACGTGTGGTGACGCGCCGTCACGCCGACGTTCTCGAGGTCGTTGTGCTTGCCGCTGATGCGGATGCACTTCTGCGCGGTGGTCGCGCGCTTGTAGCCGCGCACGTCCTTGCCGGTGAAGACGTCCTTGAACTGCACCATGCCGGCGTTCGCGAACATGAGCGTCGGATCGTTCGCAGGCACCAGCGGGCCCGAGCTCACGCGCTCGTGTCCCGCCGCCTCGAAGTGCGCGAGGAACGCCTCACGGATCTCCGCGGCGGTGACGCGCGCCTTGAGGCCGTAGCGCGGCTTGTCGGACGTCTCGGGCGTGGTCGTGCTCTCGATCTCGGTCGTCATCGCGCAACGCCTACCGCGGAGGGGCCGCGCACGCACGCGTCTCTCGCCCGAGGAGGGGCTTTACACCGTCCGAACGGACGACTACCCAGGCGCGCATGGCGGACGACGCGCCGGACCCCCAACCGAAGAAGGCGTCCTCGCGGCGTGATCTGCCCGAGGACGTGGTGCAGCCGATCGGCGTGGGCCTCGTGGCGATCCTCGGCGCCGTGGCCGTCGTGGCCGCGCCGCTCGTGCCTTCGATCCTCTGGTACACGGGCAACACGCTCTTCGACACGTCGAGCCGCGACCTCACGTTCGCCGAGGCCGCGTGGATGCTCCTCGATCACGACTCCGAGTGGCGGCACGGCGTGGTGCTGTTCCTCTTGCCCTCGATCGCAGCCGCAGCGGCGCTCCTGCTTCGCAGTCAGATCGGCGCCAAGGCCTTGTGGCGCGCGCTCTCTCTCGCGTCCGTGGTGATCGCGGTGCTCGAGCTCTTCCTCGTCTTCATCGAAGCCGACTACGGCAGCGTCTACGACGCGGTCGCGGGCTTCTCGGGGATCCAGTCGATGATCCCCAACGACCGCTTCACCACGCACGCGCTCATGCTGCTCGGTGGCTCGGTGGTGTGGGCGACGGGCGAGGAGCTCCGGCTGCGGAAGGCTTGATTTCCGGGCGAGGGGCCCCGGCCCCTCTGCACACCCCGTCGCTCCTTCGTCGAAGACTCCTCAGTCGCTCCCGCTCCAGGGGTTTGCTTCGCAAACCCCGCCGCGAGGCGCCCCGACGACTCTCGCGCTCAATGGACAGTCGGCGACGCGTCAACGAGCAGCTGCGCGACGATCTCGGCGAGGCGCGTGAAGTCTTCGGGGCCCTCGATCAGCGTCGCCTCGACCGAGCGGGCGCGCTCGCGATCGAGCGCCGTGGACGAGCCACCGAGGAGGACGACGCTCACGGGTGAGCTCGAGTCCCACGCCCGCTCGGCGACCTCGAGGCCGTCGACGTCCGACAGGTGAACGCCCGAGACGACCACGACCGGACCGCGCTCGTGAGGGTCGAGCGCCGTCAGCGAGTGGAGGACCTCGAGCGCCGCGACGCCGTTGCTCGCCGAGACCTGCGCCACGCCGGGCAGCGCGCGCGCCAGGAGACCGCGAACGTACTCGCGAACGGCGCCTCGCTCTTCGGCGACGACGACGGTCCCGCGCGCTCCGGCCTCGAACTGCATCGGGCCGCTTCCGCACGCCGCATGCCCACGAATCACTGGGTTTTCGCAGTGCCTCGGCGACGACAATCACCCCGTTGGGGAAAAAATCCCCGAGTCGTGGCGCGCCCCGTGTGCCTTACCCTCACGCCATGACGTCGGTGTTTCGTCTGGGGTGGGTCGCGCTCGTCACCTGCGCCGCGTGCAGCATGGAGCACCGACGCGACGGCGACGCGGGCGCGATCGACGACGCACCGCTCGACGCGCCCGTGCTCACGCCCGACGCGCCTCGGGACGCTCCGGAGCGCAGCGACGCGCCCTGCCCCTCCCCGTACGTCAACTGTGACGGCACCTGCGTGAACCCGCGCGAAGATCCGATGCACTGCGGCGCCGACCTCGCCTGCAGTGTCTTCGCGCGCTGTGTGGGCAACGAGTACTGCCTCGACGGCGCGTGCTCCCTCGACTGCGAGCCGGGCCTCACCAACTGCGACGGGTTCTGCCTGAGCACGCGGAACGATCCGATGCACTGCGGCGCGAGCGTCGACGACTGCACCGGCGGCACCACGTGCACACCGCCCGACTACTGCGCGCTCGGCGCGTGCACCTCCACGTGCCCGCCGGGCTTCGTCCTCTGCTTCGGCCGCTGCATCGATCCGCGTAGCGATCGCCAGTACTGCGGCGTCGACGCGGACTGCAGGGGCGGCTCGGGCAGCTGCTTCGCGGGCGAGTCGTGCTCGAACGGAGCGTGCGTGACGAGCTGCCCTGCGGGCCAGATCGCGTGCGGCGCGAGCTGCGTCGACCCGTCGTCCGATCACCTCTTCTGCGGCGCCGCGAGCGACTGCCGCGGAGGCTCGCCGTGTCGTGCGAGCCAGGTCTGCCTCGACGGCACGTGCATGACGGGCTGTCCGTCGCCGCAGATCGTGTGCGGCGGTCGTTGCGTGGATCCTGCGTCGGACGAGGCCTTCTGCGGTGCGAGAGCCGACTGCACCGGCGGTGAGTCGTGCGCGACGGACTTCGTGTGCCTCGATCGCGAGTGCACACCCGACTGTGTCTCGGGAGAGATCGCGTGCGGCGACAAGTGCGTCGATCCGCGCACCGGCGAGGCGCACTGCGGCGCCTCCGACGCGTGCGAAGGAGGGGAGGCCTGCGCCGCGCGTGAGGCATGCAGGGCGGGTCTCTGCGCGTGCACGGCGTCCGAGCGAGAGTGCGGCGCGGGCTGCGTCGACACGCGCTTCGATCCCGCGAACTGCGGCATGTGCGGCAACGCGTGCGACGCAGGCGAGACCTGCAGAGCAGGCACGTGCGTGTCGTCCACGGGAGGCGGATTCACCGGCGCGGTCGGCGCGGCTTGGACCGCGTCGACCTTCCCCGCGGTCGACTGCATCCAAGAGTTCGTGCATCGCGCGGAGAGCGACCTCTACTCGGGACGCGGCCCGAGCTTCGGCGCGTGGGACACGGTCACCGAGCTCTACCGGGCCGAGACCCCTCCGGCCTACACGTTCCGGCCCGGCTGCTCGTTCGCGTCGTACGGCGGCGGCATCTTCGTGATCACCTCGACCGACGTCACGTTCTTCCAGCCGCCGACGCACGAGTGGCGCACGGCCCCGCTCGGCCTCGATCACGGGCCGCTGGGCATGACGATCAGCGACGGCGACTCGCTGTGGAGCGCGACCGAGTCCGGCTTCCTCTTGATGGGTGGCCCCTCGACCTCCACGGTCGACACGATCGCCACCGGCGCGCCGATGACCGAGCCGCGCGTCACCTACGACGCGCTCGTCGATCGCGTCTTCTTCGCGAGCCGAGGCTCGGCGGAGCTGCGCTCGTACGATGCGGTCGCGCGCACGTTCCGCATCGAGTCCACCGCGCCCGGCCCCATCGGTGCCGCGTTCTGCGGCGACCGCGCGGGACACGTGTACGTCGGCTCGGACGCCACGCCCGCGCAGCTCTGGCAGTACACGATCGCGAGCGGCCTCTGGGTCGCGCTGCCGCTCCTCACGGGCTCACCGAGCGGGACCACGAACTGCGGCGTGGACGAAGACGGCTGGCTCTACGTCGCGGAGAGGCCGGGCACGCGCCTTCACCGACTCGCGCTCGATCGCCGCTGACTCAGTCGAACGCGTAGCCGAGGTAGAGGCCCCAGCGGACGTTGTGATCGGTGACGGGGTCCTGCGCGCCGCCGGTGACGCGGCTGTTCGGGTCCGTCGGATCCGCGACGGGCCAGACCTCCCAGAGGCTGCGGTCTTCCCACGGGTTCGCGACCGGCTCGCACATGTCGTAGCAGCCGACCTGTCCGCGGAACTGCGTGATGTACTGGAAGTAGTCGAAGCGGAACGACGCGAAGGCGCCGCGCGCGAGCCACGTGGCGTCGTGTCGCAGCTCGACGCCGAAGAGGAAGCCGTTCGCGGGCGACGTCTCGATGCCCCACACGTTGCGCGTCTGGACGCCGATGCCTGCGCCGATGCGGCCGCGGCCGTAGGCGGAGATCGACAGCGCGTCGCGCACGATCGCGACGTCGAAGCCGACGCCGATCTCGATCGACTGGTACTCCATCGGCGGAAGGATCGACGCGCGCTGGATCTCCGCGAGCTCGTCGACGCCGAACGTGAACGTCGACATCACGAAGCCGAAGTCGGCGAAGAGCATGAAGTCGCCGCGACGCGGACCCACGCGGTAGCGGCCGCGGAGGCCGATGCGCAGATCCATCTGGTTCGTCGGCAGCGAGACATCGCCCTGCACCGGATCCGAAGAAGGCGCGGTGGACGAGAGCCCGACCGAGTTGCGGAACGAGGCGACGAGGCCGAGGTACGGGAACGGCTGATCGCCGAACGCGCCCGGGTAGATGTCGCCCTCGGCGCCGAGCTCGAAGTGGCCGATGCCCGCGCTCGAGTAGACGCGCTCCTGCTGCACGATCGCGCTCGGATCGGAGCCGCCGTGCTGACCGGCGTAGACGTCGACGATGGTGCCGAACGAGCGCCACAGCGTGCCGCCCGAGATCGCGATGCGGCCCGTGTCGTAGCGATCGGTCTCGCTGGGCTCGGGCTCGGGCGTCGGATCCTCGTCGTCGACCGGCGTCTCGGCGTCTTCGTGGTAGCCGGACTCGTACCACTGTGGATCGCCGGTCTGCTGCTGCTGGTTCGGCGGTGCCTGCGCCGCGCGCAGGTGCTCGCCGAGTCGCTCCGCGCCCGTGCGACCCACGCCGTCGATGGCGCTCGTCGAGCGACCACCCCAGCTCGCGCTGCCGAGGATGCTGCCGTCGGCGCCGTTTCGGACGCGCACGGTGAGGTTCCACGAGCGACGCGCCCGCGCGACGCGACCGTCGAGGATCGCCGCGGCGTTGAGCTCGCGCGCGAGCGTGACGTAGTCGTCGGCGCCCATGCGCGTGGGCAGGTGCAGGCGCGAGCGCGCCGCGTCGATCTCGCTGTCCGGGATCACCGTGTAGCCGGCCTCCGACAGGTTCGAGATCAAGAGGTTGCGGGCCGGCGTGGCGCGCGTGCCGCGGAACCGCTCGACGATCACGCGGACCGACTGCCGCGCTGGCTGCTGCTGGCGTTGCTGTTGGCGCTGCGTGGTGCGCGCCATCGCCGTGCCCCGCTGCGCGAGGAGCGGGGACGGCGTCAGCGCGACCGTGAGAACCAGCGCCAGGCTCAGGCTGAGCACGCGCGGAGTGGCTCGACTCGACAGCGAGGACATCGGACGAGCGAGGGTAACAGGCTTCGTCATGCGTCTCTTCGTGAACACGCGCTCAGCGCCGATCGCCCACGGAGTCATCGCCCGCAGAGATCGCGGACGGACGTGCCCGACATGCCCGCATCACCGCCGCCGCGGCCCGTGCGACCGCGCGGACCGCCCGTACCTCGAGGGCCATCGCACGCGACGAGGAGCACGAGGGCGAGCGACGCTCACCTGACGTCCCGCGGGTGCTCCGAGAGCGCGCGCCACGGCTCGCTCGTCACCCTGCACCGCCGATCCATCGACTCGGACTCGTGCTGGAGCGCCTCGAGCGACACCGTGCGATCGAGCTCGCTGTGGGTGATCTCGTCGACCGAGCGGACAAACGCCGTGTGTCGGCGACGCAAGAACGGCCTCACGGTCCACGCCGCGAGCCGAGGTCCGTCGACGTCTCGCGGCGACAGCTCGGCCCAGAGGTCACGCACGCCGCTCGGCACGTGTTCGTCGCCCAGGACCTCGACGGAGAGCGACACGAGCAAGAGCTCCAGAGAGCGCCCGTCGAAGGGTCGCGACTTGACCTCGACGTACACCGACGGCGACTCGTCCGCGTGGACGCACGCCGACCACGCGGGGGCGCAGAGGTTCGTCGAGCCGAAGCTCCAGCGCGCGCTCGTCAGGGCGGTCTCTGGTGAGCCGTGCGTCCACACCGCGAACGAAGATTCCGTCCACCGGAGCTCCTCCGGAAACGTGACGGCCTTCTTCGTGTCGCGATGGTTCTGATGGCTTCGCGTCTCGACGATCTCGGGGCGAGAGACCCACGGCGACAACGCCTGCGAGATCGTTCGCCACGTGTCCCAGGTCCAGAGCTCGCGACCGGGAGCGCTCGGCCGCACGAAGAGCGAGACGACGTGCGCAGTGTCGGTGATGCCCATCGCCGCATCGTGCCGCGGTTGACCGCTGGGATCACGGCGTCATGTGCGGGAAGCTCGCGGCCATGACGTACCTGTTCGAGACCGAGGAGCACGCGACGCTTCGCACGAGCGTGCGTCGCTGGGCCGCCACGCACATCGCGCCGCACGGGGCCGAGTGGGAGGAGAACGAAGAGTTCCCCGTCTCGCTCTACGCGCGCGCCGGCGCGGACGGGATGATCGGCACCGGCTACCCGGAGAGCGTCGGCGGAGGCGGAGGCGACGCGACGATGGCGCTCGTCGCGGCCGAAGAGATGGTGCTCGCAGGCAAGTCGGTGGGCACGGTCGTGGGCCTCGGCATCCACGCGATCGCGCTGCCGCCGATCGTGAAGACGGGCACGCAGGCGCAGATCGATCGCTTCGTGCGACCTGTGCTCGCAGGCAAGCGCATCGGCGCGCTCGGCATCACCGAGCCGGGCGGCGGAAGCGACGTCGCGGGCCTGAAGACGACCGCCGTGCGCGACGGAGATCACTACGTCGTCAACGGCGCCAAGACGTTCATCACGGCCGGCACGCGCGCAGACTTCGTGACAACGGCGGTGCGCACGGGCGGCCCGGGCCACGGCGGCGTGTCGCTGCTCGTGATCGAGAGCGCGACGCCGGGCTTCAGCGTGTCGAAGAAGCTGAAGAAGACGGGCTGGTGGGCGAGTGACACGGCGGAGCTGACGTTCGAGAACTGCCGCGTCCCGGTGGAGAACCTCATCGGCATGGAGAACGCGGGCTTCCTCGCGATCATGATGAACTTCACGCAAGAGCGGCTGATGCTCGCGGGCCAGTGCGTGGCGATCGCGGAGCTCGCGTACCGCGAGGCCGTGCAGTACGCGAAGGATCGCAAGGCGTTCGGCAAGTCGCTCGCGGGCTTCCAGGTGACGCGCCACAAGCTGGCAGACATGGCCTCTCGCATCGCGGCCGCGCGCGCGCTCACGGGAGAGCTCGCCGTGCGCTGGTCACGCGGGGAGCAGACGCCGGCGCTCGCGGCGATGACGAAGAACACGGCGACCGACATGTGCTCGTTCGTCTGCGACCAAGCGGTGCAGATCTTCGGCGGCATGGGCTACATGCGAGAGACGCTCGTCGAGCGCCTCTACCGCGACGCGCGCCTCTACCCCATCGGTGGCGGCACGCGCGAGGTGATGAACGAGATCATCTCCAAGGCGGAGGGCTACTGATGTACCGCGACCGAACGACCTCTCCGCTCGTGGTGACGGCATTCAACGGCTATGTCACCGCGCTCGAGGCGACCACAGGCGAGATCCGCTGGCAGGTGAAGCTCGGAGGCGGAGGCAGCGTCATCCGTCTCCACGTCGACGAGCAACTCGTCGTCGCGCTCGGCAACATCGAGCTCACCGCCATCGAGTACCCGACTGGAAAGGTGCTCTGGACCGTCGAGGTCCCAGGAAGCTCGCTCCTCGTGGATGGCCGCCAGGCATTCGTCTCCAACAACGGTGTTCTCAGCGCGGTCGATCTCGCGACGGGCAAGATCCTCTGGACCAACGAGCTCGCCGGAACCGGGTACGGCGTCGCGTCGATCGGAACCCCGGTGCGCAGCAGCCAGGCCGACACGCGAGGCTGACGAGGCGTCTCGAGCACAGGGCCGTGCCGCAGAACGGTGCCGAAGTCCGACGCGCACCCGACGTGATCGGGCGCCGCGATCGACCCTCTCCGATCAGACAGCGTTGACCTCGTGATCGAGGTGCTTATTCGTCTGGCCCGTCGCCGCGCTTCACACCGAAGCGGTTCACCGAGGCGACGTGACGCCCAGGCTCTCTCTCGAGAGCAGGAAGGACGAAGGCACCATGTTGACCCGATTCGCTCCGTTCGCGCCGTTCCGCACGTTCGATGATCTCGATCGCCTCCACGGCGAGCTGGCCCGCAGCTTCGTCCCCGAGGCGCGCACGTTCGCGCCGGCGGTCGACATCTTCGAGGAGAAGGACGCGTTCGTGGTGCAGGCGGAGCTCGCCGGCATCAAGGCCGAAGACATCCAGATCGAGGTCGACAACGGGATCCTCACGCTCAAGGGCGAGCGCAAGCGCGAGCGCGACGAAGAGGGCGACGGCTACCGCCGCGTCGAGCGCTGGTCGGGCGCGTTCGCGAGGCAGTTCACCCTCCCCCGCACCGTCGACTCGGAGCACATCGAGGCCGCGTCGAAGGACGGCGTGCTCACGGTGCGCATCCCCAAGCGCGGCGAGGCCAAGGGCCAGAAGATCGCGGTGAAGTCGAGCTGACCTCGCTCACGGCGCGGGCTCACGGCGCGGGCGGCGGAGGGACGTCGCCCGCAGCTGCGGGCCCGCCGTCCGCAGGCCCAGCGTCCGCAGGCCCAGTGTCCGCAGTGACCGAGCCCACGGTCGCTGAATCGGCCGCGACCGGAGCGTCAGGCGTCTCGCTCGCGGGCACGACGATCAGCGTTGGCCGCGCCGGCGGAGTCACGGGCGGCTCTCGGAACCGCAGCGCGGAGTGTCGCAAGCCGTAGCTGCGCTGGGTCGGCAGGTCCGAGTCTGCGAGCGCGCGCTGCATGCACACTTCGACCTCGCGGCTGAGGGTGGGACCTCTGACGCGGCGCGCGCCGGCGTTCGTGCCCCATACGAACGGGATGACCCCGGCAGTGGGCGCGCACGGCGTCACGCGCTCCGCCGCGAGTCGTCCCTCCGGCGTGTCGAGGCGGAGCCGCGACACGAGCGACTCGTAGTCCGGCACCGCGCGCTCGAAGTCTTCGGGTCGGTTCGCATAGCCGACCATGATCAGCGCGGGCAGCAGGCTGCGATCGATCTGCGACGCGGAGCCGCGCGCGGGCGTGAGAAAGTCCGCGCGCACGAGCAGCACACGGGCGCGCTCCCAGCGCGCGTCGGGCGAGAGCTGGAGCTGCGCGACGTTGGCGATCTCGATCGTGGCCTCGAACGCCTCACGTCCGTCGACGACGCGCACGCGAGAGTCGACCTCGCGCGTCGCGAAGGTCTGCGCTTGAGCGACGACGACATCGCCCATGTCCACGCTCGCCACGCCCGTGCCCGACATGCGCGCGATGAGGTCGCTCATCATCGCGCGCAGCTCTCTCGCGCCGAGACCCGGCGGCAGCGGGATCACGCGCGTCCAGATCACGCCGCCGTGCACGCCCGAGATGAAGCGCAGGTCGTAGGCCGGCTGAACCCCGAGATCGTCGGGGCGGCCATCGCCCGTGAGGTCCATCCAGCGGCGGACCACGTAGCTCGGCCCGTTCTTCAGCTCGGACCGAGAGCGATAGTTGTCGAGCCGCCAGTCGGCCGGCAACACGCGTCCGTCCGCGCCGAAGGCCACGCGGTAGTCGAGGTACGGGTGTCGGTAGCCAAAGGCATCGAACGACCCCGCCGCGAATCGGCCTCCGCGGACGCCGCTCGACGTGCACGCCGTGAGGCCCACGACGCAACCCACGGCCACTGCCATCGCGTAGAGCCACCGCATCGGTCGAGGAGGCTACGGGAGTTCGCTCGCGCGCGCATCGTCGGTCGACCCAAGCCTGCCGCGTGACGCGCGCGACGCGTTAGCATCGACGGCATGGCGGACCGACAGCTCCTCGCGCGAGGCGTGTTCCTGGCGTTCGTTCTCTCGTGCGCGGCAGGCGGCTGCGGTCGTCAGGTGCCCGATCCACCGACGCGTACGAGCCCCGAGCTCGTCGCGGTGGCGCTGCCCGAGCCGGCCTTCCTCGGCCACGATCCGCGCTCTGGTGCGCTCTTGCTCGGCGACGCGCCGCGCGGGATGGCGAGCGTCTACGTGTGGCGCGAAGAAGCGCTCGAGGCGACGTCGTCGCCCTTCGACACGAGCGTCACGGGAGAGACCTCGCTCGGCGTGCGCGCGTTCGCCGACGGCGCGTGGGTGTTCGGCTACACGACGGTCTCGCGCACGACGGCGACGGGCTGGGAGACCTTCGGCGCCGAGGCGTGCGGCGGAGCCGAGGGCGATGGCTTCTTCCTCATCGATGCGCTCGACGCGAGCGAGGCGTGGGCGGTCGCCGTCGGTAGTGGGCCGATGACGCTGTGTCACTTCGCGGCCGGCGCGTGGAGCACCGAGCCCATCGACTTCTTCTTCACGGCGCGCGCGATCGTCGGCGACCGACTGCTCGCGTTCCACGACGACCGCGTGTCGGCGCGTCCGCTCGAGGGCGGCGTGTGGACCGAGATCCCGCTCGGCTCGGTGCTCGACTTCCGCCCCGTGCCCGAGGGCGTCGTGGTCGTCAGCTCGCTCTCACCGACGGAGACGCTGATCCTGCCGTCGGGCTCCGAGGATCTGCTCGACGGAACGCTGGTGGGCTTCGGCACGGATCGATGGTCCGCCGAGGTGCAGACGTCGTCGGGCGAAGACTGTCCGGCGGTCCGCTTCGGCATGCTCTCGGACTGCACGTACACGTACGACTGGACGCAGATCGTGATCGGTCGCAACGACGGAACTCAGCGCGAGGTCGCGCACCGCACGGTGATCGGCGAAGGCGCCGGCGGCGACGTGTCGTTCTACGCGCTCGGCCCCGACCGCATGGCGGTCTGGACGAACGACGGCTTCTTCGTCACGCCATGAGCGCGACAACCACGCGCTCGCTCAGCCTCGATCCACGTGCCAACGGAGCTCTCGACGATGAAGCCGGCGATCAACATCACCGAAGCCAAGGCCCAGCTCACTCAGCTCGTAGACCGTGCGGCGGCGGGCGAAGAGATCGTCATCGCCAAGCACGGTCGACCTCGTGCGCGCCTCGTCCCGCTCACACCGCCTCGGCCGCGCCGGGTCCCGGGGCAAGGAAAGGGGCACGTCGAGCTACTTCGTGGATGGGACGATCCGCTCCCGGACGACTTCTTGGATACGTTCGAGGGTCGAGCGCGATGAGTCCACTCCTCTTGGACACCCCTACCTGCTCCGGTTGTCGTTCAGCTCGGGCCCTTCGATGACGACGCGCGGCGGCAACGGCAGCGGGATGCGAACCGCCGTACCCCACTCCGCGCGGAGGTGGACCTCGTGCTCCGTGACGACGAGGTCGAGCGCGTCGTAACGATCATCGGTCTCGAAAGGGAAGCCCGCGGGGATCTTCACGTCGATGTCGCATGTCTGGGGCGGGCCTGCGGGAAGCGGTTGGATGCGAACGCTGGCCCACGGAAGCGTGCATGGCGCGGCGGTGAGACCCTGAGACAGCTCGACCTCGTCCTCGACGTGGAGGCCCGAGTTGGTCGTCCAGGCCATCGCGAACAGGCTCTCGTCCGACGAGAACGCCGGGCCCAGTCCCATCCCGTACGTGTAGGGAAACGAGCTGAGGTGTGCGAGCGCCGGTCGATTCGCGAACAGCTCGTAGCCCACCTCGCTCTGCCCCGACCAGAGGAACAGCGCGAGGTAGCGCTCGCTCTTGGAGAGCACGATCTCGTGGCCGCCGTAGCCGGACTGCGGGTAGGGAAGTCGAACGCGCTGCGTCTCTCCAGCTTGCTCGGAGATCACATCGAGGGCGCCTCGGGTCTCGACGCGCACGCGTCCGCCACTCTGGGTCTCCAGTTCTTCGAAGCCTCCCAAGGGCGACCTGATGTTGGGCATCGCGTTCTCCGGGAGCCTCATGGCCGCGCGATCAGCGGAGCGTCGGATCGCCCGCCGTCGCGTCGCCGTGGTCCACGGCGATGATCACGCGCCGGCCCGTGAAGGGCGCGACGATCAGCGACGCGTCCTCCGTCATGCGCACGTCGGCCACTTCGTCGGCGTAGCGATCGCACATGGTCATGCGGCGGGCGTCGATCTCCACGACTCGCCCGTCGAGCGACTCGCGGCCGAGGCGACCGACGATGAAGCCGGGCGTGCCGTCTGCGCCGGGGAACGGGAGCTCGGGCTCCGTGGAGACCTCGAGCTCGTGCGGCATCGATCCGAAGAGCGGCGGCACCAGCACGTGACGATCGCCGCGACGCACGCCGAGCGACGCGAGGCGATCCTGTCCGTAGAGCACCGTGTGCGCGTTGCCGAGATCGAGCGCGAGCCACGCGTCGGAGCCGAGCGCGAGGTACTGCACCGCGAGGTTGCCGCGGGCCTCGTCGACCCACGCCAGCGACGCGCACGGACGCTCCACGCGCTCACGCGGCGGAGGGCTTCCGCCGCACGCAGCGAGCGCGAGCAGGGCGCACGCGAGGCCGTGGGAAGCGCGCATCAGTTCTGAGCGCGGGGACGTGCGGAGGGACGAGCGCTCTTGGCGGTGGAAGGCGCGAACGCTTCCTTGATGAGCTGCTCCTGCTCGATCTTGTGCGCGCCCTCGGAGCCCGTCGCCGGGCTGGCGCTCTCCACGCGCGACACGCAGCGCAGGCCGAAGCGATCACCGATCATCGACGGCAAGCGCGCGTTGATGAAGTACCAGGCGCCGCTGTTGAACGGCTCCTCCTGCACCCACACCACGTCGGTGCCTTCGGCGTACGGAGCGAGCGCCTCGCGCACTTCGTCCGTGCGCAGCGGATAGAGCTGCTCGAAGCGCACGATCGCGATGTCCTCGCGCGACTCCTTGCGACGGTGCTCGGCGAGCTCGTAGTAGATCTTTCCCGAGCAGAGCAGCACGCGCTTCACCTTCTTCGCGGGCACCTCGGCGTCCGGGATGAGGCGCTGGAAGCCGCCGCTCACGAGCTGCTCGACCGTGCACTCGCTGTTCGGGCTTCGGAAGAGCGACTTCGGGCTCATCACCACGAGCGGCTTGCGCACGGGGCGCATCACCTGACGGCGCAGCGCGTGGAAGATCTGCGCGGCGCTCGTGAGGTTGACGACCTGCATGTTGTCCTCGGCCGCGAGGGCGAGGAAGCGCTCGAGGCGCGCGCTCGAGTGCTCGGGTCCCGCGCCCTCGTAGCCGTGCGGCAGGAGCAGCACGAGGCCCGAGAGGCGGTGCCACTTGTCCTCGGAGCTCGCGATGAACTGATCGATGATCACCTGCGCGCCGTTGGCGAAGTCGCCGAACTGCGCCTCCCACACGACGAGACCGTCGGGGCAGTCGAGCGAGTAGCCCCACTCGAAGCCGAGGCAGCCCTGCTCGGAGAGCGGGGAGTCGTAGAGCTCGAGGAGGCCTTGGCGCGAGGTCTGACCCGCGGCCGTCAGCGCGTCCGCGACGTGCTCGAGCGCCGTGTAGGTCTGACCGTTCGTCGCGTCGTGCGCGACGGCCTGGCGGTGCGCGAACGTGCCGCGTCGCGTGTCCTGACCCGTGAGCCGCACGGTGTGACCGTCGGCGAGGAGCGACGCGTACGCGAGGTTCTCGGCGACGCCCCACTTGAGCTTCACGCCGTCGATCGCGTCCAGGTACTCCTTACGGTTCGCGGCGATCTGACGCATCGGCTGGAAGCCTTCGGGCACCGAGCCCAGCGTCTTCAGCAGCACCTCGAGGCGCGCCTTGTCGACGCCCGTCGACACGTCCGGCACGGCCACGTCGGGGCCGCCCTTGTAGGCCGACCAGATGCCGCCGAACGCTGCGATCTGGTACGTGCGCTTGGTCTCGCGCACCTCGCTCAGCGCGTCGTCGAGCGCCTTGCGCTTCTCCGCGACGACCGCGTCCGCTTCGTCCTGCGTGATCTTGCCGAGCTCGAGGAGCTTCTTGACGTAGATCTTGCGGACGGTGTCCTTGGCGTCGATCGCCTGGTACATGAGCGGCTGCGTGAAGCGCGGCTCGTCGCCCTCGTTGTGGCCGTACTTGCGGTAGCAGTAGAGGTCGACGACGACGTCCTTGTGGAAGCGCTGTCGGTACTCGGCCGCGAGCGTCGCCACCTGCGCGACGGCCTCCGGATCCTCGCCGTTCACGTGGAACACCGGGCAGCGCAGCATGCGCACGAGATCGGTGCAGTACTGCGTCGAGCGCGCGTCGTCGGCGACCGTCGTGTAGCCGAGCTGGTTGTTGATCACGACGTGGATCGTGCCGCCCGTCGTGTAGCCCGCGAGGTTCGCGAGGTTGAGCGTCTCCGCCACCACGCCCTGACCGATGAACGCCGCGTCGCCGTGGATGAGCAGCGGCACGACCCGCGTGCGATCACGGTCGCCGCGGCGATCCTGCTTGGCGCGCACACGGCCCTCGACGACCGGGTTCACGAACTCGAGGTGGCTCGGGTTGAACGACATCGTGAGGTGCACGCTGCGTCCGTCGAACACGCGATCGCTCGAGTAGCCGAGGTGGTACTTCACGTCGCCGGTGCCCATGAGGCGCTCGGGCGCGGTGTCCTCGAAGGCCGCGAGCAGGTCGCGCGCGGGCAGCTCCATGATGTTGAGGAGCATGTTGAGGCGGCCGCGGTGGGCCATGCCGATGACGGCCTCTTCGAGCCCGAGCTGCGCGCCGCGCAGGATGATCAGCTCGATCAGCGGGATCGTGCTCTCGCCGCCCTCGAGGCTGAAGCGCTTCTTCTTCGTGTAGGCCTTGTGGATGAAGGTCTCCCAGACCTCCGCCTCGGTGAGCTTCGCGAGGATGTGCAGCTGCCTCTCGCGCGTGAGCTCGAGGTGGTTGCCGGTGGACTCCATCCGCGTCTGCAGCCAGTCGCGCTCTTCGTTGTCCTCGAGCTGCGTGACCTCGACACCGATCGTGCGGCAGTAGGTCTCCTCGAGGCGCGCGAAGATCTCGCGGAGGGGCAGCGTCTGCGCCATCGCGTTGAACTGCGTCTCGGGGTCGACGTCGGCGAGGCCGAACGCGGCGAGATCGAGCTGGCCTGCCGGACGGTTCGCGCCGCGGCGCGGGAGGATGTCGAGCGGATCGAGATCGGCCAGCAGGTGGCCGCGCACGCGGTACGCGTTGACCATCGCCGACACGCGGCTCTGGAGCTCCGTCGCCGCGCGCGTGTCCGGGCCGGGGGCGAACGAAGGACGATCCACGCGGAGGCTGCCCGGCGAGGTCTCGATCGACGAGATCGCAGGCGTGGGCGGCGTGGCGACGAAGCCGGGCGACGTGAGGCGACCCGGCGAGGTGGTGCCGTTCGCGGTGCGACGTGGGGGCAGCGGCTCTTCGTCGAGGGTGTCGAAGTACTTGCGCCAGGCGTCCGTGACCGACGCGGGGTTGGCTCGGTACTGGAGGTACAGCTCTTCGACGAGGCCCTGGTTGACGCCGAAATCTTGGCTCATGGGTCTTGCTTCCTGTGCCCATCCATCGGGGCGAGGCTCGGGTCGGCGCACACGACGAGGCCGACGCGGCCGCATGGTAGCGCGCGAATCGCCGCGTGGAGGGCTCCAGTTGTCGTACCGCCGGGCGGGGCAGCGTCCGCTTCGAATTCTCGGAAGGAGAATGGACGCAGAGAGGACGCAGAGGAGAGACGCAGAGGACGCAGCGAGATGTTTCTCTTCTGCCTCCGCGTTCTCGGTGCTCTCTGCGACCGCTGCGCGGAGTTGCGTCAGAACTCGCGCGTCATGGCATGCGGCCCGGGGCTGTCATCGCGGTGCAGGTCGCCATGTCCGTCGAGCGGTAGGGGGCCGCGAACACGCTGTACGAACCCGACGGCGGGCAGCGCATGTTCACGTAGGAGCAGCAGTCTCCGCCGCGTCCGCAGCCACCGCTGCCGACGCCGGAATCGTCGTTCTGCGCGATGATCCAGCGCGTCGTGCACGTCGGGTCGTGCGCGCCGTCGCAGACGCGGAGCACCGTGTCTCCGGTGCAGCTGCCGAGCTCTGCCATCTCCGAACAACCGACCGCGACATACGGCACCGCAGCGCCCGGATCGCACGTGTAGGTGCCCACGCGCGTCCAGCCGCAGTTGCGCTCGATGCCCTCTTCGCCGGCCGTACACGCGGCCGTCACGTCGACGTCCGCAGGCGGCGCGCTGATCGTGATCGGCACCGTGACCTCGTTGTTGTCGTAGTCGCTCTCGAGGAGGATGTGCTCGGTGTTGATCGCGATGTGGAGGTCGTAGTCGCCCTCCGGAACGTCCGTCACGTCGACCCACTGGCAGTCGAGCGAGCTGTCGTAGACGTCCTGCCAACCGCGCTGGATCCCCTGGAATCCACAGGTGTATCGCTCGCGCTCGCCCGCCTCCATCATGCGGCCGCGCGGCCACTCGTAGAAGTCGAGGAGACAGAACGCCTGCTTGTGGCCCATGGCCGCGACCGACCCATCGTCACGGCGCAGCTCGTACTCGGCGTAGCTGTTGAAGTGGTAGTGGCCGTGACACGAGGAGAACTCGAAGTTCGACGACGTGCTCGCCGCGCTGGGGTCGCCGAGGTGCATGTCAGCGTCGCCCTGGTTCGGCGTCCACGTGTCGAAGCGGAGCAGGCGTCGCAGGCCCGGACCGCCCACGCACCCCTCGAAGATCGCGCAGTCGCCCGGCTCGAACGTGCGGTACTCGACGTAGTACTCGCCGACGATGCGCGAGTCGTCGACGAAGAGATCGGCCGCCGGGCAGGCGCCGTCTTCGTTGCGCGCGGTGCACGTGAAGCGTCCGTGCTGCGGGCTGCAGCACTCGCTCGCTGCGCACGCGGGGCTACAGCGATCGGCCCAGTCGCCGTCGCACTCGATGCCGTCCGCGGGGTTGCAGCCCTCGGGCACGATGCCGCCGGTGTCGGGGCGCGGGCCGCTGTCGACCGGAGGCGTCGCTGCGTCCATGCCCGCGTCGCTCGGGAGCATGAGCGTGCAGCCCGGCTGATCGGTGCAGTCGGCCTCGGAGAGCGTTGCGCACGGCGTGGGCGTGCCCGCGCATCGGCCCGCGCCGGTGGCCGAGCAGCCCATCTGCGTGAGGCAGACATCCGCGCTCGAGATCTCGTCGCACGCGCGCGCCAACCCCGTGCACTGCGTGCCCGACCACGAGCAGCCGCTCTGCATGCCGCACGCGGCCATGTCGGTGATCGCGAGGCACGCGGTCACCGCGCCCGAGCACTGCGTGACGCTGCAGCCGAGACCGGCGCAGTCCGCAGGCATGCGCCCGCGACACTGCGACGGCGTGCCGACGCACGCGACGCCTGTGCGGCCCGTGTCCAGTCCGGGCGCGTCGATGCCGCCGCCGTCGTCGGTGCCAGGCGAGGCCGGACAGCCTGCGAGCGCGGCGCCGCCGAGGAGCGACGTGAGAAGAAGGAAGAGCGTGGAGGTGGAGCGCGTGACGCTGTTCACACGTCGAGTGTGACGGAACGGCCAGATCGCGAGAAGGAGCCCCCCCGTGGATTCTCGCGGCTGGGGAACCTTTCCCCAAGACGGCGCCCGCGACGCAGGGCGGCGACCGCGACGACGAGGACGACCGGCCACGCGCTCCGGTTCGTCGCGCGGGAGACGCTGCAGGCACATCCGCGCGCCGAACCGCCGCCCGCGTCGACAGCGAGCATCCCGACGTCGACGATGGGACGGGGCGCGTCGAGGTCCGCGTCGAGCGCGCCTGCGTCGAGCGCAACGCCTGCGTCCTCGAGGCCGGCGTCCATCGGGCTCGCGCGACCGAGATCGACGAGCGTCTCGGGCCAACGCATCGCGCACGTCGCGTCGCTCGCGTGACCGCACGCGCGGGGACCGACGATGTCTCGGTACGTGAGCACCGGGATGGGCGCATACGGGGCCCCGATCCGTTGTCGCCCGACGGCAAAGCCATCGCCCGTCTCGTCCGGCAAGTCGTCGGCGCACAGGTAGACGTCCTCGCCGTGCACGACGAGGCACGCGAGCGCGAGGTTCTTGTCGATCACCTCGATCGAGCCATCGGTCGCGAGCGCGACGAGGCCCCCGAGGTCGTTGCCGAGCCAGATCGTTCCGTCGGGGAGGAACGCGGCGGCGAACGCGCGATCGATGCGCATGGCATCGCCGTCCATCGGGGGCAGCCGGCGCGTGACGAGGCCCTCGGGCTCGAGGTGGATCTCGAGCGGTCGATCCTCACCGAGCGCGTGCACGACGGCGATCACGTGATCCGGATCGACGGGATCGATCGCGACGACACGCAGGCGCCGCTCGTCGAGCTCGAGCGGGAACGCGTGGCTCTCGTAGCTCGCACCGCCGTCACGCGAGACGTAGACGCGTCCGTCGAGGAACGTCGTGCCTTCGCGTCGCGAGGTGCCCGACACCCACCAGCGCAGGGGATCCGAGGGCGCGACGCGCAGGCGCTCGGGGAGGAAGTCGATCGCGAAGCGCGCAGGCAGCGGCTCGATCGTCGTGCCGTCGTCGCGCGCGACGAAGACTTGGTTCTCGACGGACGCATCCGAGCGCAGCACGAGGACGTCGCCACCATACGGCACGACGTCCGCGATGAACGCGTCGCGCGGCTCGGCGTCGACGTACGAGAACCCGCAGCCGTGATCGGGGCCGCGCACGAGCCCGAATTCCTGCGCGACGAGCACCGTGCCCGCAGGCGTGAAGGCGAACGGCCGGATCGATCCAGGCCGCGGATCGGGCATCGCGTCGAGGCAGATCATCGAGAACGTCTCGCCCGCGTCTTCACTGATCAGCGTGCCGAACGTCGCAGGGACGAGGATCGTGTCCTCGTCATCGGGCGCGAACAGCACGTCGTACGTCTGCGGCCTCCCACCATGCGCGCGGACCGGCGATGCGCCCCACGCGAGCGCGAACGCCAACGCGGCGAGAGCGGCTGCCTTCGTCGGTTGTCCCATCACGCGGGCGAGGGCGAAGTGGGCGTGAGTCGCCCACGGAGAGCGTCGAGGTGCGCTTCTTCGACCCAGCGCGGGCGCATGGGGAAGGCCATCAGCGCGCCGAGGGAGCGGAGCGTCGGGATGTCCCAGCGATCGCCGTCGCGCGAGAGCCACACGCCGAGGCGCGCGCCGACCTCGGGGACGTCGACGTCGCGGCCGTCGAAGACGACACGGCCTGGTCGGCTCCACGTCGGCTTCGCAGGTTCGATCGACTCCACGCGCACGATGGCCCAGGCGAGCGAGGGATCGGTCAGCGGATCGTAGGGAGGCATCATGCCCATGCCGCGAGCGTACGCGAGCGCACGTCCGCTCGCGACGCGCACGGTGCGGCGTGGCATCGTCGGTCGATGGACTTCCGGCCGTTCAACCAGTCGCCTCCCGAGCTCGGCAACCAGTACGACGACGACCGTCCGCTGCGCTCGCTGCTCGCGCGACATCTGCCGGCGGACGTGCACGCCGCGATCGCGCCCTCGCTGCGCGAGATGGGTCACCTCGCGGGCAGCGAGCTCTTGCGCATGCAGGCCGAGGATCGGCTCAACGAACCCGAGCTCATCCAGTGGTCGCCGTGGGGCGAGCGGATCGATCGCATCGAGATCACGCCGCTCTGGAAGCGCTGCGAGGTGATCGTGCCCGAGCACGGCGTCGTCGCCGCGGCCTACGAGCCGACGCACGGGCCCTACGCGCGCCTGCATCAGTTCGCGCTCGCGTACCTCTTCGGTCCCTCGAGCGACGTGTACACGTGCCCGCTCGCGATGACCGACGGCGCGGCGCGCACGCTGCTCGCGTCGGGCAACCAGGCGTTGATCGATCGCGCGGTCCCACGCCTGACGACGCGCGATCCGAAGACGTTCTGGACCAGCGGCCAGTGGATGACGGAGTCGACCGGCGGCTCGGACGTTGGCAAGAGCGAGACGGTCGCCGTCGCGGGCGCGAGCGAGCACGAGTACGCGCTCTGGGGTCGCAAGTGGTTCACGTCGGCGACGACGTCGCAGATGGCGCTCACGCTCGGGCGTCCCGAGGGCAACGGTCCTGGCGGGAAAGGCCTCGCGCTCTTCTACGTCGAGACGCGCGACGAGAGCGGCCGCCTCCGCAACATCGAGGTCAACCGCCTCAAGGACAAGCTCGGCACACGCAAGGTGCCGACCGCCGAGCTCATGCTGCGCGGCACGCCCGCGATCGCCGTCGCCGGCACGTCGAACGGCATCCGCAACATCACGCCGATGCTGAGCGTCACGCGCACGTGGAACGCCGTGATGAGCGTCGCGTTCATGCGCCGCGCGGTCGCGCTCATCCGCGACTACGCGAGGAAGCGCGAGGCCTTCGGCAGCAAGCTCAGCGAGAAGCCGCTCCACCTCGACACCGTCGCGGGCATCGCGTCCGAGGGCGAGGCGATGCTGCACCTCGCGTTCGAGACCGTCGCGATCCTCGGGCGACTCGAGCGCGGCGCGGGTCGCCCGCACGACGAGACGATGCTGCGGCTGCTGACGCCGATCGTGAAGCTCACGACGGGCAAGAGCTCCGTCGCGATCGCGAGCGAGACGCTCGAGTGTTTCGGCGGCGCGGGCTACGTGGAGGACACGGGCCTCCCGACGCTGCTGCGCGACGCGCAGGTGCTGCCGATCTGGGAAGGCACGACGAACGTGCTCTCGCTCGACACGCTGCGCGCGATGGGCCACTCGGCCGACGTCGTCGAGGCGATCGACGCGGAGAGCAGGCGGCTCACGGGCGAGATCACGGACGGCGAGCTCGCGGCGATCGCGATGAGTGCGGTGGGCGCGATCCGTCGCGCGCTCGGCTGGCTCGCAGAGACCGCGGGCACCGCGCCGCTCGACACCGAGGCGAGCGCGCGCCGCTTCGCGCTGACGCTCGGACGCAGCTACGCGCTGCTCCTCCTCACGAGCCACGCGGACTGGTCGCTGAAGAACGAGCGCGACGGTCGCAGCAAGGCCGCGGCGCAGCTCTTCGCGGAGCAGCCGTTCGATCTCCTGCGCGTGGTGCCGCGCGATCGCGCGCGCATCGTGGCGCTCGACGAGGCTTGAGCACCATGCCGATCACCTCGCCGTTCCGCAGCCCGCAGCGCGTCTACTTCGACGACCTGGACGCGCTCAACATCCTCCACAACGTCCGCTACGTGCTCTTCATGGAGCGCGCGCGCGGCGAGCTCTTCCAGGCGCTCGGCTTCCGCTGGGAGGACGAGCTCGCCGTGAACCCCGACAAGTTCCACGTCGTGGCCGCGCACGAGATCGAGTACCTGGCGCCGGTGCGCGGCGAGGGCGAGCTCGTCGTGGAGCTCACGCCGAAGAAGCTCGGCACCACGAGCTTCGTGCTCGGCGCCAAGGTCTGCTCGCTGCACGGCTCCAAGGTGTACGCGCAAGGATCGACACGCCTCGTGCGCCTCGATCCCCACACGTTCGCGCCGTGCCCGTGGAGCGAACGGTTCCGGAACGCCATCGCGCCGATGCTCAGCACGTGAACGGCTGCGGTCGATCAAAGATCGCAGACGAACCGCTCAGGCATGGCGGCTGCGAGTTGCGAGCAGACGGTCGGGGCCACGCACGAGCCGAACACCGACGGGGCCGTGGTCGCGAACCGGAGGCAGCGCGTGCCGCCGTCGCACGCCATGGTCTCGCCGCCCATGGTCCCGCATGGCTGTCGGTCGACGAACACGTCGCGCCGCCGCGGCAAGCAGACTCCCACACCGGATTCTTCGGAGGGGCCGAAGCAAGTCTCGGTGGCGCCGCACTCACCGCATCCGGTTCCGCAGGCGACCCCGCGAACGCTTTCAGGGCAAGGGCTTCGAGGTACATGACCAGTCGCGTATGGAGTCTCGTCTTCGTAGATGCAGCGCCAGTTGGGATTCCCGTCGGCCAAGTACTGAGCACAGACCTCGGGAACCACGCACCACCCGCCGTCGCCCGCGCTGTTGGGACGCAATCCGCAGAATTCCCCGGTCTGGCAGCCGGAATTCGCAATGCTGCAGCCGGACAATCCGCCTGCCGGTTCGAAGTCAACGCCGCTCAAGCAGTACGCAGGGCCCGGTTCGTCCGGCGGGAGGAGCGTGCCCATGAAGTCGACCGGAAAGCATGTGGAGCAGATGGATGGCGGACACCCTTCGGACCGGCATCGCACCGCACCCGTGGCCGTCGCGCACGAGGCGAGAAGGACGTTCGCATCGAACGGGAGGGCTGCGTCACGGCCAGCATCGTCGGGGGCCGAGACCGCGTAGCAACCTGCGAGGACAAGGGCGCAAAGGCCCAGAGACCTCACGGTTCATCTCCGAACGGCAACGGGGTCCCGAGCGGAGGGACTTCGAACACGGCACCGGAGTAGCCGACCCGCGGAGAAGGTCGGGGCGTCGTTCGGTCGCACGCGCCCGCCACGGCGAGGAAGTCGACGAGCGGATCTGCGACTCCACGACCCAACAACTCTTCATCCGCGCTCCACTCGGACACGACGATCTCGATGCCCTCCGGTCGCTCGTGGGCGCGATAGAAGTTCGGCACGAAGGCGCATGCACCGCCGTCATCGTGCTCATCGCTCGGCAGACATGTGAAGTTGCGGTCTTGAATCGCGCCGCGACACACCGAAATGCACTGGCGCGGGGTGCCGAAGCACAGGCTCCGGCATGGATTGGGGCTGGTCGGCCGTGGCTCGAACAAGTCTCGGGCGTCCTCCGCACATTGCGTCGGCGCCTCGCCAGGCGTGCACTCGAACAGAGGGGGTAGGCTCGGGTCGAGGCGAACGACCTGTCCCACGACTCCTGGGATCGCGGCGCCGAGCGCGAACGGGAGCTCGACGCGTAGCGACTCTTCATCGGCGAGTTCGTGGTTGCCGAAGCCGTTGATGATGCTGACCTCCTCCACCTCGAAGACCAGAGACTGGGACACGGGAACGAAGCGACCGACCCACGAAAAGTTGAGCGTGGTACCGATGTTCGAGCCGCACAGCACACCGCCATACGTCCGCGTGAACCGGAACGCATCGCGATTCTCCCCATCCACCTCGTCGCGGAGGATAGGGGTGATCACCCAGTTCGAGATCGGAACGACGCACTTGCCCCCATCGTTCGGATTCTCGGGGTCTCCTTCACGCGCACGAAAGATGATGGCAGCGTCGAACTGCTCTGCGACCCCGTCTCCGAGGGCGCGCCAACTCAGGTCCCCCGAGCAGGCCCCGCGGTCGTAGTAGCGCAGCGACGTCGGCACCTTGGTATCGAACACCACGCGCGGGTCGATCGAGAGGATGTCGCTCGAAGGGAACTGGCGTTCCGTCTCTGGAGTGAGCTCGTCGAACGGCCACTCGTAGCGGACCATCGGTGCGTACTCGAGCCCCTCGCCGATGTCGCCCCAGAACACATCGACGTACACGTTCGGATCCGCGCGCCACGTGAAGCTGCCGATGCGTGAGAGCGGAACATTGGTAGGGGTTCTGACGATCTCTGCGGCCGCGAATGACTCCGTGCGCGTGTCGTCGTCGACCAGGGTCGCCGTGATCGCCCTCCCGCTACGAACCTGCAGGAATCGCGGTTCGATCGGCGCACCGCAGCCAAAGGGGCCCGAGACCCTCCGCGCGCCCACCAGCATCGGCACCGTCAGCACCGCAAGGGCGATCAGCGCCGCTGACCCGACCCGACCTGACCTGACCTGACCTGACCTGACGTCATCGCACCCTCCCGTGTTCGCGAAGACTCCAACACGGAGCCGTCGACCTTGGCAAGCTCCACAGGGAAGATGCGTTCCCGTTCGACATCAGAGGAACTCGACCAGCCTGTGAATCACGCTGTCGACCCGGGAGTCTCAGCCACCGTGACCAAGCCTCTCCTCCTCGCGCTCGTCCTCACTCTGCTCGGCGCTTCGCTCACGGCCTGTGCGGGCAGCGGCACCGCCGGCTCCACCACGACCACCACCTCGACGACGACCGGCACGTCCAGCCCCAGCGAGGGCTCGCTCACGGCGCATCACTGGCAGTTGGTCGAAGCCACCTCGGCTGACGGCGCGCGCATCGCGGACTTCTTTCCCGATCCAGATCGCGCGATCCAGATCGACTTCGCCGAGGGCCGCGTCTCGGTGTCGCACGCGTGCAACCGCATGAGCGGACCGTACACGCTCACGGGCGATCGGCTCGAGGTGGGCGACGTCATGCAGACCGAGATGGCGTGCGACGAGGTGCGCATGCGCGCCGAGGCCGCGATCGGCCGTGTCGTGCGCGCGGGCGGCACGCTGCGCCTCGAGGGCAGCGACGCGCTCGTGTGGACCACGCCGACGAACGACACGCTGCGCTTCCGTGGCGAGCCGACGGCGGATGCTCGCTACGGCGGCCCCGGCGAGCGCGTGTTCTTCGAGGTGGCGCCTCAGCGCGTGCCGTGCGGCGAGGCCTCCACCGACACGCGCGAACGCGAGCGCGCCCGACGCGACGTCGATCTCGTACGTGCTCGACATGGTGGTCGAGTCCGAGATCGTCGCCCCCTGACTCGACTCAGCGTCGACTACCGGCAGTGTCGCGCGACGCCGTCGGGCGCGGGCCTCGACCTCGTCTGCGAAGACCGGCGCGAAGGCGCGACGCTCCGCGAGGTCTGTCGCGCGCACCTCGAGCCGATCGCCGCGACGCCCTGAGCGACGAAGGGCTGGGGAACCGAACCCAGGAGAAGCGGCGGGCCGTCTTGCCGCTTCGTTCCGGCGCGTGCTACCCCGCCCCCCCTACCGATGTTCGAGACCCTCTCCAAAGGCTTCCGCGCCGCACGAAACCGCCTCATGGGCGTCACGGAGCTGGACGAGGCCAACCTCGATCCCGCGCTCCGCGACGTGCGCCTCTCGTTGCTCGAGGCCGACGTCGAGCTCGGTGTGGTCAAGCGCTTCCTCGAGCGCGTGAAGACCAAGATCGTCGGCGAGACGATCCAGAACGAGGTCGAGACCAAGGGCCGGAAGATCAAGGTCGGCCCGGCCGAGCGCTTCATCAAGGCGTGTCAGGACGAGCTCGTCGCGATGATGGCGAGCGAAGGTCCGGTCATCTCGTTCGCGCCGCGCCCGCAGCCGACCGCGATCATGATGGTGGGCCTCCAGGGCTCCGGCAAGACGACGACGAGCGGCAAGCTCGCGCGCTTGCTCGAGGCGCAGGGCCGCAAGGTGCTCCTCGTCGCTGCCGACGTGCAGCGCCCGGGCGCGATCGAGCAGCTCCAGGTGCTCGGCGAGCGCCTCGAGATCCCGGTGTTCGCGATCCCCGGCGGCAACCCGCTCGACATCTGCCAGAAGGGCGTCGAGCAGGCGAAGAAGCTCAAGCGCGACACGGTGATCTTCGACACCGCGGGTCGCCTCGCGATCGACGAGCCGCTCATGGCGGAGCTCTCGGAGATCAAGCGCACGACCGGCGCGCAGAACGTCTTCATGGTGGTCGACGCCATGATCGGACAGGACGCGGTGAAGACCGCAGCCTCGTTCCACCAGCGCCTGACGCTCTCGGGCGTCGTGATGACGAAGCTCGACGGCGACGCGCGCGGCGGCGCGGCGCTGTCCATCCGCGAGGTGACGGGCGCGCCGCTCAAGTTCGTCGGCACCGGTGAAGGCCTCGACAAGCTCGAGGAGTTCCGCGCCGAGGGCATGGCGAGCCGCATCCTCGGATTCGGCGACATCGTCGGCCTGATGAAGGACTTCGAGGGAGTCCTCGACGAGAAGAAGGCCGAAAAAGACGCGGCCCGCATGCTCAAGGGCCAGTTCACGCTCCAGGACTTCCTCGAGCAGCTGAAGATGCTGCAGTCGATGGGTCCGCTGCAGCAGATCTTCGAGAAGCTCCCGTTCTTCGCGGACTCGGTGCCCGAGGGCTTCCAGGTCGACGAGAAGGAGCTCAAGCGCGCCGAGGCGATCGTCTGCTCGATGACGAAGCGCGAGCGCCTCGATCCCGACGTGTTCCTCAAGGAGCCGTCGCGCATCCAGCGCGTCGCGCGCGGCTCGGGCCGTGAGGACAAGGACATCGTCGATCTCCTCCAGCGCTTCACGTTCATGAAGCAGATGATGGGAGACATCGGACAGCAGGCGGGCCTGCTCTCGAAGATCCCCGGCTTGAAGCAGATGGCGAACGCGCGACGCCTCCAGGACGCCGTGCGCACGACCGGGCTCGAGACGAACCCGATGATGTCCACGCTCGCCGATCAGCTGCTCGAGGCGGCGGTCGCGGGTGGCGGCAAGGGTGGGAACAAGAACGCCCAGATGCAGCAGCTCGCGCAGATGCTCCAGGGCGGCGGTGGTCTCCCGCCCGGCATGGGCTTGCCGCCCGGCATGGGCTTGCCGCCCGGCATGAGCCTGCCGCCGGGCATGAGCCTGCCGCCCGGCATGGCGCAGATGATGGGCGGCATGGGCGGCATGGGCGGTGGCCCTCCGCAGCGCGCGGCGCTCAAGCAGGCCGACAAGGACAAGAAGAAGCAGCAGCGCAAGCAAGAGAAGAAGGCGCGCAAGAAGTCGCGCCGTTGATGTCGAACGACGTCGTCGAACGAACGAGTGGGAGCTTGAAATGAAGCGTGCCTCGATGGTCTTCCTGGTCCTCGCCCTCGGTTCCACCAGCGTGGCGCTGCCCGCGTGCGTGGAGGAGTCGCCCGATCTGACGGCAACGGAGCGCGAAGCGCTGCGCGAGTTCATCGGCACCGAGGCGCCGCACCCGCAGCACGAGCTCGACATTCAGTTCGAGAACAAGGTGCGGCTCATCGGCTACGACATCGACGTCGAGAGCATCACGCCGGGTCAGCCGTTCACCATCACCTGGTACTGGCACGTCGAGCGTCGCCTCGGCGGAGGCTGGCTGCAGTTCACGCACCTCGCGGACAGCTCCGGCGCCGACCGCCTGAACCAGGACAACAACGGCACCGTGCGCGAGCGCTACCAGGCCTCGCGATGGCGCGCGAACGAGTACATCCGCGACGTGCAGACGATCACGCTGGCGCCCGACTGGGGCTCGGATCGCGTGATTTTCTATCACGGCTTCTGGCACGAGGCGCACCGCCTCCAGGTCTCGAGCGGCCCGAGCGACGGCGACAACCGCGCGCGCGCGGCGAGCATCCCGGTGAGCGCGAGCGCGGCCGAGGCGCCCACGCCGACGACGATCGTCGCGCCCGAGCGCCCTGCTCCGACGATCGCCGGCCTCGACGCGCGCCGCGCGAGCGGCCCCATCACGATCGACGGCCGCCTCGACGAGCCCGAGTGGCGCGACGCCACGCCGACCAACGCGTTCGTCAACACGATGAACGGCAGCGCGGCAGAGCCGACGGCCAGCGCCCGCGTGCTCTGGAACGACGACGCGGTCTACGTCGGCTTCGACGTGAACGACGACTTCCTCCAGAACACCCTGACCGGCCGCGACGCGCACCTCTGGGGCCAGGACTGCGTCGAGATCATGGTCGACCCCGACGGTGACGGCGCGAACTACTTCGAGCTCCAGGTCTCGCCGACGGGCGAGATCTTCGACACGTTCTACGACTCGCGCCGCGTGCCGCAGCCGATCGGCCACGCCGACTGGAACGCACAGATCGAGACGCGCGTGGTCACGCGGGGCACCGCGAACGACGACGCCGACGATCAGGGCTACGCCGTCGAGGTCCGCATCCCGTGGTCGAGCTTTCAGTTCGGCACGTCGCCCGCGATGGGCACGCCGCCGTCGGGCTCCACGTGGCGCATGAACTTCTACGTGATGGACACGCGTCGCGGCGGTGGTCAGCGCGCCGTGGCGTGGTCTCCGCCGCTCGAGGGCGACTTCCACGTGCCCGCGCGCTTCGGTCGCGTGCGCATGTCGGCGCCTCGCGTCGAGGCGCCGGTGGTCGCGCCGTCGACCGTGCAGCGCGTGCAGCTGCCCGAGGGCATGCGTCCCCTCGTCCAGCAGCTCGCGCCGACGGCGCGCGAGGCGCTCCCCGCGCCCTCGCCGACGGGCGCGCTTCACTGAGAGTGAGTTTCGGGCGAGGGCCCCGACGACTCTTCGCTAGGACACGAGACCGCTGGGGTTGCTCATGATGCGGCCGGGCTCGATGCCTGCGCCGCGGAGCACGGTGGCCCAGCGGTCGTCCATCGCGCACTCGAAGACGATCGAGGGATCGAGCGCCAGCGGTAGCCAGACGCCGCGCTCGAGCTCGTCGTCGAGCTGTCCTTCGCCCCAGCCCGCGTAGCCGACGAGCAGCAGGCGGCGGCGCGACGCGGCCGGCTCCCCCACCGACTCGAGCGCCTTGCGTGACGCCGTGACCGCGATGCGCTCGTGCACGCGCACGGCGTCTTCGAGGAGCGCTTCGTCGGCCTCGGTCGGATCGAAGACCACCCACCCCGTGCGGGAGACCGGCCCGCCCACGAGCACCGGCATCTCGGACTCGGCTTCGACCCCGATGGACTCCGCCACGTCCTTGAAGGCCACGGGCGCCAGCCGGTTCACGATGAAGCCGATCGAGCCCGCCGTGCCGTGCTCCACGAGCAAGACGACGCTGCGCGCGAAGTTCGGATCGCGGAGCGACGGCGCGGCGACGACGAAGCCGGGCGCGAGCGTCCTCGCTCCCCGTGCCCCTGCGGCCTTCGCCGTTCGGTCGCGCATCACACGAGAGTGCCAGAACTCTCGGCGCGCATCACCCGCGTCGCCTCAGCACCACGTAGTGGTAGCCGGGCGCCCACTGCACCACGCCCGTCACGACGTAGAGCTCGCGGAGCCGCGCGTCGCTCGCGAGCGACTGCTCGACCGGATGCCCGCGCATCGAGACGATCACGCCGTTGGTGACGCGCGGCGGCGTGCTCGAGTGCAGCACGAGCGTGTCGACGTCGCGCGCGAGCAGCTCGTCGATCGTGACGTGCTTGGCGCAGTGCGCGCCGGGGCGTGAGCCGATCGCAGGGTCGGTGACGCCGGCGAGATCGAACGGCTGCCAGCGCGCGCGGTACGCGAGGAAGCCCACGTCGACGAGCGCGACGACGCGCGCCTCGCGCTCGAGGAGCGCGTGGAGATCGCGGCCCGCGTGCGCGCGCGAGCTCGCGACCTCGTCCGCCTGCTGGATCGACAGCACCGTGAGCGCTGCCTGCGGCACGAGCAGCGCGACGCCCGCCACCACGACGAGCCCAGCCCGAGCGCGACTGCGCGCGAAGCGCGAGAGCCCGATCGCGAAGAGCATCAGCACGAGCGGCGCGACGGGCACGAGCAAGCGCGCGCCCGGCATCCAGTCGCCACCGCCGAGGACCACCGTGACGATCACGACGACGAGCGCGAGCAGCAGCGCGCCGTCGTCGCGCGAGGTGCGCGCCGCGTTGAGCGCGGGCACGAGCGCGAGCCCGAAGAGCGTGGCGAGCGAGACGAGCGCGTAGCCGAGCCCGTTGCCGAGATCGCTCGGCTTCGCCTGCGCAGAGAGCGGGATCGCGCTCCCGAACATCGCCACACGGAAGCCCACGATCGATCCGAGGCCGACGATCGCCGCGATCACGGCGATCACGATCGCGAGGCGTCGGCTCTCTGGATCGCGACGACGCACGTCGACCGCGGCGAGCGCCCACGAGAGCGGGACGAGCTCGGGCCGTAGCCAAGGCAGCAGCAAGAGCGCGAGCACGACGCGCACGTCGAACCGAGCGCGCGCGCGTGACGTCGCGCCGAGTCCCGCGAGCGTGACGACGAGCGTGGCGAGGCCCGTCTCGAGGCCCGACTGCGCGTGCATCGCGAGCGCGCCCGAGCCTGCGAACGCCAGCACCGAGAGCAGGCTCGCGAGGCTCCCCGACGCGCGCGCCCGGAGCCGCGACACCACGACGAACGCCGCGAGCGCGACCGCGACCGCACCGAGCCCCTTGGACGCGTCGACGGGATCGAGCCCGGCCGACGCGGCTCCGATCTCGATCGCGAGCAGCAGCGGCCCCGTCACGCCGTCGCTCGGCGCGCCGTCACGGAACGTGTAGCCATGGCCGTCGAGCACGCGGAGCGCATAGCGACCGGGGATGAACGCGTCGTCGGCCGTGTAGCCGCGGCCGAGCCACGCGAGACCGAGGACGACGAGCGCCGCTGCGATCGGAGCCAGCCGTGAGATCGACACGAACGGCGAGATCGAAGCGAGCGGCGTGGAGGCGCGGCGGGGCGCGGCGGCGTCGCGGGGCTCGGGCGTCGGGCTGTCCGTCGGGCTGGCCATGCGCGATCGACGTGCGCTCTACGCCGCAGCGCGCGCGCGCGCACGCCTCGGCGGGGACTTGTCGCGTCGACCCGCGCGTCGGCTACGCTGCCGCTCGCGTGTATCCCTCGCAGCGCCCTCCCCTCGCGCCGGGGACCTCGATCGGCAAGTACACCGTGCAGGCGCACCTCGGTGAGGGCGGCAACGGCGCGGTGTACTCCGCGCTCGACTCGGTGCTCGGTCGACGCGTCGCGCTCAAGCTCCTCCACCCGCAGCTCGTCTACGATCCGCACATCGCCGGCCGCTTCCGCCAAGAGGCGCAGGCGATGGCGCAGCTCAACCACCCGAACGTCGTCACGGTGCACGATCTCGTGGGCGAGGCGGGGACCTGGGCGATCGTGATGGAGCTCGTGGACGGCGGCGAGACGCTCGCGTCGCTCCTCAAGCGCGAGGGACGCATCGCTCCGGTGCGCGCGATCCGCCTCGCGGCGCAGGTCGCTGCGGGCCTCGGTCACGCGCACGCGCGCGGCGTCGTGCACCGCGACGTGAAGCCCGCGAACGTCATGATCGTGCGTCACGCGGTGAGGCCGGGCGTGGTCAGCGAGGTCGCCAAGATCAGCGACTTCGGCATCGCGCGCTTGGTGCACGGCGAGAAGCGCACGCAGGGACAGCTCACCCTCGGCACGCTCTGGTACCTCGCGCCCGAGCAGGCGCAGAGCTCGTCCGTCGACGCGCGGGCGGACGTCTACGCGCTCGGCGCGACGCTCTACGAAGCGCTCACCGGTCGCGTGGTGTTCCCGTACGACAACGTCGCGCGCGTGCTCGCGGCGGCGCTCTCCGAGCCTCCGATGCCGCCGTCGTCGCTGGTGCCGGGGATCGCGCCCGCCGTCGACGAGCTCGTGCTCCGCTTCATCGCGAAGCGGCCGGAGGCGCGCCCCGCGCACGGCGAAGAGGCCCGGTCCGAGCTCGAGCAGCTCGAGCAGCTCCTCGAGCCGAACACTCCGAGGAGCAGCGCGACGAGCATGCCCGCGCGGCCCGCGGTGCATCCCCCGACGCAGCCGCCCGCGCACGCCCAACCGCCGCACGCCTACGCGCCCCAGGGCCACACGCCCCAAGCCGGCCCTCCGCAGTACGCGTCGGCGCAGGCTCCCTCGCCGCTCGGTACGACCCCGCAACCGCTCGCCCAGCTGGCCCAGACGCCGAGCCCGAAGGCCGCGCAGGACAGTCAGCAGATCGGCATGTTCATCGGCGTCGGCATCGTCGCGCTCGTCTCGGTGCTGTGCCTGGCGAGCGGCTTCCTCTGCGTGATCACCGCCGTGCTGCGCTGAGCACGGCGTCGATCACCGAGGCGATCACTCCGCGAAGCGACGCAAGTGCGCGACGATCGCCGTGATGCCCGGCCCGGCGAGGCGGTCGCCGAACGCTGGCATGAAGCCACCGCGACCCGCGACGATCACCTGCGTGAGCTCCTCGTCGGTGCGCGCTTGGATCACCGGATCCGCGAAGCTCGGCACGCGCGCCATCGGCGGCGCACCCGGTCCATCGCCTCGGCCCGACTGCCCGTGGCAGCTCGCGCAGTGCGTGCCGTAGAGCGCTGCGCCCGGGTCCGCGGCCATCGTGGGATCGGGGGTGGAGTCGTCCATCCCCTCCGGCAGCTGGTGATCGCTCGGGCGCCACTCGCGCAGCTCGCCCGAGGGCTCGCCACCACACGCGGTCAGGAGCGCGGCGCCGAGCGCGAGGGCCCCGACACGGAAGGAGTTTGGTAGCGTCGCGCTCATGTTGGATCCGCTGCTGTCTCTCTCGTCGCGCTGGCCAGGCGAGCGATGAACGTCTCGTCGCTCTTCGCGAACGGCTTCGGCAAGGGCCCGATGTGGGTCGTGCTTCGCATCGTCTTCGTCGCAGGCGTCGCGTTCCTCCTCTATCACGCGCTCGCGCACTTCGGGTACGGCTGGGCGATGATCCCGATCGCCCTCCTCGCGGTCGTGCTCTGGGCCGCGGAGTCGTGGCGGATGGGTCGGCAGCGGCAGGCGCGCGAGGCGAGCTGGGATCGCTGGGAGGCCGCGGTGCTCGACGAGACCGCGCGACCCGCGGCGATCCAAGAGGCGCGCGAGGCGCTGCGCAGCTCGAACCGACTCGGGCCGCGCCTCAAGATCGAGCAAGCGCACCTCTCGGTGATCCTCGCGGAGCTCCTCGACGCGAGCGGTCGCGCCGACGAAGCCTGCGAGGTGCTCGCGCGCGTGAAGGTCGACGAGCTCGACGACGCGCGGCGCGGCGTGGTGCGTCACGCCAAGGCCGTCGCGCAGATCTCGGCGGGCCGCTTCGACGAGGCGGAGGCCACCGTGCGCGCGCACCGCCCGCCGACCGAGCCCGACGTCGACGCGCGCATCGAGCTGCTCGCGCGCATGCTCAAGCTCGAGCGCGGAGAAGCGGAGTCTGCCCTCGAAGGCCTCGACGGAATCCTCGCGAAGGTGCCCGGCGACGAGACCGGCCTCGCCGACGACGTGCTCGTGGTGCGCGCCGCGTGCCTCGACGCGCTCGGCAAGAAGAGCGAGGCGCACGCCGAGATCCGCAAGCTCGACGCCGCAGTGCTCGCGAGCCTCGCGAAGCTCGGCGCGCCCCGCGTGCGCAGCCTCGCGCGCGACGCGATCGGTGACGCCGCGCCTACGAAGAACGACGACACGAAGAACGACGACACGAAGAACGACGACACGAAGAACGACGACACGAAGAACGACGACACGAAGGCCGACAGCGACGACGCGAAGAGCAACGACGCGAAGAGCGAACCGGGTGATTGACGCCCACGCACGATGGCGCGCGACGCCGCTGGTGATCGCGGCCTCGGCCTCGATCGGCTGTCCCTCGAGCGCGAGCGAAGACGCGTCCGCGAGCGCTCGTTCGTGCACGCCACCGATCTGCGCGAGCCGCGCTTCCTCGACGTGAGCGGTCGGCTCTCCCTCTCCCTCGCCGAGCTCGGCTCGAACCCGAGCGACTTCGAGCCGATGGGCACGCTCCTGAGCGAGCGCGGCGAAGACGGCGCGTGGTCGGATCTCGAGGCGATCCCCGAGCTCGCGAACGCGATCGGCTGGCGCACGCGAACCGAGACGATCGACGGCACGCCGACGCACTTCATGGTCGCCTACTACGGCGGCGAGATGATCTACGACTTCCTCGCGTCGCCCATGATCCGCGTCGATCTCCTCGTCACGGGCGACGGCCGCACGTTCACGCCGTTCGATCCCGCGCACCGCACGCTGTACGTCGGAGGCGCGAGCGAGACCGACTTCTCGATCGGCGAGGACGGCTCGCTCGTCGGCGTGATACGCAACGAGGCCGGCGACGACGTGAGCGGCTTCGGCTCACGCGTGTGCACGGCCGAGCCCGGCGCGCTCGCGGAGTGGTCGTGCGTGACCGACCCGCGCAAGTACGACTCGCCGCTCATGTTCTTCCACGACGGCGAGCACTACCTGATCGGCCGCCGCAACGTGACGACCGACGGCGCGTACGACCTCATGGGCGGCGAGCGCACGCTCACGATGCGCGCGATCGCGAACCAGGTCGCGTACCGCAACGCGCCGAAGCGCTGCGCGCTGTGGCGCTTCGTCGAGGGCGAGGATCGCTTCGCGTTCGTGCTCGACCTCCCGTCGCGCGGCGACACGTGCTTCCCCGCGCGCCTCGACGGCGCGAGCGACGACGAGGTGATCGTCTACGACTACACGTCCGATCCGGACGGCCCCGAGATCCCGTGGCACGTCGGACAGGAGGGGCCGACGCTCATCGTCCGCCACGCGCTCCGCTTCACGCCGCGGTGACGTGACGAGAACGGGGCGGTTGCGCGCGTGTCGGTCGCTCGGCACGATCGCGCGATGACCTCGCATTCGGCGCGCTTCGGCGCGTCTCTGTTCGTCGCTGCTTCGCTGATGGTGATCGGATGTGCCGAAGGAGGCACGGGGCCGGGTGACACCGGCGGCGGTGGTGGACGCGACGGCGGCGCGACGCGCGATGGCGGGGCGATGGGCGACGGCGGCGGGACGCGCGACAGCGGCCCGGCGCGCGATGGCGGTGGCGGTGGACGCGACAGCGGTATGGCGCCGTGCGGCAGCGGCGAGCACGCGTGCGGCGCGGGCTGCGTGCGTGACCTCGCGAACGAGCCGGAGAACGGCTGTCGTCTCGGCTGCGGCGAGCCCTGCGACGCGCCCGACATGGGCGGCGCGACCTGCGGCATGGACGGTCGCTGCACGTGGGACTGCACGCCTCCGTTCCGCCGCATGGGCGACGAGTGCGTGTGCACGCCGATCGAGTGCATGGACATCGGCTACGAGTGCGGCGCGCCCGACGACGGCTGCGGCATGCCGCTCGACTGCGGCTCCTGCATGGACGGAGCGACCTGCACCACGGGCCGCTGCGCGTGCACGCCCGACGGCTTCGAGCCCAACGACTCGAGCACCTCGCCGACCGTTCGAGCGGGGCTCGACGACTCGGACGATCCGGCGGACGTGATCCTCGCCGGCAGCATCGACGAGATGCGCGACGAAGACTGGTTCCGCTTCCCGATCACCGACGGCACCGACGGCGGCAGCCCGCGCACGACCGTCACGCTGCGCAACATCCCGATCGGCAGTGACTACGCGCTCTCGGCCTACTACGTGTGCGGCGATGCCGCCGACGCGAGCACCTGCAACCAGGGCGCGCCCGACAACTTCATCGGCCGCGGCTGCACGGGCGCGGTGAGCGGCAGCGGCCCCGAGACCGTGGAGATCGAGGCCGACTGCTCGCGCACGCTCTCGCTCGACGACGGCGGCACGCTGCTCGTGCGCGTGCGCGCCCCCACGTGGATGAACACGTGCGCCCCGTACGAGGTCGTCGTCCGCGTCCGATGATCGTCGCTCACCTCACTGCGGCGGGGATGTCGATCCGGTTCGCGAAGTCGATGCCGAGGGCGTGCGCGACGAGGCTGTAGAGGTGGCCTTCGCGCACGTCGTTGCGCCCCGGGGTGCGCGCGCCCGTCGTCGGATCCCAGCCCTCGGTGATCGCGGTGTCCGTCGCCACGCCGCCGAGCACTTGGTTGCCTCGAAGGAGCGGTGAGAGGAACACGTTGCCGTTCGAGAGGTGATGGCCCGTGCCGAAGCCCGAGGTCGCGCCCGCCGGCCGGTAGCGCTCGCGCCCGAAGTCCGTCGCGACGTAGATCAGGCTGCGATCCCAGAGCGTGCCGTCGTCCGTCGGCGTCTCCTTCAAGAGCCGCACGAGCGCGTCGATCATCCCCGCGACGCGGCTCCACATCACGTTCTGCGTGGTGACGTGATCGTTGTGGCTGAAGTCGAACGAGATCGGCGTGTCGGTGATCGTGCCGTCCGACAAGAACGACGGCGCGAAGCCCGGGCCCCATCCGATGGCCGACGAGAGCCCTTCGCGCGCGAGCAAGTACGCCAGCGCGGTCTGCGCCTGGAAGCGGTCCTCGAAGAGGTTCGGGAAGCGATCGAGGAGGCCCATCTCTTCGATCGCCGGCGCAGGCGCGAGGCCGTACGACGCGAGATCGACCCCCGAGCTCACGAGCATCAGGCTCTCGATCAGCCGCTCGGACTCCATGCGCGGCTGGAGATCGCGACGCAGCGCGAGATACCGCGTGCGCATCGGGCTCGTGAGCGCGGCGAGCGGCGAGAGGTCCTCGAGGCGCTCTCGGCTCGCGCGGGCGCGAGAGAGCAGCGCGCTGCGCGGCATGCGCGGATCGCCCACCGGGAAGAGACCGCGCGAGCCATCCGTGCTCGCCGCGAAGCGGAGCGGATCGTTGACGATCTCCGCGCGGGCCCAGTCGGGCGTGTCGATGCGCGTGCCCGGATCGAGGTAGCCGCCCGACGCGAGGTTCACCGCCGGGAGCACGAGCCCCGCGCCGTGCGTCATCGCCGCGGCCTCGAGGATCGTGCGGCCTCCGTCGATGCCCGCGCCCGTGAGCGCGCGGCTCTGAGCGACCACGTGGTTGACGCTCGTGTTCTCGACGGTCGCGACGACCATGTCGGAGCCGTGCGCGCGCACGAGATCGGCGTGCTCGAAGCTGCTGCGAAAGAGCGGGCTCGTGGCGAAGCCCGCGTTCGCGAGGTTCTTCACCACCCGAAACGAAGAGCCCGGCAGCTGCTGGACGGCCACGTCGGGGTACGCGATGAGCTCGTTCACGCGCGAGCCCGTGGCCTCGGTCCCGAGGAGCGGGAGGAACGAGTCGATGATGCTCGCGCCACCGGTCGCGCTGATCACGAAGAGCAGACGCGGCGCGGGCGTCGCGGCGCGCGCGCGACGCGCCGCGAACGACGATCCGAGCGCGGCAGTGGCGCCCGCGGCAGCGAGGCCACGAAAGAGCGAGCGACGACGGAGAGGGCTGTGGGGCATGGTGGCTCGCCTTCAGTAGAAGAGGTTGTCGGTGCGCGTGCCGATCGCGAAGCAGGTCAACGTCGCCCACTCGCGCGCCGTCGGCGCGAGGCCATCGACGCTGCGAGACGAATCGACGAGCACCTCGAGCTCCGCGTCGCTCGGGTCGCGCGCGAGCAAGCGTCGGTGGAGCGTGCGCGCGTCGGCGGTCATCGCCGCGAGCGTCGTCGGGTCTTCGGCGTCGAGCGCGGTCGCGGCGAGATCGATCTCCGTGACGATCACGGCGGGCCCGCGCGCGTCACGATCCACGCGCTCGGCGCACGCCGCGAGCACGAGGCGATCGACCGCGTTCGGCGTCGTGAGCCCGGGCCGCGCCGGCCCCGCGTAGAGGCCCGTGCCCAGCGGATCGCTGCCGCCGAGCGCGACCCGCTCGGCCTCGACGCAGGGGATCACGCCGAGCTCCTGGCACATCGTGTCGGGCTCGAGCGAGAGCGCGAGCGCGAGATCGGTCGCCAGCGGATCGGCGCGCTTCCACACGAGCGACTCGGGCACGGGCGCCTCGGTGTCTTCGCACGACGTCTCGTGCGGCGGGATCGTCACGACGGGCTCGCGCGGTTGAACGGGCGGTAGGTAGAGCTCGTCGGGCCCGCACGCGCCCACGGAGAGCGCGAGCGCGACGAGCGTGACGTGGAGCGCGCGGCTCATCGGTGACCTCCGAACGCCTGCGTGTCGACGAGGCGATGAACGAGCCGGTTCGCAGACCACGCGTCGCGCTCGAGCGCGCGCCACACGATCCGCAGCTCGGCGAGCTCGCTCGGCGACGGCTCGTGGCCGAGCGCGTCGCGGAACAGCATCAGCGCGAGGTTTCGCGAGAACGCCTCCGTGCTCACCGCGTGCTCGGCCCAGTCGCGCACGTCCGCCACGGGCTCGCCGAGCAGGTACGTCTGTCGCGGGCTCCACCCTGCGATCCGCCGCGCGCCGCGCGAGGCGTCGTACGCGCCCGTGCGTGATCCGGCGATGCCCTCGTAGGGGACGAACGCGTAGCTCAGCGGATCGAGCGTCGAGTGACACGCGGCGCACTGCGCGTCGGTCACGCCGCGCTGATCGACGTCGAGCGGCTCGCCCTCGATCGGCGAGATGCCCTCGAGGCGCGCGATGTCCATGCCGAGCCACGCGCGGTACGCCTGGGCTGCCGTCGTGCGCGGCATGGCGCTGAACATCGTGTTGATCGCGAAGAACCACGAGGTCGTGATCATCCCCGCGCGTCGCTCCGGCTCGAGCGGCTGCCCCGTCGCCCCCGCGGCGGGCACGCGTCCCTCGATGGGCGTGAGCGTTCCGTCGACCGCTTCGGTGACGTGGTAGTCGGCGAGCAGGAGCTCACGCACGTCGCGGTCGTCCGTCATCACGTAGCGAAAGAGCCGGTAGTCCCACTCGTAGTCGCCGATCACGATGCCCACGGGCGAGCTCGCGCCCACGGCGCCGATCGGCCGGATGCGCGCGTCGACGAGCCGCCGCAGTCCCTCTCGACGCCACGTCGGCGAGCCGAGACAGAGATCCACGGCGCCATGCAGGCGCTCGTACTGCACCTCCGCAGAAGGCGATCCCGCACGGAACATCCCGAGCTCGTCGTAGGTGGGCTGACGGCCGCAGTACGTGATCGCCACGCGCCTCAGCGCGCGCTCGAAGTCGTAGCCCACCGGCACCGGCACCGCGCCCGAGGGCTCCGGCGGCGCGCACCACGGCCACGCATCGCCGGGATCACCGGGGTTCGAGCCGAGCAGGATCTCGTCGGCGTTCGCGACGCCGTCTTCGTCACTGTCCGCGCCGTCGAGCGCGCGGAGCGCTGTGGGGAGCGACGTCTCGAACGTGCCCTCGCCGATCTGCGCCATCACCGCGAGGCCGTAGCCGTTCCACGCGGGCGGCCACGTCGAGGTGTGGCAGGTGCTGCACGTGCCGAGCGACCCGGAGCACTGAGGCGCGTCGGGGTACGTCTCGCAGAGCACCGACGGCCCCGTGGGTCGCGCGAGCGCCGCGCTCGGCAGCACGCTCGCGCCGAGCGCCACCGTCGCTGCGATCACGCGTGCGGCGTGTGGACGTCGCGCCTTCGTTCTCGTCATGCATCGCGAGATTGCAGCCCGCGTGCCCGCGCGATCAGCCCTCGTTCTCGTAGCTCATCCAGCGCGAGCGCCGGGTCGATCCCTCACACCGAAGGATCGATCCCTCACTGGTGCTGCGCGATGATCGACTCGATGACCTGACGGTCGCTCGCGCTCGGCGAGAGCTCGAGGTAGCGGCGGTACGCAGCGACTCCGCGCGGGATGTCGCCCGCGCGCATGTACGCACGCGCGAGCTGCTTCTGCGTGTCGGAGTCGCCGGGCGAGAGGCGCGCCGCCTCTTCGAACGATCGGATCGCGCCGCGGAAGTCCTGCGCGAGGAACGCGTTGCGCCCGTCTTCGTAGGCGCGACGCGCAGGCGTGAGCGCGACGGCAGGCGTGGTCGCAGGCGGCGCGCCGGTCGCGCTCGCAGACGTCGTCGTGCCTGCGGCGGCCGCGCTCGCGCCGCCGGCCTGCGTGCGCGTGGTCGCGGGGGGGAACGGCGTGATGCGAGCGGTCGAAGGGACGAGCGGTCGGCGGCCCGCAGACGCGGGCGTGGTCGTCGTGGTCGCCTCGGGCGCGGGACCGGTGGCCGCGATCTCCGCGGCTGTCGCGGTCTCGGTCGTGGGCGGAGGCTGCGGGGCGACGACCGTCGGCGTCACCTCGGTCGTCGTCGGCGGAGGCACGACGACTGGATCCGTCGCCGTCAGCGCCGAGGGCGCGTGCGGCCTCTCGACGATCTCGCGCTCGGGCCCGCGCATCGCCAACCAAGACGCGACGCCGATCGCGATGAGCGCCACACCGCCGAGGATCATCGTCCACGGCGTCTGCTGCGCGGGGATCGAGACGCTCGACGAGGTGGCGGCCGCCGGCGGCGCAGAAGGCTGCGCCTTGGCCTCGAGCGTCTGCCCGCGCTCGAGCTCTTCGGCGCGCTTCGCGTGCTCGGCGAGCTTGCCTTCGCCGAGGCGCTCGTCCGCCAGCGGGCCGAGCTCGTCGATCGCGGTCTCGAGCGCGTCGCTCATCTCCTTCGCCGTCGCGTAGCGCTCGTTGCGCGACTTGCTCATCGCCTTCTTCGCGATGCGCTCGAGCGACTCCGGGATCCCGAGCTCCGGGCGTCGCTTGCGCGGCGGGACCGCCTCGTCGGTGAGGTGCTTGGTGATGATGCCGAGCGCCGTGTCGCCCGAGAACGGCGGCGAGCCCACGAGCATCTGGTAGAGGACGACGCCCGCCGCGTAGATGTCGAGACGTCGATCGACGTCTTCACCGCGCGCCTGCTCCGGCGCCATGTACTGCGGCGTGCCGCACACGAAGCCGTCGACGGTGATCGACTGGCCCTCGCCCTCCATGATTTTTGCGATGCCGAAGTCGCAGACCTTCACGAGGTCGCGCCCCTGTCGATCGCTCAGCACCACGATGTTCTCGGGCTTGAGATCGCGGTGGATGATGCCCACGTGGTGCGCCTCGTCGAGCGCGCGCAGCGCCTGACCGACGATGTTCGCGATCCGCCGCGGCGTGAGCGGGAAGTCGTGATCGAGGATCACCTGGAGGTCCTCGCCGTCGAGGAGCTCCATCGCGATGTAGAGCACGCCGTCGTCGGTGCTCCCGAAGTCGAGGATCTGCACCGAGTTCGGGTGCGACAGACGGCTCGCTGCGCGCGCCTCTCGATGGAAGCGCTTGGAGACGCGATCCTCACCGCCGAGGTGCTGGTGCAGCACCTTGATCGCGATGTCCTTGTCGAGCAGCTGGTGGTGCGCCTGGTAGATGCGCCCCATCGCGCCTTCGCCGAGCAGCGCGTCGAGCCGGTACTTTCCGGCGAGCGTGCGACCGAGCAGCTTGTCGGGATCGCTCGCGGCGAGCTCACGCGGACGCTCGCCGCTGCCGGTCGGAGCAGAAGACTGCGCGCCCACGTTGGACCGCCCGTCCGAGTGGCTCAGCGGGCTCTTCCTGGCTCGACGCCGGGGGTCTGTATCCGCGCGCGCAGTCATCGACGCCGGGAGTGTAAGCGAGAACTGGGCCGGGGTTTCCATTCGAGAAATGCGTGTCTGACGTTGGATCGTCGGGTCCCTAACGCAGCGGAGGCGCGCGCGATTTCGCTGCGGGTCACGTCCGTGCGACGACGAGACCGAGCGCGGTCTTGGGACGCGCGGAGGCCCGGCGCGGTCTCGTCGGACGTGCGCCGCACCGCGCTTGACCTGCGATCGAGAAGACGTCTATGGTCCCGCGGTCCCTCGGGAGAGCGCGCTCGCTCGCCCGAAGGCGAGCCATGAGGAGCTCCGCGGTGATCGTCTGCCCCCGTTGCAGTAAAGAGAACCAGGACCACTACAAGTTCTGCCTCGGTTGTGGAGCGGAGCTGCCTCGCGACGCGGCGCATGCGCCGAAGAGCTTCACGGCACCCACTCCGCCGGCAGGACGAGCGATGGCACCGATGGGCGCGCCGCCCATGGGCGCGCCGCCGATGCCTCCCATGACGGGCGGGCCTCCGATGCCCGGTGCCGCTCCGATGGGTGGGCCTCCGATGCCGGCGTTCGGCGGTGGGCCCGCGATGCCTGCCCCGAGCCCTCTCGCGGCGCCTCCGATGCCGTCGTTCGGCGGAGCGCCTGCGATGGCAGCGCCTCCCCCGGCGTTTGGTGGTGGGCCCGCGCTGAGCTCGCCCGCGCCGCTCGCGCCTTCGTCGGCGTCGTCGCCAGCGGTCGCCGCGGTGGGCGACCTCGTCGTGTGCCCGAAGTGCAACACGTCGAACAACCGCAACTTCAAGTTCTGCGGGAGCTGCGGCCTGCCGCTCAACGCGTCGATCCCGGCGCCCCCGATGAGTGGGCCTCCCATGAGCGCGCCGATGGCGGCGCCCGCGGCGTCGGGTGGCCCGCAGCGCGGCGCGCTCGTCCTCATCCGTGCCGACGGCTCGGAGGGCGAGTCGTTCCCGATGCAGGAGACGACGTACATCGGTCGCGAGACCGGCGGTCTCTTCGCGAGCGACTCGTACCTCTCACCCCGCCACGCGACGTTCACGTTCGGCGGCGGTGGCCTCACGGTCCGCGACGAGAACAGCCTCAACGGCATCTACATGCGCATCGGCGTCGATCAGCCGATCGAGCTCGTCGATCGATCGATCTTCCGCATCGGGCAGGAGATCATCCGCTTCGAGCGCCTCAGCGTGCGCGCGCCGCAGAACGGCGTGGAGCTGATGGGCAGCCCGAACACGGGCCTCGCAGGCCGCATCGGCCTCATCACCGGACGCGACACGACGGGCAACTGCTTCGGCGTGCCCTCGGCGGGCCTGCACCTCGGCCGTGAGCGTGGCGACATCCTCTTCCCCGAAGACGGCTACGTCTCGGGTCTCCACGCGCGCATCCACGAAGAGGGCGGACGCGTCTTCCTCACGGACGTCGGCAGCTCGAACGGCACGTTCGTGCGCCTCTCGCAGACGGCGCAGATCCCGAGCGGCTCGCTGCTGCTGATGGGTCAGCAGCTCTTCCGCGTCGAGTACTGATTACCTGAGGGGTCGTGCGACCCCTCCCCCACTGCGTGGGGCCCCCTCCCGCTCCCTCGCTCCGCTCGGTGGAGAGCGGGCTCGCCTGGCTCCCCGCTGTGCTTGGATGCGTGCATCCGGCCCGAGCTAGGCGAGGGGCCGCAGCGTGGCCGCGACGAGTCTAGGCATCGGCGGCCCGAGCTAGGCGAGGGCCCGCATCGGCGGCCCGAGCTAGGCGAGGGGCCGCAAGGTGGCCCCAACGAGTCTAGGCATCGGCGGCCCGAGCTAGGCGAGGGGCCGCATGCGCTACCCGCACCCAGCACATCCGGCGCCGCCCGGGTGAGTGAGGAGCGCAGCGACGAGCGAATCCCCGAGGGAATGGGGCCCGGCTCGCGCAGCGAGCTGGGAAAGGGGCGAGCAGCCCCTTTCGACGCGCGCAGCGCGGCGCCTAGAAAAACAGCGCCTGATCGAGGTCGGCCCAGAGGTCTTCGACGTCCTCGATGCCGACCGAGAGGCGCATGAGGCCGTCGGTGATGCCGCCCTCGAGGCGATCGGCGCGCGGCATCGACGCGGACGTCGTCGACGCGGGGTGCGTGAGCAGCGAGCGCACGTCGCCGAGCGAGACCGCGCGCGAGATGACCTCGACGGCGTCGTACGTACGCGCGCCTGCATCGAGACCACCGCGCACCTCGAACGCGATCATCGCGCCGTAGCCGCGCTCCATCTGCGCCGACGCGAGCGCGTGGTGCGGGTGGGACGCGAGGCCCGGATAGAACACGCGCTCGATGCGCGGGTCGGCCTCGAGGCGCCTCGCGAGCTCGTGCGCGCTCGCGCTCGCCTGCTTCATGCGCAGGCCCAGCGTCTTGACGCCGCGCGACATCATCATCGCGGTGAGCGGCGACATCACCGCGCCCGCGGTGCGCACCATGTCCGCGCGCACGCGATGCACGAGATCGCGCGAGCCCGACACCACGCCTCCGATCGCGTCGCCGTGACCGCAGAGCGCCTTCGTCATCGAGTGGAGGACGAGGTCGGCGCCGAGCGCGAGCGGCCGCTGGTGGAACGGCGTCGCGAACGTGCCGTCGACGACGAGCAGCATGCCGTCGGGGTGACCGAGGCTCGCGCTCGCCCGCAGCATCTCCGAGAGCGCGCGCAGATCGGTGATCGCGAGCGTCGGGTTGGCGGGCGTCTCGGCGTACACGATGCGCGTCTTCTTCGTGATCGCGCGGCGGTACGTCTCGACGTCGACGTCGTGGAGGAACGTCGTCGTCACGCCGAAGCGCGGCATGCGCTCGCGGAGCAGGCGCGCGGTCTCTGCGTAGAGGCCGCGCGGCGCGATCACGTGGTCACCGCTCGCGACGAAGGTCTCGATCGCGCCGGTCACCGCGGCCATGCCGCTCGCGAGCACGCACGAGGCGTCGGCCCCCTCGAGCGCGGCGAGCTTCTCCTCGAGCGCGTGCACCGTCGGGTTCGACCAGCGCGAGTAGATGTGTGCTCTGTTGGCCTGGGCGAGGGACCTCTGGCCCCTCGCGCTCCCCGTCGCTCCATCGTCGCTCCGCTCCTCCATCGCTCCCGCTCCAGGGGTTGCTTCGCAACCCCGCCGCGTGGCGCCCCGCTGAACCTCACTCGCCGAGTCATGGAACTGCGACGCGGCGTCCTCGGCGGACTCGAACGCGTACGCGCTCGCGAGCGTGACGGGCGCCTCGAGCGCACCGCTGACGGGATCGGGCGCATCGCCCGCGTGCACCGCGAGCGTGTCGAAGCGGCGCGCGCCGCTCACTTCGCGATCTTGTGGCTGCCCGTGACCTCTTCCCACGTGGGGAGGAGCTGCTCGGGCGTCACGGTGAGCACGCGAAGGCGCATGACCACGCGCGTGACCGTCGAGGTCTGCGAGAAGCGCACGTGTCGGCCCTGCATCTGCTCGAACACGGCCTCGGCGCCGGGACGCGGGAACGGATGCGACAGCTCCATCGCGTCGCCCTCGCGCGCCTGACCACCCACGAGGCGTGCGCCTCGCAGCGGGTGATCGCCGTGGCTGCGCTTGGTGAGCTGATCGACGACGTCGATGCACACGAGGCGCGCGTCGAGCGCGTAGATGGTGTTGCGCGTCCAGATCTCGAGGAAGACCCACGGCTGATCGGGCAGCGGCGCGCTGCGACGCTCGTAGACGAGATCGATGTCGACGGCCGGCACGTTCGCGCGACGCGAGCGCTGCACGTCGGGCGCGACGGCGGCTTGCTTGTTGGCCTGAGCCGCGACGGGCTGGGGCTCGAGCTTCATCGGCACGCGCTCGTCGACGACCTCGGCCTTCGCGGGGCGCGGATCGACCGCGGTCATCTCGTCATCGACGGCTTGCATCGCATCGACCTGCATCGGAGGGAGCGGCTGAGCCTTGACGCCGAAGCCGGGCACCGTGGCCGCACGCTTGTCCTTCTCGCGCTCGTCCGACATGGGGGCCACGAGGCTAACGCGAACGCCGCGGGATCCATAGAGCCGATCCGCGGAGACAAAATCTCGGGCGATCACGGGGCTGTCAGTCGAGGTGTCAGGCCTGCGTCTTGTCACTGAACCCATGTTCAGCCAAGTCCTCGATCCTCCGATGCGCGCGCCACTCCTACGGCCACAGATCTCGATGTCCGAGCTCGTCGCGCTCGCGGCAGGTCGTGTCGTCGAGCTCTCGAGCGGCACGGACGTCGCGCAGGCGAGCGCGGTCGTCTCGATCGTGCTCGCGCTGCAGGCGCGCGGTGAGCACGTCGCGTGGGTCGCGCCCAAGAGCGCGGGCTTGTTCCCTCCGGACTGGGCGCGCGCGGGGATCGATCTGAGCGCGCTGCTCGTCGTGCACGTGCCCGATCGAGATCCACGCGCAGCGCCTCGCGCTGCCGAGCTCTTGCTGCGCACCGGCGTGATGGGCGCGGTCGTGCTCGATCTCTCGAATGCGCGCGAGCGCGCGACGCACACACGTCGCGAGAGCAAGCGCGACGACAACCTGCTCCGCGGCGAGGCGTGGCTCGGTCGTCTCTCGGGCCTCGCGCGCGAGCACGGCACGCGGCTCGTGTTGCTCTCACCCCACGATCACGAGCAGCCCTCGCTCGGTCCGCTGGTGTCGGTGCGGCTCGCGATCCGGCACGCGAGCGATGCCTCCGGCCTCGTGCGCGACGACGAAGGTCGCCTCTCGATCACGACGGAGATCCTGAAGGACAAGACCGGCCAGCTCACCTCGACGAGCGCGGCGTCGTCCGAAGAGAGCGAAGGCCCCGTCTCGTCCGAAGCGGGAGAGAAGCTCAGGGAGGCGGGGTGAAGAGGATCGCGTGCGTCGATCTGCCCGCGCTGCCGCTGCAGGTGCTGCGCCGCGATCACCCCGCGTGGGAAGGCCTGCCCGTGGCGGTGGTCGCGCGCGACGAGCCGCACGCGCCGATCACGTGGGTCAGCGCCGCGGCCCAAGCGCTCGGGGTGCGCGTGGGCATGCGCTACGTCGCGGGGCTCGCGATCTCGCGCGAGCTGCGCGCCGCGCCCGTCGCTCCGCAGCGCGTCGAGGATCTCCGCGCCGAGCTCGTGGGCGCGCTCCTGCGCTTCACGCCGCGCGTCGAGCCCGATCGCGCGCGGCCTGGCTGCATCTGGCTCGATCCGGACGGCATGCTCTCGCTCTTCGGCTCGCTCGATCGCTGGGCGCGCGCGATCGCCAGCGAGATCGGGGCACGACGCTGGATCGCGTCGGTGGTCGTGGGTCACGCGCGGCTTCCTTCGTGGGCGATCGCGCGCGGGCTGTCGCGCGCGAGCCCAGCGGGAGCAGCGAGCACGGCGAGCCCAGCGAACACAGCGGGACCGGCGCAGCGGGTTCGTCTCCTCGAGACCGAGGACGAAGAGCGAGCGCTCGCGGCGCGCGTGCCGCTCGGGTGTCTCGACCTGCCCGTGGAGCTCGCAGACGCGCTCTTCGTGATGGGCGTTCGCACGCTCGGTGAGCTGCTCGTGATCCCGCGCAGCGAGATCTCGGTGCGCTTCGGACGCGAGGCCGCGCGCCTCCACGCCGAGCTCGCAGGGAGCTGGGACACGCCGTTCGAGGCCGCCGTGGAGGAGGCTCCGATCGAGGTGGAGGCCGAGGTCGACCCACCCGAAGACGACGAGAACCGCCTGCTCTTCTGCATGCGCGGCGCGCTCCACGTGATCATGGCCTCTCTCGCGGAGCGTCAGCTCGCGCTCGGCGCGCTGCACGTGCGGCTCGAGAGCGAGCGTGGTCTTCAGCTCCAGCCGGGCGCCGTGCACGAAGAGACGCTGCGACCCGCGCGCGCGTGTCGCGACGTCGCGTCCGTGACGGAGCTCCTGCGTCTGCGCCTCGGCGCGCTCGTCGCCGACGGACGGATCGGCGGGACGCTCTCGACCACGCGCGGTCGTGCGCGAGAAGCGCGCGCGGCCGCGAGCACCTCGATCGCGGCCGATCGCGTGGGCCGCATCGCGCGCATCGTCTTGCGCGCCGAGCCCGCGCCGCTCGACACCACGCAGCTCGTGCTCACGGGCTCGGACACGGAGGCCCGGCGCGCGCGGGATCCCGAGGCGCTCACGCGCGGCATCGCACGCCTTCGCGCGGCCTTCGGAGACGACGCCGTGACGGTGCCGCGCCTCGAGGACAGCTGGGTGCCCGAGCGATCCTTTCGATGGCAGCCGATCGAGCGCATGCCCGCGAGCGACCGCGCGCGCACACGGCCGAGCGCCGAGGCCGCTCACGACGCGGCGAGCGCGCGCTTCTGGTCTCCGTCGCTCGTGCGTCGTCTGCTGTCGCCGCCCGAGCCCCTCGCGGCAGGACCGGGCGGCGGACCGCGCTTCGATCCACCGCTCCGCTGCATGAACGGCCCCTATCGCCTGCAGTCGGGGTGGTGGGCGCGCGAGCGGGCTGACTCGAAGAGCGAGGGCCTCGTCACGCGCGACTACTTCTATGCCGAGCGCGAAGACGGCGCGCTGCTCTGGATCTTCCGCGACGTGCTCGTCGAGCGCTGGTTCCTCCAGGGCATCGTCGACTGACTCGCTGCGTTCACATCGCGGCGTTCACAACGGGGGCTCAGCTCGCCCAGCTCACGGAGCGGGGCGCACGCCGAGCGCGAGCGCCTCCCACGCCGGATCGCCGCGCGTGGCGTTGTCGATGTACGCCGACGACGTCGAGAGGCGCATCACGACGACACCCCCGGGAGCATCGAACGCGCCGATCCAGTGCACCTGGTTGAGCGTCGTGTCGTTCAGGCGCGACTCGACTCCGCTCATGCCTGCGTAGGTGCGCGGCCGCGTCCACTGCACGGTCGCGACGTGACCGAGGAGATCGGTCGGCTGTCGTGCGGCCGCGGCCACGCCCGGCAAGCCCGCCGAGATCGTGAGCGTGCTCGAGCCGTCGCCGCTCGTGAACACGTAGGAGCCATCCGGCAGCGCGCCGCCCACGAAGCTGCCGTGATCGAGCTCGACGCCCCACGGCTCGAGGCGCGTGCTGTTCGATGCCGCGCTCGAACCGCCGAAGCAGCACGCGAGCACCAAGAGTGAGAGCACGGTGAGGGAGAGGGCCCGGGTGATCGCCTGCATCCCAAGACACTACGTCGGAACCGTCCGACGGACGTAGCCAGGGGGCTGCTTTCAGGGCGTTTCAGCCAGATCCGGTGCGTCGACACGCGGATGTGGTGCGCTGTCGCGCGGACGACAGAGGTCATGCTCGCCACCATGCACCGATGGGCACGGGGAACGTTCCTCACGCTGGCGACCTGGGCGTCGACGGCGCGGTGCCCGCGGACGGCGGCAACCTGACTCGCAGAGTGGGGTCAACCTGACTCGCAGAGTGGGGTCACTCTCGGCTCTGCAAGCTCTCGAAATCGCTGGGGAAAAAGACGCACAATGACGCGATGCCGTTTTCGTTCGGAATTCCGGCCCTCCGCGCGAAAAGCCTGAAGAAACGGCATCGCGTCATTGAGGGCTAAAAACGCCTGCAATCTCGGCCTGTTGGAGCGGCGAGAGTGACCCCATCCCATCAAGCGGCGGTGAGCGTCATGCCCGACGCGCCGTTCGACCGCTGTGACGTCGTCGAGCCGATGGAGATCGCGCGCATGCCGCAGGGCATCATCGCGCCGACGGTGCTCGCGCACGCGCACGGCGACCGCCTCTTCGTGATGGCCATCTCGAACGACACGCGCGGCACCACGCCGCGGCTCGCCGTGTTCGAGCTCGCGGGCTGCCGGCTCGAGGAGTGACGAGGCGGACGCACCGGCTACGCTCGGCGTCGTGAGGCACCTCGGCCCGATCGCGCTCGTGATGCTCGTCGCTGGCTGCGGCGCGCGCACGGGGCTCGACCTCACGTCGGGCATGGACGCCTCCGTGCGCGCCGACGCGGGGACCGACGCGCGCACGGCCACGTTGATCGATGCGCATCGAGCGCCCGACGTCTTCCTACGTGAGGACGTGTTCGTCGCGCCCGATGTCTTCTCGCGACCCGACGCGTTCGTCTCGCGCGATGCGTTCACGCCGCCCGACGTGTTCTTCGTCGACGCGGGGGACCCCTGTGAGATCGGCCCTTCCCCGCTCGCCGAGCCGGTGTGCACGCGCCCGCTCTTCGGCCGCGAGCCGACGCTGTCGTGTCCCGGCGGCTTCGTCGACGTGGCCGCGCAGGGCGAGGGAGTGCTCGCGTGGGAGTGCGACGGCATCCGCGCCGAGGCTCGCTTCGGCGCGCGCGTGTACCGCGGCCAGCGCGTGCGCGATCAGGTCGCGCTCTGCATCCGCACGGAGTTCGACTACGTCGACGGATGCCGCTGGCAGACGAGCCAGCGCCTCGAAGGCGACGCGACGTCGAGCGAGCTGACGCTCACGTACCGCGAGGTCTCGATCAGCGGCGACGGCGACTGCTTCCCACCCTGCACCGCCGACTCGATCGTCGAGCTCCGCTGACCCGCCTCGCAGAGTGGGGTCGCAGAGTGGGGTCACTCTCGGCTCTGCAAGCTTTCGAAATCGCTGGGGAAAAAGACGCACAATGACGCGATGCCGTTTTCGTTCGGAATTCCGGCCCTCCGCGCGAAAAGCCTGAAGAAACGGCATCGCGTCATTGAGGGCTAAAAACGCCTGCAATCTCGGCCTGTTGCAGCGGCGAGAGTGACCCCGTTTCCAGACGGACTCGATCGTCGAGCTCCGCTCACTCGGTCAGCGCAGGCGCGCTCGACCGCACCCACCGTCGTCGGCTGGGATCCGCGGGATCTCCCACGGACACCCGAATGCGGAATCGCGCTCCGGGAACGACGCCCAAGGACACGAGGTCGAAGCACGTCGGCCAACCGAGCTCGATCGCCGGGTGCGGCCACACGCCCTGTTCGACCTCGATGACGCGCGCGCTCACGGGCAACGGCGAGGCGCCGAGCCCACCGCAGAGAATGTCGTGATGGGCAGTGCTCGCGGCCGTCACCTCGACCACCATCACGGTGCGCCCGGTCCTTCGTCGCTCTCGCTGCGCATCGACTTCCGTATCGAGGCACAACGAGCCGGCGATGACGATCGCGACGAGAGACATCAGCCGTGAGCACCGGTCAGTCCAGCGTCACAGCCCACCGCACCCATCGTCGACGTGCGGCCACACGCCCTCCTCGACCGTCAGGACACGCGCGCTGGCGGGGAGAGGCGAGGGCCCCGACCTGCCGCAACCGCCCGAGCGGTGGGCACTGCTCGCCGCAGTCACCTCGACCGTCATCACCGTGCGCCGAGTCTCGCGCCGACTCTGTGCGTCCACCGCCTCGCCGATTCCGAGAGACGCGAGGAGGACGACGACGAGAGGAAGCGCGCGGCGCACGACGCTCGGACACCAGCGGGCGATCCGAGTTTCATGACACCGATCGACCCTGCCGCGCGGAGCGGCGTTCGCCCGCCGACGGAACGGCGAGGCATACTGGCCCTACAGAGTTGGGTATCAACGGCTCGCTCGTGAAGTTGCAGGGCCGAGCTGCGCGCTCCTCTGCTCGATCCTGCCGGACGTTGTCGCGATCGCCTCGCGACGCGCTGCTCGCTCGCGAAGCCTGCGACCACGTGCTCGCACAGCCTCCCTGCATCCAGCACCGAGACGTCCCGGTTCGGGCGATGAGCTCCGCGAAGCGTCCGGCAGGCCCGAGGGGAGATCCTCGATGCACCAAGCCGACGACCAGTCGAACAGCGCGTGCATCGCGACTCCATCGGCAGGTCCTCGTCCTCGCACCCTCCCCTCGATCCTGCCAGACGCTGTCGCGTTCACCTCACGACGGACCGCTCGCTCGCGAAGCCTTCGACCGCGTGCTCGCGCGGCCTCGCCGCAAATCGAGCACCGAGACGTCGCGGTTGGGGCGATGCGCTCCGCGAAGCGTCCGGCAGGTCCGAGGGGAGATCGCTTCTCGAGAGAGGCGCGGTCAGACGCGGCGGAGCTTCATCTGCACGTCGCTCGACCAGTGCTGGTCGAACGCGCGGACGCACGTGTCGAGGTAGCGCTCGTAGTCCGTGAAGACCTGGTCGCCCCACTTCGCGCGGATCGTCTTCTCGTGGACGCGGAGCTTGCGCAGCCACTCGCCCGTCGTGCGTCCGTAGCTCGTGCGCTGCGTGCGCATCTCGACGCACTCCCAGTGCGGGCGCACCGCCATGATCAGCTCTTCGAGTCGCGGGTTGAGGCCGCCGGGGAAGATCACGTCGGCCGTGAACTTCAGGTCCTCGAGGTCCTTCTTCGTGCGCGGCACGCGGTCGCGCAGGATCGCCTGGAAGCCGAACCAGCTACCCGGCTTGCAGAGCTCGGCGCAGCGCTTGAAGTAGTTGCGGTAGAGCTCGACGGCCTTGCCCTCGTTCGCCTGCTGCGGCGACACCACGTGATCGACCATCTCGATCGACTGAAGGGCGTCGTAGAGCTCCGTGGGCTGGTACTCCCAGAAGTCCTGCATCTTCACGGTGACGCCCGCGTGCTTCTTGCCGTTCGCGTACTCGGCCTGCGCGGTGGAGAGCGTGATGCCGTGCGAGCGCTTCGTGCCGCGCATCGCCTGGTACGCGAGGTTCGAGCCCCAGCCGCAGCCGATGTCGAGCACCAGCTTCTCGGGCGTCATCTCCGCGTACTCGTAGAGGATGCGGCACTTGTTCCACTGCGCCTCTTCGAGCGTCTCTTGGCCGGTGAGGTAGCTCGCCGACGTGTAGTGCATGTTCTCGTCGAGCCAGAGCTCGAAGAAATCATTGGAGACGCTGTAGGAGAGGTCGATCTCGGCCTTGGTGGACGTCATGGCGGCCCTTTCTTGGCCGAGCCTCGCGGCGAGGTCAACATCGACGACGAGGGCTTCGTTTGACGCGCTGCCCGCCCACCGCTACCTTCCGGCCCCTTTTCGAGGAGCACCATGGCACGCGTCACCGTCGAAGATTGTCTCGAGCACGACGAGAACCGTTTTGCGCTCGTCGTCCTGGCCGCCGCACGGACGCGTCAGATCATGAAGGGCGCCCCGGCGCTCGTGGACTCGAAGAACCGCCCCGCGGTCACGGCCCTCCGCGAGATCGCGGCCGGTCACGTGCACTGGAACCGTCGATCGCAGGAAGCGGTCAACGAGTTCATCGAAGAGCGCAAGCGCAACGACCGCTGACGGCCGCGGAGGGTCCGCGAGGCCCTCCCCGGACGATCCGACACGGAACCTTCCGCAGAAGGCGTGGTCGGTGCGAGCCTGGACTCACGTCCGGGCTCGTTTCGTTTTCCGTCTTCGAGGTGGCGTATGGATCGACGACTCGTCGCTGCGGGAGCGGTGCTCGCCATCTCGCTCGTGCTCGCCGCGATCGTGTGGCGCATGCGCGCGGGCGACGACGCGCGCCCCGGCGATGAAGCCGCTCGAACGGACACTTCGATAACTGCTTCGGGAACGACTTCGATCGCGCCCCGCGGCGCCGCCACGGACGAGTCGACGACACAGCCCACGCCCCCCGTTCCGTCCGAGAACGAGCCCGAGGACGAGGCCGGCGCGGAGGGGGCGGGCAGCGGCACGCAGCCGACCGCCGAGCCAGGTGGCGAAGCGGCTGGATCGACGACGCGTCCTGCCGCGACGGTGGCGGCGGCTCCGTCGTCTGCGGACTCCGAGGGTCCTCCGGCCCCGCCGACGACAGGCACGCTCAACGCGGGGTCGATCCGCGACGTCGTGCGCGAGAACGCGGGCTACTTCCGCTTCTGCTTCGAGTGGGAGCTGAACCGGCACCCCGATCTCGCCGGTCGGATCACGATGGCCTTCGTGATCGCGGCAGACGGCTCCGTGCGCGAGGCCCACGTGATGGAAGACGGGATCGAGAACGAGACGGTCACGCGGTGCTTCGCGGGCGTGACCTCGCGCATGCGCTTCCCCGCGCCCGACGACGGGGAGGTCACCGTGCACTACCCGTTCATCCTCGACGGAGCGCCGCCGGCCGAGAGACCCGCAGGGATCTGATCACGCTGGGTGATCAGGCTGGGTGATCAGGCATCACACGGGCTTGCCCTCCGCGGTAGGTGTCGCAACGATGCGCCCATGCAGACGGGACGCACCGGCGCGTGCTGGTGGATCTGGGTGGAAGGCGAGGTCACGCAAGCGCTGCACGAGCGCATCGTCCTGACCGTGCGCGCGTGGGCCGCTGCGTCCGAGCCGAGCTGCATGCTCTTCATCGCACGCGACACGAACGCGCCCAACGCCGCAGCAGCGACGCGAGCTCGCGGGCGCGGTGCTCGACGCGCGTCACACAGCGCAGCTCCGAGGCTTCGCGCTCGTGACGTCGTCGCCGATCATCCGCGGCGCGCTGACGGCGGTGAGCTGGCTCCTGCGCTCGCCCGTTCCGTACGCAGCGTTCGTCACGCCGCGCGAGGCACTGTCGTGGCTGCGTGAGCAGCACGCGTCCGTCGACGCGGCTTCGGTGGAGGCGGCGATCGCGGCCGCCGTGCCGGGCTTCGCGACGCGCTCCTGGCCGCGCACCGATGGCTTGTGATCCGCGTCGGCGTTTGCGATCGTCGACCCATGGCCGACTTCGAAGTGAAGGTGCGCAACCTCGAGACGGGCGAGACGCTCGTCGCGGGCATGCCGGACGTGAACGCGTGTGTGCGCTGGCTCGAAGAGCGGCCCAAGAACATCGAGATCCTCACCGTGCTCAGCACGATGTCGGGTGTCGATCGCGAGCGCTTGGAGGCGGCGATGCGCCCGTACGACGAGGGCGAGGTCGCGCTCAAGCGCAAGTACGACGCCGCGCGCAGCGCCGCGGCCGCCGAGGCCTACGCAGACGCGCTCTCGAAGATGGAGGCAGAGCCCGTCGAGGATCCCAACGCCGATCCGAACCGGCCGATGTCGGTGCGGTACGAGATCGACGAGGGCCTCTCGGCGCAGGGGGACAGTCGCGAGATCAACGCCGCGATGCGCGAGGCGATCGCGGCGTGGGTGGCCGAGCGCAACCAGTGGATCCACTCGCGCCGTCAGATGGTGGGCGAGGCGCACCTCGATGTGTGGCCGAACGCCGTGCCCGAGGACGAGACGCGGGTGCGCGAGGGTGGCCGCTTCTTCCCGCGCCTCATGGACTGATCACCAGCCCCCGATCACCACGCGCCTCACCACGCGCCTCACCACGCGCCTCACCACGCACCTCACCACGCACCTCACCACCGCGGCTCACCACCGCGGCTCACCAGCGCTGCGCGCCGGCGACCTGTCGCGTGGGGACGTTGAGGCGGTTCCAGAAGTTCGCCAGCGACGCGAGGAGCACGAGCTGCGCGAGCCCCGCCTCGTCGTAGTGCTTCGCCGCCTCGGCCCACACCGCGTCGGGCACCGGATCGCTCGAGTCTGCGATGCGCGTGATCGACTCGGCGAGCGCGAGGGCCGCGCGCTCCGGCGGCGTGAAGTACGGCACGTCGCGCCACGCGCCGATCGAGAGCAGCCGCTCGAGCGGCTCCTTCGTCTTGCGGAGGCCGTGCGCGTGAAGGTCCACGCACACGCCGCAGCCGTTGATCAACTTCGCGTGCGTCGACGACGACGCGAGGACCTCGATGGCCCGATCGAGCGCGACGAGGACGGGAGCCCCGATCGCGACGTGATGCTCGCCGCCGCCGTGGGCGAGGCCATGCACGTCGTCCTCGAGACGCTCGATCCGCTCGAGCGCGTGGCGTTCGTGCTGCACGACGTGCTGGGGATGCCGTTCGATCAGATCGCGCCGATCGTGGAATGCAGCCCGAAAGCGGGACGGTCCTGCTTAATTGCATTCCGGTCCCGCGCCGACGTCTGCGAGCGTCGACCCTGCGATTTCGCTGAACTTCCGCTGTGCTCGCGACCTTGGACCGACCGCCTCGCCGGCCGGTCGGCATCTTCCGGGAATGCAACTAAGCAGGACCGTCCCGGTTTCCATGCATGAAGCCAATGAAAAATGCAAAACCACCTCCTGGGCGACCCGCGCGGCGGGAATGCAACTAAGCAGGACCGTCCCGGTTTGTCGTGAGGGCGGAGGCGAGGGCGCGGCCGGTGTGGGTGTCCGTCTTCGCGACCTGGGCGGGCGTGCCTTGCGCGACGATGCGGCCGCCCGCCGCGCCGCCTTCGGGACCGAGATCGATCACGTGATCGGCGCGGGCCACGAGCTCCATCGCGTGCTCGATCACGATGACGGTGTGGCCTTGCTGCACGAGCTGATCGAGAACCTCGAGCAAGGCCTCGACGTCGCTCGGATGGAGGCCCGTGGTGGGCTCGTCGAGGACGTAGAGCGTGGGGAGGTCGCTCTTGCGCGCGAGCTCCTTGCCGAGCTTGAGGCGCTGCGCCTCGCCGCCCGAGAGCGTCGTCGCGCTCTGTCCGAGCGTGAGGTAGCCGAGGCCGAGCGAGCGCAGCGTGGTGAGGCGGTCGCGGAGCGCGGGGATGACCGTGAACAGGTCGGCGGCCTCTTCCACGGGCAGCGCCAGCGCGTCGGCGATCGAGAGGCCGCGGTAGCGCACCTCGAGCGTGTCGCGGTTGTAGCGGGCGCCGCCGCAGCTCGAGCAGCGCACGTACACGTCGGCGAGCAGCTGCATCTCCACGCGCACGACGCCCTCGCCTTCACACGCCTCGCAGCGACCGCCCTTCACGTTCGAGCTGAAGCGCGCCGCGTCGTAGCCGCGCGCGCGCGCCTCGGGCAGCGTCGCGTAGAGCTCGCGGAGCGGCGTCATCAGGCCCACGTAGGTCGCCGGCGTCGAGCGCGGCGTGCGACCGATCGGGCTCTGATCGACGGAGATCACACGACCCAAGCTCTCGTGGCCCTTCAGCACGAAGGGCGCGCGCCTGCCCGCGAGCTCCGCGCGCACGCTCGGCAAGAGCGCCGAGACGACGAGCGAGCTCTTGCCGCTCCCCGACACGCCCGTCACCGCGATGAGCTGGCCGAGCGGGATCGTGACGCTGGCGTCGACGAGGTTGTGGATCGTGACGTTCGTCATCCGCAGCGCGCCCCCGCCGCGCGCGCCGAGCGCGCGACGTGGAGGCAGCTGTCGACCCGCGAGCCACGGGCCCGTCGCCGTGCCCTCCTTGCCGACGAGATCCTTCGCGTCGCCCTCGAACAAGAGGCATCCGCCGTGCACGCCCGCGCCCGGGCCGATGTCCACGACGTGGCTGGCGGAGCGGATGATGTCGAGGTCGTGCTCGACGACGACGACCGTGTTGCCTTGATCGCGCAGGCGCTCGAGCGTCGCGATCAGGCGTGACGTGTCGCGCGGATGGAGGCCCAGCGACGGCTCGTCGAGCACGTAGAGCACGCCGACGAGCGCGCCGCCGAGGCGCGTGCCGAGACGGATGCGCTGCGCCTCACCCGAGCTCAGCGTCGTCGCGGAGCGACCGAGCGCGAGGTAGCCGACGCCGACCTCGTCGAGGAAGCGGAGGCGCGCGTCGATCTCGCCCAAGAGCGGCGTGCCGATGCCGCGCTCACGGTCCGTCCACTTCGTCGTGCGGAGCGCGTCGTCCTGGAGGAGCACGGCCAGATCGGTGACGGGCAAGGACGACAGATCGGCGATCGTCCGATCGAGCACGCGCACCGCGAGCGACTCCTCGCGGAGCCGATGCCCGCGACACTGCGGACAGGCGACCAGCTCTTCGCGGTCGCTCTCGTGCTCGTCGTCGATCCGATCCGCGAGCGACTGCGCTTCGGCCGAGCGCGTGGCTCGTGTCGCGCGCCGCGTGGTCTTCGCAGAGCCCGGCGGAGCCTTCGGAGGCTCCGGGGTCTTCGTCGAGGCGCGCGGAGCCTTCTTCGCCGGCGTGGCGTCGGTGACCTCGCTCGCCTGGATCGACGACGAGCCGACGACGCCGAGACCCTCGCAGCGCGGGCACGCGCCCTCCGGCGTGTTCCACGAGAACGACCGCGGCGTCATCACGGGCAGCGTGCGATCGCAGCTCGGACACATCGGGCGTTCGGACAGCAGCTCCTCCGTAGCCGGAGGCGACGCGCCCGCCGCGTCGTGCGGGGCCTCGATGGCGAGCCGCACGAGACCGCCGCTCGTCTTCATCGCGAGCTCGACGGCGTCCGTGAGTCGCGTCCGCACGTCGGCCTTGATGATGAGTCGATCGACGACGACGTCGAGGTCGTGCACTGCGCGCGAGTCGACCGTGATCGTCTCCCCGAGATCGCGCGTCTCGCCGTCGAGCACCACGCGCACGAAGCCTTCCTTGCGGAGACGCGCGAGCTCGGGGGCGACCTCGCCGACCTTGCCGCGCACGATCGGGGCGCGGATCACGACACGCGATCCCTGCGTTCGCTCGGCGCGATCGACGCTCTCTTGCACCGTCCAGCCGCGCACCTCGCGGCCGCAGGTGGGGCAGTGCGGACGCCCGATGCGCGCGTACAGCACGCGCAGGAAGTCGTGAACCTCGGTGACGGTCCCGACCGTCGAGCGCGGGCTCTTGTGCGGCGGCTCTTGCCGCACCGCGATGGCGGGCGACAGGCCATCGATCGCGTCGACGTCGGGACGCGCGAGGATCTCGAGGTACTGCCGCGCGTGCGTGCCGAGCGACTCGACGTAGCGGCGCTGGCTCTCGGCGTAGAGCGTGTCGAAGACGAGCGAGCTCTTGCCCGAGCCGCTCGGGCCCGTGACGACGGAGATCGCGCCGCGCGGGAAGGCGACGTCGACGTTCTTCAGGTTGTGCTCGCGCGCACCGCGGACTCGGATCACGCGCCGCCTCCGCGAGGAGCACGACCGGAGAGGAATCGGTACGCGAGGGTGACCGCCGCGATCATGCCCTCCGCATCGACGCTGCCCGCACGCGCGGCGTCGAACGCCACGCCGTGATCGACGCTCGTGCGCACGAACGGCAGGCCCCACGTGACGTTCACCGCGCTGCCCCAGTCGAGGAGCTTGCTCGCGATCGTCGCTTGGTCGTGGAACATCGCGACGACGCCTGCGTGCACGCCCGACTGCGCCTGTCGGAACGCGGCCTCGGCGGGCTGCGGTCCGACGAGCACGAGGCGACCGCTCGAGAACGGCTCTTCGCGCCGCAGCGCCTCGATCGCGGGCCCGACCGCGCGGATCTCTTCGTCGCCGAACAAGCCTCGCTCGCCCGCGTGTGGGTTCAGGCCGCTCACGGTGATCGATCCTCCGTGCGGGGCTCCGATCGCGAGCAGGGCCTCTGCGAGATGTCTCGTGGCGCGCGACACGCGGGGCTCCGTGATCGCGTCGGGCACGTCTCGAACCGAGAGGTGCGTCGTGACGAGAGAGACCGAGAGCCGCGGACCGAGGAACATCATCGTGACGTCGTCGTCCGGCAGGCTCGCGCGGCGGGCCAGGTGCTCCGTCTGTCCGATGAACGCATGGCCGGCCATCGTGATCGCGGCTTTGGAGACGGGCGCGGTGACGACGGCGCTCGCCTCGCCAGCGACGACCGCGTCGATCGCGCCGTCGAGCGCGGCGAACGCGATCTCCCCAGCGCGCGCGTGATCGCGATGCGCGGCGACCACCGCTCGATCGCAGCGGCCCACGTCGCGGAGCTCGGCGCGGTGCGCGAGGCCCGCGGCCGTGAGACGTCTCGCCAGATCATCGGCGTCTCCGAAGAGCAGCGCGGGCGGCGCGTCGGGCGGCAGCGACGCGAGCGCGCGGACCGCCACCTCGGGGCCCACACCCGCGGGATCACCCGCTGAGATCGCGAGACGGAACGGTCGAGTCACGAGCGCACCTTGTATCCGACGCCCCGCACCGTCTCGATCGGATCGAGCGTGCCGAGCTTCATGCGGACGCGACGCACGTGGATGTCCACGGTGCGCGAGCCGCCGTAGTAGTCGACGCCCCACACGCGCTCGAGCAGCTGCTGCCGCGTGAAGACCCGCCCGGGATGCCGCGCGAGGAACGCGAGCAGCGCGAACTCCTGGTTCGTGAGATCGACGCGCCGACCTTCGAGCTGTGCTTCGTGCGCGGCGACGTCGATGACGAGCGCGCCGAGCTTCACGCGCTCGTCGTCCGAGAACGCGCTCTTCGCGTGCTCTTGTCGGCGGATGCGGACGTAGAGCTCGACGGGCACGTAGGGAACGAGCACGACGTCGTCGAACGCGTCCTCCACCGAGAGCCGCTGGAGGGCGCTCACGGTGACCGCGAGCAGCACCGGCACCTCACGCAGCGCGGGCACGGCGCGCAGCCGCGCGAGGGCCGCGCGACCCACCTCGACCAGATCGAGCGCTTCGACGAGCACCGCGGCAGGCGGCGTCTGCAAGAACGTCGCGTCGCTCTCGAGGGGGTCCCACAGGTCGGCCACGCGCACGCGACAGCCGAGGTCGCGCAGCGTCGCCGCGCCGCCCTCGGGGCGCTCGGCGAGCTGGGGGCTACCGACGACGAGGATCCACACGCGCCGCTGATAGCGCCGCTCCGGCCTCGGATCGACCCGCCGAGCCGACCCGAGCGGACGGCCCGTCGGGCGCCAACGCTCTTGACCCAGCCGAGTCGGCGTGCGTTCATCTGCCTCCCCCGGGAGAGAGAGCGTTTTGGCCCAGAAACGTTGGAGAATGATCGTGGCCGAGCTGGGCTCGGAGGCTGCGATCCACGACGTGGTCGTCGAGGCCCCGGACTGGATGACGGCGCTCACGATGGGCCGCGGCCGGATCGGCGAGCGCGGCGGCGTCCCGCCGGGCGCGATGTGCAGCGTCACGCCGGACGGCATCGTGTCGTTGGTCGATGCGGTGACGCGCAAGCGGTACAAGCTCGAGCCCACGCTCCTCCCGAGCGTTCCGCCCACCGCGCCCAGCGCGCCTCCCCCGGCCGCTCCCGCTGCCGCGCCAGCCACCGTGGCGGTGCGCGTCTCGAAGCGAACCGTGGCGTTCGACGCGGCGACCATGGGGATCAAGGGACCCCAGCAGGTCGTCGGTACGCAACAAGCCGCCGCGCCTGCGAACAACGGCGCCGCTCCCTCGACGCCGGCCCCGGCTCCCGTCGTCGCGGTGGCAGTCGCGCCTGCGGCCAGCCCGTCGGTGGCGCCGATCGCACCGATGGCTGTCCTCGTCGCGCCGCTCTCGGTCGCCCCACCCGTAGCCATCACGCCGAGCACGAACGGCACAGCCGCGGAGGCTCGACCGTCGAGCGTTCCGCGCCCCGTGAGCGTGCCAGCGCCGGCGCCACGCGCAGAGGCCAAGGGACCCGAGCCGCGCGCGAAGAAGGCGCCGAAGCACACCGTCGCGTACATCGCGCCTCCGGTGCTCGGCCCGTCGATCGCGGTAGGCGGCGAGCCCGTCACGGAGAAGACGACGACGCTGACGGCGCAAGAAGCCGCGCGCGCGGAGGCGACTGCCGCTCAGCCCATCGTCGCTCCCGCTGTCTCCCCTCCCGCCGCTGCGCCTGTTCCGTCCGCCGTTTCGCCTGCGACTCCGACACCTACGACTGCTGCGCCTGCTGCTGCGGCGCCCGCTACCGTAGTCGCCCCCGCCGCGCCTGTCGCGACGCCGAGCAAGCCGCCGCCTCCGGCCGTCGTGGTCGGCGACATCGCCGAGCAGACGTTCTCGCGTGACGGCGAGCCCACCAAAGAGTCGCCGCTGCTCTACCGCGAGCGGCACTACTACGTGCCCGAAGGCACGCCGCTCTCGTTCGCGCGCACCGTGGTCGAGCAGCTCTTCGCGCAGCTCGAGGCGAGCCTCGCGGATCGCCCCAAGGGCAAGCTCGTGAAGATGGCGATCTTCGATCACCGCTGGACGGGCCAGCCGCAGCGTCCGCCGCTCGTGGCGCTCCAGTGGAAAGACTGGCGCGGCGCGCCCGAGATCACCGACGGCGCCACCTCCATGCAGCAGGCGCTCGCGCAGCAGCAAGCCCTCGCGCAGCAGGCCGCCGCGCAGCAGCAGGCCGTCGCGCAGCAGCAAGCGCTCGCGCAGCAGCAGGCGCTCGCGCAGCAGCAAGCCCTCGCGCAGCAGCAGGCGCTCGCGCAGCAGCAAGCACTCGCGCACGAAGAAGCACGCGCCCGTGAGCAGGCGGAGGCCGCGCGCGCCGCGGAAGCCGAGATGGCCGCGCGCGCCGCGGAGGCCGAGATGGCCGCACGCGCCGCGGAGGCCGAGATGGCCGCGCGCGCCGCAGAAGCAGCCGAAGCGGAGATGGCCGCGCGCGCCGCGGAGGCCGCGGACGCCGCTCGTGCCGCAGAGGCCGAGATGGCCGCGCGCGCCGCGGAAGCCGAGATGCTCGCGCGCGCCGCAGAGGCCGCAGAGGCCGAGATGGCCGCGCGCGCCCAAGAGGCTGCCGAGGCGGCGCAGGCCGAAGAAGCCGAGCTCGCGCGGCTCCGCGCGGAAGCCGAGCTGCGCGTCAGCGCCGAGAAGGCCGAAGACGACGAGCTCACGCGACTCCGCGCCGCCGCCGAGGAGCGAGAGCGACGCGCCGCCGCCGAGCACGCCGAGCTCGAGCGCATGAGGCTCGAGGCGATCGCGCGCGCCGAAACCGAGCAGGCTGCGGCGAGGGCCGCGGAAGACGCCGTCGCCCGCGAGCAAGCGCAGCAGGCAGCAGGCGTCGCAGCGCAGCCCAGCGCCGAGCCATCGGCCGCACCCCAGCCGTCGACCGACGAGCAGGCGCTGGCTCAGCAGGTGCTGGCTCAGCAGGCGCTGGCTCGGCAGGCGCTGGCTCAGCAGGCGCTGGCTCAGCAGGCCGCACAACAAGAAGCACTCGCTCAGCAGCAGGCACTCGCTCAGCAAGAGGCCCAACGGCAAGCGCTCGCGCAACAAGCCGCTCAGCAAGAAGCCCTCGCGCAGCAGCAGGCCGTCGCTCAGCAGCAGGCCGTCGCTCAGCAGCAGGCCGTCGCTCAGCAGCAGGCCGTCGCTCAGCAGCAAGCCCTCGCCGCTCAGCAGGCGCTCGCGCAGCAGCAGGCCGTTCAGCAGACGCGCACGAACACGCCCGCGCCGCCGAGCACCACGCGAAGCCCGTCGAGCTCCGGCACCAGCGTCGCGAGCGAGCGGCTCGCCGACGCGTTCGAGGGCTTGCAGGATCTCTTCTTCCTGCAGTCACCGCTCGAGGGCGCCGAATTCGTCACGCGTCTCCTCGGAGAGCTGATCCCCTCCGAGGCCGTGAGCGTCGCGCTCTACGACATCAACTCGAACGAGCTGCGCTTCGTCTCGAGCTCCGGCGCGGGCGCGGCCGAGCGCAAGGGCGACGCGATCCCCACGTCGCAGGGCCTCATCGGCCAAGCGATCCTCTCGTACGGGCGCTGCCTCCGCATCGACGACGTCTCCGCCGAGCCCCGCTTCGATCCGGGCATCGACGGTCGCCTCGGCCTCGAGGTCACCACGATGCTCGTTCGCCCCGTGTCCCACGAGTCGCGCCTGCTCGGCGTCATCCAGATGCTGAACCGCGTCGACGACTTCTCGTACTCGAGCGGCGACGAGAGCGTGCTCAGCTACGTGGGCGACAAGCTCGGCGAGTTCCTCGCACAGACAAAGGCCGCCGCAGACAAGCCCAAGAAGCGCGCGCCCGGGCGCTGACCCTCCACGTGGTCAGCGCCTGATCAGGTGGCGATGGAGCGGAGCGACCCCGCTGCGACGCGACCCCGCTGCGACGCGACCCCGCTGCGACGCGACCCCGCTGCGATGCGACTCAGCGCGGCTGCGCGACGAGCGCGGCGACCTCGCGCTCCATCGCTGCGGCATCGCTCGAGCGGAAGCCTGCGTGCACGTGACGCACGATGCCGCGACGGTCGACGATGAAGCTCGTCGGCATGCGCGGCGGTGCGTAGCGACCGGCGACCGCGTGCGCGGTGTCGAGCACGATCGGGAACGTCACCGGGATGCGGCGGAGGAACTGCTGCACGTTGCTCGCCGCGCTGTCCTGCGAGACGCCGACGATGCTGAAGCCGTTCTGGCGGTGCGTCGTGTACATGCGCTGGAGCACGGGCATCTCGTCGGCGCACGGGCCACACCAGCTCGCCCAGAAGTCGACGATGAAGACCTGCCCGCGGAGGCCCGCGAGGTCGACGTTGCCCGTGCCGTTCGCGACGTGCGCGATGCCGATCTCGGGAGCGCGCGCGCCCACGTCGAGCGCCCTGGCCGTGCCGGGCAGCAGGAGCGTGGAGGTCGCCGCCGGGAGGGCAGCCAGGGTGCCCACGGTGAAGAGCGATCGGAGCGCGTCGCGACGGTTCATGGTGGCCTTCGACGAGAGGGAGGGACTGCGATTCACGAAGCTGCGGGGGTCGTTCATGTCCTGGCCTCGTTCAGCGTCTCGTCGGGACGGGGACAGCAGTCCTCGCTCGAGACGTGCGTCCGACTCTAAGCCAGAAGCGAGCCAGATGGCTCGTCGATGAAGCGCCCGCGAGGTCAGCGCGCGTAGACGAGCCGCAGCGACGCGAAGCGCTCGACGTCCGATCCGCCCTGTCCGTTCTCCGTGCCGAGGAACGCGTGGCTCTCACGGTAGGTGAGATCGAGGAAGAGCTCGTCGAGGAGGCGCAGACGAACCCGCGCCGCGCCTCCGACGGCCGCGCCGGTGGAGTCGACGCCGAGCGCCGAGAGGCCGCTGCCCACGTCGACGATCCACTGCGCCTCGGGTGCGAGCGAGATCGTGAGCAGCCGCGAGGCGATCGGGATCACGACCGACAGCGACAGCACCGGCCCTTGCAGCGTGTAGTCGGGCAAGGACACCGGCGCTTCGGACGAGAACGACAGCGCAGACCACGCGAGGCCCGCGCCGATCGACACCGCGTCGAGCGACGGATCGACGCGGTAGTGGAGGCGCACGCCCGCCGCGATGCGCTGCGAGCGCGAGGACGTCTCGCGGATCGAGCCGTCGATGCGGCGATCGGCGGACGTGAGCGCGAACGACGTGAGGTACTCGGCGTCGGCGCCGATCGTGAGCTGTCCTCGCGCGACCGGCTCGATGTCGACCGCGAGCTGCACGGCCGCCGACGGGAAGAACGCAGTCTGGAGACCGACCGCGCCGTTGCGCGTGCTCAGGTCGGCCTCGCGCGTGCCGATGCCCGCGCCCGCCTGCACCGCGACGTGCACCGCGAGGCCCGGCGTCGCCTCACCGGGCGCGACGCCGCCGCCGAGCTCGACGAGGCCTCCGCGCGGTCGCGTGATCACCGCGAGCCCGAGCCGCACCTCCGCGAGCACGCGCGCGCGTGACTCGTCGGTCAGCATGTTCCCGCGGATCGAGTGCTCTTCGTCGAGGATCTGGAAGCCGTGACGGTCGTGGTAGTAGAGCGACACGAGCGACGCGCGCGTGCGCCGGTTCGCTCCCACCACGACGACGAGATCGAGCTCGGGGTGGAGCTCCGGGAGGATCTGCGCCATCGCCTCGGGGCTCTCGGGCGGCAAGCCTCGCGCGCGCGCCTCGCGGAGGTACGCGCTCGAGTCGATGAGCTGGCAGGCCTCTCCGAGGAAGCCCTCCACGTCGTAGACGAGCGTGTCGGGCGTGTCGCGGCGAGACACCACGAGCACCGACGGGAAGTCATCGGCCGCGGCCTCTTCGCCCGCGCGCGTGGTGTCGACCGGCGCCTCCGTCGGAGCGTCCGTGACCTCGGCGGGCGCGCCCTCGGTTTCGTCCTGCGCGAGCGCCGACGATCCGAGCCCGGGCGGCGCGAACGCGACGAGGCCGACGAGCGCAGCGGCCAGCGCGATCCATGTGGCGCACGCGCGGCTCACAGCTCGACCCCCACCGACAACGTTCCGTCCACCGCGAACACGTCGGTGAGCCCGACGAAGTCTTCGTAGTGGATGAACGTGCCGCCGAACGCCGCCGCGATGCGCAGGCGCGGACCGGCGTCGCCGAGCGGCACGCCTCGCTCGTACGAGAGGCCGACGCGGTGGGTCCACAGCGGGGACAGCTCGCGGTCGCGCGTCACGAAGCGGAGCGTACCGGACGGCTCGGGGTACGTGGACCGATAGAACGCCGCGGCGCCCTGCTGGTGGAGGCGGTAGCGGAGCGCGAGCAGGCCGTCTTCGTCGTGCATCCAGTTGAGCTGGAGCGCGGCCGTGTTCGCGTAGAGGCCCCAGTCGTCGATGTAGAAGCGGTAGTCGAGGTGGAGCGAGAGTTGGTCGTCGAACGCGCGCCGCGCCCGCACCACGAACGCGTGACGCGTGCGCACCGACGGATGCGTCTCGGGCACGCAGAGCATCGCGGAGCCCGCGCAGCGACCATCGCCTCCGATGCCGACGAAGCGGTACGGCGAGCTCTGGAAGCCCTCGGCGTGACCGAGCTCGTACGCGAGCTGCGCGAGCATCTGCGGATCGATCACCTGCGTGTACGCGAGGCGCCCGCCGAGCACGGTGAGCGGACGCGAGAAGAGCTCGTCACCCGATCGACCGACGCGATCGCCCTCGGCCGTCAGTCGGAGCTCGATGGTCGAGTTGTGATCGGCGAGATCGAGCGCGCCCGAGATCGCGCCGCCGTGCGCCTCGTAGTCGTTCTCCGACGAGAAGCGGTAGCCGCCGCGCAGCGTGAAGTCGTCGATTCGCCGCTCGATGCCGGCGTTGAGCTCGTCGCGCTGCTCGGTGACGACCTGCGTCGCCGCCGTGCGGATGTCGATGGACGCGCTCGTCCACACGTCGGCCGTGTACTCGGCATCGACGTGCGTGTCGGGATCGAAGAACTCGACGCGCGCGCGCACCGACGGATTCACGACGACGGTGGTGTCGCTGTCGCCGCGCACGAGCGTCGAGACGCGCACCTCGTCGCCATCCTCGGCGCGCAGCGCGTCGCCCACGAACGTCGCAGCCGCGAGCGCCACGATCATCGGGACGAGGACACGTCGCATCGAGCCGCGAGGATAACGGCCCGGAGCACGCACCCCAAGGACGACGACGCGCCTCGAGCAGGTATCCTCGTGCCCATGAGCGCGCTTCGTCCCTGCCCGAGCTGCAGACGCCACGTTCGGAGCGAGTCGTCCTGTCCGTTCTGCGCGACGACGTCCTCTGCGTCTCCGTTCGACACGAGCGCGTTCGCGAAGGGTGCGATCGGCGCGACCGTGCTGACGGCGGCTGCGCTGAGCCTCGTGTCCTACGACGCGGCGCCCACGCAAGCGCAGCTCGAGGACGAGCAGCCCGTGCGCCTCACCCCGCAGTACGGCGCCCCGAGCGACTGGCCCCCACCGCCTCCGCCGCGCGAAGACGTGGACGCCGGCAAGCCTCGCCCCTGATCCCTGCCTGATCTCCGATCGAGCGGCGCAGCACAGAGACGCGAGCAGGCCGTGCCTCACGGACGCCACGTCGGCGACGCGAACCTCGGCGTCTCGGCCGTTGCAGCAGAAGAGTCCGCGCTACGCGCGCTCGCGCGTGCACCTTCGCCACGGCCTGCTGCCGTGACCGTGCTCGGGCTCCGTCGTCGCGAGAGGTCAGCACGCGAGCGAGGGTCGCGTAGAGGCGTCCCACCTCCTTTCTCCCTCACCGAAGCCGAAGCGAGACCTCCGCGCCGAAACCGATCGTCCGCCGAGGCCGTCTCGCGTCTGGCTTCTGCTCGCGCTCGATCGCACGCGACGCGGATCGAGCCTTGCGGACGCATCGTCGCGACGCGGTCGTCGACGGCGGCGTCGGACAGGACGAAGCGAACCGCAGACGCGAGCAGGCCGTGCCTCACGGACGCGACGTCGGCGACGCGAACCGCGGCGTCGCGGCCGAGGCAGCAGAAGAGCCCACGCTACGCGCGCTCGCGCGTAGCCCAACGGCGAACCGTGCGCGTCGTCGTGCTCGGACCTCGTCGTCGCGAGAGGTCAGCGCGCGAGCGACGGTCGCGTAGAGACGTCCCACATCCTTCTCTCGGATCGAACCCGAACCAAGAGGCTCGCACCGAAACCGATCGTCATCCGAGGCCGTCTCGCGTCCCGCTTCCAGGCGAACTCGTGGGACCTCGTCGTCGCGAGAGGCCAGCGCGCGAGCGACGGTCGCGTAGAGGCGTCCCACATCCTTCTCTCGGATCGAAGCCGAACCAAGAGGCTCGCGCCGAAACCGATCGTCACCCGAGGCCGTCTCGCGTCCCTCTTTCGCTCGAATCGCGCACCCGCGTCCGCACTCGTACCTCGCGGGTGCATCGTCGCGACGCGGACGTCGACGGCGGCGTCGGAGCGGAGCAAGCGAACCGCAGACGCGAGCAGGCCGTGCCTCACGGACGCGACGTCGGCGACGCGAACCGCGGCGTCGCGGCCGAGGCAGCAGAAGAGCCCACGCTACGCGCGCTCGCGCGTAGCCCAACGGCGAACCGTGCGCGTCGTCGTGCTCGGACCTCGTCGTCGCGAGAGGTCAGCGCGCGAGCGACGGTCGCGTAGAGGCGTCCCTCCTCCTTCTCTCGGATCGAAGCCGAACCAAGAGGTTCGCGCCGAAACCGATCGTCATCCGAGGCCGTCTCGCGTTTCGCTTCCTCGCGAATTCGTCGGACCTCGTCGTCGCGAGAGGCCAACGCGCGAGGGAGGGTCGCGTAGAGGCGTCCCACCTCCTTCCTCTCTCACCGAAGCCGAACCGAGACCTCCGCGCCGAAACCGATCGTCCGCCGAGGCCGTCTCGCGTTTCGCTTCCTCGCGAATTCGACGGACCTCGTCGACGCGAGAGGTCAGCACGCGAGCGACGGTCGCGTAGAGGCGTCCCACCTCCTTTCTCTCTCACCGAAGCCGAACCGCGACCTCCGCGCCGAAACCGATCGTCCGCCGAGGCCGTCTCGCGTCTGGCTTCTGCTCGCGCTCGATCGCACGCGACGCGGGGCATGCCTCGCGTCCTCCACCGCGACTACCCACCCCGCAGCCCTCGTGTCGCGTGTGAATCAGCGGCGAGTCAGTGCGCGGGATCGACGAGCGGGACGATGCGGATCTCGTAGAGGCTCGGCCAGAGCTTTCCCGTCACGAAGAGCCTGCGCGCCGTTGCGTCCCACGCGATCCCGTTGAGCACGGCCTCGGGCTCCGTGAGCGCGAGCTGCTCGCGGAGGAACGCGAGATCGATCCAGCCGCGCACGCGGCCCGTCGCGAGATCGATCCGCGCGACGCGGTCGCTGTGCCACACGTTCGCGAAGAGCTCGCCGTCGACCATCTCGAGCTCGTTGAGCTGCGCGACCGCTCGCTCGCCGTCGTGCACGAACACGCGACGCACCTCGGCGAACGTCCGCGGATCGAAGAAGCGCAGCACGTTGGTTCCGTCGCTCATCACGAGCAGACCCTCGTGGTGCGTGAGCCCCCAGCCCTCGCCGACGTAGGTGTGCTGCGCGACGAGGGCGAGCGTCGTCGCGTCGTAGACGAAGCAGCGGCCCGATCGGTAGGTGATCTGGTAGACGCGCCCGTCGAGGATCGTCATCCCCTCGGCGTAGTACTTCGGCGGCACCACGACCCTGCGCTCGACCGTGCCGGTCGCGAGATCGACGACGCGCAGCGAGGAACGACCCGACAGCCCCGTGCTCTCGTAGAGTCGCCCCTCGTGGAGCTCGAGGCCCTGCGTGAACGCGTCGGTCGCGTGCGGGAACGTCGCGACCACCTCGGTCGTCGAGAGACGCGCGGGCTCCGCCACGCGCTCCTGCCCGCTGACGTGAGCGATCACGAGCGAGCTGATCACGCCAGCGCACACCATCGATGCAGCCACTCGCAATCGCACGCCTCGAAGCATTCCAGCCGCGTCACGGCTCGCCAAGCGAGAGGCTGCGTGTCAGTCGAACCCCGTCGTCGTCGTCGTTCTCAGGTGGTTGACACCACGGTCGACGTAGGGCTCCATTCGAGGTTCGGAGGGGAACACATGAGCAGAGCTGAGCAGAGCAGAGCAGAGCGCGCCGCTTGGCTGACGCCGTCCCGCGTGGTTCGAGTCATGGCGCTCGCAGCATCGACGACAGTCCTTTGGGGTGCCCAGTGCACGCCGCCACCCGCGCCTGCGTGTGAGGTCGGCGAGTCGTGTCCAGCCGGTCAGATCGCAGAGTGCGCGGGACAGTGCGACGTCGCTGCCACCGCGGGACAGCAATGCAATCTCGACCCTTGCTCGCCGACGTTTCAGCTCTGCGGATACGACCTCTCGTGCGTTCAGGGCATGTGCGTACGCAACCTCGACCGGCCGAGCCCGGATGTCCTCTTCTGCCGACCGCGTCGGACGGGCGTATCGGAGCTCACCGAGTGCCCCACGGGTACGTACTGCCACTTGTTCAACGCGGTGACGTACCCCCAGCCAGCATGGGCTCCGCGGGGTGCGCGGGGTACGTGCAGCACCCCCATCAACGAGGGCAACGCTTGCGAGGGCGATTGGGCACCCTGGACGGAAGACGACGCTTGCGATGCGGGCCTGCGCTGCATCACCGACCCACGCGATCCCTCTCGGCGTGCGTGCTTCCGCGGCTGCACGGACGCAGCGAACGACTGCGCGTGCGAATCGTCGAACCCCAACGTGCTCGACGAGTGCGTGACCAACGTTCCGCAATCGATCGGCACGGAGCCCGGCATCTGCGCGCAATGCGTCGCGAACGGCGAGGGGCTCCAGCCGGGCAGCTGGGGATGCTGCGACGCAGAGGCCACGGGCAGCGACGCGGTGTGCTGCCGCCCCGACTTCGAGGCATGCACCGCCGACTCGGACTGCTGCCCGAACCCTGTCACTGGCGCCCGCGCCTCCGCGTGTACGGGGGATGGCGTCTGCGTCCCCTGCAGCCCCGCGGGACAAACGTACGACCGCAAGGGACCCGGTTGCTGTGTGGGTGAGGCCTATCCGAGCTCGGGCGTCTGCCCACTGACGTGCCGCTATGGCGGCCGAGACTACGTCGACGGCGCAGACTGCTGCGGCGGCACCATCGTCTGCGAGCCCGACGGCGTCGGCGAGTGCGTGGGCGCTCCGCAGGAGGCCCTCGACTGTGACGACAACGACTGCGATGGCCGCACGGATGAGGACTTTCGCGAGCCCGACGGGCGCATTCTCTGTGAGGCAGAGGTGCCTCCCTCGACCAACTTCCAAGGCTGCGAAAACCTCGGCGCGTTGGGCGGCGTGATCAATTGCACGACTGGCATGCCGGTCTGCGCGATCACCGAGGGATGGTGCGCCTGGGACCGACTCGGCGACGAGCGCTTCAACACGGGCGCTGGCTCGGAGGGATGCTTCACCCTCGGCGAGGACTGCGCCGGAGTGGCATGTGGAGCCGGAGAGTGGTGTTGCAACTTCTTCGAGGGCACACCGCGTTGCTCACGAGAGGGCTACATCATTCAACAAGGTTCTCCCGAACCCGTGGCAAACAGCCCTCCGCCCATGGACTGCTGGCGCCCAGGGGACCTCAATGACGACTTCGAGTGTCCCTATGACGAGGACCAGGATTGCTTCGGCCAAACCTGCGGGGCGTGCGTCGAAACGTCGGGCTGCGGCTTCTGCGATGGGACCTGCTTGCCCGGATCGTCGATGGGACCGAGCGGCGGCCTGTCCTGTCTCGGTGATTGGCTCTTCGGAACGAGTTCTGGGAGCACCTGTCCGTGAGCTGGCGACTCTTCATTCTGCCGTTCGTGCTCGGCTTCGCCGGCTGCGGACAATCGCACCCCGGTGACGAACTGATCGGGGGATACCCCTCCGACACCCGCGTCGCCCGATTCAACACCCGCGATGCGTGGAGACCACTTTGCGAATGGGCGCTTACCCTCCGCGAAGGTCAACTAGACAGGTACTGGTGCGGTACCGACCTCGTGCCCGTGGCGGATGAGCCAGCGGATGTTCCAAGAACCGTGCAGAGTTGGCGCGTCGATGCATGCATCAATGCGCATGTCGCACCGAGCGAGACGTCGTGTGAGGGATGCGATTGCGACACCACGTGCGATCGCACCGTGGCGGAGTTCGCGGCCTGCATGAGGTCTCGCGTGGCACGTCCGTGCTTCCGGATGCCGGGACAACAGACCGAAGAGTGCGACTGGTTCTATCGGTGCACCGCCGAGAGCTGCGAGGCTCCATGACTCGGCGGCGCGCAGACGCTCCTCGATGGCTCGCGGCACTGGCTTGCGTCGCGGGCCTGGGATGCGGCGAATCCCACGGGCCGCCGGACGCCTTCAACAGTCGACGGGACGCCAGGCTGATCCTCGACACGAGCGGACCGATCGCGTTCCCCGAGATCGCGAGCGACCGGCGCCTCGTCGACTTGGACGAGGAAGACTGGGACGCCGTCTGCGAGTGGCGATCGACCCTGCGCCCCATCCCTGCAGGTTTCTACTACTGCACCGAAGAGGGCGTGAACTGCTTCGACGATCCCACTTGCGGTGTTGTCCCCCACGATTGGACCTTCGAAGAGTGCGTCCACCCGGACCGAGGTTTTCAGCAGTACTTCCCGCACTACGCACCCTCGTGCGAGGGGACGGTGGCGCAGTTCGAGGAGTGCACACGCGCCCAAGCGGAGGCGGTGTGCTTCATCTCTTTCTCGAGAGAGCGCGAGCCGCCGATCTGTGGTGTTGCGTTCTGCGATGCCCCTCCCTGAGATTCCCCCGGTGCCGTGGACACCATCAGTCAATCAATGCGCATGTCGCACCGAGCGAGACGTCATGTGAGGGATGCGATTGCGAGACCACCTGCGATCGCACCGTGGGCGAGTTCGCAGCGTGCATGAGGTCCCGAGTCGAGCGCCCGTGCTTCCGGATGCCGGGACAGCAAACCGAAGAGTGCGATTGGTTCTATCGGTGCACCGCCGAGAGCTGCGAGACACCGTGAGGGCGATTGCTGTTCTGACTGCCGAATCTGCCGCGGCGATTCTGCTCGTCGCTGCGGCTGTCGGATGCGGGGAGTCGCACGGGCCACCCGACGCCTTCAACAGTCGGCGGGATGCGCGGGTGATTGGGGACACGAGCGGTCCGATCGCGTTCCCCGAGATCGCGGGCGACCGCCGACTGGCGGACTTGAACGAGAGCGATTGGGTGGCTCTGTGCGAGTGGCGCTCGACGCTGCGTCCGATTGACGCGGACTACTACTACTGCACGGCGGACGGCGAGAACTGCCTCACCGACCCGGCCGGGGTCTGCCCGCTTCCACACTTCTGGACGAGGGACAGTTGCGCAGACACAGAGATGGGCGAAGCCAGCTACTGGCTCGGCCGACCGCCATGCACGTCGACTGTCGAGGAGTGGTCGCTCTGCATACGGGCACAAGCCGTGCTTCCTGTCGGACGGCCGCTTCCCGGCCTCCTGCGAGACCGTCTACTGCGAGCGCTGACCGACGAGCTCAAGTCGTGGGCGAGTAGATCAGGCCGCGGATCGACGTGCCTCGGTAGAAGTCGCTCACGCGGCGCATGTCGCCGCGGGCGACTGCGTAGGTGATCGCTGCTGCCGCGGCGTTGGCCGTGACCGCGCTGCTCATCGTGGAGTCGTTGCCCGTGGTGGGATCGAAGCCGACCACGTCGCCGCCGCGGCGGATGCCGCCGAACCAGCCGGTCTTGAGCTGGCCCGCGCCGAGCACGTACGTCCAGTTGGTGTCGCCCGGCGTGCCGTCGGGCCAGCCGCCGCGATCGAGCGGGTTCTTCGGCGTGTCGCCGTGGATCGAGAGCACCGTGTTCTCGCCGATGCGCGTGCCCGCGCACGTCGGATCCTCGATCTCCATCAGGTCGGCCATGAACGCGTCGAGCGACGCGCCCGCCTCGCGGACCGTGCGGCGGAGGCTGCCCATGTCGTTGAACGCGCCGTGCGGATCGTCGCGGAACGCCGGCAAGATCACCTGGCTCGTGAGGCCGCGCGCGAACGCCTTGGCCGTGATGATCAGCGAGCGCGCGATCTGCGTGTTCACGCCGCGCGACGTCGCGTTCACGCCGTACCGCGCGAGGTCTGCGTCGGTGACGCGGAGCGCGTCGGCCATGTTGCGACCGAGGAGGCGCGCGGAGCTCACACCGGTCGCGAGCCCACCGCGCATCGTCGGACGGCTCGACGCGCGACGCAGCGCCAGCATCGCGGCGTACGTGCTCGCGTAGAGATCGGCGTCGCGCGACTGGCTCAGCGCACCACCGGCGCGCGAGGCCGCGCTGTCGAAGAGCGAGACGATGTCGTCTGCGCTGCCCACGCGCGCAGGTCGCGGCGCACCGGGCGCTCCACGGAACGGCACGTCGTCGATCGCGATCACCGGCACGAGCGTGGGGCTCGCGGTCTGCATCGCGGCGCACACGCCGAAGACATCCGCCCCCATCGCCACCGAGCTGCTCGAGGCCGGCGTGCGCGTGTGCGTCTCGTTGTTGCCCGCCATGAACGCGCTCATCTGGCGACGTCCGGGCATCGAGCGGAAGGGTGTCTCCGGGCCGACGATCAGCGGCTTGTCGGTGCCCGCGACCTCCATCTCCTCGCCGATCGCGTGCCACGCGAAGTTGTCGTTGCGCGCGCGCGCCACGTCCACGTGCGGCCACAAGAGCTGGAACCATGCGAAGCCGCCGGAGCCCGCGACGATGTGCACGCTGCGGTTGGTGCCCTGACACGCCGCGTCCTGCGCGAGCGCGACGCCGCCCGTGCCCTCGAGGACCTCGAGCACCTTCCAGTGCGAGAGGCCGTAGGCCGCTCCGGTCGCGAGCGCGAGCTTGATGAGGTCACGTCGCCCCACCTCGCGTGCGGCGTCTCGGGCTCGTCGGTTCTCGTTCGCGTCGGTCATGGTGGCCTCTTCGTGGGGTCTGAGAGAGCGAGACACTCCGTGTCGAGTTCTCGAACCGCATTACGGGGTCTGGGGGCGTCGCCCCCGGCGCGCGTCGCCTGCGACGCGGGGACAACAGACGACGGATCTCTTGTCGGCGCGAGGTGCTTCGCAGGGGGCGTGCCAGCGATGTCACTCGCAGGTCGCAGCGGCCGCGAGCACCGAGGCGACGGCGACGACGCGGCCGTTCTCTTCGCTCGTCGCGCGCTCGACCATCTGATCGCAGAGGGCGACGTGCTCTTCGCGGGCAGGCTCGCCGAGGAGACAGGTGAGGCCCCCCTCGGTGCATGCGCCTGTCTCGTCGAAGATCCGCACGCCGCGGCCGCCGATCTGACAGCGCTCGGAGCTCTCGACGTTCTCGATGATCTCGGGCGCCGCGACGACGAGCAGATCGAAGAGGCGCGACGCGCTCGCGGTCGTGAGCTCGGTGGTCTCCGGGATGCGCGCCGCGTAGTTCGGAGCGCCGAGCGCCTGATCGGCGCTTCGGTACATGCGACCCGCGCCGCCCTCGGCCGCCGTGTCGACGCCGAGGTCGCGCAGCATCCGGCCCACGGTCGCGTACCGCATCTTGCGGCAGCCGTGGACACGCGCGCGGAAGCCGGGCGGTCCCTCTTCTTCCATGCGCTCGAGCACCTCGCGCGCATCCGCGGTGCGGACGTTGTCGATCGAGGCCGGGTGATGGAACGTGTTCGACACGCCGCCGACCGTTGCGAGAGGCGTGAAGGCCTCGGGGATGAAGGGCTCGGACGACTCCCGCGGGCCGGGCGTGCGCGCCGACGGCGGCTCCATGCCCTGGCAGGCGGCGAGCGGGGCTCCGAGCGCGAGGCTCAGGGCGACGAGGAGGACGTTCGTGGTGGTTCGCATGGTCGTCTCCACTTCAGAAGTTCACGAAGTCGCCGGACGTGAAGACCGCGCGCACCACCTCGCGGAGGTCGTGGCCGCTGTCGACGTAGTCGTCGACGATCGGCTGCGTGACCGCCGCGGGCACGAGCTCGACGCTCGTGATCACGTCGCCGTGTCCCATCGCCCAGTTCCACACACGGGTGACCGCGCAGCGATCCACGTCGGCGTCTGCGGCGAGCGCCGCGCCGAGCTCGGGCAGGTTTCGCGCGGGCACCTCGAAGCGCCAGCCGGTGGGCTCGCCCTCGGGGAGCCAGTCGGTGCGCACGGCCGCGGGCGTTCCGTCGAGCGGGAGCGTCACGACGAAGTCGTCCTGCCAGCTGCCGTCCTCGGCGAAGCGGCCGAAGAGCGGCGCGATGTGGTTCATCGTGGCGTGGCAGTTCGCGCAGATGACCGAGCTCGTGTCGTGGAAGTCGACGCGCCCACCCGTGTCCTCGCCCGCGATGCTCGCGAAGTCCCACGGCGCCGTGTACGGAGCGGCGCCGCCGACGTCGGTCGTCGCGCCCGTCTCCGCGGGGAACGGCCGGCACACGAAGACCTCTTGGACGAAGCGCACGCGGCGGAACGCGAGGTTCGACGCGTAGTGACGCATCACGCCGGGGTGCGTGAGGAGGCCCGCGTGCTCGGGCACGCCGTTGTCGCAGTCGGCCGCGGTGAACGTGTCGGTCTCGCGGTCGTAGGTGGGGCAGGTGCCGGTGGTCGCGGTGAACACCTCGGTGAAGTCGCGTCCCTCGGCCACGAGCTGAGCGGCGAAGATCGGCGCGGAGTCGAGCTCACCGCCGCCCATGCGGAACGTGTCGCGGAAGTAGTCGATCATCCGCTGGTGGAACGCGGGCGCCTCGAGCATCTGATCGATCAGCTGCTCGTAGGCGACGCGAGGCTCGGCGGCGCCGGCCACGTAGCGGATCTCGACGAGCGTCGGCAGCGTGCCGCGGAGGCGGAGCGACGCGATGCGCAGGGCCGCGCTGTAGTCGAGCGCGCGCGCGTCGAGATCGCCCTGCCACTCGGGCGAGATCTCGCCGGAGGGATCGACGATGTCGATGTAGCCGTCGCCGTCGCGGTCGACGGGGCCCGTCTCCTCGAGCGGATCGCTCGGCCCGACCACCGTCGGATCGATCGACGGATCGGGAGGCGTCGGCTCCTCGACCGGCATCGGCGTCGTGTGCGGATCGGGATCCATCGGATCCTCGAAGCCCGGTGCATTGCAGGCCGCGAGGCCGATCGCCGCGCTCCCTAGGAGAGCGGGGCCCGCGAGGGCGAGGGCGCGGAGCACGCGAGGCGTCGTCATCAGGCGCGTCTTCATGGGGCCTCCATCTCGAACCAGGCGAGGATCGACGAGCGGAATCCGGCGAGCTCTGCGCTCGTCGCGAACTGGAAGGGGTGACCGCTGGCGCCCGCGGGATCGGGCTGCGTGAAGAGGCCGCTCGCGCTGGGCGATTCAGCGGAGATGCGGCCCAAGATCTGGTTACAGCCCATGAGCGCGGTGTCGTCGTCGGCCGACGCGACGTTGCGCATGTCCATCGACGCCGTCGCGCTCGCGTTGCCGCCGCCGTGGCAGCGCGTGCAGTACATGCGGAGCTCGGGGACCGCCTCGCTGCGGAACGCGGGGAGCTGCGAGCAGCCGTCGGGGTCCGTCGTGCCGGTGCCCGTGCCGGTGCCCGTGCCCGTGCCCGGATCCGTCTCGCCCATCAGCGGGCCCGCGGAGGTGAAGTGGATGGAGAGCAGCGCGCCCTCGGGGTAGTCGGTGAGCACGACGGTGCCGGAGTCGAACGTCGCGGTGGAGTTCGGCTCGACCTCGATCGACAGCTCTGCGAAGCGATCCACCGGATCCGCGTGCGGCTCGCTGTCGATCCACGTGACGAAGACGGGGTGCTCGATGCTCGCGCCCATCGGGCCCGACGCGAGCTGCACGCTGTCGAGGAAGAGGCCCTCGCCCACGCGGCTCGCGACGAAGTGGATGCTCGACGCCGGCATGCCGAGCGTGTCGAGCGGGATGTTGTTGAAGCCCTCGCGCACGACGACCGGCGCCGTCGCGATCTCGCGCGCCTCGGGATCGATCACGGTGCCCGCGTCCGCCTCGGCCTCGAGCCACGTGAGCACCGTGCTCGACTCGGTGCCCGTGAGCGCCGGACCCGAGTGCTCGCCCTTCACGAGCAGGCGCGACGTGCGCGGGCTCTCGAGATCCACGAGCGCCGGGTACGAGAGGAGCATCGAGCGCACGTCCGGATCGGGGCGCAGGAAGTCCGGCGCGCTGCGGCCCGCGCCGTGACAGCCGCCGCAGCGACGCACGAGCATCGACTCGACGTTGTCGTCGAAGTACGCGCCCGGCTCGATCTCCTCGGGCACCACCGGCGCGTCCGTCATGGGACCGGCGTCGGCCATCGTGCCGCTCATGGAGAGCAGGTTCGCGCGGCAGCCGGTGCTCGCGGCGCCGAGCGCACCGAGCAGGACCACGACGCCGAGGCGAGACCGCGAGGCCGTCGCCGAGTTCTGGGTGGTGGTGTTGGTCCGCACGAGGAGGTGCCTCAGCAGCGGACGTGCCAGCGCTCGTGTTCGACCAGATCTCCCTGATTCGTGGGCGATCCGACGAATGGGTCGAGATGACCCCAGCGCCTCGATGGGTGAGCGCGACCCCGAAGTGGGAGCGCGCAGGGTGTGCGATGGCCCCGGAGCCCATCGACCCCACGCCGCGAGCTATCGAGCGACGTCCGTCACCGACACGGTGCCGCCCGGGCCGCCCGTGAGCGCGACGCGACCCGCGACGAGCGCGAGCGCGTGGTCGCCGAAGAGCGCTCGCCGCCAGCCGGTGAGCGCGGGGCCGTCGGGCGCCTTTCCGATCGCGATCGCCTCGAGGTCGTCGCGGCTCGCGACCACGCGCGGCGCGACGCCCTCGTCATCGCAGCGCAGCCGGAGCAGCGCCTGCAAGAGCGCGACGAGCGGCTCGCTCGCATCGGTCGCGGCCCTCCGCGGTGGAAGCTCCGGCCACTGGTCAGCGGGCTGCGAGAGCGTGCGCGCGATGACCTCGAGGATCGTGCGGCCATCGGCGCCGCGCGCGACGGGGGCCTTGATCATGCGGACGCGAGAGAGCGCCTCGGCGTCGCGCGGCTCGTTCTGCGCGATCTCGACGATCGCGTCGTCGTGGAGCACCCAGCCGCGCGGCAGATCGCGCGCGACCGCGGTCTCTTCGCGCCACGCCGCGAGCTCACGCGCGAGCGCGAGAGAGCGACGGGTCGCGCCGCGGATCTTGAGCCGCCGGAACGCCTCGCGCGGCTCCACGCGGTAGCGCTCGGGGTCGGCGAGCGCGTCCATCTCCTCGCGGACCCAGCCCTCGCGACCGCGCGCGGCCAGCTGCGCCGCGAGCTTCTCGTAGACCACGCAGAGGTGGGTGACGTCGCCGAGCGCGTACTCGATCTGCCGCGCCGAGAGCGGTCGGAGCGACCAGTCCGTCGCCTGCGAGGCCTTGTCGATCTCGACGCCGAGCAAGCCCGACACGAGCGACGCGTAGCCGACGAAGTCGCCGAAGCCGCAGACAGCGGCCGCCACCTGCGTGTCGAAGATCGGCGTCGGGACCTGCCCCATCGCGTGGAGAAAGATCTCGAGGTCCTGCGAGCCGGAGTGCACGACCTTGAGGATCGCGGGGTCGAGCAAGAGCTCGCGCAGCGGCCCGAGATCGAGATCGCGCGCGAGCGGATCGATCACCGCCGCGTGCTCACCGTGCGCGACCTGAACGAGGCAGAGCCGCGCGTGGTAGGTGCGCTCGCGTACGAACTCGGTGTCCACCGCGATGTAGGGCGCCGCGCGCAGGGAGGCACAGAAGGCGGCCAGGTCGGCGGAGTCGGTGATCAGGCGGGGGCTCGTCACCCGCGCACGATACGCGCATCGATCACGCGCGCACGCGCTTCCCCTCGACGCCCCGTTCCTCGCAGGCGACGGAACGAAGAAGGCGCCGCGCTCGATGAGCCACGACGCCTCGTTCGCGCGCTGCGAGCGCAGCTCACTTCTTCTTCGCGGCCGCCTCCTGCTTGGCGAGCTGCTTCTCGCGCCAGAGGGCGAGCTTGCGCGTGCGACGACGCATCTCGTGTTTGCGGGCGGAACCGTGCTGATGGCTGCTCATGGGGCGCGACCCTAGCCTTCCTGCGCGCCGTCGTCGAAGGGGTTCGCCGACGAGGACGCGAACGGCGGAGAAGCCTGTACCCTCGCGCGATGGCAGGGATCGACCCCGAGGCATCCAAGACGCCCCCGCAGCGGGATCGTCTGTACCTCTACGTGCTGACCGGCATCGTGCTCGGCGCGCTCTTCGGCTGGCTCGATCCCGAGCGCGCGCAGGAGATGAAGCCGCTCGGCGACGTGTTCGTGAAGGCGATCAAGATGCTGATCGCGCCGATCGTCTTCACGGCGGTCGCCTCGGGCATCGCGAGCGCCGGCGACCTGAAGAAGGTGGGGCGCGTGGGGCTCAAGGCGCTCGTCTACTTCGAGGTGATGACGACGGTCGCGCTGCTCATCGGGCTCTTGGTCGTGCACCTGATCCAGCCCGGCGCGGGCATCCACGCGGACGCGGCGTCGATGGACACGACGCAGCTCGACGCGACCACGCACGGACGCGAGGCGCAGACGTTCGTGCAGCACCTCGTGGGCATCGTGCCGGAGAGCTTCCTCGGCGCGTTCGTGGGCGGTGAGGTGCTGCCCGTGCTCTTCCTCGCGTGTCTCTTCGGCGCGGCGCTGGCGGGCATGGGCGAGCGAGGCAAGGCCGCGCTCGGCGCGATTGATCAGATCGGGTTCGTGTTCTTCAAGGTGCTCGGCATCGTGATGCGCGCCGCGCCGGTCGGAGCCTTCGGCGCGATGGCCTACACGATCGGGCACTTCGGCATCGAGAGCCTCGGCAACCTCGCGAAGCTGATGCTCGGCTTCTACGTGACGGCGCTCCTCTTCGTGCTGTTCGGCCTCGGCACCGTCTGCGCGATCGTCGGCGTGCGCATCACGTCGTTGCTCCGCTACCTCAAGGACGAGCTCTTGATCGTGCTCGGTACGTCGTCGAGCGAGTCCGTGCTGCCGCGCTTGATGGACAAGATGACCGCGCTCGGCTGCGGCCCCGAGGTGGTGCGGCTCGTCGTGCCCACGGGCTACTCGTTCAACCTCGACGGCACCTCGATCTACCTGACGATGGCGGCGATCTTCGTCGCGCAGGCGCTCGACGTGGAGCTGTCGATCGGCGACGAGCTCGCGCTGCTCGCGGTGCTGCTGCTCACGAGCAAGGGCGCCGCGGCCGTGTCGGGCGGGGGCTTCGTCACGCTCGCGGCCACGCTCCAGAGCACCGCCACGATCCCCGTCGCCGGGCTCTCGCTGCTGCTCGGGGTCGATCGCTTCATGTCCGAGGCGCGCGCGCTGACGAACATGGTCGGCAACGCGGTGGCGACGCTCGCGATCGCGAAGTGGGAGGGGCAGCTCGACCTCGTGACCGCGCGACGACTGCTCGGTGACGGACCGCCCCTCCCGGTCAGCGAGCCCCTGCCGGTCAGCGAACCCAGCGACCCGAACGGCCCGCACGGCCTCGACTACGCGCGCACGAGCGAGCCCCCGGCGGACAAGCGCGACGAAGGCTGACGGAACGCAAACGGCCCTGCCGGAGGAAGGCCGCTCGCGAGCTCGGCGCGACGTCGCGTTTAGAGAACCGCGTTCACAGAGCCGTGATCAGATCACGATGTCGAACGCGTAGCCGACCTGGAGGCCGAGGTAGATGCGCGTGGGGCGGAAGCCGTCCGCCGAGCAATCGTTCGGCGCGCCGCCGCCGGTCTCGACGACCGAGCAGCTGTCGGCCTGCGAGTTGAACTGCGTCTCCACGCCGCCCATGAGGCCGAGGTAGAGGCCCATGTCGAAGCGGTACTGGAGGCCGATGTCGGCGTACATGCCCGCGCTGAACTCCCAGCGGCGACGCGCGGTGTAGCGGACGTCGGCGTCGCTCTGCCCCGCGCCTTCCCAGGTGAGCGGTCCGGCCGAGACGCCGAGGCGCATCATCAGCGCGAAGTGATCCTGCGGGAGCATGAGGCGGACGCCGCCCGCGACGCGCGCGCCGTCGCGGCTCGCTCCGCCGCCGACCTCGAGGGCGAGGGCCTCGAGCGGCGCGATCACCAGCGAGCCACCGACCACACCGAGCGGGCCGTCGATCGCACCTTGGACCTCGACCGCGAGCAGCCGGTGCCAGAGGCGCGCCTGATCGGAGACCTCCGGCTCGGGATCCTCCGTGGTGCCCGGCTCGTCCGCGCGGGCGGTCGAGGCGGTGAGCCCGAGCAGCGCCACGACGCACGCGAGCATCAGCGTCCTCGCGAGATCGGACGCCTTGCAGAGAGGGAACGGCGGGCGCCTGCCCGAGAGACCCGAAAGTGTCGTGCCCGAAACCGTCATCGGTCGTACTCCGTGAGCGACGGCGAGGGGCCGGCGCGGCGCGGAGTTGAGCAAATCGAGGGCCACTCGGCAAGCATCGGAATCGATGGGAAAACGGGCGATCTCCGCGCGACCGACACCTCGGCGTCAGGAACGTGACGTCACCCGGCGCGCGCAGCTACTCGGTGCGGACCTCGAAGTGCGAGGGATCGCTGCGGCGGGTCCCCAGCACGGCGACCGCCGTGTGAGGTCCGGGCGTCAGCGTCCACGCGCTGCCTTGCACGGGCCGGCCGTCGATCTCGTAGCGAGCGTCGAGGGCTGGCGCCGCGGCGAGCGTCGATCGAAGCGGGATGCGCGCCTGACCGCCGGGTGGCGACACGAGCACCGCGCCGTCGCTCGGGTGCGAGACGCGCAGCACCACCTCCGCGGCTGACGTCGGTCCTTCGGGTCGCAGTCGCAGATCGAGCGGTCGGGAGCTCGCGAGCCACGCGCGGTAGTGCTCGCCGAGGAGGTGCGTGCCGTCGTCCGCGGCGCTCGCGCAGGCTCGCGTCGGCGCGTGGCCGCGCGCGAACACCTCGTCGACGAGGTGCGTGCAGCGCGCGCCCGGCAAGAGGCCCGTCTGGTGACAGACGCGCACGCGCGCGATCTCGCTGTCGCCTCCGATCTCGTGGATCGCGGGCGCGTCCGCGGGCACGAGGTCGTCACGGCGCGCGCGGGCGGCGCCGAGGATGCGCATGGCCGCGGGCGCTGCGGCCTCGAAGCCGGACACGCGCTCCATCGGCTCGCCGGCGGGATCGCCGAACCACACGATCACGGTGAAGTCGTCGTCGAACGTCGCCGCCCACGCGTCTCGCCACGCGGCGGAGGTTCCCGTCTTGAGCGCGACCTCGCCATGCCCGGGACCGAGCGGTGAGCCCGCGAGCGTCGAGAGGTCGCCGCCGAAGCCAGCGCGTCGGGCGTCGCGATCCGTGAGCACGTCGCGCACGAGCAGCGCAGTCGCGCGAGAGACGACACGCCGCGGCGCGAGCGGCTCGCCGCCGAGCGCGGTGCTCCGCAGTGGGATGCGCGTGCCTCCGCGCGCGAGCGTCACGTAGGCCTCGGCGAGCGAGAGCGGGCTCGTGTCGGCGCCGCCGAGCACGACCGCCGCGCCCACGTCGTCGGCGTCGAGGCCACGAACGAGACCGAACGCCCCGAGGCCCGCGACGACGCGGTCCTGTCCGAGACGACGCGCCACGTCGAGCGCCGCGAGGTTGAGCGACGAGGCGAGCGCCGTGCGCGCAGACACGGGCCCTCGCTCGGTGCCGTCGTAGTTCTCCGCTTCGTAGAGCGCGCCGTCGTGGCCGGTCATCGGCGCGCGCAGATCGTCGACCACGCTCGCCGGGCCCGCGCCGCGCTCGAAGTAGAGCGCGTAGAGAAACGGCTTGAGCGTCGAGCCGGGCTGTCGCCTGGCGCGCAAGAGATCGAGCTGTCCGCCGGCCGCGTCCGCGCCCGATCGCGCGGCGCCCACGTAGGCGCGGATCTCACCGGTCGCGTTGAGCACTACGATCCCCGCGGCGTTGTGCGCGCCGCGCGCGGAGAGCTGCTGGAGCGTGGCGCCGAGCACTTGCTCGGCCTCGCCCTGGAGCTCGAGATCGAGCGTGGTCGTGAGCGTGTTGTCCGTCGCGGCCACCTCGCCGCGTCGCGCCGCCGAGACGACGTGATCGACGAAACGCGGCGCGCGGTAGCTGCGCGGGCTCTCCGCGCGGATCACCGGACGCTCCGCGATCGCGAGGCGGATCTCTTCGGGCGTGCGCACGCCGAGCTCGAGCATGCGGCCGAGCACGTGATCGCGTCGCGCGATCGCACGCCCGAGGTGTCGCCGCGGATCGAGCCGGCTCGGCGCCTGCGGCAGGCCCGCGAGGAGCGCGGCCTCTCCCAGCGTGAGATCGACGGCGCGTCGTCCGAAGTACGCCTCGGCCGCGCGATCGATGCCGACGATCCCGTTCCCGTACGGCAGCCGGTTCAGGTACTGGACGAGGATCTCGTCCTTGCCGAGTCGGTCCTCGAGCTCGATCGCGCGCAGGATCTCGAGCGACTTCGAGAGCGCGCCGTGGGGCCGCCCGTACACGAGCTTCACCAGCTGCTGCGTGATGGTGGACGCGCCGCTGCGGCGACCTCCGGGGATCACGTCTTGGCCGATCGCGCGCAGGCTCGCGCGCACGTCGACGCCGTCGTGCTCTCGAAAGCGCTGATCCTCCACCGCGATCACCGCATCGATCACGTTCGGATGGATGCGATCGAGCGACACCCAGCGTCGATCGACGCGCTCGGTCCCGACCAAGTGTCCGTCGGGGCGCTCGTGCCGGAGGAGGCGTCCCTGGTGATCGACGATCGCGAGCGAGTCGTCGGGGATCGAGAAGCGCGCGTCGTCGATCAGGCGATCGTGGAACGCCGCGAACGCGAGGCGCCCGGCGACGAGCACGACGACGAGGGCGATCAGCGAGACCTTCGCCGCGCGGGCGGCGCGATCACGGAGCCGTGGCGAGCGAGGCGCCGCGACGGGTCGGGTCGACGAAGGCTCCGCCTCGAGCCCAGCTCGAAGCGAGGTCCCCGGCGACACCGACACGTCTCGCGGCGACGCGCTCACGGGTCGATCACCACCGTGGCGGTGCTGCTGCGTGCGACGAGCGACGGATCGCGCTCGCTCGCGAGCTCCGTCGGCGGCAGCGTGAACGTGCCGACGGTCGTGGCGCGCACGCCGTACGTGAGCTCCGAGAGCGAAGCCGAGAGGCGCGTCAGGTAGAACGTGCTCGCGTGTACGTCGTGCGCGACGTGCTGCACGTAGTTGCTGGTGCGCATCGCGAGCGCGCCGCGTGCGTCCGTGACCTCGTCCGACGGGCTCATGCCGAGCAGCGCCGCGAGCGCCTGCGCCGGTGAGGTGCGGTGCCCGCCGTCGATCGGCTCGAGGCCAGCGGCGTGCGGGTCGCGCACCGCGAGCGCGGACTCGACGCCGTGCTCCGTGTGGATGAAGAGGCGCACACGGACGAGCGAGCCCACGGGCAGGTGCGCGCCTTCGGCGATCGGCGTGCCCGCCTCGGTCTCGAGCACGCGGTGCACGGTGATGCCGCGCCCGCGCGCCACGCTCTCGGCCTCGCTGAGCGGCACGGCCCACTCGCCGTCGAGCGCGACGAAGACGGGCGCGCCCTCGCCTGCCCGCGCGTCGAGCACGTGCGCGCCGCCGGTGACGCGCGTGAACGGAAGATCGAACGTCTGCACGCTGCTCGCGACGCTCGTCGGGTCTGCAGCCGGCAGGGCGCCGATCGCTTGGCCGTCGAGCGTGAGCGACATCGACGACGGCTCCGTGAAGAGATCCGCCTGCCCACCGCGCGCGAGCCCTTCGGCCACGCTCGCCTCGGCGCGGAGGAGCCACGCGAGCTCCATGCTCGACGCGCCGCCCTCGCCTCGGAGCAGGCGACCGAGGAGCGAGCGCATCGCCGTGCGGCCCGAGCCCACGCTGCTCGTCGCCTCGCACGCGATGGCCACGGCGCGCATGTCACCGACGTAGGCCGGATCCTGCGCGCGGGGTTCGAGGATTCGACGGGCGGCCTCGAGCGCCAGCGTGGCGCGCTGCGCATCGCCGCGCTCGTAGGCGAGCGAGAGGTGTGCGAGCTCGATCGGGGACGCGAACTGGCGTCGCGCGAACGCAGCATCGCGCGCCGTGGTGTTGCCGCGATCGACGCTGGCGAGCACGCGCAGCGCGAGCGCCTGATCGTCCATCGCGTCGCGGCCGTAGTACTGGAGCTCACCGTCGCGCACGAGGCGAACGAGGCGCTCGATCGCGAGCTCACGGGCGCGCGGCGAGACCACGACACCGGGCGCGATCGGCGGCTGGCCCTCTTGGCTGGCCTCGACGAGGGCGAACGCGCCGAGCACCGTCATCTGCGGGTTCTCGCCGCCCGAGGCTGCGTAGATGCCGAACCCGCCCGTGTCGGTCTGGCGCGAGATCAGGCGCCTCAGCGCCGCGCCGATCGCGGCCTCGCGCTCGTGGTCTTCGTGCGTGGTGCGTCCCGTGCCGTGCGAGAGGCGCGCGTTCGCCGCCGCCGCGAGCACGAGCGCCGCGTCGCTCGTCGTCGACTGCCACCACGAGTCGCGCAGGCGATCGAGGAGCGCCTCGCCGTGGAGGAACGGATGCGGCGCGATCGTCGCGCGCAGGCGACCCACCGCGACGCCCGCGGGCAGCGCCACGCTGAGCTGCCTCGAGCCCGAGCCCGCGACCAGCACGCTCCTCCGCACGAAGTAGCCGCGCGGCACCACGGGCAGATCACGCGTGAGGTCGAGCGTCTCGGCGCCGCCCTCGACGTGCACGGTGAAGTGCGCAGTGCGCATGCCGCGGATCTCGACGGGCAAGGAGACCGAGCCCTCCGTGCCGCCCGCGAGATCGAGCTCCGCCGCGCCCACCTCGCGCGCCTGACCGTCGTCGCCCGCGAGCGAGAGCGTCACGCGGGCGTGCACGGGACTCGCCTCGCGGTTGTTCACGAAGATGCGCGCGCCGATCTGATCGCCGTCGGTGACGAAGCGCGGGAACGCAGGCCGCGCGACGAGCGGACGCGTCGCCGTGAGGCGGCTCGAGGCCATGCCGGCGCTCGAGGTCGCGTCGATCGCGACGGCCATGATCCGGTACTCGGTGAGGCGCTCGGGAAGATCGATCGCGCTGACGACACGACCATCTGCGCCCGTGCGGAGCCGCGGCTGCCAGAGCACCGTCGGCTCGTAGCGCTCGCGCGACTCGAGCGAGCTCGCGGCGTCTTCGTAGCCGCCGTCACCCGAGGGCAACGTCTCGAGCGCGCCGGGGAGACGAGACACGAGCGTGCGACGAAGATCCTCGAGCGCGAGCGTCGCGGGGCGACGAAGGAAGAAGCCGCGCGTGGGATCCGGCGTCTGGTAGCCCGTGATCCGCAGCGTGCCTTCGTCGACCGCCCACAGCACGACCTCGGCGTTCGCCACGGGCGCGCCGCTCGCGTCGCGCACCTGCACCGCGACCTCTTGGTGCGTGCCCGCGCGGACCTCGCCCGAGCTGTTCTGGCTGGCCGCGTGCTCGATCGAGACGGCGAGCGTGGAGGTGCGCGGACGAACGCGGATCTCCGCCGCGCCGAAGCGCAGATCGGGCGCGCCGAGATCGCTCGTCGCCGAAGGCTCGCTCGTTCGGGCGCGCACGAGCACGAGCGCCACGTGGACGTTCGGCACCATCGCGTCGGTCAGCGGAACGTCGAGCACCTGTCCACCCGCCGTCACGGCGCGGACCTCGCGGTGGCTCTCGCCACCCTGGGTCACCGTGAGGAGCGCGTACGCCTCGGGCCACGGGCACTCGAACGCGACGCGCGCGCGATCGCCCACGCCGTAGTCGTCACGTTCGGGGGTCAGCGTGATGGGCGCGCCCGGCGGATCGCGATCGGGGCTCTCGTCGGGCCCCGCGACGTACACGCGGCGATCCGTCACGACGCCATCGCGCGTGGTCGCGACCAAGCGGTACGTGCCGGGGCGCGTGGGCGTGTGCTCGCAGCGCACGAGCTCTGCGGCCGAGACCACGTCGCAGGTCGCGACCGTCTCTGCCTGCTGCGCGCGACGGAGCTGCAGCGTTCCTTCCTCGGCACCACCGTGCCACTCCCACCAGCCGTGCCAGCCCTCGCGCACCACGCGGATCTGCACGGGCACGCCGAGCGCCGGCTCTCCCGCGTGATCGATCGCGACGACCTCAGCCGCGAGGCTCGTGCCCAGCGCGACCCAGTCCGGCCCCGTCTGCATGCCGATCTCGTGATCGCCCGGGTAGACGACGAACGAGCTCTCGGTCGCCGCGGACTCGCCCGAAGCGTCGCTGACGTCAGCCGACACGGTGAAGCGCGTACGGCGCGCGGCGGTCATCTCGAGCGCGTGCGAGACGCGCACCTCGCCCGACGCGTCCGTCTCGAGCGTTCCCTCCGCGAGCACCTGGTAGCGCACGGGCACGCCGGCAGGTCCGAACGTCAGCTCCGACCAGCGCGAGGGCATCGGCGCAGCCCCTGCGCGCGCGAGCTGCCAGCGCACCTCGCCCTGGGTGACCGGCGCGCCGAAGAGGTAGCGCGCGCGGATCGCGACGGTGAGGTCTTGGCCCGCGGCGAGCGGACCGGTCGCAGGCGCGCCCGCGGCGTCGACGCGCGCGACGTCCACGCGGAGGCGCGGCTCGCGGTACTCGCTGACCTCGATCGTGCCTTCACCGAGCTTGTGGTGCGCCTCGTTCCGGTGGACGAGCTCGATGCGCCACGTGCCCATCGGCGCCGGATCGGGGAGCTCCATCTCCGCGTCGACCACGCCGTGATCGTCGAGCGTGCCCGCCACGGTCGCGTACGGGAGCTCACCGCTCGGATCCCAGAAGCGAACCTCCACGGGCAGCGGTCCCGCGAGGCTCGCGGTGCCGCCGTCGATGCGGCGCGCCACGCCCACCGCGCGCACGCGCTCACCCGGTCGGTACACGCCGCGATCGCTGATCACGGTCGCGTGCACGTCCGAGTCGCGCGCCTCGGCGCCGGTCGAGAGACCGAGCGACTGGCCGCCCACGGCGCGCCGCGGATCGAGCAGCAAGAGCGCGCGATCGTCGCTCGACGCCGCGGAGATCACGGTGCTGCCGAAGAGCGCGCTGCCGCCCGCGACGCGCAAGAACGCGACGCCGTTCGCGTCCGTCGTGGCCTCGCCGAGCGGCGTGCTCGACTGGTTCCACGCACCGACGCGCACGTTGGCGACGGGTCGCGCGGTCGCGATGGAGGTGACCCACGCGAGGATGCCTTCGTCGCTCGCGACGACGCTGACGCCGAGGTCCGTCTGCTGGACGAGCGCGGTCGTCAGCACGTCGGGCTCGTTCGCGCCCACGGGCGAGAGGCCCACCACGGCGACGCTGCCCTGAGAGCCCAGCGCGATCTCGCCGCGGCCCCAGCGGTTGGGGCGCGCGAGCGGTGCGAGCTCCGCGAGCCCGGAGACCTGCGCGCTCCCCGACGCGACGAAGATCCCTGGATGAAGCATCGCGTTCGGCTCCTCACCCGGAGTCACCGCGCGAACACGCAGGCGCGCCTGCGCGAGGTTGATGCCGGAGAACGGCAGCGTGAACGCCGCGCCGCGCTCGAAGCTGTGGCGGCCCGTCGCGAGCAACACCTGCGCGGGGTGACCTTGGCTGCGGATCGCGAGCGGACCGGGCGCGGTCACGCGCTCGGCCGCCTCGGTGACGAGCGTACCGACGCGCACCTCGTAGACCTGATCGGGCTCCCACTCACCGCGCACGACGAGGTGGCGGCGTCGCTCTGCCTGCTCGCCCGAGATCGCCACCTCCATGCCTGCGAGCGCCGGGCGCACCGTGACCGCGGCCGCGGTGGTGTCCGCCAGCGGATGGCTCGCGAGGAGCGTGAGCTCCGCCTCGATGTCGATGATCTCTCCCGGCGACTCCGTGTACGCGCAGCCCGCCGTGCCGTACTCGCTGACCGTGCAGCCGAGGCCCGTGAAGCGCGGACGCGGCTGCACCGCGAACGAGTAGTAGCCGGGCGTCTCGCCGCCCCACGAGAGGTACGCGGGCGCGATGGCCACGCCGATCCGCGAGCCCGGCTCGAGCGCGCGCGACGGCACGAGCTCGATGCGGTGGAGGCCATCACCCTCGTCGGTCTCCGTCGCCGGACGCGCCGCGGCGCGCACCTGAAACGGGATCGATCGCGAGCCGCCGCCCGCCTCGTACACGAGCACCTGACTGCGCAGCTCCGTCGTGTTCACCGACGCGCTGAAGTAGAGCGCGAGCGGCTCACCCGCCGAGACCCGCGAGTCGTTGCGGATCACGCGCGGACGACCGTCGAGCACGATGAGGCGCTCCATCTCGTCGTCGTAGAGCGGCTCGCCCTCGAGCGAGGTCAGCTCCTCCGGAAACCGCAGGCGCGCCTCGAGGTTCGCGTCGAACGACGACGGCGCCGGCACGAACGTCAGCGTGCTCCGGCTCGTCCACGTCGCGACGCCTGCGATCGGGCGGGTTCCGCTCACCGGCTCGAGCGGCAGCGGCATCGACGCGAGCGGTCGATCGACCTCGGACGCGCGCACCATCGGCCGGTTGAAGCGCAGCTGGAGGACGTCTCCGCGCATGACGCGCGTGACGCCTTCGCGCGGAGAGAGCATGCCGAGCGCCTCGGGCTGCGCGGCCGACAAGAGCGGCGCGAGCGGCGTGCCCTCGGGCAAGAGCTCTTCGGCTCCGGGGAACTCGGTCACGCCGTCCGAGAGATCGGTCGGCAGGTCGAACACCGAGAGGCTCGGCGCTTCCTCCGGCGCGAAGAGCAGGAGCCCCGTCGCCACGAGCACCGAGCCCACGGCGGGCGCGAGCATCCAGCGTCCGATGGCCCGCGGCGGCACCCTCGGGGGCGCCTCCACGCTTCGATAGGGTCCGAGTGCGGTCGCCTGCTGCCCGTCGTGTCGTCCGGAGCGCGGATCGGTGCTCATGGCGCCGAGCAAACCACGGCCCGTACCACCGCCGCGAGCCCCTCAATGCGCGGAATTCGTGCGTTCCGGCGTGGCTCGCCGGCCACGCGCAGCGTCCGCGTTGCCACGGCGTGTTCGCCGCGACGCGATGGCGTGCGCCACCGACGCGAGCGACCAGCCCCAGAACGCGAGCACGAAGATCCCGAAGATCGTGAGCCGCCCCCACCAGGGGATGAACCAGACCTGGATCGCCACGCCCAGCGCCGCACCCGAGACGTTCCACCACGAGGGCCGGAAGTACGGCGCGTACACGCGCGCCTCGGCCCGCGTGAAGAGCGCGGGATAGAACGAGCTCGCGATCATCGGGTAGTCGGCCACGTCCATCACCGCGACGTGCGGCACGTGGAACGCACACAAGACCGCGACGGCGAGGAGCCGCAGCCGACGCACGCGCCACGCGATCAGCGGCACGCACGTCTCGATCACGATGGTCCCCCAGGCCGCGACGTAGCGGAGCCGAGCGGGTGGGTGCGTGCCGAGGTCGCCGTACATGAAGAACGTGCGCAGTCCGTCCACGGCCGAGCTGCCGACGATGGAGCTCCCCTCGGCGTCGACCGCGATGTTGGTGAAGTTCGCGTTGAGCTTGTGGAGGCCCGCGAAGAAGTAGGTGACGCAGCTCATCAGCGCGACGCCGTCGAGCGCGAGTCGATCGGCGCGGCGAGGGTCGAGCCTGCCCTCGCGCACCGCGAGCACGAGCCACGTGATCCCGATCACGCCCGTCGACCCGAGCATGTGGCTCATGTGGTTGCGGATCCGAAACGGGTAGGTGAGGTAGTGCGCGGCGTAGAGGACGATCACCGCCGTCGCCCAGAAGCGCGCGGATCGCGGCTCGATCGCCTTACGAAACGGGGCGTCCCACGCGGCCGCGCCGCCCATGCCGATCACCGCCAGAGCGAGCATCACCGCGATCGCGACCACGACCCACGGATCGACGAACAGGTGCCAGCCCGGCGTCCACCAGTAGCGCTCCCACGCGCCGTGATCCCACGGCACGTCCTCCGCCGTGAGCTGGATCGTGTGACCCACGAAGCCCGGCACGAGGAACAGCATCACGAGCCGCAGGCGCGGATCGAGCCGCGCGCCGCGCTCCTCGCGCATCGTGCTCACGGCTCCCCTGCGTCCGAGCGCGCCGCGTCCACGCTCGGCATGTCGGTCTCGAACAAGCGCACCGGCACCCACCAGCGCGGCGAGCCGAGGTTCTCGTCGCGGCACGCGTCGATCTCGGGTCCGAACGCCTCGGGCTCCCAGCGCGTCGTCTCCCACTCGGCGCTCGGCGGCATGAGCTCGCGACGGTAGGAGAGCCGCACGGCGTGGTGGTCACAGAGTCGATCGACCGCGACCCGCACTGCGTCGATGTTGCGATCACGCCCGGGCCGCCGGATCCAGCGGAAGAGCGCGCGCTCGCGTGCATCGCGGGGCTCGCCGTCGATCACCACGTCCCGCAGCTCGATGTTGAGCCAGGCGTCGAAGGACATGTGCTGCGGCAGGAGGAGATGGTTGTTCCAGCTCCGACCGTCGGGCGTGAGGCCCCACTCGAGCGACGAGAACATCGTCTGGCACGAGTCGTCGCGCCCGCCGAAGTACGGCAGCGAGTCGTTCACGGCCCAGAGCAGCGCCCACACGCCGACGGCGATCCGCGCGGCGCGCTCGCCGGTCGTGGCGGGGGTCGTCACGCGGAAGGGCGCGCGATCACTGCGCGGCAGGTGCCTCGGCGGCGGGCTCTTCTTCGGCCGGTGCCTCGGCTTCGGCCTGGGCCGCGGGCGGCGCCGTGAGCTGCTGCGTCGTGCGGTCCACGTCGCGGAGCTGGAACGCCATCCAGTAGCCGACGCCGGCGATGATCGGGATCGCGATGCTGAACATCACGAGCCCGAGGTAGTAACCGATCGTGTCGTCCTTGTGCTGCTGCTGGGTCGCCATGGCGGCGCGAAGCTAGCACGGAAGAGTCAGGTCGCCGCCAGTCGGGCGAGGCGGCGCGTCGCGATCGGCGAGCCCGGCCACACCAGGAGCACGCGCTCCCACGCGGAGCGAGCAGCGTCGCGAACGCCGTCGCGCTCGGCCAGGAGCGCGAGGTTCATCAGCGGGTTCGGGTCCGTCGGGTCGAGCTCGGCCGCACGCTCGAGCGCCATCACGGCCTCGGGTCGACGGATCGGATCCTCGTCGGACAAGTGCATGAGGCTCGCGCCGAGGCCGTTGTGCGCCGCAGCGAGCTCGGGCGCGCGACGGATCGCGGCCTCGAACGCGTGCGCCGACGCCGTGTAGTCCTCGAGGAGCGCGAGCGCGTTGCCCAGCTTCAGCCACGACGCGGCGTCTGCATCTTCGCGATCGATGGCGGAGCGGTACGTCGTCACCGCGTCCGACACCGCGCCGAGATCACGCTGGAGATCGCCGAGCGCGAGCAGCGGCTCCGCGTCGTTCGGCGCGAGCTCGGCGGCGCGTCGGAAGTCTGCCTCGGCGCCGCGCACGTCGCCGGTCGCGGCGCGCGTGAGGCCACGCCCGAGGAGGGCATCCGAGTCGCTCGGTGCGCGCTGCACAGCCACGTCGAACGCCTCGCGCGCCTGTTCGTGCCGGCCGGCGCGACGCAGGACGCGACCGAGGTTCACCCACGCGTCGTGGCCCTGACGATCGATGCGCGCCGCGTCACGCAGCTCGCGCTCGGCGCCCTCGAGGTCGCCCTCTTCTTCGAGCGCGACGCCGAGACGGTTGTGCACGATCGAAGAGTTCGGGACCAACGCGCTGAGGTGCGTGAGGTGCTCGCGCGCTTCGCTGCCGTGATCGAGATCGAGCGCGATGTCGGCCGCGAGCAGGATCGCGCGCGGCTCGTCGGGTGCCATCTCGAGCGCGTGCGCGATCTCGCGCTCGGCGTCCTCGTGGAGGAGGCGCGCGCGTGAGAGCGCCGCCGAGAGGATGACGAGATCGACCGTCTCGCCGAGGAACTGATGCGCCGAGGAGAGCTCGCCCTCGGCGAGCACGAGATCGCCGCGCTGGAGATCCTCGAGCGCGCGCGCGTAGTGGAACGTGCCGCGCACCTCGTCTTCGTCGCGACCCATGTCGATCGCGCGCTCGAGCATCGCGGCGGCGCCCGACGCCTGCACCCGATCGACGCCAGGCGCCTCGACGAACGGCGCGTGCAAGCGCGCGTTCGCGCCCGTGACGAGCGCGTCGGCCTCGCGCATGCCCTGCACCATGTAGCCCACGGTGCCGAGACCGATCACCGCGGAGGTGCCGATCGCGAAGCCGAGCACGTGACGACGGTTCGCGGAACGACCACGCAGGAACGCAGGAAACGACGGCATGCGCGGAGAGGATCAGGCTCGGATCCGCGCGTCAAGAAACCGGCTCACGCGCGGGCGCGTCGGCGGAAGAGCGCGAACCCCGAGGCCGCGCAGACCAAGAGCACCGCCAGCGAGCGCGCCGTCGAGGGCCGCACACCCGGCTCGTCCCCCACCTGCCCGAAGACGACTCCGAGCAGCTCAGCCACGACGACGCTCACCTGGTGCCGCTCACGGATCTGCTCGAGCCGACGAACACCGACGTCGTCGATGAACGTGAGGGTCGGATCGGCGCCCTCCACGGTGACCTGGGCGCGCATGGGCAACGCCGCGTTCGGTCCCGCGGCCCAGAAGCGAAGGTGCTCGGTCTCCCCCATCAGCACGAGCCCTTCGCGGTCGGCGGTGCTCACGACCTCCGCCGTAGCCATCGCCTCGCGACCTGCGAGCGAGAGCGCCACGAACGGCGCGACGGAAAGTGCGAGCCACGCGAGCGCCAGGACGCCGAGGGCGAGCGACACGGCGGGACCGACCCGCGAGCGTGTGCGCGGGTCACGCGCGAGGTGCGTGATCTCGAAGGCATCGAGCGACCACGCGGCCTCGCGGTAGGCCTCGCTCGCGGTGCCGACGAGCAGGCCCTCCACGCGCACCAGATCCTCAGGAGCCAGCGTGCCCGCCTCCCACGATCGCGCGCCGCGCGTGGCGATCCGCGCGCGACGACTGGGCACGACGGGGATCGAGCGTCCGTCGTCGAGACGCACCTCGAACGCCTCACCCTTCTCCACCGGCTTGGTCGCCACGACGTGTCCGACCAGCGTGATCGGGCCCACCAAGAGAGCGGTGGGCGCCGCGACGTTCGACGCGCGGAGCGACCGCGTCGCGAGCCACAGCCAGAACACCAGCGCCGCGACCCCACCGATCGTCACGAGCCAGCTCATCGAAGCGCTCATCTCACCCAGGGCAGACATGAGGTCCCGTGTTCGAGGCGGCGCGGACGAGAGCCCTGTCGCCCGTGGGTTCCCGCGCGCAGCGTCCCGCCGATCCGAACGGAGCACCGCACCATCATGCACGCAGCGAGCGCTTGGTGACGAGACGCGCCGCGCCGCGGTACGAACGCGCGATGCAACCGGAGTTCTGGGAGACGCGCTGGCGCGAAGGACGGATCGGCTTCCACCAAGGGCGCCCCAACGACGACCTCGTGGCGCACGCGGGACGGCTCGATCTGCAAGGCGCGCGCGTGCTCGTGCCGCTGTGTGGGAAGACCGCCGACCTCACCTGGCTCGCGGGACACGCGCGCGCGGTCGTGGGCGTGGAGCTCGTCACGAGCGCCGTCGAGGCGTTCTTCGCGGAGCGCGGCATCACGCCCGAGCGCTCGAGCGTCGGCGCGCTCGAGGCGTTCACGTCGGGCGCCATCACGATCTACGCGGGCGACTACTTCGCGCTCGACGCGACCGTCGCGGGCCACTTCGACGTGTGCTTCGATCGCGCCGCGCTCGTCGCGCTCCCGCCCGCGCTGCGCACCCGCTACGTCGAGCACACCCGCTCGCTCTTGCACGTCGGCGCGCGCACGCTGCTCGTCACGTTCGAGCACGACGGACCGACCGAAGAGCCGCCGTTCTCGGTGCCCGAAGAGGCCGTCCATGCGGCGTTCGCGCACGACGAGGTCCTCGCGCTCGGCAGCCGCGACGCGTTCGAGCCCGCGGGCGTGCTCGCGCAGCGCGGCGCCACACGGGCGAGCGAGCGCGTCTACCTCATCGAGCGAAGGGCCTGACGACTCACCAGGTCTTGTCGCGATCCCAGGTCCAGAAGATCCAGGAGGCGACCATCGCGATCAAGCCGACGAAGCCATACGCCGCGAGCGCCCAGAGGCCCGGGCGCTCTCCGATCTGGGCGAATGACACGCCCGCGAGCCGCGCGTGGATGACGGGCAGAGCGCCGCGCGCCTGTGCCTCGCGGGCGCCCACCTCGGTCAGGTGATCCACGAGGACCACCGGCTCGCCGTCGATCGTCAGCCGCACCTCGACGGTCCGCTCGGTGGTGGCGATGCGTCGGTGGCCGCTCTGGCCCGTCGCCACCACGCCCTCGTGCGGCTCGAGGTGGACGCTGGCCCGCCCGATCGTCACCACGCCGGAGGTCGCGAGCACGACGTGCTCGGTGGCGAGGAACGCGAGCACGAGCGACGACGCCATGCCGAGGACGAACGCGATGCGCGCGCGTCGCCCGTGCCTGACGCTCACTTCACCTTCGGCGAGCCCGCTGATGCGTGTCGCGCGGAGCACCCAGCGGAGCTCCGCCTCGCGGTACGCGTCGTCGGTGCGGAGCGGCTCGCGCGAGAGCTCGCCCTCGAGGATGAGGAGCTCGCCCGGCTGGAGACGTCCGCGCCGCTCCCACGATCGGACCGTCGCCGTCCGCACGATCGCGCCTGGCTGGGGCTCGACCCACATCCCTGCGCCGGTGGAGAGACGCAGCTGGAACGGCTCGCCGACGAGCACCACATCGTCAGCCTCGACGCGGCCCGAGACCGTCGTGCCGCCCTCTTCGATCTTCGCGACTCGAACGCGCGACGCGCGACGCGCCCACAGGATCGCGCCGACGATCCACAGCACGTGCAGCACCGCCAAGGAGACGAGCCATGCGCTGCTCGCGTCTTCTCCGAGGCGGTCCGTGTACGGCACCGAGGCAGCATGCATGGCGACCACGTCGCCGCCAAACGTCGCGGGTCTCTCTGTCCGCTCGTGCGCGGGCTCGGATACCCTCGCGCGATGGCGGCACGAGACCTCTTGCGCGCGATCGCGAGCGAGCGCCTGCCGTGCGCGGTGCTCGACCTCGCGGCCTTCGATCGCAACCTCGAGCGTCAGCGCGAGATCGTGCGCGCCCACGCGCTGCCCCTGCGCATCGCGACCAAGAGCGTGCGCGCGCCGGCGCTGATCGATCGGCTGCTCGCGCGCGGCGCTCCCGAGCTCGCGGGCCTCCTGTGCTTCGCGGTCGCCGAGAGCGAGTCGCTCTTCGAGCGAGGCCACCGCGATCTCTTCGTCGCGTATCCGCCGTCGATCCGCCCCGGCGAAGATCAGGATCTCGCGCGCGCCGCGCGCCTCGCCGCGAAGGGCGCAGACCTCGTGCTCGCGGTGGACTCACGCGCCGCGATCGATCGCGCAGCCGAAGAGGCGACACGCGCGGGCACGGAGCTCGCGCTCGCGCTCTGCATCGACATGTCGCTCGAGCTCGCGGGAGGTCGCGTGCACCTCGGCGTGCGTCGATCGCCGCTGCGCACGCCAGACGACATCGTCACGCTCGCGCGTCGCATCGCCGACACGCGCGGCACGCGGTTCGCGGGGCTCCTCTGCTACGAGGCGCAGGTCGCAGGGTTGCCCGACAGGAGCCCGTACGCGCCGCTCGAGAACCCGATCAAGCAGCTGATCCGTCAGCGGAGCGTCCGAGACGTGGCCGAGCGACGCACTGCGATCGTGGATGCGCTCACGCGCGCGGGTCTTCCACCGAAGATCGTGAACGGTGGAGGCACGGGCTCGCTCGACTCGACGACGCGCGCGAGCGGCGTGACGGAGACCACGGCCGGCAGCGGCTTCTACAAGCCGCACCTCTTCGACTACTTCCACGACGCGCACATGCAGGCGCTCGAGCCGTCGCTGTTCTTCGCGCTCGAGGTCACGCGCCTACCGGGCCCGGGCTGGGCCACGGTGCAGGGTGGCGGCTACATCGCGTCCGGCTCGGCAGGCAAGGACAAGCTCCCTCGCCCGGTGTTTCCGGAGGGCGTCACGCTCGACGACATGGAAGGTGCGGGCGAGGTGCAGACGCCGCTGCGCGTGCCGCGCGACGTGACGCTCTCGATCGGCGACGCGGTGCTCTTTCGTCACGCGAAGGCGGGCGAGCCGTGTGAGCGCTTCGCGGAGATCCTCGTCGTCGAGGGCGACCGAGTCGCCCTACGCGCACCGACCTACCGCGGCCTCGGCTGGACCTTCGCCTGAAACAAACTCAGTTGTCCGCGGCGCAAGCGCCGCGCGTTGGGGGCGTTGCCCCCAAACCCCGTACGACGGTTCGATCCCGAGAAACGAAAGTTTCTCGGTCTCTCAGAGACCGCGAGAGAATCGTGCGCTCGACGGGGCGCCTTGCGGCGGGGGCTGCGAAGCAGACCC